>CACVQR010000009.1 GCA_902756345.1 Fibrobacter succinogenes | reverse complement strand
AAAAAAGCAAATTTTTCCCATAAAAGAAAAATTTGCTACAACGCCTTATAAATCAAAGGGTTACGAGAAATTTAGGTACCCAAATGTCATATAGGCCAAAAAAATGCCCTGCGAAAGCAGGGCAAATTTTCAAATTTTTTGCCGTCAATGTTACTCTACAATCTCCCAGTGGCCGCCGCGATTTCCACCAACTCGGCGAATTCGACCTAGCCTTCGTAGTTTTTCAGCTTTATTCCGTGCGAATAATTTTTTTACTTACAGCAAGAAAATACATGGTCCTTGCAAACTATTGTTTGCAACATGAATGAGAGAAGGTTGTTTGTCTTGCATTTTAGAATACATTAATCTATTTTAATTATATGCAGAAAAAGGGAAATCACAAAGAGCTGTTTCGCCCGCAAAATCGTATAGATGCGGCGCTTGCTCGTATTGAAACGTCAAACATCCTTTTTGAGAAGAAACGTTTTTCGGCATCAATTTATTTTGCGGGAGTCGCAGTAGAAAGTATTTTAAGGGCTTTTATTGAGAGAGATTCAAAGAAAGTTAACGTGCTAAGGCAGTTTGCGGACCAATGTAATGATGCTGCAAATGCAATTGTTGCGAGAGGGTATGACTTGTATTATGGAGAATAGAAAGATTAAAACAGTAGCGAAAGATGTACCGCTGAAAGAACGTGTACGCATGGTTTTGAAAACCTCTGCTTATGGCAACGTTAAGGGCGCTCGGATAAAGGTGACTGAGTCTGAGGATGGCTATATACGGGGCTTGGTCAATTCTCCGATGTTTACGGGAGTCGATGTGGCATCTCGTCAATTAGCAATTCGTAATTCGCTGAAAGGCAAATTCACAAAATCAGATCGTCAGCGTATACTGACGATTTTGACAGCCGCTCCGGCAGATTTTTCAGATTAACCAAGGGACAAAAGGCGTTTTTTAGAACGCCATGTTCTCTTACATAAACCAGTAAATTCCGCCGACTTGGATTTGCATGTTCTTGAAGGCTTGGTTTTCGCTTTCGAATTTTTTGCCGTCAATGATAGAGGTCAGGCCCACACCGTAGCGAATGCCCAGGTCCAAATTGGGCGTGACCGAGCAGCCTATGCCGACGTCGATGCCGAATTCAAAGACGTTGAGTGCGTCATTTTTGCCGAAGTTGGTTGTTTCGACAACGCTGCCTAAGTCTTGCTCCATTTCAGAGGACAGGAGCAGCGCGAGTCGCGGGCCCGCTTCAAAGTACATTTGAGGTAACACGTTGTAACGGGCGAGAACGGGTAATTCAAGTGCCCACGTGTTCCATGTGAATTCGTCGTCTTTTTGGCGGCGCCAGTCCACATCGAGCTCGGGTACAACGCTGACTTTTTCGTTTACGGCGACTTTGGCGGCGGCGCCGGCTGTAAGGCCGAGACTCCAGGGGATTTCCTTTTCAGAAGCTCCGTCACCCCAGAGCGTGCTGAAGTTGACTGCGGCGTGTCCGCCCATTTGGACTTGAGCAGAGGCTAGACCGGTTGCGAACAGTGCGCCTGCAATAGTGCGGGAGATAGCTTTCATGTTGTTTCCTCCGAAAATGTTTACCTCAACGGGTTCTTGTCGCTCTTGTACCACTTCATGAATTCGGCGATGCCGTCGTGCAGGCTCCAGTGGGGCTTGTAGCCGCACTCGGTTTCGAGCTTGGTGGTGTCGGCGTTGGTCTGGTACACGTCGCCGGGCTGCATGGGCAAGAAGTTTTTCTTGGCGGGCTCGCCGTAAGCGTTTTCGATTTCCGCAATAAAGTCCATGAGCTTTACGGGGTGGCTGCAGCCGATGTTATAAATCTTGTAGGGCACGTTGTTGGGGCACTTGGCAGCATCGGGCACATGATCCAGTGTGTGGATGGTGCCTTCGGCGATGTCGTCGATGTAGGTAAAGTCGCGGATCATGTCGCCGTTGTTGAACACCTTGATGGGTTCGCCCTTGGAAATCGCGCGGGCAAAGAGCATGGGCGACATGTCGGGACGTCCCCACGGCCCGTAAACGGTAAAGAACCGTAGACCCGCGACGGGCAGGTTGTAAAGCTTGCTGTAGCTGTGGGCCATAAGTTCGTTGCTCTTTTTGCTGGCGGCGTACAGGCTCACCGGATTGTCCACCTTGTCGTCTTCGCTGTAGGGCACCTTGCTGTTGAGACCGTACACGGAGCTGGACGAGGCGAACACTAGGTACTTGACTTGGTTGTGGCGGCAGGCTTCCAGAATGTTCAGGAATCCGACCAAATTACTTTGCAGGTAGGCATACGGGTTCGTGATAGAGTAGCGCACGCCTGCTTGAGCGGCGAGGTTCACGACCTTGTCGAACTTTTCTTCGGCAAAGAGTTTGTCCAGCGGCTCCTTGTCGTCGATTCCCATTTTTACGAATCGGCAGTTCTTGTACTTGGTGCTTTGCACCATGGCGCCGTAGGCGAAGTTGTCGCCGGGCTGTTCGATGCCGCCTTCGCGGAGTCGACCGTACTTGAGGCGTACATCGTAATAGTCATTAATATTGTCGAGGCCCACCACTTCATCGCCGCGTTCCGCGAGCATGAACATGAGCTTGGAACCAATAAAACCTGCTGCACCAGTAACAAGAATTTTCATGTGAGATAATATAGCAATTAGAATTTAGAGCTTGGATGATTCTTCTAAGTTCTACCAACTAAGCTCTACCAACTATTTTCTACCTTTATTCCCGATGTCCTCGGTTATTCTCTTTAACAAGCCTTTCGGCGTTTTAAGCCAGTTCACGCCGGAGTCGGGCCATGCAGCGCTCGATACCTTCGGGTTCCCGCCGGGGGTGTATGCAGCAGGGCGCTTGGATCACGACAGCGAGGGCGCACTCTTGCTGACGGATAATGGCAAGCTTATCAAGAAACTGCTGGACCCGAAGTTTGAACACCCGCGTACCTACTTGGCCCAGGTGGATGGCCAGATTACCGAAGAGGCGGTGCGCAAGCTTGCCAGGGGTGTCGATATCAAGGGCTACCATACCAAGCCCTGCAAGGCAGAAATGGCGGAAGAACCGGATTGGCTTTGGTCCCGCAATCCGCCGGTGCGTTTTAGGGCGAATATCCCCACGAGCTGGGTGCGACTCACGCTCATCGAGGGCAAAAACCGCCAAGTGCGTCACATGACGGCAGCGGTGGGGTTCCCGACGCTTCGCCTGATTCGCGTTCAAATCGGTAATATTCCCCTGGGTGGTTTAAAACCGGGCGAGTGGCGCGTGGTTACCGATAAAGTGATTTGATGCTTTATCCCAAATAAACTATTTTGTGAAAAACGTCATTGCGAGGGGTGGAGCCCCGAAGCAATCCATAGTGAAAAATGAAGATTGAAAATATGAAAAAGTTTTATGGTGCTGCGTTTATTTCTGCGGCTTTGATGGCCTCGACGCTGTCGTTTACCGCTTGCAACGAATCCGGTTCCAAGGGGGCAAAGTCTGCGAAATCTGCCGAACTCAACTGCCCCGAACTCCCGCAAGACCCTGAAGCCACGGGCGAGTTCGACCCGATTGCCTCGAAGGATGCCCGCCCCTGCGGAACGATTACGCTCTGGGGTTCCGCCATGCCCAAGTCCTTCAACATGTGGGAAGACTACAACAGTTTCTCTGCCGAACTCATGGGCATGATGTTCGAACCACTCGTGAGCCTGCATTCTACCGAAGACCGTGAAGTGGGAATCCTTGCCGACAGCTGGAATGTGAGTGAAGACGGCAAGACGTTTACCTTCCACGTGGACCCGCGGGCCAAGTGGAGCGATGGCAAGCCGGTGACCGCCGAAGATGTGCAGTTCTACTACGACGTCATCATGGACGAAAAGAATTTGACGCCCATATTCAAGGTGGGGCTTAGCCGCTTTGACCGCCCCGAGGTCGTGGATAGCTTAACGATCAAGATGACTGCGAAGGAATCCCACTGGGGTAACTTCTGGGAAGCGGCGGGCATGCTCGCCTTCCCGAAACACGTGTGGGCTGGCAAGGACTTCAACCAGATCCGCTACGAGTTCCCGGTGGTTTCGGGCCCGTACAAGATCAAGACCTTCCGCGAAGACCGCTACGTAGAACTTGCCCGCCGTGCCGACTGGTGGGGGTTCAAGAAGAACTGGAACCGCGGCAAGTATAACTTCGAAAAAATCCGCTACCGTTTTATGAACGACCAGACTAAAGCGCTGGAAGCTTTCAAGAAGCAGGACATCAACGCCTACGCCATCTACACCAGCAGCATCTGGATGAAACAGACGGACTTTGACGCCATTCAAAAAGGCTGGGCGGTCAAGCAACGTGTCTTCAACAAGGAGCCCATCGGTTTCCAGGGGATGGCCATCAATTTGCGCAAGCCCCAGTTCCAGGACGTGCGCGTACGCCGCGCCCTCAACATGCTCCTGAACCGCGAAGCCATGAACGAAAAGTACATGTACAACCAGTACTTCTTGCTCAACAGCTATTACCCTGACCTGTGGGAAGGTGACCAGAACCCGACGGCACCGCTCTACAAGTTCAACCCGGATAGCGCCCGCGCCCTCTTTGCCGAAGCGGGCTACAAAGTGAATGCCCAGGGCGTGCTGGAAAAAGACGGCAAGCCTTTCGCTATCAACTTTATCACCAGCCAAGAAGACTTACGTCACCTCACGCTGTTCCAGGAAGACTTGAAGAAGGTAGGTGTTGTGGCGACTATTGAACAGATGTCGCAGAGTACCTTGCGCAAGCGCTTGGACGATGCAGACTTTGACCTTTACTGGGTGAACTGGGGCGCTGGCCGCCTCCGCGATCCGGAAGCCAGCTGGTATTCCACAACCGCACTGCAGAAGGGTACGAATAACCTGGCCGGTGTGCAGGACAAGGTGGTGGATAGCCTCATCAACTTGCAGAAGACGGAATTTGACCTCGCGAAGCGCAACGAAATCCTGAAGGCACTGGATAACCGCCTGGCTGAAATCGTGCCCTACGTGCTCATGTGGCAGTGCGACCACCACCGCATTCTCTACTGGAACCGCTATGGCACTCCCGAAAAAGTCTTCGACCGCTTTAACCGCGAAGACGCCATACCGATATACTGGTGGCTGGACCCCACGAAGTCTGCGGCGCTTGACAAGGCCATGAAGGCGGGGGAGAACCTGCCCGTGCTGGAATACGACGTGAAATAGTTGATAGAACTTAGATCGTGCCTTCGGCACTGCAGAACTTAGAAGAATGTAAAATAAAAAGGCGGGCTGAAAAGCACGCCTTTTGTCTAAGTTCTAAGCTCTACCGACTAAGTTCTTTTTAGAAGAAGAATTCGGCACCGACGTACAGTCCGGTTGCGTCGCCGCCCATGTTGTCTTGGTCGCCGCTACGAACAAAGAGCTTGCCGGTGACTTCCAACTGCTTCGGGATTACGTAGATTCCGCAACCGAGCCAGATGGTAATCTGGTGGTCGCCATCGTCGTCGCCACCCACTTCGACGCCGTTGTCTTCCCAAGTGCTTTCGGTAAGGCGGAACTTGAGTTGCAAGCCGAAGAGCGGTGTGATTTCTGTGTTCGGAACGGTATAGGCGATTTCGCCACCCATGTGCAATTCCAAACCGCGTTCATTGTTGTCGTGTTCAAAGCCCCAGAACAAACCGGCTTCGGTTCCGAACTTGAGGCCCGGAGCCTCCTTGATCGGCATGCTGAACTGGCCGCCCAAATAGAGGGCGATTTCTTCGCTAGAAGGAGGATATGTGCGGCTGATGCCGTTGTAATCGACATCGTCATTGCCGACGGGTAGAATAAGGTCTACAAAACCGTTGAACGAGGGGTCGAACTGATAACGTGCGCCGATAGTCAGGTCGCGCAGGCCGCTACCGCCGTTCACGCAGCCGCTGCAGTCCCTCTCGCCCCAGAACTGGTAACCCCAATCCTGCAAGGAAATTTCGAGGTTTTGGATTACGCTGTAGCGAACGCCGATGCCAAGGCCGGCATGTGACCAGTCGTGGTCCCAGTCGTAATAGAGGTTGCCCTTTACAGAACCCTTGCCGCCTTCGAGAACGGGGTAGTAGTCCCAAGTTGCAAAAGCGGCGCTAGAAACGAGGGCCGCTGCGAGTGCGATTTTTTTGAACATTCCAGACTCCTTGGAAAAAGTTTTTGTGTTACAATTTAGTAAATGCATTAGGGCTAGGGGTGTAAAAAAAAGATACCCCGGACTGTTGTCCGGGGCAGTAAATAGCAGTTTACAACCGATTAGAAGCGGATGACGAGAGCGCCGTTGACGCCCTTAGCCTTGTTGTCTCCACCGAATGCACTCATAGAGTCGCCGGTATTGATAACGAAGTTAGCCTTGACACCGAACATGGTGTTGATGTCGTACTGTGCACCGAGCCAAATGGTGAAGCCGTTGTCGCCGGAGTGATCTTCCCACTTACCCACGCCCGAATATTCGTCGTCGGTCAGCTTGTAGTTGAATGCAAAGCCAATCCACGGAGTCAGACCGATGGATGCAATGCTGTAGTCCAATTCAGCTTGCAAGGTCAATACCAGACCATGAGAAAGGTCTTCGTCCTCAAGGTCGAAGGTAAGGCCGAGTTCAGAACCAATGTAAAGATTGGAGACGAGTTCCTGAGTATACTGGATTGCGCCATAGAAACCAAGCGGATCATACTTGCCACCAACGGCATCTTCAGAGCTCAGGGGAACCTTAATATCCAAAGCTGCAATCAGCATGGGCATGAACTGGTAACGGGCACCAATGGTCATGGCCAGCAGACCGTCAGAATCGGGGCACTTGGCTCCATTGTCATCGCAGTGTTCGTCTTCGTTCCAGAGCTGGTAGCCGAGACCCTGGAGAGAAAGTTCCAGGTTCTGAATAACGTTGTACTTGACGTTTGCGTTGATTTGCATCATGGACCAGTCATCATGCCAATAGTAGCTGGGGCCGATGGTGGCTTCACCCTTGTTGGCGTCGCCAACCGGGAAGAAGTTGTAGGTTGCAAAGGATGCGCTTGCAGCCATGGCTGCGACGAGTGCGATCTTCTTAAGCATTGAGTGTCTCCTTATAAAAAGTTTGTAACCTAAATGTAACATAAACGTGCGCCTGCGTCAATGGCTTTTGCGTAAAGTGTGATAATTTTCACAACAAAGTGTGTAAAATATGTGCTTGTCAGACAATGAGTTACGAAAATCGCTTTTTTTAGTGGAGTGTGATATGTGAGCGGTTTTTGTTCCATGTCACAGACACGGGGTTTTTGGAGGCGCCCCCCTATCTTTTTTGAAAATTTTAAGGTATTTTTACATATAGAAGAAGATAGTTGAGGGTTTTATGAAAGCAAAAATCGGTTTGTTTTTGTTTGCCATGCTGGCGTGGACCGGCATGGGTTTTGCTGTACCCGGTGACGAAGTGGCGGCAACCTCTTATTTTAACCTGAAATCGCAGGTTAATGGTTTCGGCATGAACGCCACCACCATATTGGTGCTTAGCCAAGAAGCCAAAGATTGTAAGCCTGTAGTGACGCCTGGCATGGGTATGTGGGGGGGGGCCACCAATGGCTGTGTAGCCAGTGTTACCGCTACTCCCGAAAACCTAGCCCAAATGCTTGAAACAAACTGGATCAAGTCGGTTACGTACAAAGGCGTGACCCTTGAACTCGCTACCAATATCGACTTGGGTGAATATTCCGCCACGACTGAAGAGGGCAAGTGTGACGTAAACCATGTGCCGTTCTCGGCTATTGACAGCACCATGTTAAACGGAAATGGCAAGTACATTAAAAATCTTTGCTATGTAGCATCCGATGCGAAAGAACCTGTGGGCTTGTTCAAAAGCGTTAACCGCTCGACTATCAAAAACGTCAAGTTCGATGGCGTACGCATTATTGTCAGTGGCGAAAGCACCAAGGGTGATGCTTACCACCCTGTGGGTGCCATAGCGGGCGTGGTGACCTATTCGCTGGTCGACAGCATCGGTATTACGAATGCCGTAATCCAAGGGCCCGTTGCAGGTGGCCTTGCGGGTTATGTCCGCAATTCGACTCTTTCGAATGTCGTAGGCGATGGCGTTGCTGTCTCTAATACGGTCGCTATTACCGAAGGCTATGCCGGTTCTGCCGAATTAAAGCGTGAGACTGGTTATAACGTATTCTTGGGCGGTTTGGTTGGTTTTGTTGTCCGTGACACGAGCGAAGAGGACAATACTTTTATAAACGATTCTATTTGGGTTGACGTTCGCGACGAGGCTCAGGGCCACAAGTCCGCTTTGGGCGGTATTGCGGGTTTTGTCAAGACGGTTGGCAATACCAATGAAAACTTGCAGGTCGTTAAAGCGGTCGGAGCACAAAGCGGAGTCTTGCCGTCCCGCATTTCGGGCGGTTCGTCTATGGGTGGCCTTTTCGGCGTGCTGACGGTGTTCAAGTCGAATGCGTTCGGTGCAAACGCCAATACCGGAAAATTCGTTCTCAGTAATAGCAAGTTTAGCGGTAAAATCTACGACGCTTCTTCTACTGATGTAATCGCGGTGGGCGGCCTTGTGGGCTTTGATTCTACGGAAACGAACACGTCGTTCCAGGTTGTGGATGGTTACGCCGACATTGACTTGACCGATGTATTGCAGGTGGCGGGCAAGTACCAGTACTTTGCCGGCGGCATTGTCGGTTATGGCGCCTCTTGCACGAGCGGAAGCACTGCGGACACCGACTTCTTGAGTATAAAGAATTCCAGAACCGAAGGCGCCATTTCGCTTTCGGCATCGGCTGCGGCTGTTGACGGCTTGCATAGTGACGCCTACTTGGGCGGTATCGTGGGGTCTGCTTGCTTGGCCCAGGCAAAGGACATGGGCCTTGTGAACGATACTTCTTCTGTCAAGATTACCTCGAAGGTCAAAACGGCTGTGGATGGTGGAAAAGAAGTTAATGGCGCCCCTGCTCGTGACAGCGTGTTCGTGGGCGGCGTAATCGGTTTTGCAAGTGTCGCTGTCGCCAATAAGCCCGCGACATTTTCTAGCGTGTATTACGATGGATCCATTGTGGTTGAAGACAGCTTGAACAATGTGTTCGTGGGTGGCATTCTTGGCGGCTTTACCAAGGTCGAGGGCGGCAAGACGGTGAAGTTCGAGAACGTGATTGCCCGCAACGAAAACCTGATTTCTTACAAGGCGAAAGAAGCTGCTGCAGTCACTACCACGAACAGGCAAGAAACGAACGTGGGCGGCCTGTGCGGCGTCTGTAACGAAATTACCCTCATGAACAGGGTCGGTGTTTCGGGCGAAATCATGGTAAGTGGTAAGCATTCCGGCAATACGCTCATGGTGGGTGGCCTTGTGGGGGCTGCCAGCGCAAACGAAGTTGCAATGGAATTGCGCAACGCCTTTAGCATTGGCGAAATTTCGGTGACCGCTACCCATAGCGATGCCGTTGCCGGCTACGAAAAGAAGGTGGGGTACCTGTTCGGCAAGATGGTGACTAGCAAGGGTTATGAGATTAAGTCGGTGTACCATTACGATGACATTGACAATACCGACATTTTGGTCCCGTTTGGCCAGCTGGGCTATTCCGGAGCCACGGAATGGGCTGCAGATGAGAATATCCACTATGTGGTCCGCAATGCTGAAACGGAATCTCTTTCGGGCGACCATAACGGAACGGTCAAGTCTGTAAAGAATTCCCAATTTGCCGGGTTCTTGAACAGCGCCTATAGCAAAGAAGCGGATTATGCGTGGAGCTATTTGAAGGGCAGCAACAGCGACCTCCCGATCTTTGCGGTTGAGGGCCTGTATGACCCCGTTAAGCCTGAATCGGAAACCGTTTATTACATGGTCACTTTTGTGACTAAGGATAAGCAGGATATTATTAAGCAATATCAGGTGAAGGCTGGCGAAGATTCCCCCGAACCGACCTTAGAAGATGTGCTAGATCACCCGGTCGAGGGTCATACCTTTAATGGCGAATGGGATAGGGATTTCCATAATATTCAGGGTGACCTGACTGTAGAAGCTCAGTATGACGTTAACGTGTACACGGTCAAGTTCTTTAGCTATGACGGTTCGCAGATTGGAAAAGAGCAGATTGTGAAGTATATGGAATCGGCTCAAGCTCCGCCGGCTCCGGCCCGCGAAGGCTATGAATTTGCTCGCTGGAGTGACATGTCTTACATGCAGGTCAAGGACAACTTGAATATCAAGGCGGAGTACAACCCGAAAAAATACTGGATTGTGTTTAAGAATTTCGATGGTGAATCAGTTGCTAGCGATTCCATTGAATACGGTGCGGTTGTGTTGGCGCCGATTCCGGAACCGCGTGCTGCTACGGCTGAATACGTGTACACCTTTGTGGGCTGGGATCCTGAAGTGACCAGGGTCAAGGGCGATGCCGTCTACAAGGCTGTTTACGATTCTACCAAGGTGCAGTACATGGTAACCTTCTTGGATTACGATGATACCCAGATTGGTGACGTTCAAATGGTGGAATACGGCTCTGCGGCCGTGGCGCCTGCTGACCCGACTCGCAAAGGTTACAAGTTCACTGGCTGGGACCGTAAATTCGATGTGATTACCAAGAGTGTCGAAGTAAAGGCCACCTACGAAAAACTTCCGGAATCTTCGAGTTCTGTCGAAGTTTCTAGCTCGAGCGAGCCCGAAAGCTCCAGCAGCGAGCCGGAATCCTCGAGTTCTGTCGAAGTTTCTAGCTCAAGCGAACCCGAAAGTTCCAGCAGTGCCGAAGAATCTTCGAGTTCTGTCGAAGTTTCTAGCTCGAGCGAACCCGAAAGCTCCAGCAGCGTTCCGGCCTCTAGCTCTAGCTTCACCGATAAAATCGAGATTGTGCAGCCGACCATTAAAAAGTCCGGCAACAATGCAATCCGCTTGACCTTCGGTACCGAAAACGTCAGTGAATCTGCAGTCGCCCGCGTCCTTGTGATTGGCGGAAAAGATACCATTTGGATTGATACCCTTAAGAATCCGATTGTTGGCGGTAGCCAGTGGGAACTGGCTCCTGCTCCGATCGGCAAGTACAAAGTGGTCTTGATGGTGGACGACGGTACAAGACATGCCAAAACTGAGGAATACTTCGAAGTCGCCTCTGAAATCAAGGCCACTCCGGGTAGCTGGCAGATGGTTTCGCTGTCCGCCTTCGACAAGAAGAAGGTAAAGACTAGCGATGCCGCGTTCTACTGGTGGGATGAAAAGAACCCGGTGGGTGACTACTGGCAGTACCGCGCCTTTAACGGCGAAAATACCGATGCCACTCGCGGCTTCTGGTATGGTACGACCGAAGGCAATCCGCTGGTGATTCGCGAATCTACCGGCTCCAAGGATTCTGAAATCGTGTGGGAACTCGATAGCCTGTACAGCGGCTGGAACCTGGTGGCTAACCCGTATGGCTGGAATGTGAACATCAAGAAGGGTTCTTCCGATAATGGAACCAAGGTTGCATTCTGGCGCTGGATCCCGTCTAAGGGCGGTTACGAATTGGTGCACGATGTGATTGGGCCCTACGAAGCCGTGTGGGCTAAGGTTTCCAAGTCTACCACCTGGCGCATGCCTGCCGCTCCGGATTTCACGTTTGATGTTGTGCCCTCTGTTGCCGAAACGAAGAAGGCAATGCATAAGGATGCCGCTGGTATCAAGGGCGCCTGGAGCCTGATGGTTTCGCTTGCCGACGATTACGGCAAACAGGATTCCTGGAACGTGATTGGTGCCGGCACCGAAGAAAGCCTCGATGAACCGCCTGCAGGCATGGGTAACCGAGTGTCGCTTGCGATTCGCAATAGCGAAAAGGGCGCTAAGCTTGCAAAGAGCATCAAGGCGGTTGCAAACGAATACCGCTGGGTTCTCGATGTGAGTGCAAATTCTGCCCGCGATGGCAAGCTCAAGTTCGAAGGCGTCAAGGAATTGAACAGCCAGGGACTCAAGCTGTTTGTAACCGCAGAAGGCGTGACGACGGAAATTACTGACGAAAAGGCCATGAATGTGGCTCTCGCCAAGTCCGCCAAGCAGGTGGAAGTCCGCGTGGCCGCAAGCAATGCGGTGGTGGCCTCTTCCAAGATTAGCGGCTTTGGCTCGACCCTTGCGGGTGGCACGCTGCAGCTTGGCTTTACGGCTCCCGAGGCTCTGGCCGGGGCACGCGCAAGCTACGCCGTGGTCGGAATTGATGGCAAGAAGGTGGCCGCGGGCCAGTTCAAGGCGACCGCCGGTACGAACCGGTTTAGCCTGAATGCACCGAAGTCTGGCGTGTACTTTGTGCGAATCAAGGTCGGCAGCCAGCAGCTCTCGGGCAAGGTACTTGTGAGATAACTCACGGAAATATAAGCAGAAATGTGACGCTACTCAAAAGGCGGGCCTGGTGCCCGCCTTTTTTGCACTCGTTCTTACTTTTTTGTTGCATAAAAAATTATTATTAACTTGTGGCGTTTGGGATAAACGTTGTTGGAGGCTATGATGGGAAAAATAGCGAAGCTTTTTTTGATTTGCACCCTGCTTTTGGTAGGGGAGTCTTTTGCAGATTTGCCGTATGCGCTTAAGTTTAGTTGTTCTAAGTCTACTGATGATGTCTATACTTGCGATATTGAACAGCTTCAATCGTCAAAGCCGACTGCAAATACCTACACGACATGGGGAAGTTTTTTACAGGCTTTTCAGACTGAGATTGAATCGAAATTGGATATTTCCAAAAATCCTTCTGCAAAGACTGATTATAGTGGGTTTGTAATTCGTTTTAATTCTAATATCGATTTTGGTGGATACCAAAAAACAGGCGATGTTATCACTTGTAGAGACGCTACTTTTGCTCCCATGAATTTTGGACCGCTTGCGTTCCAGCCGACGATTGATGGTAATGGTAAGACGATAAAGAATTTCTGCTATATTGCCGAAGATGTAAATGCTGCGTTCTTTTCAAATCTGAGTAGTACAACTGTTAAGAATATTACATTCTCCGATGCTTATGTCAAGGCGAAAACGGTGTCTGGGGCACATCTTTGTGGTGGGGCTTGTAATGCATCGGTTGTGGCAAACACTGTGCAAAATGTCAACTTTGAAAATGTGGTGGTACGAGGTGCCGTGGTTTATGGTTGGCAAACCTCGACGCTGGCTATAACTGCTGGAACTGGGAACACGGACAAGAATACACCGGCGGTTTCTCTTAAAAAGATTAAAATTGATCATGTGACTTTGGGCATGACACCCGATGTCATTGCAGAACACCCGATGCTAGACCTTATTGAAAGTGCTCCATCGGCTAGTGGAGGCATTATTGCTGATGTCGGCGGACATGTTTCAATGGAAGATAGCATCAAAGTGCTGAATTTGAGTGTTCCGGATTCGATTTCGAAAATTTATAAGGATGTTTCGGGGACTGAATATATTGGGAATCGCTATGTCGGTGGCATTGCGGGGCGTTTTACCCCTTCGGCAAGGGATGCTGATTTTACTTTGGATAGTATAGAAGTATCTGCTGATTTGAGCGGCCTTTGGGTAGGCGGCTTGTTTGGAAGGGTTTCTATTGATAATGATAATCTTTTAGGTTCGTCTAATTTTAATGTAACGAACGCGAAGGTGACGTTGAACTCGCCTGTATATTTGGGAAATACTGGCGATAACAGGAATCGTTATTTTGGTGGACTTGTTGGCGAATGGATTTGGCTAAGGGGAAAAGTTGTTTTGTCGAATGATACAGTCGATGTCTCGGCGGATTGGCGTGGGGATAAGGATCTTGCAGGAACGGCCTATATGGGAGGACTTGCAGGATTTATTACAGGTAAAGAAGACGGCGTTTCCCTTGTTGATGTTTTGGCAGAAAACAATACGGTAACGGCTGAAATGTTGACATCTTCGAGAAATGTCTATGCAGGCGGAATTTTGGGAAGAGTGAATCTTGAAAAAGATGATATCATCGGTAGCGGCTCTCTTCGTATTTTAAAATCAAACGTTAAAGCTAAAAAATCGAATTTAATTACGACTACTGCAAAAGAATGCATTTTGGTCAATGCCAGCTATTTGGTGGGTAATGCGGTGACTCGTGGCGGAAATATCAATATCCTGCAAAACCATGCCGAAGGCAATATCTACATCGCTAACGATCTTTTGACTGCTCCGGGGGGTGTTGGTGCTGAAGTAGGTTTAACGTGGTCTTACGGAGCGAAGATATACAACAATACCTCTGTGGGTGATTTGCTTGTTAAAAAAGCTGTAGGAGCTGCGGGTTCAAAGATTTGTCGAGGGTATGTTGCTGGAAAGCTTCAGGGTAACAATTCTGAATCAAAAATCAATGTAAGAAATAATTTTCATTATGGCTCAATTGATATGGGAACTTACCTTGCAGTTGGCGTCGTGGAGGTCGATAATAAGGAAATTCCTGTTTCGACTTGGAATAAAACGTATTCGTCGTCGGTAGATGTGCGTTACAATTACCGCAATACATTGAATTCGAAAGCAGATTCGACGTTGAGTGCCGATGGTGAGTTGAAAAAGGATGGCTCCGGTGATATTATTGTGAATGCGGAAACTGGTGCATTGGGGTATAACGGCGTTATCGATGCCGATGTCATGAAGTCTCGCTTGTTTACTTACGTGATGAATGCAACGCAACCTAGTGGTTCCACTGTCACTTGGGAAAGTGAACCGTCAAGTTTGCCTGTGATTTCGTCGAAAGAAAGAACTGCATATAAACTAGCGATTAGCTTGACAGATGCGGATTATAAAGAATTGAAGGATGAAGATAAGGTTGCTTTAAAAGATTATTTGCCGGCAAAATGTGAAGCCGGAAAATGTTCCTTGTATGTCTATACAGAAAATGATAAAATGTTAAAATCGGGCTTGAATTCTGAATTTTTGAGCGCCGGTTTAATGATTGTTGATGATGACGGCAGCGCTTATGCTTTTAGTCAAAAATTTTCCAAAGATGATAAAGCGAAAGGCTTAACGGACCGTGAAATAAAGGTGACTTACTATCTAGAAAATCCGGCTCAGTTAAGCGGGGGAACTCCTATGCCTGTGTCAATGGACGATTATGTGGATGACGTGACTTTTGCATGGCCGAAGGTGGAAAAAGTTCGCCTGTTGTCTAGTAAGGATATCGTTCCGACGGCTCTTTTAGATTATAACAATGCCAAATATGAATTGGTTTTATATCAAGCGTATACGTGTCCGGCGGGCGCAGCGTTCTTTGCCGGTTGCAAAAATGTTTTTGCAAGTGGAATTTCGTTGGCGCAAAAGCAAATGAATAATATTGAGGCTGTTCTTAAGGAAGTGAGAACGCATATAAACAATAACAATGGAGATGAAATACAGTTATACTATAAGCTGGTTGATTTAAGCGAGGGCATTAGCTACATGCCGCAGCTGGATATAGGATTGTTCAATAGCAAAGCTAAAATCAATGTTACCACATACGGCTATAATAAAAATGATGCACTTGATGAGATTGATTCGTATGAGCTAGGAATCACCCAGCCTTTGCGATCCGATGTAGACATGGCTTCGAAGTATGGGTTCAACCTGGCAGAACGTGGCTTTAAGCTGGATTCTTTAATAGTTGATTTTTGGCTCGGATTGAACGAAACATCTACAGACGTGATTAAAGAATGTTATAATGAAGGAAGCAAAACGGCGAAGTGCGCAGAAACTAATATGTATGGAGATCTTTCCAAGAACTATTTCAATAGTGAATCAGACATAGAAAATCAGTTGAATGCAATGGTAACCAGCGGCAAGTCTCGGTTGATGAAGTGGTCGACGAAGCTTGACGCCGATGAAATGTTGAACTTGGATTCGATGGCCCAGGCCATGTCTATAGTTGTTCCCCAAATGGCTGCGAAGGCGCCAATGTTCATGGCCGTGGAACCTCATCTGACGGGAATCCCGTATAAGGTTGCATTCGATATAAACGCGGGCGGCAAGAACGTATTCCTGACGGATGAATTTGTGATTAAGGATTCTTATTCCCGCGAAAATGACGAAACGGCAAAACTCCCCGAAGGTCTGCTTGCAACGGATGCCTGCTTTACCGGCTGGATTGAAAATGCTGAAAATCCAGCGTTGACGCCGTCGATAAAAATGGATGGCACGCTACTTGAAAAGGCGAATCCGAAAGATGCAGGCGCGTTCGACCTGTATGGAGCCTGGGATGCTGGCTGTACGGTTGAAAAAGCCGAAGTGCTTTTGAAGGTGGTTGACAAAACGGGTGCCGAAGGTAATTTTGGTACGGTTATGTTGAGCCAGTCTTACCGTAACCCAGGAAAAGAAAAGGTGATTTTAAAACACGACTTTGTCGATGGAAGACTTGAAGTTCCGACCTCTGCCGAACCGATGACTCTGCATGTGACATCTACCCAGACCAATAAGGATTACGATCTTGCAAAACTCACGTTGAAAAAGGCTGATGGAACTGAATTGTCGATTCCGCTTGGTTCTCAAGATACTTCGTTCAAGATTGCGCCTGCGGCGGGTGTGACGGATACGCTGTATGCCATGTTTGGTGGTTACATTGATGTTGATGTTAAAGTCGGTCGAAACAATGTCTTTTATGGCTATGATTCTTACAAGGAGACGCTTCACTTGGTGGATGGTGGAACCACTGATTTGCCTATGTGGGTCTATACCCCGACGGAATGCGTGCTTGGATGGTCTGTAACGCCTGATGGTGCAGATTATGATCATGGCTCGGTCTCGAGTGATGTTTTGAGTGCCAAGGTGACGAGCGAAAAAACTTTGTATGGGGTATGGGGCAATGCGGATGCTTGCGTGGCAAATGCAGATTACCGTCGCCTGAAACTGGAATCGGACCATGGGACTGTGGAAATTGGCGAAGTGGATGATGGCTCCGTAAAGATGCATTCTTTTGCGGCCGATTCCACGATGCTTTTGCCGCTAGAATTTGCTCACTCCAAGTGGGTGATTCATGGCGTTCCTCAGGAAGGCTATAAGCTCGATTCCGTTGTAATCGACGGCCGTATTAAGCTTGCCGATGGCGATGTCTTGGCGGATTCCATTACGGGCTATTTGCCGATGAAGGCCTACTTCTCGGAATACAGGGAGCCGGTGGTCAGTCCTAATGGTGTTGTTTCGTTAACTCCTCGTCAGGTGGTGTTGTCTGGGACTAGAAATGGAAATGCAATGCGTCTGCCTATTGAATGGCATGTGGAACAAGGTGCCGTTGCAGAATTGCGTGCGACGCTTCTAGATGCTTTGGGTGTAGAGGTTAAACCGTTGGTGGATAGTGTTGCTGGCAATGGCTCTCTCAACTGGGATGTGTTCCCGCTGTTGCCGGGTGTCTATCGTGTCAACGTGAAAATGAAGAGCGGCAGTGTTGACTCTGTGTCGTATGTAACGGAGGTGTTTACGGTTTTGCCCGAAATTGCCGTTGCTCCGAATACCTGGCGCATGGTTTCGCTTTCGGATGTAGACGAAAGTGCGATTGTGTGGGACGGCGACCCGGTATTCTATTACTGGGACGAGTCTGCCGAATATGGCGTTGTCTGGAAGTACCAGAGGTATAATGGCGGCGCTGTGAAGGCGCAGCAGGGCATTTGGTACAATTCACAGGAAGGTAGGGCGCTCCCGTTGCGTCGTGATGTGGCAACAGGCAGCAATGTGCAGGGCGCTCCTCAAATCGTTTGGGAAGTGAATGCTGGCTGGAACATGGTGGCAAACCCCTACGGCTGGAGAGTGAAACTGCCCGAGAATATTTTGAATACTTTTGAAATTTGTAAGTGGTCTGCCGGGTCTGGATTTGCTCCGGTGACTGAACTGGAACCTTACGAGGCCGTGTGGCTGCATTCCGATACCAAGACCCCGATTGACTTTGCGGCGGAACCTTCGTTCGATAATCCTGTGAATACTGGCGCTTTGCAGAAGGCCGCCTTGGCGAAGGCTACTCGCGAAAGCTGGACCTTGCAGGCCGAGCTTCGCGATACGCGCGGCCACAGCGATTCCTGGAACGTGCTTGGCGTGGGCGCGGCCGAGGAACGCCTGGAACCGCCTGCAGGCATGGGCGACTTTGTGAATCTGTCGGTGGTCGAAGGCAAGAAGGCTTTGCTCAAGTCTATCAAGAGTGCCGAAGACGACCGACATGAATGGAAGTTTGCCTTGAGTGCGACGACTGACCGCGTGGGCTACCTCAAGTTTGAGGGCGTAAAGGCCCTGAACGAGATGGGTCTGAAGGTCTATGTGACGATTGACGGCAAGACGACCGAAATGGGCGCCGGGGACTCCTTGAAGGTGTTGCTTAAGGCCGCTGGCTCTACGGCGACCGTCCAGGTAACCTCGTCTGCAGTCACGACCGTCGCCTCGAAGATCGAAAATCTGCGCTTTGAGCGCGTCCCGGGCGCCCTCCAGGTCGGATTCGACGTGTCCAGCGACTTGGCCGGTGCCGGCTACCGTGTGCAGCTGGTGGACTTTAAGGGCCGGGTTGCCGCCACCTATAGCGCCAAATCGACCGCAGGCCACAACACGCTCGCACTTACAGCCCCGAAACCGGGCCTGTACCTGCTCCGCGTGACCCTCGGCCGCCACCATGCTGTCCGCAAGGTGGCAATTTCCCGCTAATCTTGCCATAAGTGCGGCATTTTTCTAAATTTGGCCGCACTATGACAAAGGCTAAATTCATCAAGTTCATCATCGCGTCGGTGCTTGCCATCGTCGCCCTCTTCTTGCCCTACGAATCCCTCGGATTCGATGCCGCAAGCCCCATGGGACCCCTGAATCCGCTCGAAATTCGCGTCATTGGCGTATTCGTCATGGCTGCGCTTTTCTGGATTCTCCAACCGTTCCCGATCTGGTCGACCTCGATGCTCGTCATCGTGCTCATGATCGTGACGATGTCCGATTCGTCCCTGACGCCTTTCCGCGTGGACGGCGTGACCATGATCAGCCATAAGTCCATTATGGCAACGTTTGCAAACCCGATCATCATGCTTTTCTTGGGCGGCTTCTTCCTCGCTGCAGCCGCTACCAAGTACAAGATGGACTTGAACCTCGCCCGCGTGCTCCTGAAGCCCTTCGGAAAGAACCCGAAGTTCGTGCTCCTCGGACTCATGCTCATTACGGCCGTGTTCTCCATGTTCATGAGCAACACCGCAACCGCCGCCATGATGCTTGCCATTCTCGCCCCGGTGCTCAAACTCTTCGACGAAGATGACCGCGGTAAAGCAGCCTTTGCCCTCGCTATTCCGCTGGGTGCCAACATCGGTGGTATGGGCACCCCGATCGGTACTCCCCCGAACGCTATCGCCCTTGGTGCCTTGAACGACGCTATTGCCCGTGGCGACCTCGTTGCTAACCCGGTGAGCTTCGGTCAGTGGATGGCCTTCGGTATTCCGTACGTGATTGTTTTGATGGTGATTGCTTGGCTCTTGCTCCTCAAGATTTACCCGATCAAGATGAAGGAAATGGTCTTGAACATTGAAGGTGCCGGCAAGTTCGATACCAGCCCCAAGGCCATTATCGTGTACATTACCTTTGTCGTGTGCGTGCTCCTGTGGGTGACCGGTAAGGGTGTCCACGGTATTAACGACAACGCGATTGCCATGATTCCGATGGCCGTGTTTGCACTCACTGGCGTGATTACCAAGAAAGACCTGAACGCAATGAGCTGGGACGTGCTCTGGCTCGTAGCAGGCGGTTTCGCTCTCGGTGTTGGCCTCAACGCTACTGGCCTTGCCGCTCACTTGATCAAGACGATTCCGTTTGCAAGCTGGTCTCCGCTCGCCCTCATGATCGGTTGCGGTGTCATTTGCTTGTTCATGGCTAACTTCATGAGCCATACTTCTACGGCTACGCTCTTGGTTCCGATTCTTTGCGCCGTGGGCATTGCTTGCCAGGACAACCTCGTTGGCCTCGGTGGCGTGACCGCCCTGCTCGTTTCTGTCGCCTTTGCAAGCTCTCTGGGCATGAGCCTCCCGATTTCTACTCCGCCTAACGCGCTTGCCCATGCTACGGGTTACACTGACACCAACGGTATGGCTAAGACCGGTATCGTGATGGGTATTTCCGGCCTTGCTCTCTCCTGGGTGATGATGATTTTCCTTGCCAAGGTGAACTTCTTCGGCACTCCGGTTCCGAAGGCCGCTGAAGCCGCTCCTGCCGCTCCGGCTGCTGCCGAAAAGGTTGTCGAAGCCCCGGCCGCTCCGGCTGCTGAAGCCGTCGCCGACAGCGCTGCCGCCGTCGCTGCTGACAGCACCGCCGCTGTTGCCGTGGATAGCGCCGCTGCTGCTAAGGTGGAAGTTGTCGACTCCACTGCAGCCAAGTAATTAAAGGATTTCTTCCTGAACAAAGGCCGCCTTACGGGCGGTTTTTGTTTTTTATACGAGCAAGAAAGCAAAAAAAGAAACCTCGCTTAAAAGCGAGGTCCTTTCAGTGGTCGATACAGAACTCGAATCTGTGACCTCTACCATGTCAAGGTAGCGCTCTAACCAACTGAGCTAATCGACCGAGGTGAGACCAATTATAGAAAATATAAATTAGGTTGTCAAGGGGCTATTAGAACTTAGATCTTAGTGATTAGATGTTTTTTTCTAAGTTCTAAGAGCGCAGCGGTCTAAGTTCTGCCAACTTATCTCTCTGAATCGGGTACCCAGTAGCGGAATCGGCCGGTCAAATGGAGCGGTGGAAGGCTGTCGCTGCAACTTCCGGAACGACAATCCATGAAATACAGGTCCAAATCGGCTGTCCACAGGGAATCCTTGATGATTTCGTCGAACTTGATGGTGCTGCTGTCGACGATAAGGGGGGCCTCTGTCGCGAAATTGGCGCGGAACCATGAAACGGTCTGCATTCTGCCGTTCAAGCTTGCTCGGCCCACCGGAGTGAGATCTTTGCCGGTCTGGGGGCTGTTGACCATGAGCGAAAGCTGGTCGCCTTCCTTGCTTTCTTCGATTCGTGTGCAAAAGTAAAAGTAGTGATGGCTGTTGTTTACGTAAAACGGGGGCTCTACGTCGTTTTTGTCGAGCTCGATGGTGTAAGGGCCGTCGCCGTTGAGCGTGTACTTGAGGTAGCCGCCGCCTTTGATTTCCCAGCTGTTGTTGATGTCGCCGCATGCAGCGAGCGCAAGCGCGATTGTACCTAGGGCCAAACCTGCTTTTTTGTGGAAAGTCAAATTCATGCCCCTAAAGTAGAAATTATCTTTGGTTTGAACGTATTATGAGTGAAAATAAAATCCATAGGCTCGATGCCGAAACTCCTTTGGGGGTAATCCACCTGGTTGGGTTTGCCCAAAAGCCGGATCACCGTTCGGTGATTTTTGGCCTTCTGTCGGAGTATTCGGGCTGCCCCGTGAGTGCGGCCGACCTGTGTGAGTCCAAGGTGAATCCTCGCCCCGAGTTCCCGAAGCTAGACTTTGATGTGAACTGGACGCATTCCCAGGGCTACTGCGTGTGTGCCTATGGTGAGCGCGGCTCCCGTGGTCGCTTGAAGATTGGGGTGGATTTGGAGAAATTTTCGCCGAAACGCCTGCACCTGGCCGAACGGTTCTTTAGCAAAGAGGAATCTACGTGGCTTGCGGGCCTCGATGAAGCGTGCGCCATGCAGGAATTCTTTAAGCTCTGGTGCCGCAAGGAGGCGTTTTACAAGTGTGTGGGCGGTGAATTCTTTGAAGGCTCCCTTAGGCGTGATATGCAAAAAAATCCGGTGCTTGTGGAGCGGCCGGATTCTGTTGAACCTGTAGCGGTTCATTTTGTGGACTTGGAAGCGGCTGCAATCGGGGCCCCGATGTGCGCCGCATTCTGCGTCGCAGTCTCTCGTCTGTAGCCGCTTAGCGGCGTCCTTTCGTCTCTCGTCTAATTCGGCAAGTCCTGCTCGCCCTGGGCAATCGGGGCGTCGGGAGCCTGACCGCCCTGCTGCGGTGCTTCGAGCGCATACAGCGGCAAGCTGACCAATTCTTCGCCGTCGACCAGCAAGCGGATGATGTACTTGTCTGGGCGCTTGATCTGGAAACGCTGCAAGTTCAGGACCATGTTCACCGCGGCGGTGTCAAAGCCCTGGGCCACAGGTTCCAGCGGAATCTTGGACTGCATGGGCGGCACGATTGGCTTGCCGCAAACGTCTTCGAATACAAGAGTCAAGTCGTGCAGGCCCGCTTCGCTGCGCATGTAACGGATTCTAAAAGCCGTAGAGCACTGCGGAATCACCAGCGGAAAGTTTGCATATATACGGTCGAAAGCTCCAAGGATATTCAAGCGTCCGCCAGCGCCGTTGGCGGTTGCAGCATCACAAATAGAGGCAATTTCAATATTCATTATTTAATCTCCCAGTTGTCGGCCACGTACTTCATGACGAGCGGGCCGTTGTTGCGGCTTGCCCCGCCCACGTTTTCGCGGGCGAGCATGGATAAGTAAACTTTGCCGGAACCATCGATGTCGAGCATCGGACCCCAGCCGCGCAGGAAGTATCCCTTGCTTTTGTAGAAGACCGTGTTGAAGTAGGGCAGTTGGTTTTCGCCGTGCAGGTGCCACTTGTTGTTTTCGTACCTGTAGACATGCACCTGCGAGTAGGCTGCCTTGCCGTTGTCGTCGACGGCGGCGTAGATGATTCCGTTATGGATGACTAAACTCATGTGGTAGGCGATGATGCCTTCGGAAATCGGGGAACTTGCGAACTTGGAGTTCTGCTTGATCCAGGAGATTTCGCCCTCCTTAATCGTTCCCTTACCCATGCGCGGACCGTAGGTGTTTACGTCGCGGCTCAGGAAGCCCATGTAGATGGTGGATCCGTCGCAAACGAGCTTGGGCTGGCTTGCATCCGCTGCGCTGAAACCGTTCCATTTGATCAGCGAGTAGTCGGTCTTGTATAGTCCGTAGTAGGCGGTGTAACCGGTCGTAATGCCCATCACGATCAGCTTGCCGTTGCCATCGTAGGTGGCTTCGACTTCGCGGTAGTTCTGGTTGCCGTCGAATGTGCCGAACTTTGTGTTCTTGCTCCAGGTGCTGCCATTGAAGTCGTACAGGTAGATCTTCTGGTCATCGCTGTTCAGCAGCACGACATGCGGGGACGATTCGGACTCCTTGCTCACGATTTTTGCGGCGAGCGCCTTGGTGAATGCTGAGCCGACGGTCGAAAGAGCCGACGTTCCGCCTGTCGACTTGTAGACGGAGAGTTTCTTGCTGCTTTCCAGAGCGCCGACGTAGAAGTTTCCTCCATGGGCGTTTACGTAGATCTGTGAAATGGAATCGGTTAGCGAAACCGTTCCGAGCGATTTCCATACGCTTCCGTCAAAGCGTGCCGCCGCAAGGACGTTCTTGCTTTCAAGATAAGCAACGACAGGCTTGTTGTTTACAAGGGCCATTGCCGGTGCCGTATTGACGCTCGTCTGAGCGAAGACGGTGTCCTTGCCCTGGTTCTGCCATGCCTTGCGGAAGTACACCTTGCGGCTGACTTCTTCGGCGCGGTGCCTGTTGTAGAAGGAATGCGTCGGGGCTGTAGACGTGCTGTCGCGATAGTCCAGAGTAATGGTCATGGAGCCTTCGGTCGTTTTACGGATGAAGGCCGTGTTGAATTCGGCGATGCTTGTATCAAGGGTACCGTCTTTCTTGCCCTGATAGAAGTTGCCGTCGACATTGCTGAATTTCCACCAGTAATCCTGCATGCTTTCGTTACCGAGGTCTCCCATGATAGAATTCTTGGCGTTCCATTCCGGCGTGTAGAAGTAGATGGCTTCATCATCGACCGCTTCGTCGCCACTCCATAGGTAAACGGTGTCCGCTGCCGAAATCACGCCTACCGGATGGTGTTTCATCAAGAGGACTGCGGTCGTATCGCTGAAGGTTGCCTTGGTGCTGGTTTCCTGAGCGGACACAATACAATTCATGTCTTTACCCTTTTCGGAGTAAGTCGAATCCTTGCTGATCCGGAACGATTTGCCGTTGGCTGCGTAGTCGTATTTGCTGACCTTGGATTCCAAAGTCTTGCCGGTGGCCTTGTCCTTACATTCCCAGGTGAACCAGTCAATGCCTTGCCATACGTCGTTTACGGTGGCGTCGAGAGTGAATCCGTCGCCTTCGTTAATATAGATGAGTTCTTCCTTGACGCGAATCAGCGGAATGTCCGTGGAGAAGGTAATCTTCATGGTGTCGGAAACCATGTTGCCGTCGTTGTCGGTGGCGCGGGCAACGCAGTAGAACTGCGTTTCGGCGGCAGGCGCTTTCCAGACGGTGTCAAAGTCGCTTACGGTTCTCCACTTGCCTGCAATCTGTTCGGGCGTGCCGCAGCTCCATTCGCGCTTGGCAATGCTGCCCGGGTCCGAAGGCAGGTTGTTGTTGTCGTAGGCGTCGGCGTTCAAGGTGATGTTGTAGCCTTCGCGAACGGTCAAGTTCTTCTTGGTCACTTCGATGCTCGGCGGTGCAAGGACGATATCGATTTCGACAGTGTCCTTGGCAATGTTGCCGTCGTCATCGGTGACGCGGGCAATGCACTTGTAGCCGTTCTGGGCGGTAGAAGGCATGGTCATGGTCGTGCGCGGCGTCGTGGACGACGAATAGGTAAAGCCGATGTTTTCGGCCGAGGCGGAACCGCAGCCCCATTCGTACTTGGCGATGCTGCCCAAGGAATCTTGGGCGTGCGCGTTCAGTTCGACGACGTCCTTGATGGTGACCTTGTTGTGGTTGACATAGGCTGTGACAGACGGCATGCCGACAATGACCTTGTAAATTGCCGTGTCGCGGGCGGTGTTGCCGTCATCATCGGTGACCTGAACCACGCAGTAGTAGGCATCCGTTGCAGTCTGCGGCATGCGCACGGTGAACTGGGACGAGGTCGATTCTTCCCACGTCGGGTTCTTGAGTTCGTTCAAGTTTTCGCTACAGGCGTTTTCGTACTTGGCAATGTAACCGAGCTTGTCGGTAGCGTTTGCCTTAATAGTCTGGTTGCTGTTGATCTTGACCGTGTCTCTCTTGGTGTTCAGGCGCACGGTGGGCGGGTCGAGCAAAGTCTTGAAGGTGAGTGTGTCGAAGCCTTGTTCGCCGTCGTCGTCGGTTGCCCTAAAGATGCAGCGGTGGTTATTGACTTCGGCGCCCGGAAGTGTCAACTGGAGGGCGATATCGCTGACCGATGCTGCGGGCGGGTCAATGTCTTTCTTGTAGTCGTAGCTGACCATTCCGTTGCTGCAGCCCCATTCAATCTTGTTGATGGTGCCGAACTTGTCGCTTGCAGACGCCTTCACGGTGACAACGCTGTTGATCTTGTATTCGTTCGTCTTGCTGTCTGTAGTGACATCAATCGTCGGTGGGTCGCTTATCACGATTACCTTGGTAGAGGCTGTACCGGATTTGTTGTCCTGGTCTGTAACGGTTACGGTAACCGTGTATGTGCCTACAGCCTTGTAAGCCAGGTTTGCTTCCTTGGTATCGTCTGCAGGGCAGCTGTAACCGGTAGCTAGCTTATCGCTGTTGGAACAGTTCCACTTGACAACCATGCTTGTGCTGGCCTTGCCCGGATAGGTTTTAATCTTGAATGCGATTGGGTCGTTAAGGCTTACGGTATCGTCGAAAGCGGGCTCCGCAAAGATGATTGTGGGGTCGTCTCCGCGGATACCGAACTTGACCTGGGCCTTTACGTTTGCTCCGTTTTCGGTGTAAGATACCGTCATCAGGTATTCGCTGCCTGCGACAGCTAAATCCTTGAGCTGGTCGTAAGTGTATGTGATTGTGGCCTTCCCGTCTTCGTCGACATCGCCTGTTTTCTTGGTGTCGTTCAAGTCCCAGGACCATTCAACTTTCTTGGGAGCAGGAACCGCTTCGCTGATGGTCGCCGTAAATACGAGCGATTCGCCTTCGCCAATACGAGCGTTCTTGTCTCCGTTGACATTGAGAGCAATCTTAGTCGCCATGATAGTAATAGTCTGTTCCAACTTTTCGACATTGCCGGCTTTATCCTTGGCGTTGTAAACGAGTTTGTGGTCACCGTCGAGCAGGTTTTTCAGGTCCAGGGCGCAGTTGAAAACGGCGCTGTCTTCGCTGACACTGCATGTCAAGGACTTTGCCTCGCCGTCAATGCTTGCGCTGACCGATTCGATGCCTGCACCCAAGTCGCGGACGTAGATGGTCTGATTGTAGTTGCGGGTCCTGAGCGTGTCGATGTTCTTTACGAGCAGGACAGGCTTGACGGAATCTTTCAATTCGATTTCGTCCATGCGTAGCAGGCTGCCCGATTCGATAAAGAGATCCTTGACCGTTGCGCTCTGGTATTCCTTGAGCGAATCGGAAGTAATGGTTGCGGTGTAGTTGCCGGCATCGGCCTTGACGGTGTAGTTACCCTTGCTGTCGGTGTAAGCGTCGAAGGTCTTGTTGCCGTTGTTGAATTCCACGTGAATGCCGGAATGAACCGTACGGCCCTGGTATTTGACGACGCCGGTGAACGAACCTTGTGTCGAGCTCAAGTCGCCGATATAGAAGTTCCACGGACGGCTTGTCTCTTCGCCAGTAGAAATACGGGTGAGTCTTACGATGTCGTAACCGTCGGTGGCGTACATGTCCCAGTAAATGCGGCCCGTCATGGTCTTGCCGGGGTCGCTAATCAGGGTGATGTTGTTCTTGCCGTTGGCATCGATCGGTTCAAAGATGTTCGAGGTGAATGCCTTTGCAATCAAGTCCTCGTCGGTAAACGCCTTTTGCGGAGGCTGTCCGTTCTTGGAAACCTGGGCGTAAATAAAGTACTGCAGGTCTTGCGGGTTGTCGTCGTCTTCGCCTTCGTAGTAGAAGTAGAATCGATCGTTAATGTTGTGGCGTGCGCCGTCTTGCGGATAAATGACCTTGAGCCTTGGGATGCGGTTGAAGTGCAAGTTCACGCTGTCCTTGGTTTCGTTGCCATCGTCGTCTTTTACGATTACGTAAATCTTCTGGTTGCCGAGCGAATCCATCTTGGCGTCTTTGTTCTTGATGGTCAGGTAGAGCGAGTCGTTGTCTTCGTACCTCTTGTACTTGACGGTCTTGGCGGATTCCTTTTTGCCGCTTGCGTCCAGGTCGATCATGACGTCGACAATCGTTCCGAAGGAATCGGTTGCGAGAATCGGGAAGGTGATGTCGCCGTCGTGCTTGGTCCAGAGGGTGTCCTTGGGGAGGACCAGGATCGGCTTGGTGTCGATGACGCGGATCCAAGACTTGCGGGTGGCGGTACCGGCGGTATCGGTTGCGTTGTTGCCGTCAAAGGCGACGAATTTGGGTTCGTAGAGACCCGGTTTTGCGTAAGCCCATGCTTGCGGTTTGGCGTTGTCACCAATAATAATGGTGTCCTTGCCGTTCTTTTTGGTAAGCGTCCACTGGAACCTGTATATCTTGTCCACGTTGTAGGGCAAGAGACCGATCAGGTACACGGAGTCGTTCACGGTCACGGTCAGGGTGTCCGGAATGGTGTCCGCTTCGCTTGCGGCGACGTTTGCCATGGAGTCGGCGAATGCCTGCGCATCTTCGATCGGCTTGTCGAAGGCGAATACGCGAGAGTGGTTATTCTTCAGATTTACGTTTTCCTTGACGGACGACTCCCTAGAACATCCGAAAAGGGCTAGCGTAGCGCTAAGGCCGAGGGTGAACAATAAAAAATGGGGTACACGCATAGCACATCCTCAATTAAATACTAAACAATTTTTACACTTTAAATCTATCTTTTTTATTTGAAAAGCGTGAGTGAAAATTTACACTGATGGAGCAAGTTTATGGAAGAAATCCCCCTTTGGTACAGCCTGGCCGTATTTTTTGTGCTGGGCGCCTGCGTTGGCAGTTTTTATAACGTAATTGTGTACCGCATGCCCCGCGGAATTTCGCTGATTAACCCGCCTTCGCACTGCCCGCTTTGCAAGAAGCATATTCCGCTGTATTACAACTTGCCTATTATTGGTTGGATTATTCTAAGAGGGAAAAGTGCCTGCTGCAAGCAGCCTATTAGCATTATTTACCCGATTGGGGAATCCCTGTGCGGTCTTCTGGGGGCGCTAGCCCTTTATGCGGCTACCGGTTTTACTACGGATTTTACCGCACCGGTACAAAGCCTCGAAGTGTGGGCCGATGCCTTGGCGCTTTTCTGGCTCTTGCTTGGCATTTACCCGGTCAGCGCTGTTGATTTCAAGTACAAATTAATTCCTGATTCCATTTCGGTGGGTGGCATTGTCGCAGGCCTTGTGATTTCTTTTATTCCGGGCGGCATGACTCCGGTTGAAAGTATTGTGGGCGCTGTTGCCGCGGGCGGTGGACTTTACCTGCTCGGCTGGGTGGCGACCAAGGTGCTGAACAAGGCTGCCATGGGCTTTGGCGATGTCAAGTTGCTGGCCGGTTTTGGCGCGATTATGGGTGTGACCCGCGCGGTCGAAGTCTTGGTGGTCGCTTCGATTCTTGGCATTCTCATTATGGTGCCGTATGCAAAGGTTGCTGAACGCAGGGCTGCTAAAAAGGCTGCTCAAAACAAGGCTTCGCAAAACAATGACGATGCCGAAGATGAAGGCGCCGGCCAGATTCCCTTTGGCCCGTTCCTTGCGGTGGCCGCCCCTTTCATGTACCTCTGGGGTGACGCCCTCAAGGAACTTTACTTGAAGCTCGTTGTCGGCGAGTAATTTATTTCTGCATTTCGTAGAAGGCGTAGAGCCAGGCCTTGAGGCGTGTCCAGTTCTTGTCGCTCTTGTACTTGATGAAATCGCCGAAAGAGTAGAGCATTACGTCTTGCGCTGGTGCGCTGCCGGTGTAGATTTCTTCGAGTTTGAAGAATTCCGTTGAAAGCTTGAGGTCGGTGTCGCGAACGGTTTCGCCGTCTATGGCAATCGTCAGGTGCTTTTTGTGAATGACGAATGAATAGTGGTGGCGTTTGCCGTCAATGACGCTTGCCTTGCCGTATTCGATAGAGTCGGTCGATACCGTATCGATGCCATTGTAGATTTTTGCGCAGAGTGCGGTGGAATCCTTTTCACAGCGGCGGATTTCAAAGCCCAGGCTGTCGGTGCCCGAGTAGAACAGACGACCGTCTTTTTCAAGACTATCCAGTTCGAACCAGAACGAAAGTGCGAAACTGCTGTCGGTAAATACCGTGCGGGTCGTAAGGAGAGAATCGGTTACGGGCTCAGAAACGAACTCGCGAATGCGGTCATACGAACTAGGAACGTTGTCCCAGTTGATATCTCCTTCGAATGCGGTCAAAGTGGTTGTGGAATCCATCTTGGGAATCACATACCAGGCGTAAAAGGAGTCTTCTGCGAACACTCTGCTGTATCTTGGTCCAAGAAGAATGTTTTTCTGAGCGTCAATAAATTTATCTGTGTAGTAACTGGCGTTTCTTATGTAAGATTTGCTGTTGTACCAGAAATGGATCGGCACTATAAGCGAATCTAGCGAGTATTCACCCAGGGAATCGAACAGGTCTGACTTCGGCAAGGTAAGCTCGATGTCGTAGAGATGTTTGATGCTCAAGACGTTGTCAACGAACAGAGTGTCGCCGGCGTTCAGGTTCAGCGTGACTCCGACAGCGCGGAAATCTTCGCCGTTAGAAATCTCAATTTGCTTTGCAACATCGCCATTGTTGAAAAGCGGAATGTTTCCGAGGGTGGCATAGCCTTGTTTAATGTCTTCTTTGGTGACTTGCTTGCAAGCGAGTGTGCCTGTAATGCAGAGCGTGTCGCCTTTGGCGAATACACTGACAGAATCGGAATTTTCCCAAATCTTGTAATCGGTTGAAATCTGTAATGTGGCTGGCTTTCGAACTCCGACCACGACGGTGTCGACATCGTTCCTTTTCAAAATGTCGACGCCGTAGAGCGTGTCTTTTTCGCCGTTTAGTCCTATTGCGGTCGCAACGACGCTGTAAGCGCCCGTTATGTCTTCGAATACGGCGTAATCCCCGTATTCGACAGTGGCGGAATCCATTAACTTGGTTTTCCCGTCTACAATCTTTGTCAGGGCAAACTGGACTGTTCCCGATTTTTTGGCGGACATGGGGACCATGACATGGTCAAGATCTTCTTCAATGGCGAAAGCCACGGTGTGCCCGGATTCTGTCTCGGTGAGTACGCCTGCGGTAGAGGTCCCGTTGTCTTCGGGTATTGCGCATGCGCTGAAAAGTGTCGCCATGGAGAAGGCGAGCGTTGCAAATTTTGTCATTTCTCGTCTTGTCATGGTTTACTCCAAATTTGAGAACAGGTGAATATTCATTTGGTACACGCCGTCGGCTTGTTCCTTGTCTTCGCCAATAATGCGCCTTGCCTTCGCCTTGAATTCCTGTAGTTCCGCCTCGAGTTTCTTGTATGCCTCGCTCGAAATACTGAAGGTGAGCGTACTCATGACGGTCGGCTGCTTGGGCGGCGTCATCAGGGCCTGTTTCGAAAGTTCGAAGCATTGCAGTTGGTATTGCTTGATGAGTTCCGCGTTGTTGTACGGGCCGCTGCTGATACTTTCTTTGGTGGGCTTCCAGAAGCCGTTTTCGTTCTTGCGCGCAAGTCCGAGGCGCTCCAGGAGTGCAAGCGAGTCCTTGAGCTTTCCGAGCGGAACCTTGGGGAATATACGCTTTTGCACCGGAGTCATGTCGTCGTCCACGTCCATGGCGTCGAGGATTGCGAAAAGGGCGCTGTTGTACCAGTGGCTGTAGTAGTCGTAGGCGTCTTCGTTTAAAATGTGCTGCGGATTCGGGTGCTGCTTCAAGAGCTCCTGCATCGCGGCGTTACGAATAGATTCGTTTTTGGCCTGGTCCAGTTCGACCAGGGTTTCGAAGTATTTGGCTTCTTTTTTGTCGAGTTCCAGGATTTCAATAAATTTTTGCACCATGCGGGGGCTAACCTTTTTGCCCCTGACAACATCTGCAAAGTAACTGCGGCTCTTTTCGAGGCCGAGCAGGTTGCAAATTTCAGTACGGGTAAAACCGGGTTCCTCTTTGGCACGGGCAACCTGGTATTCTTCCAAGAACTTGCGGAAGTGAGTAAACTGGTATATGTCTAAAAAACGATTCACGGTCTTAATATAGTTTTTTTTACGCGGATATTGTATATTTTTTTTTGAAATTTTTGAGAACATGTTACGCAGGTCACAAAATGGCGGGAAACGGCTAAGAAATGGGAATTTTTACACCGAATTCGTCAAAATGAGCTGTTTTTAAGCTTTTATTACACGATGCTAACACATTTTTACTACAACAAGTTGGAATATTTCGGAAAAAAGGGGTTATTTTATAGATGAGGATTTTGGGAAATGAAAAAGGTGTTATTTGTATACATGATGGCAGCGGTATGCACTCTGGTTTCGCAAGTGAGTGCGCGTCCGGCTGCTCCGGGTTTCCAGACTGTTTCCAACAAAGACGGAAGCTCCGTTTCGATTCGTCATTTCGGTGATGAACATTACCACTATACTGAAACGTCCGACGGAATTTTAGTGATGGGCAACGGAGATGGTAGCTATGTGTATGTGGACCAAGATGGTTCTGCAAGCGATTTTATAGCTAAAAATCCGGTGGATCGCACCGCTGAAGAAAAATCCTTTTTGAACGGTTTAAATCAGGAGGCGGTTCATCAAAAGCACCAAGAACTGAATGGTGGCCGATTTCCCGATGAAGAAGGACTGAACAGCGAACAGAAGTTTACCCATACGCCTGTAATGGCATACAACCAAGATGGCGTATCTGCCTTGATGCTTCGCCGTGCGGTTTCTGAAAAGTGGACGAAGGGAGAGCGCTGGTTCCCGGTACTTCTGATTGGCACGTCCGATAAAAATCATGGCGATTCGGCTGCGTTCTATGATTTCTTGAACAAGCCGGGCTACAACGTCAACAACAATATCGGAAGCTTGCGTGACTACTTCTTGTATGTGTCCGACAGCATGTTCTCGCCGCATTTCGACGTGTACCCGATCAAGCTCAACAAGGCGTTGACGGACTATGGCACCGGCGACAATTTTAAGGAAGGCCAGTTTACTGCCGAGGGCCTTACGGAGTTGGCAAAACGTGCCGATTTCCAGGCTAATGCGGCCAAGTATTGTTTCAGCGGAACCAATGTCGATGGCTTTATCTTCTTGTTCCCGGGTATGGAAGAAGATGCCCTTAAGCAGAGCGGTCTGTTCTGGGGACACCAGTTCTGGATGCAGTCGAACGGATCTTCTTCGGGTTGGTTCCCTTCGGCGTATAAAACAGGCGGCTACACTTTTGACAAGTACTTGTTTATCGCCCAGTATGCGGACGGTTCCAGAAATTCGAAAATCAACAAGATGGGTACGTTTGCCCATGAGTTCAGTCATGTGATGGGCTTGAATGACCATTACGGCAAGGACGCAAACAACAACCAGGTCGACGGTCCGAGTGTCTACGACATTATGTCGCTGGGTATGTATAACGGCTCTACGATGAATGAGGGCAATGCACCCATGGGCTATTCCGCCTACGAAAAAGAAATCATGGGCTGGCTGAAGCTGAAAGAATTGGAAGCCGATAAAACATACTCGCTCAAGAAGTTGAGCAAGATGGAGGCGTATTCCGTTACGAACCCGAACCAAAACGACGAATACTTTGTTGTTGAATATCGCCCTGCGGAATCATATGATTCGTATGTCAAGAATTCTCTGGGCTGGGGTGCGCGTTCCAGTGCCAATGGCGTGTACGTGTGGTATATTGACTTTGACCAGAAAATTTGCGTGACGAACAATAATGCAAACGGTGACATTAACCACCAGCGAGTGGCGATTGTGGCCGTGCAGGGCGCTAAGGGCTATTACGCCAATTTCACTTACGTAAACAAGAATGGCAAAGCCTCTGTGCCGGGCGTTTACAATATTGTGCTAGACGGTAACGACAGGGCTTGCTTTACCACATCGCAGGGAATGTCGCTTTCGGCTTGCCCCGAAGAATCGAGTTCATCTGTCGCCAGTTCCAGCAGCATTGCTAGTTCTAGCAGTATCGCCAGAAGCTCCAGTAGTATTGCGAGAAGTTCCAGTAGTTTGGCCAGAAGTTCTAGCAGCGTACGCAGCTCTAGCAGTGAACGGAATTCGTCAAGCAGTGTCGCTTCTAGCTCCAGCGTAAAGATTGTGTCTTCGTCTAGCTTCAATATCTGGCAGCGTTCCAGCTCGTCTGCGTTTATGGGTATCGCGGATGCCGGCGCCGTAATGCCGCAGGTGCGTTACTCGCTGGAAGGCCGCCAGCTTCATGTACTGGCCGATATGCCGGGTTTAAAGACGGTACGTCTGTTTGATATGCAGGGCCGCTTGCTCTATTCGGAAAAGTTCTCCGGCAGCGCGATGACGCTTGATCTTGCGGGCATGAGCCACGGCGCATTCGTGGTGCGCTTGACGGCGGGGAACTTTACTTCGCAACGCAAGTTGTCTTGCCCTTAAACCCCATTCGGCAACGCGCTTGCCGGTGTGGATTTTTTGTCAAAAAAGAATATTTTGGGGATGCCGTGAGCGTCCCCTTTTTGATATTATATTTAGGGCAAGGTTGTTTAAATAAGTGCCTCTGGAGTTAGAGGCGCTAAAGGGTTGTTATGAAAAGACGCATCCTCAGGACTGCGGCGGTGGCCGCTTCCGTGTCTTTGGTTTCGATGTCGTGGGGCGCTACGCTTCCGACTGCGACCGAAATCTTCAATAAAATGGGCTTCGGCATCAACATCGGTAACACGATGGAAGTGCCGGGCAATCCGACCGGTTGGGGCAATAAGTTCCCGACGGAGGCCTACATCGATTCGGTGAAGGCGGCCGGATTCAGCACGATTCGCATTCCTTGCGCCTGGGATAGCCACGCCAAAGACGGAGTCATTAACGAAAGTTGGATGGATTCCGTGCAGACGGTGGTGGACATGTGCATGCGCGCAGGGTTAGTGACGGTTCTCAACATTCATTGGGATGGCGGCTGGCTCGAAGGGAACTTGAGTGACGACAAGAAGGATGAGGTGAACGCCAAGCAAAAGGCGTACTGGACCCAGATTGCCACACGCTTCAAGAACTACAACGAACGCCTGCTTTTCGCGAGCGCAAACGAGCCTGCTACGACTGACGATAATTACAAGCATGAAACCGAAATCTTGGCAACATACCACCAGACTTTCGTAGACGCCGTGCGTGCCACGGGTGGTAACAACGCAAGCCGTACGCTTGTGATTCAAGGGCCTTCTACGAGTATTGACCGATCGGTTGAAGTCTATACGGTGGACAAGCTCCCGAAAGACGTGATCGAGAACCGTTTGATGTTTGAGGTTCACTACTACGATCCGTACACCTATACGCTGATGAATGAACCTGCCAACTGGGGCGCCATTGTGGAACCACAGTATTATTGGGGTACGGGCGACAATCTTGCTACGGGTGACGATATCGTCCATAATTGCGGCTACAACGCTTGGGGTGGCGGCATGGGAGATCCTTGCACCAAGAGCCAGATGGATGCATCGCTTGGCAAGATGAAGAAAAACTACGTGGATAAAGGCGTGCCGGTGATTATCGGTGAATTTGGCGCAAATGACCGCGTAGGCGTGCTTGCGGGTAGCAACTATGACAAGCACCGCAAAGGTCGCCTTGAATATTACCAGGCGTTCATGAGTTCCTGCAAGGCGAATCAGGTGGTGCCGATTGCTTGGGATACGGGTCACGAAGGTGAAAACAACATGACCATTATCCGCAGGCAGAGTGAGCCCGATGGCTCCATTTTTGACAAAGATGTGCTAGACATTATGCGGAAAGCGGATGGTCTTGGTGACTACGTGAATACGGGAATTACTCATGACGAAAACTTTGTGGAAGGCGGTGCCGGAACGATTGCCGTGCGGAATGGCGGCGTTACGAGTTCTTTTGGTCGCGTTAATCTCCGCCGCGAAGGAGCGATGCTTTATGCTAGTGGAGCCATCAAGCTGTTCGATATGAATGGCAACATGCTCCGCAGAGGAATTTCCGAGCTTTCGTTGCAGGGCTTGCGCCAAGGCGTCTATATCGCCAAAAGCGGTAATCGTCAGTTGAAAGTGAATCTGCGCTAAGGCTCTTTGTTGCAACGAAAACTCCCCGGCGTTCGTCGGGGAGTTTTTTCGAATCAATAAGGAATAATTTGGAATAAGCTCTGGTTGGCTACTAGAGTCCAGTGTAGCTGAACGATTTATGGCCGAGCTTTTGGCCACAACTACTGACAAATACAGCGGTCAACTTACCGACGCGAATGCCTGCGAGATTTCCGCCTTTTTCGCCAAATTCACGGACGAGGTTACCCTGCAAGTCGAACAAGCGGACTTTGGTGCCCTCGGGTGCGCCTTGTACATGCAAGAAGCCGTTTGATACGAACATGTTCATTGACGGAGCGAGGTGTGCCATCTTCAGGGAGGTCTTCGAAGTGTCCTGTTTGGAAGTATCCTGCACGGTCGTGTCCTGCTTAGAAGTGTCCGGCTTGGGTTCTTCGTACGGGAGCGAAGGCGTTTCCCAGTCAATCCAGTCGGCATAGTTATCAATCTTGAAACCCTTGCCGTTCGTAGGCTTGACGTGGATATCGGTATTGGCGTTCTTGCCGCGCATGAACTTGTCCACGAACGCTGTCACGGAATTGTTCTGGTTCGGCGCTGCCTGGCAATGCTCGTGGCCGCCGGTAAAGTCGAAACCGATACGGTCTTCGATGCCCATGGCCTTCCACACCTCGGTCGCTGCCATGATGGACTTGTAGCCCGATTCGTCGCCAAGCCATTCGTAGGGCGGGTTGCCGAGTGCAATCACTGCGCGCGGGGCGATCATGGCGATGAGTTCGTGATGGTCGTGCGGGAGCTTGTACGGGTCCTGGCTCTTGAGGCTCTGCATGAACCAGCTGTAGTTTGTGTTGTCAATTTTTTCGATATTCGTGCCGCGGCTTGCGAAGTCTGCGGAAGTGCGCCACGAGTTGATGCCGCCGCCACCCGATTCCTGGGCAATGGTGAGCGTCACGCGTTCATCGAAGGCGCCTGCGAAGAGTGCCATCTTGCCCGCATAGGAACAGCCTGTGACTGCAATTTTGCTCATGTCCAGGTGGTACTGGTCGGCAATTTGCGCAAGGCCGTCAATCAGGCGGCTTACGCCCCAAGACCATGCGGAATAGTCACCGTTCTGGTTCTTGTTGCCGTAGAACTTGTAGAAACCCACGTTCGTGTCCTTTTGGCCGTTCATGGAGTATTTCGCCACCTGGTCGTGGCTGAAAGGCACCTGCACAAAGCCGCTGAACAGGCTCGAGGAAAGCGACCCCGTACCGCTGTTCATGCCGATGATAATCGGGTGCGGGCCGTTGCCAGACGGAATGCTGAACTTCGACGTAATCGTCATTGTCTTGCCGCCTTCCTTGACGGTGACCGTGAGGGTGCCGCCGCTGTAAGTGGCGCTCACGTCGGAAGGAATCGGCTTGTCGCCGATTTCGTACTTTTCGATATCGGCCTTGATTTCGTTACGACGTTTGCTCCAGTCGCCATACTTGGTGACCTTGGAGCCGTCGTGGAATTCGAATGGGTTGGGGAGTTTCTTATTGCTTTTGAGTTCGCCCGCCTTGGCGCCAAGATCCTTGCCGCGGTTTTCGAGGTCGAAATTGAGCGGTATTTCTGCAAATATCATGGAACATAAACCAAAAAGAAGCGCCGTGTGGAGGCCCTTTTTCATGTTTCACTCCTTTCGCCAAACAGAAACCCAAACCCATTGTGTTAAACAATCATAGTTATAATGGGTATTTTAAATATATGCTTGAATAGCATAGATATGGTGTTCAAATTCTTTTTACTGTGGACAAGTATGTCCACATGTTTCAGTAAAAGGATATTTTTTATGGGATTTCCAAGGTAACCGTAATAAATAAGCTGGTCCGAAAAGACTGATTACGTCGCAACTGAATTGAACTTTAAGAAAAATCCCCAGCCGAGATGGCCGGGGATTTTTTGGAGGTGTGTTGTTGCGAGAGAGTTAGCGCCTTGTGGCCTTGAAAATCCCGAGGGTCCTGTTGCCTTGCGAGACCTTGACGAGGTAGGCACTTTGCCGCAGGGTGATGTGGAGTTCATTCCCTTGCATGGCGCGGAATTCCGCGATGCGGTGGCCTTGCATGTCGAAGACGCTGATGTCGTGCGCGCCGCCGTCGATGCCCTCGAGACGGAGCTTGCTACCGTCGATTCGCCCGCTGATTGCATTGCTTTGCATCATGGATTCGGTAGCGGTGACGCCTTCGGTATCTTCTGTGCCGGAAGATGGGCCTTCTGTTGCGCTGGACGATTCCGGACCGGCGATTTCTGCACTTGACGAGGATTCCGGTTCTTCGGAACTGCTGGATTCCGGCTCCACTTGAATCAAGCCTCCATCGGTGATGGGCGTTTTTGCCCGTGTAAGGACGTCGAGCGGATCGGGCTTGCTGGAATCGAATGCCTCGTGGTCGTCGCGCAGGTGCTTGGCAAGTTCGGGCACTTTCGCCTTGATTTCTTCGATGTTCGCGCGGGCAAGTTCGTAGGCGCCGTATTCGCAGAAGTGCGTCTTGTCGCTCGCGGTGTACATGTACATTTTTTCCTTGTTGCCTCCGAGCGCCTTGCCGAGCGTGATGCTATGCTGGTTCAGGTCGAGTACGGTGACGCCGAGTTTTTTGCCGAGGGCGCGCATGCGTTCGGGAAGCCCGCCCACGGCTGTTTTCGGGTCGGTCTCGTTCTGCCTTGCGGTGGATGTCACGAACAGCGGGGTAGCGCCCTTCGCCTTGATTTCGTTTGCGTACTTGGTGAGTGTCGCTTCGTAGTTGTTCACGTCGTTTTGATTCTTCTGGTCGTTATGCGCGAACTGCACGGTCACGAAGTCGCCCTTCTTGACTTCGGCGAGAATCTTTGCGAGGCGCTTCATGCTGTAGAACCCGCTGGCGGTAAGGCCCGATTCGGCGTAGTTCGCGATGGCAAGGCTGGATTTGAAAAATCCCGGGGCCATCTGGCCCCAGCCCGCCCACGGTGCCATTATCTGGTCGACCACGGTGGAGTTTCCGCAGAGCCAGAGCGTGGTCACGTTGTCGTTACGCTTGATTTCGATTCCTGCGACGGCGGGCGCCTTGCCGCTGATGATGAAGGTGAGCTTCTTGTCCCAGGTGCGGTAATCCTTTTCGCGGTCCTTGATGCTCATGGTCACCGAGCCGTCCATGCTTCTTGTTTCCATGCGCCTGAGCGAAACGGTCTGCCTGCTGAACACGCCGCCGGCGAGGGTGATGCGGTCGAGCATGAGCTTGCGGTTTTCGGCCCATACGGTGGTTTCGCTTTCATTCTCGCCGTCACCGAGAATGAACGTCACCTCGTAATTGCCTTGCGGGAGCGCCACCGAGAAAACCATGTCGCCCTTCGCCGTCAAGAAATCCGTGGTGAGGTCGTCGTCCCACAGGCGGTCTACCGAAGAAACCGTCCCGCTTTCGAAGCCGTAGCCCTGCGAGTCGCTGTACTTGGTGTTGGCCTTGACCTGCGTGTAGCCCGCGGCAACCGGGCCCTCGCCAAAGTCGAACTTGTAGTTTTCGGTGGCGTCTGCCCATGCGAACGCCCCGAGGACTGCGACCGCCGTGAGAATCGTTGCTGCCTTGATCGCTGTGTCTATTCCTGCTAATTGTTTTTGCTGTTCCATAAAACCATCCCTTTTACACGCGTTTGTATTTGTACTACAAAATGTACTATAAAATTTTCAAAAAAGCAAGAAAAAATTGAATAATTCTCAAATTTTAGAAAAAAATTGGGTAAATAGCATATATTTTTATCTTTTACTATACCATGTACTACATTTTTATGTATATTTAATAACATGAATACCTTCGTAAACATTTTCGAGTTTACCAAGTTCCGCAAGTTCCTGGCAGAATACCAGGAGCGCCGTCAGGCGGCGGAGCCTTCGTTTTCGCGTACTGAGTTCTGCAACTTGCTGGGGCTCCCGAATACCCGCAGCTATTTCAACGACGTGGTGCAGGGCAAACGCGTGACCGACAACATGCGCGAACGCTTTATCAACGTTATCGGGCTCAAGGGGAACGAGGCGAGGTATTTCGAGGCGATGGTCGATTTTGACCAGGGGAAGACTGCCCAGGTGCGCGAGGCGGCGTTCGATGCCATGATGCGCCTGAACAAGAACCCGCAGGCGATTGTGGACCCGGACAGCTACGAGTTCTTTGGCAACTGGTACAACAGTACGGTCTACGCGATTCTCGAAGTGATGGATGTGGGCGACGACGTGTCGGAACTTGCGGCGAAGATTTTCCCGCCCGTGTCCGAGAAGCGCCTGAAGGCGAGTCTTGAACTTATGAAAAAGATGTCGCTCGTGCGCAAGGACGAACGTGGATTCTGGAAGCCGACGAAGGATAGCCTTGCCACGGTGCAGCAGAGCAAGAGTCAGATGGTGCTCCAATTCCAGAAGCAGTGCCTGGAACTTTCGAAGCAGGCGCTGGAATCCGAAGGGAGTGAATCCCGCGACATGACCACGTTCACGTTCGCGGTTTCGAAATCCGCACAGGCGAAGGTCGAGAAGGCTGCCGAAAAATTCAAGGCGCAGGTGCGCCAGATCGTGATGGCCGATAACGAGACGCCGACAGTCGTGGAACATGTGAACCTGCACGTGTTCAGCAACATCCGCGAAAACAATAAACCGTCCGGAACGGACGAGGCGTAGGGAGGAAGGAATTATGGGATGCTTTAGGAATATCTTTGATGCGGGGCGACTCGCGTTCGCTTTTGTCGCAGTGTGCGTACTCGCTTTCTTTGCGGGCTGCAGCAATACGTCTTCTACGGATTCCGCGGGAATCCTTATCGAGACAAATACCGGTAACAAGGGTGTCGCTCGCATATGTGTTGCTCCGGAATTGTGGGATCTCTCTGCTGGAGATACCGTTTCGCTTGCCTTTGCTAATCGCGATACCGTGGGCGATACGGTCTTTGTGTACGAAAGTGACTACCGCAAGGTGGTGGATTCTTCTGCGGTACTTTCGGGAATGTTTGACATGGATAGCGTTCCCGTAGGAAAATACGATTCCGTGACTGTTTACGGACTGGATGGTGAGCGCTCGTATGTTGTGGACGTTGATGTCGAGGACGGCGAAACCTATATGGTCGACGTGGATGGCGTGAAGGAAATTTCGGTAGTTGAAATGTCGGCTTGGACAGGCTTGTCTGACTTTGTATATATGTCTATTTCTGATTTCAATATAAAGACGGGTGATTCCCTGAAATTGTATGGGACGGAAAATTGGGGCGTGTTTGAAGATACGCTGGTGGTGTCGCATTTTGAGTATTATGACTGGGCTAATTTGGTGATGGATTCGGTAACCGTGGCTTCTGGGACCGCCTTGCTTGCGTTTATACCTTACGGCCACTATGATTCCTTGCTGGTGACGTCGCCGAACGGCGAAACCAAGAAACATAAACTTTCGTTCTATATCGAAGAGGAAAAATCCTACTATATCGATTCTGACGGTGCGAGGCCCATTGCCATTGACATTACTCCTGTGCGTGAAGGTGATGCCCAATTTTACTTCTTTATAGAATCTTTCGAAATGGCCGAAGGTGATACCCTTTCGATGATGCGCTCCGAAAGGGAACTGAATGGCGATACGCTTCACGAAACCAATTATTTTGCAACGAAGGTGGTGTCGGCTGAGGATGTTTTAAAAGGTGTGACGAAGATTGAGGGCGTTCCGGGGGGATTCTACAACCAGCTGAGTATTAGAAGGGTGTCGAATGAACGTGGATTGTCCAATGGCTTTAAGGAAGATTTTAGACAGTGGAATTTATCTGAAACGCCGATATTCATATCGAGTTCTTATGTAGGCGACCTTGACAGTGTGGAGGTAGCCTTGCCCGAAGGATTTGAAGATTTGGCCAAGACGGACGAAATTTTTATCGATATCCCGTTCCCGATATTCTTGCCGGCATCGCTTGACAATCCTTGCTTGCTTGATGCGGAAGATAACCTTATCAAGCTGGAAGCGAGCGAACGTGATTACTATGCCGATAGCGTGTTGTATTGGGGCAAGGCTCCTGCGGTGAAATTTTCTGGAACGGGAAAACTCAAATTCAGAATTATAGATAAGTGTGTCGAAGATAACAATCTGCAATTGCAGTTGGGTACCTACAGAAACCATTTCTCCGATGCGGAAATTTCCGATTCCGCTTACGCTAGGTTCAAAGATAAGAAGGATCTTTTGGGCCGTTCCCGCTGGGTGGATTCTATCGACAACTGGTTTTACATTCCCGATTTCAAGCCCTTCTCCGAAGACGGCTACTACATGGGGCTCTCCATCTGGTTCAATATCGATTCTATGCAGGTGGACGAGTACGCACAAATTATTTCGGCCAAGAAAGACAGCGTGGGTTTCACCCTGCAGAAGCGCGGAACATCGGGTGCGGTGAACCTCAGGCTCGATACGCGCACGGGTGTCTACAACACGGTCGTGGGGCGTGCGAACGGGGTGCTCGACGGAACCTGGCATAACTACTCGTTCAAGATTCATGGCGATAGCGTGACCACGTTCATCGACGGAACGCTGCTGGAATCCAGGCAGTTCGATTCGGGCGAGGGCTTTGCGGCTGCATTCAACCCCTCAATCGGCTACGGCGGGCTTCGCGGCGGTATTGACGAGGTGTTCTTCTTCGACGGTACGCAGTCCAACAACTGGATGCGGCTCTTCTACGCCCTGCAATATGCGGTTATAAAGGAATAAACGGGTGCTTAAGGCGCCCTTCGGGGGGGGGGGTATTTCTGCAAAATGTGGACTTTTTTTAATTAAAGTATTGTAAAAATTACATCGTTTAGTTTGAAATTGCGTAAAAACTATTGACTTTTAATAAAAACTAGCGTATATTTAAAGTAGCAAACCTTATAGTAAAAAGGGAGATAAAATGTTTGGTGTGATGGGATTGAATTCTCGCGGAGTGGTGTCCGCGGCAATTTTCACGCTCGCTTTTGCGGGCCAAGGTGCGTTCGCCCAGTCGTGGTATGCAACTGACGTGCGCCAAGGGGGCCATGACCCTTCCATGTACAGGGACGAGAATGGCTACATCCTTATGTCCACGAATAACAACCTGGCAATGTGGACCTCGACGGACATGGTCAAGTGGAGCGCGAAGGGGCAAATCTTCAACGACAGCCCGCAGTGGCTCAAGAATGCCGTGGGCGGAAGGACTGACGGCATCTGGGCTCCTGACCTGTTCCATTTCAATAACCAGTACGGCGTGTTCTACTGCGGCTCCGTTTTTGGTCAGCGCACTTCTGCAATCGGTGTCGCGACGAACGCGAACCTGAACTTCTCGGATCCGGCAAAGGGTTGGACGGACCAGGGTGAGGTGACGCGCACCACGAACAGCAACAACTACAACGCGATTGATGCCGACGTGGTGGTGACTCCCGATGGCCAGTACTGGATGACGTACGGTTCGTGGAACGCGGGCGGTATCCGCTTGATCAAGCTGGACCCCAAGACGGGCAAGCAGGCGAGCGACGACAAGACGAACTACCAGATTGCGACGCGCGGTGGTACGGGTATCGAAGGCCCGAGCCTCATCGAGCACGGCGGGCAGTATTTCTTGTTCACGGCTTGGGACGTATGTTGCAAACAAGGTAATGAAATCGAACAGACCACTTACAAGACGGCCATGGGCCGCGCCGACAAGGTGAACGGAACCTACAAGGACCGCAGCGGCAAGGAACTCAACAAGGGTGGCGGAACCATCTTGATGCAGCGATACAGCCGTTACGTGGGCCCGGGCGGCGGTGAGGCTTTCAAGGACCTAAACCGCATCCGCTTCGTGCACCATTACTACGACCTGACCGGCGACAAGTTCAACCACATCCACATTCGCGACCTGGTGTTTACCGACGACAACTGGCCCGAAATGGGGCAGCCCTTCCTCGGACGCTACCTGAGTGCCGAGGCGGAACACGGCATTATGACACGCGGTGCGACGGATGACCTGACCTTCAATTACACGAAGGAAGCCTCGAACGGCGAATACGTGGGCTACATCAATACGAAGGGTTCCAAGATTCGCTTGCCGATGAACATTATGCAGGCGGGCGACTACATTATGCGTTACCGTTACGCGAACGGCGGCGATAATGATGCTACACATAAAGTAACGGTGAATGGAAAGGCGCAGACGGTGAAACTCCCGAAGACGGGCGCCTGGGGCAGTTTCCCCGAAAAGTCCGTGGCGATGGTGCCTGCAAAGCTCAAGCGCGGCGGCAACTTTATCGAGGTGGAACCCGACCAGAATTTTGCGGAACTGGACCGCATCGACTTCTTGCGCGTGATTCGCGATACCATTCCGGGCAACGGATTCGATAACGGAATCAAGGTGCGTCTCACCAAGGACGACAAGCTTGCCGTCAAGAACGGTGGCTACGCCATCTTCGAAAACGTGGTGACGGATTCTATCAAGAGCACCGAAGTCAAGGTCGAACTGCAGCAGTGCAGCGGCGGGACGCTCAGCATCCGCGAGGGTTCTGCTTCGGGTACGGAACTTTCCAAGTGCACTGTTCCTTCGAGCTGCGCAAACGGCGCCTGGACCGAAGTGAACTGCTCTGCCACCAAGAAGCTTTCGGGCGTCAAGGACATCTACCTCACGGGTAGCGGCATGAGCGGCGAAGTGCTGGTGGGCAACATCCGCTTCGGAAAAATTGCTGAACCGCCGGTATCTAGTTCTAGCGTGAATCCGCCGGCATCTAGTTCTAGCGCGGCTCCGGAAGAATCTAGTTCCAGCATCGCTGAAGTTTCCAGTTCCAGCGAAATTTCGACGGCTCTCGCTCAGGCAAAGTCTTTGAAAACCGGCTATAAATTGACTGCAAATGCTTTGGGCTACACCCTCCATTTTGATCGTCCTGGCAATTACGAAGTCTTCGTGATGAACCCGATGGGTCAGCTGATGGCTCGAAAGACTGTGCGCATGGAATCTGAAGTGTCGCTGCAGGGACTGCCAAAAGGAAAGTACATCTTCAAGGTGATGAATCACTAACAGAAAAAGGGATGTTTGGGTATGTTTAAACGTGCTTTATCTATGCTGATGGGGGTGGCGGCCGTTGCGATGGCTGCAAACCCCCTCACTACAAAATTCTACTCTGCCGATGCCGCGGCGCTCGTGCACAACGATAGCCTGTTCATTTTTGCGGGCCACGACGAGCAGGGCGCTCAGGGGAACAACAACAAGTTCTTCTTGATGAACGACTGGCATGTGCTGGTGACCGACGACATGGAAAACTACCATGACTACGGTGCGGTACTTTCGTGGCGGACCTTCAAGTGGGCAAGCGGCAACGCCTTCGCGGGCCATTGCGAATACCGTAATGGCAAGTTCTACTGGTACGTGGCCGTGCATCATGCGACTGTCGTGCGTGATGAAGGCTTCGCGATTGGCGTCGCGGTGGCCGATCACCCCTCGGGCCCATGGAAGGATGCTATCGGCAAGGCGCTCGTGACCGACGACACCCCGAACGATGTCGCGCTGAATATCGACCCCGCAATTTTCTACGATGGGAACGACATCTGGATGTATTGGGGCTCGTGGAACGCGGGTCGTCGCGTGAAACTCAAGGAAAACATGATTGAGCTCGCGAGTACGCCCGAAGACATCAAGATCAAGGACTTTTTCGAGGCTCCCTGGATGCACAAGTACCGCGGCAACTACTACTTCAGTTACGCCTCGGGTTACCCTTCTACGACAAACTATTCTATGGCCACGAGCCTGAATGGCCCGTGGACGCAGAAGGGCGTGCTGAATGACAAGCTCGACAATTCCGAGACGAACCACCAGGCGATTTTCAAGTATCTCGGGCATTGGTATTTCATGTATCACGGCGCAAACGCGCCAGGTGGCTGGACTTACCGCCGTTCCGTGAATATCGATTACCTGTACTACGACGAGAATGCGAATATTCAGAAAATCAAGCGTACCACCACGGGTGTAGACAAAGTAAATAACGCGCTCGTGGAAAACGGCACGTACCGCCTGACCGTTTCGCACAGCAACCTGTCTTTTGTTGAAGAGAACGGAATCGTGGTGCAGCGCCCCGAAAGCGAAAAGGATGCAAACCAATTCTGGACCGTGGAACGCAGCACGAAAAATGCCCGCCATTACACGCTCAAGAATTACGGTACCGGCCGCTACTATTGCCCGCCCAAGACGCTGCTCGATACCGTCAAGACATCGGCGACTGCCTGCGAAATCCGCATCGAGAACGCCTCTGCCGCGAAGGGCTACTACCTGTATGGCGACTACGACAGCGACTTTGTGGGCGACGTGCTGAATGTCTCGAAGGACGCGGGCGTGCCCGTGATTACTTGGGTACGCACCGGCGCCGACAACCAGAAGGTGAAACTCGCGAAAGCGACCCCGCCGGCTGTTGAACCGGAATCGTCTTCTAGCGTCAAGGAGTCTTCCAGCTCCGGAGTTGCTGAAGGTTCTTCGAGTTCCGAAGTCGCGTCGAGCAGTTCCAGCAGTGGAACTACTGCGATTGCTCCGCATGCCGCTCGCCAGGGAATGCAGGTGCCTGCTCGCAAGGGTTACCGTGACCTCAAGGGCCGCAGTTTTGACAGGCAGATTCCGTATCGGGTGATGTTCTAGCGGAATTAACTTATTCTAAAAACAGGAGTGTTTAGATGTACGGATTGGGAAACGCCCTTCGGGGTGGTTTTATGGGTGCCGGGTTGTCGCTTGCTGTTGGTGCATTTGCCGCAAGCAATCCCATTGTCACGAATATGTTCACGGCAGACCCCGCAGGGCTCGTTTACAACGATACCATGTATATCTTCACGGGGCATGACGAGGCGCCCGCCGGTCACGAAGGTTACATAATGAACGACTGGCACATATTCTCTTCGGGAGATATGGATACCTGGGTGGATCGCGGGGCCGCGCTTTCTATCAAGTCGTTCAAGTGGGCACGCGGCAGTGCCTGGGCGAGCCAGACTATCGAACGGAACGGCAAGTTTTACTGGTATGTGACCGTGCACGACGGCAGGGACTTTGCAGTTGGTGTCGCCGTCGCGGACCATCCGGCCGGCCCGTACAAGGACGCCATCGGCAAGGCGCTCATTACAAGCAACATGACTCCGGCGAATAGCGGCGTGAATTACGATATCGACCCGACCGTCTTTATCGATGACGACGGACAGGCCTATATTTATTGGGGCAACGGCGCCGTGATGGGCTACAGGCTCAAGGAAAACATGGTCGAACTGCAAGGCGGCATGTTCAACGTGACGCCGCCCAGTTTTACCGAGGCTCCGTACGTTCATAAAAGGAACGGCTACTACTTCTTGACGTATGCCTACGGCTGGGAAGAACGCATTGGCCAGGCGACCATGAAAAGCCCGACAGGGCCCGTATCCAATTCCAAGGTCATTGTCGGTTACAACAAGAATTCCAATACGAGCCATCAGGCGTTCGTTGAATTCCATAACCAGTGGTATTACATATACCATACGGGCGCGATTGGCGGCAGTTTTCGCCGTGCATTGTGTGTGGACTACGCCTACTACGAAAACGACTCGACCATCGCGAACATCACCATGACCGACGCGGGCGTAAAGAAGGTTGACCACGCGCCGATCAGGGATGGCGTTTACCGCATCAAGGCGCGGCACAGCGGCCTGAGTCTCGAAGACAGCCGTAGCGTCGTAATCCAGATGGATTCCGAAGAAAGCGAATCGCAGTTGTGGGCGCTCAAAAGAATCGACGGTTACACCTACACGCTCAGGAACATCGAAACGGGAAAGTATCTCTCGTTCGGAAAGGGAAACCTGCTGGATACCGCAAAGACCGTCGATGCCGAAAACAGGATTATCATCGAGAACTTTAATGTGGATGATGGCTACCGCCTGTACGCGGATACCGCAAGTGAATACCTGGGCGATGTCTTGAACATCTCTACGGAGGCGGGCATGCCGCTTGTCGTGTGGAAACAGACCGGAACGCAGAATCAGTCGTTCAAGTTTGAATACATGGGCGACGAATCTGCATATAGTTCTTCCAGCGTAGAGGTCGCGCCCGAAAGTTCCAGCTCCGAGGACGTGTCGAGCAGTTCCGCAGAAATTACGTCGCTAGTCGCAGCGCCTGGGAATCTCGGTGCGCGGGTTGTCGGCGTTTCTCGCGCGGATGGTTTGCGGTTCTCGCAGGCTGCGGATTACGCCCTGATGAACCTGCACGGCATGGTGGTTGCCCGCGGGCACGCCGCGCAAGTTTCGGTGAGTGATTTTGCTCCCGGCGCATACGTGGTATGGCTCGGCGGCCGCATCCAGAAAATCGAGCTGAGGTAAAGCATGTTCAGTCGTGAAAATTTTGCCATCGTCAAGCAGATTGCGGTGCTCAGCCTGCTCGCCATCGCGCTAGGGCTTGTTTACGGGTGAGATTGAGCTTTTTCTTCAATGAATATTCCCGTTTTCCGCCCAAAATCGCCAATTTTAAAATTTTTCAAAAAATATAGTACGTTTTATAGTAAAAAGAGTTATATTTATGGAAAATTGTAGTACAACTTATAGTACAACAAAATATTAACTAAAAACAAAGGAGTGAAGGATGTTTGGAATGGGTAAAATCATCAGGAAAACGGCACTGGTCCTGGGTGTCGTGGCGGTTGCGGCGCTTGCGCGCCCGTATATCGTGGGTGTTGATGTCTCGTGGGTGCTCGAAGACGAGTCGTTAGGGGCAAAGTACTACGATAACGGCAAGCAGCAGGATCTCTTTGATATCCTGCAGAATCATGGAATCAACTTTATCCGCGTGCGCACCTTCGTGAATTCGTGCATCGGCTACGCCAAGGAGAGTTACTCCGGTGCAAATTCCAACGTGTGCTGGTGCGACCTGGAACATACCATTGCGCTCGCCAAGCGCATCAAGGCGCACAACATGGGATTCTTCCTGGATTTCCACATGAGCGACACGTGGGCATCCATCGGCCACCAGAATGTTCCGGCCTCGTGGGCGGGCAAGAGCAATGCCGAGATGGGCAAGCTCGCCTATAACCACGTGAAGACGACCATGGATGCGCTCATGAAGGCGGGGCTGCGCCCCGACATGGTGCAGGTGGGCAACGAAATCAACTCGAAGGTGGTGGGCGTTTCGCTGAGCAAGACGGCGGACTTCGCGAATATCATCAATTCGGGTGTGCGTGCGGTGCGCGAGACGGATCCTTCCATCAAGATTGTGATGCAGCATGGCCAGCCGCGCCCCGAGAAGGGTTTTGCGGATTGGTACAGCAAGATTCACGCGAACATCGACTACGATGCCATTTGCGGTTCCACCTACGGCACCACGAACAACGGGCAGGATTGGCGCGATATGTTCGGGCTCGTGGTCAAGAACAAGAAGGCGGTGCTGAGCTGCGAATATACGGGCGAACGTACGGCCCTCGTGAATTCTGTGTTCTATGAGTTTGGCGATCTGGGCTGGGGAACCTTCGTGTGGGAGCCGACCCGCTACAGCAAAAAGCCGATGTTTGATCGTGATGGCCAGAAATACACGGCGAATGCACGCCTTAGGGAACTGCGCGATATCGCGAAAAAATACAACGCGACGCTCCCGGACTGGGTGCAAAACGGCAAGGCCGTAAAGAAGTACAACGTGAAGACAACGGTCGCTTACGGCGGTTCGATTGCGCAGAGCATTGAAGGCAGTGAAATTCCGGAAGGCAGCAAGGTGACCTTTACGGCCGTTCCGCAGGAGGGCTGGGAATTTGTGGCGTGGACCGGCGACAACACGGGTAACGGCAAGGAATACACGGTGGCAAGTCTCGGCAAGGATGTGAACCTGGGCGCGACCTTCAAGTTCGTGGGCAAGGATTCGCTCAAGTACGAAGCGGAAAACGGCGTGTTCAACAAGGCGGTTCTCGAATCGACGCACGAGGGCTTTTCGGGCAAGGGCTACGCGAATCTCGATAACGAGGTGGGGTCTTCGGTGACGCTTTCCGTGGTTACTGCAAGCGAGGGCGACAAGGACGTGAAAATTGTATTCGCGAACGGCTCTACGGCAAATCGCCCGGTAAGTGTTGCGGTGAATGGCAAGGTGCAGGTGGAATCGGTGGACTTCGAATCGACGGGTGCCTGGGAATCGTGGGATTCGAGCGTGGTGACGCTCAGGTTGCCTGCGGGTGCAAGCGCCATCACCATCGCCTCGCTCACGAAGGATGGCGGCCCGAATATCGACCGTATTGAGTTCGTGAATAAGAATGCGATAATCCCCGTCAATCCCGGCGACTCGGTGGTGGGCGACAGCGGCACGACGGTACTCCAGAGGATTCCCGTGCGTAGCAATACGCTCCGTAACGGTGGCCGGAACTTCCTGGTGAACGGGCGTTCTGCGGGTGCATTGAAGAACCGTGCATCGAAAATCAAGATATATTCAAAGTAACGGGATGAGGTGTTTATGAAAATGAAGCGCGTGTTGTGTGCGGCCGTGATTGCCTTGGCTGCTGCGGAAACTTTCGGGGCGACCTACTATGTGGCCCCCGCTGGCAAGAATACGAACAAGGGAACGAAGGATAGCCCGTTTGCGACCCTCAACAAGGCGAATTCCGTGGTGAACGCGGGCGATACCGTGTGGATTCGCGGCGGAACCTACCTGCATACGGACACGAACTATGTGAAAAACGACAACATGTTCGCGGGCATTCACCTGACCAAGAGCGGTTCAAGCGATAACAAGCGCATTCATTACCTCGCATACCCGGGCGAAAAGCCGGTCATTGACTTCAGCAAGATGCCGATTGCCAACGGTTCGAACAACGTAAGGTACACTTCGGGTATCCTTATCCAGGCGCAGTACCTGCACTTGAAGGGGCTCGAAGTCAAGAACGTTCCCATGAAGGGTGAATCGAATGTGGGCGTGTACGTGTCCCGCAGCAAGCATATCTTCTTGGAGTTGATCGATAGCCACCACAACGGCGGCTCGGGATTCTTCGTAAACGAGAAGGGCTCGGGAAGCGGCGGTGGACATTTGTTCTTGAACTGCGACAGTCACGACAACTACGACCCCAACGGACGCCAGGGAGACGGTCAGAATGCCGACGGCTTTGGCGTGCACTACCAGCAGGGTGGCGATACGACGAAGTTCATCGGTTGTCGTGCCTGGTGGAACAGCGACGACGGCTGGGATTTTATTAGCCAGGAGTTCCCGGTGGTTATCGAGAACAGCTGGGCAATGGGCCACGGCTACAGCAACTACGGGACCGGCAAGCCGAAGGACGGCAACGGCAATGGCTTCAAGGCAGGGAGCAGCAAGACGGGTGTGCGCCACACCATCCGCAACTGCGTCGCCTGGAAAAACAAGGCATCGGGCTTTTACGCGAATCACAGCAGCGGCGGTAACGACTGGTTCAACAATACGGCCTATATGAACGGCACGGCGTTCAACATGTGGGCGAGTACCTGGGATGCAAACGACAACCGCACCGACGGTGTCGTGCTCAAGGGGAGCAAGGCTCACGTGATGAAAAACAATATCGCCTTCCCGAACAAGACGGCCTACATCGGCGGTGAATATGCGTCGGGCGAATACAATACCTGGAACCTGAACATCACCCCGAAGGAATCTGATTTCGTGAGTGTGTCTGACCCGAGCATGACCGTGACGGGCAAGGAACTCGGGCCTCTCGGCGGTGCATTCGGCCCGCGCCAGGCCGACGGTAGCCTTCCGGATATCGACTTCCTGAAGCTCGCAAAGAATAGCCAGATGATTGACAAGGGCGTGAATGTGGGTCTCAAGTACGAGGGCAAGGCTCCGGATTTGGGTGCGTACGAATACGGCTATGTGTCGCCTGTTATAGTGCCGGTCGATACCACGCCGAAGGATACTGCTGTAACGCCGATTGTCGTTCCGGTCGATACGTCGGTTGCGCCGGTCGATTCGACTGCGGATTCTACGGAAATTTCTGCGGGTGATTCGACGACATTTGTGCGCCCGCTTCCGCAACGCAGGCCGAACATGCAACGGCCGGGCCGCCTGTTCTACGTGAACGGTCGCTCGGTGAATGCCCGGCGTGCAGGTAACCGCAAGGCAATGCAGCCCACATTCACGAAGTAGTTTTCAATACCAAACAAGGCGTCCCGACGAATGTCGGGGCGTTTTTGTATAAAAATTATGGAAAATTATTTCCCGCCGACGGGGAATAGGGCAAATTCCAGTTGGAAAACTTTATCGCTCCCTTCGTCTTCTTCGGCGAGGAGCGCGATTTCTTTACGGAAGGCGTTGATTCGCTCTACAATGCGTTCGTAGCCTTCTTGGCTGATTCCAAGCGTAAGGCCCGAAACATGGCGCGTGCCAGGAGCGTCGCGGTCAATGGAATCTGCAGCGAGCTTTAGGCAATTCTGGTGATAGCCGCGGAGTGCGAGTTTCGAGGTGCGATCGCCAGTGGTAATGGCGCTTTCGGTCAGCACGTACTTGCCCGATTCATCTTTCTTGATGAGTTGACATTCTTCGAGTAGCTTTACGGACTGTTTTGCCTGTTCGACAGTGATGTTCGGACGAACTTGCTTGGCGAGCGCCTCGTAGTTGCCGTCAAAACCGAACATGCCAATCAGGCTACGGATTGTGAGATGTCGCCAGTCGGAATACACCATGTACTGTGCATGCCCGAGCAAATGCTGCTTCTCGGCGAATCGTACGACTTTGAGCACGGCCTGCATTTGTTCGAAGGCGACGTTGCGTTCGTCGGTTGTTTCGGCCTGGTTGAACTTGACAAGCGCTACGAAAAATTCGGTTTCGTGCTTGCCGAGGCGAAGCCCCGAAGCCACTTTGGGAATGCTTTGGCTCGAAAGGTTTTTGTCGCCGTTCATGACGCGGCTAATAAAGTCCTTGGCCTTGAAACCGATCTTGTCCGAAAACACGCGAAGCGAAAAGGCGGGGTTCGCCTCTTTCTTTGCGTTGTAGTAATCTTTCAAAAATTCCCGGTAATCCAGGTATTCGAAGATTCTTTTTGTCGGTTTCTTTTCGCCCATGCCTTAAATGTAAGAAAAATGGTTGCGAAGAGGGGTGATAGTGCAATATTCCCGTTGTCTAGAAACAACGCGTTATAATAGGGAATATTTGTTTTCCTTTTTAGCGAAACTATATTTATATTAGTGGTGATGGATACTTTGAAATACTTTTTAGCGGGTTTCGTTGCCCTTTTTGTGGGTTGTTCTTCGAACAGCCAAGTGGCGGGCAATAGTGCTGAAACGGGTTCCCCGGAACTCGCGGGTGTCTTGATGTTGAACGACGGCAAGCCGGCCGCATATGCTAAGGTTCAGTGCGTGCCGGGCAACTACAACATCATTGCCGCAAGCGAGGCCGAACAGGTTCTGCCTTCCGCGTTCGAAACCGAAACGGATGAAAACGGAAACTATGAATTTGACTCCATTCCGTCGGGTAATTTTTCTCTCGAGGCTTTCCACCAGGAATCTGGCCAGATGCTCCTGCTGCAGAACCTGAATGCCGAAGAGGACGAGCCCCTTGCTGTAAATGACACCTTGCAAGGTCCGGGTACGGTCAAACTTCTCGTATCGGGCGCTTTCCGCGAAAACCAAAGCGGCGAGGCGATTGTCATTGGGACGACTATTCGCAGAAGTGTCTCCGTGCAGAACGGGAAAATCGTGGTCGATAGCCTCCCTGCGGATACTTTTGAACTTGTTGTTTACATGGATGGCATGAGTCCGTTTGGATTTAAGGATGTTTCCGTAAAGCCTGAAGAAACGACTGTTTGGGGTGATTCGGTGACATACACCTTCAAGGTTCCGCTCGCACTCCCCGAAGGAATCGATTCGCTCGGTACCGTCGTGAGCGATTTCCCGCTGGCCATCCGCTTGACGGAAAAAGAAATTGCTTTCGATTCTGCGGAGGTGGTGAACGGCCGTTGGGAGGCCGTGCGCATTTCAAAGGACGGAAACCGCAGCAAGAAGCTCCCTATTGCGCAAACCTACTTTGACGCTTCTGCCAAGGAAGCCGTGTTCTGGGTGAGTGTCGATTCGCTGAATGTTTCCGATTCGCTGGAACTCCATTTTGACAACACCATGGACCCCGCATATGCGAAGGATGTGTTCCCGACAAACCGCAGCTATTCGCTGGTGTGGCATTTCGATAGCGGCCTTGAACCTGTGGGCGATGGTGCGGAAAAGGGCTACTTCGCGGGACTGCCGACAGGGGTTGTGCCTGCCGACGGTGTTGTGGGCAAGGGTGCAAAGCTTGATGAAGGCGATGTTATTGTTGCAGAGAATTCGAGTGCGGCTGATTCCTCGCGCAAGGTGAACTTGAATTATGACGGAAGCGGATATTTCTGCTTCTCTGTATGGGTAAAGCTCGAAAGTCTTGAATCGGAGCAGACCATTTTCAAAAAGTCCAAGGAATATGCATTGCGCTATGTTCCAGAGAAAGGCTTTATCGTGGACCTCTGGGTTCCCGATTCAAGTTCCGATTCTGTGAAATATGCTTGGTTGTCGGGAATGTCAGATATCAAGGCGGGCGAGTGGGTGTATGTCGCCTTTAGCCGCCATACGATATCGCAGTCCAATTTCTACGTGAACGACCGTAAGATAGAAACGGAGCCGGGACAAATCGCTTGGACGGGCGTTCGTGATGTCGCAGACTTTGAAGTCGGTGGCTTTACCGGTACGATTGACGAACTCATGCTCGGTAGCTGTTTCCGCGATGACGACTGGACGCGCCTTACCTACCTGAACCAGCGTCCCGAAAATTATTGGCCAGCCCTTTCGGCCCGCTAGGCGTAATCCATAAATAATTATTTTTTTTGTAAAAATGAGAACATTTTTGCAAAAAAATCGCTGTATCTATTGACTTTACGAAAAGAATAACTTATATTCTGTTTTGATATTTTGAGAACATCTTTGAGAACAGGAATGAATGTTTGTCGGAATATCAAAGGATGTACTTGGGATGAATTATTTGAAGAATATCCGCTTGGTGGAAATTTTGACGGCAGCTTTTGCCGTTTTGGCGCTTGCCGGGAATACCCATGTAAAGCCTGGCGACGATTTTATTTCGGCCATGACTAAGGCCTCCGCCGGAGATACCGTCTTTTTTGAAGCGGGAACATACCAGGTGCCCTATACAGAGGGTCAGGCGAATACGATTACACTTTCTAAGTCAGGAATGGCGGACAAGCCCATTGTGTTCTATGCGGCGGGCCATGCGACTGCCGTGATAGACTTCCAGTTCCCGGAACTCACCTATGTCGACAAGGGCGTGGGGCTGAGCATGACCGGCAGTTATTACGAACTTCACGGTCTCGCCATTACCCGTGCGGGATACCAGGGAGCCTATGTGACGGGGTCGTACAACAAGTTCTACAACATGTCGTTTTTCGAAAACCGCAATTCCGGTTTGGAAATTAACAAGGGCGGGAATCATACGCTGGTGGTCAACGTAGATGCGTACCGTAATTATGACCCCAAGAAAAAGGGCGGCATGGCTGACGGCTTTGCGAGCAAGCAGACTCAGGGAGCAGGAAATGTGTTCATCAACTGCCGTGCTTGGGAAAATTCCGACGACGGTTTTGACTTTTTTGATTCACCCGACAGTGTCATTGTCTATGATTCCTGGGCGTTCCGGAATGGGGTCAATGTTTTTGGCTATGCGGCCGAGCTCTTTGATGGAAACGGCAATGGCTTTAAGATGGGCGGCAATAAAGCCCAAGCGAATCACCGTTGCACGCGTTGTATTGCGTTTGACAATCCGGTAAAGGGCTTTGACCAGAACAACAATACGGGTGGCATTACGGTGGAACAGAGCCTTGCTTACCGCAACGGAAGCAGTGGTGCCGCCAATTATGGAATGGGTGGGGCGCTGAATGCGGGGCAAAAGCATCACCTGCGGAACAATATCTCTTATAAGGGCAAAAATGCCGACTCTTTTGGTTCGTCTAGCGAACAGAAAACGAATTCCTGGAACATTTCGGTGACTGTGAGTGACGATGACTTTGAGTCGTTGGACACGAGCCTTGCGACGATTGCCCGAAATGCGGATGGACTGCTCCCGTACACAAAGTTGTTCCGCCTGAAAAAAGGGAGCGTCTTGATTGACAAGGGGACGGAAATTGGCTTTGATTATGTTGGCTCGGCACCGGATCTTGGACCTTACGAATATGGCGAAATTGCAGCAGAATCCAGTTCTTCGGAAGTGTCTTCTAGCAGTGCTACAACGACTGTTATTCGCCGCAGGGTGGCCCCTGCTGACAGGCGTAAAGATGCTCCGAGGTTCAATGCATTGGGGCGTTCGGTAAAATCCGTGGAACCTTTCCGTTGGAGCGTCAGTTGGTTTTAATAAAGAGGTGGAAAAATGAAAGCAAAATATTTGGCAATTCTCTTGATGAATGTGGGGCTCTTTGCGGCTACCCCTAACTTCGATATGGTGGGGTATGCCACTTTGGAAGGGGGCACTACCGGCGGTAACGGGGGCAAGGTTGTGGAAGTCTCCAACTTTGCAGAATTTAAGCAGTACGCCGAAGATTTGGAAACTCCTTACGTCATTATCGTGAAGGGTGAAATCAATACCGGTATCAAGACGTTTATCGATGAAAATGGCCATGTGGCCTCTTCGGGTACGGCAACGACTTATGGCGAATTGGTCTTGGTCGGCAATAACAAGACGATCATCGGTAAAGGCGAATCGGCGTTCCTTAATCGAGTGGGCCTGATGATTCAGAATAAACATAACATCATCATTCGTAACATCAAGTTCACCATGAGCGATGTTCCCATTAGCAAAACCGACGAAAACAAGGTGATCGCTTTCCGCAATGGGGCAGAAGTTGTCCTCAATGACCCGGACTGCATCGCGATTTCTGCGGACTCTGCTGCCACTAACTGGGCTGACAAGAATAAGCAGGGAAGCCATAACATTTGGATCGATCACTGCGAATTCTATAATGCCTACACCAGCAACAAGGACCGCTACGATGGTCTGCTGGATGCCAAGAACAACATTTACAATGCGACTTTTAGCTGGAATTATTTCCACAACCATCATAAGGGAAGCCTCATTGGCAATAGCAACGGAGATAGTCTTCGTCATGAAATAACTATCCACCATAACTTTTATAAGGACCTGGATGCGCGTACTCCCATGATGCGCCATACTAAAATTCACCTTTATAACAACTATGTTCTCGGTCAGGGAACAGGCAACGGCCCGAATGTTCGCTATGGTTCTGACGACTACTTTGAAAATAATCACTATGCGGGCCTCAGCAAGGCGATTTTCGCTGGCGATGATGGCGTGGCTACCATTGTTGGAAACTATTACGAAGGCTGCGCCAACTTCCAGAGTAGTGGCTGTAACAGCAAAAAAATGAAGATTTCCGTAAATCCCGGTACTTCGCTTACTTCCAGGGATACCGCATGGGTCACTTACGATACGGAAATCCCTAAGGGAACTTTCAATCCCAAGAGCGTCTACAGCTATAGTGCAGATCCCGTAGGCGATGTGAAGGGCTTGGTGACAAATTATTCTGGCATTGGTAAAATTGATATCAGCGAATATGAAAAAGGAACGAAAATCGACCCGGTGATTGTTAGCTCAAGTTCTGTCGCCGAAGTAAGTTCTAGTAGCGTTACGAGTTCTTCAAGTAGCTCCGAAAACACAACGCGGTTGATTGCAACCGATGTCGAGTTCACCATTTCGCCTATGACCAAGGTGCAAATTTTCTCCTTGACAGGAAAACTGATCAAGCAGGGCTTTTACAGCGAATGGGAACAATTGAAGTCTAGCCTCCCGCAAGGCCACTACATTGTGCGAGGGCTTCACCAAACATTCATATTCCAGTCCCGAAGAAAATGCTCTCGTCTTTAAGGTAGTGGAGCAATCGTTGTCTGTAGACAACACGTAAACAAAGTTTTCGATACTCCTTAGCTTGCTAGGGAGTATTTTTTATGTCAGCATAAAAGTTGGAGTGTGTTATGCAAAAAAGTTGTTTGGGATTGATTCCGGGCGCCGTTTTATCGGCTGCCCTAGGTGTTCACACATACGCTGCGTCGGGTGATGCTTACACATGGCCCGGTTACCGCAGCGACCTGGATTACGACACGAAGTCTAATCTGGGCGACATTCAGCCGCCGACCAAGTTCAATAACAATTGTTCGGGCGTTACCGGAAAGAAGGCCGGTAAGTGGTGGGCGTTTTACTGGGGCAAGGATCGCGACAGCCGCATTACCGACGTGACGATTGATTCGATTCTCAAGAAGTACGATACCGATTTCGAGTACCTGTACAATGAGATGGGATGGGCGCCGGATGCCCAGGCGCAAGAAGGCCAGTACAGTGCCGTTTATTACTATGGCTCGGGTACGTGTGCCGGTGGTGCGAAGGAAGACACGACGGGCGGTTGGCAAACATGGGTGGCTGGCTACACGGCCGTGGCGGCTTCGTTCTATCCGCTCTACAGTTTTAACACGAGTTGCCCCTACCGCGATCGCGTGGCGCAGATGGATGCGATGATTCACGAGGGAATCCACTCGATGACGAACGGCTACCCCGGTGCAAAGGATGCGCACTGGTTCCAAGAAGCGGGCAACACCTGGATTCAGCAGGACATGTTCAGCCACCGCGATGGTGTATACAGCGGTATGGGATTTCTGAATGCGGCGACGGTTATTGCGCCGTTTATGCCTATTGAAACCTATTCGGGCTGGTTGATTGACGGTACCTTCGGTGGCCCTGGTGGCGGCGCCGATGGCGGTGGCGTGACCGGTAAGAATCAGCGTTATCTGCTGGGTGGCGCGCAGTACAGCAACATCTTCCCGACGTTTATCGGCACATGGATTGGAACGGGGGCTGTTCGCTGGATTTACGGAAACGCTTATGGTAAGACCAAATACCTGCTCGAGACTTACGGCCTCGACAAGGGGCTGGGCGATGCGGGCGTGCGCAGGCTCATTACCGAATTCCGCGCAAGGCTTGCGATGCTCGACATGAAAAAATGGTCCGGCGAAATCAAGAATTTGCTGAACCAGCATTTCGGAAGCGATACCTACTGGGAACAGAACATGTGGGACAACAACAGGAAAAGTTACACCTGGACCATGACGCCCTACCAGACGGTGACGGAAAGCAACGGTTACCTTGTTCCGAATCAGGAAACAACTCCGGGTTGGTCTGGCTCGAACGTGGTTCCGCTGAAGGTGCAAAACGGCGCAAAGGAAGTAACCGTGAGCTTCTACCCGAACGGTGCCAACTCCAATAACAAGAATATGAACTTCTTGCTGTGCTACCGCGCAACTGACGGTACACCTGTGTACAGCGAACCCGTTACGGGCGAGGGCTCTGCAACGCTTCGCCTGGACAAGACGCCTTCTTCGACAAACGGCACGCCGATGGTTTTCGCGGTCATCGTGAATACCGATTACCAGTACACCGGAAATACGGGAATTCGCAAGCTGCATTACGATTATAAGTTGAAACTGGAAACGGGCGTAAGTGGCGCAGGTGCAGCAAACGTCAAGTATTACAACGACTTCAAATTGGATTACAAGTGGCCCGAAATCGGCGAAACCCCGGTTGCGTCCAGTAGCTCTGTAGCTTCGAGCAGCTCTGTCGCTCCCGCAAGTTCCAGCAGCGTGCCGGCGTCCAGCAGTTCCGAAAAGGTTGTCGCGGACAATGCCTCGACATACACCATCACGGTGACGCTGCCGATTGACGACAATTATGCGACGGTTGCGGCAAAATTTGATGTAAATGAAATCGCGAAAAAGCTTGGACTTACAGCAGCGACGCTTTCTCAGGCGACATTCTTTGCCCAGGAAAGCGACGGCAACGTGGTGACCAACAGCACCGCCACCGCTCCGGGACACTGGTTCGGTAAAGACGGCAAGGTGGTGGAATGGGGTGAGTCCGCCTACGTGTTCAGCGAAGCCGACTTGTCGAAGGGGACGCTTGCCGTCGGACATTATCCGAACAGCGTGAAGGACGGCGAAAAGTACAGCTTTACGCAGGGGCTTTCGTACAACGGAAAGTCGGTGCTGTTCAAGGTAAATGTGACTATCACCAACGAAAAAGGGAGTGGAGATGCGACAACGGCGTTGATGTATGGACTCGAGGGACTTTCGACTCATATCGACCTTGCGCTTCGTCGCGGCCAGATCGAGGTGCGTTACACGCTTCCGCTGCGTGACAATGTAAAAATCAGCCTGTTTACAGGCTTTGGAGCCTTGATTGCCCAGGAAGTGGTTGGCGTGCAGAATGCCGGTGCGCATACGTTTGCGTTTGATATGAATGGCTTGCCTATGGCGACCTATATCGTGAAGGTGACGACCGGCAGCTACCGCGAGGCACGACCGATCAATATTACCAGATAGCTTGCTCCTCTGCTATTCACACCAAAGATCCTCCGGCAGTTTCGCCGGAGGCTTTTGTGTCAGATCATAGGAAATTTTAATATAATCTTTTTGGGGTGAATGTTACATGGAGGGGGCTAGTATTGCATCAGCACGCTGCTGTAATTATCGGCTCGCTCGGCGAGCCATTTTTTTAGCGTCTGGATTTCGGTATCGTACCGGCGGATTGGCGGCCAGCGGGTAGCGTCGTTTTCGAGAGCGATTGCGGTCTGCGAAACGTAGGCGTCGAGCTTTGCGAAGGCATCTGCGAGGATTCCATTTTTGTGCGATTCCCAGCGCGCCCTGTATGCGGCGAGGAACGTGCCGTTCGCGAACATGTTAGTGAAGAAACCTGGAACCGCCCTGCCGTCGTAATTGTTGAAGCGCGTGTTTGTGCCGTTGCACATTCCCCAGTCGTTCTTGCTTTCTGCTGTGCAGTTGTAGGGGCTTTTTGATGGGTTGCCTGTCCCGAGAATCCAGCTTTGGCTCGTGAAGTACTCCTTGGTATCCTCGTCCCAGCCGTAGCCGAAACCTCCGTCAAAATCCCAGACGGGCCCCATGTGGTATTTCCCGGTATCGTCCCGGTAGAGGTGCATGCTTCGCGGTGCTTCCAGTTCCACGTTGCGCGTGATTTCTTGTAGCAGGATGAAGTCGATGAAACTTTCCATGTCCATCAGTTTCTGCACGTTGTCGTAATCGGCGCTTACGATTGCCTGTTCCAGGGTGGCGAAGTCGGTAGCGATGGTTTCGAGCCGTTCTGCGGAAATGTTTTTCGGGTATTTTACGGCGACGGGCATCCCGTATACCTTGCTGTAGAAGTTGTTGCCTGCGTCGGGGGAAAGTTCCGGGCCGTCATCCATGTCGAGGCTGAGCAGCAGGCCACTTGTGTCGATGTCTACGCGGCTTGTGGCCCTCTCGATCTGTTCGGTCAACTGGTACATGCCCATGTAATCCCCGTTGATTTCGACCTCCACGAAGCGATTCGCGTTCACGAACGGGAAACTGCCCATATAGCGTGCCATGTCGAACGCGATGGCGTTCATGAACTTGCTCTGATCGCGGTAGTTGGCGAGCAGCACCCAGTCCTTGTTGGCGGGGAGCCCGAGAATGCTTGTCTTGTTGTCAAGCTTGATGCGGTACGGCTTCTTGTCGTACCAGAGCCTTGTGGAGTTGCCGCGCTGGCGAATTCTTGCACCTGCCGGTGTGATGTCCTCGTATTGACCGTTACCTGCAATCTCGATAGTGCAGGCGACGTACTCCGTGTCGATACTGTCGGTGGCGATGATTCGCACGTAGGGAATGCCGTTGTTCGGCAGGGGGATGTTTTTGACGGAAGAAGACGATGTCTGCGAATTCCATAGTGAAGACGATGTCGGCTGCATTTGAGGCGAAGAAAAGCCTTGCTGCGCCTGAGACGATGAAGAACTTTGCGGTGCCCAAAGAGAAGATGAACTGTTAAAAAATGAACTGTTCGGAAAATCGACGGGCGTAATGCTTGTGGTTCTTTCGGTGGCTGCGACTTCGGTACCGGTTGGTGCTTCGGAAACGGAATCTCCGCAGGCGCAGATTGATAGTAAAACCAGAAATAGCCCACCTTTCGCCAGTCTACAAACATGTCCCATTTTTACACCTCGCTACGCAATATAGCGAAAAAGAAGGTTTTGGGCAAGGTGCCGTTGAGTTTTCGTGTAAAAGCTGTGTAATGGGTTGTGCGGTCCAATCCAAAATCCCCAGCCGAGGTGGCCGGGGATTTTTATATGGCTTTAGGTTATACCACGCGACCAGGCTTATTCATCTATAGCTTCATCTGGAATAGTTTCAATGACTGGGCTTTCGATAATTGTGTTGAGTATCATGTAGGACCTTATGGTTGTGTCCTTGACAAGCGTTTCTGCCAGACGGTTGAACGTCTCCGTGATGATGCCGGTGCTGTCAATGGGGAGGCGTGTTCCATTGGACGGTGCGGGAACGTAGTATTTCAAATAGATCAAGTCTTTATAGATGGGGTATGATTCTGCATCGCCATCTCTGACCATAAGAATGCTGACGGAGTCAATGAGCGCTGTAATCGTATCATTTGGTGAAATAGAGAACGTTTGTATATCTTGGTCTTGGCTTTTGTTGTCTGAATTGACTTTTTGATAGTAGAGGGTGTCGTTCCCCTTCAATTTGTACTTCGCTATGAAATAGCCGAACCCGTAATTCTTGCTCGAGATGACTTGGAACTTGACGCTGTCCTGTTTTACGATTTCTCGTTCAGGGAGTGTGGTCTTTTTCGGGGAGAAACTCAAAGTTCTAGAGAAAGTATAATGATTTGTGTTTTTGGGTGCGGAAGGGATGTGCCATTTTTGATAGAAAAGGGCGCAGGAAAGCTGGGCTATAGAATCTGTTCCCAAAAAATTGGAAAGTTCTTCGCTATTGTGGTAACTGAGGTATGCTTCGGGAATGTCGTGGCCTGAAGGCTCTGTAAATTGGAGTGGAAGCCGGAGTGTATCTGGAGGCATTCCTGCTTTTACCAGGATGCAATGGGAGTATGTGGTGTCGGGAATTAGAAATTCGCCAAAAGTGTACCAAAGTATTGGCTGCAATCCGATAATGAGATCGCCTTTGTAGAAAGAATCTTTGTATTCTGGATTTGATTGAATGTCCGAAGCCATCCAACAGGTGCCGGGTTCTTTGCTCATGGTGACATTGAAGGTCATTTGGATATTGCGACATTCTTCTGAGTCAAAATGGATCTTGAAAATATGGTCGTTGATGAAATCAGGGAAGTCGAATGTATTTCGGAAATGTTTTTGGGGGAAATCTTGGGTAGAGTCTAAGTCGAAGGCGATGGGTTCTCCGTCCATGTACAGTTTCATTTTGTCTACAGTGCAGGAGCTTGTATCCGAGATAGTGTAGTCCAACAGGATGTACCGGAAATCATTGAGTGTGAAGGTCGTGTCCAGTATATTTTGCGCATCACCTGTCCAGGTGTGAATGTCGCGAAAGAACATTCTTAATCCGGTATCGCTATCCTTGGTGAAGGATACTAAGGATCCGCTTTGGAACATATATCTAGTTTGGTCTTGAAGTTCCCACCATTTGGGTTGGAAATCGATTTGCTCTTCTTGATTGCTTGGCAAGGAAGGTTTGTCGCTACATGCGACAAATGATGCTAATGAAAATAGAGTAATTGCAATGCAAAAGAGAAGATTGTATGTCATAATGTGAAAAATAAATATATATTTTGTGAACTGCAATACGGGGGTAAGTTATTATGGTAAATATTCTTGTATTATTCGTGATGACGCTTCTTTTTGTCGCCTGTGATGATAGTTCTGTTGACACTAGCGCAGAGAACGATATTTTGTCTTCGTCGTATGAGGGCGAAAGTAGTTCTTCTTTGGATACCTTGGAATATGTAACTCCTCCTAAATTGTCGGGTAAGGAATACAATCCAGATTTTAATGCGATTATTAGCAATCTTGCGCCTCCCTTGTATAATGACGGAAAGTGGGTAATGGGTCGCTTTGAAACAAAAAGGGTAGGGACGAAAGAGAATGGACTGCCAATATATGATCGTTATTACGTTTTCTTCGTATCCAAAGATGATATGGCTACATGGGAAAAAACGGATACGCTAAGGTGTAATCGATCTGACAATATAACATCGGCTTTTACATGGAAGGGTCGTTTTTATTATTTGTTCCATACAGATGAGGATACCACGTTCTTTTTCAGTTCAGAAGATGGTGCTCAATGGGACTCGATTCCTTTGGTTGGGCTCCCTGCGGAATTTATGGACGATGCTATACTGACAAGGGCCAATTTCCATGCGTCGAACAACAAAGTCTTTGTGACTGGCAACGTACCTTGTTATGTGACCTCTGATTTGGAAACATGGCACGAGATGAAACTGCGTAATGGTGGATCTGCATGTGGAAACAATGTGGCTTGGGGCGAACCCGGCTATAGAATGTCGGGTGCAAGTGGTGTAATTATGTATTCGGATGATGGTACTACATGGGATTCTACAAGTACGAGTGGTACTCTTAACGGATATCAGATTGCTTTTGGTAATGGCGTTTATGTAAGGGGCACTTATAGTGGACGCGATGCATTGCAGTGGTCGAGGGATGGTCTTGAGTGGAATCCGACGAGGCTTGAAAATGGCAATGCGTCGTCTATTTTCTACGAGGGCGTTATCTTTGATGGCGGAATCTTTCTTGCCTATGGCGGCGGGATGATGGCCGGTTCAACTTCGTATTTACTTGTTTCTGAGAATGGTCAGGACTGGGTACAGCAAGACAAGGTTGCCTATAGGGATATTCTGCGGGTTGTCTATGGCAATGGACAATATGTGGCGTCCATTTATGGTGAAAACTATTATGCCGTTTTCCAGAAGGAACCTTAACAGAGAAGAGGGTTTTCTAGGGAGATTGGAGGCGTAGACCTCTACTTTCCCTCTTTTTTCCTTTTTTTTTGCCACCGAAACTCGTGCTGCTCAAAGTCCTTGTCGACAAAGTAGGTGAAATCGCCCACAATGATGTTTTGGTTTTTGACATCGGGCTTGATGAAGATCAATGCCTCCATGTTAGCGATAGGCTGGATGACGTTTGGGTCGGGAGTCTTCGCGGGCTGAGTGCGTCGCGGCAATCTCTAACTGACATTGTCATCCCGCACTCGTTGCGGGATCACCTTTTACACAAGCCGGGCCTTGAGCTCGGCTTCTTGTTTTTAATAATGTGGACTTTTTTTGAGCAAAACGTTGTTAAAATCTCATCATATTATTTTAAAATATTGTAAAACTATTGACTTTTAATTGCAAAAAGTGTAGATTTTTTATATATTCTCTGGAAAGGAGTGTGGTATGGGTGTATTGGAAACATTCAGGGCGGCGTGTGTCGCCTTATCTCTCGCGGCTGTTGCCGCATTTGCGGCCTCGGTCGCCGTTCACGATCCTTCCGTCATTGTGGTCTATAAGGACGCGGGCGGGAATTCGTATCCTGAAAACGATGCGGCCAAGTCGCGGACGAAGTATTATTACATATTCGGGACCATGAACGGGGCGGCATATTCCCGCGATATGCTGGACTGGACCCCGTTTACGCCGCAGCTTTCGAGGGGCGGCACGGTGTATGTCACTGGCAACGAGGCCAAGGACGATTACTACAGCGTGTTCAAGGCGGAAGCCGACTATGCGGAACATACGAATTCCGCGACCGCCAAGGGGAACCTGTGGGCGCCCGATATCGTGTGGAACAAGAAGCTGAAAAAGTGGTGCCTGTACTTTTCGATGGCGGGCGAGGACTGGAAAAGTTCCATTGTGCTCCTGACATCCGACAAGATCGAGGGGCCGTACGAGTACAAGGGTGCGGTCGTCTACGGCGGGATGGACAAGCAGACGGCGGGTTCTGCCGCCAATGCCGACTACGCGAAGGTGACCGGTTCTTCGACAATCGACGAGCGTTACTATATCGCGAACAACGGTGTCACTAATTTGGGCAAGTGGGATGGCGGCTATGGTTCCAGCTGCATCGACCCGAACGTGTTCTACGACGAGGACGGAAACCTGTGGCTCCTGTACGGTTCGTGGAGCGGCGGGCTTTTCCTGGTCAAGCTCGATGAGTCTACCGGTCTCAGGGACTATTCGTTCAAGTACGGGAACAACGGCGCGGCCAAGTGGAGCGGGACTTCGATGCTCGAGGACCCTTACATGGGCATCCACGTGGGTGGCGGTTATTATGTGAGTGGCGAGGGTTCGTACATCCAGTATTTCAAGGATGCGGACGGCAATGGCTACTACTACCTGTTCGTGAGTTACGGGTTCTATTCGCCCGAGGGCGGCTACACCATGCGCGTGTTCCGCAGCAAGGACGTGAAGGGGCCCTATGTCGATGTGGATGGGACTCCTGCGATTTTTGAAAAGTTTATCCTGAACTATTGGGGCAATACCGACCGCGGATTCCCGATTGTCGCGAATTACCGCTGGAGTTTCTGGGCCGAAGACCGGGCCGAAATTGCGGATGGGCACAATTCGCTGTTGCGCGACGACGATGGCGGCATGTACCTGGTTTATCACCGCAAGTTCAACAACCATACGGGTTGGCACAATGTCGAGACTCACCAGCTGTTCTTTAACAGGATGGGCTGGATTGTGGCGGCACCTTTTGAGTATCATGAGGGTTACGGGCTACCGGCGCGTGCGCTCGACCGCAGCGATGTTGCGGGCCCGTACAAGGTGATTATGCATAACCCGCCCAGGAACAACCCGCAGACCTGGGAAGATTCCGTGGCGGTGAACCAGGAACAGAACATGCAGCTCAATGCCGACGGTACGGTGACAGGCGCCTACACGGGAACCTGGGATTACGACTATGCGAAGGGCCGGAGCTACGTGACGCTTACTCTGGGTGGAACTGTCTACGAGGGCGTGGTGCTTGACCAGTTGCAGAACGATATGAGCAAGCGGACGCTTACATTCTCGGCGATGAACAAGGCGGGGAACCGTGCCTTCTGGGGTTACCGTGTGCCGAAAACCGAAGTGCTGCAGGATGCCCGCTATTACGGCGACAGCGTGAAGGTTGTTGGGAAAAAGGACTTTAGCACGGCATGGGATGCCTATGACGAATTTGAGTCCGTGAAGGTAAGCGGAAACTTTGTCGCGGAATTTGAATTCAGGAACAAGGTAAAGAGCGGAGCCGAAAACTGGAACAACTGGGTGCTCGTCTTTAGGAACGGTGGCGACATGTGGTACCTGCGTGCCGACGGCTATTCCGTGGAAACGCTCGGTGGCGAAAATACGGTGCACTACTGGAATGCCTGGGGTGAAAACTGGGATGCCTTCAAGAAGATGTATGACGGTGCAAAAGTCCGCCTGCGTGCAGAAAAGGACGGCTACCTGATAAATGTGTATGCGTTCTTGCGCGGTGCGGCGAAGGATGGATCCGACTCGCTAGTGTATGCGGTTACGGCTACGGGGACACCGGTTGGCGATTACGAAATCTTGCTCGGTGCCGACGCGGCGTCGCTCGAGTTGAGCCGCGTTGCGTACGGGACGCTTGAAAATCGCATCGTGGCGGGTACGATAAATGACGGTGGCGAATACAATGTAGCGTTCAATGCGCAGAAGACGGCTGAATACAAGGTCTCGGGCGACTTTAGCGCAACATTCCGCTTTATGAATTACGGAAACAAGCCGGTTTACGGGCTTGCCGATGCGAACAAGGTAAACAACTGGGACAATTACATTGTGCGTGCGACTGCCGGCGGGGCGACGACGCTGTTGCGTGCCGATGCCTTTGCGATGGATAACGCGGGGACGTTCGATTACGATTTCGACTGGAACTGGGACGATTTCGCTGGCATCATGCGCAACGCCGAAGTGGTGATGGATGTCTCGCGCGAAAAGGATGTCGTTACCTACTCGGCCCGCATCACGGCGCAAGATGGCAAGGCGTATCACTACAAGGCGGTAAACAGGGGCGCATCGACTGCCGAGATGTCGCTCGGGTTTACTTGTGAGAAGAGTGTGGTCGACCTGCTTTCGGTTTCCGTGAATAGCGTGGCGGGCGACAGCACGCAAATCCATGTGGAAGATCCTGATTCTTCGACCACGTTGTTTGCGGTTCGCAATGGCGTTGAAACGGGACGCCGCCTGCAGGATATGCGTGGTGCGAAGGTTTACGATGTTCGCGGTCGCCTTCTGGGAACTGCGGACAGCCCGCGGGTAAAGGAAATGCGTTTGCGTAAGGCCCGACAGCCCGTTTTTGCGAAGTAACAAAAGCACCGCAGGTGCTCGCTGAGAAACTTGTCTCCGTTGTCTATGGACAACCGGAAGTGTGGTGGTGAAGGTACTATTTGGAGTGCCGGAGATATATTATAGGTGCAGGTTCCCGGTGGTGCGGGGGCCTGTAATTCAAAAAAAGGATTGGATGATGAAAAAGTTGTGGATGTTTGGGCTTTCGCTCGCGCTTGGAGTGGGCATGTCGCAGGCAGCTCGCCAGATGGAATGGCTGAACCGCGGGCTTGTGGCGGTTAAGACTGGCGGAGGCGTGTTCCTCAGCTGGCGCGTCCTTGGGACCGAGGGCTCCGAGACAGGCTTTAACCTGTACCGCGATGGCGAGAAAATCGCGAGCCTCAGCGGGACACAGGCGAGCAACTATACCGACGCGAAAGGGACAACCTCGAGCAGGTATTCCGTAAAGGCTGTCATAAACGGCAAGGAACTTGCATCTGACGATGCCGTACCCGTGTGGGGCGAGCAGTTCTTGACAGTGAACCTGGACAGGCCTGCAGGCGGTAGCGACTACACCTACAGTCCCAATGATATTGCCGTGGGCGATGTGGATGGTGATGGCGAGTTCGAGTTGGTTCTCAAGTGGGATCCGAGCAATTCCAAGGACAATTCCCAGAAGGGAAAGACGGGCAACGTCATCATTGACTGTTACAAGATGAGCGGCAAAAAACTTTGGCGCATCGATCTGGGCGTAAACATCCGTGCGGGGGCGCACTACACGCAGATGCTCGTGGGTGACTACGATGGCGACGGCAAGGCGGAACTTGCCGTAAAGACAGCGCCGGGAACGAAGGATGCCAGCGGAAAGTACCTGAGCAAGGGCGCAGCGGCCAATGCGGCACATACCAGCGATTACCGCAATTCGAGTGGATACATTCTGACCGGTGACGAATACCTCACGGTTTTCAACGGCGAAACGGGACTTGAAATGGCGACCGTCGCCTATAATCCAGGGCGCGGTACGGTAAAGAACTGGGGCGATAGCTACGGTAACCGCGTGGATCGATTCCTCGCAACAAACGCCTACCTCGACGGCAAAAAGCCAAGCATGGTTTTCCAGCGTGGTTACTACACCCGAATGGCAATTACCGCCTATGATTGGGATGGCAAAACCCTTTCGCAACGCTGGTATTACAACGCAGCAACAAGCGGACAGGAATGTTACGGGCAAGGCAATCACAACATTTCCGCAGGCGATGTGGATGGCGACGGCTTTGATGAAATTATTGAAGGAAGTTGCGCAGTTGACCACGATGGAAAATTCATGTACCGCACAGGCAAGGGTCACGGCGATGCCATGCACTTGAGCGACCTTGACCCCGATAACCCCGGTCTCGAAGTGTGGCAGGTCCACGAGGAAAAGCCCTACGGCTACAACTTGCACGATGCACGTACTGGCAAGGTGCTTTTCTACGAAACCAGTTCGGGCGATAACGGGCGCGGTGTCGCGGGCGACGTCGATTCCAACAGCCGTGGACATGAACTCTGGTCTGCTGCAAACTGGAACACTTATACGGCTAAGGGAAAAATCTGGAAGGCCGACAAGCGTCCCGCCTACAACTTCCGTATCTACTGGGATGGTGACCTGCTTGACGAACTTTTGGACAATACGACCATCAGCAAGTGGGACCATGCAAAGCAACAGAGCAATACACTTTTCCAGATGCAGGGCAACAGCTGCAATACCACCAAGGCGACACCGAATTTCAGCGGTGACATTCTGGGCGACTGGCGCGAGGAAGTCATCTTGCACGATGGAGCCTCCAAGCTTTACATTTACACGACGACCACGCCTACCGAACATCGCATGTACACGCTTGCGCACGACCCGGTTTACCGCAATGGCATGAGCTGGCAGAATACCGCCTACAACCAGCCGCCGCATCTGGGTTTTTGGCTGCATGGCAACAAGGGCAAGTTCCCGAAGCCGGACATCGTGCTGATAGGCGACAACACGCCGAAGGCGGCCGCGATTGTCAAGCAGGGCGCAGGTAGTTCGAGCCAGGTGATTGTGAAGGGTGATTCGATTGTCCCGTTCACCTTCGCGATCCAGCATGCGGATGGGGCGAATGTTGACGGGCTCCCGGCAGGCGTGACGGCTGTGTGGAATGCGACGACATCATCGCTCTATTTTAGCGGGACTCCCGTTGTCGAGGGCGAGTTTACCTATACGATTACGACGAAAGGCGGGAATGCTGACTTTGGCGAAGCGACTCGCAACGGAAAATTCACCATCCTGAGTGTCGTGGAATCGGGACCTGCTCCTCTTATGGTTCGAAGCGATATCGAGGCGGCGGTACCGACCGATGCAAAGGGAGCCTTTGCCGACAACCACGAGAATTTCCGCGGCACGGGATTCTACGATTTCGAAAACAGTCTCGATAGCTACGGCATTTACCACCTGGTTTCGCCGAAGGAATACAAGAATGCAACGATGGTGCTGCGCTACGCCCACGGCAAAACGGATACGCGTCGCATTATGGTGAAGATGAATGAAGACCTGGTTGGTTCGCTGACGTTCAAGCCCACTGCCGATTGGGATACCTGGGATAGCGTCTCGGTGGGTGTTTCGCTCCAGAAGGGGTTGAATGTACTTTATCTGAAATCGCTGGAAGAGGCGGGTGCACCGAACATCGATCAGATCGGTTTTGATGTCGAAGGCGTGGTGCTTTTTGAGGATTCAACGCAACTCTCGGCGATAGATACCTTGAGCGCTGAAGTCTCGGGAGACTCTTCGGGAACGACGGGACTTACCCGTGGCGATTACACCGCAGAAGACGACTTTGCAGGTAACATTCGCATTGCTGCCGGAATACACCTGAATCTTGCAGATGGTACGCTGATTGCCCGCGAATCGGGGTATGCCCAGGTGGATTTCTTTGACATGACTGGCCACCAGGTGGCGCGCCTTGCAAGAAATGTTCCGGCAGGAGCGTCTGACTTGTCCCGCGAAATCAGGGCTCTCCCCGAGGGCGTCTACATGGTCCGTGTCAAGTTCAATGGTCGCACGATGCAGAATGCGGTGCAGGTAAGAGTAGAACGGTAGTTTCCTAACTAAACGATACGTCTCGGCGGAAGCCGGGGCGTTTTTTTTGCACCGCAGGTGCCCGCCGTAGTCCGCGGACAACTGGAAATTTCTTTTACCCTACCCCCGGAGCAAATCCGAGGGTATTTTTGTGGGCAGAAAGGAGCTTTGTATGGGATGTTTGAACTCTGTTCGCGTATTGGGCCTCTCGGCGGCGCTTGCCTTTGCTGCATCGCCCGTTATCAAGGTCGATTTTGACATGAGCGGTCGCAATTCGAGCGAGGTCACGGAGCCGAATTACGTGCCCTGGGTGGTTTCGGGTGTCGCTTCGAAAGATACGACGCTTTCGGGCGTGAAGGTGAATGTCGCCGGAAGCGCGAACCTCAAGGCCAACTGGTACAAGGCCGGGGTGCAGTCTCCGAGCTATGCGCGCCTTGTGTGCGACGGCGTGATGGTCGAAGGTGGCGGGGCGATTACGCTCACCTTCTCGAATCTTGCGGCAGGGACGCACAGCCTCCTTTTGTACCTGAACAATGTTGATGGGACGGCGGTAAGCAACAGCATCGATGTCTATGTGAACAACTCGAAGCAGGCGTCGGTCAAGCCCACGAATCGTGCGCTCTCGACAGGCGAGGCGGCGATTGCCTACGTGACTTTTAATGTAAGCGGTACGGGTGCCTCGACCGCGATAAAGTTGAATACGGGCACGGTTACCCTGAACGGCTTTGAACTGAACGTGCCCAATGCGGCGGCACAGGCGACAGGGCCTTCGCCTGCGGATTTGGATTATCACACTTCGCACGAAAGCGGGGCGCTGACGCTTTCGTGGACGGCGGCGAAGTCGGCTGTAAAGCATCGCGTCTATTTCGGGACGGATTCGGCGGCAGTGCTTGCGGCAACGTCCTCGAGCACTGCGGTTTACAAGGGTGAACAATCCGGCAGTTCGTATAAGGTGAGCGGTACGACTCCGCTCCAGACATACTACTGGCGCATTGATGAAGTCGATGCGAACGGAACGGTCACGGCAGGGAATGTCTGGTCGTTCAGGCCGGGCCGCGTCGCGTTCGAGGGTGCCGAAGGTTATGGCCGCAACGCCCTGGGTGGCCGCGGTGGCAAGGTGGTGTACGTGACGAACCTGAACGACGACGGTGCAGGCTCCCTGCGCGAGGCGTGCACGGCAGAAATTGGCCCGCGTACCATCGTGTTCAAGGTGTCGGGCATGATCCAGCTGAAATCGCGCCTGGTCTGCAATCAGGATTACGTGACGATTGCGGGGCAGACGGCTCCCGGCAAGGGTATTACCATCAAGAGCGCCCCCATCGGGTTCACGGGCAAGGACATGGTCATCCGCTTCATGCGCGTGCGCCTGGGCTACGGCGCCACCTACGACGGCATGGGACTCACCGGTGGCGACCACAGCATATTGGACCATGCGAGTATCAGCTGGACGATTGACGAAGCCTTCAGTAGCCGAGGCGGCAAGAACCTTACGCTGCAGCGCACGCTGATTTCGGAAGCGCTGAACATTGCGGACCACCAGAATTACCCTGTCGGGACGGGACACGGGTATGCGGCGACTATCGGCGGCGATATCGGCAGCTTCCACCACAACCTGCTTGCGCACAATGCGGGCCGCAACTGGAGCCTGGGCGGTGGCCTCGACGGGAACGGCTACTATGCGGGTCGTCTCGACATATTCAACAACGTTGTCTATAACTGGGTGAGCCGCGTGACCGATGGCGGTGCGCACGAGGTGAACTTCGTGGGCAATTACTACAAGGAGGGCGCCGCCACTACCTTGCACGGCTATACATTGCGTGCGCAGTTCGAAGGTACGGGCAAGGGCTCGCAGGCGTATTACTACCACAACAATATTCTCGAGGCTGCGGGCGGCAAGTTCACCTGCGACGGCACCAACGACAATTGCGGTCGCGAGTATTCGCTTTCCGGCGGGCAGGTGCTGGATTGGGAACCCTGGAACAGCAAGCCCTTCTTTGCCTCGTACGCGACTGTTCAGAGCGCAAAGGCCGCCTACAAGGATGTGCTGAGCGATGTGGGCCAGCGCATGCCGGTACTTGACAATCACGACACCCGCGTGATAAACGAGACCAAGAACGGAACCTACAGCATGAAGGGCTCCGTGGGTGGCATGGCGGGTATTCCCGACCGCGAAACCGACGTGAAGGATACGGCGAACATCAAGGGCTGGGAACCTTACCCGAGCGAAATCCGGGCCGACGACTACGACAGCGATTTGGATGGGCTCCCTGACTGGTGGGAAAATATGTACGGGTACAATCCGAAGTCGAAGAGCGGTGACTTTAGCGAAGCGAACAGGGACCGCCTGGGCGATGGCTGGACGGAACTGGAACGCTACCTGGAATGGATGGCCCGCGCGCACTACACCTTCGCGAAGGGCGAAACCCAGGTGATAGACCTTTCCCAGTTTACTGCGGGTTATGATAATGGAACCTATACCGTTTCTGCCCCGACGGGCGTGACGGCGACCGTGAACGGTTCCAGGTTGACGGTGAAACTCGCCGACAGCTTTGCAGGTGCGGGCTACGTGCAATTTACGCTGAAGGACAACGCGGGCGATACCTTTAGCCGCTACATCGGCGTGACGCAGGGACTTGCCGTAAACGCTTCGCAGGGCGGACAAGACGAAAACGACACGACATCTGTTGTTGCGGGCGATACGACTGCGACAGGAGATTCTACGACAACATCGTTAAGGCCGCGTGCGCAGAGAAAGCATGTAAATGGCCTTGGACGCATCTACGACACGCAGGGACGCCTCTTGAAGCAGCGAAAACATAGGGGCTTTTACCTGACGCGATAAATTTTTAGTATAATAAGATGAAAAGATGGTCGATTATGGGAATGTTTGGTACAAAAACGACAGTTTCGGCGCTTTGCCTAACAGTGTTTGGTTTTATCGGGGCAGGTGCCGAGCCGCTGGCTTTCCCTGAGGCGCTGGGTTTTGGCGCGCAGGTCACGGGTGGCCGTGGCGGCAGCGTTTATCACGTGACGAACCTGAACGATGACGGTGCGGGTTCTTTCCGCGATGCGGTGAGCCAGGGTAACCGCATCGTGGTTTTTGACGTGGGTGGCATCATCAACATCAAGACGGCAGTTTCCATCAAGAGTAACATTACCATCGCGGGGCAGACGGCCCCGGGCGAGGGAATCGCCATTCACGGCGGCAAGCTCAGTACCGGCAAGCAGAGTAATATCATTATCCGCTACCTGCGAATTCGTCCGGGCGAAAATACCGCGTCTGAAAAGGACGATGCGCTCAACCTTTACGATTCCAAGAACGTAATTGTGGACCACTGCTCGGTGGAACTTGCACCGTGGAACAACTTCGGCGGTTCTTCGGACAATGCAAGCTACCGCGTTACGGGCATTACGGTGCAGAACTCGCTGATTGCAAACCCCATCGGGCAACAGTTCGGTGCGCACATCGAATCGGTGGATGGCACTTGGGCGTGGTACTACAACGCCTTCGTGAACACGCACAACCGAAACCCGCTTGACAAGATCAACGACGTGTTCGTGAACAACATTCTATACAACTTCGAGGCGGGCTACACGACGCATACCAGCACGCATTTTAATCACGATATCGTGAACAATTACTTTGTCTATGGCCCGAAGGGGAGTAATCCGTGGTTCCAGGTAGACAAAAACCAGAGTATCTACGCGAGCGGCAACATGATTGATACGGACCGCGACGGAAAACTGAACGGCGGGCCTTCGAGCATTTATTATTATCAGGGCGTGGGCGAGGAACTTGCGAAACCCTGGAGCGAACTTACGACATCGGGCCCGATGCTCAGTGCAGCAAGTGCGTGGCGCTACGTGACGTCGCAGAGCGGCGTGCTTCCGTACGACGACATCGATTCGCTGGTGTGGTACCAGGTGAATACGCTTGGAACGGCCGGTGCGCTCGTGAAGAGCGTGGGCGCGATGGGGCTCAAGACCAATAACGGCTGGGGCGAGGTGATTGCGGGGAAGGCCGCGACCGATTCCGACAAGGACGGCATGCCGGATTACTTCGAAGAGGCGATGGGTTATGACAAGTCAAAAGATGATGCCATGACCAAGGAAAGCGATGGCTACGTGCGTATCGAGAAGTATATCAACTGGCTGGGTGCCATGCACGCGACGGCTGCGGGCGGGAAGTCCCTCGATTTTGACCTGCGCACGATTACGCGCGGGTTCAAGGATGTATCGCCGACCTACAGCGTGTCTGCTGCGGAGAACGGAACCGTGGAACTTGCGGGTGACGGCTATACGGCAAGGTTTGCGCCCAAGGCGAATTTCAGCGGGCTTGCTTCGTTCAAGTACACCGTGAAGGGCAACGACAATACCGAATATACGGGCCGCGTCGAGGTGCTGGTGGAAAAGTCGGCAGGCGCGGATACTTCGACTGTGCAGCCGCAGGACACGACTGCGCGCGATATCTCCGCGACCGACACGACGTCCATTGTCGTGGGTGATTCTACGGCGACGGATTCGACAACCGTGATACGGGACCTTCGTCGTGCACGCCCTGCCGACATGCGCGGGGCTACGCATAAGGAATACCGCGACCTGAAGGGTCGCCGCTTCGACAGGCAGATCCCTTACAGGGTAATGTTCTAGGTTCTATTTGGTGTAAATCTTATGCTCGGCCATGTAGAGGGCCAGATAGTCTATGACGCCGGAATCGGCGCCTTTTACAGGAATATAGCGCAGGTTGTTTTGCGCATCGGCAATAACGGCTAGCCCCGCGATGAAGTTAATCCAATGGTAATCCTCGTGATACTTGAGGGCGACCTTTTTCTGCGAACCGAAAACGGCGAGTGGCATCACAAAGATGTCGTGCGATACCATGATGGTGATGCGTTTCCACTTGGATAAATTTTTCAGGATGACCGCTTGCATGAATTCTTGTGCGCGGGGCTCCATTTCGTAAAATGTTTCCGGGTATCCGCCTTCGTATGCCCAGCGTGCCATCAGTTCGACTGAACTGCCCTTTAGGCCGAGCGCGGTCGCTTGCTTTGCGAGAGAGTCGGCCGAAATTTTCAAAAACCAATTGCCGGTAATGTCGTAATTCGTGATGAGTTTCGGGGACGTCGCTTCGCCGCGTCCTTTTGAGATTTGGTTTGCGGTTTCGTTCGTGCGCACGAATCCCGAAGTGACGTACGAGAATTCTTCTTCGCTCTTGAGGGTTGCCCCTAGATCCCGCGCCATCTGGATTCCGTTTGCGGTGAGTTCAGTTTCCAAAGCCACGTCGTCTTCACGTTCGGAATGGCGGATGATAAAAACCGCCTTTTCGTCGGGGGCGAGGCTCTTGTAGACGTCGGCGACGGTAGCGAATCCGTCTTTGTCCAAGACGATTTCCGGAGAGGTATCCATGATTGCGGACGAAGAAGATTCCTCGATTGAAGAGGAATAGTCGACATATGGTTCTGCGGACGAAGACAGAGCGTGTGGAATATGTTCGCTAGAAGAGTATGCCGGAATGGTCGAAGACGACATGGCCGAAGACGACCATTCCGGGGAATCTTGCTCGGACGACGACACGGGTATCCAGGAGTGATTGGAGGCTTTGTCGGACGAGCTTGATTCAATATCGGGGTTAGATACTTTGTCGTTGCATGCCGTGAGTGCTGCAATACATGCTGTGGCAAAGATGAAAATGTACGTGCGCATTATGACCCCCACTGATAATCTCCTGGTTCGTAAACGGGATTTTCGCCGTTGAAGCCGCGGGGACGCTTGATTTTGTCATCGAAAAGGGTCTTGTTGAATATGCGGAAGTCGCCTCGTTCGTAGCTTTGGAATGAAATGTGGCAGAAAATGGGGCCTGCAGGCATGTATTCGCTATAGCTCATGGTGCGTTCGCCAGCGGTGTAGAGGTAGTTGAAGTATTTCCCGTTCAGCACGATGTGTAGCCCGATGTTACCCACAGTGAACCAGCGGCCTTTTGCGAGAATATTCTCGTGGTGCGTATCGTCATAATCCATTACAACGAATTCGGCGTCGCCATTTTTGTCGAGGTGGAATCGGTATTTGTGGTTGCCTCCGCAACAGCGCCCGTCAAAGAACCAGGTGTATCCACTTGCGGCAGCAATACGCGGGTCGCGCACGCTTGTGTCGGGGTGGGCGAGCTGTTCGTCTGTCACGAGGCGCTCGGGCTCAACGGCGGCGATCAACTGTTCCAATGTTTTCGGGTTGCTTACGGTCGTAAGGCTTACCTTGTTCTTAGCGTCGCTTGCAGCACGGCGGTATAGGCGGTACGGAATGCCGTCGTCACTGATCATGGTGAGCTCATCTTGACTGAATACGTAGTAGGCGTACGTCTTGGTCCCAGTTTTGGTGACCACGTTAAAGCTGCGGTTGTTGAGCGTGTACCATTGTCCAGAAACGTTCGGGAATCCTGAAACGGCTGCAATTCCGTCTTCGCCGATGACAACGGTGTAGTCATCGCTGATCCAGGCTTCGTCGGCTGCGGTAATGAGGCGGCAGTCGCGGTTTTTGTCTCCGACACAAACCGCGTCGCTCGGGTTCGCCGCTTCGCAGGCGCTAATCATTCCCGGCGGAAGTTCAGTAGAGGCCCCTAGCCTAAATCCCATGTCGGCGGCGCCATCGCGGCTACGGATAGCCCGGCGGCTCACCCGGGCGAATTCGGCGGGCTCGCCGTAACTGCCGCCACGTCGCGTCTTGTTGCCAGACCCCGTGAGTTGTACCGGGTTGACTTTGTCGCCTGCGGTATAGCCCACGAGCCAGTCATACACCCATTCCCAGGAATTTCCGCTCATGTCGTGGAGCCCGAGCTTGTTAGGCTTTTTGGTGGCGACATCGTGTGCCTTGCCGCCGCTGTTTTCGGAGTACCAGGCGACATCGTCAATGGCGTTGCCTCCTGAGAATTTGAAGCCGTCGGCAATCCCATCCTTACCTCCGCGAGCTGCAAATTCCCATTCGGCATCGGTAAGCAGGCGGTATTGCCTGCCTGTCAATTGCCCTAATTTACAAGCGAAATTGTTCGCGTCAAACCAACTTACGCCTATTTTGGGGGCATTCCCCGATTCCCATGCGTTTTTCTTGCCGCCCATGACGGCGTTCCATTGGCTGACCGTGACTTCGGTTTTGGCGATAAAGTAGTCGCTGACGGTTACCTTGTGCGCGGGAGTCTCGTAAATTTTGTCTTGTTCGGCGCAGTTGTCGCACCCGCGTGTGTACGAACCTCCCGGAACATGAACCATGTCAAATAAGACGCCGTTTACGGTATCGGTAAAATTTGCGGGTGCAATATATGAAAATCCGGTTCCGCTTGAAGAACTTGGAGAGGCTACAAGTTCACCAGACGAGGAGGAGCTAATAAACAAGACGTCCGATGAACTTGTTGCAGTGAGTCCGCTCGAAGAATGGGTGCTGACTTCGCCAGCAATGGCTCCGGAGCTGATTTCTTGAAGAGAATCTGCATTTGACGAATCCGGAAGAGTCGTTGCTGGGGAATCGCCCTCGGCGGGGGGAGTTAACCCACTTTCGGGCGATTCCGAGCAACCTCCAAACATCCCAGCGATAATGGTAACCGCTATAACACCCGAGGAAAACTTGTGCATGCGCACCCCCATCGAGTCTACATCCTTAACCGGTTCTAATATAAACTTAAACTAAAAGGAAAAGACTGTATTTATTCTTTTACTGTGGACAAATATGTCAACACCTATGTCTGCGCTTTAAAAAAGAAGCACTCCGTTCGGAGTGCCTCTTTGTTTGGTTTAAGAAGATTTGTGTTTTTACTTTACCTGTACGGTACTTGTCTGGACTGCGTTTTGGCCTCGGATGATGGCTATGTACTGGCCCGTCGGAAGGTTTTCGAATTGCACTTGTCCGTAATTCTTAGAAAGGGCCTTTTGGGAAACAATTTGCCCCGTTGCAGAAACAAGGGTGACGGAGGTTACATTTAGTAAGTTGCCTTCAACGAAGATATTCTTGCCTTGTGCGTAAATTCGAGGTGCGACAAACTTGCTCGCAACTTTTAAAGCCGTGGTGGAGTCTGGCTTTGTGGTTGCGGTATCGCCTGCAGCGTACAAGGGAGCGAGCGCTTCGGCCCATAGGTGGTGCATTGCCTGCCCGCCCTTCGTTTCGCCATTCGGGTGAACACCGTCGCTGGCGAGTTGTTCCGGATGCTCTTTGAAGTAGGCGTAAAAATCGGGGCCTGCAGGCAGATTGTTGTCTTCGACAAGTTTGTCTACGGCCTTCAAAAATGCCGGATTGATTTGCCAGCCCGCCTTTGCAGAATCGGTTGCTATAATCCGTGCAATCACGGGCGTGATTCCGTGAGCCTTTGCAGAGTCGATAATCGTCTGCATGTTCTTCTTGTACGTGTCGAGGTTCCAGTCGCCACCGCCCCAGGCGTCGTTCGTGCCCATTTCGATGGCCCAGAATTTGACGTTGCCGGCATATTCCAGGTATTCGTTCAGGTGTTCCACGACTTCGGTGCTGTTGATGCAGCCGATGCCTCCGCGCAACATGGCGGGCGTGTATTCGGGGAATCTTGCGTGAATGAGCTGCGCCGTGGTCGAATCGGTATCCTGTTGCTTGATTCCCATCTGGCTGATGCTCGTGCCCATAAAGAACCAAGTGTCGGTGCCGCCATTGCTCATGTCAAAGGCTTCAATTTCAAGAATCTGGCCCACATCGCCTTCGCTTGCGAACTTGAACCAGGATTTGCCCGCAAAGTCAATAGTTACACCGCGTGCCATTACGGGGTTATTCACGATCGTGGCTGCAACTTCCCAATCGCCGTCGCTACCGTCAGTGGAATTTGCGGAGGTCAAAATCTTGAAATTCGAGAGTGCGACTCCCGAGTGCCCGCAACCGCTCGTGAAATCGGTCGCCCAGGCACAATCGCCGAACGATTCCCAGTTGATCAAGAGCTTTTGGGGGCCTTCGCCCACGTTCAACGCGATTTCCTTGGCGCTGCTACTCTTCCAGTTGGTCAAGTAACCGTCCGTCAGGTAATCTGTCGTTGTGGCTCCTGTATGAGCCGGCAAACCGCCAGAAACCAACTTGTTCGGGGTAATCCCGTAAGAGGCGCACATTCCGCATAACAAAAAAGCTGCGGTTGTGTTCGCCATTTTTAAAGTAAAACAACCCATAAACACTCCAATTTAAAAAAGCGACGCTCAAAAAATAAACTCCAACCCCCGTTGTGCATTCATTTTTTTCGCGTCGCCTGTAAAATTCGTTGAAACCGACTCAATAGTTATTTTTTGATGTATACCGCATTCAAGTTGCGTCCCTGGATTCTTTGACGTACGATGTAGCGCCCCTGCGGAAGTCCCTGCGTAGTGAGTCCCACATAGTGGCCGTTCATGTCAAAGATTCCGATGGTTTCTGTTTGTGCGGCCCCGTAGAACGGCGACACCTTTGCAAGACGCGTCGTAGAGGTATCCTGGTTGGGTTTGTATTTGTCCCAGCCGGGCATGTCCTCGAGCGAAATAACACGTTCGTCACCCATGTTGCTCTTCCACACGGCATCCTTCGTCTGGCCGGGCCAGGTTCCGCTCCAGGTGCTGTACCACGGCATCCACCAGCTCCATACGGCCTCGTCGGTGTGCATGTTGTTCACGTCGGGAATGGGCCCGTTTTCGCTGAGAGCGAGGATCTTCGTGCCGTTCGATGCACTCTTGAACTTGTCAAAGGCGCTTGCGTTGCTGGAATGGTCATTTGCGCTGTTATAGATGTCAATGGAAAGCACGTCGTAGTATTCGCTGCCCGGATCCCAGGAGGTGACGGTAGAACCTTCGGGGTTGAACACCCAAATCATGTTCTTCACACCCTTGACTTTGACCATGCGGTCAAATACCAGACGGTAGAGGGCCGCGAACTGCTCGCCCGAATTGATGCTCCACCAGAACCACTTGCCGCCCGCTTCGTGCAGGGGGCGGAATATGCCTGCAACGCCTTCTTTCTGCAGTTCGAGGAAGTAGTCGGCGATATGGTCGATGTCGGCGACAATTCCCTTGTAGGCGGCACTTTCGGTGTTCCATTCGGTGGTGCCGCTCTTGAATCCGGTAGAGAAGTCGAAGTCCGTATATTCGTTGGTCCCTGCCGCACTCTGGATGTAGAAGGCGTCCTTCTTGTCGAGCGGATCTTTCCAGTGCCAGGTGAATGCGGGAATGCCACCAGCCTTCCAAAGGCCTTTTGCAATGGAAATCGCCTTGTCGGTGTATTCCATGTTCCAGCCTTGAGACGCGTTCGGGCCAGTTGCGAACAGGAAGTCGAGACCGACGAGCGCCGGGTACTTGCCCGTACGCGTGTAGATGTACTTTACGTCGTCGTGGGTCTTGAAGTCGGCTCCCAGCGTGTAGCCGCTCATGTCGCCGGTCATGATTCCGCTAATCGTCTTCTTACTGAAGTTCTCGCGCAAGAAGTTGTAGAGTTTTACCGCACTTTCGGTCGCGTTCGGGGTGACCGGGCTTGCAGAGAGCTTGAAGGGCTTTGATTCGTAGGCAGAAATGTCGATGTAGTCCACGTCGATCCATCCCCAGTATTTTTCGATGGCGATACTGTTTGCGCCCGCCTTGAGCGTGACGGCCGTTGTGATGTCTGCCCATCCGGTCGTTGCTGCAAAGTCGATTGTGCCTGCGGTCGCTCCGTTTACCTTGAGGTAATTTGCCTTGAAGTCGCCCGCCTTGTAATGGATGGTGAGCGTGTACTTGCCTGCGGTTTCTGCGGTGACTCCCGTGAAGGTGATCGAGCCTTCTTGGAGGCTTGCGTACCCTGTGCCAGAGACGCCGCTGCTGTTGACAATTTTTGCTTCGCTAGATACGGTTGCCGATTCAGCTTCGTATTTGGCTGCGAAGGCTGTGGTTGCGAGGGTTGCCGCAAGAATGACGGACAATTTCCTTTTAAACATAGTAACTCCTTGATACACCATTGTGCCTTAAATTTATGTTCATGAAAGAGTTTCAGTAAGTTTTTTTTCGGCTGTGTGTGGACAAAAATGTCAACATGTCTTTAAAATTTTGATAAAAATTGATTGAAAAAAATTGAATATTTCAATAATAGAATCTATATTATTGGGGCTGGCCAACCATGTTTGCAAGAAATAAAATCAACATATACGACTATACCGACTACCGCAAGTTCCTGCAGGACTTCTACGAACTCGAAAAGTCGCTTGATCTGACCTTCAGCTATCGGGTTTTTGCCGCTGCTGTGGACGTTGACGCAAGTCTTCTTGTAAAAATTTTACAGGGAAAGCGCCATGTGTCTTCTAAAGGCATTGAACCGTTCGTTGAATTTTTCCGTTTCAAGGAGGCGAAGGCGGAATACTTCCGCGAGATGGTCGCTTACGGCAAGGCAAAGACCGACGAAGATGTCCGCAAGCATTTTGAGATGCTTCAGAAAATGCGCCCGGCCGTCTGCCGTGAGCTAGACGAGGCTCGCTACCGCTATTTTCAGCAGTGGTACTACCCGATGATCCGTTCGGCGCTCGATGTCTTTGATTATCGTGGTCCGCAAAATGCCGCCGCACTCGCCGAGGCATGCATTCCGAAACTCACCGCCTCTCAGGTTGAGAAAGCCGTTGAGGCGCTGTTGCAGTTGGGACTTGCCCGCCAACGCAAGGATGGCCGCGTGGAACCCACCGAGGCGCACCTCCGTACGCAGGAACATTGGCTGAGTGCAACCATTAGCGACTACCAGGGCTGTATCGCGGAATTGGCACGCGATTCGATTGCCAATACCCCGAAGGAAAAGCGCGATATAAGCACGCTTACCATGGCGCTTGACTCGAATCAAATCCAAAAAATCCGCGATATTCTTGCCGAAACGCGAAAATCCATCGTAAATGTGGTCAATGCGATGCCCGCGCAAATATGCGATAGCGTTTATCAATTAAATTTTCAGTTGTTCCCGATGATGAAAAAGGAAGAACGGTAAAAATGCTCCAGGTGTTTAGGATCCAAAAATTATTTTATTTCGCGCTCGGCCTAATTCTGACGATGTTTTCGGGCTGTTCCGACAGTGGGCCCGAAACTGCGGGAGCCACGAGCGAGACGACAAACGGAATCGCCATCGTTGCATTCGATGGGGCGCACATGCCTATACCGCAGGCGCGCGTCACCTTGTATCAGCGTCTTGGCGACGTTACTGCGGAAAGGCTGTCCAAAGGAATGACGCCCCCAGTAGTATCACAGTTCTTCCCGTCCTATGTCACTGCGCTGGAAACTGCAACAGCGGATGATTCCGGAATGGTGCAGTTCGAGGCAGAACTTGACCAGTGTCAGAAAGCAAGGTGCTATGTCGAAGGGATTGCCGGCGAGGACTCCTCGCTCATGGTGTGGACAAAAATCAATGCGGCAGATTCCTTGGCAGATGAAATTGAACTCTTGCCGTCTGTATCGCTTACGGTGCGTACCGGGGCTGCGGCCTCTGATTCTGTAGTTTCGCGCAGTGTCGTGAAGCTTGATGCGACTCCCTATTGGGCAAAAAATGATGGAAACGATTTCGTATTCTCGCATGTTCCGGCGGGTCTATATACGCTTCTTGCGGATGATCAGCCTGTTGCCGATGTTTCGCTTGATGCCGGTGCTTCTGTAGATACGCTCATCCGTATTTCAAATGTTACCCGCGAATACGTCTTCGAAGATTTCGACGATGGCGACAACCTGAATAATTTGGCAAAGAAATACCCGAATTACGGTTGGTACTACATGCCGCACAAGGGGGCGACCTTTGAAAGTCCTGACAGTGCCGGCGGTTTTGCGGGCGCGCTTGTAGATGACGGTGCTCGCGGGAAGTATCTCTCGTTAAAGTTTACCATCCAAGATACAGGCTACGTGATGCTTGGAACGCATATAGGACTCGATTCGGGTTATTATGACCTGAGCTCGCTTTCTGCGGTTCGAATGAAGGTTCGCGGGGACTGTCGGTTTGCCGTTGCGCTTGAACATTACCGTCAACTTGAAAACAACAACTATAACAAGGCGTTGTGGATTGCGACGGCGAACGACGAATGGACGGAATTGGTCCTTCGGCCCGGTGACGAGCTTCTGGACGACAAAAATTACCAGGTCGCTTGGGACGAAATTTCGACAGAGATTGGCATATTCAGCGTCTTCATATCCGAAGGCTCTCGCCTCGATATAGACGAAATCGTATTCGAAGGAATTCAAATTATCGATTAACTAAATAAAGATGCCTCGGCGAATGCCGAGGCGATTTTGCTCTTGCTCCCTTTTGTATCGGGGAAAGGCTTTTGCTTACTTGATTGAAATCGGGTGGACGGAATTGCCGATGCGGAGAATGTAGCGGCCTGCCTGCGGTGCGCTCAGCTTAATGCTGCTTGCGTTTGCGGTGCCGGAACGTAGTGTTTGTCCGAGGATGTTCGAAAGCGAGTAATGCGTGCCGTTCTTGATGCCGGTGGCGACAATGTTCAAACCGTTGGTGTTTATGCGGTAATTTGCCTTTGCAGTCTGCGTTTGGACGGCGTCTGTGTTTGTGGGGATTTTTACAGGCGTGTAACCTTCGACGCTTTCGATGCACTTGATGTTTTCGACCCAAAGCGAGGTGTCAAAAAAGTCGTTTGTTACATTAAAGCGGAACGCGGTCGCCGCCGAAAGAACCGGGGTCAGCGGGAGTGCTGCCTGCCAGCCGTTGCTCATCATCCAGCCTAAATCTACGTAGACCGTTTCCCATTCGGGTGCATACGGCATTTCGACAAAGGGGTAGTCCCAGGCGCCTTCGCCAAAGACATCGATACTGGCGTTCCAATCGTAGTAGAGGATAAACTGGTGGTTTGCTCCTTTGTAGCGGTAGCTAACCATTTTGCACTTGGACAAATCGGGCTCGCCGTCGAACGTGTATTCTGCGCGAATGTACGGGGCGTAATCAAAGCCGGTGCCGACGGTATCTAGCTTCATGTTGTCCATTTTCACGGTAGTTTCGGTAGAGTTGTCGGTGAAGGTGGAGTTTCCCTTGTCGCCCTGTTCGTCGCCGTAGTCGTCGATGTCGCTGGTGCTGCTCCACTTGCCCGGAATATCGGTGCCGGCGCCGTATGTAATCAAGTTGGGCAACTTGTCGCTGATTTCGGTTTCCCAGCTCAGATTTTTCTGGTAAGTGGTTTTTGCAGGCAAAATGTTTTCTTTGATATAATTGTCGACATCGTTGTTTTCGAGGAAGGGCTTTTCGACATCCCACTTGGCGCAAGAAATTTTCTTCTCGTTGGTCCATGCGAGGAATTTTTCAAGTTCGGTCTTGTGGGCTTCCTTGGTGAAGATTTCGTCAATGCCGCCCCATTCCGTTACGAATACGCTAAGGCCGGCTTCCATCGCCTTATTGGAACTGGACAAATGGCTAGAAGTCTGGTGCAGGTTGGCGTAGAAATGGTAAGTATAGGCGACGTTATCGTCTTGTACGGGGGCAGCTACGGCATCGCCTGCCATAGAAGACCACATCGGGGTTCCGACGATTACCAGATTTTTCGAATGTTTGCGGATAGCGCTGATGACCGTGTCGGCGTAGGCTTTCAGGTCTGCCCAGGATTCACTCACGGGTTCGTTGTAGATTTCGAAAATGACATGCGGGTACTTGCCGTAGCGTTCAGCCATGCGCCCGAAGAAGGCGGCGGCATCGTTTGCGGTAAAGCAGGTCTTGTTGTCGTTGAATTCGTACTTTGGCTTTGTTCCCTTGTGGATGCAGTTGTAGTAGCCGCCTTCGCTGTGCCAGTCGATCAAGACGTAAACATCATTTTGAATGGCGGCTTGAACCACGGTGTCCATTTGCGATTCGAAATATTCGGGGCGGGTCATGTAGCTTCCGTGTCCCCAAGGCGGAACGACGCCCATGGCAGAGCGGACGAGTTCAACGTTCCAGGAGCCAACCAAAGTGTCGATAAAGGAACTCCCGTAAAAGCTGCTGCCGTACGGCCAGTACTGACTCCAAGTGAGGCTCATTCCGCGAACCTGGACTTCGGCGCCGTCCTTGACGCCTTGCACGCTGCCATAAATGCGGCCTTCGCCAGCGGAGTTCTTGCCGCTTTGCAAAGCGCCGTATTGGCTAACGGGGCCAACGCGCGTGGGTTGAATGGTGGCGAACGCGCTGCTTGCAAAAGCGAGAGCGCACAAGGCTGCAATAGCCATTTTTGTTCTTTTCATAAAGCACACTCCTATATGTGAAAATTTTAGAATCGCATTCCGAGGCTTGGCCACATGCTCGGCGAAATGCCGTCAAAGCGAATGTTGTCCAAGAAAATCTCTGCGTCCTCGGTCACCAAGATGTTGATGGTGTTGACGGCGATAAGTTCCGTGTCGAAATCGTCGGCGGTAAAAGTGAAATGTTCCCATTCGTCGCTGAGCGTCACGAAGGCGGTCTGGTGGAAGTCTCGTTTGCCGTCGTTGCCGCGCTTGGTGATTTGCAACGAAATCTTTCCGCTGCCCTTGGCGTCGAACGAAATGGCGGTGGCGCTTCGCAAGTCGTAGAAAGCGAACATGTCGTCTTCGTCAAAATCGTCGCCGATAGAGAACCCTGCGACGCCGTAATGGCCTTTAGTTTCTTGATCGATATCGAAAATCAGGTGCAGGCTGCTTCCGCTCTTGGCGCTGTCGCCGGTAACGAGAATCTTGTCGCTATCGATGCCTTCGGCGACGCGGCTGTTCCCGCCTTGCAGGGAGTCGGTGCAAATAAACCACCAGCCTTGCCCAAAACTCTTGCCGATAAAGGTCTGCCTGTGTTTCCAATTTTCAAAGTCTTCGACAACGGTGAAAATGCTGTCGGCGATGTTGATGTGATTTGTCGTGGCGCCATCGCTTAGGCCGGTTTCCATTTGGTAAGAGAATTTGCCGAAATACCCTTCAACGAAGGCGTAGTGCACGCCTGCAGGCAAGCCGCTGAATTCAAAGTATCCTTGTGCGTCCGTGGTGACGATTTGGTCTAGAATGCTTACGGTTGCGTTTTCGACGGCGGTACCGTTGTTGGTGATAATGCCTTTCAGGCTTTCACTTTGGGTAATGGCGAGATTCTGCTCCGGACTGCGTTCGAAGTCGACCCAGCGCATAATGGAAAGCGAATCGCCGGAGCGCATTTCGAGCAGCTGGACGGGGGCCTTCTTTTCGCTCAAGGCGGCGGAGTTAATCTTGAGAATGCCGTTGTCGTCAAGGGAGTCTTCGTAGGCGACAAGCATGGAATCCTCGTTTAAAATCCATACACGGGCGACGGCGTTTTTGAGGGGCATCCCGTGATTGGTGGCTGTAACGATGCCGGCAATTTCGGTTTCGCCGGCGTTGCTGCCTGTGCCGTTTGTGACGGAATTTTCACTTGTGCTACAGGCGGTGAATGCGATGCCGAGGCTGGCTGCGAAAAGCGAAAGGGCGAGAATAACCTTCATTATTTGCCCTCCTTCACCTTGGCGCGGTTCACGAGCTGGAATCCGACATGACAGACGCGGTCGGGGTTCTTTTCTTCGCGGGACATGGCCAAAATCTTTTCGCGAAGCTTGGCGATTTCTTCGCGAACCTTTTCGAAGCTTTCCTTGGAAAGGCTGCAGGTTACGCTGGTGATGCTGCGGTCATCGCTCGAGAACAGGTCGTAAACTTCGCTATTGACTTCGAGGTTCTTTAAATGGTATTTGCGCAGAATGGTAGAGCGCACGCGGGGCGGCGTCGAGATGGTGGGTTGCTCGACATGGTAGGTTCCGTCATCGTTCAAAGAAACGAATCCGGCTTCCTTTAGGTACTTGACTCCGCTTTGCACTTGCGGGGCGCGAAGCGCGGGCGTGAACATCCGGCCGATTTTCTCGGCGGGGGTGTTTGCGGGGAGGAGCGGCAACAAGTCGCGCAAGACGGGGTAGTACCACTTCGAAAAGAACTTGAGGGCGGAATCCTGGAGCTCGTATTCCTGCTTGTTGGCGCGTACGGTGAGGAGTTTCTTGAGCAAGTTTTCGCGTTCGTCCACGTTCTTTTCGTTGCCGAAGCGGACTAGCGTCAGAAAGTATTCGGATTCTTCATCGGAAAGCCCCCAGGCTTTGGCGAGCGTCTTTGCGTTTGCAGCAGAAAGCGGGCGGGATCCGTCCAGAATGCGGTTGAAAAAGGCGGAACCCGAGACTCCGGCGCTTTCTTGAATGGAACGGATGGACTGCCCTCTGGATTGCAATGCTTCCACAACGGCCCGGATATAATCCCGGTAATCAAAGTACATAAATACACTAATTGTGGAAACATTGCTCATGTTGCTAAAGTTAGATAAATATTTGTAAATGTAAAGTAAAATTTTATTATTATGGTGTATAAAATACATTAAAAATGGAAACATATCGGCGTTTTTTGGCCGTAGTCCGCGGACAACCCTAAATTTCAAAAAACCTACCCAGCACTCCGATAGGAGTGTATTTTTTTTGCGTAAAACGGGTTTTTACAATCGTTGTCAACAACCAAACACATATTAATGGGCTTGGTGGATAACGTTTTGAAAACAAAAGTGCCAAAATTAGATTATAAAAGGCAATATTACAAAAAGAGGAAAAAATGGGAGTCAAAAAGGATGTTGGGTTGGCTTTAGCGGGCTTTGTCTCGCTTTTTGGAATTTCTGCGGTGCATGCCGCTGTCCCTGCGACAGAAGTGGTTCAACTCCCTTCTGAAGCGGCTTATGGGGGCGGCGACAAGGTGGGCTCGCAGCTGGTGGCCGCGACGTATAATGCGGGCGAAGGTCCGGGTATCTGGATCGTAGCCGATGGCGGCTACAGGCTCTACCACAATGGCGCTCTCCTTGCACAGGACAACCAGGCGGGCCGCGTGCGCTTTGTGCCGATGACGTTCCTTCCCGGTGAAAATGCTATTTCGGTCGTGGGCGTGAACGGCAAGGGTGCCCCGGGCGTCATGGTGCAGATTGACGACCTGGACAAGTCTTACTATTCCGGCAGTGGTTGGAAATCAAAGCCTGCAGTGAGCAACAACTCGTGGAAAAACAAGGGCCGCGACCTTAGCCAGTGGGGCGGTGCGACAACCCTTAACTACGCAAGCAACAAGCTTCCGAGCGGTGCAACCTTGAATGGTTTTGCCGCGAATACGCAGGCCAAGTGGATTTGGACTTCTGCCGAAACCGACCCGACGGCCGTTCTGCTGTTCACGTTCAACGTGAAGGCCGAAGGATTTGGCGCTTCGACGACGGGCGGTGCTGCCGGCAATATCGTTTTCGCGAGCGATTCCGCAAGCATCCGCAAGTACTTGCAGAGTAACGATGCGGTGACAATCCTTGTGCCCGAAGGCACTTACGATTTTAGGCAAATGCGCAATGCGGTAACCGAGGCGAACAAGCAAGGGCGTACTTGGTGCCGCACGACTTGCAGCGAGAAGAACCGCGTGACGGGCAAGACGAACAAGTTTTACCGCATCGCCTTCGAAAAGAACAGTTGCGCAAGCCTCGGCGAATCCGGACTTGAAATCGTGAAGGAGTCGGACAATCTGCAGGCGTGGAGCAACTGGATTACCACCAAGCCGAACAAGAGCCTCGTGGGCATGGGTCGCGGCGCGAACCTGCGTGGCGCATCCATAGTGGTGCGCAGTAACGAGGGCTCGTACAACCACATTTACCGCAACCTTGCCATTTATGACGTGAACCCGCACCTGATTGAAGGTGGCGATGGCCTTGAAACGGTTGGGACCGCGTCGAAGCATGTGAAGGGCTTCTGGGCCGACCACATCAGCTACAAGTGGATTAGCGACGGTATGGACATGGAATTCGTGGACGACGCCACCATCAGTTACCTGGATTTTGACGGCGCAAACGATTTCAACTGCTGGGGAACCGATCCTTACATGGCACTTGTCGAAGATGCCCACCTGACTTATGCAAATAACTACTGGCACAATACTTATGGCCGCGTGCCGAAGGTGACGGGCGAAAACAACGGTTCGCAGGTGCATTTGTACAACCAGTATGTGGATTACAACCGCTTCTTTGTGGCGGGTGCAAACGGCCATAGTGCAAGCGCGAAGGCCTACGTGCGCTACGAGAACAGCTATATCGATAACGGCAACGGTTACCTCGCCGAATGGGGCGACAACGGCTACGTTTACTTTAGCGGAGTCACGTTCGGGAGCGGAACCAAACAGCAGCACCGCTACAACGGTACGGTGACGCAGGGCGTTCCGCAGGCGCAAACTTTCAACCCGAGCTACAGTTTCGAAAAACGCACCGTTGCAAATCTCCCGAAAGAAATCCCGAGCCTAGCAGGTGTGGGTGGTCGCTACGGCAAGATGCCCGAATACAACCAGGGCTTTGGCCAGAGCAACAAGGCGGCAAGTGTTTCTATGACAGCGCCTTCTGCAGGGGCCAAGTTCGATGCCGGCAAGGCTGTCACCTTGAGTGCCACCGCCAAGGATAACGACGGCTCTGTCAAGAAGGTTGATTTTTATGTCGGAACGACTTTAGTCGGTTCAGCAACGGCATCGCCTTACCAGGTGAATGCCGAGGGCCTTGCTCCGGGTATGCATTCTGCCGTTGCTGTCGTGACGGATAACTCCGGGCTCACCTGGATGTCGGAATACGTCACGTTTACGGTCGAGGGAACGGTTGAGCCCGAATCGTCTTCGTCCGAAGTCGCGGAATCGTCGTCGAGTGTAGAATCTTCGTCGAGCGTTGCAGAATCTTCCTCCAGTGTCATCCTGAGCGAAGTCGAAGGATCTAGCAGTAGCACGACTGCGATTGCTCAGCGTGTGAATCTTGCCCCCGAAGCAGAAACAGCCTTCTACCGCATCTTCGACTTGCAAGGCCGCCCGCTATTCTCGGGCATTCAGAAACCTGCCAAGATGCCTGCTGCGCATGTGATGGTGGTGGAATATACAAAGAATGGCGCCGTCAAGCGCCGCTATATACAATAATATACGAACAACGAAAAGAGAGAACTCCAAAAGGATTAGTAAGTCGTTGTTCGTCCTTCGCTCCAACAATAGGCTTCCTGCCTATTGCCTTCGCTCGGCGAATTACTTTTGGACGTTGTCCAAGATTCTTTGCGCCTGCTTTGCAAGAATGTCGGTCGAATTCATTTCAATTACTTTCTGCAAGCGCTTGATTCCATCTTCCAGCTCGATCTTATTCGTGACGCAAGTCTCGCCCAAAGTATAGAGGGCGCGCCTTGCGAAGTTCTTGTCTTTCTCGAGCGAAAGTCCTTTCTTCAAAAGCATGATTGCCGCTTCGGGCGCGTTTTTCGCCTTGGCGATTTCGCCCCATTCAAGCCACTGGTTGCTCGAGATTTCGATGTAGAGCTTGTTCATGCTGTCGGCCAGAGAAAGTACTGTAGCCTTGTCGACAGGGTGTTCCTGCAAGAGTTGGACCATCGATTGCGTGAGTAGGCTGAAAGCCTGTTCGGGGCGACCGCCCTTGGCGTTTTCAATGCCCGACTGAATCATGGTTCGAGTCTTGTTCTTCAACTCGGCCATGGGGTTGCGCTTTTCAATGCGACGGGCTCTTTCTTGCAAAGCCTCTTGCTTGAGTTCATAACGGGTCTTGCGGCGGGTTTCGATTTTTAATCCGGCAAATGCGCCTGCGCCAAAGGCTACAGGTGAAAGCACTGTGACAGCCCCGAAAATGTTCGGATTGACAAACCAGTTGACCGCCATGTCGAGCAAGAGTCCGGTAATACAAACGGCTGAAACCGACTGCGAAGTCAAATCCTTGCGCGGGGCAAATGCAGTCGCTCCGAGCAAGAACGCAATCGTCAGGCTCATGCCCATGTAGCGTTCACCGCTGTAGTGGTCAAAGAAACTCGTGCCGGTCATGATGCTTACCAAGATGCCGCCACAGAGGGTCCAGCCGACAATGCAGCCCCACAGAATAAACCATTGCCAACGCTTTTCCAAACGTATAAGCGTAAACATGAAAAGTACCGCGAACAGAATGTAGCTCCACGCGCTCGGGAACAGAATCCAGCTGGTGAGCAGTCGGTCGTACTGTTCTTTCTTGGGGACAAACGCCATGTTGTAGCGGGCGAATTTGTCGGTGTAGTTGTCGATCCATTCGGCAAGTTCGCTTCTAAAGTCTGATTCGCCCGGGTAGCGGTTGTGCTTTGCTATAAATTCTTCTTTGCCGCCCCTGATTTCCCACCACTCGCGGAAATCCTTTTTCATGATTTCGATGCGGTCTTCGACAATGTAAGACGGCTTCAAGGCAAAGGCCCTGTTGCGGAATTGTTCGAATTCTTCTTGACGGACTTTTTCGGTCGGTTCGATTCCGACGATTTTGAACTGGTTTGCGCCCTCTTCTTCCCACCACTTGTCAAAGGATTTTTCGATTCCCTTTTCGTAGCTGCTTTGCTTGATTTGCGGCATGATTCCGGTGACGGCGTTAAAAATGCCGATGCCTATAATTGCCAAAACCACCAAGTAATGGATTGGCTTAATTTTCTTCAAAAGAGCAGTAATATTCGAGATAGAGGACTTATTCATATCCTGAATATATACTAATGAATATGAAAATGAAAATTTTATTTTTCTTAAAAGCGGTTGTATTCGCGCAGCTGATTCCACAAGAAGTCCGTGTTCACGTCGCGGTAGCCTTGGGCGTTTACACGTTCGCGCAATTTGTGAGCAATATCAAACAAGTTCGGGCAGCTCTGCATGCGTTCAAAGCTGTCGAAAATGGTGAGGTTGTCAATCCACTGCGCAAGTTCCGGAAACCTCGGATCGCTAAAGCGGTTTTCGCGGCCGGTCTTCAGGTATTCCAGGTAACGGTCGGTAATGCGGTAGCCGTCTTCAATGAAAATATCCATGGCGTGCGGGAACAGTTTTTCGCCAGTCAGGTATTCGTGCACGATGATTCCGAAACTGAAGTAGTCCACCGATGCCGACAGGTTTTCGCCCATGATTGCCTGTTCGGGCGCGCTGTAGCAAGGCGTCATTTGACCACCGTATTCGGTGATGGTGTCGCGCATTTTCGCCTGGGCGTAACCGAAGTCGCACACGAGAATCTTGTGATTGTTCTTGTGCTGCGGATTCTGGCACAGGAGCAGGTTCTTGGGCTTTAAATCCTTGTGCACTACCTGGTAGTAATGCAGCTGGCTAATCGTGTTGGCCAGGTAGGCGAGTTGGGCGACTCGGTGCAAAATTTCGTCGTCACTTAGTTCTTTCTTGAATAGCCTATCCAGAGAGCAACCCTTAATAAACTCCATCTTGAGGTAAGGGTGTCTGCCGGCAATGCCGCCGCCCATGCTCTGGACCACGCCTTCGATATTGGTGGCGTGAATCAGGTTGTTGATGCGGATTTCATCTTGGAACGCGCTCAAGAGGCTGTTCAGGCGGTGGAGCCTGTTCTTGCCGGGGCTGGCCCAAAACTTGCAAATCTTGACGACGATTTCCTGTTCCACGTAGCGGCTGGGGTCGTTCGGGTGTTCCAGCCAGTACTGGGCGCGGTACAGGTTGTTGGTGCCTTCGAGTGTCAGGGGCTCTATCAGCTGAATGTGCTGCATGGCACCGTTGTGCATGTATTCGGGATTCTGGTCGAACCACCGCTGGTATTCTTCCATGGTGTAGTTCGGGCGGAGAGCCAAATTTCTAGATACTCGATCTAAAGTTTCTGCCAGAATGTTTCGAATCATGCCCCAAAGATAGCTATTTCGGAATTCAGAGTTCAGAATTCAGAGTTGATATTTTAAATAAATCTGAAATCCGAATTCCGAATTCTGAAATATTCTTATTCCATCGTTTTTTCGAGTGCCGTCGTAATGACATTGTAAGCATCTTCAACGGTGTCGCAGAAATGGAACAACTTGAGGTCTTCCTTGTCGATCATTCCTGTGTCGGCGATGTAGTTCCAGTTGATGACTTTGTTCCAGTATTTGCTGCCGTAAATCACGACGGGCATCTTGTCGCCGTATTTTTTAGTCTGAATCAGCGTCAGGAGTTCAAACATTTCGTCGAGCGTTCCGAAGCCTCCCGGGAATACGACGAGTGCTCTTGCCATCTTCATGAACCAGTACTTACGGATAAAGAAGTAACGGAATTGCAGGTTCAGATCGTCATCGATGTAGGGGTTCGGGTGCTGCTCAAAGGGAAGCTTGATGTTTAAGCCGATCGAAGAGGTTCCTACGTCGTTTGCGCCACGGTTGCCCGCTTCCATAATGCCCGGACCGCCACCGGTCATCACCGCAAAACCGTGGTCGTGTTGCTTGTTTGCCCAGCGGCCGAGTTTTGCGCCCAGTTCGCGTGCGGCGTCATAGTATTCGGCGACGGCTTCCAGTCGTTTGAGTCGCGCAAGTTCGGTCTTGTTCTTGCAGCTCTTTTGGCGTTTCTTGAGTTCGGCCATGGGGAGTATGCGGGCGGAACCGAAGAACACGATGGTGTTCTTGATACCTTCTTGCGCAAAAATCTGGTAAGGACCCATGAATTCGGAAAGAATTCTGATCGGGCGCCCGACATCGCTATCGATAAATTCCAGATTGTGGTAAATCATTTTGCCGGGGGTCAGTTTGATTGCCTTTTTCGTTGCCATGGTAAACTCCTTGGTTGGGTACGCCAACATCTGTATTATATCCCTAAAATACACTCAAAATGCCAAAAAGCAACAAAAAAACGCTTTTTTTCTACTTGCAAACAAAAAAAACTTTATATTTATAACATGCTAGTAAAAATTTGGACCGACAGCTTTATCATCACGGGCGAAATCGATACGCTCCGCGACGAACGTCTCACGGACTACATCCGTGAAAACAAGGACTTTATTGCCGTCACGCAAGTGCGCGTGAGTGACAGGAGCGAAAAGGATCTGTTCCGTACGCACTTCTTGAATGTGAGTACGCGGCATATCGAAATCATCTTACCCGCGGAATAATTTTGCTGATCGTTATATATAAAAAGACCGTCTGAGTAGACGGTCTAAATTTTTTTGTTTGTGCGACAGAGCCGAGCGGTCTTTGTGAGCAACAAGCGCCTCGTATTGCAATATGATTGCATAAACCGGCGCCTCAACAATAGAAACAAGTAAACTTGTTTCTGCTGTATTCGGCTTAGGTTTATTTAACGAGGCGTGGTTACGAGAGCGAGGGGATATCACATTCTTGTTGATGCGATAGAGCCGAGCGGTCTTATAGGAAGAACCAGGTCGCGTAAACGCCGGCTTTCAAACCGAAGCTAAGATAAGATGTTTCCGTCTTGACGCTGGAATTGGCGTTGGAGGAATTCGTTTCGGAGAAATTGTATTCCAAACCAAGGCCAGCCTTTCCCGAAAGCTCAAAGTTCTTGACGAGTTCTGCGTGAACGCCGAACATCAAGTTAATATTCAGGCTGCCCGAAGATAAGGTGGTTTTGGTCACCCCGTCGTTAGACAGGAGCTGTTCGCCGTTGCTGATGTAGGCGAGTTCTGCGCCCACGGAAGTCGGGAGCACCGGAGTGTCGAGGTAGTAGTCGATTCCTGCACCGATGCCGAATGCGGTGTAATCGTCGCCCATGTCCACTTCGACGCCGCCTGCTTCATAGGTGGTTTCACCGTGGTGGTTCAACAGCAAAATACCGGTAGCGGTCAACGTGCTGCTAATCTTATACTTGATGTGAATCTGTTGGAAACTGTCGGTGAGGCCCATACCGAGGCCCAGGAAAGCGTCTCCAGAAGAGGACTTGGCTTTCTGTTCTGTTTTTGCAACTGGAGCGTCATCTTCTTCGATCGCCGGGGCTTCTTCGCGAGCCGGGGCGTCGTCTTCGTATTCATCTTCGTATTCATCGTCCTGTGCGTAGCTGTAAGAGCACAAGGCGAGTGCCGTTACCGCTGCAAGAAACATTTTTTTCATGTAGTACTCCTTAAATAGGTGATTTTAAAATTCACTAGGAATACTAATAAAAAAAGTCAAAAAGTGTTATAACTTTTGCGAAAGTTTTACCATTCCATCGCGATTTTCTTGATAAGGAAGCGTCTTGACGCCTCATCAAGCTTCTTGGGGTCGAAATTGACGCCCATCAAGGCCGCGTAAATATTGAAGGGGCTTGCGGTGGTGCCCATGTTGTTGCACTTGATTTTAAGCACGATGGCGCCGCCTTCAATTTGTATTCCCAGGATATGTTCGTTCAAGTTGATTTCCTGACCGCGGTGGTTGAGCACTACGGGTAAGGTCTTGCTTTCGAACTTTTCCATGATGCCTTCGGGAATTGCGTCGGGCGTGAACGAATAAATCATCGCCGTCGGCATGTGCTTACTGAGCTTTTCCTTGAGCGGCTCGATGTTCACGATTTCCATGCCGCGCGGGAACGGTCTCGAAAGTTCTGCCATGATCTTTGGCAAGTTTTCCTTGGAAATGTCGAGCGGCTGTAACAAGTCCACGCTGATGACTTCGCAGTAGGTCTCAAGACCGAGCGGGAGCGCGCCCATGTTCGAAATGCGCGGCTTCGGGCTGAAGCCCTCGCTGAACTTGATGGGAATGCCTGCGCAAAGGAAGGTTCGCTCAAAGAAGCTGAGCATGTTCTGGTGCGGCAGGAATCTGCTGAGGCCAGTTTTTTTGAAGGTAATCTTGTAGCTGTGGCAGCTCTTTTGCGTGGGGCGGCGTTCGGCGACAAGTTTCTTGATTTCTTCGGGCGTGCGGCTCGGGGCCTTGTGTCGCACCGGGTCGTTCGCGAGCTTGATTTCGGCGCCGAATCCCGGAATGCCGCATTTCTGGCAGTCGCCCCATTTGCAGTTGGGCACCGGAGCGGAATCTTCCTTGAAGGCCTTTTCCCATTCGCCACGCAGGTACTGCTTGCTTGTGCCAGCGTGAATAAAATCCCAGGGGAATACTTCGTCTTTTTCACGTGTGCGGTACACCCAGCTGGTGTCGTAGCCGCATTCGTCCCAGACCTGCAACCACTTGTCAAAATCGAAACGGTAGGAATCGCTTTCGAAGGTAATGCCCTTCTTGTAAGCCGCGTAAATGACGGGGCCGAGCCTGCGGTCGCCGCGGCTGTAGATGGCTTCGAGGAAACTGGTTTCCCAACCGGCCCAGTTGACTTTCACGTTCGGGTGCCTAAAGAATCTTTCGCGCACGTAGCGGATGTGCTTGAGGGCGGTTTCCTTGTCCATGAAGGGCGCCCATTGCAGGCCCGTAAACGATTTCGGAATCAGGATGCCCATACTCACGGCAATCTGGCAGCCGCGCAGGTACTTGCGGCCAATCTTCACCAGGTTTTCGATTAAGTTGCAGAACGCTTCCATGTCCTGCTCATTTTCTGTCGGGAAACCGATCATTGTGTACAACTTAATTTTGTTGAACCCGCTACTGAAGGCGTGCTCGGCGGCGTTGTACATGTCCTGGTCGCTGATGGTCTTGTTAATCATCTTGCGGATTCGTTCGGAGCCTGTTTCGGGAGCGAAGGTCGCGCTACGGCCGCCCTTGAGGGCTGAAATCTTCTGGGCGAGCGTTTCGCCGAAGGCGTTCACGCGGATACTCGGAAGGCTCACGTCCACGGTGTCAAAGAACGGGTCGTCAATGATGGAGTCGGTCAGGCCTTCCACGGGCTTGTAGTCGGCGGTGGAAAGCGAAAGGAGTCCGAGTTCACGTTCGCCGGTCGCCTTGATGCCAGCCTTGGCGATATCCAAAACATCATCGGGGTCGAGTTCGCGGCAAGGTCTGTACCAAATGCCTGCCTGGCAGAACCTACAACCCTGGGCGCAACCGCGCATGACTTCCACGCTGAATCGGTTATGCACCAACTGCATGTTCGCAATCAGGTTCTTGATGGGGTAGTTCTTCGGGTCCATCACCGGAATGAACTGCCTGCGAACACCGTTCGTGTTCTGGTAGCTACCCTTGGCGGGTTCAGCCGGAACGATGTCGCCAAATTCGTTGGTGATGACGGGACGTAGGCTCGGTACGTACACGCCGTCGATTTTAGACAAATTCTCTAGAATCTTTGCGCGGGGGAGTTTCGCCTTTCGGCCTTCGCCAACGCAACGCAAAAACTTCACAATCATGTCTTCGCCGTCGCCGATCATGAAGGCGTCAAAGAAGTCGGCAACCGGTTCGGGGTTTGCCATGGCGGGGCCGCCAGCCACAATAATCGGGTCTTCTTCGCGTCGGTCCTTCTGCCACACGGGAATGCGGGCGATGTCAAGTACGTAGGGGACGTTCGTAAAATTGAGCTCCGTCTGGAGCGTCATGCCCACCACCTCGAAATCGCGTACCGGCGTGTAGCTTGCGTAGCTGTACAGCGGAATGTCGTACTTCTCCATTTCTTTCGCCATGTCGTCCCACGGCGCAAACGAAACTTCGCACAGCAGGTCGCTCTCGCGGTTGATCACATGGTACAGAATTCGGATTCCGTTATTGCTCATGCCGATTTCGTACTTGTCGGGGAACACAAACGCCATGTTGCAAAGCATCTGGCTGTGGTCTTTGACGACACTGTTGGCTTCGCCGCCCATGTATCTAGCAGGGGATTCGACGGCAGGGAGAGCTAACGCAATTTTTTCAAGAATGGTCATAGGGCAAAATGTAGAAAATAGAGCCTTAAATAGGTTGAATAGCCAGTTCTGAGTTCCAAGTTACTAGAAAAGCTTGTGTAATCGGCATTTTGTAATAAAAAAATACTAGAAACTAGAATCAGTTTATTGCGCCGAAGGCGTCCTTTTAATTACATTTAAGAACATGAGCATGCTAACATATTTCTTCTGGCTGGTTACGTTTGTCGCGGGTGTCGTCGTCGCATTCTTTGTGCCCGAAACGACGGTCCCCATTGGTGGCAAGTTCGTCTTTATCGGGGCTTGGGGCGCGGTCCTTGGCCTGGTACTCTACAACGTGTGCAAACGTAAGCTCGATATTGCCGAAGAGGACTTCAACGAAGCTCTCTATTCCATCAAGGACTCTAAGCTGTCCATGTCGTCTGGCCTTTCGACGCCGGACCCTGATCCTCTGGCATCGTCGCCGGAACCCGAAGACATGCCTCTCCCGACTGGGGCAATCTCTTCGAAGGAAGCCCTTGCTAAAAAGGTGGATGAAATTTGCGTGAAGTTCCCTCTCGCAGCTTGGAAAAAGTATGCTCGCTGCCTCTTGAAGGATCGTCCGGTTCCCGAAGTAATCCAGGCTCTTCAGGATTTGCTTCCGCAGCTGTTCCCGAATGCCTCCGGTATCCTGTACATGTATGCCGGCACCCAGACCGATTTGCACAAGGTGCTTTCCTTCGGTGAAACGGTCATTAGCGACGATGTGATTCGCCCGGTTGAATGCGCAAGCTTCGATGCCGGCGATATCGTTATTACCGATTATTCGAACCCGAGCGTGAACGGCGGTTGCACGCACTTGCACCACCACCCGCACGGAATTTCGTTCTGCGCCCCGATCGAAGGTGTTGAAGAACATTTCGGTATTTTCTCTTTGCAGACCGACGCCCTGCCCGACAACGAAACCATGGATGACTGGCATGCCAAGGTGAGTGCGGTTTCTGCAACGTTTGGTCTTTATATTGCGACCCAAAACCTGAATGCCCGCTACAAGCAGCATAGCATTCGCGATGGCCTTACGGGCCTGTTCAATCGCCGCTATATGGAAGAATCCCTGATTCGCGAAGTTTCTGCGGCTACCCGCCACCGCTCGCCGATCGGTCTTGTCATGATTTACCCGGATTCCGTGGCCCAGATCCAGGAACAGCGCGGTCGTCATGCGGTCGAGCAGCTTTTGTGGGAATTGGGCCAGCGCCTGCCGGGCTATGTCCGTAACGAAGATATTCCGTGCCGCTACGAAGGCGACGTGTTCTGTGTGATTCTGCCGGGTGCAGACCTCAAGATTACGCGTGCCCGTGCCGAACGGATCCGAAACGAGATTTCCCAACTCAAGATTGCCTATGGCGAAAGCGTTCTCGAGACAACCCTCAGTATGGGCGTGGCGGTCATGCCGGCGCACGCTGGCGATGCCCGCGGACTCCTGCAGGCGGCAGGCGAATCGATGCAGATGGCAGTCCAGTCCGGCGGCAACCGTGTGATTCTTGCCGAGGCCCTGCCCCCCAGGAAATAAACGGGTAAACGTTTTTTTTGAATTAATTTGTCTGCAAAGCGATTCTGCTTTGCAGGCTTTTTATTATAAGGCCCGATGTCCCCGGAATAGGCTAGAAATAAAAAAACTCAGCTAACTTGCGTTAGCTGAGCTTTTTGGGGGTTAGGAGGAGAACAAAGAGTTCTTGAGCATTAAGATAGAATTTGGAGGGGAAAAGAGTAGGGCTTTTCGTTAGATGGTGTTGAAAAGCGTTGAGGATTCTTCAACATTCTCAATGATTCTCATTGGGCATATTTTCTTTTTTTTACTATTTTTAGGATATGAAAAAATTTTTAGCTCCCATCGTGCTGCTTGTCCTGGCATCCGCTTTGGCTGTGTACCTTTTGATGGATTTCTCCGGTTCGGGAAATTCCTTTGATGCCGAAGCTTACCTTGTAGCACGCTCTAAAATTGATTCGCTGGAACTTGAACTTTGGAATGCAAAAGCGAATCCGGACCTTCAGGTAAACATCCGTTTGCAGTTGGATTCTGCATGGGAAGAACTCTCCTCCATGCGTTCCGCTCCTGTGTCCGCCTCTGCGGAGGGGGCCTCGGTCGAAGGTCAGTCCCACACGTCCGATATTGTCAAGTGGATCCTCGGTGGCGTTTTGGCTATCGCCGTCTGCGTTGTCGTTTTGGTGTTCGTTCTCAGAAAGCGTCAGGAAATCATTACCCGCCGTATGGAGGCCATCAAGGCCGAACGATTCAAGGAGCCCAAGGCCGTCCTCGACGATGCGACGATTCCGCCGCGCCCGCGCCGCGAAAAGCGTTCCATTATTGCGGACGCCGAAGCGTATGCCGCTCAAAAGCGTGAAACGCTCGCCCAGGAAGCCGCTGCAAAGCTGGCTCCCAAGCCCGAAGAAGAACCGAAGGTTGAATTCGAAGACGAAAATGGTGTCCCCGAAAACAAGATTTTGACGGGCATCCCCGACAACAAGCCGACTCTCAGACCTACGGCCAAGGAACGTATCACTTCTGCTATGCAGAATCTGTCTGACGTATTGCGCGCCCCTCGCGGCCTTTCTCGTGAACGCACCATGAAATTGCGAGCCCAGAGCCGCAACCTCACCGGCGACCCGAACCTCAAAAGCCCGCTCGAAATCACTCGCTTCGATCGCGAATCCAACGAAAAGACGAAGATTCTCCAGATGTCCCGCCGCGGGTTCCCCGCCTCGGCTATCGCCTCTAGCCTGAAGATTTCCCAGGAAAAGGTGGAAGCGGTCATCAAGGAAGCCATGGGCTAATGCGTTATCGTTTCCGCTGTGAATACCTGGGGTCGGCCTTTTACGGCTGGCAGGCCCAGAACGAGGGCGGAAAAACCAAGTTTGTTACAGTCCAGTCTGCGCTAGAACAGGCTTTTAGCGTCGCTCTTCGTACGCCAGTGCGCATAACCGGCTCTGGTCGTACCGATACGGGCGTGCATGCCCGCGGACAGTGCGTGCATTTTGATTTCGACGGCGAAATCGATTGCGCAAAAATTGTCCGCTCCATTAACGGACTTACCCAAAGGCTTATCCGCATTCGCGACCTTGAACCTTGTGCGCCGGATTTCCATTCTCGCTACGATGCCTTGTGCCGCTATTATCAATACACGATTTTTACGCGTCCGGTCGCCCTTATGCGCGACTTCGGTTGGGAGTGCGGCTCCTTGAATCTCGATCTTGAAACCATGGAGCAAGAGGCCAGGTCCTTCCTCGGACATCACGATTTTATTGATTTCTGTATTCCCCGTAACGACGGCAAGCCTACAGATTGCATACTCACGGAATTTCGACTGGAACGCCTGAATGACTGGAGCTGCATGTTCCACATCAAGGGCAACCGGTTCTTGCACCGCCAAGTGAGGGCCATGGTCGGCACGCTGTTCGATGTCGGTCGCGGCAAGCTTCCGCTGGGAACCGTACAAACTATTTTTGAAAAAAAATTTAAGGGCGAACGCACATGGGCGCCGCCCCAGGGGCTTGTACTTCAGAATGTGGAGTATAAGGACTACTAGCCCTTAATCGCATCGATCATGTCGCGCACGGCGCGGTCAATGCCAATCATTACAGCCTTGCTTACAATGCTATGGCCGACAATAATTTCGTCGATGCCTTCGATAGCGGCGATTGCGCCGACGTTTCTGTAGTTGAGTCCGCGACCGGCCTTCACCTTGAGACCGTATTTGCGGGCAAGGACCGTCATGTCTTCGAGTGCCGAAATTTCGCGTTCCACTTCTTCGTTGCTTCCGAGCGTGAAACTGGTAGCGTACTTGCCGGTATTGAATTCGACAAAGTCTGCGCCAATCTTCTTGGCGGCCTTGACCTGTTCGGTTTCGGCGTCAATGAACACGCCCACGGAAATGTCGTTGTTCTTGAGCGTCATGATCGGCTTCACGAGGTCGTTTGCCTTGGCGGCAACGTTCAGACCGTCTTCGGTCGAAAGTTCCGTATGGGTTTCGGGGACAAGCGTCACCGTGTCGGGCTGGTTGTTGATTGCCACCTGGAGCATTTCTTGCGTGGGGCTGATTTCCAAGTTCATCTTGGTCGTAACCGTGCGGCGCAAAAGCTGTACGTCGCGGTCCTGGATATGCTGCTTGTCTTCGCGCAAATGCATGGTGATACCCGCGGCGCCTGCGATTTCTGCAAGTACTGCCGCTGCAATCGGATCCGGTTCGCAAATCTTGCGGGCTTCACGGATGGTGGCGATATGATCAACGTTAAATCCAAGTTTTACGGTCATACAAGGCTCCTTGTCATTTCTTCATAAAAGTAGATAAATTTATTAGAGTGGTACCCTGGGCTTTCGCTTTTGCCGGCAAATCGTTCAATTTTTCGATAGAGCTCATGCTCAAGGGAAGAATCATCACGGCGAGGCCGTTGCGCTTTGCTTCCCTGATTTTTGCCTTGGAATAGTCGTCAAGCGAGCTGTTTTCCGGGTTGTAGGCTGTGGCGGTCTTGCACCTCATTCCGATTTCTTTGCAAGTCTGCATCACGATGGAACGCTTGTTCGCCGAAATATCCAAAAACCAAAGACCTCGGTCCTTGGCGGGTGTCAAAATGGCCTGCAAAAGTTGCTTGTGTTCTACGGCCTGCTCGCCATAACGCGAGACAATGCCCCTTGCTTCCGGGAACTTGGCATGTGCATCTCCAATCACGGTCTCGATTTGTTCTTCAGTGTGGTGGATGCGCAAGGGTCTTAATTTGTTGTGAGCCTTGTTCAGTTTGGTCGATTCAAGCGTGAGCCAAAGGGTTTCGCTCTTGTTGTTTATGTTGTCTAAATTCGCGTAGTCAGCTTCGCTTAAGCCGAATGGCGGAATCAGCAAGTCGTACGGGTAGTCGAGTTTCTTGAGTGCGACAATCAGTTCGGGTGTCAGGTTCGTCACCTGGAATGCGACTGCGAGTAACGAAGCCCCCGGCTTGAATTCGTTGCGGGAGACTTGAAGTTCCAGTTTGAGAGTGTCGCCTTTGTCGTTCAAAAGGTCGACCTTTGCGGCCTGGAAAATAGAAGGGTCCAGATTGTAGAGTTCTTCCATGTAAAGAATCTTGCCGCCATTCTTTTCGGCAAAGCGCTTTACCTGCAGCAAATACATGATGACCGTTTCTCCGCCACCCATTGTCCAAATGTGGCGCTTTTTACGCTTGGAGTAGCTGACCTGCAGCGGCGACAAGGCTGCGTCCATTTTTTCTTCAAACGGACGGGTATCCTTTTCTACAGCCTGTTCGGCAGTAGATTCCTTTTGGCCGAGTAGCCCTTGTATCTTTGTCTTGTATAGTTCTGGAAGTTTCGGAAGTAAGAATATGAACCCTCCGATTAAAATCACTAAAACAATAATTATGGCAAGAATGTGCTTCATTTTTCCCATGGTAGGTGCTAATATAACTAAATTGCCGGTATGCCCATTGTGTTTGCCTTGGTCGGAGCGACCGGAATCGGAAAATCGGAATTGTCCCTGCGACTTGCGGAATCGTTTAATGCCGAAATCATCGGTGTCGATTCCAGGCAGGTGTACAAAGGCTTTTCCATAGGCACGGCGCAGCCGGACGAGGCTAGCCTTAAGCGCGTCAAGCATCACCTGGTCGATTTTCTGCCTCCTACCGAAACATTTTCGGCGGGGGAGTTCTGCCGCCAGGTAAAAAATTTGCTGGACGAAAATCCCGACAAGAAGTACATCTTGGTCGGCGGCACAGGTCTTTACGTACAAAGTCTTTTACTCGGTTTGCCGAACATTCCTGCCGTTCCCCCGACAGTCCGTCAAAAGTTCGAGAATATGGCCGCAAGCGAAGGGTCTACGAGTTTGTATAAAATAGCTTGCGAGGTGGACCCGGAATCGGCTGCGAATGTGGACCCGAACAATGCGCAACGCCTTGTGCGGATTCTTGAAGTCTTTGAGGCGACAGGACGCCCTTTATCTGGTTATCAGAAAGAACGTGAAGGCGGAATTGGGGCGTTGCCTGTTTTTTGGTTGCAGCGAGAGAGGGATGTATTGTACAAACGAATCGATTCCCGCGTCAACCAGATGATTAAAGACGGCTGGGTCGAAGAAGCCCGTGAACTTTCTAAAGTGGTGCCGCTTAGTGCTCCGGCATGGCAAAGTTTGGGCTACCGCGAACTTTTGCAGGCGCAAAGTGCCTCCGAAATTGCGCAAGTTATCGAAGAAGTCAAGAAAAAGACCCGCAATTACGCCAAAAGACAGCTCACCTGGTTCCGCGGCCAGATGGATAGCACTTCTATTGATATGGAAAATGGCCCTTTTGAGGCGATTTTGTCCAATCTTTCAAAAAACGCTTAAAGAAAGTTGTGAATAGTTTGTGAATTCTCGGGTAACTCCCTGCGCAAGAGTCGTGTTATTCCCGTTTTTTGCGAAAATAAGAAAAAAATGCGAATTTTTCTGCAAAAACACCCTTGCAAATGTTTCTGAAAATTCTATAATTGGCGTCGTTCCTGAGAGGGACGGCCGAAAACGAAACGCTAAACGCGAAGAACCAAGTAAGCCGCGATCAAGGGACAGCAACCCGAGAGGTTGTTGAGTAGATTGAAGGAATCGGAGATGTGCTTAGTGACGGGTCCAAGAGATTTCTTGGAATAGTCAAGATACGAACGTGATTAACGGGACCAAGACTTTAAAAATTAATGAAGAGTTTGATCCTGGCTCAGAACGAACGCTGGTGGCGTGTCTTATACATGCAAGTCGAGCGGTGCAGCAATGCATAGCGGCGAACGG
>CACVQR010000008.1 GCA_902756345.1 Fibrobacter succinogenes | reverse complement strand
TGGCCTCGGGCTTCGCCCGACGAATGTTCGCTTAGCGGCCAGGCATTCGCCGTCGCTTTCTTCTTGGACATAATAACTCCCAATGGGCATTTGACGCCTTCGGCGTCCGCGGCGTCACTCGGTCATGACAAAATGCAAGCATTTTGTCACGACGCTCGTTTAGCACGCTATTTAAACACAGCCCGGTTTTTGTTTAAAATTAACGGATAACACTAAAGGATTAATAATCCTTTACGCAACGAATAGAAAGTGCACCTTTTTTTTCGAATTCTGCATATCTATTAAACGAACTATGCGCAACAAAGGTGCAACTTCCTAAAAATTCAGGTTCATCAGAATATTCTCTTGGAATCCAATAATACCCATATTCCATAATTCTTTCAAACCGGCCATTTGTAAAATCATATGAACCTGCCGGCAAAAGAGAAAAACCTCTCGGATTTTCCATGATTCCATTCCAAACCTCCGAACTAAGATATTGACTACCATTCATCGCCCCATGCCCATTAATAGCAGCCACCCACTCCCCCTGATTCATAATGTGCCAGCCTTCCGGGCAAATTCCCCGGTGGACAACATACTCCGAATTATTTGGTACAAGAGTATTCCTAGACTCATCCGTCGTATTCGGGCATTTTTCACTTCCCATTTGAGAAGAATCACAAACAGCGGGGAAACCCATAGCGGTAGCCCAGGTATAAAGCCCACCCCACCCATTTTCGCAATACCATGGATCATCATCATAGCAATACTTGGTCGAATCACTTTGCTGTTCACCACCAGAAATCATCTTACCAAAATTCAGATTTTCCGCAAAAAACGTGAGTGTATCAGTAACATCGTCATATAGACGAATCGTTTTATATACATGATTATCGCGCGGATCAGTAAATTCACCATAGCTGAGTTTGGCATTAAACTGTCTACTCATGTCATAATATTTGCTACTACTGGATTGTTGCACAACAGAGCTAGAAGACATCGGTATCCAAAATCCATTTTGACAGATATATTTCACCTGTTCCTGTGAAATAAACACAGTATACCCTTCTTCATCTTTTTCACATGGTGTTCCTGAAAAAGATTCTTCACTAGAGCTTACAGGATTTGGGACACTCGAACTACTATTCTTGCCACTTACGGAGCTAGAAGAATTCTTTTCTGCAACCGAGGAACTGGATTTTTTCGAATCTTTCTGGGAAGACGAAGAAGCGTCTTTATCTTTACCCGAAGAACCATTATCGTCAATGCTACTCGACGAGATTTCACCGATTGGATCGGGAGCGGAGCTACTAGATTCATCGCCACATGCTGCAAGCAGGGCTAGGAGAATGGACAGAGCCAAAGCGCTTTTAAAAATCTTCACAGAAGACCTCCGGTTATAAAAATCCCAACAAACCTTCATTTTTGCGAAATATAATAAATGTCAACTGTAGGTTGCAGAACAACAATCCGCCTCCCCCCCCCCCCTTGTTTTTCCCAAACTCATTAGGTATATTATAAATACGCCGGTTTATGAGAGCGTTGCCGGGCTTTCACCTGTTTAGTGCTAGCTCCAGAGTTAATATATTCACCTTTAAAATAAGGATAAGGCAATGGCTGTTCGTTCAAAATCGGCTTGGTTCCCAAGTAATAAGCATGTTGTGGTTCCGCCCTCGCAGGTTGAAAGGGTCCTAAAATACCTTAGGGGCGAAATTAAAGTCCCGGTGGTTGATCGCCCGATTACATATAAGTCATCTGCCAAATAAACAGATGCTTGATGCAAATCATTTTTCTCTACTTCCTTGCACAAAGGAAGATATTTCGGCTATTGCCTCTCGGGGGCATTTCTGTTTCCCTCCATTTTGATACAGATGATTGTCGCCTTGTGCAATGGGCTACAGAAATGGGAGAAAGGCTGCCATGTGCTGTAAACGTCATGCATATTTCTTGAAGGATGATGATTCGTTACTGGCTCCGTGCTGTCGCAAGGCTATCTCGTGGAAATACGATGTTCAGGTGTTTAACGAAGAAAGACGTTCTGAGGATTTTTTTATAGATTTATGAATATGAACGAACAGCAGCAGATTCTTTTTATGCAGATTCGGATCCTGAGAATGGCCTCGGAACGGTTTAACCTGTCGTTGAAAGAAACTGCGCTACTTTTCAAAAAATGCGACGCTCTTAAGTATATTCGCGAGTGTTTCGGTATTTTCCACGTAGAAGGTGACGAAGCTGTCTTTGATGATATAAAGGACTACCTTAAAATCAAGGGGGCTGCGGTATGAAAACTCTAGAAGCGGGGATGATTCTTTACCACGGTAGTTACTGTGTTGTGGAAAATCCTGAATTAGAAAAGTGTGCACGATTCAAGGATTTCGGTCAGGGCTTTTATTTGACAACTTCAAAGGAACAAGCTCAGAGCTTTGCAAAGATATCTGCATCAAAGGCTCAAGGTCGTGGTTTAATCCCTGCACAGGAACGTCTCGCGTATGTATCATCTTTTAAGGTGGCGGATATAGCCGGGCTTGACATTTTTGCTTTTGAAACCGCCAATGTTGATTGGCTGCATTGTATTGTTGCCCATAGACGAAACAAAACTTTTGAAGATATTCGTAATCAGATGACTTCTTACGATGTTGTTTCGGGAAAAATTGCAAATGACGATACCAACGCTACGATTCTTGCGTATATGGGAAATGTCTATGGTCCAATGGGTAGCGAGCAGGCAGACAACATTTGCATTAGTCTTTTATTGCCGGAGCGATTGCAAGACCAATTCTGTTTCAGAAGCGAAAAGGCTCTTTCAAAACTTCAATTTATTAAGAGTGATACGGTTGTTTTGAGGTAATCTATGGTTAGTGATAAAACTCTATTCGCCATGGATTTGACTGCGCTGATGGCCGTTGAAAAAATCGCGAAAGATTCACAAAGGCCACAAGAAGATGTTCTTGTGGATTTTATGGGATCAAATACGGCGAAGATGCTTTACGATGATTCAAATAAGCTTTGGTGGGATGGCCCCGACGCCACCGCCGAGGAATTTGAACGCGAAAAAGGTTAGACTGTTCAAGCCGTTACTTAACCACTTCCACATAAATGCCCTTGGGCAAATCGGGGAGGGCGCCGCTTGCGTTGCGTACTCCAACGGGCTTTCCGAGCGCATTGAATATCTTGCTGCCGGGCTTGCCGTATTTTGCCTTGCGTAGGTTGGTGATGACGGTGGTGCCGCCTTCGATTGTTACCTTGATTTCAAAGGTGACTTGCTTACTGCCGTAAACGAGCGCTTGTCGCACGGTGAAGTTGTCTCCGGCTTTGACTTTACCTGGCATGTGGCCGATTTTCGTGGTCATGGTCGTGAGGTCCACGTTGGAGAACACGATGCTGGAGCCGTTCGGGTCCCAGGCGACAATTTTGCCGGATTTGTCGAACCAGTGGCCGGTGCCTTCACCGGTAGTATTGCTGTCGAGTTTGCCATTCGGTTCTACGCCGTAGAATTTCACTTTGTCTTCAATTTCGGTGCGCTTGATGCCGAGAATACTTGCGACTTCGCTGCCGTTCAGGTCGAGTGTTACGGGCGCATAGCTGTCGCTTATTGGGAGCGTTGTCTCAAGTGCGATTTTCTGGATGGTGATTTCTGCGACGCTGCTGGAACTTGCCTCTGTCGACGAGCTGGACGAGGGCTCGGAGCAGTTCTCGCCGATGCAGAACGTGAGCGATTCGCCGGGGGTTCCGATGTCGGTAATCTTGAGACCCGTCTTGGTGCCGTTATACCAGCGGATAGCGGGGTAGGCATCATCTGAAAATTCCGAATAAGTACCGCTCTTGAAGAACGTGTTGGCGGTGCTGCCCGGGCTTGGCCACTGGTCGCCGGGATTGTCGCTTGATTTGCCTGCGGCGCTGGCGTGCACGATTCTTAATCCGAGCTTGTCTGAAGCAGAATTGCCTTCAATGGAAAAGTCGTAATGCTGCATCAAGAGGCCGCTACCTGCTAGGACTTTGTTGCGGCCTTTATTTTGTACGTAAGACCAAACTAAACCTTCCTGGTTCGGCCTTGCGGGGTTCTTGTAGCGGTAGCAGAACTCTCCCGGCTTCGTAACTTCAAGGCTTGTTATGTTGTCTACATCTTCGCTGGTGATGTCCACAAACGGAATCCAGCCCTGGTCTGCACGGTAGAAGTCGTTTATCGCCACCGGGTTCAAGTCGTTTGCGCGGTTGCCCATGGTGCAGTAGTCACCGTACCAGTAAAGATCCGGCCAGCCAAAAATCATGTGTCCCGATTCATGCACAAAGACATATATCGAAAACTTGCCCGGCATGTCCGTCATCTGATGGTGCGTGAGTCGGACTCCGTCGCGCTTTTCGCTGGACCATCCGGAATGTGGCCAGAGCCCCTGACCCCAAGTTTGCCCGGCGCCGGCGTATACGATGTTGATGGCTTCGGTAGTGCCGTCCTTGTCATTATCGTAACGAGAAAAGTCGACTTGAGAATCGAAATACGCGAATACTTCTTTCATGAGCGAGTCGGAACCCGAGTATCCGTTCAGGCCTTCGTACCATGACTTCGGATGCTTGGCGCGGTACCAGCCGTAGACTTCGTTCGTGAGGTCCAGTTGTCCGTTCGAAACGTCGAGGTAGTAGTCGCGCACGGAACCGTTGCAACCGTCCCTGTTGAAGCCTTCCTTGTTCAGCCATTCCTCGACTTCGTCCACTGTAACGGGGGCGGGCTTGTCCGAAAAATCGACGAGGAGCGTGAGACTGTAGATTTTGCCCTTGGGGGCGGCGTAGTGGCCTTTCGTTTGTGTTGCAACGGCTCTCGCTAAACCGGAACTGGACGCGCTTGCTTTGGGTCCGGTGAATGTCGGGCGGGCTTCTTCGGGCCATTCCTGGACGCGTTTCCCCTGATACACGATGTCTGCAAAAAGTGTTGTCGGGAGCGCTAATGCGATAAGACCATAAAGTAAAAACTTGTTTTTCATAAACATTCCATTTTTTAAACCACCATATATGGAAATACATTTTTTTACGGCGAGTGGAACTCTTTGTCCGTTTTTTATTACATTTCCTATGAATAAAAACATTAACCCTAGGATGTTACTAGAGATTCTTTTCATAGTCTACTTCTAACTTCCTACTTCCTACTAAAAACTATGTCTAAATTCAAGCGCATTCTTCTCAAGCTCAGTGGCGAAGCCCTCGCAGGCGAAAAGGGCCACGGTATCGACAACCAGATTCTCTCTGACATGGCGTCCGAAATTGCCTCCATCGTCAAGCAGGGCGTGCAAGTCGCTCTCGTGATTGGCGGCGGCAACCTCGTCCGCGGCATTTCTGCTTCTGCAGGCGGCATGAACCGCGCCCAGGGCGACGCTATGGGCATGCTCGGCACCGTGATGAACGGCCTTGCCATGCAGGACGCCCTCGACAAGCAGGGCGTTGACTCTGTTGTGATGTCCGCTATCCGCATGGAACCGGTCTGCGAATTTTTCGATCGCCGCAAGGCTCTCAAGCTTTTGTCCGCTGGCTCCGTGGTTATCTTCTCTGCAGGCACCGGCAACCCGTTCTTCACCACCGACAGCTGCGCCGCTCTCCGCGCTATTGAAAGCGAATGTGACGTGATCATGAAGGCAACCAAGGTCGATGGCATCTACACCGCAGACCCGGTCAAGGACCCGACAGCCACCCGCTTCGACGACATCAGCTACAAGGAAGTCATTTCCCGCGGCCTCAAGGTCATGGACACCGCAGCCGTCGCCCTCTGCATGGAAAACAACATGCCCATCTTCGTGTTCAAGATGGAAAAGGGCAATCTCACACGCGCCGCTGTCCAGGGCGACCTCGGCACGCTGGTGCACTGCTAATTTAAATCAAGCTGTATTTCTGGCTTCGTCCGCCCTTGTTTTCGGGGCGGACGATTTCTTTTTGAATCAAGTCCTGGATGTCGCGGAGTGCGGAATCGTGGCTCGTGCCTGTAAGGGCAGCTACCTCTTTCACCGAGAATACGGTCGGCAGTTCTCCGTTCCAGACAGCTTCGATAATCTTCCTTTCGCGCCCACTCAAGTCGGCCTGCTGGTTCTTTTGCAGGAACTGCATTTTCTTGAGAGCGCCTGCAATTTCTTTCTTGCTGTCTTCAATCGATTTTTGCATCGCGTTCAAGAACCACAAAATCCATTCGGTCAAGTCGCCATTGCCGGCCTGCGCTTTGAATAAAGTTTGTATGTAATTGTCGCGGTCGTTTAAAAATTGTTCGTTGAGCGTATACTGGCAGCGAGTCGTGTCTTCGCTGCGGGCGAGTAGCATGGCGGCGAGCGCGCGGGCAATGCGTCCGTTGCCGTCTTCGAACGGGCGGATCGTCAAAAACCAGAAGTGAGCAATCGCCGCTTTAATCGCACCGTCTTGCGTCGAGTTTTCAAACCAGTCTATAAAACGTCCGATTTCAAGCGGAATGCGTTCCGGGCTTACGCCGGTAAATGTTCCTGCAACGCTTTCTTTTGTCCTAAAGCTCTTGACTTTGTTCTGGCCAATGGCCGCATGCCATGCGAACAGGCGTTCTTCGGTCAGCGGGAGCTTGGCGTTTTGAATCGCGCCTACAAAATTTCGAATGTCGTTCCTGGCGGAATTCTTTTTCTTGATTTCGCTTTCAAGTATCGGAATATCCAGAGTGTAGCCGTCCAGCGCGTAGTTGGCCGCGATGTCTTTCGCGAGCATGCGCGTCTCGGTGTCCGAATCGCAAACCAGGTCTGCAACGCCCACGAGGGCGCCTTCAAGCAGTCGAGTCTGTCCCAAGGCATCCATTACGCTTTGTGCGTTATAGCGGAACTTGGTCCAGTCAGGGTACTGGTGTATAAAAAGCGGCTTCGAAACGATCATTTAACGCAAAATATACGTAGAATGGTCGCTTTTGCAAGTCCAAAATAGGAATGTTCCATCTTGGAATAAGAAATTATCACTTTTTTTCGCCGAGTTTCAAAATTGTGTTTATATTAGTTTACAAGATGGATGAAAGGGGCCAAGCGGTTTGAGGTGTTTGCGCTTGGTGAGAGGCTCGGTGACGAGGTTGGCGTACCGAGCCTCTCCTTTTTTTTATTTTTGCCCTATGCAAAAAATCGATACATGGTACAAGGCCGAGGGCTATTGCCCTGCCGAAGAATTTGAAATCGCAAGCTACCTGCTTTTTGAAGCGGGGGTGGCGACGCTCGAAGAATTGGACCCGAAAGAAGATGGTCGCACGGAATTCTGCTTTTATACCGGCGACAAGGCCGAACGCGACCGTATCGTAAACGAATTTCCGCAGTATCATTTTGCTGTTAGCGAAGAACCCGCGAAGGATTGGGACAAGTGGTGGCGCGACCGTGCGCAGCCGGTGTCCGTGTCACCGCATTTGTGGGTGCGTCCGCCTTGGGTTGAATTTACACCTGACGATCCCAAAGCCGTGGTGCTTGAACTTGAAGCCAAGACCGCTTTCGGTACTGGCGAACACGATACCACAAGTAGCTGCGCGACTTTGATGGAATCGATTGATTTTAATGGCAAGACCGTGCTTGATATCGGAACGGGTACGGGCATTTTGGCCATGTACGCCCGACGCTTGGGTGCAAAGCTTGCCGTGGGTACCGAAATCGACCCGCTCACGATTCCCTGCATTGCCGAAAACTTCGAACGCAACGGCTTCAAGGAAAGCGACTGTATTTTGGGATTCCTGGATGCTTTCAAGGACGGTGCGAAGTTCGACGTCATTCTCTGCAACATGATCCGCAGCGAACTCTGGCCGCTCCGCGACGACATCGAAGACTTGCTCGCCGCAGGCGGTGAACTCATTATCTCGGGCCAGCTCCTCACCGAAAAGAACTACATTCTCAAGTGGTTCGAAGAAGCCGGCTTCAAGGTGAAGCTGGAACGCGAAAGTGGCGAATGGTGGAGTGTGCTTGCACAATCCACCATGAGCGAACAGACAAATGCGTAAGGCGAGAGTCGCGACAGTGCTTGCACGGGCATGACCGAGCCTAGCATTTGGCAATCTCACGAAGTGAGATTGCAATGGTGGAGTGTGCTCGCTCACTCTTAATTTAAAGAAAGCGTATTATCTTCCCCGTTTAAACGAACTGAATTGAACGGGGGAATTGTTACGATTGTTTTGCTTGTTATCTTGGCGGTTTTTACCGCCATTTTTATTGAAGTTGTGACCCTTGTTTCCGCCACGATCATTGTTGAACTTGCGGTCGCTATGGAAACTCTTGCGACCTTCGCGCCTGTCGTTACGCGGTTCGCCAAACTGTGCGGCGCGCCTCTCCTTGCGGGCGGAGTTTTCCCAGCGGCCCTTGTCGCCGGATTTCTGCGGCACGATGGTGACGGCGCGCTGTTCGCGCTTCTGCTGTTCGCGCTCGCGGTAGACTTCGTTTTCTTCGCGTTCCTTGCTGGGGTAGAATTCCTTGCCTTCGGCCTTCGCGCTGCGGCTTAGGAGCAGTCGGCCTATCTTGCCGAGTTTCAGGCGCTCGAGTGTGGCGCGAATCTGCGGGCGGTTTTCGGGAATGTACCAGAAGAAGAACTGGCGCTGACTCCGCTTCTGTTCCGGCGTTTTCGCCACGTAAAGCGGCTTTCCGTCCGGCGTCATTTCGCTGTAGAACATCTCGGTGGCAATCGTCATCGGTGTCGGCGTAAAATCCTGCACCTGTTCCAGCTGGAAACCGAGCTGCTTTGTCTCGAGTGCAAGTTCCGCCATGTCGGCCTCGGTGCATCCGGGGTGGCTACTGATAAAGTAAGGAATAATCTGCTGGCGCTTTCCGATGCGCTTGCATTCGTCGTCAAAGAATTCCTTGAACTTGTGGAACAAGGTAAAGCTCGGCTTGCGCATCAGCTTAAGCACTGCATCGCTGGTATGTTCCGGGGCCACCTTCAGGCGCCCGCTCACATGATAGTCAATCAGTTCGCGGGCGTATTCCTCGTGGTCGCGAATCAGTTCCTGGTCGTCGGTTTCCTGCAGCAACATGTCGTAACGCACACCGCTTCCGATAAACAGGTGCTTCACCTTCGGGTGGTTGCGCACTTCGCGATAAAGTTCCAGGAGCTCGTGGTGATGCGTGTCCATGTTGTCGCAGACTTTCGGCGTGAGGCAACTAGGGCGTGCGCACTTTTGGCAACGGCTCGGGTCGCGGCCGCGCATGTTGTACATATTGGCGCTCGGGCCGCCCAAATCGGTGATGGTGCCGGCGAATCCGTCCATCTTCGTAATCAAATCGACTTCGCGCAGAATGCTTTCGCGGCTACGGCTCGCAATGAATTTGCCCTGGTGCGCGTTGATGGCGCAAAAACTGCAACCGCCGAAACAGCCGCGGTGCGTGTTGATGCTGAACTTGATCATGTCGAACGCAGGCACATTGCCGCGTTTCTTGTAACGCGGGTGCGGTTCGCGGGCGTAGGGGTATTCAAAGCTCTCGTCGAGTTCGCCGTATTCCAGCGGCGGGTACGCGGGGTTAATCACCACGGTCTGTTCCGCGACATCTTGCAGAATGCGGCGCTGGAACCATTTGTTGCATTCAATGTCCACCTTGCGGCAGTTCTCGATTTGATTGCGCTTATTGGCAAGGCAATCTTCGTAGCTTGCGAGGCGCAAGTCTTCCCACTGCTTGGTCGTAGGAATTTGCCCCTTGGGCGCGAGGTAGGCTGTTTGCGGAATGGAATGCAGGCTTGAAAACGGCACGCCCTTCTTCAGGAGTCGCACGATTTCCTTGAGCGGTTTTTCGCCCATGCCGTACACGAGAATATCGGCTTGCGTATCGAAAAGAATGCTCGGCTTGAGTCTGTCGCTCCAGTAGTCGTAATGCGTCACGCGGCGCAGGCTCGATTCAAGCCCGCCAATCAGCAGCGGAACATCGGGGTAGAGCTTCTTTAAAATCTTCGCGTACGTGTAAGTCGCGTAATCCGGGCGGAACCCTGCCTTGTTGCCGGGCGTAAAGGCGTCATCGCTGCGGAGGCGTTTTGCCGCGGTGTAGTGGTTCACCATGCTGTCCATGCCGCTAGAAATTGCGAAGAACATTCGCGGGCGACCCAGCTTCTTGAAGTCGCGCAAGTCATCGCGCCAGTTCGGCTGCGGGAGTATTGCCACGCGCAAGCCTTCGTGCTCGAAAAGGCGACCGACCACGGCATGCCCAAAACAGGGGTGGTCCACGTAGGCGTCCGCGCTAATGATAATCACATCGACATAGTCCCAGCCGAGTTCCTCCAGGTCTTCTTTGCAGATGGGTAAAAAGCGCGGATCGTACATAGAGTGAAATGTAGAAAAAAAGAACTTAGAGCTTAGAACTTAGATTATTCTTCTAAGCTCTACCAACTAAGTTCTACCAACTAAGCACTTTTTTCTGCCATCTTTCTTGCTAAATTTTCTCCCATGAAGCCTTTAAGCAATCGTACGGAACATTTCACGGAATCGGTCATTCGTCACATGACGCGCATTGCGAACGCTTGCGGTGCAATCAACTTGTCGCAGGGCTTCCCGGATTTTGATCCGCCCAAGGCCTTGCAAGACCGCCTGGCCGAAGTCGCCCACACGGGCCCGCACCAGTACGCGATTACGATTGGTGCGCAGAATTTCCGCGAAGCGCTTTCTAAAAAGCAGGAACATTTCAGCGGATTGCGTTACGACCCGCAAACCGAAATGGTCATCACTTGCGGCAGTACCGAAGCCATGATGATCACGATGATGTCGGTCTGCAATCCAGGCGACAAGGTGGTCATCTTCTCGCCGTTCTACGAAAACTACACTGCCGATACGATTCTGAGTGGAGCGACTCCGATTTACGTGCCGCTCGATCCGCACAATTTCACCTTCGATGCAAATGTCCTCGAAGATGCCATGAAACAGCCGGGCGTGAAGGCGCTCGTACTTTGCAATCCGTCGAACCCGAGCGGAAAAGTCTTTACCCGCGAAGAGTTGCAAATTATTGCGGACCTCGCTATCAAATATGATTTGTATGTAATCACCGACGAAGTCTACGAACACATCGTGTTTGCGCCGCACCGTCATACTTATATTGCGACGCTTCCGGGCATGCGCGAGCGCACCATTGAATGTTCCAGCCTTTCCAAGAGCTATTCTATTACGGGCTGGCGTCTGGGCTACGTGCTCGCTGCCGAACCCGTCATGAACAACATCAAGAAAATTCACGACTTTACGGTGGTGGGCGCCGCCTCGCCGCTGCAAGAAACCGCGCTCACCGCCCTCAATTTCGGTGACGATTACTACGCGGAACTGCAGGCGCATTACACGCACATGAAAGAAATCTTCACTGGCGGCCTGCGCAATCTGGGTTTCAAATTCACCGAGCCGCAGGGCACGTACTTCGTGATGATGGATATCAGCGAATTCGGCTACAAGTCCGATGACCAGTTCTGTATCGACCTCGCGCAAAAAGTGGGTGTTGCCGCAGTGCCGGGTTCCAGCTTTTTCCGCGAACCGGTGAATCACCTGATCCGCTTCCACTTCGCCAAGAAAGACGAAACCCTCTACGACGCGCTTAACCGTCTGGAAAGCCTCAGAAAGAAAATGAAATAGTAGACAGTAGGAAGTAGGCAGTAGACAGTATTTGTTGCAATTCTCATTGCTCAAAGCGAAGCGACCTCATACCTCGTTCTTTTCCGCGTCCCTCTTGGAATAAACGCACCCGCAGTAATTCTGCCGGTATAGATTGTATTCCGCCGAGAGCTGAATAGAACGCTTGTATCCGCCCTTCTTCTTGAAGTCGCTGGGCAGGCGCTTGATTCCGTAAATATCGCACTGTTCCTGCACCACCTCGTTCAGCACCTGCGCATTTTTCATGGGGCTGATGGTGAGTGTGGTGGTGAAGTATTCGCAGTTCAGTTCGCGGGCGAGCTTAGCTGATTCGGCGAGGCGCAACTCAAAACACTTGCGGCAGCGCGCGCCGCCTTCAGGTTCGTTTTCAAACCCGCGTGCGACATCGTAGAATTTTTTCGGGTCGTATTCGCCTTCAATCAGCGTGACCGGATGCTTCGTCTTGAATTCTGCCACAAATCGCTTGATTTCTTCGACGCGGTGGCGGTATTCTTCGTCCGGCGCGATATTTGGATTGTAGTAGAAAAGCGTGATCTTGAAGTATTGCGACAGGTATTCGATGGTGTAGCTGCTGCAGGGTGCGCAACAGGCGTGCAGCAAAAGCGTCGGCACTTCGCCGGTGCGTTCCAGCCTGCAGATAATATAATCCAAGTCGCGCTGGTAATTATGCTTAGGCTCGTTGCTCATTCCTGTCTACTTCCTACTTCTAACTTCCTACAGGTAATGTCCCGAAAGCGGTGATCCAGTAGCAAATGCTCGTTACGACCGCAAACGAACCCATCACGGTACGTTCCTTGTGGGCGGTACTAAAGAGAACCGTCGCCGTATAGAACGTCAAGTACAGCGCAAAGAAGAATGCGAGAATCCGCGTCACCATGAACGGGATAATCTCGGGCAAAACGAGCCCTGCCGAAAGTAGCACGAAAAGGGCGACGAACTGCATCGTGGTTGGCACGATGAAAGCCTTGCGGACTTCGGGCGGAATCACCTTGTAGCGCGCATTCATGGCGTAGGCGCCGAGTGGGGCGCCCAAGGCAAGCGCAATATTCAGAGCGATGGAGGGCAAAAAAGCGATAGCCCCGATGATTGTAGCGATAATCATTAGCTCAAATTTAGAATTTAACCCCTAAAAAAGAGGACGGCCCTGGGTAAAGGAGGTAACCTAGGGCCGTCAGGGAGTGTTTGGGTACCTATAAAATAGATATTCCAACTTGGAATAAGTCTAAAAATCGTATAAATCGCGTATACCCGAGTAAACATCCTGTATCCACCTAAAACAGGGGCAAAAATGGCTTATTTTTTGAATTTTAGACCTTTTTTTCTATATTCCTCACTATGCTGGACCTCTATAACATTGTGGCGGAATTGTGTTCCGATATTGTAAGCTCCTGCTCGGAGAAATTCTTTGTCGAATACAGCTGTGTCTCGCCGACTGAAAAATCCCGCATCGCAAAAGTCGTCCAGGCAGAAATTCCCGCGCTGTTTCAGGAATCCGGCAATGGGGTGAGCGTCCGCGAACTTTCCTCCGAAAACCTAACCACGGAATTTCTTGAAAACTTGAAATCGCTCGTCAATCGGTTGAAAGCCGACCGCGATTATTACGCGCTACTGGGTCTTTTGCAAATTTTGGACCAGGCGATGGCTTCGCTGTTGAATCTGGCTATAGCGGAATTTGAACAGGAAAAATTTTCAATCGTACTGAACACCAACCGCGAATCAGTGGGGGTTGGGCTCTTGCCGCGCTGTTCCTGCGTGTGGGAACGCAAACACCGCCTGATTCACCGCTACAACAACCTCGAAAGCTTCCTGTACAATATTCTGCTGATTGAAAATTCGGTGCTCGGCGAACTGATTGACAAGCATTATTTCTTGAAGAAGGATTTGTTCCCGCATTTCAAGGAACGCCATGCCGTAAAAATTGCCGCCACCCCCTTAAGGCGCGAACGCAATTTTAAAGTCCAGCTCACCGACAAGGATAAAATCCAGTACTTCAATATCGCCTACGAAAATCCTTCGTTTGAAGCGGACAACGAACTCATCTGGAAAAAGATCTGGACTGCCGCCGAAAACGAAAGCGATATCGTCGTGTTTCCGGAGCTCCTCGGGAATGCCGAGATGACGGAATTCATGTCAAGTAAAATCAAGTCCCTTTCGCCTGCCGATGCCGCTAAAATTCCGTCGCTTATCGTGCTGCCCTCATACTGGGAAAAGAACCGCAACGTTGTCACAGTCATGGACAAGTTTGGCAACGTGATTTGCAAACAGAACAAGCAGAATCCATTCCGCAAGGAATTCGATGGAATCGGTTACCTGGAACAAATCAGTTCCAATCTCGTGGTGAACATCCTGCATTTTGAAGGCCTTGGCCGCATCGCGATCATGGTCTGCCGCGATTTCCTGGAAACCGAATACATGCAGCAACTCATGCGCTGTTTCAAGCTCACGCTGATAATCGTGCCGTCATTCTCGACAGGTTCCTACGATTTTCGCCGTTCGTTCGACTTGTGCGCCCACGAAGACTGCAACGTGGTCTGGATCAATACCTGCGCCGCACTCGTTAAAGGCAAAGAGGCAAACTTCCGGGACATCGGCTACGTGCGCAAGCGAATTTCGCGCAACGAGGACGAAGCGCAAATGCTTTACAAGATGCCGATTTGCAATAGGGCCTTCGACGGCGAATGTGCCCATGACTGCATTTATTACGAAACTATACAAAGGGTGTGATCATGGAATTTGAATCGATTGAAAAAATCCACCAGGGCAAATTCATTACCCGCTACGATATTCACTACAAAACGGTCAGCGGTAAGCCCAAGACTTACGAAATGATCAGCCGCAATCCCGACATTGCGGGCCTCAAGGACATGCTTGAAAAAAAGCCCCATGCGGTCGTGATGATTATGCATGACTGCACCGGTCAAAAGCTTTTGCTTTGCAAGGAATACCGTATGGCCGTCGGCGAAAGAATCTATAATTTTCCAGCCGGTCTCATTGATCCGGGCGAAACCTACGAAGAGGCGGCCGCCCGCGAACTCCGCGAAGAAACGGGCCTCTCGCTCATGCGCATCGACGAAGTCTGGAAACCGAGCTATTCCGCGGTCGGATTTTCTAACGAGCGAAATGTAGTCGTTTTAGGCGTTGCCGGCGGTGAAATTCGCCCGAGCGATTCCGAAGTCGAAGAAATTCAGGCCGAGTGGTTCGACAAAAAACAAATCCGCGAAATCCTCAAGGACGAACGCCTCTCCGCCCGCACGCAAACTTATTGCGCCATGTGGAGTAGACAATAGAAAGTGGTTAGTGATGAGGAATGTGAGATGTGAAATGTGGGATGAGTGATTATTCATTTCGTCATAGAGGATAACTCTACTAAGGTGCTAAAGCACCAAGTATCGTTTATCTCATTTGTCATTTCACATTACACATTGTTATGTATTTTCCTCTAAAACATAACCTTCGCTCTCATTGCCGCATGCAGTGGGTGAAACTCTTCTTCGGCAGTTCGTCTGAACGTCACTGTGAGCGACATCTGCAAAAAATCATTCCCGACTTCGGCGCTGCTGCGTAATTGGATTTCTCGCGAAGGTGCTCCCTTCGGAATCGTGATGGCGATGCTTGCGCTGTTAGCTGCGTCTTGCGCGTAAGCGATTCCCGCTTCGTAAAGAGGCGTGCCAAATCCTTCATCTCGCGTGTGCCTTGCGCGAACCTTTCCCGAAAATACCAGCTGCTCGCGGTCGACATTCCACGAAGACCTGATTTTTAGCGCCAAGTCTTTTTGCCCGCAATGTCCCTCTGCCGAAAGGCATGTCACGCTTGCCGTTCCCCTCAAAACACCTGGCCCCGATTCTGCGCTCGCCTTGAACCGGGTCTTGCTCGTGTCACCTTCAAGCGGAATCATTGTCCGCGCATTTGCGGTGAACTTGCTTTTCCATGTGTCGCGTGCCATAACGCCAATCGTCTGGCTTCCCCAAAGTCTGCTTTTCGCAATCGTCGCGCTCAAACGCGCCTCTTCCGGCAGCGAATCCCCATGCACGTAGGCGTCTGTCTTCCAAGCAATCGTCGCATATTCCATTTTTTCGCGGTGCTGCAATTGCAATTTCATTAAGGGTAAATCGCCCGCATTTTCAGGAACCCACCAAATCGCAAAATTTCCCCAAGTGCCTTTGGCCTGCGCCGAAAAAGAATGCCTCTCCACGCTGTCGGCCGGGTGCCTGTGATTCCAGTAGGCAAGTTCCATTTCAAAGTCGTTTTCTTTTTTGGGTCCGCGGAAAGGTGTGAAGGCGAAACTCGGGCGGATTGTTTTCGCGGTATCCAGGAGTCCTCCAAATCGAAAGATTCCTATCGGGCTGTAAAGCGGATAGAATAGGGCGGTTCCCCACAAGGTGTCAAGCGGAATCACGCTATGCAATTCCTTGGTCGAAATCTGGCCGAAGTGCGCTTCGCTACCTTCATTCCGGTAAGTCAAGAGCGACTGCGTTCCAAGCCGAAGCGAATACCTGTAAAAATCAAACCGCAGCTCCGTACGCTCGCTTTCCAAGTGCCCAAGCGAATCCGTTCGGCCTTTCCATTCTACATAGCCGTGCAGTCTTAAGCTGGGCCGCTCGCTCTTTCGGGCTTGCTTTTTTACAGGAGCTTTCGTTGCCGGTTGCTGGGTTTTCGCATGCCGCTGTTTCTTCGTCTTCACGGGCGCTATGTCTTCGCTCGCGCAACTTTCAAGCGCATACACCTCGGCGAGCATGCAGGCTTCGTGCTCATTGCCTTCTTCGAGCAAGTCCAAGATTTCGCGGGCTTCGTCGCCGTCAATGATTCCGTCATCCCACCATTCGAAAACTTGCGCCTCGGTAAGTCCATGCGCAGAGCCCGCATAGGCGGGCGTCAAATTTAAGGCGAACAGGATTAAGAAAACCGTTAGGTATGGGCGGTATAGAATTCTCATTTTTTTGGGGTCCTCTATATCTATACGCCAGAATCGCCGAAAGTGTGAAAAATCGCCCCTAAAAAATTCTATTTTTGTTTTTATGGCAAACAACTGGTCTAAAAAGCCCTTCTCGAAGGCTCCTTCCCGCAATGCGTCCGCTGCCGGCCGCGACTTCGTGCCGCACCTCAAGGCGCCCCGCACCGACTTCCCGCTCTTTAACGGCAAGCGCGTCACGCCCTCGCTTGCGGGCCTCGACAAGTTGCTGCATTATTACGGCGTAGAACTCCAGCCCGAAACGCTCAAGCAGATTTGGGAGTTTCACCAGCTGTTGCGTGCCAACAATGACGACCAGGATCTAACGCGCCTCAATGCGTTTGAAACGATGGTGGAACGCCATTATGCCGACTGCACGCTCATCAATGCGTACGTGCCCAAGTGGCCCGCCCGCATGATCGATGTCGGTAGCGGCGCCGGTTTCCCCGGACTCCCGCTCAAAATCGTGAACCCTTCCATTCGACTCACGCTGTGCGAACCGCGCCCCAACCGAATCAACTTCTTGAATATGGTCATCGAAAAGATGGGCCTCAAGGGTATCGACGTATTCGGCCACAAGGTCACGAGTCGCAGTATGGCCATTCCCGTCGACGGCGTCATCAGCCGCGCCTTTGAACTCATGGAAAAGACGCTCCCGCGCATCGCCAATTCGCTAAAGGTCGGCGGCCGCGTGTTCTTTATGAAAGGCCCCGCCGTCGCCGACGAGCTCAAGACATTCCATCCCGAAGATTTTGGCTACAAGTTTGTGGGCGAGCATTTCTACACCATTCCGAACAGCACGCAAGAACGCGCCCTCATAATTCTTGAACGCATAGAATAAAATTAATGTGTAATGTGAGATGTGTAATTAATTAGTCACTCCACATTCCACACTACACATTTCACATTGCGGCGTAGCCGCTAAGCTGCTAGAACTTGAATAGCATGCCAAAGCGCATCTGACCGTCACGCACGCCGTCGTTGTCGCCTACGTCCTTGATGGTGGCGAAGTCGAACTGCAACACGTCCGAAAGCATAAAGCCGAAGCCCAAGTCCACTTCGTTACGCTTACCGGTCTGGTCGTAAAGGTAACCGGCGCGCAGGGCGATCGTGTTGGCGTAAACGAATTCAGTACCCAGGTTGAACACGCCCTGCATAATGGATTCCTTGACCTTGTTGCCTTCTCTTTCGGGGTTAATCAAGGATTTCCAGCTTGCTATGTAGAACGGTTCCGGATTGCCCTTGGCGTCGTCGTAGACCACTTCGCGGTTGTAGTCGGCGACTACGGTCCACTTGTAATCGGCAAGGCTCAAGATTTCATAAGAAAGTCCCAAGCGCCAGGTCAACGGAATCGGGTCTTCGATGGTCTTGTCCACGTAGTAAACACTCGGGCCGATGTTTGCAAGTACCAATGCGAAATTTAATTTGTCTATAAACAAGTTCTTCTTGAGTACGCCGATATCGAAAGCGTAACCGAAGGTGGTTGCTTCTTCTTCGCCTGCGGCCGCGCCCGAACTCAAGTCTGAATAGAAGAACTTGATCGAAAGGCCCAGGCCCCAGTCGTTCGGGAAACGGGTGCCGTAGCTGAAGCCGCCCACGATTTCAGAACTGTTATAGGCAACTAGGTCGTCGGCGTCCACGTCGCCCGAGGCAACGGTCGAACCGAAGCTCACGAAGTTCACGAAGAATCCGAGCGTTCCCCAGTCGTTCAGCGGAACAGTCATGCCTGCAAAAAGGTGGTACAGGTCAGGAATGTTCAAAATCGGCAAGAGCTTTTCGTAGAATGCGGTAATCTGGTAATCTGCATCCTTGAACTGCTCCATGCCGTTCGCGGTGCTGAACCAGACGTCGTTTCCTTGCGGAAGCACTGCCCAAACCTTGTTGGTACTGAGTCCGTTACCGCTGTGGTAATGTACCCATTCGTCTTCGCTCTTGGTCGAACCTTCTTCTTCGGCGGCGCCGCGCTCAAGTTCAGCCTTGCGACCGCTTGCAGTGGCATAGTCCGGCAGGTGGCGCCATACGCCCTTGTCGGTTGCAATCCAGATTCCGCCACGCTGGTCTACGGAAATGTCATTTACCTTGTTGTCGGCGAACTGCACCTGTTCCCACTTGCGCAGTGTAAAGTGCGAAAGCCCTCCGTTGTGGGCGGCCCACACATGTCCCGAACTGTCGACAGCGAGTGCAGTCGGGGAGAGGTCCATAATGCCGTCTTCCTGGTTGAACAGGCTCCAACGGTCCTTGTCGTTCACGCTCTTTTTCGGGATAAGTCTTGCAATGCCTGCGCCTTCGACCGCCACATAAAGTTCCTTGCGGTTTTCGGACCACACTAGGGCGCGGACCTTTTGGCTCGGAAGCACTTTACCTTTCTGTTCGAATTGACCGTTGCGGTAAACGAACAAGCCATCTTCGGTACCGATCCAGATAGAAGCACCTTGACTTTCGAGGGCGGTAATGCGGTGGTGGCCCAGTTCTTCGTCGTAGTTCTTCCAGGCCTTGCCGTCAAAACGGTAGAGGGACTTGGGGGTACCCACCCAGAGTTTTTCGGTGCGGCTTTCGTAAAGCACTGCCGTAATGGTATCCTTTACAATCAAGTTCCAGGGCATCTTGACTTCGACCACGTGCTTTTCGTCGTCGGCATTCTTGATGTCGTTGAACTTCTTCACCTGGCGAACGTATTCGTCGAGACCGCGTTCGGTACCTACGTAAACCTTGACGGCGTCGCGGACCTTGGCGTTACCCTGCAGCGTAATGGAATGGTAGTCGACCCATTGTTCGCCGTCGAATTTCTGAATGCCGTTGGCGGTACCGGCCCAGAGTTCGCTCTTGCTGAAGAAGCCGTCCTTGGAACGCGAAGCCATGCTCGTGAAATAAGGGGAATTCTTGGAATCGGCGGGGTAGCTCATGCGCCATTCGTCAGCCAGGGGGCCAAAGGCGAGACCAGCCGGGTTGTAGTACATTGCAGTCGGGTCGTCGGCGAGGGCGGCACCGGCTTCGCCCATACCCAGTTGGCGGGCGCCAACGGGCATTTCGAGCGTGATAATGGCAGAGCCTGCCGCAAAAGACAATGCGGGCGCAAAAAAGAGAGCTGTAAGTAGAGATTTACGCAAGTTGCCTCCAATCGGGGACGTCGTAGTGGCTACCGTGCGAGGGCACAACTGCCTTCCAACCGGACTTGCTGGGGTTTTCCCAGGGTTGCTTGGGCAACAGCTTGCAATCGCAGCCTAAACAATAGGGCGGGAGAATTTCCGCGTGATTGCGGATCTGCTCGCGGGTAATAAAGTTTTCGTCGCTCACGAACTTCACGTATTGCTTGCCCTTGGGGCCGAGCTCGATTCGGTAGGTGGCGGTGCCGTTCTTGTCGCCTTCGTCAATGGTGCGGATCGTTTCTTCCATGGTGGCGTTCCATCGGGCGATCAGCTCCTCCTTCTTTTCGGCGGGCAGGTCTTGAGTGTCGAGCCAAGACCTAAGGGAGGCTTCGGAAGGCTTTACGGCGTTGAGTGATTCTCGGGCAGGGCGGACTACCACGGCGTACTGGCCCGAAACGTCGATCACGCGCTTGGGTTCGTCCTTTTCGTCGGAACTGTGAATAATCACGTACGCGCCGATGGCGGCGAGTATCACGGACAACACGATTATCGCTATGACAATAATGACTGATAGCATATTTTATTCCATTTGGAATTATTCGTTACTCTCAAAAACTAGCATTTTCTAAATTGTGGGACAGGAGATTTTATGTTAAAATTGAAGATTTTTCTTGTATTGCTGATGTGTAGTGCCTGTTTTGCCATTCCATTCAAGGTGGAAACGGTGAAGGAAGGCTCTGGAGACCCTATTAAGGCGGGGCAGCTCATCAGGGTGCATTACAAGAGCTATGTGTATTTAGACAGTGCTAGAATCTTGGCAGAAAAGGCTCGCCTGGCCGATTCGCTCCGTATCGCCGATTCTTTAAGGCTTGCAAACGATTTCAATTCTGACCAGGTCGCCGGCGTGACAAATGTTGACACGACCGCGCTCTTAGACAAGTCCGCTAAAAACAAGAAGAAAAAGTCCAAGAACAAAAAGGAATCCAAAGCCGCGGTCGATACGGTGGCTCAAGCTCCTGTCGCAGAACCGGTAACGCTTGCGACCTACATCGATTCCATTTCTCCGCTGCCCTCCGATTCTCGCTTCAGACTGTTCTCGGAATCTTATGCCGGTGGCGAACCGCTTGAATTCACGCTCGGCATGGGCCTTGTTATTCAGGGCTGGGAAAAGGGCCTTGTCGGCATGAAGCCGGGCGAAATCCGCAAACTTTACGTGCCCTACCAAATGGGTTACGGCGAAAATTCTCTCGAAGGCGTTCCTGAATATTCCGACTTGTTCTTCATCGTAGAACTCGTCAGCGCCGACAAGCCGATGGAACCGGATGCATTCCCCAAGAACGTGGAAGGTCTCAAGTGGCGCGAAGCGGCTAAGGGCCTCAAGGTTTACGATGAAAAGGTCGGCACCGGAAAGCCCGCCATGGTTGGCTCCGTGCTCAAGACGCATTACACGGGTTGGCTCCTTTCGGGTCGCAAGTTCGGTTCCTCTAAAGACATGGGCAAACCGCTCTCGGTCGTGATGGGTGCCGGCAAAATGATCAAGGGCTGGGAAGTCGGTCTCGACGGCATGCGCGAAGGCGGCGTACGCTGGTTCCGTGTGTCTCCGGCTATGGGCTATGGCGCAACGGCCTACTCCATGATTCCTTCAAATTCGACCTTGGTCTTCCGCGTGGAACTCGTTTCTTCCGAAGTAGACGACGCGGTCATCGCGAACATGGACTTCTTCCCCGATACCACGACGCTTACGTTTGAAAACGGTTCCGAAGGTCTCCGCTATGCAATCATCAAGCAGGGCGAAGGCGAACCCGCACAAAAGGGCAACGTGGCCAAGGTGCATTACACCGGCTGGCTTACCAACGGTTACAAGTTCGACAGTTCCCGTGACCGCGGCCAGGTCTTTGGCTTTACGCTGGGTGCAGGTCGCGTGATTCGCGGCTGGGAACTCGGCGTGCAGGGCATGCTCCCCGGCGAAAAGAGAATTCTGGTGGTCCCGCCCGGACTCGGTTACGGAGCTCGCGGAGCAGGACCTATCCCTGGCGGTTCAACTCTGATCTTTGCAGTTGAATATCTCGGAGAGTAATTAGTTATTATTTACCGGTACGAATAAAACTGGAGTTTTTATGCAAATCAAATGGCTTAATCCTGATGCAAAATTTGATCGCCTGGTTTTGGCTGGCGATATTGGCGGTACCAATACGAACCTTGGCCTGGTGGGCTACAAAGATGGCAAGTTCACTCTGATTCTTGAAACCGATTGCCCGTCCAAGGATATCGATGGCCTGGATGCCCCGATTCGTGAAACGCTCAAGATCGCAGTCGAAAACCGTGCAGACCTTAAGCCCTCCCACATTTGCATTAGTGCTGCAGGTCCTGTGGCGAACAACAAATGTGTCATGACGAACCTCCCGTGGAGTGTCGATGGCGAAGCCCTCTCCGCTGCAACAGGGATCCCGACGCTTGTCATCAATGACTTCATGGCTATCAGCTACGGCATTCCGACTCTCGATGTCAATGACCCGGCCCAGATTCACAAGCTCGTGCACACCGACGGCAGCACCCCCGCCCCGCAGGCGACGACTAAGGCCGTGATTGGCCCGGGTACCGGCATGGGTGTTGGCTTCCTCGCTTTCGATGGCCAAAAGTACATTCCGGCTTGCTCCGAAGGTGGTCACTCCACGTTTGCCCCGTTCGATAAGGATTCCCAGGAATTCCACGATTACATGGAAAAGAAAATCGGCACCGTGCCCGGCGTAGAACCGCTCGTTTCTGGCATGGGCCTTCGCAACATGTACGAATGGTGGAAGGAAACCCGCGGCGTTCCCGATAACGACGCCTTCAAGAAGATCGAAGAAACCGAACCCAACGATCGTCCCAAGTACATCAGCCGTGCAAGCGATACCGATCCGGTGGCTGCCGAGATGATGCGCCTGTTCGTGAAGATGCTTGCCCGTTTTGCAAGCGATGCCGCAACGCTCTTCCTCCCGCTCGGTGGTTTCTACCTCGCTGGCGGTACCGTGCAGAAGGATCTTCGTTGGCTCGAACGCGACAACCTGTTCATGAAGTATTTCGAAAAGAACTACAATCCGAACATCCGTCCGCTCCTGAACAAGATTCCGGTGTACGTCATCAAGGACTACAGTATCAGCCTTTACGGAGCTGCAAACGCAAGCCTGAATCTGCAGAAGTAAGAACCGTCTTCAGCGCTGTTTTTAGAGTGATGCCCGGCTTGGCCTGGCATCTCTTTTTTATGCGGATAAAAAAAGGAACCCCGAAGGGTTCCTTTTTAATATCTGTAACTTTCCGCTTATTCCCAGTCGTCGAAGTTGTCTGCGGCCGGAGCTGCGGGAGCAGGAGCCGGTTCAGGAGCCGGAGCCGGTTCAGGCTCGGGTGCCGGAGCAGGAGCGGGTTCCGGTGCGGGGGCCGGTTCAGGTTCGGGTGCCGGAGCAGGAGCCGGTGCCGGGGCGGGTTCAGGCTCAGGAGCAGGAGCCGGTGCCGGAGCGGGTTCAGGTTCCGGTGCGGGAGCAGGAGCCGGTTCGGGCTCGGGTGCTGCGGCCGGTTCGTTATAAGTATTAGAATTAGAGTAAGAGTTATTGGAGTAGTATTCGTCGCCGCCGGGGTTGCCGACGTCGTCATTCTTGCTCTTGTCGACCCACCAGGCATAGTTAAGCGGGGTGAGGACTTGCTTGCCGTATTCCTGGGCGTTTGCGCTAGATTCAAAATAGCCCACGCGAATGCGGTAGTAGGTACCTTCGAGTTCACCCGGGTTTTCCACTTCGGCGACGTAGGCTTTGATTCCGTTTTCGGCGAGCTTGCTCACGATGCCGTTGGCAGCTCTCTTGGAAGACTGGATGCTAACCTGGATGACGTATTCGCCTTTGGAAAGGGGCTGGACGCCACCTGCTGCTGCAGGCACGAAGTTCTTGGCAGGTTCTTCTGCTTTAGCTGCTTCGGCAGATTCAGCGTTTCCGGAAAGGGACTGGATGGGCACGAGTTCCGGTTCGTCGGCCTTCGGCTGTTCGGCAGCCTGTTCAGTTGCCTGGCCGGCCGGCTGGTCGGCAGGAGCCTCTGCGGTGGGTTTGGCCGGATCCATCTTCGGGACGAGTTCTTCATCTTCATTGCAGGCGACAAGCAAAGAGCTTGCGAGGGCAATGGCGCTCAGAGACAAGATTGATTTTTTCATCCAATTCTCCAATTTTTAGAAAATAAGACAACCTAGACGGTCTTTTATAACAAAAATATACATAAGTCTTTGATAAACCGCAAGTTAAATTGTAAAATTTATTCAGAAAAGCCGGCAAAACAGGTTTTTTTTATACCCTTGACGAAATTCCGGCAATTAAATATATTTGGCTATCCAAAAACGAATTTCTAATTTAACCAAAGGATAATCGTGATCGGCGTAATTGTTAAGTCCAACGAACCTTTTGAACGCGCTCTCAAGCGTTTCACCAAGTCCTGCGAAAAGAACGGCATCATTTCCGATGTCAAGAAGCGTCAGCGCTTCGAAAAGCCTTCTGAAGAAAAGAAGCGCATCGAAACTGCAGCTCGTCGCAAGCGCTTGAAGGAAATCGCTGACCAGAACCGTAAGCGTCTCTACTAGTCGCTAATAAGGCATCGATTTTGTAATGAGTCGTCGGTCTAGGACCGGTGGCTCGTTGCGTGTTTCTAGAGAATTTAAACCGCGGATGTGTCCGCAAAGGGTAAAACATGAGCAGTGCATTGCTGACAAAGATTAAGGACGATATCAAGGCCGCCATGAAGGCGCACGACGCCGAAACTCTCGGAACGCTCCGTACCCTCCATTCCGACATCAAGAACGAAGCCATGAAGTCTGGCGCCACTCCGGCCCAGATTGAAGAAACCATTACCGACGAAATGTGCGTCGATGTACTTGCAAAGAGCGTCAAGCAGAAGCAGGAAGCCATCGATATTCTCAAGAAGGGTGGTTTTATGGACAAGGTTCCGGCCGAAGAAGCCTGCATCGCACTCTACCGCAAGTATATGCCGGCCGAAATGACCGAAGACGAAGTCAAGTCCCTCATTGCCGAAATCAAGGCCGCTACCGGAGCCTCTAGCCCCAAGGACATGGGCAAGATCATGAAGGAACTCTCCCCGAAGGTCAAGGGCCGTTTCGACGCCAAGCGCGCCTCTGCTCTCGTGCAGGAAGCATTGAAGTAAAAAACGGCAACCTTTGATTAAGGAGTCTTCCCCGACTTGGTCGGGGGACTCCTTTTTTTATCACACAAAATGTTATATTGATGACATGTTTAAGCGGTTAGGATATCTTTTTGTGCTTGTCTTTATGTCGTATGCTTCGGCATCCGGCATTTCCTGGAAAACGATTGATGTCAAGGCAGGTCCCTTCATTGGGGGCTGGAACGATGTCTCGACAACGATGACAGGCTTGTCGCTGTCGGTTGTGAAACCGATAACGTCTTTCGTCGGTGTTGGTGTTGTGGCTGAAATCGGAACATCTGCTTCGGAATGCGAAGACTGCATGGAATATGAGTTCAACGAACTTTCCGAAGGTGCTCTTGTCAACTTTAACTATCCTATCTGGGGTGGCTTTAGCATTGTTACGAACTTCATGTTCCTTGTGGATTTTCAGGATGGATCGTATGCCGGTATAGATGGTGTTGTAAGGACTGATGCCTTTGATGAAGAAGGAAATCGTTTCGATGCTTACCAATATGAATTTGACGAAGGGGATTATTATCGCGAATCTTTCATGTTCCGCTCAAATTTGGGTTTTGCCTGGCGTACCAAGAACAATGTTTTTGGATTGGAAGTTTATCCGATAAACTATGCCATAACGGAATATGATGCTTGTTTGACTTTTTCGTTGAATGCGGTCTTCCGAATTTTTTAGGAGATTTTCTTGCCCACCTCCCAAACCAAAATCCAGGAACTGGAACTGCTCTACAAGATCAGTTCCATTCTGAACCAGACGCTCGATTTCGAGAGTGTTGCACATCCGATTTTGGAGGTGGTGGAATCTACGATGGGCGTGGAGCATGCGACCCTCACGCTGTACAACCGCCACACCGGCGAAATCTCCATTGAAATTGCGGAAGGCTTGAGCAGTCGCCAGGCGCGCAAGGGCCGCTACAAGGTGGGCGAGGGCATTACGGGCCGCGTCGTGGAAACGGGCAAGCCGATTATCATTCCCTCGGTTGCGAAGGATCCGGACTTTCTGGACCGTACGGGCCGTGGCAAGACGGAGGATAAGGCGTTCCTCTGCGTGCCCGTGATTATGGAACACCAGGTGATAGGCGCCTTCAGTGCCGACGTGCAGAATCCGGTGGAAGAAGAACTTCCCGAGAAACTCCGCCTGCTGGAAATTATCGCGCAGATGCTTGCGGCGGCCGTAAAGCTCCGTCGCGAAGCCCGCGAAGAAAATGAACTCCTGAAGGCCGAAAACGAGCGCTTGACATTGGAACTCAAGGACCGTTTCCAGCCCGACAACATTATCGGGCGCTCCAGCGAGATGCAGCGCGTGTACGCGCAGATTGACCAGGTTTCAAAGAGCCCCCTACCCGCGCTCATCGTGGGCGAGGTCGGTACGGGCAAGGGGCTTGTGGCCGAAGCAATCCATTACCGTTCCGACCGCAACATGGGCCCGTTCGTCCGCGTCCATTGCGCCTCCATGCCGGAATCAGTACTTGACCGCGAACTGTTCGGCAGCGTGCGCGGTGCCCTCGTGGGTGTGTTCGCCGAGACGCCCGGCCGCGTAGAACAGGCCGAAGGTGGCACGCTGTTCCTGGACGAAGTGGGCGAGCTTTCGCCAAACCTTCAGGTAAAGCTATTGCGCCTGTTGCAGAACGGCGAGGTGGAACGTATTGGCGCCCGCATTCCCAAGAAGGTGAACGTGCGCGTGATTGCGGCCACTACCAAGAACCTGCAGCAGATGGTCGAAGAAGGAACCTTTCGCGAAGACCTCTATTACCAGCTGCACATCTTCCCGATTTATGTGCCGCCGCTCAGGAACCGCAAGACGGATATAGTGCTCCTGGCGGACCACTTTGTGGAACATTACTGCCGCATTGTGGGCAAGAACGTGCGCCGCCTTGCCCGCACCACCATCAATATGCTCATGAGTTACCCGTGGCCCGGAAACGTGCGCGAACTTGAAAACGGCATTGAACGCGCCGTCCTTGTGGCCGACGAAGACGTCATCTACCCGCACCATTTCCCGACCACGCTCCAGACCGCCGAAACCAGCGGCACTCCTGTGAACGGCAACCTGAAACTCATGGTGGAGGCTTACGAGAAGGACATTATCTGCGACGCCCTCAAGAGTAGCAAGGGAAAAGTCGCCGCTGCCGCCCGCAGTCTTTCCACAACTCCGCGCATTCTTACATACAAAATAAACCAGCTCGGTATAGACCTCGCTGGTTTCGGTAAATAGTTTTGCGGGGCTACAGCCCCGTTTTTTAGTTGTATGTTGCGGAAAACCTTAGACTGATGGAAAGCGAAGATTCTCTAGCGTCGGCGAGATTTGTTTCAAAGCCGTACAAAAGTGCTGCTGTCGCACCGATGCCCCAGTTGTCGCTGACCCACCATTCCTTACCGGCTGCAATCTGGAATGCAAATCCGCTGCGGGAATATGTGTCAGGATTAGAGACTACACGGGCATGGAAGGTAGAAATATCGTCATAGACGCGGAATTGTCCAATGCCAAGGGATGCAGATGCAAGATAGTTTCCCGGGAAATAGAGGGTGGTGCCGATGCCCAGCAGCGACAGGTTCGCTTTGACTTCGTTGTCATCGCGTCCTTCTCCAACGCTTTCTGTGGGGGTGTCTCCGGTTAAGGTGATGTGTACGGCAACCATGTCTGTTACGCTACAGCCGAGCTTTACATCAATATCGGTAGCAAGACCGGAATGACCGTAAGTGTCATCGTCATAATTGTATGTAGTGTAGTCCATAGACTGGTAGCCCATGCCCATGGCGAAGTTCAAAAAGAACCCGTCGTGGACATGCGGTTCCGATGTAGCGAAAGAAAGTGATGCCGCAAGGGCTGTCAACATGAAGAGCTTTTTCATTTCGTTATCCTTGAAAGGCTTATGTGTAATTAGTTGAATGTGAACGTGACGCTAAGCGAGAACATGTTGGTGGTCGCTTCGTTCTTTTCGTTATCGTATTCGCCTTCAGCCGAGGTGTAGGTGTACGAGAATGCGATGCCGAGGCCAAGCTCTTCGTGAATCCACCATTCTTTACCGATTGTTGCAATGACTCCAAAACCGGAATCAAGATTCATAAATTCTGCTGATTGGTTTCCGAAGGTTACGCTGTAAGTGGTGACACCGGCCGATGCGCCAAGGAATACGTTACTTCCGCCAGGAATATAGAAGGTTGCGCCGCCACCCATAAAAAGAATGTCAAATCCATCGTGCGACAAGCGGTCGTCTCTGCCGGTCTTGCTGGTAGCTTCCAAATCAGGATAGAGTTGGTTCATGGCGAATGTTGCATGAATGATAAGCCCATTAACAATGGCTCCACCAATCTTGATGGAGGCTTCTGCTTGAAAACCGTTGGATTCAATTTGGGCAAAACCATCATCAATGTCATCATTGAATGTTCCGTAACCTAGTCCGGAAGTGACGCTGAAAAAGAATCCGTCATGGGTGAAAGGAGCCGATACGGCAAAAGAGAGGGAGGCCGCAAAGGCGATTAGCGCAAATAGCTTTTTCATAGAGTTCTCCTTTAAACGGCAAAAAAGATAGAAATATGTTTTTCTATATTTGATTTTTGTAAAACAAAAGGAAATAAAATGCAATTTCGTCCCGTTAAGGAACAGCTTGATATTTTGATGCGCGGCGTTATCGATGTTGTGCCGCAAGAAGAACTCGAAAAGAAACTCCAGAAGTCCTACGATACCGGAGTCCCGCTCCGTATCAAGATGGGTGTCGACCCGACTGCCCCGGATGTGCACTTCGGCCACACGGTGGTGATGCGCAAGCTCCGTCAGTTCCAGGACTTGGGTCATACTGTGGTGCTCATTGTGGGCGACTACACGGCTCAGATTGGTGACCCGAGCGGCCGTAACAAGGCCCGTCCGCGTCTCAGCCACGAACAGGTTCTTGAAAATGCGAAGGAATACCAGGAACAGTTCTTCAAGGTCGTCCGCCGCGACCAGGTGGAAATCCACTACAACGGCGAATGGTTCTCCAAGCTCCCGTTCAGCAAGGTGACCGAACTCATGGGCCAGTTCACCGTGGCCCAGATGCTCGAGCGCGAGGACTTCCACAACCGCTATACGGCCAATACGCCCATCAGCCTGCACGAGTTCATGTACCCGATGATGCAGGGCTACGATTCCGTAGCTATTAAGAGCGACGTGGAACTCGGCGGTACCGACCAGAAGTTCAACGTGCTTCGCGGTCGTGACTTGCAGATTTTTGAAGGCATGGAACCGCAGATCGGCCTCTTCATGCCTATCCTTCTCGGTACCGACGGCAAGGTCAAGATGAGCAAGTCCATCGGCAACTACGTGGGCCTGAACGAGCCCGCCGACGTGATGTACCACAAGATTTACAGCCTCGCCGACAGCATCGTCGAAAACTGGTTCGAACTTCTCACGAATATTCCGCTTGCAGAAATTAAGCAGATGATGGCAGACATTGCCGCAGGCAAGATGAACCCGAACGATGCGAAGCACCGCCTCGCTATCGACATCGTGACGCAGTATTACGGCGCAGAAGCCGCCGAGGCCGCCGCTGCCAAGGAACGCGAAATCCACAGCGGGAACGCCATCCCTAGCGATGCTGCCGAGTGCAGCGTGGCGGCCGGCACCTACGGTGCCCTGGACCTGCTCGTAGAAATCAAGGCCTTTGCAAGCAAAGGCGAAGCCCGTCGCATGGTCCAGAACGGCGGCGTGAAAATTGCCGGCGAAAAGCTTGCCGATCCGCAGTCCCAGATCGAAATCAAGGGCGCAGACCAGCTGGTTGTCCAGGTGGGCAAGCGCAAGTTCTTTAAGGTGAATTTCTAGGAAAGCCATGTCCCAAGAAGTCCTCATACTAGGTTTGAATCCCGCGTGGCAGCGCTTGTTCTATCTGGACAAGTTTACGCCCGGCGAGGTTCACCGCATTGAGCGCGTCGAAGAATACGGTTCCGGCAAGGGAATCAACTGCGCCCTTGTGCTCCGCCTTTTGGGCGGTTCCCCTCTGATGATGCACTTCTTGGGCTCCGAACACGGTTCTCGCATCTTCGACGAAATTTCCGCCTATGGTATCCAGCAGGCTCCCGTTTGGATCAAGGAACCGACGCGCATTTGCACGACAATCGTATCTGGCGGTGATTCTACGGAACTCATCGAACCCTCGCCAGACCTCACGGAATACGAGAACGAAGACTTTATCCAGACCTTGAATGACTACTGGAGTTCAACCCAGAGTGTGGCTCTTTGCGGCACGTTCCCGCGGGGCTTTAACATCGAGCAGTTGAACGCGCTCGACTTTGCCGGTAAAAAGATTTATGTCGATGCCATCGAAGGGATCGATACGTGGCTCGAAAAGGGTGTCGAGCTTTTGAAAATCAACATGCAGGAATACTGCAAGCTGCTTACGCGCCTTGGTCTTCCCATAGTCTTGTCAAGCCCGCAGTTCTGGAAAATGACTGCCACGGCGGTCCTTGAACGCCTGCCGATTAAGGCGCTTGTCGTCACTGACGAAGACGCTCCGGTTCGCGCCTTCCGCCTTGTCGAAAAGAAGTTCCAGGGCGTGCAGATTCAGCCTCCCCAGATTCAGGTGAACAACCGTATCGGAGCAGGGGATTCCTTCTTTGCTGGCTGGCTCTATGCCGACGGCATGGGCATGGATTTTGAACATTGCCTGATCAAGGCGACTGCGGTTGCAACGGCCCGCTGCGAAGTCGATCGTCCTTGTAATCTCAAACTTGAACGCGTTGCCGAAGTCGAGGTGATGCTTGCCGATGCGGTAGAAAAACTGGAGTAAGTCGTGCTCTTTCCCGACAAGAATAATTTGTTCGCGTTTGCAACGCCAATGGAATTTGCTTCTTGTTTTTCGGAATACGCCGATACCGCCGATAGCATATCTTCAGATAAATTAATTGAACTCTCGGAAAACCGGGGCTACGCCTGCGTTCTCGGGATGGGAATCCTTAGTTTCTCGACGAATCTAACGTACCTGATCAGTACTGCCAAACAGCAGGGAATTCATTTTACAGCGGTGTATATTCTCGGCGTCTGTGGCGCCTATCCCGGTCGCGGAATCAACATCCTTGACGTCGTCCGTGTCGATTCCGAAAGCGTGGGGGATATGGGCTACCAAGAAAAGGACTGTTCCTTTTTCCCGTTCCCAAGTGCAGTTCGCGCTACTGCCGCAGAACACGCTCCTGCGCATTTGCAAAAACTAAAATCAGTCGTGGGCCTTACGGTGAATTGCTGCACGGGCACAGAAGAACTAGCTCTTTTGCGCTCCAAGATGTTCAACGCCGATATCGAAAATATGGAAGGGGCTGCCGGAATTGCGGCCTGTATGGCCCATAAAATCCCTGTTTTCGAAATCCGTGCCGTATGCAATATGGCTACCACCCGCGACCGTGAATCCTGGAAATTCCACGAGGCCCTCTCCGCCCTCCGCCAAGCCCTTTTCAATGTGAAATGACAAATGAGAAATGTGTAATGAAAAATGAGTAATTTCACATTCTACATATCACATCACACATCACACATTACACATCACACATTACACATTACACATTACACATCTCAAATCCCTAACCACTTCTCATGCGTTTAACTCTCGGAATTTCCACCTGTCCTAACGACACCTACATTTACGAAGCTCTTGTTCAGGGGCTTGAAAATTCCCCCTTTGAATGGGATGTCCACTTTGCAGACGTGCAAACGCTCAACGAAATGGTCAGTCGCGGTGAACTCGATGTGGCCAAGGTGAGCGCCCAGGTATACCCCAAAATCGAGGCGGAATACGCCTGCCTTTCGTGTGGAGGCGCTATCGGGTATGGTTGTGGCCCTCTGTTGCTTTCGTCTGTAGGCAACGTTTTTTGCCCCGAAAAACCGGTCGTTTTGCCCGGTGCAGACACGACTGCAGCCCTTTTGTTCAAGTTTTGGCATAAAAAAACGGGCTTGTCCGAACAGAAAATCGAATACGCCCTGTTTGACCAGGTGTATCGTTCACTGCGCTCCAAGGAGGCTGTACAAGGCGTTGTAATACACGAACATCGCTTTACCTGGAAACGCGATGGCCTTTATTTGTTGCAAGATTTAGGCGCTTTCTGGGAAGAAAATACGGGCACGCCGATTCCGTTAGGAATCGCTGTAGCAAAGAAATCCCTTGGCGTCAACACCGTTTTCCAGATCGAAGACGAAATCCGGAAAAGCTTAAATATCGCCCGCAAACGCGAAAAACTGGTCACTCCGTTTATCGATAAATTGGCCCAAATAGACGACCCCAATGTCATGGAAGCGCACATCAGAATGTTCGTAAATGACTTTTCCGAGGAGGTCGGAGAGAAGGGTCGTGCCTCTCTCAGGTACCTTTGGACCCTTGTCAAGGGCTAAAATCGTGTTAATTTTTGGCAAAATAGGCAATTTTTGGCCTATTTTGAACATTTTTTTACAAAACGGCTAAATTTTAGGAATAACTTTAATTTATTTTCCATACTGCATATCTTTATATGGAGTTTGCTTATGAGTTTAGTGAACGATCTTGAACTGGAAGTCGAGAACTTCAAGCGCGAGTACGAAAAGTTCGAGCGCGGTAACAAGTCCGCTGGCACCCGTGCCCGCAAGGTTCTGCAGGACATCAAAAAGACCTGCCAAGAAATTCGCGTGTCTATCCAAGGCGCGAAAAAGGAAGAGGAAAAGGCCGAACCGGCATCCGCCGATTGACCTCGAATGGGCTAGATACACCTCGATGAATCAAATTATTCGACATTTTCTCAATTATTTTGGCATTTTTTGCGAAAAGCGTTTGACTAATGCCGTTTTTAGAGGTATATTCCCACTTGAATTTTGCATTTGCCGTTTTGGCAGGTGTATAGGTTTTAATTTCAAAGTGTTCTATGATTGGAGAAACGTAGCAGTATGACCCTAAAGAAACTGGTCTTAATCACGGCCGGGGCGATGCTTCTTTCTGGAACCGCCATGGCAAAGAATATCAATGTTCCTGGCGACTATCAGAAAATTGCAGATGCTCTCGGTAATGCGGACGCCGGGGATACCATCCTTGTCAAACGCGGAACTTATAACGAAAACATCACCTTGATCATGGGTGTTGTACTTAAGGGCGAGGATCCCCATACTACCATCATTGATGGTGGCCGTAGAGGTCCGACCGTCATGGGTACTTCGGGCGCCGAAATGTCGCACTTCACTGTGAAGAACGGTCTCGAAGGTATCCTTTGCGAAAACGCAGCCCCTTACATTCACCATTGCTACGTGCTTGATAACCATGCTACCGGTATCGGTGCGTTTATCTCGCTCCCGCATCTCCGCAACAACGTGGTGTACGGCAACCGCTGGTCCGGTATTCTCGCCTGGGGTGCTAAGTCCCTCGACGCCTTTATCGAACACAACGTCGTCCTCCGCAACGGCTACTCTGGCCTTGCATTGAAGGGACCGACCAACGTGACCGCACGTAACAACATCTTCATGGAAAACCACTACTATGGTGTGTTCGCCGACCCCGCTGCCGGCCAGACCAAGGTGGAATACAACAACATCTACAAGAACTACTACCCGTTCAACCAGTTCATCAAGGTGAACCGCACGAACGTGTCGCTCGACCCGAAGTTCATCAATCCTTCGCTGTCGCAGCCGAACTTCTACTGCCAGTCCACCTCGCCGATGCTCAAGCGCGGTAAGGGTAAGGCTGACATCGGTCTGACTGCCGCCGAACTGGTGAAGGAAGAAGAAGTGGTCGAAGAAACTCGCAACCCGGATACCGATGGCGATGGCCTTTGCGATCCGTGGGTTTCTGAAGAAGGCGTTTCCGACAAGTATGCAAGCGTCTGCACCGGCCTCGACAACTGCCCCGAAGAAGCTGAAGACTTCGACGGCTACCAGGATGACGATGGCTGCCCGGATGCCGACAACGACCGCGATGGTCTCTGCGACCCGTGGGTTGAAGCTAAGGGTATGCTCGCAACGTTCGCTCACATTTGTAAGGGCGTTGACCTCTGCCCGGAACAGGCAGAAACTCTGAACAGCTATAAGGACGAAGATGGTTGCCCGGACGAAGTCCCGCAGCCGCCTAAGAAAGTCTTCGTGCTGGAAGGTGTGAACTTCGAATCCGGTAAGGCTACGATTACTCAGGATTCCTACATCTCCCTCATGAAGGTGGTAGACATTATGGAAACCTTCCAGGAAGCAACCTTCGAAATTGTCGGTCACACTGACAACGTCGGTAGAAAAGAATCGAACATGCAGCTCTCTGCAGACCGCGCCGCTTCCGTGAAGAACTTCCTCGTGGAAAAGGGCATCAATGAAAGCCGCATCGTTACGAGCGGTAAGGGTGACACCGAACCGGTTGCCACGAACAAGACCCCTGAAGGTCGTGCCCAGAACCGTCGTATCGAGTTTATCCGTACGGATATCAAGTAAAGGAGTAAGTGATGCGTACTAGTGTTATTAAAACAGCAGTCCTTGGACTCACGGTAGCCAGCACTTCCTTGTTTGCAGAAGCCACTTATTCTCCGCATAAGTATCAGCAGAATGACTGGTTTGCAGAATTTGGTGGCAATACTGCCATGTATGTGAACCCCGCAGGAATTTCTGAAACAGACCAGTTGGAATTCAGCGCCGCGTTCTTTAGCTCTATTAGTGGTGAAGCTAGCCAGGAATACGTTAGCTTGACTTTCCCGATGGATTACAAGCACACTCTCGGTTTCTCGTTCTTCGAAAACGGTGCTTCCATTGACGGTGGTAAGTCTTACGGCGAATATGCCTTCTTGCTCGGTTATGCCTACAGGCTCATGCATTGCATCGCCTTGGGTATCGACGTGTCCGTGCTCTACATTAACCAGTTTGACGATGTGAAGCAGGTGACGGTCGGTTCCGACGTGGGCCTCAGCTGGAACCCGCTCAACTCTTCTAAGTTCGGTTACCTCTTGGTTGGCGTTGCCCTCCAGAACATCGCCCAGCCGGGCGTTAGCATGGAAGACGACGGAGGCTTCGTTGCCCCGGGCTTCTTCGGCGGTGACCGCGACGATGCTTACAACATTCCGTCTAACCTGAACTTCTCCCTTTTCTGGCGTGGCTTCAACCGCGTGATCGAAGCTAAGGCAGAACTTTCTCTCATCGACGTGTTCCATTCCGACACCGAAGGTGGCGACGGTTTGAATCCGGAAATGAGCTTCACCTTGACCTACTACCTCTCTCCGCACCTTGGTGTCCGCCTCCGCTTCACGAAGGAAGGTTACCCGGTTGCCGGCGCGACGGTTAACGTCAAGGACGTGAGCATCTTCCGTTACCTCGCTCTCGACCTCGAAATGTCTCACGACGACCTTTACGCCAAGAAGAACCGTGGCTTCATCTGGGCAGTCAAGCTCACCAGCCGCTTCGGTGACACTCGTGAAGAAAAGATCGGTGAAGAACGTTATCGTCGTTTGAAGATCGAACCTGAAAACGACTACCGCGCCGCTATGCGTCTCTACTTGAACCGTCAGTTCTTGGAAGCTGCATACGCCTTCGGTAAGGTTCAGACCAAGTACCCGGCATTCCACCTTGTGGACCAGGCCGCCTTCTATAAGGCTAAGTCTTTTGAAAACCTCCGCATGCACAAGGCTGCAAAGTCCGTGTACGAAGACGCTATCAAGCGCTATCCGCAGAGTGACCAGCGCGCCAAGTATCACTTCCAGTTGATGAACATCGACTATAAGGAAGGCAAGTACATCGACGCTATGGCCAAGTACCAGAATATTGCTCAGAAGTTCGGTGAAAGCGACGTGAAGGCTGACGCTGACTACGTTGCCGGCCAGATCAAGTTCGAACAGGGTCTCTACCAGGAATCTGTCGACCTGCTCGCCGCCATCCTTCCGGGTAACGCCAACTACTTCTACGCCCGCTATACCATGGGTATTGCCTACAGCCGTCTCGGCAAGTTCGACGAAGCTGAAAACTGCTTCCGCGACATTACCGAACAGCCGGTGTCCAACCAGTCCGAACGCGACTTGCAGGACGCTGCTAAGGTGAAGCTCGGCCACATCTACTTCTCTGGCGAAAAGGCCGACATTCCGGCAGCAGCCCAGATGTATGGTCAGGTCCAGCCCGGTTCTCCGGTGTACGACGAAGCTATGCTCGGTATCGCTTGGTCCTTCCTCAAGGTGAACAAGCCTGATGAAGCTATCAAGCCGGCGCAGTGGATCATTAAGAATATGCCTGAATCCTTCCTCGTGTCTGAAGCATACCTCGTTCAGGGTTACTGCTACTTCATCAAGAAGGACTACAACAACGCTGTCAAGTCTCTGGAACAGGCTGAAAAGCGTACCGAACAGCCGGTTGTGACCGTCGCTGCTCGCGACAGTGCCCGCCAGGCTTACGATGCTATGCAGGACGAATTTGACTCCGTGCAGGTCAAGGCACTTGACCTTGCCCGCCAGCTCCCGACTCCGCGTGTGCAGAGCAAGCGCGAAGCCTTGCAGCCGAGCTTCGACAAGGCTAACGCCGCTATCGAAGACTACGCCGCCTTCACTCAGAAGGCTATCCAGAGTGACCGATTCGAATCCAACCGCAAGCGTATTTTGGATGACGCAGGCTTTACCTTGGCAACCGTCAAGACCAAGATGGGTCAGGGCGCTGCTAGCTCCGAAGCCGCTCAGGAACTTGAAAGCTTGGAAGACGACTTAGACGAATTGGAATAAACAAAGAATAAAGTTAGACCTGGCTTTTTAAAACCAGGTCTTCCCCTTTTTTATCTTAATAGGTGGAAAGAGAAAAATGAAAAAATTTTTGCTTGTTGGTGCAATCGTCTGCTCGCTCGTAGGCTCCTCCTTTGCAGCGTCGGATCCTTGTAAAGACAAAGTCAATGAAGCCAAGAAGTTGGCGGCCAAGTGTAAGGCCATGCCGAAGGGCTCGGAAAAGACTCAGTGTGTGGGTTCCTACAAGGTGCTCAAGAACCAGGCCGAACAGGCTTGCCGTTCCGGCGGCCTCGATGAAAAGGGCATGGAAGATGCCATTAGACAGTGGGAAAAGCAGGTCAACAACTGTAAGGGCAAGCAGAACAAGCGTTGCGCCTCTGCTCTCCAGCAGTTGGGTCACTACCAGTTCCAGCTCGAAGAAAAGCTCTTCCTCGATAAGAACGCCCAGTACGAAGAAGATGTAGCATGGTGCGCCGACCGCGACAACAAGCCGGCCAAGTGCGCCAACATTGACCAGCTCCCGAAGGCAGACCACCAGAAGTCCTTGGGTTACTTCCTTGAATATATCGACAAGTATCCGAAGGAAGACAAGACCCCGACGGTGATCTACCAAGCTGCCGCCGTGCAGGAAGCTAGTGGTGAAGACGAAAAAGCATACAAGCTCCGTATGCGCCTCGTCGAAAACTTCCCGGACAACGGTCTCGTGCCGAAGGCTTGGCTCCGTATTGCGGAATACCACTTCATGAACCGCAAGTTCCGCGACGCAATCAAGGCGTACAAGAAGGTGACTGGTTTCGAAACCCTTACGGGTAAGGAAGCGGCTCTCGCCATGTACCACTTGGCTGAATCTTACTACAACATTGCAGAATACGAAACTGCAGCAATCAAGTACTACGAATATATTATCGGTGCCGACAAGGGTAAATATCCTGCAGACTTGCGCGCAGAAGCTATGGACTTCATGGCAGCCTCCTTCTCCGACCTCGAAGGTGGTGGTGTCTCTGAAGCTGAAGCTTTCTTGAAGGACAAGAAGGTTCCGTTCAAGGACTCTGTGTACTATCGTATCGGTATGAAGAACAAGGACCACGACCGTAACGAAGAAGCCGTGCAGTCCTTCAAGCGCTTGATGGCCATCAACCCGGACTACATCGACGCTCCGCTTGCTGATATTGCGATGATTGAAATCCTTATCATCCAGCAGAAGTTCGAAGAAGCCCAGCAGCACCGCTATGTCGTGGTGAAGCGTTATGACCGTAGCTCCTCTTGGTACAAGAAGAACCAGAAGTATCCTGAATCTGTGAAGAATGCTGAAACTGCAATCCGTGGCGCTATGCTCGACATTCCGCAGTACCACCACGCACGCGCAGCTAAGCTCACCAAGGAAGGTGACCTTGAAGCCGGTAAGAAGCAGTATGCCGAAGCCATCAAGGCTTACGAAGCATTCCTCAAGCGTTATGCCAAGGAACCGACCTGGGACGAATACAAGGTTCACATCAACCTCGCTCTCGTGTACCAGGAAATGGGCCAGTTTGCTAACGCCGCCAAGATGTTCAACTGGATTGTCGATACCGACACCACTCGCTACGGCCGCCGCCCGATGGGCTCCGAAGCTCTCCTGAAGAAGGAAGAAGCTGCATATAACGCCGTGCTCATGATGGACCAGTCTCGCGAAAAGGCCAAGAAGACCAAGTATGGCGATGACGCTGTCAAGGCTTATAAGTCCGAAGAAACCAAGGCTTACTTCGAACAGGTTAACAAGTATATGGCCAAGTACGGCCAGAACAAGGAAGCTGCAGAACTTGCATACAACGCCGCTATCGTTCATTACGAAGCTAAGCAGTTCAAGGTTGCTGTGGGCGTGCTCCGCAAGCTGAAGCAGGACTTCCCGAAGCATCAGTACATTTTGCTCATCAGCCGTATGCTTGCCCAGTCTCTCTTGGAATCTGGTCAGTATGACGAATCCCTCACCGAATTCGAATGGCTCTACAAGCAGTACACCCAGGTCAAGGAAACTCGCAATGACTCCATGGCCAAGGAAATCGAAAAGGCTATTGCCTATGTGCTCTTCCAGATGGCAGAACAGTCCGTCAAGCAGGGCCAGTATCAGAAGGGTGCTGAATCTTACCTCGCTCTTGTGAAGCGCTACCCGCTTATCGACATTGCTGACAAGGCCGTGTTCGAAGCCGGTGCCGCCTACGAAAAGGACCAGCAGTTCACTAAGGCTGCCGAAACCTTCATGATCCTTCCCAAGCAGTATGCCAAGTCTCCGCTCACTATTAAGGGTATCGTCCGTGCTGGTGACGCTCACAAGAAGGCTGCCAACCTCAAGAAGAGCGACAAGGCTTACTACGAACAGGAATACCGCGAAGCTGCACAGACCTACTTGTTCATCACGAACAACTTCCCGCAGGATTCCATGGCCTTCATGGCTATCGGCTCTGCAGCCCAGGTCTATGACACCATCGCCGACAAGAAGTCTGCTGCTGTGACCTATGAACTTGCCTACAAGCGCTATCCGAAGGATGAACGTACTCCGGGCTACCTCTATAGCGCATGCTTGAGCTACGACGAAGCCAAGATGACCGACGAAGCAATCCGTTGTAACAAGGACCTCGTTCGCGACTACCCGAAGAGCTCCTACGCCCTCGACGCTGCGTTCAGCATCCCGATGGCCTACGCCAACGCCAAGAAGTGGGATCTCGCCGCTTCTGAATATCACAACTTCATCAAGGCTTACGGTAACGATGACAAGGAAAAGCTGATTGCTGCCTACATCGGTGCTGCCCGTGCCTACATGGAACTTAAGGAAGAAGACAAGGCTGTTGAAGACTACCGCAAGACTTTGGAAGCCTACGACAAGTATGGTCTTCAGATCAAGAATGCTGACCCGGGTGTTCCGGCTGAAGCTGCCTTCTACCTCGGTGAATACGAATACCACAAGATGGATCCGATTGTCCTGAAGGGCAAGGAAAAGGAAAAGGCCAAGACCATCAAGCAGTTGGTGGACATCCTGCAGAAGGCCATGAGCCAGTACTCGAAGTCTGCTACCTACGCATCTGAACGCTGGACCTTCAAGGCTACCAACAAGATGGGCTTGCTCTTCGTGACCATGGCCGCCAAGATCCGCGAACAGGAACTCAACGGCAAGAAGGAAGAAGAAATCTTCGCCGAACGAATCGGTATCGTGCAGCAGCTCCCGAGCTACTACGAACAGGCACGTCCGATCTTCCAGAAGAACATCGACCTTGCCCGCGACCAGGGCTTCTACAACCAGGATGTGATCGAAGCTGAAGAAGGCTACATCGAAATGTACTACCAGGGTTGCGCCGTGTTCGTCGAAGTGGCTGATGCGTTCGCCAACTCCCCGCTGCCGGACTCCGCTTCTATCGTGAAGGAATATGTGGAATACGAAGGCATGGTCAAGGAAGACGCTATGGAAGCCGTCCACGAAGATTTGGAAGCTTACCGCGAAGAATTGACCAACCGTTCTAACGGTGCTAAGGAACTGGCTATCCCGCAGTGCGCAACCGGTATCAAGGCTGCTGCTCACTACGGTATCGAAAACCAGTGGACCGAAAAGCTCTTCGAACTCCTCAAGAACCTCGATGAAAACAACGAGACCTTGAACACCAAGATCGAAAAGTTCGACCCGTCCACCTTGTTCTCTGACCCGGCTTACTTCAAGACCAAGGCTCGCTTGGAACAGATTGCTAAGTCCGAAGTCATGACTCCGGAAGAACAGATCACGACCTACCGCGAAATCATCAAGGACGCCAAGGCTGAAAACGAAAAGCTGAAGGCTGAACTTGCTGACCTCCAGAAGCAGCTCGCTGGCGGTGCCGTCTCTACGTCCTCTTCTGCAGGCTCTTCTATGGATGATGCCGCCGACTCCGCTGAACCGGAAGCCGCTCCGGCTCCGGCCCCGAAGGCTAAGAAGAAGGCCGCTAAGAAGAAAGGCAAGAAGAAATAGCGGTAAAAACAATTTTACGGGGAACCTAGTTCATAGGGTTCCCCTATTCTATAAGGGTAAAAATGGCGTTTTTTGAGTAGTAAACAAGATTTTACCGGCTCGACTACACAATTTTGCCCTAAAAAAGATTAAATATGAACAAAGATTTTTCAAAATAAACCAAAACACTCAATCAAGGAGTACTCTAATGTCTAAAATGCTTCAATCCTTCAGCCCGGAATCTGATGGTTACCAGTTCATGTGGATCATCCTCGTGGTGTTCATGATTGGCCTCGGCTTCTCTGTTGAACGCTTCCTTTACATCATGGTGAAGAGCGCTAAGGGCCGTAAGGATTTCTTGGCCAAGTTCGGCACTCACATCTCTGCTCAGCGCTATGATGAAGCTCTCAGCTATGCCAACGCAACCAAGCTTCCGATCGCTCGCGTGATGGCTGCAATCGTTGCTGCCCGTAACGGTGGTCGCGAAACCATGCAGGCCGCATGCGACGCCGTGTTCCTGACTGAAGCTCCTCGTCTTACTCGTTATATCAGCATCATTCAGGTTATGGCTTCCATCTCCACGTTGCTTGGACTTATGGGCACCATTTACGGTCTGATCTACACCTTCGATGCCGTGGCTAACAAGCCGGCTGCTGAACGTGCCAAGGCCCTTTCCGATGGTATTGCTATCGCTATGGGTACGACTCTCCTCGGCCTTCTCTCCGCTGTGCCTCTTCTGGTCATCGTTGGCCTCCTCAACATGAACTCCGAACGCCTCATCCAGGAAATGGAAGAAAAGGGCCTCAAGATTATCAACTCTCTCGCTTAATCGAAGATAGAGAGATAATTTTAACGGAGTTATAAAACAATGGCAAGAGAACTTAAGAAACCTGCCAAACCCGAAGAACCGGACCTGTTGCCGGCAATGGGTTTGTTTACAATCCTGATTCCTATGCTGTTGTCTATGACCGCCTTCTCCAAGCTTGCTATCGTTGAAATCAACATGCCGGAACGCAGCATGATGAATATGGACAACGATACGCCTCCGGAACCGGACCAGCAGGCTCTGAACCTCTCGCTCGCCATTACCAGTGACTACCTGGTGATCGGTGCCCGCGGTGGTTTCCAGCCGAACGTTTACTTCAAGGAAATGTGGACGTTCCGTTGCAAGTCCGATGCGCAGCTCATTACGTATGCGCCGGAAGATGTGAAGACGGCCGTTGATGGCGGTCATGGTCCCAAGTGCAAGGATGGCTCTGAGATGGATAAAGAAAAGTATCTTTATGAAATCGAGACCATCGAACTCTGGGCAATCAACAAGGAATCCGAAGAAGACCCGGGCCGCGTGATTTGGGCCGTGTATTCTTCTCAGTCCGAAAATGTGCCTGACAGCGCATACGTGGACGGTAACAACGCATTCCTCGCTGCTCCTGGCGAAGGCGCTATGGGTCTGACCCCGCCGCCGATGCTCAAGAAGCCGAGCGCAGGCGCTGTGCTTGCAACCCTCACTCCGAACTCGGCTCGTACGCTGAAACCGGATGTGGCTGCAAAGAACATCATCTACCCGCTGTCTGCTTACGACTTGATCGCTAAGGACCTGATTCAGATCCATACGCAGTTCATTGACCTCGAAGACGTCGATAACATCATCATCGTTGCTAACGACGACACCCAGTTCGATAAGATCATTCAACTTATGGACCGCGCTAAAGAAGCCGGTTTCAGCAAGATCAACCTTGCTAAGCTGGGAGGTTAATCATGGCTAGAAGAACTCGTAAATTTAGCGAAGACGTACCTTTCTCCCTCACGTCCATGATGGACATGATGACCATTATTCTGGTGTTCATGATCAAGAACTTGGACGCTGAAGGTCAGCTTTTGACCCAGGCCGAAAACCTCATTCTTCCGGTGTCTACCTCCAAGGTGCAGCCGAAGGAAGTGGCTCTGACGGTCGTGGTCGATAACAACTACGTTGTGGTCGATAATGCAAAGATCGTTCCTACCGAAGACGTCTTGAAGCAAGAAGACCTTCTTGTGACCAAGGTGGACTCCGTTCTTAAGGAACGCCGCGCAACGGAACAGGAACATGCCCTGAAGATGGGTCTTCCTGCTGACGAAGCCGGTAACATCGTTGTGCAGATCGACAAGAACATCCCTTACGATGCAATGTATAAGGTCATGGCCACTTGTGGCTTCTCTGGCTACACGCACATTGCATTCGCCGTTATGCAGAAGAACGGAGGGGAGGAATAATTATGGCTAAAAAGAATACTCCCGAAATGGATCCGTTAGTAGCGTCCCTGATGCCGGAATCCGACAAGAAGATGGGTGCTATTGCCGGTATCTCTTTAGTCGTAGCTTTGGCTATCTGCCTTTGGGCTTCCATGTACGAACAGGTGGTGGACGAAGTCGTGTTCGACGACTCTGCCGCTGCTGATCTTACTGCTTCTATGACCATCGATGAAAAGAAGGAAGAGAAGAAGGAAGAGAAGAAGAAGGAAGAACCCAAGAAGCCTCGTAAGAAGGCTGGTGGTGGTGGCAAGCCGCGTGGTAAGGGGCAGCCCAACGCTCCCCAGACTCGTGGTGTGCTTAAGCTCTTGACTGCTCAGACCAAGAATGCCTCCGCAGGCGCCTATGACCTCATGAAGAACCAGAAGTTCTCTAAGGACATCGACAAGGTGCTGAAGGACGTGGCTGGCCTCCAGACGACGGGTAAGACCGTTCTCGGTGGTCGTCGCGGTAAGGCTGATGGTGGCTTTAACGAAGGTTATGCCGAAGGCGGTTCCGGTGGTATCGGTGACGGCCTGGCTGGTCTTCTCGGCGGCGGTGGCGGTGGTATCGCTACCAAGGCTAAGGGCTCCATCAGGACTCCGTCTGAACGCGATATCGACATGGGTGCCGGTGGTGGATCTCGTTCCGCTGCAGACATCATGAAGGTTGTGCGTCAGCGTACTCCGGGTCTCCGCCACATCTACAACAAGTTCCTGAAGAAGAAACCGGGCTTCCAGGGTAAGGTTACCTTGAAGTTCACGATCGCTCCGGGTGGCGAAATCATCAGTATCTCCATTGCTTCTTCTACGACCGGTTACGGCGAATTTGACGGCGAAGTCAAGAACGCTGTGAGCCGCTGGAAGTTCAGCAAGGTGAAGTCTGGTAACACCACTGTTACGATCCCGTTCACCTTCTCCGAATAATTCGGCGAAAACTTGAAAAAAGACCGGACTTTCCAGTCCGGCCTTTTTTTGTATAAAAAAATTGGCTTTTGTTTAAAATATTGTTGCGTTTTTCGTTTAATTAAACTAACTTTAAAACAGAAATTTCAATAGGAGTTTTCCAATGAACTTAAGAACAGCTGCCGCGGTTGGAGCCGCATTCGGTATTCTTGGTGTGGGTTCTGCTTTTGCAACCTTTGCACGTGTTGAATCCATGGGCAAGAACTCTACTTACATCATGGACGATGTGAGCATCTTCGATAACCCCGCAAACGTAAACCTTTACTCCAACTATTTGATCGGTGGCTTCGGTGCCTATACCGACAACAATATGTCTGCTGGCGGCAACGTTGATCCGCAGCACCCGACTTTTGGCGGCATCTTTGCAATCTCCTTCGGTGACGACAACAATCCCGATCCCAAGTTCTCGATTGGTGGGCTCTTCGGCCGCGTTAACTCCGACCTCGCCATGTACCTGCCTGACTACGTGCAGACTGGCAAGAATACCTATGCGGTTGTTCCTGAAACGGTAACGAACTTTGACGGCTTCTTGGGCGGTACGTTCTCTAGCGGTGACGCTTGGGGCTTGCACATCTACATCGCTCACCAGGATGGTGGCGATCTCGATGAAAGCGGCACCTACCAGACTGACGACGATGCCTATGCATCTATCGTTCAGTTGGACGGTGGCTTGAATTTCCAGACGGGTAGCGGTACCTCTTATGAATTGTCCGGCGGTATCGCTCGCGTGCAGTATGGTCCGGATCGCCACAGCTTCTTTGACGATGGCGACTTCACGATTCTCGCCAAGGCTCGCGCCTTCTTCACCATGGAAGCTATCGATGGTGAATTGGTTCCGGCAGCTTCTATCAAGCTTGCTCAGGCTCCTGGCATCGAAGACAAGCATGCTCAGGCTGGCATGGGCATTAACGTTGCTATGGATCGCGGCTTCTTCTGGCTCGGCCTTGACTTCATCTGGAATCAGAAGAAGGCTCATGACTGGTTCTATGACAAGACTGTGGACGGTGGCGCATGGGTTTATGATTCCCGCGACGACGAAGACCCGCACTGGGACAAGCGTTCCGACGTTGGCGGCAAGATCAGCTTCGGTATCGAACGTAACATCTGGTGGGATTGGTTCGTTATCCGCGTGGGTGGCCAGAAGTCCATTCTCTACACCGATTGCAACGTGAATTCCAAGAACAACTACACCGATTCCCGCTATGGCATTTGCAAGGACGACGGTACGTTCTTCTCTACCAACCCGCTGGCTGACGGCACTGCCGACGACCATGTTGGATTCGGTTTCGGTATCAACATCGAAGAACGCTTGAAGATTGATGTGACTGTTGCTGAAGACGTACTGTTCCGCAACCCGTTCCAGGGTGAAGGACGTCTCTTCTCCCGCCTCGATGCTACCTACTCGTTCTAATTTCTTCGGAATTGTTCGGACTTGAATACGAAGACGCCCCTCTTGGAGGGGTGTTTTTTGTTTACGCCTTCGGCGCAAATTAGTGGTTAGTAAATACTGATTAGTAAACAGGGGTTGAATATATCAAGATTCTCCTAATCACCAACCACTAACCACTGTTTACTCCATTCTCTTTCTACATTTAAGGTATGAAGTTTATTGTTTGCCTATTGGCTACAGCTGTTTTGCTTTTGGGCTGTTCCGAACCGACGGAACGCATTGAGAATAAATTAACTGATTACCTGCAAGACGACTTGAAGTTCATGGTGGCAGAGACCATCAAGTCCTCCAAAACGCGCGAAGGACTCCTGGACACGCCTTACTACCGGGTCAAGGACTTTAGACTTTTCGATGGCGCGGAGGCCCGCGTTTATGCGGCCTATGCCGAGGTGGATTTCTTTATCTACAAAGACATTGCCATGCACGAAAAGCGAAAGTATCGCTATGATGTGAATACGCGCGGTTGGGATCGCTACAAGAAAGAATGGAAGTTCGGCGCGGACTCGCTGCGGTGATGCCGCTTCGCGACAGTTCTGAGTTCCAAGTTACTAGAATTTCATATTGAAAATCTTTAGGAACAAGGAACTAATAACTGGTAACTTTTTATATTTTAATTGGAAGTTGAATCTTAAACAAGGATTGGATTTTGTTCGGCCTCTTTTCTTGCGATATCGGTATTGACCTCGGCACAGCGAATACGTTAGTCCATGTGGCAGGTCAGGGAATTGTCATTAATGAACCTACGGTTATTGCGGTGGACAGCAAAAATAACCGTGTTTCTGCCATCGGTTTTGAAGCGAAAAAGATGCTTGGCCGTACGCCAGGCGAAAGCCGCGCCGTGCGCCCGATGCGTGATGGCGTGATTGCCGATTTCGAACTGGTGGAAAACCTTTTGCAGACATTCATCAAGCGCGTGCAGAAGTACCCGCTGTGGATGGTGAAACCCCGCGTGGTAGTCGGTGTCCCGAGCGGTATTACCGAAGTGGAAAAGCGTGCCGTTATCGATGCGGCCAAGCAGGCCGGCGCCAAGGAAGTTCACCTGGTGCACGAACCCATGGCTGCCGCCATCGGTATGGGCATTCCTGTGGAAGACCCTGTGGGTAACATGATTGTGGATATTGGCGGTGGTACCTCCGATATCGCCGTTATCGCCTTGAACGGCACCGTCTGTAACGCCTCTGTGCGCGTGGGCGGTGACGAAATGGACGAAGCGATTGTCCGTTACCTGCGCACCATGTACAACCTTTGCGTGGGCGATAGCACTGCAGAACAGATCAAGATCCAGATTGGCTCTGCCAGCCCGCTCGAAGAAGAATTGACCATGGAAGTGAAGGGCCATGACTTCTTGGCCGGCATGCCGCGTACAACTACGATTAACAGCGCCGAAATCCGTGAAGCCTTGAACGAACCTGTGACGGCCATTATCGAAGCCGTGAAGCAGGCCTTGAGCATCACTCCGCCGGAACTCTCTGCCGATATTTACGACAAGGGTATCATCATGACGGGTGGTGGTTCTCAGTTGCGCGGCTTTGATGAACGTATTCGTAAGGAAACGGGTCTTTCGGTGAACGTGATTGATGAAGCTCTGACCTGCGTCTGTAAGGGTGCTGCACGCATTCTTGAAGACTTGGATAAATATCGCCCGGTTTTGATTGCATCTTCGAACTAATTTGACAGGGCTCGATGCTTAGGGCGATTCGCTTTATTGTCGACTTGTTTACACAAAGGCACGGCATCGTTGCCTTTGTCTTTTTCTTGGCTTTAGGCCTTTTGATGAGGCAGGCGCCGAACACGATTCGCGAGAGTATTGTCTCGTCGGCGGTGTCGACGCTGTATTTCCCGGCGCAGCGCATTGTGTCTGCGGTGGGGCATTACAAGGCTGTAGCGCTTGAAAACGAACAACTGAAAGAAGAAAACGCACGCTTGAGGCAAGAAACCTACCATGCCCGTGAAGGCTTGCAGGAACTCGCCCGACTGCACACGCTAGTCCGATTTGACGACAAATGGGATTTCCCGATTGTGACGGCTCGCGTGATTGGACACAATCCCGGAAGATTCCTTACGACGATGGTGATTAACCGCGGTACAGAACATGGCGTGAAAGAAAACATGCCCGTGTTTTCGATGAACGGCTTGGTCGGAAAAATCTCAAAAGCGGGCATAAGCCATTCGCGTGTGCAGCTGCTTGTAGACCCGAATCTTAAGTTGTCTGTAATGGACCGTCGTACTCGCGTGGTGGGATTCCTGGAATCGATGGATGGCGTCCGCTTGACGGCGCTTGTTCCGACCCATGCGGGAGTGCATGCGGGCGATACGCTTGTGACTTCTGGCCTGGGAGGCATTTTCCCGAAGGGCATTCCCGTGGGCACTGTAAAGGAAGTCCGCAAGTCCGATCTCGATGTGATGCGCCAGATGGAAGTAAGTCCGTTCCAGGATTTTTCGATTCTTGAAGAAGTGTTCGTGATGGAAAAGGAACCGGACTGGATAATCAAGGAGCTGCTCGATGAATAACTTGGGGTGGCTGAAATCGCTTGTTTTGTTTGTAATCGTATTTGCTTTGCAAATGACGGTTGCCGATTGGCTCAGTTTCTTTGACGTGGCGCCCGATTTCGTAATGATCTTCATTGTGGCGATGGCCATTAGAAGAGGGCCTACGGCCGGATGTTTTTGGGGCTTTATTGCGGGCTTTACGCAAGACGTGTATGCGCCTGTGGAGTGGCTCGGGGCAAATACGATTGCCATGACTGTGGTAGGCTATGCGGTGGGGCAGCTTGAAGAACGATTCCTTTCGCTCAATTTGCCCGCTAAAGTCGGCGTGCTTGGCCTTGGCTTTTTTGTGAGCGACATGATTTACTTTGCGATTACGGGCCTTTCTAAAGACGTTGTCACGAATTTGTTCCTTACGAAATCGCTGCCCGAATGCATTTACACGATGCTGATTGGCGGCATATTCTTCTACCTGGATTTGGGCAGCAAAAAGAAGAAGCATGCTTAAGGGAATGTCCGAAAACGAGACCCTGCAAAACAGGAACTGGAATGTGCTTGTTTACATGACAGGTGTCGTGGTCATGTTCTTCGTTCTCATTTTGCGCCTGTTTTCGCTGCAGTTTACCCATTACGACGAAAACCTGCAACGTTCCGAAAACAACCGCCTGCGCAAAGTGGTTCTTGTTGCCGAGCGCGGATATATTTATGACCGCAATGGCGAAGTGCTGGTGCGTAACCGTCCTTCTTATCAGATTGCATTGACTGCAATCAACATGCCCCGCAAGAAAGTGGATCGAGATTCCCTGTTCATGAAGTTGCTCGGCATCAAGGATGCTTCGGGCGAACGCCTGTTTGATTCCCTTTCGCTGGATACGGCGTTCCAACGTTCCCGCTGGATCAAGAATAGGCCGATTCGCCTGCTGGAAGATGCAACCGCCGAACAGGTTGCCATTATTGAAGAACGTTCCGAAGAATTGCCCGGTATCATGACGGTGATTGAATCTCGTCGCGAATACCCTTACGGCACGCTGGCCTCGCATGCGCTGGGTTACACTAGCGAAATTTCGGAAGAGCAACTCAAGTTGCCGGAATACGAAGGCTATACGCAGGGGGACCGAATCGGGCAAAAGGGGCTGGAACAGTTTTACGACAAGGAGTTCCGTGGCGTTAACGGCATGAAGCTTGTGGAAGTGAACGCTTCTGGACGCGAAGTGGGCTCGCTTGACGGCGTCGAGGGCACGGAACCCGTGCCGGGGCTTCGCCTGGTGTCGACGATTGATTTGCGCCTGCAGAAGGTTGCCGAAGAAGCGATTCCCGATTCGGCGAAGGGGGCGCTTGTGGCGATTGATCCGCGCAATGGTGAAATTCTGGCGATGGTTTCTTCGCCGCGACTGGACCCGAATATATTCTCCCTGAAAAAGCGCGAGCGTAACAAGGGCTGGGCGCATGTAGCGCTTGATTCCATGAGACCGCTTACGAACCGCGCCATTTCGGGTACGTATCCGCCGGCATCTGTTTTTAAACTGGTGACGGCGGGCGCTGGCCTTGAAAGCGGAATTTTGACCGAGAACAAGTATTATTCCAAGCCCTGTACGGGTGGCTACCAGTACGGGGCGCGCTACCAGAAATGCTGGGGCACGCACGGCAGCTTGAATGTGGTGAACGCGATTCGCCTGAGCTGTGACGTGTTCTTTTACCAGGCCGGTCTCGATATTGACATGGCCCGCATTAATGAATTCGGCCGTCGTTTTGGCTTGGGCGAAAAACCGCTTGGAATTGACATTCCTGGCGAAAAGGGTGGCTGGCTTCCGGATTCGGCGTCGTTTAACCAGAAAAACAAGCGCTTGGGCTGGCGCTGGGCTCGCGGCTTGATTCTGAACCTTTCGATTGGCCAGGGACAGATTGTAACGCCTTTGCAACAGGCGACCCTGATTGGTTCCTTGGCGACGGGGCGTGGCGTTTACAGGCCGCACTTTATGAAGGAACTCCGCGATATCGACGGGAATGTCGTCCGCCGTTACGAGCCCGAAATTGTTCGCCCGGGCAACATGAAACCGTATACGCACCGTATTTTGCTTGCCGCCATGGATTCCGTGGTGAACCATCCAGGGGGCACTGGTAAGCGTGGCGCCCTCCCTGGAATTCGGGTGGGGGCAAAGACCGGTTCCGGTGAATGGAAGAAGGGCGAAAAGACTCACGCCTGGTATGCCGCGGTGGCGCCGCTTTACGACCCGGAAATTGCCGTGGCCGTGATTATGGAAGCTGCGGGTGGCGGCGGTGCTGTTTCGGGCCCGATCGCCAAGAAGGTGATGGAAGCCTATTTTGAAAATAAGGAAAAGGAGGCGGGAAAAAATGAAGCCCAATCGACTCCTTAGCCGTTCGCTCCGGTTTGACTGGATGTTCATTGCTCTTACGCTTGCCTTGATGAGCGTGGGTGTTGCCCTTGTGTATTCGGCTACGATTGCTGAAGATACTTCTGTGGTGGAATTGTTCTGGTTCAAGCAGATCGTTTACTTCGTTTTCGGTAGCGTCATTGCCGTAGCTTTGATTTTTGTGCGTATTGACTGGTTGAAGCGAGCGGCAATTCCGCTGTATGTGCTTGCGCTCGTGTTGCTTGTGGTGGTGTTGTTCTTTGCCGGTGACGTGGTGAAGGGTGCTGGGCGCTGGATCGACTTGGGCGTTTTCAAGTTGCAGCCTTCGGAATTTGCAAAGATTGCTTACTTGCTGATTATTTCTTACTGGCTCTCGAAACATCCGGTTAGCTTGTACAAGCTGAAATCTTTCGTGGTTCCTTTTTTCTTGTTCATTGTGCCTTTCGCCTTGGTGCTTAAGCAGCCGGACTTGAGCACGGCTCTCGTGTTTATCGCCGTGACCATGGTGGGGTTCTTTTTTGCGGGCCTTACCCTGACCGATATGTTCCTGATCGTGAGCCCGGTGCTTTCGGTGCTTTTCTCGCATTCGCAGGCGCTTTTATTTGAAATCCTTTGGGGACTTTTGATTTGCGTGGTGGTGTTTGCCCTGTTCCGCAGGAAACTTCCGAAGGTGTTGACGGCTTTGATCCTGATGGCGAATATTTTTGCGGGCTATGCAAGTTCCATGGCGTGGAACATGCTCGAACCGCACCAGCAAAAACGCGTGAACACCTTCTTGGACCCGATGAGCGACCCCTTGGGCGATGGCTATCAGGTGTTACAGTCGCTGACAGCAATCGGTTCGGGCGGCCTTGCCGGAAAAGGTTTTGGAAACGGTTCGCAGACAAACCTTTCCTTTTTGCCCGAAGAACATACGGACTTTATCTTTAGCGTGCTCGGTGAACAGTTCGGCTTTTTGGGATGCGCCTTTGTGCTGGTTCTTTATGCCCTGTTCCTGTGGCGTGCTACATCGATTTGCAGGTTGTCTTCGGACCCGTTCGTGACGCTCATGGTCATGGGGGCTTCGACGATTTTCTTGTTCCATATTATGGTGAATATCGCGATGACGGTAGGCCTTATGCCGGTAACGGGTTTGCCTTTGCCGTTCCTGTCTTATGGCGGCTCGTTCGCATTGACGTGCATGGTGCTGGTCGGCTTTTTGCTTTGCTTGCACTTCCAGGCTCGTCGCCGCTAGTCAAAAGTTGCCGGGGATCATTTTTCCCACTTTTCAGAAATTTGGCGTATAGATAAAGAGGGACCCGTTGCCTGGGTTCCGAGGAGTTCATATGCGCTGGATAGAAAATGTGGAACGCTTTGTTTTTGGAGCCGAATGCCTAGGATGCGGGAGCCCTTCGGGGGCCTTGGACCCTTGGCTGTGCCCGGAGTGTGTCAAGGAACTGGAACGCGAATCGACTATAGATGTGGCTCCCGGGCCGGATACCTATAGTTTGTACCCCATGCGGCCCTTGACACGGCGCTTGGTGCATGCGCTCAAGTATAGGGGGATTTCGGGAATGGCGACGTATCTGGTCAAACATTCGGCATCGGTTCGGTGCGGGCTTTTGCGCGAGGAAATGTCCATGTTCCCGAAACCGCTTTACTTTGTTCCTGTTCCGCTCCATAGGGCCAGGTATAGGGAACGCGGCTACAATCAGGCCGAAAAGATAGCCGCGGCGCTTTCGCTTGCTCTGGGCGGTAAAGTCTGCCGTTGGCTGAAGCGAAAGACTTTTGTTGTTTCGCAGACGAAGCTTTCCAAGGAAGAACGGGAGCGCAATGTGGCATTTGCATTTGGCTGCGTGCTAAAAAAGCCTCCTTTATCGGGGACGGTTGTCGTCGTGGACGATGTCTTTACGACGGGGGCGACCACCTCGGCATGCCTGGCGGCTTTCGGACGGGATTTCCCGCTCCCGGTCAAGGTATGCACGCTACTTTATGACGAGCCTGCCTCGGCTGTTGCCGATTTTGTCGCCGACAACCAGATGGAATGGGAAATCAATTAGATGTGAGATGGGGGAATGGGGAATGCAAAAAAGCTCCCGGACGGGAGCTTGTTCGCGGAGGAAGAGGGACTCGAACCCCCAAGCCTTACGGCGGCGGTTTTCAAGACCGCTGACTTACCAATTAGCCTATTCCTCCAAGGTTTCCCAAGGATAGAAAATTTCGCCTAATTCTGTCAAGCGTAGTTGAGAATAATGCAAAGTTTATCTAAATTTTACATAGTATGACGGATTTGGACGACAAGCAGGTTGTAGAATCCCAAAGGATACTGGAGCTGTTGTTCGCTTACATGCCGAAAATTGCGGCAGAGCGAAAGATGGATGGCTTGCTGATTCTGATGGCCGATTTGGGACGCTCCATTGTGGTGGCGGACCGCTGCTCCCTGTGGCTTGTCGATAACGATCGTGGCGAATTATGGACCAAGGTTGCGCACGGCGTAAGCGAACTTCGCATTCCGCATGACGCGGGCTTCGTGGGCTATTCCGTCAGGACGGGTGAACCACTCTTGATCAAGGATGCCTACCAAGACCCGAGGTTCGATCGTCGATCAGACGAAAAGACGCATTATCGAACAACGTCTGTAATGACCGTTCCGCTCATGAATTCGGCCGGCAACGTGATGGGTGTGTTCCAGGCGATCAACAAGCGGGGAACTAACGAACAGGGCGAAGCTGCCGTATTCTCGATACAGGACTTGGAACGCCTGAGCCTTACGGCTGTCTATTCTGCAAAGACTGTCGAATCTGCCATGTTGAATATGGAACTGGAAGCGACCCAGCGTGAAATCATCCATATTCTGGGTGAGGTTTCGGAATACCGTAGCGAGGAAACTGGCGACCATATTCAACGTGTCGCCGAGATTTCTAGCATGCTGGCGAAGTTCCTGGGGCTCCCGGAAAACGAGGTGGAACGTATTCGCTTGGCCGCCCCGATGCACGATTTGGGCAAGGTCGGCATCCCCGACGCCATTTTGAACAAGCCGGGCCGCTTTACGGACGACGAATACACCATCATGAAGACGCATTCCGAAATCGGCTACAACATGCTCCACAATTCCAAGCGCCAGTTGCTTCGCTTTGCTGCTGAAATTGCCCGTTCTCACCATGAACGCTGGGATGGCCGAGGCTACCCGAAGGGAATTTCCGGCGAAGAAATCCCCTTGGCTGGCCGCATTTGCTCTGTTGCCGACGTCCTGGATGCACTTTCTAGCCCGCGTTGCTATAAGCAGCCCTGGCCCGAAGAAAAGGTCAAGGAAGAATTCCTGAAACAGCGTGGCGCACAGTTCCAGCCGGAGCTTGTGGACGTGTTGATGGAACACTGGGACGAAATTTACTGCCTTTACCGACGCAATTTCGATTAAAATTTTCTAAACACTTAGCGCTTTTTAGAATTTTTGAAAACAAAAATTAAAAAAGACCTCGAATTTCGAGGTCTCTTTTTCGTGGCACCGGTCAGAATTGAACTGACGACACGCGGATTTTCAGTCCGCTGCTCTACCAACTGAGCTACAGCGCCGACTTGGTAGGCCAAATATAGAACACTCTGTGATACTTGTCAAGGGTAAATAGAATATTACTGATAATTTTCCCTTTTTTTTGAATAATCTTCTAAATTTAGTATCTGGGTGCTAAAGAATATGGCCTTGGAAAGTGGGATTTCCCGGGAAACGTTTTTAATAGGATAGCAGTGTGTACATATTCAACAAAGTAAATAGTCTGGCTTTGATGGGCGGACTGAGTTTGGTTTTCTCGGGTCTGGTTGCCTGTAACGATGACTCTGCATCGCATAGCCGTGCAAATGACGATCCTCCTGTAAAGATTGATACGGTGAAAAAGGTTGATCCGGTTACCGGTGATACTGTTACGGAAATTAAGGAAACTCCTGCGACGAGGGATACTGTCCGTACGATTGACCCGGTTACGGGCGATACGCAGTATGTAGATAGAATCATTTATGTCCCGGCCGACACGACCGTTCACTGGGTGGGTAATTCTTCTTTGGTGATTACCGAAATTAGCCCCGTAAACTTGGACTGGCTCGATGAAAACGGAGACGATCCGGGTTGGATTGAAATCTACAATGCCGGTGATGTCGCTGCTAACCTCAAGGGTTATTCGCTTGTTGAAAATTTGGAAAAGCCGCGCAAGTGGATTTTTGGCGATGAACTGCTTGCTCCAAAATCGTTCCGCACCGTGTTCTGCGACAAGAATGATGTGAACGCCGTGGCACCCTCTGCAGATACGTCCAAATATAAATCACGTACCCATACCAACTGGAAATTGAATAAGGATGGTGGAACGGTCTACCTGATTGACCAGTATTATTCTATCCGCGACTCGGTCAAGTATCCGGCTCTTAGCGCGGGTATGAGCTGGGGCATTATCGATGGCGGTGCCTGGAAGTTCTTTGAAAAGCCGACTCCCGAACAGCCGAACAATGCGACTGAAAGTTATGAAGGTGTAACGCCTACAATCAGCTTTGGTGAACATGGCGGCGGATTCTATAATGGCTCTGTGACCTTGAACAAGCCGAACGTTCCGGAAGGTGTGACTGTACGTTGCACGAAGGACGGTTCTGTTCCCACAAAGAATTCCGAAAAGTTCGAATCGGACATGAAGATTGAATCGACCACGGTTCTTCGCTGCGCCGCATTCAAGGACGGCCTCCTTACTAAGGACGTGACGACCAATACCTACTTCATCGATGAAACGGCCAACATGCCCGTGGTGGCCGTGAGCGTGGATCCGAGCTTCTTTGAAAAGTATTACAAGAAGACGAATGGTGGTGAACCCGATATGGATCATGACCAGATGTATGCTCCGAATGAGTCTTATCCGAATGATTCTGGTGAACTTCCGGTTCACGTGGAATACTACGAAAAGGGCAGGAGCAGCAAGGGTAAGGCCTGGGAAGCCGATGGCGGCATTTCTTTGATGGGTGGCTGGAGCCGCATGGAACGCAAGAAGTCTGTCGCTATCGTGATGCGCGAAGAGTATGGCGGAACCTGGTTGAAGTATCCTTTGTTTGAAACCCGCAAGGGCGTGAACGACAAGTACAAGGGATTCAACCTGCGTAACAACGGTAACCGTTTTGTGAGCGACTACTTTGCCGATGCCGTAGGTGGCGCCATTCTTGAAGGTAGTGGCGTGGATTACCAGCGTAGCCGCCAGGTGGTGGTGTTCTACAATGGAAAGTACTACGGCATTCACGATATGCGTGAACGTTTCAACAAGAACTTTGTCGAAACGAATTATGGATACGATGCCTCGTCGGTCACGTTCCTCAAACATTTGGGGATAAAAGTCGAAGCAAGCAATGGTACTCCTGACGAATACCTTGCCATGCTGGAATATGCCGCTGCACACGATTTTGCTACGGACAATGATGCTTATACCTACATGACGCAGCTTATGGATATGGGCAACTTTGCCAATTACATGCTTGCCGAAATGTACGTTCATAACGGTGACTGGCCGAACAATAACGTGCGCGTCTGGAAGTCCCCGGAATCTCCGCTCTGGAAGTTCATGATCTATGACCTTGACCATGGCTTTGACTGGGAATGGGGCGTGTCTGGCTTTAGCGATGGCACGAATATGTTCAAGTGGGTTAAGCAGGGTGGACGTGACAATGGCTCTTGTTACACGAGCAGCAATAAGGCCTTTACTGGCGATAAGGCCCATTGCTTCCATGTTCTGTACACGAAGTTGATTGAAAATCCCAACTTCAAGCGACTCTTCCTGAACCATGCTGCCGTGATGCTTCAATCTTACCTGAATGCAGAAAATGTCAGGGCAAAGGCAAAGTTCCTTGCCGGCATGCTGAATTCCGAAGACGTTGCTAGGGATATGGATGTAGAAGCCTATAAGGAAAGAAGAGGAACGTATCCACATGGCTTCGATGCGAATGGCGAAAGGCTCGGCCCCTGGGCAGAAGAACGCGATGGCAAGTTCCTGTCTGAAATTCAGGAAGAATTTGGTGTCGGAAGCATGACTTCGGTCTCGATTACCGCCAACGGCAAGGGCTCCATCGTTATGGATGGCATGACGCTGCCGAGTGCAAATTATAAGGCCAAGTTCTTTGCCGGAAACGCAATGGTGCTGACGGCCGTTCCCGAAGCCGGTTCCATATTCGGTGGATGGACGGGTTGCGAACCTGTGGCCGGCACGCCGGAAACGTGTGTCGCGACGGTTGCAGAAGGCCTGTCTATTACGGCATCCTTCAAGTAGTTGCAATTTGTAAGCATTTGGAAAGGAGCCTGTGGCTTGAAGCCTAGGCTCCTTTTTCTATATTTGGCGCCATGATAAGCCCTGTGCGCAAGATGTTCGACGAGATTGCCAGTCGCTATGATTTTTTAAATCATACGCTCAGTTGCTTTCAGGACATTTTGTGGCGCCGCAGTTGCTGTCGCGAACTGAAAAGGGTAAAGCCCGGCAAACGTCTCTTGGATTTGTGCGGAGGCACGGGCGATTTTGCGGTCACTTACGAAAAATTCAATGGCAAGCCCGATATCGCCGTTTTGGGCGATTTTTCTTATGGAATGCTGAAGGGCGCTGCAGGGAAGACGATGACGGCTATCCCTGTGCAGCTGGATGCCATGAAAATGCCTTTTGGCGACGCCTCGTTCGATGTGATTCTGAACGGATTTGGAATGCGTAACTTACCCGATGCCGAAGGCGGCTTGAAGGAATCTGCCCGCGTGCTCTCGAATGGGGGGTACTTGCAGGTGCTGGAATTCTTTTCGCCGAGGAACGCGTTCAACAAGTTTTTCTACAAGAGACTTGCACCGCTCTTTATTCCGGTGCTGGGTGCCTTTTTTAGCAAGCGGGAAGCTTACGAATATTTGGTGAATTCGGTGCTTCGTTTTTTGCCGGTTGCAGACTTTGTCAAGTTGGCGGAGTCGAACGGCTTTGAACTGGTGCATGTGAAACCTTGCTTTTTCGGTGTAGCTTATCGCATATTACTGAGGAGACGGACATGAGGTTCATTTTGGGGGTGACCGGCGCGAGTGGCGCCATTTACGCGACAAGAACCGCGATGCATTTAAAACGCCTGGGGCACCATGTGACCGCCTTGGTGACGCCGCCGGGCAGGGGCGTGGTAGCCTACGAGGGCCAGGACGAATTGTTCGATTACGTGGACGAAGCTCCCGACGTGAAAAACTTCTTTGCCGAATGCGCCAGCGGATCTGCCGACTATGCCGGCATGGTTGTGGTTCCCTGCTCCATGGGTACGATTGGCCGCATTGCCGGCGGAACGTCGGATAACTTGTTGATCCGTGCCGCCGATGTCTGCCTCAAGGAACGCCGCCCCTTGATTGTGGTGCCGCGCGAGACTCCTTACAACTTGATCCACTTGGATAACATGACCCGTTTGACTCGTCAAGGCGGGATTGTGATTCCGGCTTCGCCGCATTTTTATGACCACCCGAAGACGATTGAAGAATTGGTGGATACCGTAGTTGCAAAAATCCTGATGCACTTGGGCGCGATGAGGGATGCTGCCGATATTGTAAAGCCTTGGAAGGGAATTTCGATTCCTAAGGCTGCCAAGCAGAAGACTCCTTCTGTGAAACACTTGGCCAAGGTGAGAGCGAAAAAGAAATAACTATGCTTAAAAAGGTTCTTGAATTCGGCCACATGGTGCGCTTTAGCCATTCGCTTTTCGCGATGCCTTTTGCGATTGGCTCCATGTGGGTGGCGGCTGATGGTTTCCGCGGCATGGCTGCCGCGGAGGCGGTCAAGATGATTGCGCTTATTGTGGGCTGTATGGTGACCGCCCGTAACAGCGCCATGAGCTTTAACCGCATTGCCGACGCCGATATCGATGCCAAAAACCCGCGTACTGCAAAGCGCCACCTGCCTGCGGGGCGCCTGAGCAAGGCGTCGGTAATCGCCTTCCTTGCTATAAACGGAGTGCTTTTCGTGCTGTTTGCCGCGCTGTTACAACCGCTCGCCGGCTTGCTTGCATTGCCCGTATGGCTCCTGTTGCTTTCTTATTCCTACTGGAAACGCTTTAGCTGGCTTTGCCACTGGTTCTTGGGTTTTGCGATTGGCATGAGCCCGCTTGGTGCCTGGATCGCCATTCGCGGCGAATTCGCTGTATTCCCGATATTCTTGCTCGTGATTCTGATGCTCTGGATGGGCGGCTTTGATATCATCTACGCGACACAGGACGAAGAAATCGACCGCGCCATGGGACTGCATTCGGTGCCGGCCCGTTTTGGCCGTAAGCGTGCCTTGCAAATCGCTTTCTGGAGCCATGTGGCCATGCTTGCCTTGTGTGTGGTCTTCGGCGTGTTCTGGGACATGGGAATCCCTTGGTGGGTGGTTACTGGACTCATGACTGCTGCAATCCTCTACATCCATTTATTCCGCAAATCCGATGACCTGGACACCATGAACCGTGACTTTTTCTTGGCGAATGTCGCCATCAGCGTACTCGTGATGGCAGGGCTTATCGTATGGATTTGCATGGGAGGCGATGTCGATGCCCTTTACTAACGGCCCCTTCAAGAAACCATTCTCTATCGAAGACAAAATCAAGATGTTCGACCGCATGGGCGCTACCGCTGCCGTGATTGCGCTGGTCATTATTATGCTGATTGAATCGGGACATGTGGGGGAGTACAAGAACCTCGCCGATATGGGGCTTACCGCGATGATCGTGGTACTTGCCGTTTCGCTCGCCGGCAGTCTTTTCTATAAGACCAAAAGAAAGTAACTTAAATTTCCAAGTCGGCGGAATACACGGTTTCGATCGTTCCGTCGTCGCATTTGAAGAGTAGGCTTCCGTCTTCTTGCATGTCGAGGATGGTGCCATTTTTTTTGATGGCACCGTCGCCGCTTTCGCGGTTCTGGTCGGTGCAGCGGTTGTTGACTACGATAGTACCGCGTGCGCCAATGAACTGGTCCATGCGCTTCCAGGCTGCAACCCACGGACGAATTCCGAAGGCGCGGAACTGCCCGATGGCACGTTCCAAATTCGCTATAAGCATTTGCAATAGTTTTTCGCGGTTGATCTTTTGACCGCAAATGTCCTTGAGCGTGGTGACGGCGCGGCCCAAGTGGGCGTAATCGAACGGGCTGCTGTTCACGTTGATGCCCACGCCCATGCTGATTGCAGGATGAACTTGGCCGCTTGAGTCATGCTGAACTTGGTTGACGTACACAACCTCGGCCAAAATCCCGCAGAACTTGCTTTTGCCGCAAAGAATGTCGTTTGGCCACTTGACGGTGACTTTTCCGACGCTTTGGTTTCCGAGTCCATGCGCGTTGGATTCGTCTTGCAGACTCTTGAACACTTCGGCGAAGGTGAGGGCTGCGACTTGCGTGACTTGCGGAGCCGATGCGAGCGGGATTCCTTCAAGCGGAATCAGAATGTTAAAGTAAAGGTTTTGCCCGGCGGGGGAGGCCCAGGTGCGTTCATGACGGCCACGCCCGGCTGTTTGCGTGTCTGCCACGTACAAGGTGCCCGGTTGAATTTCGCCTGCAGTAGCGCGGGCCTTCATTAGGCTGTGAGTACTTTCGATTTCCTGGAAAAGTTGCGCAGGAGCTCCGCTAAATCCGCAAAGTTGCCAATCGGCAAAATTTCGTTCGCTTGAAAACATTCTTGCTATTTCTAAGCTCTAAGTTCTGCCGACTGGTTTTACTGGTCTTTCGCCTGGTCTTCGATCATCTTCAAGGCTTCTTCGGGGAAGATGGCGAAGTATTGCTTCTTCTTGTCTTCGAAGAGTTGCAGCAAACGTTCCTGTTCGAACTGTTCGCGGTCGATGTTCTGCATAAAGAATTCGTCGCGGGCGAAGTCGCGGGTGGTCATCTGCTTCTTGATGTCTTCGGAGAGGTCTATGTCGTCCCACAGGATGTAGTACGACCCGACGATGCCGTCGGCAAAGATGTCCACGTTCAAGGTGACGGAGTTGCTCTTGGTCGAGTCGACTAGCTGCACCTTGGTGTCGCGCTTTTCGGGGCGGAACACTTCTACGTCGTTCACGGGTTTGTCCAAATCCTGCGACCAGCTGAAAGCAGCTGCGCACAGCAAGAACATAACCTTATGCTTGAACGACAAAATCATAGCTACAATATACAATGAAAACGCCCCAAATAAAAGGGGCGGGCAAAAAAGCGTGATAAAAAGGGGCTTAAAACCTGAATTTGTGGCGCCAGGACTCAAACCACGCCGTATTGTTTCCATTTGCCGCCGCGCCAGCGGATATAATTCACAATAGAACGGTAGAATTCGTCGGCGGCCATGCCGAGCCAGATTCCCACGAGGCCCATATCGAGGCCGAAGGCGAGCAGGAGGGCGGTGCCGAGCCCGCAGGTCCACATCATGGTAGACCCCACGATGGCGGGGAACTTGGAATCGCCCGAAGCACGGAGCGCCGAAGTGATGACCATGTTCGCGGCCTTGAAGGGCTGCAGAATCACGTCGCACCAAAGGCAGAGCTTGCCGAGGCGGATAACTTCGGGGTCGCTGGTGTAGAACGAAAGCAGCTGGGTGCCAAAAAGTGCAACGATAACTGCCACAATGAGTCCGCTAGCGCTTCCGGCAATCAAGCTCTGGTGCAGTCGGCGGTTCGCCTTGTCAAAGTCGTGGGCGCCTACAAGGTGGGCGACGAGAATCTGGTTCCCGCTGCTCAGGCCCACGCTCAAAATGACGGCGAGCATGGCGAAGTTTGCGCTAAAGATTCGGGCGGTCATGGCGATAATGCCCAAGTGCACCACGATGGCGGTCAGCACCACCTGGAAAATCTGGAAACTTACGGGCTCTACGGCAGCGGGAAATCCGATGCGGATCCAGTCCGGCAGAATCACGCGGGAACGCTTGAAGTCGGTACGGCGGATCTTGTGGTGGACCTTGACGTGCAAGATGACAAACAGAATGCTCGCGGCAATCAGCCACGAAAGCATGGTGGCAAGCGCTACGCCCTTCACACCCATCTGCGGGAACCCGAGGTATCCGTTCAAAAAGATCACGTTCATGATGGCGTTCGAAACAATCGTAATGAAGTTCCCGAGCAGGTTCCAGACGGTAAGACCGTGGGTCGCGATCAAAGACGTGAGGGAAGATTGCAGGGCGCGGAACGCAAAGCCGATAGAGACGATATGCAGGAAGTCTCGGGCGTGGTGGGCGGCATCGCCGGTAAGCCCCATCCAGCTTACAATCTGGTTGTTTAGGGGGATAATAACCAGCGTGATTGCAATACCTAACAAGAGGCTGCCCAACAACACCATAGTCTGGGTGGTGCCTGCTTGCTTGGGGCGTTCTGCCCCAATGAACTGCGAGGCGATGCTCGCCCCTGCCTGGGCGAATGCGTTGATGGCCATAAAGAGCGCGCCCAGCACGGGCATTAATGCCCCCACGCCCGCCGCCGCCGATTCCGACGTACGCGACAGGAACCAGCTGTCCATCATGGGCTGGCACGTGGCGATGCCGAAGGTAATGAACAACGGCCACGAAAGGCTTAAAAGGGAACGATCCTTCACTTGCACTTGCATACGGAGCCAATTTTAGAAATGCCCCGGCTGTAAGGCTAGGTTATTTAAGAATTATCTGTATACAGAAGTATTCACTTTAAACTCGTCATTGCGAGCCGAAGGCGAAGCAATCCAAGAAAAATGTGATGGATTGCTTTGTCGCGTACGCTCCTCGCAATGACGTTTTTCTTTATTAATTCTGAACTCCGAAGTCCGAGTTGTCACTCCCCCCTGTTCCTTGCGGCAACGTCTTTGTACTTGTTGTGGTCGGCCAGGTTCGAGCTGAAAAAATGCGTCATGGAACCGTCGTCTTTTGCAACAAAGTAAAGGGCATCGGTCGTCGCCGGGAACAGGGCCGCCTCAATAGCCTTGCGGCCCGGGTTCGAAATCGGGCCCGGCATGAGTCCCTTGAATTTGCGGGTGTTGTAGGGGCTGTTGCTGTTCAACTGGCTCTTGTAAATAGGGCCGGTCAAGTTCTTGAAAATGAACCGCACCGTGGGGTCTGCCCCGAGCGGCATGCCTATGCGGAGCCTGTTATGGAATACGCCTGCAATCAGCGGGCGTTCTTCGGGAATGCCGGTTTCTTCTTCGACCACGCTTGCAAGCGTGAGCACCTTGTGCCAGTTGCCGAGAGTCTTCCACATGGAGCCCGGGCGCTTTTCCATTTCGTCGCGGACCTTGAGGTTTGCTGCTACCATGTGCTTGAGGATTGTCTCTTCGTCGGCGTCAATCGGGAAGGGGTAGGTGTCGGGGAGCAGGTAGCCTTCCAGGGAGTTGGCCTCGACTCCGAGACTGCGGGCGAACTTCGGGTCTTGGACGAGCTTGTTCCAGCGAGCCTCGCTCAGGTCCGGGAACGCCTTTTGCAGGTAGGCCGGGATTTCCCAAGAGGCGCGGCCTTCAGGAATGGTTACACGGCGTACGGCGACTTTTCCACTTGCGATAATGTCGAGCACCTGCGGCAATGTGAGCCCGCCGGGAATTTCAAACCAGCCGGCCTTGAGACTCGGGTTTAACCTTTTCATGGTCAACCGGAAGGCGAGGTCGTCGCTCCAAATTCCATTCTGTTTTAGGATCTGGAAAACTTTGGAGGGAGAGCTCCCTTTGGGGACCTCGATGAGCACGGTTTGGCCGTTTTGGGCCTGTGCTCCCATCCTGGACTTGAGGTTTAGGGTCAAAAAAGTGCCCAAAAGTGCCAAAATGATGGCCAAAATAAGTAAAATCTTCTTCATATCGCAAAAATTTAAAAGAAAATCTGACGAAAGTCAAAAATAAAAGGTATATTCGTACTTGCATTGTCAAGTTTTTAACCTGTTTCTGAGGAAAGATATGAAAAAGGTGCTCTTAATTGCTCTTGCTCTCATGGTTAGCGTTTCTTTCGCTGCGGGCAAGAAGGTTAAATCTAAGCTGGGTGACGTGGACCTGACCAAGGAGAAAGATGGCGGTTCTGTCGTTTGTACCGCAGGCTTCAATGACGAACTGACGATCCTTAAGGACGGCGAAACGGAAGTGCTCGTGAAGGGTCCTTGCGGACAGGGTTGGGTTCAGAAGTCCAAGATTGAATACGTTGCTCAGGCTGCAGGCGACAAGTCCATGAAACTCGATCAGGTGGACGTGGTCGGCTGGCTCGATAACCCGAGTGCCGTGTTCGTGTTGGAAAACGACGACCTCGACCTCGACGGTGTGAACATCGACCGTGACTTCAAGGAATACTTGCAGCACACGATGGACCGCGAACAGATGGAAATGCACAACAACGAAAACTAATTCGTTTCGCGACATCTCGCAGTTTAGTTGCCTGGCCTAAAAGCCGGGCTTCTTTTTTTGTCATCCCCGGCCAAAAATTCGTCTACTCGTGTAAACATTATCAATAACTTATGTGTTTGAAATCACGTGGAAAAATGGGCCTTATATTCTAAATTTGGTTGCGAAAATTGGTGTATCAGAGGATCTATGGCATTCAGATTTAGTGCAAAGATGCTTGGCTTGGGCGTTCTCGCTTTCGGTTTAGTTTCTACGGCGTTTGGCGCTACGGATATCACTCCCACCCGCGTGGGGCCGGTGAGTCAGTACGGCCAGTTACAGGCCGGCAAAAACTCTCAAAACTATGGCCGCATTTATGGCAGCTGCAAGGGGGTGACCGCCGGAAACGAGGTTGCCGTGCAGGGCATGAGCCTTTTCTGGAGTATGGCTAAAGGTGACGAAGGACCGGATTATTGGAACGGAAAAACGATCTCAGGACTTGTAGAAAAACAAAACATCCAATTGATTCGTGGTCCTGTCGGTGTTGATGGCGACTGGAAAAATGGGAACGGGAACTATTTTACGAATACGGATTTCCATAGGAACTTGATGGATTCGGTGGTAACGGCTGCCATTAAAAACGACATCTATGTGATTATCGATTTCCATAGTCATTGCGCAGAACAGATTACGAGTGATGCACAGTCGTTCTTTAGCTATATGGCTCAAAAATGGGGCGGCTACGACAATGTGATTTTTGAAATCTACAATGAGCCCAAGAACAATTGTTCTGACGGCTGGTTTGACTTGAGCGGAGCGCAAAACTACTGGAAAGAAAAAATTGCCCCTTACGCAAGAACGATTATCAAGACAATTCGTACCTATTCCGACAACCTGATCGTGGTAGGAACTCCATATTTTGACCAGTATACCAATGCGGCTCTTGCTGAACCGCTCAATGATGCTAACGTGGCGTATTCGTTCCACTACTACGCGGGCGAGGACCCGTATCGTCACAAGACGGATGACCAGGGTGATAGAGCCGAAAAGGCGATGCAAGGCGGTCTTTCTGTCTTCGTGACTGAATGGGGCAATTCTGCGCCGAGCGGAAATGGTGGCTTTAACAAAGATTATAGCAGTGTTTGGTATCAGTGGATGACTAGGAATCAGTTGTCGGGCGCAAACTGGTCCGTGTCGAATAAAAATGAAACGGCGTCTTATTTTAGTGGTGGCGCCTGGAATTATTCGGAAAGCGGTAAATGGGTAAACGAGAATGTTTTTGCTCCGATTCGTAATAAGGTATACACCGCCTGCGCGGCAACGCCTGCGTCATCGAGCTCCAACGTAGTTTCTTCTTCTAGCGTTGTGTCTTCCAGCTCTGTTCAGTCTTCCAGCTCTATCGCTTCGTCCAGTTCTGCAAAGTCCTCTAGCTCGGTGGCGTCTAGTAGCTCGGTTGTGCGATCCTCCAGTTCCTGGGCTCGTTCCTCAAGCTCAATCTCGTCTTCGAGCAGCTCGCATATTTCCTCTAGCTCAATCTCGTCTTCGAGCAGCTCGCATATTTCCTCTAGCTCAATCTCGTCTTCGAGCAGCTCGCATTTTTCCTCTAGCTCAATCTCGTCTTCGAGCGAAACTTCTAGCAGTTCTGTTCAGTCTTCCAGCTCCGTGGAATCTAGCAGCAGCGAAGTAGTTGTGGAAAGTTCTTCCAGTGTCGAATCTTCCAGCTCCGAGGTGCTCGCTTCTTCAAGTTCCGAAATAGTCTCTTCAAGCTCCGAAGAATCGTCCAGTAGCAGTGTCGAGGAATCTAGCTCTAGCGCTGAATCCAGCTCCAGTTCCGAAGAACCGGTGGAGTCTAGCTCTAGCGCATCGTCTGTCGTGAGCAGCAGCTCTGTAGAATCTAGCAGCAGTTCCGAAGAATCCAGTAGCAGCGAAGTGGCGCCGAGCAGCTCGTCTGCAGCACCTGCAGTCACTGTGGTGGGCGAGTTGATTCAGACGATTGTGCAGGGCGGTGATTTTGAAACGATTACGTTTAATGACGTAGTCTCCTATGTCCGCAAAAGTTGGAATCTCCATTTCTTGAAGATGGAACAGTCGGGTAACCAGGTGACGGTTACGGGTTCTATTCCGAGCTATATCCAGCCCGGTTCCTACAGCGAAGCCATTGAACTCAATGGCGAAAAGTTCGAAATCAAGCTCACGGTTGAAAATACCACCGTCGTGATGGCGCCTGTGTCGAATTCAATCTTGCTTTCTGTCGAAGGTCGCTTGCTCCATGTGGGCGGTGCTGCTTGGGCCAATGTCGACGTGTTCGATATGCAGGGGCGCCCGGTTGTAGGCTTTAAGCGGGTGAGCGGTTCTGTCGCTCTCGACATGCTCCGCCAGGGCAATTACGTTGTGCGCGTGCGTTCGGGCTCCAATAGCCTGACTCGCCAAATTTCGATCAAGTAGTCGTCTGTCTGACAGCGTGTAATGAGTCCCGCCTCGAAGGATAATTCGAGACGGGATTTTTATGCATAAATTTATATATCTGCATAGTTTTGCTATAAAGTTTTTCTATATTTGTGCCCATGAAATTTTCAAATGGTGTAAAAGACGGACTTCCGATCGGGCTCGGCTACTTTGCCGTGTCTTTCTCGTTCGGAATTGCCGGCTCCAAGTTGATTTCTTGGCCGCTGGTCACCTTTATTTCGATGACGAATCTTACCTCGGCGGGGCAGTTTGCGGGGCTTCAGATTATGTCCGATGCTGCCGGTACATTTATCGAGATGGCAATTGCCACGTTCTTTATCAATTTGCGTTATAGCCTGATGGCGATTTCCTTGTCGCAAAAGGTGGCACCCTCGTTTGGCACTTTCAAGCGCCTGATGCTTGCTACGGGAATCACCGATGAAATTTACGCCTTGGCCGTAAGCCAGAGCGAGCCTGTGACGGCACGTTACTTTGCAGGCCTCATGGTGCTCCCGTATATCGGTTGGTCTTCGGGTACATTGTGCGGTGCCGTTTGTGGCGAAATCTTGCCTGCGGTCGTGACGAATGCTTTGGGCGTTGCTTTGTACGGAATGTTTATTGCCATCGTGGTGCCGCAAATGAAGGCTCACCGCCCGACTTTGGTTGCCGTGCTGATTGCAATTGCTTGCAGCCTTGCGTTCAAGTATGTTCCTGCGCTGAGCGATGTGACGGTCGGCTTTGCGATTATTATCTGTGCGCTCGTAGCTTCGCTCTTGGGGGCGGCATTTTTCCCGGTTAAAGACGAGGAGGAATCATGCACTTAAGAGATTACTTCTTGTTCCTGCTTGTAATGGCGGGCGTTACCTACTTGCTGCGTGCGGTGCCTTTCGTACTCTTGAAGGGTAAAATCAAGAGCCGTTTCTGGCGTTCGTTCCTCGCGTATGTGCCGTACACGGTGCTTGCCGCCATGACCGTGCCTGCGATTCTCTATTCGACCGACAGCAAGCTTTCGGGCGCGTGTGCCCTGGTGGCGGCCGTTGTCGCCTCGCTTTTTGGCCTTGGCCTGGTGGGCGTTGCCGTGGTCGCTTGCGTGACTGTCCTCGGTGTCGACGGCATCTCGATGCTGCTCTAGTCAGCATCATTTTCTATCTTTGCCGCATGCTCCCCGAACAATGGAAAAGAATCCAGGACGTCTGCGATAAGTTGTCCAAAGTTACCTACGAGAACCTGACGAAAATTATTCGTCTGGAATCCACGGGGAGTTCTACTGCCGCGCAAAAATTGGACGACAGTTTTCAGAACGATGTAGACGCCTGGATGGGCGGCGGAACCTGCTTTAGCATGACTTGGCACCTGTACCAGGTGTTCAGGGACATGGGGCTAAACCCGCGCCTTGTCATGGGCCACAAGCGCAAGGAAAAGAATATCCACTGCGCCTTAATCCTTCCCGATTCTGAATCCAGCAACACCTTTTCTACTTCAAACATTCTTCCTACTTCTAACTTCCTACATCCTACTGAATACCTCTTCGATCCGGGCTATTTGATTTTCGATCCGCTCCCGATTCCGCTCCCGCCCCCGTCAGGAACGGGCTCAGCCTTTTTCCCGCTGGTTCCGAATACGGTAAGGCTGGACCGCCCTACAATGGACAGCATGGCCTTGTGGACGGGCGGTGCGGGAGCCCCGATGAAACTCCGCTTCGAATACCCTGTCGAGGGAGTCTCCGTCGAAGAATTCAAGCAGCACTGGAACGAAAGTTTTTACCGCGAAATGATGACTTACCCGGTGCTCAACCGCCTGGACCGCGAGCGTGGCGTGCAGTACTATTACCAGAAGGGTAATCTCGTGACCCGCGATGCGAATGGTTCCCGTATCGAAAAAATCGAGGAATCGGCACGTGTCGAAACCTTGAGCCGCGTTTTTGATCTAAAACCCGAGCTTATAGAGCGTGCAATAAGTATTTTACAGAAATAAATTATATATTAAAGGGCGGAATACTGGCGTTGCCCCTTGCAATGCCGAAAGGAGAAACATGAAGAAACTTGCCCTTATGGCCCTTGTCTCGTTTTCGCTTGCCTTTATGGCCTGCGGACCTTCCAAGCTCGAAATCCAGGAAGCTTCGTCTCAGAGCGACATTATGTTCGAAGTGCGCCAGGTGCTGAACGACTCCATTAGCTTGTTCGTGGGCAATGTCTTCTACTTGAACTCCAAGCAGGCTGTTGCCGACAACATGTACCCGCTGCTGGTAAGCACGCGCGACCCGTCGGAACTCGAAAAACCGACCGCGACCGACATCATCAATAGCGACGAAGACCTGTTGAACTACTTGCGCCGCAAGGCTCCCGACATGATGAACATCGGACTTGTCATTGGCGAAACCGCCTACAACGAAATCGGTTTCGAAGAAGCCGATGCCGTTGCAAAACTTTCGGCCATATTCAAGAAGATGGATGGTGGCTCGCTGGTGCTCTTCCACGAAAAGGGCGGTGAACTGACCGACATGAAGAAGCTTTACTAGCTGAATCCTGTTATTCTTTGTGCAGTAAAAGATGTAACACACGTTACATCTTTTTGCTTTTTCAAAATCGTTTGTAAAAAATCGCTTGCGCAAAGTAAGTTTTTCTTATATATTTTGCTTGTTCATTATGGAATAATTAGGAGTAATTAGGAGGTCCGAATGAAAAGATGTTTATGTGTTATGGCTGGTGCAGCCCTTGCTTGTTCTGCGGCTTGGGCTGGTTCTACAAAACAATTCCTTGTACTGTTGCCTGGGAGTGCAGATTGGGTATCATCTGCGCCGATGATCAGTACTGATGGTGGCAAAACTGGCAAGCCGATGGTAATGGATGGTTTCATGTGCGGCTGGTATAAGTACGCCTTTGCCGAAGATGAAATTACCGATAACGTGTTAATCTACCGTGACGACGACGCAGCCCGCGAAGATATGCTCGGCATGAACGGCAACTGGGAAACGGGAGACTCGGCGGTTCCGATTCCCTTGAAAACGATTTTTGACATGGGGCACGACAGTTTGTTCTTTGTCGCGGACGAGAGTCAAAAGCTCAATGAAGACGGCTGGCTTTTTAGCTATGCCGAAGCGGATGTGCCCCAGGGTAATTGTACGATAAACATTCCGTGGATTGTCTACGATTCCGATGCTAAGTTGCACCCAGCGTTCTCTTGCTACGCTCAGGGGGGCGAAGGTTGCCAGGCCGGTGCTCAAGGAGTTGACCTTGAAACGGCTCTCAAAGCGGTGAATGATTGTATCGGTGTGACTTCGGGACTTGTAGAAACGACTCTTGATCCTACAACGAAAAAGCCCAGGCTGACTACTGCCGGAAAGAAGTGCTTTATTGATGAAAAGTACTTTAACCAACTGTTCAATTACACTGAAGGCGTAAACGAAATGAGCTGCTATGACATGCCGGTTCCGCACATGGAACGTGGCGGTTGGTGGGAATTCAGCTCCGATTACTATATGCCGTTAGGAACCTCTGCTGTTGGAGGATTCTTCCCGGTAGAACAAACGGATGATGCTTCTGTGAAACTTGCAAACCCGGATCAGACTCCGCTTGCGGCGGCTCGCACCAAGCGTGATGCCGAGGGCCCGGTGTTCTACGGTCCGTCTCTTAGAAAGCTCGATTCTTTGGAAGGTGTTCCTGTATTTGATTTGGTGTGCAATGGCCCGGGTTGGAGCAAGGGACATAATTGTGAGGGCATTTTTGCTGATGGTTCAACTGCTGAAGAGTTTATTCAGACCGCTCTTAATATGCCGAGCACATATCCTGATAATTGTGTGTTAGGCTGGTCTTGCCCCGACGCTGCTCCTGAAGGTTGGCCGTTCTTTAAATATGGAACCGACTCCCTTGTGAGGAAAGGGACGAACGGCTCAGAATACCGTTGGACATCCCTGGTCAAAGAAGATGGAACCGGTGGACGCAACCATCACTTCTGTTATGAAACACATGCCAAGTTTACCTATAAGCCGGGTCTTCGCTTAGCTCTTCGCGGTGGCGATGACATTTGGGCGTTCATCGACAACAAACTCGCCATTGATTTGGGCGGTGTCCACCTGGATGCTCCGGGCTATGTAGATCTTGATGCCTTTGAAGGCGCTAGCGGCAAACTTGAAGTCGGCCAGCAGTACGATGTAGATATCTTCGCCTGTGACCGTCGCACGACCATGAGCAATTTCGAAATCAGTACGAATATGTTCTTGGCACAACTGCCTCAGTCTGCTATTACCGTAAAGGGTGCAAAAATGTCGGAACAGCCGTCTGCAACGTTGTATGGCATTTGCTATACAACAATGTCTGCTGGTACTTGTGGAATTGGTGCTGAACCTGTAACTATTTGCGATTCGATTGCTCCGTCGATTATATCTTATACGCTGGTCAAGGGACATTCTGTAACGGATTCTGTTGTAGAAGGCTTTGAAAAGATTTCTACTCCGGGCGTGTACAAAGGAGGCTTTGACCTCACGAATCTTTCCATGCCCACGATAGATAAATCCAAGATTAATCTGCCTGCAGGTCGCTACACCTTGTTTGTCAATATTGAAGGCAAATCGGCAAAGGTTATGACTTTCCGTGTGGGAACCGAAGATGACAGCTCCATCAAGCCTGTTGCCCGTATTGCTGGCGCAAGCTTTATCGTGAAGAACAGTCTGCCGCAGGCCCTTACGATTACTGTAACGAATTCTGCTGCTAAGTATGCTGTGATGGATTTGCAGGGACGTGTGGTGCGCCAGGGTGCAATCGCTGGTGCTGAAACGGTGGTGCCGAACCTCAAACCTGGTTCCTACATCGTGAAGGTTGCCCGCGAAACCCGCCGCGTGAACGTTCGTTAGTGCAGCTTCTTTAACTCATGCCAGAGCATGGCAAGCCCGATAATAGCCGCACCTGTGTCGGCAATGGGCTGCGCCATGAACACTCCCTTGAGTTCAAAGAAGTGGGGCAGAATCAGCAAGAACGGAATCAGTAAAATCACTTGACGGCAGGCATTCAGGAACATGGCCCTGAATGCCTTTCCTGTACCCTGGAAAAAGTTCCCCGAAACCATGCCGAAGGGAATCATAAAGAAGGCGGCTGCAAAAATGCGCATGGCCCAGGCCGAAAGCTTGATGAGCTCCGGATCGTTCGGTGCAAACGGTGCCACGAATGTTTCGGCTTGCCACATGAGGATTGCCCAGGTGACAAACATGAAACTGCCCGCATAAATAAAGGTGAACTTGAGCGTTTCCTTGACGCGGGCGTTGAGGCGCGCACCGTAGTTGTAGCCGATAATCGGTTGCGTGCCGTGAATGAATCCGAGGAGCGGCAGAATGATAATCGAAACGATGCTGTTGGTAATGCCGAAAGCAGAAATGGCCATGTCGCCACCCGAAAGTGCGCCTACCGCCTGCACGCTCATGTTTCCGTAGGTGGTCAGGCTCCAGGCGAGTATTGCGTTCATCAGGCTGTTGCAAATCTGCATTACAGAAGGCGGCAAACCTAAAATGTAAATCTTACGCACGTAGGCGGCGCGCAGCTTCATGTGGCGCCAGCGAATCTTGATAGGCGAAGACTTCTTGACAAAGAACTGGGTGATGAGCGCCGAAGCAACCAGCTGCGATGCGATGGTCGCCCAGGCGGCACCTTCGATACCCCAGTGGAATTTCATGATGAAGAGGTAGTCGAGAATGATGTTCGTGACAGCACCCGCGATTTCGCGGAACATGGCCGTTTTGGGGTGACCCATCGAACGGATAAAATGGTTCATGCCCGGGGCGATTGTCTGGAAGGCGGCTCCACACAAAATGATGCGCATGTAGCTGCTGGCGACAGGCAGGGTCTGCTCGCTTGCTCCGAACAACTTTAAGAGCGGCTCCATAAAGATTTCGCCCAGCGTGAATGCTCCAAGCGCCATCAAAATCAGGAGCGAGAAGGAATTGTTCAGGATGATGCTTGCCTGGATATACTTCTTCTGACCGAGGCGGATGGCAAAGAGCGTGTTGCCGCCCACGCCTACCATCATCGACATTGCCATTATAAATAGGCAAATCGGAAAGCATAGTGTGATGCCTGCGATGCCGAGACTGCCGACGCCTTGGCCCACAAAGAAACGGTCCACTACGTTGTAGAGGGCGTTCACCAGCATGCTGATGATAGCGGGAACCGAGAACTGCAAGACCAGTTTCGGGATACTTGCAGAACCAAAGGAATTGAGTCGCTCGGAATTCAAACTTGACATTTCGGCGCCAAAGATAGAAAAAGAACTTAGATCTTAGAGCTTAGAACTTAGAGAGTTCTATATATCTAAGCTCTATCAACTAAGTTCTACCAACTGCGCAGCGAAGCTATGCTTCGCAAGCAACTTGGTTACGGCCGCTCTCTTTGGCGATGTAAAGTAGACGGTCGCATTCGGCAATCAAATCCTCGATTTTGCCGATGTTTTCGCCCTGGCGGCTAGCGAGCCCCAAGGAAATCGTTACCGGGATAATCGTGTCTTTCCACGAAAAACGGTGGCTTTCCACTGCCGAGCGCAGGCGCTCGGCGCTCTTCTTGGCGTCTTCGGGGCCGATGCCGCCCAAAAGCAGCACGAATTCTTCGCCGCCGTAACGGGCGAGCAAGTCGGATTCGCGCTTTTCTTCTTTGAGAATGCGGGCGATTTCTTTGAGCACCATGTCGCCGCACTGGTGACCCCAGGTGTCGTTCACGCGCTTAAAGTGGTCGGCGTCGACCATGATGGCGTGAACATAATAGTTGTTGCGGCGGGCGAGGGCGAGTTCGCCGAGGCTCCTGTCCATAAAGGTACGGCGGTTGCTGATTTTGGTCAGCGGGTCCATGGTCGCGGCTTCGTAAAGTTCGCGGTCAAAGGCTTCTTCGCTCGCATCCTTGAAGTCAATTTTCAGAACCATCTTGCCGATTTGCAGTCGATTGTGGTCTTCGAGTTTGCATTCTGTAATCGGGGAACCGTCTACAAAGGTTCCGTTGGTGCTGCCCAGGTCCTTGACGGTAACGTTAAGGCCGTCAAAGGTCAGGGCACAGTGCCTGCGGCTTACCAGTTCGTCGTCCAGGCGAATGTCCGCATCTTGCCCACGGCCCAGCACCACAGTCCCTTTTTCCAGCGGTATCTGCTTGAATAGGTGTTGCGGGTACAGCACGATCAGGTGCGGTCGCATGGGAGCGACGGGTAGCTTGATTGTGTTGCCACTGGCAATTGTTCGGTCCATGTCCTGCATAAGCGCTCCGTGTTCACCTAAAATGTAATAAAAAACAGGCTTGCCTAGCCTGTGCAATTTTGCGTGATTTACATATCGCTTTTTCTGCATGATTCGGTGATTCCTTTTGGTAAACTTTCGTAAACAAGATTGCGAAAATTGGCGGTTTTCTCTAGTTTTAGGGCGATATTTCACTTGTCTACAATAGCGCAACCTGCGGAATGAAAAAAAAAGTAAAAAATGTGCTTTTTTGTAAAGAAAAGGATATTTTTACATAGGTTGTGGTGTCCTCAAAAGGCCGGTCTTTTGGGTGTACCCAGCGTTAAGGAAGTCATATGAAGAGAGATACACAATTTTCTTTGTGGAAAATGTCGTTATGGAAGTATGCCCTAGGCTGTTGCCTGCTCTTTGCGGGGGTGCAAGGAGTTTGGGCTCAAGGACAACAGAACCAGAATCCGGTTACCTGTAAGGGTACAGTGTACTTTAAGGCTCCGGATGACTGGACTGGTGCATTTATTGGTGGTCAAAACGTCAATAATACTCAGGCGATGAAGTTGAACGCCGATGGTTTCTATGAATTTGACCTGGAAAAGCTGGGCATCACGGATAACCAGAAGGTTATGTTTACCATTGGAAGCCAGGCCAACAACACTCGTGTAGATTTTACGACCCTTAGGCTAGTAACGGCAAACGGCTATAATGTTCCGACCAAAAATGCGAACGATACGAGTTGGCCCACCAACGAGGCCAGCCTCCGTTGCCCCGGCGAAGGCGAACACGTATATGTTACCGAAGATCCTAACAGAGCTGGGAAAACGTTTACTGGAAAGTATCCTCCCGGTGCAAAGTATTTCTTCGTGATGATTCCGCCCGAAATGGAAGCCTGGATGTCCGCTGTTCCGATGATCAGTTTCGATGGGGGCTTGACCGGCTCTCCCATGACTGCCGTGAACGATATGTGCGGCTGGTATTCCTATGTGTTTGTGGGTCAGGATATTTCTGACAATGTGGTGCTTTACCGCGATGACGACCTTGAACGCGCCGACATGATTGGCGTGAACGGCAACTGGGAACAAGAGGATCAGGCCCAGCCGATTCCTTTGGGATTCCTTTTGAACATGGTGGACTCCCTGTTCTTTGTTCCGGACGAAGAGCAGAAAGGTGAAAGCCCGGATGGCTATTTCTATAGCAAGGCGGAAGTCGACGGTATCGCAGGTACTTGCTCTTACACCATGGCAGCCATTATTTACGATTCCGATGCCAGCTTGCACCCGGCCTTCTCTTGTTACAAGGATGGTGGTGGCGAAGGTTGCCAGAATGGCGCTTTGGGCATACCGGCTCAGACGGCAGTGCAACTTGTGAACGCCTGTATTGGTGTGACACCGGGCCTTGTTGAAAGCAAACTTGATCCGACGGTTCCACAGTCGCAGAGAAAGCCCAAGTTGAGCACGAAGGGCAAGAACTGCTTTATCGATGAAACGTATTTTGGCATGCTGTTCAATTATACTCCGGGCGTAAACGAAAAAAGCTGCTTTGACATGCCGTTCAAGCGCGCCAAGGATGGTAAGTGGGAATTCGACTCCGACTATTACACTAGCCCGGGCCTTACCGTGCCGGGTGGTTTCTACCCGGTAGAAGCTTCTACCAATGAGACAATTCTTGCGGCGGATCCGACCCAAACTCCTGTTGCTGCGGCCCGTACCAAGCGTACGGCCGAAGGCCCGGTGTTCTATTCTTCGCCCCTTCGTAAAATTAACGCGGCCGAACAGATGCCGGAAATCGACATTCTTTGCAATGGTCCCGGTTGGGACAAGGGCATGAAATGTGATGGCCTTTTTAAAGATGGTGAAGGTACGGATGCCGCTCTTTCGCCTAGATTCGGCTCTTGTATTTTTGGTTGGAGCTGCAAGGCAGATGCTCCTGAAGATTGGGCATTCTTTGTGAAGGATACAGAAACTCCGGCTGCAAGAAGTGATGCAAATGAACCTCGTTGGAAGTCTGTAGAAAATCTAGCCGGTACTGGTGGCCGTAACCAGCAGTTCTGCTTTGAATCCCATGCCAAGTTCACCCATAAGCCGGGCCTCAAGTTCAACTTCCGCGGTGACGATGACATTTGGGTGTTTATTGACAATACCTTGGCTGTGGACTTGGGCGGTACTCACTTGGCTGCTCCGGGTTATGTGGACCTAGACAGCTTCAAGGGCTATAATGGCCAGCTGCTGGAAGTGGGCAAAACCTATGACTTGGATATCTTCTTCTGCGACCGTCGTACCACCATGAGTAACGTGCGTATCAAGACGAACATGTATATTCAGCAGAAGACCGCTATCGAAGTGAAGGGAAAAAAGAATCCGGCGAATCCCGCCGAAACGATTTACGACCATCTTTGCTTCACGGTGACAGGCGACGGTTCTTGCGCCGCTGCCATGACGGGTACCGATGAAGGCGCCACCTATTGCGGTATCCAGATTCTGGAATCGGGTAGAATCCCTGCTTACACGCTCGTGAACGGCAAGAAGATTACCGAAAACGTGGTTCCCGGATTTGAAAGCATCAATGTCCAGGGCGTGTACAAGTGCGGTATCGACTTGACGAATCTTGTCGAACCTAAGGTAGACAAGTCTAGCACCTGCTTGCCGGGCGGCTATTACACCTTGTTCGTGACTATCGATGGCAAGTCCCAGAAGGTCATGAGCTTCAAGACCACCGGTGAAGTGGATGTGCTCTACAAGAACGGTAACGCCATTTCTGTGGATGAAGAAACTGGCGATGTCGTTCAGAAGGGTAAGTACACCGTGGAAACCATTGCCATGGGTGGCGACCTGATTCCGATTTATGTGTCGAACGTCGCTCCTGGTACCGAAAGCGAAGATCTCGAAATCTTCCCGGATGACGCTGCCGGCATGGAATATACGCTTGCCTACAACAACCTGATGACCGTGTATAGAAAGGTTATCGACCCGACTACGGGTACAGAAGCATACCAGAAGCTCCATTCCGGCGAAAAGCAGACGATTGGCCCTGCCGGTATCGATACGCTTTATGCGACGGTTGATATGGAAAACCTGCAGCAACCGATTACGCCGTTCGAAATCAGCGTTTCTGGCAGACCGAAGCCGCTGACGCTCTACTTCTACCTGCCGCAGATTACGTTCATCGAAAAGATCCCGGAAACCGAAGACGAAGTCGCTGTCCCTGTCAAGGGCCAGACTCCGAAGGCTGACGGTTCCTACGATGAAAACTGGGTCGGTACCATTTACGATATGTACTTGGCAATCCTGGTCCCGGATTTGGATGGAACCTACAGCATTTGTACCGAAAAGTGCAACGGTGTCGCCATCCATAAGGGCTCCGAGACTTCTCCGAAGATTGACTTTGTGTGGGAAGATCCGAATGTGACTGAAGCATACTTTGTAAATGGTTATACAAAGATATCGATTCGCTCGGTGACCAAGTACCGCTGGGATACGGATCCGTCGATCCACAGCCCGGCATCGATCGTGGCTGAATACAATGACTTCGTGAAGGCCGTGTATAGCCCGATGTACTTCCGCGATCCGCCGGTACCGTTCCCGGTCTTGGCAGACGTGTTCGATGCCCGCGGTTCGTTGCCGACCTTGGAACATGCTATTCCGTCTCCGTACTTTAGCATGCAGCAGGAATACCTGGATGGTATCGGCGACTCCGTGGCCATTTACTACGACCGCCGTATTCACAAGGACTCCTTGCCGTCCAAGATTTGCGTGATGTGGGATTCCACTACGGCTGAATTCCATAACCCGTACCAAGAAAAGATTTCGACGATGCCGAAGGATTCCGCTATTACCTGTAACGCACTCGTGTCGCTCGATGCAAGCAACATTGACTGTTCTGCACCGTCTGATAGCGGTTACTGCACCAATATTATTATGGTGGGCGGCTTGACCCTGTCCGAAAAGGTGAAGACGTCTGGCGTTGGCATGGTCCATTCCTTTGCCGCGTTCGAAGACAAGGGTAAGTCGGTTAAGCAGGGCTTTAGCGGTAAACTTACGGACCGTATGGCGCCTGTGCCGTTGCGTGCCGAGGTACGTACCCTTAAGAACGGTGACGACTTGACCGACTACGATAGCCTTGTGGTGGTGATGTCTGAACCGGTTAAGTTGGTAACGTCTTCCAACAAGAAGCAGGCTTTGGACTTCTACTTGAATTCTGCCATTGAACTGGCCGAATCGAACCGCTATGTATCTGCCCTAGGCGGCGGCTCTTCTGTGGTGACGGCCCAGAGCGATCCGGCTTTGGGTTCCGATGCCAAGACAGGTGAAGGCCGTATCAAGTATATGTACCTGCGTGGCAGCGTTTCTCCGCATGTGGGTGACTATGTGCGCCTGGCCGGTGATATGTCGAATGTGTTCTGGTCCGATACGACTGACATCAACGCGCTTGCCGCCGATGCCGCTTCGATGCGCTCTGCCGATGATGCTGGATACCATTGGAATTCTCCGACGGCATATAACGAAACCAAGCGCGTGCCCTCGATGTGGGTGCCGGTGGTTGGCGATGCCGAAATCGCCGTGGACGAAATCAAGTATGCTTCTACGGCAAACGTCCCGAGCACCGAAAAGACTCCGGCCGTGTCTGTGAACGTTTACCGCACGACCAAGACCAAGGCTGAAATTTGGGCTGAAGAAGGTGGTAGGCCCGGTCACTTGGTCAAGGCCGATATGTATGCCTTGTACAATGGCCTTACTCCGGAAGAACGTGCCTCGATCTTGCCGCAGGATGTGTTCTTCTACTTTGAAGTCCAGTACTATACCAACCTGGGTAACTTTGTAGCAAGCAAGACCGCGAAGATCTACTGCGATGACAATAAGAATACCGAAATCAATCCGGAAACGGGTGAACGTATCCAGTACTTCGGTGGCGGACTTTGTACCGATGCCGGTAACGACCGTAACTTCTACATTGGTTGGAACATGCGTTCTGACAATGGTCGCCAGGTGGGTACGGGTGCTTACATCGTGAAGCTCAAGTCTTACGTGAGACTCGGTTCTGCCGGTAAGCGTGCTAAGCAAGAAAGTACCTCCGTGTGGGGCGTCAGACGTTCGCCGAAACCCGATACGGGATACATGAAGGCTGTTGCCGAATAAATTAATCGACTTATGGCTAATGAAAAGGAATGGAATCAATCCATTCCTTTTTATATGGATCAGGCTTGATACCCTTACGTTGAAAACATAATTTTACACTAGCTGTTTTTCTTGTGACAAAACTCACGAAGTTTCGTTTTTATAAGTTTTTGTACACAAAAGGAACTAAAAATTCACAAAAAATCGAAAAAAATAAATTGGCTTTTTCCGCAAAAAAGAGTAAATTTGAGGGCGGTCTATGGGATATCGAAAAGGTCTGACCTTTTGTTATGCCCTGTTGGAAGGAATACCATCGATGGAAACTAAAATGATGAGAAAAACAAAACAATCTCTGTGGAAGTGGACCTTGGGAGCCTGTCTGCTCTTCTTGGGAGTGCAAAACGCTATTGCGAACTGCTCAGGAACAGTTCATTTTCAAGTCCCTGCCAAGAATTGGGGAAGTGTTTATGTTTATTTCGCGAATGAGGCTACTCCTGTTAAGAATGCTAAGGCTGGTGAGTTTGTTACGGTCAATTTGACCTCTTTGGGGTTGAAAGCCGGTACGCAGGACAGCTCATTTTCGTTCACGAATTCGGAACAGGTCGACTATCCGCTGCCCAATACTGTAGATACACGTGGCTACGACACTGTGATGAGTGCTCGTAACGGTACCATTACGTGTCCGGGTGAAGGTGCTGAACTGTACGTCTATGAAAATCCTGCAGAAAAGGGAAAGACGATTGTTAGCCCGAATCCTCCCAATGCCAAGTATTTCTTTGTCATGATTCCTCCCGACATGGATCAATGGATGTCCGCTGTGCCCATGCTCAGTATGGATGGTGGCGTGACTGGTAAGCCCATGAAGGCTGTGGCCGACATGTGCGGTTGGTATTCTTATGTGTTCTTTAACGAAGAAATTTCTGACAATGCCGTTCTTTTCCGTGACGATGACCCCGAACGCGAAGACATGATTGGCGTGAACGGTAACTGGGAAACCGCTGCCACGGCCCAGCCCATTGCCTTGGGTATGATTTTCGGTATGGGTGTCGATACCCTGTTCTTTGTTCCCGATGCAGAACAGAAGACCAATGAAGATGGTTACTATTATAGTGCTGCAGACGTGGAAGGCATTGATGGTACCTGCTCCTACACGTTGGCTGCTGTGCTTTACGACACGGACCCGTCCTTGCATCCGGCATTCTCTTGCTTTGTCGATGGTGGTCAGGGCGTCAACAACTTTAATGCCGACTGCCAGACTGATCCGACTGCTAGGGCTGCCCTTCAGAAATGCTTAGGTGTTACTCAGGGAATGATTGAAGAAACCTTGGGACCTGATAAAAAGCCCAGGCTGAAGTCGGGTAAGGGTACGGATTGCTTCCAGAACGAAACACTCTTTAACCAGATGTTTAACGAAACGCAGGGCGTGAACGAAATGTCCTGCTATGACATGCCCTTCAAGCGTTCTGCCGATGGTCGTTGGGAATTTGACTCTGACTACGATGGTAAGAGTCCTGGTGAAACCCAGGGTGGTTTCGCTCCGCTTGAATATAAGAAGTCTGATGGCACTGCCATGACCGAAGCTGAAATTAACGCAAAGGTGACTAGCGATGGTGGCCATCCGCTTCCGGCTGCTAGAACCAGACATGCTGCACAGGGCCCTGCCTCCTTGTATAGCTGGCTCCGTGTGAAGGATCCCGTTGAAAACATGCCTATTTTCGACCTGATGTGTAATGGCCCGGGTTGGACCGGCGGCCTTGATTGCGACGGCCATTTCAGCGGTGGCGATGACTTGAATGGCGAAATTTTCTATGGATCCACCATTGGTAAGGATGAAAAGAATGTCTGGTGCTGGGGTAATTACTGCTTAAGTGAAACTCCGACAGATTGGCCTACATATACGAAGGATACTGAAAAGGAAGTCGCCAGAACGACTAAGGATGCTGACCCGAGATGGGCTTCCGGTAATTACTCTTCTGGTGATGCTACTGGCACTTTGGGCCGTAACCAGCATTTCTGCTTCGAATCCCATGCTCAGTTTACCTATAAGGAAGGTCTCCGCTTCAACTTCCGTGGTGACGATGATATTTGGGTCTTCATCGGCGGCAAGCTGGCTGTGGACTTGGGTGGTACCCATATGGCCGCCCCGGCATACGTGAACCTGGATCTTGTTACCGATGCTCAAGGCAACAAATTGAAGGTCGGCGAACAGTACGATTTGGATATCTTCTTCTGCGACCGCCGTACGACTATGAGTAACGTTCGTATTACCACGAACATGTACATCCAGCAGAAGACTGCTATTGACGTGAAGGGTACCAAGAACAAGCAGAATCCTGCTGAAACCTCTTACGACATCTGCTATACCAAGTCGGGTGACGGTTCTTGCGCCGCTGCCATGACGGGTGACGACAAGGAAGAAACCTATTGCGGTGATCAAATTAAGAATGCCGGCTTGAATATCTCTTACACCCTCGTGAACGGAAACCTTGCTTCTTCTGAACCGGTGCCGGGCTTTGAAAATGTCACTACTCCGGGTGTGTACAAGTGCGGTGTCGATTTGACCTCTATTACTGCCCCGAAGGTGGACAAGGATAAAATGTGCCTGGGTGGCGGCCGTTACACGTTGTTCGTGAACATTGACGGCAAGTCCAAGAAGGTGGCTACCTTCCGTATGAGTGGCGAAGTGGACGTGATTTATGCTAACGGTGTCGCCAAGGATACGAACGGTGTCGATATTCCGGGTGGCAAGTACAACCTGCAGACCACCGCTATGGCTGGCGAATATATTCCGGTCTATGTGTCTTCTGTGGCTCCTGGCGAAGGCAATACGAAGGGTGTCGAAATCTTCCCGCAGGATGCTGCCGGTGTCGAATACACGCTCTCCTACGACAAGGTGCTGGAACTCTACTACGATTCTACCTTGGCCGATGGCTCTACGGCTCGCGTAAAGCTCGCCTCTGGCCAGAAGCGTGTTATCGGTGAATCCGGTGTCGATACTCTCTATGCGACGATTGACATGGACAACATGACCAATTCCATCCAGTCCTTCAAGGTGGGTGTAACGGGCCGTGAAAACACCGTGTCGATCAGCTTCTATCTGCCGCAGATCACGTTCATTGAACAGATTCCGGAAGAAGGCGCAAGCGCCAAGTCCGTCAAGGGCCAGACTCCGAATTCCGACGGTTCTTATGATGAATACTGGGTCGGCTCTGTGTACGACCTGTACCTCGCCGTGCTCAAGCCCAATGAAGACGGTAGCTATAGTGCTTGCTTGACTGAATGCGATGGCCTCGCGATCCACATGGGGTCTCAGACCTCTCCGAAGATTCAGTTCATCGACAGTGTTTACACCTTTGAAGGTGGCTATGCCACGATTTCTGTGCGTGCGCTGACCAAGTATCGTTGGGATACGGATCCTTCTATCCACAGCCCCGCAACGATCGTTGCCGAATACAACGACTTTGTGCAGGCCGTTTACAACCCGATCTACTTCCGCGATCCTCCGGTTCCGTATCCGGTCTTGGCTGACGTGTTCGACGTGAAGGGAAAGACTCCCTCTCTGGAACTCAAGATTCCGGACCCGTACTTCAGCATGTCTCAGGAATACCTCGATGGTATCGGCGACTCCATTGCGATTTACTATGACCGTCCGATCCACAAGGACTCCTTGCCGACCAAGCTATGCGTGATGTGGGATTCCGCTTCGGCAGAAAATCATAACCCGTATAAGGAAGGCTATTCTAACATTTCGAAGGATACCGCCATTACCTGCAACCAGTTGGTGGAAGTGTCTTCGTCCAACATCGATTGCTCTAGCCCGGTCGAATACAATGGAACGGCTGGCTACTGCACCAACCTGATTACGATCGGTGGCCTCACGCTCTCCGAAGCCGTCAAGACGGCTGGCGTGGGTAAGGTCCATTCTTACGCAATCTTCGAAGACAAGGGTAAGAAAGTGAAGCAGGGCTTTGCCGGTGCCTTGACCGACCGTATGGCTCCTGTGCCGCTGCGTGCCGAAGTGCGTACCATCAAGAATGGTGATGACCTGACTGACTACGATAGCCTCGTGATTATCATGTCTGAACCGGTTAAGCTTGTTACGACCTCTAACAGGAAGGACGCTCTGGACTTCTACTTGAATTCTGCAATCGACCTGCCGGAATCCAACCGCTTCGTGTCTGCTTTGGGCAATACCTCTGCCAAGGTGACTGCCCAGAACGAACCTGCCTTGGGTGCCGCCAAGGGCGAAGGCCGTATCAAGTACATGTACCTGCGCGGTAGTGTTTCTCCGCACGTGGGTGACTACGTTCGCTTGGGCGGTGACCTGTCCAACATCTTCTGGTCCGATACGACTGACTTGACGAACCTGGGTGGTGACACGCTCCGTGCTGTTTCCGATGCGGCTTACTACTGGAACTCTCCGACGAGTTACAACGAAACGAAGAGACTCCCGTCTATGTGGGTGCCGGTCACGGGTGACGCTGAAATCGCCGTGATCGAAAACAAGTTCGCTTCTACGGCTAACGGTCCGTCTGGCGACAAGGTGCCTGCAGTGACTGTGAACGCCTACCGTACAACTATGACCAAGAACGAAGTCATGGCTGCTGAAGGCGGTAAGCCGGGTCACTTTGTCAAGGCTGACATGTACGCTCTGTTCAATGGTCTTGACGAAGAAGAACGCAAGAAAATTGAACCTGGTGACATCTTCTTCTACTACGAAGTCCAGTACTACACGAACCTCGGTGGCTTCGTGGCTAGCAAGAGCGAGAAGATTTACTGCGATGACAGCAAGAACTCTGAAAAGTACTTCAACGGTGGACTTTGCACCGATGCTGGCAACGACCGTAACTTCTTCATCGGCTGGAACATGCGTTCCGACAAGGGCCGTATGGTGGGTACCGGTGCTTACATCGTGAAGCTCAATTCCTACGTGAAGCTCGGTTCTGCCGGTAAGGAAGCTAAGCAGGAAAGCACATCTGTCTGGGGCATCAAGCGCTCGCCGAAGCCTGTGACGGATTACCTGAAGGCTTCTAGCAACTAGGAATCTGACGGACAGATTTGAAAAGGGAACGGATAAATTCCGTTCCTTTTTTTATATTTATGACATGCGAAAGATTTTAGCTGTTATTAGTTTTTGCGCTTTGGCCTTTGCCGCTGAACCGACCGATTTGGATTCCCTTTTCCGCGGCAAGGAATACAAACCTGTTTTGAACGCCTCCCTGCGCGATAGCGCTAGCACCAAGAACGATGCTATGCCGAAGGCCGCTGCCAAGGCTTCCAAGTCTGACGGCTACTACATGCTCCAGTTTGAATCGGTGGCTGATTTCGATGCCGCCCAGCGTCGCCGCGCCCAGCTTTCTGCAAGCACCGGCTATGCGGTCCAGGTGGTGTTCGACGCCCCGTTCTACAAGCTCCGTGGCGGTGGCTGGGGTAACAAGAAGGCCGCCGAAGACAAGGCTCGCGAACTGTCCGCCTACAACATTACAGCTTTCGTAGTAAAAGTGAAGTAAGAATGTGTAGTGTGAGATGTGGAATGTGAAATTATTCATTCCACATTTGTCATTCCACATCGCGCTTTGCGCATTGCGGCGAAGCCGCACGCACACATCACATTCCGCATTACAAATTATTCTAACAGTCCCATAGCCTGCTTGATGGCGTGTTCGTCCATGCTCTGTGGCATGAGGGCGCGTTCTTCGGGCGCCACGTAGGCGAGCTTGCGTTCAAAGTCCGGACGGTTTGCGCGGTTGCGTGCCACCAGATCCTTGGCCTTGAGCGAGTAGTAGAACGGCCCGGTCTTGATAAAGCGTTTTTTCTGCAACCCCTGGAGGATTGCTTCGGTGAGCGCCTTCTGGAGCACGGGGCCTGCCCTGTCGACATGATGCAGTTCCAGAACGCGCTGTTTCAAGATTTCTTCGTGGATCGGGGCTTCCGAATCAACATAGAACTTGAGCTGCGTAATGATTGCTGCAGTCGGGAGTTCTGCGATGGGCTTGTCGTGGGCCGTGCCTTCGATTTTCGGATGCTGGACCACGTATGGTTCTGTCATGGGTTTCGAGGCGGCGTCAAACACTTCGGAACCGTCGTCTTCGTCGGTTTCGACAGTGGGCGGGGGTGCCACACTCTGTTCGATAGCGAGCGTTGCGAGAAGGTGTCCGACTTCGTCCTTGTTGGCCATGTACCAGAACGGCAGCCAAAGGTTCATGACCTTCCAGCCGAGCTGCTTGAGAATCTGCGGGCGCACGTAGTCGCGGTCTTCGATAGAATCGCGGAATCGTTCCGTGGTGCAATCGTCTTCGATAAGCGCCAGGAAATGCGTGGGGTTGTTTGCGTCGATAACGACCGGGCCCACGGGAATGCCTCCCTTTGAAGAATATTCCTGCACCAGGATGTTTTCGTTCTTCAGGGCTTCGATGACTTCGCTGCGGAGCGGGGAGTCTGCAGGTTCGATGTCGACCACGGGGTCGTATTGTCTGGACTGCAAGAAGTTGAGCCATTCGCGGAAGAGCGAATTCTTTTGCGATGCGATTTTAGCAAGGTCGGCTTCGGTAATGAAGGCGCGGAGTTCGCGCTTGGCAAGTGTCGAACAGACTGCAATCTTGTGGTCGAGACCACCGGCGCCTTCGGCTTCCATGCAAAGGAGAATGGTGTCGCGGAACTGGTCCACGGCGCGTTCGGGCGTCTTGACGTAATAGCGGATGTCTGCGTTCGGCCTTGTAAAGAAGGCGGCTGCAGGGGTGCCTGCAACAAGTCTGGCCCGAATAGCGTCTTCGATTTCTTGACAGGTAGACTGGTGGAATGCGATGATACCAAGAGTCTTTTCGGGATGGCGCTCTGCGTGGCGGATAGCCGTAAGCGCGATCGTTTCGATTTTGTCGGAAACTTCCTTGATCGAAATCCCCTTGAAAATTTCGTTGTTCGGGGGCGGAAACTGCTTGATTCCGTGATTGTAGATGCGTTCGTTGGCGAACGTGACGATTGCCGGGTCGCCGTACTGCGAGGTGAACCAGAGTTCCCTAGTCGGTGCGCCCTGGCGTAGAGCCGCTGTCAGAATGCTTTCTTGGAAGAAGGCACTGCGCGTGACTGCTTCTTCGTGGAAGGCGTCGATCGGCAGGTAGTCGTGACTCGGGTTGTGCGGGTCGCCAATGAGAATGGTCTTGGGTGCGGCAAGCAGGATCGGCAAGGCTTCGACCAGCGAGATGGCGTCGGCGTCAAGAATAATCGAAATGTCGAAGGTCTGCTTTTCGGGGATGCTGAGGGCGTCGGAAAGTTCTTCGACAACAAGAACGCTTGGGTCGGCATCGACGGCGCTGTGCAGTTCCCTGAAGTTTGCGCTGCAGAACTGGTCTAGGAGCGAGCGGTATTCCTTGCTCTTTTGCGCCTTGGTCTTTGGCGATTCCGAGAAGAGCACGGGACATTCCTTGGTGGCAGCCTGGATTTGGGCGCCGGTCCAGTAATGGGCGAGTGCACTGCTGAAGTCGGCGTCTGCGTTTTCGGGATCCTTGAGGTATTCGATGAGGGCCGTGTTGCAGTAGCCTTCCATCTTCTTGAGATGGGCTGTCAGCTGCAGGTGGATGTCGAGGTGGCTCCAGTTGTCGTTCCATACCTGGATCTGGCCGAGCCATTTTTCGATGCTCAGGCTTTCGAGCGGAGTCTCGAGATCCAGGTCCTTGTTGATTTGCTTGATCGATGTCTGGAGCTCGATGACGGAATTCCAGAGGTTCGAAAGTTCCGGCTGCAAGTCCTTGAAGTTGTGCCACTGTTCCAGCAGCTGCAACAACAGGTCGAACCTGGGGTCGTCTTGGTGCTGGTCGCGGAAGTTGTAGATGTACTGAATCTTCTGGTTGAGTTCGACCCAGTTGGAACCTTCGAAGTGCCAGTCGCGTCCGAGCAAGTGGTTGCCGAGTACGGCGCTTTCCTTGTAAGTTTTCTTGTTTGCCTGCAGTTCGAGGAGTGTGTCGATCAAGTCCAGGAGCTTGGCGTCGGAGTCGACGGTCTTGGGCTTGCGGATGACCTGCATGAGGCGCTTGCGCGAAGTGCGGTAGCGTTCCGAAAGACCCTTGAGAGAAATGTTCTGGCATTCGGCGAAGTCGTCGCGCGCGTTCTGGATGTTTTCGTCGACGGCGTTGTCGGTGTAAATGTCTGAGGTCTGCCTGCGGTACCGCACCCATTGGTCGCCCGCTTCGGGGAGGTGCATGAGGGTGTCCCTGTAGGCGGTCCAGTTGTGGCTGCGCAGTTGCCAGTCTTCGAACGTAGGCGTTTTTTCGTCAAAGTTGTCGCGCAGCAGTTCGAGGATGTCGATCATGCCCGACAGGAATATGCCGGTGGGGAAGAGTCCGGTCGATTCCATTTTCTGGATAATCGGGGCGAGTTTCTGGGCGCTTTCTGCAGCGCAGCGTAGATCTTCGGAAAGTGCTTGCTGCTGTTCGGGCGAAAGGCTTGAAATCTTTACGCCGCGGAAGGCCTTGCGGGCTTCGACTCCCTTCTTGTCGAAATAGAGCTCCGACAGAATCTGGAGATCTTTCTTGAGTTCCTGGTAGCCGTCAAAGTCCAGTTGGGCGATACCGCGGAAAATGCGGTCGGGGAACTTCTTCTTGGGCGGTCTTACGTCCTTGAATTCGCGTAGCAAGTCCGAAAGCACCACGTTGGTGGGCGGAATGGGCTTGTTGACTGCGTTGTAGTATTCCAGAAAACCGTTGCGCATGGCGCGGACTTTCTGTTCGAGTGCACTTCTGTCGCTGTTCGGGAAACTGCGGAAGGGCGGTCGCCAGGCGTTCTGGAAGGCACGCTTGGTAACGGCGCGCTTGTGGACAACTAGGACTTTTTTACCTTGGGCGATTTCGTCGGCGACAATGTTTGCGGCCACCTTTATTTTTTCGGTGCCGGGGAGCGTCTGGATTGCGTATGCACAGGCGTTCTCGTTTTCGGCATCCACCGTCACTTTATTCGTATGCGAATCAGTGGTGTAAAGGAAATGGTGGTCGGCGGGCGAGAAGACATTGTCGAAATCCTGCTCTTCGAAAAGGGATTCCTGGGTCTGGAAGCCTTCGTTGCGAAGGAGGGATGCCAGGATGGGGTTTCCGTCGATAGACTTGTCGGAAAAGCCCTTGCTGAACCGTTTCTTGAGGGCGAGCAGGTTGGTATTGAAAAAACCGAGGCAAAGCCCGTGGCGGGTGAATCGCCAGTTGCGTTCGCATGCTATGGCTTTTTCAAATTGTGAAAAGTACAGAAGCAGGCTGAACTTGCCGTTGATGATTGCGTCTTCGGCGGTGGGGAGCGCGATGGAGTCTTTGAGGCGCTCGCGCAAAACGATATTTTCGATGGGGGTACGCTTGGAAATGGTAACCGTGCCCTTGGTGGCGTCGTAGTCGAGCGGAACCAGGAGGCTCGGGGCAAGGGCGTTGCCGTCCCACTTTAAAAAGCCGAGAAGCAGGTAAAGGTCTGTCTCACCGAGATCGTCGAGTTTTTGGCGGAGTACCGCCGAAATCGTGTCGAGGGCGGTAATCTTTTGCTGCGCCGAAAAATTCTGGGAAACCTGGAAAAAGGATTCCAGGGGAAGCGGCCCTTGAGCCTGTACCCATTTTTCGTAGAAGAGGTCTCCGGCTTCGGTAATCAGGGGAGACTGAAAGTCGTTCTTGGTCGAAAAACTGAGTAAACGGTCTTTGGAGTCAAAGAGGGCGGCTTCTTGCCGAATTTTGGCGACAATAGCAGAAGGTGAAGACATACCTTGAATATACCTAATTTATTGCTGGTTGGGGAATTAGGTGATTAAAAAGGGGCAAAAAAGGCGTGCTTATAGACGCTCTGCGACGGTCGCTATCGCCTGTTCCAACGTTGTCGGGGTATTGTTGGACAAAAATCCCGCTTTGTAGAGGATTTGCCCAAGGAGTTCCTGGGGCGTTTTACCCCTGTCCTTGTCTTGGCGGAGGCTATAGGCGTGTTCGCGCTTGGAAAGCTTTTTGCCGCCGGAATCCACAATAAGGGGGTGGTGCAAATACAGTGCTCGCGTGTACGGGGGGATAGCAAGGGCCTGGTCGCCCTGGCAGGTGTCGGCAATCAGCTGGGAAAGCGCAATCTGGCGGGCGGTGGAATTGCGGATGTCTTCGCCGCGGACGATGTGGGTAATGCCTTCGGTGAGGTCGTCGATGCAGACGGCGAATTGGTAGGTCCAAAAGCCTTCGCGGTCGCGGATAGGGAAGTCGCCGCATTGCTTTTTCGGATTTTCGGCGAAGTCGCCGAGGCGTTCGTCGTGCCAGTTGATTACTTTGTCTGGAATTACGATGCGCAGGCTATGCGGTAATTCGGAGTTTGGAGTTCGCACTTTAGAATTTTTTACTCCGAAATCTGAATTCCGAATTCTGAATTCGTTATAGCACTTGCCTTGGTAAATGACTTCGCCGGTTTCGCTTACGGGGTTTTCGGATTGCAATTGCTTGCGGCTGCAGGTGCAGGGGTAAACGAGGCCATTGGCGGTGAGCTTGTCGAGAACTTTCTGGAAAAAGTCAAAATGCGAACTCTGGATGCTTTCGCTGTCGTACTTGAAGCCGAACCAGGCGAGATCTTCGCGGATGCCTTCGATATATTCCTTGCGGGCACGGCCTTGATCGTGGTCCTCGATGCGCAGGTGGATTTTGAGGTCCCATTTTTTTGCGGCGGCGTACACGTAAAGGGCGGAAAGCAGGTGCCCTTCGTGTAGAAAGCCCGTAGGGCTCGGTGCAAAACGGATGATGCCTGGCATGTGGCGAAAGATAGAAAAGAATTACGCGTCAAGAGCTTTTTTTAGAGCCACACGGATTGTACTAAAGTACTAAAAGTGTGCAAGGTTATGACGCAGCAGAAAACTTGTTTTCTGTTATGGCATAACCGTAGCCACGAACGCCAACGGCGTTAAATGCTCGGCTCGGTTATAGGCCTGCAAGCAGTCCTGCAACACTCGCCTTGCGCATTTATTGGAAAACGCTAACGCGTTTTCTTGTTTTTCATAGATTTTTAGTGTGAAATCAAGTTTTAATTGGTTGAATTTTTATTTTTTATCAGAAATGCCGTTGGGCATTTTGAATCCGTGTGGTTTTATATGCCGATTTACTATCTTTCATGATGATGAAGTTTGATTTGAAAGTTTTCTTTTCGATGGTTGCGTCGGTAGCGACTGCGTTTGCTTTGTGGGCTTGTTCTAGTTCGCCGGAACCGCAGACGGAGCCGGCTCCGGCTGTCGCGCAGGCGGATTCGGTGGCGACTCCCGCCGTTGAAAAAAAGGCTGAGCCCGCTATTCCCGCAAGTTACAAGGATATCCAGTTTCCGGAGTACAAGTATGTGGCTCCCTATCCGAAGGATTATCGCGTAGAAATTGCTCCGGGCATTTCGGGCTATATCGTGAGCGACAGGAGCCTGCCGCTGGTGAACTTTACGGTTTACTTTGAACAGCCTCGTGTGCCGCTTGCTCTTAAAGACGAGGCGGCCTCGTCGATGGTGGGTAGTATGCTTCGCCGCGGTGGCGGTGGTGGCATTTCGGCCAAGGCGCTGGACGATTCCCTGGAATTTATCAGTGCCGGAATCACGTCGTCGGTCGGAACGTTTACCTCGACTTTCGATATCGACTGTCTGTCCAAGGATTTCGCGAACATGCTTTCGCTTTCGAAGCAGGTGCTGACGGCGCCGGCTTTCGATAAGGAACAGTTCGAAATTCTGCGTGCGAATTACCTGACCGCCTATGACCGCCGCTACGATACTCCGGCAAAGGTGCTTTCGGCGCTCCGCTCCAAAGTGAATTACGCTCCGAACCCGAGACTTTGGGATGCCAATGCCGCCGACTACAAGAAGGTGACGATTGCCGACTTGAAGCGCCTGGCCCAGGGCGTGTATGCGGATTCCCGAATCATGTTCGCCCTTTCGGGCGATATCGACAAGGATTCCGCGGTGACCATGCTCAAGGAATTCTTTGAAGGCTGGAATGCCGCGGTTGCCAAGACCGTGAAGATGGGGGCAAAGCCTGTGGTGCAGGAACCGACTCCGCTTACGTTTGTAAGAAAGCCCGGAATCTATGTGGTCGATAAGGATATCACGCAGGCCAACATTTCGATGAACCAGCCCTTTGTACGTAGGCCCCATGCGGATTACTATCCGGCGGCGGTGGCGAACTTTATTCTGGGCGGCGGCAGCTTTACGAGCCGCCTGATGAACCGTGTGCGTAGTGATGAAGGCCTTGCCTACAGCGTGTACAGCTCGGTGGGTAACGACTACCGCGACACGGCCATGGTGACCATTGCGCTGCAGACCAAGGTGGAATCGGTGGAATTCGCCTTGAAGCTGATTCGCGAAGTGGTGAACGAATTTGCCGAACAGGGGCCCACTGAAGAAGAACTTGCACAGGCTAAGAAATCCCTGATCGAAAGCCTGCCGAGCCTGTTCGACAGCCCTGAGGCGACTGCCGTGATTTTTGCAAAGGGCGAATTGTTGGGCAAGTCTTACGACCACTACCTGGAATACGTGAAAGAAATCAATGCCGTGACTGCCGACCAAGTGAAGGCGATGGTCAAGAAATATTTTGACATGGATAAAATGACCACCTCGATTGTTGCTCCCGTTTCGAAATTGGAATCGATTAAACCCTTCACCGTTATACCTCAGGACAGTCTGGAGTTTAGATAATTATGTCGTGGCTAAGCCGTATTGCAGGGGGTGTGCTTGCGGGAATGCTTTTGAGCATTTCGGTTTCTTTTGCTGGTGACAATCCTGCGGCGAACTATGCCGTATCGGTAGACCCCATGGTGAAGGTGCGCATGCATGATAACCTGCGCAAGAAGCTGGGCAGCAACGATGATTTGCGCTCGCTTTGCTCTGGGCTCAAGATTTGCATGAACCAGGTGTTCGAAGGCTGTTTTGAAGATGACATGAAACCCTGGCCCAAGGTCAAGTACGACGACGAATTCTGCAAGCCTTACAAGGAACTGGCAAGTCGCGGATACAAGGCCGACCCCAAGGCCCCGATGGTTCCTGAAATTTATGCGAGACTCGGACGCCAGTACCGCGTGGAATACACTTATGCGGGAACGCTTCCGCTTGATGAAAACGTTATCAAGTACTTGTTCGACAACATGCCGTTTACGGCGCAGCTGATAAACGCCTATCTCGACGAAAACTACGTGCTTGAATACACGCACCCGAACAGACGGTTCTTTAACGGTAGCAATGGCCGTAGCCTTTCGGGCGAATTCTACTGGGCCTTGCAGGACAGCGCCGGTCAAAAGCTTGGCATGCGCGACTTGTTCTTTGGGTACGGTCATGCAAAAATTTTGAAGTGGGCTCTCCACGGAACGGCAATCGCCTACTTGGACATGGACCCGATGCCGGGCAAGATTATTAAGTACAAGTTAACTGCAATCGTGTTCCCGGGCAATTCGGTGCTCAATTCCATTATGCAGATGAAGGTGTTCAGAAGTGTCGTGAACACGAAAATCGAGCAGATTGTGAACGATATCAAGAAAGCGTCGGGAATGTACTTTAGCGGCAATAAGGAACCCATGCTCAAGAGTGCTGCTCTCAAGTCCGATGAAAACGTGCAGTACGTTTTGGATTTCGAAGAAGTCGTAAACGGCGCTCATTGGGAACTTGGCGATTTTGAACGCTTGCAGAAAGCACGCAAGCAAAAGCGGGAACAGGATATGCAGGCGGTGCCTATTATGGTAAAGGACCTTCAGGTTATTAAGGAAAAGAAATGACGAACGAAACTTTGGAATCCCTTTTGGAACGCGTGACGGAACGCCGTCGTGAACTTTTGACGTCTGTGGTGGACCGCCGTACGAGACATTTTTGCATGGTGCTCGAAGATTTGTTCGACCCGCACAATATTTCTGCCGTGATCCGTACGGCCGAAGTGTTCGGCTTGCAGGATGTCCACATTATCGAAGAAGACAACGCCTATAGCGTGAACAAGTCCATTCTGAAAGGTAGCTACAAGTGGATGAGCCTGTACCTTTACAAGAAGCGCATGCTGTGCATGGAAAAATTGCGCGCCAAGGGTTACAAGATTGCCGTGGCCAGCACGAATACCACGAATTCTGTTCTGGATCTGGACTTGAGCCAGCCCACCGCCTTTTACCTGGGTAGTGAATTCCATGGAAATCACCCCGATACGCTCGCCCATGCAGACTACGAATTCAAACTGCCCCAGTACGGCATTACCGAATCTATGAACGTGTCGGTGGCAGGTGGCGTCTTGATGACGTATTTGGACGTTTATATGCAGAAGGTGGGCCGCGAAAAGTTCTTGCTCCCGAAGGAAGAACGCGATGCCTTGCTTTTGGACTGGCTGGATCGCCATGTGAATGGCATCGAGAACAACAGTCCGATTGTTCGAATTGACGAATAGCCCCCATAAATCCGGTTTTAAAAGCTCTCTTTCGGAGAGCTTTTTCTGTATAGCATACAAAAAATGCTAGATTAAAACCCAAATGAAAAAGTATTCGGCTCTTTATTTTTCAGTAGGCTTGGTGGTCATCCTAGCCCTGATTATTCTTGTTTTTGGAATATTCTTCTTAAACGAGAAGGACCCTCGCGAAACCTTTAACACCTATTATCTGCGGTTTACCCAGGTGAGTACCCTGGTGCTCGATGACCCCGTCAAGGTAAACGGTGTGAAGCTCGGTAAGGTGGAATCGATCGATTTGGCCGGCCACCGCGTGGTGGTGACCATTAGACTCCGCACCGACGTGAAAATCCCCAAGGATTCCGAAATTCGCGTGCAGAATATCGGTATCATGGGCGAACGCCAGATTGGTATGATTCTGGGTGATTCGACGAGCTACTTTGCCCCGGGCGATACCATTACGGGCCAGTTCGATGCCGGTATCGCCGAAGCTCTTGGTCTTGTGGGTGAGGTCTGCGACTCGACGAAGGTGCTGCTGGAATCGGTCAAGCAGGCTTTGAACCAGACGATTGTGAACCCGGAATTCCAGGAACGCTTCAAGACTTTGCTCGTGAAGGCAGAAAAGCTGGAAGACCGCGTGCTTGTGATGCTGAATACGGCTGACCCGCAGCTTAGGAAGAGCCTTGAAGGCTTGAACCAGGTGACGGTCAAGGTGAATAACTTGATTGATGGCGTGAAACCGCCGATCGACAACATGTTCGCGAACACCGAAAAGGTGATGGGCAACGCCGACAAGTTGCTGGGCGAACTGGAAAAAGTGACAACTCATTTGGATGAACTCGTCGTGAAGGTCCAGAAGAAGATTGAATCCAAGGACAACACGGTGGGTATCTTGCTGAACGACCGCACCCTGCATGACGACCTGGTCAAGACCGTTCATTCGGCGGATAGCTTGGTTCGCATTATTTTACAAGATGGTCTAGACATCAACGTGGATTTTTTCTGAGGAAAACAATGATCGAAAAAGCATTGGTGGTAACAAACAAGTTGGGGATACACGCAAGGCCCGCCGGAATGATAGTCGATATCACCGGCCAAGCCAAGAGCGATATATCCATCGTGTTCGAGGGATCGAAGGCGAATGCCAAGAGCATCTTGAATGTGATGATGCTTGCTATTCCTGCAGGTTCCGAAGTCAAATTCGAAATTGATGGCGAAGACGAAGAACAGGTCGCGTCTCAGTTGGAAAGTCTGTTTAATGACCACTTCAACGAAGAACCCTGTTAAGAAGCCGGAACACGTCCGTACTGTTATGACGGGCGTTCCTGCATCCCCGGGCTTTGCCATGGGATGTATTTTTCCGGTCACGAACCGGAAGATTTCGGTGGTGGAGGAGACTCTCCCCGAGAGCCGACTTGCGGACGAAGAACAGCTTTTCTTGAAGGCGGTCCACAAGACGGTCAAGGAAGTTTCACAGATCAAGGAACTTTCCGAAAGTCGCACCGGGATGAAGGACAGCCTAATCTTTGCGACTCACCTGATGATTTTACAGGACCCCACTTTGATCAACGGGGTAATCGACAAGGTCCGCAAGGAACACAAGAATGCCCGCTGGTCGGTGCATGTGGTCTTGGGTGCCTACATCGACAAGTTCGAACAGATTGACTCGCCGGCCATGCGCGACAAGGCGGCCGACCTGAGGGACGTGTACAACCGCTTGATGGCGGCCATGGAAGATTCCGGACCGGTGCTCGAGGATGTGGCTACCGAAGACGGAGTGGTGCTTGTCGGGCACGAACTTTTACCGAGCCTTTTGATGTCGATCAAGCCCGGCCAGGTGGCGGGGCTTGCGATGGATACCGGTGGCCGCACGAGCCACGTGGCCATTTTGGCTCGCTCGCTCCAGATACCGTTGGTGTCTGGCCTTAGAAATTTTGCGGCCCAAGTCAAGACCGGCGACACGGTGATTGTCGACGGCTCAAGCGGCCAGGTCATTATCAATCCGAACCAGGATGACGTCAAGGATTTCCACGAAAGGCAAGAAGTCTTCGAAAGGCAGCGCCGTGAATTGTTCACGATGCGCCAGCTGGAGCCGATGACCCGCGACGGCAAGTACATTACCCTGCACGCCAACATTGAACTTCCGTCGGAATCGGAAAAGGTGACCGACTTCGGTGCGACGGGAATCGGCCTGTACCGTTCTGAATTTTTGTTCTTGCGAAACGACGCTCCCACTCAGGATGAACAGCGCGACGCGTACCGCTACATTCTTGAAACCATGTACCCCTGCCCGGTGACGATCCGTACTCTGGATGCCGGCGGCGACAAGCTGGTGAGTGGCATTACGGCAGTGAACGAATCGAACCCGTTTATGGGTTGGCGTTCCATTCGCGTGTGCTTGGACCGCGAAGATATTTTCTGTACGCAACTCAAGGCCTTGCTCCTTGCCAACACCAAGGAAAACTTGCGGCTGTTGTTACCCATGATTTCTGGCATGGGAGAATTCCGTCGCGCCAAGGCATGCATTGTCAAGTGCCGAAAGGAACTGGAAGCGGCCGGCAAGAAAGTCGCGAAGGTGAAAATCGGCGTGATGATTGAAGTGCCTGCTGCCGTGATGATTGTCGACAAGCTCGCCAAAGAAGTGGACTTCTTTAGCATCGGTACGAACGACCTTGTACAATTTACGCTTGCCGTGGACCGTACGAACGAATTGATTACGGACATGTTCCAGCCTCACCATCCGGCAGTGCTCAGCATGATTTACCAGACGGTTCAGGCGGCACACCGTGAAGGAATCCCTGTGGCGGTTTGTGGTGAAATGAGTGCGGACCCGTTGAGCGTGCTGCTGCTGGTTGGCCTTGGAGTTGACGAACTCTCGATGACTCCGTGGAGCGTGATGTCCACAAAGAAGATTATTCGCTCGATTAACTTCGAAGATGTGCGCGATTCTGCGCTGACGGTGTTGCAGATGGATGATGCGGAAAGCGTGAACTCCTTTATGCGTGGCAAGTATGCCCAGACGATTCGCGACTTGGGCATCTCCAGCTTTGTGGGTCAGGTGGACAGCAGTAAGAAATAGACGGAATGAGCCTATCGCAGAATCGGTTTGCGGTAACGCTCCCTGCTTGAAGGACCGAAGGTCCTTGCGGCAGACTTTAGGAGAAAATATGTGTAGGATTGTTTTGTTGGTTGTGTTTTTAGGCGTGTGCGTGTTCGCAGGCTCTACGTCTGTGGCGCCGAGTCCGCTACCATCGCAAGCGACTGATAGCTTGATTGCGTCGATGCCGTTTACGCCCCCGAATCCGTACGAGTCCCTGGAACAGATTCCGCCCTCGCAGTTCCAGGATGTGGTGGTGCGCTACGACCGCCTGAAGGCTTTGAGCGAAGACAAGGCACAGCCCAAGAACGTCCGCGACTTTGCACGTGCGGCCCAGTTCTTTTACAAGGAATGGTGGGACAGCGCCTACTTCGCCTACGATTCCCTGCGTGGTCGCGATGCCCTGTTGGATGGCTCCGTGATTTTGAGAATGGCCAAGTGCCTGTTCAAGCTGCGTGACTACAAGAATATGCGCGTGGTGCTGGGACTGTACAAGAATCTGGACCAGGATGCTTCTTTTGACCGCGTTGCATCCAGGTTACGCATTGAGGCGGCGATGGCTGACTCTACGTTGAGTGACCGCGCCCATGCGGATTCGTTGAAGGTTTTCGTGGAAAAGTACCCGAAGTCCGACGATGCGGCGGCTTTGCGTTATCGCTATGCCCAGTATCTGGAACAGTTCAAGCAGATGAAAGAGGCGAAGCGAATTTACCTGAGGCTCCTGACGAGTGCCTCTAACTACAAGGATTCCGCTTTCGCTGCCATCCGTAGGCTGCGCAAGGTGCGTGGCGCTCCCGAGACTTTGGAAGAAAAGGTGGCTTATGCCAGGATGGCTTGCGCCAAAGATAATGCCAACGAATGCCTGACTCTGTTGGATTCCATTCGCATTCTGGATTCGGTGCTTGTCTCGCTTTCGCCGGAGGCGGCGCTCCCGCCGCCCGAAGATTCGCTGCAGAAAAAGCTTGCGCCGAGCTCCTTGGATATGGGAACCCGTATTGCCTTGTGGGAAAAGCGCGCAGTGACATTGCGCACGCTCAAGCGCGATGATGAATCCATTAAGCAGTTCAAGTTCCTGCTGGATTCTGTAGAAGCGCGCCCCTTGTGGATGCAGTCGATTCTGCGCCTGTACCGCAATAACGCCGCCCGTTACGAAAAGGAAATCCGCAAGATGGATGCCGCCTTGCAAGATGCAAACCAGTTCAGCAAGGAAAACGCCAACAACTTGTGGGTGAAGGGTTTCGAATACGAACAGAAGGAACAGTACGATAGCGCCATTGTTTGCTACAGGACTCTTTCGCACAAACGCTTTAAGAATAATATCAAGCGCCAGTGGGCCAAGTTCCGTATTGGCTTTGTGTACTTCAAACAGGAAAAGTGGAATGAAGCGATTCCGGCGCTGATTGAGGCAACCAAGGAGCCGTTCCTGTGGAGCGGAAGCGGCGCCCGCATGTTCCTGGGCGATGCCTACATGAAGATCGGAAAGGACTCCTTGGCCCGTGAAGCTTACCTCGACTGTATTCGCGATTTCCCGCTGGCCTACTATGCTCACCGCAGCCGCATGAAGTTGGTGGAATACAAGCTGATGGCTGAAAAGGATGTACCGTATGCACACGGCGTGCGCATGGCTCCGGAACAGACGCTTGCCTGGGTGCGTGCCTCGCAGAAGGTGGGCAAGCCCGATACGACTTACAATCCGGAACGTTACAACCGCATTCGCACGCTGTTCCAGTACGGCTTTAGCGATCAGGCCTTTGCCCTTTACGACGAAGCCCGCAAGAAGAACGCGAAACGTCTGGATTTCTTGTACGAATACGGCAAACTCTTCTACGAAATGGGCGAAACCGCTGCCGGGTATCGCCTCGCTCGCCAGTTCCAGAACAATATCGATCGACGCCGCCTGATGGCGCCGCCCATCGACGTGCTGCATTACCTGTTCCCTGTTCCGTACATGGACCAGGTCAAGTTCCATTCGGGTGACCGCATCGATCCGTTCTTTGTATACAGCGTGATGCGCCAGGAATCGATTTTCAATTTTGAAATCATGTCGCCGGCTGGTGCCTGCGGACTCTTGCAGATTATGCCTGCAACGGGCAAAATGCTTGCCGAAAAAGAAAGCATCCCGAATTTCGAGCCGCGTCAGCTGTTTAATGCCTACATGAACATTCGTCTGGGAATCCGCTACCTGGTTGACTTGAAGACCGAATATAATGACGACTACATGTACGTGCTGGGCAATTACAATGCAGGCCCCAAGCCCACCAAGCGCTGGCAGGCGGCTGGCGAAGGCAAGTCCTGGGATGTGCGCGCCGAAGACATTAGCTATTGGGAAACCCGCGACTACGTAAAGCGCGTCATGGGGAATTATTGGATCTACCAGGAAATCTATGATGGGTTATAGAACTTAGAGCTTAGAACTTAGATTTTAGAACAACCGTTCTATATACGTATGGAATCGAATTATAAGAAATTGATTGTTTGGCAAAAGGCTATGTCTTTGACTACGAATGTTTATGGCCTTGTAAAAAAATTGCCTAGGGAAGAAAATTACGCATTGTCAGATCAGATGAGGCGGGCTGTTGTTTCTATACCGTCTAATATTGCTGAAGGCTGTGGTCGTTATAATCAAAATGAAAAATCTTTTTTCATGAGAGTTGCCAGAGGTTCAGCAACAGAGTTGGAAACTCAACTTTTGATTTGTAAAAATCTTGGTTATTTAAATGATGAAGATGTTCAAACCTCTATAGTAGCTTTAAATGAAATTATTAAGATGTTGCATGGATTAGAAAAACCTACTTCTAGAAAATTTCTAAGTTCTACCAACTAAGTTCTACCAACTGCTATGCTCTTTCTTCTCCTTACTATCGGACCGGCGTTTCTTTTTGCTTGCGGGAACATTCTCGAAAAATCGGGCGTGTCTGCGGTGGGCAAGCGCACGGGCGGTACTTCGAAACCTTGGGAATTTTTCAAGGGTGTTGTCACCAACAAGTTCTGGTGGCTAGGTATTTGCTGTTCTGGCCTTGCCACGCTCGGCTACTACATTGCCATGGCCCGCTATGACTTGAGCCAGGTGCAGCCCATGATGGTCTTGAATCCGGTGCTTACCGCCCTCATGGGATTTTGCATTTTGAAAGAGGCTTTGACCAAGCGCATTGTGATCGCGATTTGTTTTGTGGTGGCTGGCCTGTTGTACTCTGTCGAAAACCTGGGCGGATCGACGGCGGTCCAGAATGTCGGAATGCTGTGGGCATACGCCGGCGGGCTGAGTGCCGTGACGTTGCTGGCGCATTTGTGGGTCAAGGACCGCGAAATGGTCGACTCCTTGATTATGGGTGTGGGTTTTGGACTTTCGGCAGCATTCTATAAGAGTCTCGCGATGGATTTTGACTTGGACCATATCGAACTTTCTTCGATTGCGAACTTGCTTTTGGATTTTAGGACGCTCGGCTACATTGCGACGTATGGCATAGCCTTCTTGTATTCGCAGGTATCGTTCTCCCGCGGTCGCGCGCTGTTCATTATTCCGTTCAGCGCGGCCGTTGGCGCTGCGGTGCCGACTTTGGCCGGCGTGCTCGTATTTTCGGAAACGTTCCCGATGGGCAAGGTGATTTCGGTGACCCTTGTGTTGATTGGTGCATGCCTGTTCATTGTGCGCCGCCCTAGAAGAAAGAATAAACAACAACTTTAAGAATATCTTACTATTCGCCGATTGTAGGCGATTTAATATATATTCAATACATGGTGTGTTGGCGTTTTTTCTCGTCTTTAGTTCGTAAGGCCGGAGGGTCGTTCTCTGGCATATTGTTGCTGTCGTTTTTGGTGTTCTCGGCATGTTCCGATGATTCGTCGAGTTCTTCCAAGTCTGAACAGGATGTTCCAGCAAATGATTCTACGGCTGCCGATAGTGTAACGCTCCGGTTTGTGGGTGGCCCGGTCATGTTTACCGAGATTGACCCGATCAATATCGTTTATGAGGACCACGAGGGTGGTGATGCCGGCTGGGTAGAACTTTTCAATACCTCGGCCGATACGGTAGATTTGTCAGGCCTGTATTTGACCGATTCGAAAACGGAACCGTTCAAGTGGAAATTCGGGAATGTGAAAATGGCACCAAATGCGTTTCTGCTGGTGTTCATGTCGGGCAAGAATTACCCTGATTACGTATTGCCGCATGATTCGCTTGACATGATTGGACCTGGTTGCTGGACATGGACCGATTCCCAAAGCGACCCGCCGGGTTATAGCTATGCGGATCCCTTGCCTGGTCAGAAAAAGAACTGCTTTAAGGAAAATGGTGAAAGTCGTTTTGGAGCCGTGATGCGATTGGGCGAGAACGAGGAGCTTGGCTGGTCTTCGATTGCAGTATTCGTGGGCACTGGAAGTTCCGACAAGGACGATGTGCTCGACATTTCGGCGGCGAATGAAATCCTGATGCAGGCTTACATTACCAAGAATCGCAAGGTGTCTTTCAGGCTCACGCAGCCCGATATCGATGACTGGAAGGGCTATGAAATGGTGCTTACGGGAACCGGTGATTCTTCGACGGTTTACCGTATGCCACTCCCGACAGGGACAACGTTCCCGGACCTCAAGAATATTTACGGCACGCGCATGAGCCCCGAGGCGAACGAGTCTCAAGAAGTGACTGTCAAGGTTTTCAGCTACATTGCCCGTAACCGTGGGCATGAACCGCATGCGGGCTTCAAGATTTCTGAGTCGGGTGGGCGCCTGTATTTGCTGAATGCGGATACGGCGATTGTAGATTCTATTGCATACCCAGAAATGTCTGTAGGGAAAACTTGGAACTTTGGCACACTTGCTGACGGCACGATGGGCTTTGGCTTTGGCGACGCTTCGCCCTATGGCCTTGCGGCGCAACCGGTGGTGCAGTCGCGTTCGCCGGCGGTCGATACTTTGACAGAAATTCCGTCATCAGGTTTTTATGCGGAGCCTTTTGTGATTGCCTTGCCTGAGGGCGCGAATGTGCGTTGCGAAAAGGGCGGCCTTGCGCCTACGGCAGATTCTCCGGAGACGGTTTCGCTGGCGGTGGATTCATCGACGACGATTCGCTGTGCCTCTTTTGAGGCGGGAAAACTCCCTGGCGAAGAAATGGTGCGCACTTATGTCTTGGGCGAAAGACATTCCTTGCCGGTGGTGCTCTTGACAGCGGATCCGAATTCGCTTTTTGATCCGGATTCGGGAATCTACATGGAAGGAAATTTCGCGCAGAGCAAGGCTCCGCATTATGGTGCGAATTACTGGCTCGACAAGGAAATCCCCGTGACGGTGGAATTCTTGGAACCGGGCGTGAATGCGCCGGCGTTCGTGAAACGTGCGGGTCTCAAGATTTTTGGAAATTACAGCCGCCAGAACGACAAGAAATCGGTCGCGATCACCTTCCGCGAAAAGTATGGCGACAAGCGCTTGCGTTATTGCCTGTTCCCGGAATTTCCGGAGCTGGACAAGTTCAAGGTTTTCATTTTGCGTAATAACGGAAGCAATTTCGGTAACGATTACATTCGCGACCGCCTGGCAAGTTCGATTAGCGAAGGCCTGGGTGTGGATTACCAGCGCGGGCGATTTGCGGTGGTGTACTATAACGGTGAATACTATGGCATCCATAGCATTCGCGAACGCTCGACGGAATACTATTTTGAAACGCATTACGGGTTGAATCCGGACAATATCGACCTGCTCAAGGCGGACAATTCCGTGTCGGCAGGCTCCGCCGTCGATTACGTGGCGCTGATGGAGTGGCTTGAATTGAACAGCCTCGAAAACGAAACGAATTATGCGTATATATCGTCGCAAATAGACGTTGACAATTTCATGAATTACATGCAGACCGAAATGTATGCGAATAACCGCGACTGGCCCGGCAACAATCTGAAAAAATGGCGCAGCGGCAATCCGAAAACGAAATGGAAATGGTTCCTGTACGACATGGATTTCGGAATGGGCAACGGCTATAGCGAATACACGAACAATATCTTTGAATTCGCCGCGGCAGAAGACGGACCTTCTTGGCCAAACGGCCCCGAGTATACGTTCCTGTTCCGGAGCCTGCTTGAAAATCCCGGGTTCCGTACGGCGTTCGTAAACCGCATGGCGGTGCTGTTGAATATGAATTTCTCGAGCGCGCGCGTACTGGCCCGTATCGAAAGCATGATGTCCGAAATCGAATCGGAAATTCCGCGCGATCAGGAACGCTGGCGTTTGAATGCTTCGAGAATGGACCGAGAGCTTGAAGATATCAAGAGCTTTGCGAAGGATCGCCCGGAAGTCATGTACGATGAACTGCGCGAATACTTTGAACTGGGTCGCCCGATTGCGTTGTCACTTTCGGTAAGCGGACCGGGTATCATAAAAGTCCATGGACTGAAAATAGATTTGTACCCGCTGGCGGTCAATTTCTTTGAAGGACTCCCCGTGACACTCGAAGCCGAGCCAACCGTCGGTGGCGTTTGGGCGGGCTGGAACGATGGTGTAATGGAGCAGGTGCGTTCGGTCAATCCGGGTGAAATCGATGCCCTGACCGCGGTATTTAAGTAAAGTTGCGGTCTGTGTGAGCAACAAGCACCTCGTATTATAGCGAACACCCCGTGAACGAAAAGTTGTTCCTTATATCTTACGAATGTGCATAACGGTGCCTTCTTTAGTTATAATCAAGGTCAGGAATTGCGTAATTTTCTAAATTTGGGCACATTATGAGTTACAATACCAAGATTCTTTGCATTGGCGCGGGCTATGTCGGTGGCCCCACTATGACTGTTATCGCCGACAAGTGCCCCGATGTGAAAGTGACTGTGGTCGATATCAACCAGGCCCGTATTGATGCCTGGAATAGCGACAATCTCCCGATTTTTGAACCCGGCCTTGATGACGTGGTGAAGCGTGCCCGTGGCCGTAACCTCTTCTTTAGCACCGATATCCCCTCTGCTATCAAGGAAGCGGACATTATCTTTGTCTCTGTGAATACCCCGACCAAGACGTTTGGCCATGGTGCCGGCAAGGCTTCTGACTTGCAGTACTGGGAAAAGACGGCTCGCAACATCCTGGAAATTGCCGATGAAGGCAAGATTATCGTGGAAAAGTCCACGCTCCCGGTGCGTACCGCTGCCGCCATGGAACGAATCTTGAACTCTAACGACAAGGGCCTGCACTTTGAAGTGCTCAGCAACCCGGAATTCCTGGCCGAAGGTACCGCCATTAACGACCTTTTTGAACCGGACCGCGTGCTGATCGGTAGCCACCAGACGGAATCGGGCCTTGCCGCCTGCCAGAAGCTGGTAGACGTTTATGCCCACTGGGTGCCGCGCGATCGAATCCTCACGACGAATCTTTGGAGTTCCGAACTCACGAAATTGACCGCTAATGCCTTCTTGGCACAGCGTATCAGCTCTATTAACTCGATTAGCGCCCTTTGCGAAAAGACCGGCGCCGACGTGGACGAAGTTGCCTACGTGATGGGTAAGGACCGCCGTATCGGTCCCAAGTTCCTGAAGGCCTCTATCGGCTTTGGCGGTTCTTGCTTCAAGAAAGATATTTTGAACCTCGTGTACCTGTGCGGCTACTATGGACTGCCCGAAGTGGCTGCCTACTGGGAATCGGTGGTGAAAATCAATGAATGGCAGACCCACCGTGTGGTGGACCGCATGCTCGAGACCATGTTCAACACGATTGCAAGCAAGAAAATTGCCGTGTTCGGTTTCGCCTTCAAGGCAAATACCGGCGACACTCGCGAAAGCCCTGCAAACCTTGTTGTGCGCGACTTGCTCGCCGAACATGCACTGCCGGTCGTTACCGATCCGAAGGCTATCCCTGATGCCAAGCGCGATTTGAAGGACGTGCTTGACCAGGTACAGTTCGAGGAGGATCCGTACAAGGCCGCCGAAGGCGCTCACGCTGTGGTAGTCTGCACGGAATGGAAGTGCTTTGCAGAACTCGACTGGAACCGCATTTACAAGGGTATGGCCAAGCCTGCCTTCGTATTCGACGGCCGCAATATCTTGGATGCCGAAGCGCTCCGTAAGATCGGTTTCGAAGTGTCTAGCATTGGTAAGGGGAAAGCGGAGTAAAGAAAATGGGACTCGATTCAAAAACTGGGCAACCAGTGCCTCTTTCGAAGGCGCAGGTGCCTATTTTGAAAATCTTTAAGGAAATAAAGCCGGTTCTCGAGGCAAATTCTATACCATATTATCTGTTGGGCGGGACCTTGCTTGGCGCTGTCCGTCATAAGGGCTTTATTCCTTGGGATGACGATATCGATATCGGTATCGTCCGAGAAGATTACGAACGTTTTTTGAGACTTGTTCCGAAGATTCTTCCGAAACATCTGGAATTGCGCTCTTATCGCGACAAGTCCGACCACCATTATTATTTCTCGAGAATTGTGGATACCCGCTACGAGATGAACCGTAACGGGAGCCTGGTCTCGAGAAAGGAAAACCTCTGGGTCGACATTTTCCCGCTGGATGGCATGCCGAACAATTGGTTTGTGCGCAAGATCCACATGCTGAAACTGTTGTGGTTGCGCCTGCGTTACCATGTCGCCTGCTTTGACAAGGTCAACCTGAACCGCCCGAACCGACCGTTGTCCGAACGAATCGTGATCGCACTTGTCAAGGATTTGGGCGTTAGCGGCCATAAGAACTACAAGAAGTGGTTAATCAAGTTGGATTTAGTGCTTCGCCGCTATAAGGTGCAGGATTCGAACTGGATCGTGAACTTTATGGGGCAGTACAAGTTCAAGGAAATGTTCCCGAAGTCCTACTACGGCAAGGGCAAGCTTTATCAGTTCGAAGACATGCAACTGATGGGCCCCGAAGATGCCGACAAGGTTCTTACGCAAATGTACGGTGACTACATGAAGGAACCGGAAGACTGCGACAAGAACGTGCATGACGCTCAACTTGTTGAGCAACAGGCGTATTGATGGACGAGTCCCTGCGCGCATTGCAACTGAAGGAACTTGACTTGCTGAAATATTTCCAGCAAGTTTGCAAAGATAATCATATTGAATACTATGCCTTGGGCGGGACATTGCTTGGTGCGGTTCGCCATAAGGGCTTTATTCCTTGGGATGACGATATCGATGTCGGTATTCCGCGCCCGGATTACGAACGCCTTTGCAAGATTTTGGAAGGCCTGCCGGAATCGAGCAATATCAAGTTCCGCTCGTACAAGAATTCCGAAGACTGCATCCGTTATTTTGGACATATTGAAGATACGACCTTCAAGGTTGTACGTCATGACAAACTGAAGGCGGAAGAAACTTTCGCCTGGATAGACTTGTTCCCGCTGGACGCCATGCCGAACAACGGTTTGTTGCGTAAGCTGAAAGTTTATCAGGTCCTGCTGTTGCGAGCCATGTATCGTTTTTCTTGCTTTGACCGCCTAGTCGATGTGAACAAGAAAGGGCGCCCGCTGCACGAACGAATTTTAGTGTGGATTGGTCTGCATACGCCGATCCAGAAATTATTTGATACCAAGAAATGCCTTGCCCGCTTGGAACGCGCACTGACGGCGACTCCGTACGAAAAGTCGGATTATCTGGTGAATGCCATGGGCGCCTACAAGTTCCGCGAGATGTTCCATAAGAAGTATTACGGCAAGGGCAAAATGTATCCGTTCGAGGATACCGAAATTTGTGGCCCCGAAGATTATGACTTTGTCTGTACGCAACTTTATGGCGACTACATGACGCCGCCGAAGGTTGATGACCGCAATCATCACGCTCTGCAGACGGTAAGCGATGACGCCTAAAGTCAGTATTGTCATTCCGGTCTATAATTCCGCAAAATATTTGCGTGAATGTATCGATAGCGTGCTTGCTCAGTCTTTTTCGGATTGGGAAGTTGTCGCCGTCGATGACGGAAGCCCGGATAATTCCCCTGCAATTCTCGATGAATATGCAGCGAAAGATTCCCGCATCAAGGTGATTCACAAAGCGAACGGCGGCGTGTCGGCGGCCCGCAACGACGGCCTTGCCGCGGCTTGCGGCGAATACGTGCTGTTCGTAGATTCAGACGACTGGTTGAACGCAGATGCTCTGCAGGTGCTGTTCGAGGCGACCTCGGACGGTGCGGTGGACGTCGCCATTGCCGACCACTGGATTTGGAAAGAGAAGGGTTTCGAAAGCGTGCATCGCTTTTTTGCAAAGGAATTCTCGACAGATTCTGCGGACCTGATTCGGGATGTGCAGCGCATGGTCTTGTACAAAGGCTATTCGCCGTTCCCTTCGCCAAGTTGTAGCTATATGTTTTCGGCGCTGTGGTCTAAGCTGATTCGTCGAACGCTGCTTGTCGATAACGGAATCCGTTTTTCGGGTGCGTTAAAGCTGTACGAAGACGGCTTGGTGGCCTTGCAGGTTTTTGAGCATGCCAAAACGGTTGCCTATAAGCAGGTGCCCGTTTACCATTACCGCATTTTGAACGATTCGCTTTGCCATGTCAACGAACAGAGGCTTGTAATGGATTGCGCCAATATTATTCGCGAAATCGAGACCTTTATTTGCGCGAGCGGAAATGATGTGGCTTTGCGTGACGCCTTTATGGCCCGCGTTCTTTTCTTGACGAAGAAAATGGCTTTGCGCAGTTTCTTCTGCAAGGGGGCGGAAGGTTCGTTCCTTGGCCGCTACAAGGCCTTCAAGGAAGTTTTGGCCGCGGAACCGTATTGCACTGCCGTAAAGAATACCGCCAGGTTGAAACTCTGCGGTAACGAAAGAACCTACGGTAAATTGGTTGGCCGAGGACTGTTCCTTGCAACTGCCTTGATGTATGAATTGCGGACTAGAATCCGTCGCTAGGCTTTTTCGGCGTCCTGGTCGTTTTCTTCTTCCGTTTCGTCTTCGTCGCTGACTTCGGTGTCGTTGTCGTAGGCGATTTGCTTGTACTGGGCGATGTAGCCCAATTGCAGGCCTGTAAACAGGAATATGAACGAAGAGCTGTTCCCGATGGTGCCCGAGAGCGTGAGAAATAGGGTCCCGCTTGTCATGAGGGCGAATCCGCCGCTAATTTGCTGAAGTTTTTCTCTGTAGCGGAACAGCAGTACGCACATCCATAACAGCAGAAGGTAGTAGGAGACCAGGCCGAAAAATCCTCTGTCGATGAGCAACGAGAATATGATGGATTCCAGACCTCCCAAATCTCGGCCGCTGCTGTCGGAGGCGCGAGTTTCTTCGGCGAAGATGACGTGGGAGGTATACTTGTTTCCGTTACCGAAAATCGGTGAGTTGTAGATGGCGGCGACGGAGTATAGTAGCTGTCTTTCTCTGAAATCAAGCGAAGATCCGCCGTGTTCCGTATTGGTCTGGAAATTCTGGAGGAAAATCGCGAGAATGGCTGTCGATGCAAAAAGGGTAAAACCTGCGATTAAAATTTTCAGGAACGGATTGAACTTGAAATAGATGTAAAGGCCGACGCCAAGGGCGGTGCACAGCATTGCCGTTCTGGAACCGCAAAGGAACAGGTTCAATGCAAGCAGGGCGAGTACAAGGACGATCTTTTTGTGTTCCGGGCCCTCTTTCTTGAAATAGGGCGCATAGAACAGGAACAGACTCATGAGTAACGTGCCAAAAGCCGTGGGGTGCTTTGTGGTAAAGCACGACCTGAAACGCCAACTTTCGGTGAAACTGACCGTAGCGTCGAGATTGCGGCTGCCTTCGTAGTAGGGGAAGGCGGAATTGACGATTTTGTATGGGTAGTTGTCGCCCAAAAGAATTTCGGCGATTCCAAAAAGGCAGATGATAATGACGAAGGGAATCAGTTTCTGGGCGAGCGCATAAACGCTTTCCTTGCGGCCGCAAATGTAGGCGGCGTAAATGTAGCCAAAACCGTCGATGACATCGCGTATGCCGTAATACATGTCCTTGGAGGCGATGCCGGAATTGTATATGGCGGTGAAGACGTAGCTTATGATGCTGATGCCAATCGGAACAAGCAGGGCTCCGCTGAAGAGGCTCTTGTTGAAATTTTCCCTGTCCTTGAAAAATTCAATGAAGAAGAACGCATATAAGAAAATATGCTGCGGCGAAATGGAGGGATTTTTAATAAAGAGAGCTGTTGTCGGGAACAAGACCGTTCCCATGACCAACGTCACGAATCTGCCTTGGGTGTCCGTCAAGAACATGTAGGCCAGGAGCCCAAAGAAGAATAACAGGACAACAATGCTCATTTTTTCAAATATACTAATTCTTGCTACCCAGTTCAATTCGAATGGTGACTGGGGAGTGGTCGGAGGGGTAACGAAGTTTTTCGCCGTCGCGATAGGTCTCGTTCAGAATCTCGTAACGGTAAACTTTGATGGGCGGAGATACAAAAATATGGTCGAAAGTCCAGCTGCTTGACCTTTGCGGGTCAAAGTAGTTGAAGCTGCCGTTCGGGGCGCTTGCGGAATCGGCGGCGTTTCTGGAATCTTTCATGACACGCATATCCAAATTCTGGTAGGACTTGGAGCCTGCGGTAAAATTCAGGTCGCCGGCAAAAATGAAGGCGGTATTCCCGGCCATGGAAAAAATTTTCCGGTTCATGAGCTTTGCGCTTTCGGTCTGGGCGTCTTTGCCGTGGTAGTCAAAGTGGACGTTGAAAATATACAGGGAATCTTGATTGAATTTGAGTTTTGCCCAAGTGCAGTAGCGGGCGTGCTTGGAATCCCAGCTCTTGCTTTTCTTTTCGGGAGTCTTCGACAAGTAGAATCGCCCGAAGTCGGCGACGGTGAACATTCCCTTGCGTACGACGATGGGGTTGTACTCCATGGTGTCCGAAAGGATGATTTCGTATTCGGGCAAAAGTTCCATCAACTGCTTCAGGCGATAGGGGCTTCCTTCCTGAAGGCCTACGATGTCGAATTGGTGAGAATGGATCACGTCTGCGATTGGTCCCTTGCGCTTTTCCCAGGCGTCGCCTTTTTCTACGTCCTTGGGGTCTTCCCAGCGAATGTTCCATGTTGCGTAACGCAATTCCTCTCCGAAAGAAAGGGAATGGAAACACGGCAAAAAGACAAGAAGAATGGCGAGGAGTCTTGTCATTTGTGGATGAACAGCCCGCAGATTTTGTCAATGACTCGATAAACCGGTTTCAGGCGTTTGTACATGAACACGATCGCCCTGTAGAAAGCCGTCCTCTGGACTTTTACAGAGACGAGGTCTGCGTTTACGTCTTGCACGGAACTGAATGCGATTTTGGGATTTGCCAAGATGGCGTCCAGTTTTTCGTGAGTCTTTTCGAGGACGCTTCTCTGGACATCCTTGTTTGCGAGATCAAAGCAAGTGAGGCCGAAGCTTGCATAGTAATGCATGATTTTTGCGTTGCAAAGGTACTTGAGGAACGACGATCTTCGCGTTGCCTGGCAATTCCAGATGCCGCTCATTTCTTTCACGATGCCGCCCAGGCGGGCGTTGACTTCGTTGAGTGCCGTCTGGTCGTAAACGACGGCGTATTTTTCAAGAGTCTCTTTCCAGAGCGAGTGCCATTCGTCAAAGAACTTTTGGGCCTCGGGCGATTTTTTGACCCAGATGACTCCGCTGTTGAAATGCAAGTCCTGGTATCCGGCGCTCCAGTGCAAAGGCTTGGAGCGTTTCTCGTAGAAATTCTGGTAGCTGCCTTCAGAAATTTTCTGGTGGCGGTCAAGCACCATCCCGATAGACATGTCTTCGCTGAAGTCGGGTTTCAACTCTTCGCATACAAGAGTGTCGCCATCGATAAAGAGAAAGTCTTCGTCGATGTAGTGGTACATCGTGGTCTTCAAGAACCGGGAACGGTCTCGGTTGTTGTAACTTTCAGGAACCTGAATTTCGCGAATTTCAACACCGAGCTTTTCGTGGAATTTCCTTTTGCCAGTAAATGTTGCCGCCGTGCCCTGGTCAACGATAATCACGACCTCCGCGTCTTTATTGTGCGCAAGCAGGCTAGACGCGCTTATCATGGTCTGTTCATAATAAGTGTCTTTTTCATTGCTGACGAGAACGTAGACGAACGTCATGGGAAACCTCTTTCGAAAGGGCTACTTGACGAGCCTGAAAAGTCTCTTTAGAAATTTCAGTTTATGTTTAATGATTCGTAAATTACCGAGGAATATGATGAAATCGTTCCAGCTCTTGGTTTCTTTGAAACGAAGAAAGGATCTGCGTACGTGTCGATATTGCTGTTCCGTAAAATCGGGATAGACTCCGAAGCTGTTGGCGACGGCTTCTTGTTCAAATAGGGACATGATGTCCCAGCGGGTCATGTTTTTTTGGAACGTCCTGGAGGTCCAACTGTCGTTGGATGCAGACTTGCGATGACTTGCGGCTACAAATGATGAACAGCGTACTTTGCCTTTGCAGAAACACAAAAGGGACATTCTGACATCTCCATTGGCATGTTCCATGGAAGCGCATTTTTGCCTTAAGCTTTCTGGCATGTTTTGGATGAAATTCCTATACATGCGAGTGCAAGTATGACCGTACATTATTCCTTTTTCTAGATCTTGAAGGGTGTAGTCCCTGTCTTCCATATAGGCGTATGTGTTGAACCACTTTCGCCATATAGGGTTATCCGGTGTCATGGTATTACCATTGTCGTCTACAATTCGTACGCTGTGTCCGATTGCGAAATAGTCGTCATGGTTTTCAAGAAAATCGGCTTGCATTTGAAGCTTGTTGGGGGCTGTCCAAAAGTCATCGCCTTCGCACATGGCGACATACTTGCCTTTTAGATGGGAGTCTACAACCTTGTCGAGGGAACCGTCTTGTTTGGAGTATAGGTTTTCGGCTTGGTAAAGCGGCTTTATGATAAGAGGATATTTCTTTTCGTATTCACGGATGACGTCTGCAGTATTGTCCGGGGATGCGTCGTCGTTAACAATAACCTCAAAGGGAAAATCGGTTTCCTGGATCAGGAATCCTTCCAAAGTCTGAGCGATGTATTTTTTGTGGTTGTATGCCAAGCATTTTATGGATACCAAGGGGTGTTCGGTATCGAAACTTTTCCATTTGGCTGTAATTTCGTCTTGTGTTTTGTTCAGCATTGTCAGGATCGTTTTTTGTTTAGTCGGAACTTGTTAAGCCGGCTCATGGTAAACTGCGTTCCTCCAAAATTCTATGAAATTTGGAGTGTCCCAAAAATAATTTGGAATGACGAAAATATACTTTTTTCGCCTTTTTCAGTCAATACCTTTACATGCTATCGACTTTCGGCTGTTTGCTAATCTTTGAGGACGTTGCCGTTCGATCTGACATTTATTGGTGCGGCCTTCGGAAAAATATATCTATATGTGGAAATGAGGTCCTTGATGGTGTGAAAAGGGCTGGAGGATTGTGAAATGGAATAGTGTAGGATAGCCGTAAGGATGAGGAACGAAAGATGTTTGATGAGTTTCTTTTTATATTTGGCGAAAACGTATGGTGGGTTATGCATCCCGGTCTCATCAACATCATTAATGAGGGAACCAAGTACGGCGACGTGATGATTGGGCTTTTTACGGACAAGGCGATTGCGACGCATAAGCGCCTTCCATACTTGAACTACGAACAGCGCAAGAATGTCATCGAGAACATCCGCGGGGTTTCCAAGGTGGTTCCGCAGGACGAATGGAGCTACGTCGAAAACCTGAAGAAGTACAAGCCGGACTACATCATTCACGGCGATGACTGGCTTTACGGCCCGGACAAGTACATTCGCGACGAAGTTTTCAAGGTCATGGAATCCCAGGGCGGTAAGGTGATTGAGATTCCTTACACGAAGGGCATCACTTCGACCGGTCTCAAGAAGGAAATGGACAGCCTGGGCACCACGCCGCAGGCGAGGCTTTCTTCGCTGCGTCGCCTGATTGCGGCAAAGCCGATTGTCCGTATTCTGGAATCGCACAACGGCCTTACCGGCCTTATCGCCGAA
>CACVQR010000007.1 GCA_902756345.1 Fibrobacter succinogenes | reverse complement strand
TCAGTCGTACCGGGAAAATGGTGTAAACCAAAACAGTGAAACTGTCAACCCGGTCAGTAAAATCACCTAAAAAGTGTCAACCTTTTTCAGTGATGGTCACCGGTCGCCCTTCACCTTGCGGTTCAGGGCTATGTCAATGAAAAATATACATAATTAGGAATGAAAAAGGAGATGCCGGGTCATGCCCGGCATGACAATTCGCACAAGCACGAATGGCGATTTTCACCTGAAAACGCCCACTTTTTCAAAACTCCCTTGAAAAAGTGTATTCAAACGCACAAAAGTGGGTCGAAAAAGTGCATTCGGGGGTGTTAGGGGGCGGAGCCACCTAGGCGTGGGGGTGACGGAAGACTTGCCCTAGATCCTGCTCCTACGAACCTAACTCAACTAAGGCTACAAGTAGCCAAGTTTCGTATATCGACTTCGCCCTACGGGCTTCGCTCAGGATGACACGCTCGTGGCTCAGGGTAACAGAAGGGCAAGGCTGCAGGCAGGGGGACACTTCCCCCTCCTTAGCACTCTTGCTTTTTTGAAGCAATCTTTCGTCTTTCGTCTTTCGTCTCTCGTCTAAAAAGTTATCTTTACCCGCATGAAAAAATACCACTTGGCCACTTACGGCTGCCAGATGAACGAGTATGACTCGGCGATGATTGCCCAGGAGCTCGACATGTGCGGTTGCGTCGAGACGAGCAACCAGGAAGATGCCGACTTTATCATCGTGAACACCTGCAGCGTGCGCGAGAAGGCCGAGGAAACCGCCATCGTCAACATCAGCAAGCTCAAGTACTTGCGCAAAAAGAATCCCGATGTGAAAGTCGTGGTATGCGGTTGCATGGCGAAGAATCGCGGGCCGGAACTTTTGAAGAGGCTCCCGAACGTGAGCTACATCGTGGGGCCGGACCAGTACAAGAAAATTCCGGAGCTGCTGCTGGGCGATGCCAAAAGTCCGCTGCACCAGACGCACCACAAGATGTTCATCGACGAGGACCTGAGCGAGAACTACCTGGGCGAATATGCGAAGCTCCAGAACGACTTCAGCACCTTCGTCGCCATCCAGCGCGGTTGCAACAAGCGTTGCAGTTACTGTATTGTGCCGTACCTGCGCGGGCCGGAAAAGTACCGCGACATGGAAGACGTTCTTGCCGAAGTCCGCAAGGCGGCCGACAAGGGCATTACCGAGGTGACGCTCCTTGGCCAGACGGTGAACGCCTACAAGACGGAAGGCGGAAATTTTGCGGACCTGCTTACGAAGGTTTCTGAAATCGGGGGCATCCGCCGCATCCGCTTTACGAGCCCGCACCCGAGGCATTACACGAACGAGCTCATCGACGTGCTGCTGAATAACCCGAAGGTCTGCCACTACGCGCACATCCCTATCCAGCGCCAGCACAACATGGAGCAGTACCTCTCGATTATCGAACAGCTGCGAAGCAAGGACCCGTTCTACGGGATTTCGACGGACGTAATTTGCGGATTCGTGAGCGAAACGGAAGAAGATTTCGAGCAGACGCTCAAGGCTTTTGAAACGTGCCAGTTCGACTCCGCCTTTATGTTCATCTACAGCCCGCGCAAGGGAACGGAATCGTACAACGAGACCGAAACGCTCTCCGAGCAGGAAAAGCTCGAACGCCATACGCGCCTCGTGGAACTGCAGAACACCATTACCCTGAAGCGCAACGAAATGATGATCGGCCGCACCGAGGAACTCCTGGTAGAAAAGCCCTCATCGCGCGACGAGACGGAACTGCGCGGTCGCACCGACAACTTCAAGAAAGTAGTCTTCAAACCAGAAGAAGGCCGCATCGTGATGCCCGGCGACTACGTGAAGGTGAAGCTGGACGACATTCGCGGATGGACGATACGAGGAAAATTGGTGTGAAGTGTGGGGTGTGAGGTGTGGGGTCGCGCCTTCGGCGCTTTGAGGTGTGAGGTGTAAGATGTGGGGTGTGAGATGTGGAATGTGGAATGAAAGGTTTAAGGTAATGAAGATGAAGTTTTGGAATGTTCGCGGGATTGCGTTTGCATTGCTTTCTGTTTTTGCAGCAAGTGCATTTGCGCAGACGATGGCAGACGCACACAAGGCCTACGTTGCAGGCAACTGGAAAGAAGCCGCCGCAGCATACGAAGCCGCTTGCCCGAAGGAACCAGATTCCCTGCGTGCCGAATGCTACCTGTGGAATGTGCTTGCACTTTCGCAAACGGGAAGCGCCCAGTCGTTCAAGATTGCAGGCAAGCGCCTCGACAGCCTCATCCAGACGACCAATCCGCAACGCGCCATCTACGCCGACCTCATGATGACGAGCGCCCAGTTCAGGCTCTACCTTGGCAAATACGACAAGGCCGCCGAAGACTTGATCCAGGCAATTGAAACATCTCACCCGCACCAAGCTATTGTACTGCAAAAGGTTTGCAAGGCCGTTAAGGCAAAGGTGAAATCGGAAGACTTGAACGACCGCTGCAACCTGCTGAACAATCCAGATTCCTTGAAGGCCATACTAACTGCATCGCAGGCAAAAGCCACCGCGGCCACCGAACCTGCAAAGGTTGCCGCGCCGGAACCTAAGCCCGTTGTTGCCGAACCGGCACCTGCAGTCGAACAACCTAAAACAGCCGCCCCTGTCGCAGCTCCCGCAGCACCTGCCGCTACCGCACCGATTGAATACTGGACTTTACAATTGGGTGCATTTGGAACAAAATCTAATGCGGACTTGCTTGTTTCGAATCTGAAAAAGCAAAAGATTTCTTGCACAATTATTGAACAGCCGAGAGGCGAAAAAACGCTTTATTTGGTGCAAACGGGCAAATTTGATACCAAGGACCAGGCCATCGATTTCGCGGCAAACAAGCTTGCGCCCCTAAAAATCGAATATCAGCCCCTTTTGAAAAGGTAAATTTGCACAAAAAAACGCTTTTTTCGAGCTTTCCCCTGCAAAAAAAGCATAAATTGTTCTATATTTAAGCAAACCCCGAGCCGGGGTGGTGAAATTGGTAGACGCGCCGGACTCAAAATCCGGTACTCGCGAGAGTGTGAGGGTTCGATTCCCTCCCCCGGCATTATTTTTTGAAGGAAGAAACTGATGGCGAATTGGTGCAAGATTCTCACAACGGTGCTTTTGTGCGGCTCCATTGCGTTCGCACAGTTTGACGACGACGAATCTTCCGAAGATTCCTATTCTTACGGGGCCTCCGAGGAAACAACAGACGACGGCTTTGCAGACGAAAACAGCAACGAAGAAGCCGAAGAAACCTCCAGCGCAAGCGTTGGCGAAGCAACTGCAACGGCCGACGAATGGCAGGGATTCAACTACGAAGAAATGGGTCTGACCCAGTGGGAATTCCAGCAGGCCAAGCAGGAAGGCATCACAAGAGCCAAGTTGACACACCTTGTTGAAATGGGTGTCCGTCCCTCCGAATATCTGCAGAAACCGTGGGAAAAACTCGGCGTCTCTGAAGAAGAATGGCTCGCTCAGCGTTCTGGCGGTCTCGAAGACGCCGACATCGACCGTTCTTACCGCAACCGTTCTGGCGACCAGGGCTATGCCTACCTTTCTCTCCTTGTTCCGTCGCTCTATCAGTGGCACAAGCAAGAATCGATGAAGGCCATCTGGATTGACGCTCTTTGGGGCGTAAGCGTCGGTGCAACAGTTTACCTTGCAGTCGACGGCAACACCGCTTGGTGGTATGGTTTGATTTTTGTAGCTGGCGCACACATTTGGTCCTTTGCTGATGCATTCTTCAGCACCCAGTGGGACAGCAACCCGGACGCAAACCGCTTCAGCTACGGCATTCTCCCGACACCGGAAAAAGGTGTTGCGGGATTCTTCAATGTCAAGTTCTAAGCGCATCATGCAGCTAGAATTACTCAAAAGCAAAATTCATCGCGCAACTGTAACCGACGCAAACCTCAATTACGAGGGATCGATTACAATTGCTCGCGACTTGATGGACGCAGCCAATATTCTTCCCTTCGAAAAAGTAGGCGTTCTTGACGTGAATAACGGCAATCGCCTGGATACTTACGTCATTGAAGGACCTGCCGGTTCCGGCGTGATTTGCCTGAATGGCGCAGCCGCACGACTTGTCCAGCCCGGCGACCTCGTGATTATTGTTGCCTATGCAACCATGAGCGAAGAAGAAGCGAAAACGTGGAAACCCACAGTTATCCACGTGAACGCCAAGAACGAAATCGTTTAACACCTTCGGTGTAGTGTGTAATGACGAATGAGGAATGTGGAATTATCTATATTCCTAGCATGCGATTTTTGCTGCTGACAATAGTATTCGTAGCATTTGCTTTTGCTGAAAACCCCATAAAGGCAGACTCAGCTATTGTTTCTAATACCCAAAAAGACTCTACCCTTGCAAAAAACGCCCCCAAAGACACAATTGTCGACACCATCTACGTGGTTCCAGACGACGGTATTCCCTGGAACCGCGAGCATTTTGACCCCGAGCGCCTTGTGCGCCACGAAACCTTTGACCCGGCTTTAAAAGTCGCCTACACCTATTCCGTGAGTTTTATGGGCGGCACCTTCGGAAGCTTCGCCCAGCAGAGCTACATGGCACACCTCGCCTACGAATTCACACCGGAGCTTCATTTATACGCAAATGTAGGACTCTGGATGCCGCTATATTCCAACTTCCGTTTCGGAACACCCATTGCAAAAGAAGATGTACGACAGGGTAATGTAGATGTTGTGCTCCCCGACATTGCACTGGAATACAAGCCTAATGACAACATGAGTTTCAGGATGATGTTCGTGAACGAACGCGATGCCTTCAAGGCTTACGGCCCGCACCGCTACCTGTATGGCGGATGCCCTTGGCGCAATCCGTATTATTGTAGATAGTAGAAAGCCTCGCCTGACTTGAACAAGCAAGACAATCAAGGAACATTTTTTCTAAATTTCAACTAGAAAATGTCCTTGATGTACACCAAAACATTTCGCTTTTCTTTCGCCGCAACAGCCTTGATGGCTGCATTGCTTTTTACAGGTTGCGAAGAAGAAAAGAAACCTCAGGTAGTAAAGGTCAAGCGTACCTACAAAGGTGATGTCGAAGTGTTGAACAGTTGTGGCATGCAGGGAGCGGCAGCCAAGATGCGCTCCTACTTGCGCAACAACGGCTTTGACATTGTGAGTTCTAGAAACGACCGCCTGCAGAATTACGACGAAACCATTCTTGTGCTTAGAAATCCCGAATGGGAAGGCGCGAAAGCGCTTGCCCAAGCGCTCAAGACCGACAATGTGCTGATAGTCCATAGCAGCCGCGCCGTTGTCGATGCCGCCGTGTACATCGGAAAAGACTTTAATCAAATCATAGAACCCGAACAGGGAGAAGAAAAATGACAACAAAAATCAAAGACCTGCCAGAGTCCGTAAATATCGGCGCCAGCATTCTTTTTGAATTGCGCGCCCAGGACGTCCAGTTGATAGACCTTCGCGGCATCAAGGACGTGACCGACTTTTTCCTCGTCGCCACTTGCGAAAGTGAAGCCCAGATGCAGGCCATTTTGAACGAACTCCGCAAGGAATTCAAGGCCAACAAGCTCCCGTCTGTTGGCGTGGAATACAAGGAAGGCGTGCGTTGGGCCGTGTTCGACGCAGGTCTCGACCTGATGGTTCACCTGTTCGAAGAAGAAAAACGCAACGAGATTTCGCTCGACCGCCTGTACGCCGACGGCACCGTTGAAACCCTCGACGAAAATGACTTTGTGAAGAAGACCTCCAAGAAGAAGAGCAGTGAAGATGAACTCGTTTGAGCAAGAAATCGCAGAAGCGCTCGCCGCCACAGGATCCTTCGAGAAGGAAGCCGCCCTCAAGCTTATCTCCGTGCCGCCTGACACCAGCCACGGCAATTTCACCATTCCGTGTTTCTCGCTCGCGAAGGTGATGCGCAAGGCCCCGAAGATGATTGCCGAAGACCTCGCCGCACAGGTGAAGCTCCCCGCAGGCCTTTCGAAGGTCGAAGCCGTGAACGGTTACCTGAACTTCTTCATTGACCGCGGATTCCTCGCGAAGTCGACTCTCGAAGAAATCGCCGCCAAGGGTTTGGAATACGGTCATGCAGCCCCGAACGGCAAGGTTGTTTGCATCGACTTCAGTTCCCCGAACATCGGCAAGGAACTCGCCTTCCACCACCTGCGCTCCACGATGATCGGAAACTCGCTTTCCCGCATCTACAAGGCAGCGGGCTACAAGGTAGAACGCATTAACCACCTGGGTGACTGGGGTACCGCATTCGGCAAGCTCATCGTGATGTACCTGCGCGAAAACCGCCCCACCGACGACGCCACGCTCGATAGCCTGACTGTGAAGGAATTGAACATTCTTTACGCCGCCTTCTCCAAGGCATCTAAGGAAGAGCCTGGTCTCGAAGACGAAGCTCGCGCCGCATTCACCAAGCTGGAACAGGGTGACGAATTCTACCGCAAGCTCTGGACCGCCTTCCGCGCCGCGACGCTGAAGGAACTCATGCGTATTTACGACATGATGGGCGTGAGCTTTGACCACTACACCGGCGAATCCTTCTTCGAAGACAAGATTCCGGCCATTATCGACGAACTCCGCGAAAAGAACCTGATGGTCAAGAGCCAGGATTTGGACGTGGTGATGCTCGACGAATTCGACCTGAACCCCTGCCTGATCCGCAAGAGCGACGGCTCCACGCTGTACGCGACCCGCGACCTCGCCGCCGCATGCTACCGCAAGAAGGAATACAACTTCGACAAGTGCCTCTACGTGGTGGATCTCGGACAGGCTCTCCACTTCAAGCAGGTGTTCCATGTGCTTAAGAAGATGGGTCGCGAATGGTACAAGGACATGTACCACATTCCGTTCGGCGTGATTCTGCAGCTGGTGGACGGCAAGTGGGAAAAGGGCAAGACCCGCACGGGGACTGCAAGCCTGTTGCGCGACGTAATCGAAGCCGCCCAGAAGAAAATTCTCGAATTCATTGACGAGAAGAATCCGAACCTCGAGAACAAGGAACTCATCGCGCGCCAGATCGGCATTTCAGCGCTCACCTTCAACGACTTGAAAAACAGCCGCCTGAAGGACGTGCGCTTTGACTGGGACGCCGTGATGAGCTTCGAAGGCGACACCGGTCCGTATGTGCAGAACGCCCACGTGCGCCTGTGCAGCATTATGCGCAAGGCCGGCATTGAACGCGCCGACCTCGCCGCCGCAATCAAGGACGTGAACTTCGCCGAACTCAGTGACGATGCGGCCTACAGCCTCATCAATATTCTGTCGAAGAAAGGCAAAAAGATTCTGGACGCTGTCGCCGGTGATGAACCGAGCGTACTCGCCCAGTATGCCTTGGAAATCGCAGAAGCCGCCCACAAGTTCATCCACGAAGACCGCGTGCTCGGGAGTGCCGAAGAAAAGTCCAGACTCTTCCTGGTTCAGGCGACACAGATCGTGCTCGAAAACGTACTCGACCTGCTCGGACTCTTCCCGATTAGGCAGATGTAGCAACGCAGCTTGTGAGGTATGGGCTCGGGCTTATGGCCCTTTGGGCTCGCCTTGCAGAGCAAGGCTTTGAGCAAAAGCAGAAAACGAGAGCTTTAAAGCTCTCGTTATTCATTTATACGTTTCCCAAAGCGAAGCGCCCCCATAGCTCAAAGGGAGCCTTGGCGATCGACCTCATACCCCTAAAACTAATTTCCGTTGATGCAGCGGACGGAGTAGGCGTTGGTCTTGCTCGGCACGAGCTGGCGGACCATCTGGTCGCTCATACGGCCCATTGCCCAAATCCAGATGGTTTCGTTACGACCGTTCTGTGCAGACCAGAAGCCGGCGTATTCCCCCATGTCTTCGTAGCGAACAATAGACTTACCCACCATCTTGCGGTAGCCCGAAGAGAAAATGGAGAAGCCGTATTCGTCGGTGCCGCCACCGCCTTGCCAACCAGTGGTAGCCTTCATCTTGTTCGCAAACTTTTCGCACTTGTCCACGCCGTCGTAGCAATGAGTCAGGCCAACAAGCAGATCCATCCATTCGCGGTCTCGCGGCAGGTGCCAGCCTTCGGGGCATGCCTTGCGGGCGCCTTCCAAGTCATACAGACGACCACCGCGGGCGCAGTAGTTTTCCTTATCTTCGTAGCACCAGGAGTGACCTTCAACATTGTAGTTCACGTTCTGGGCGAACCATTCACGGCCTTCCACCTTGATGGTGCGGTACACCTGACCGTCGCGCGGGTCCTTGACCATACCCGACACGTCACGGAGAGAAGCGCGGTGTTCCTGTTCGGCACGGCGGTATTCCACGACCTTTTCACGTTTGTACTTTTCGCGACCCTCCAGGGTATTTGCCCAGGCTTCTTGAGCCTTGGGGTTCGTGAACTTGATTCTTAAATCACCCACGGCAAAGAGTTCGTCGCCACAGGCGAGGTCCACGCCAGCAATATTGATGACAAGCTGTTCGCCACCAAAATCGCGCGGCTTATTAAAGAACGAAATCCAGGCTTCCATGGTTTCGTTACACTTGTTGTAGAAGCCTTCTTTTTCGATCTTGTCGGCAGGAACGGTCATGTTACCGGCGACAGAGAAAGCAAACAGGCTATCGGCAACCTTGAAAGAAACCGGCTGGACTTCCTTATAGTGCGTGTACTTACCGAAACGGATTTTACCTTCGATCTTAGCTGCAGAATAATCACCTTCGCCTTCGGCATTGTAAATAGCATCCCAGGACTTCTGCGGAACAGCAACAGCCTGGACAACCGCCATACCGAGTACAACAGCAATCATAGACTTGAAAGAGATTTTACGACTCATTTTTCCTTCTCGTATAAAGTTTTCGTTTTAAAGTTAGAATATTTTAGTTTTTCGGGAGGAGGACAAAGACTTAATCCCTGCGATTTTATAATTTTGGGCTATGGCTATTACACGTTACATTTTGCAGATTCATTGCCCTGACCAAAAGGGACTTATTGCCGGAACCACCCAGGTTCTCGCCAAGGCGGGCGCCAACATTGTCGATTTACAGCAACATACGGCAAAAGATATCGAAACTTTCTTTTTACGTGCCGTTTTTGAAGCGGATTCCGAAAATATCGAAGAAGTCCGCAAGCATCTGGAGACTCTGGAAGGTCACCTCCACCTAAACTGGAAGTTGTTCGACACCACCAAAATTGAGCGCGTAGCCATCTTCGTCTCGAAGACGGACCACTGCCTTTACGACCTTTTGCTCAAGAGACGCGATGGAGACCTCCCCTGCGAGTTCAGTTGCATTGTAGGCAATCACCCCGACCTCGGCCCCGTGGGCGGCACCTTCGGTGTACCGTTCTACTATGTGCCGTCGAACCCGGACAAGAGCATTCCCGAGAACCGTTTCCGCGAAATTATCGCCGAAACCAATACCGATACGGTGGTTCTCGCCCGTTACATGCAGATTTTGAGCGAAGCATTCACTGAAGAATTCAAGTACCGCATTATCAACATTCACCACGGCTTCTTGCCGGCCTTCAAGGGAGCAAAGCCGTACCACCAAGCTTGGCACAAGGGCGTGAAGATTATCGGTGCAACCGCCCACTTTGCCACCGAAGACCTGGACCAGGGCCCCATCATTTGCCAAGACATTCAGCGAGTGCCCGAAACGGCAAGTATTGACGAACTCGTGGAACTGGGTAAGGATATCGAAAAGCGCACGCTTTCGGCAGCCCTCAAACTGTGGCTGGAACACCGCGTATTCGTTTATGCGGGCCGCACCTTTATCCTCTAGAATTTTACAGGAGACAACATGTCTGAAGAACTGAATGAAATAGAAACCACAGCCGAAGCCCCCGCTGAAGTCGCTCCGGTTGTCGAGACAGAAACCGCTCCGGCACCTGAAGCCGAAACCGTTCCGCAGGAAGGCGCTGTAGAAGAAGCCGTTGCAACGCCGACCCAGCCCCAGGTGATTGTCCAGCGCGAACGCGGCTTTTCGCATTACGTCGGATTTGCCCTCTTGAGCGTCCTGTGCATTTGCTTCTATTTTATGCCGGGTATCGCAATCACTTTCGCCATCAGCTTGATTCCGGGCATTTCGCTCGGCGCCGTCGCCGCATGGACGTTCAGTGCCATCTTCAGCGTAATTGCATGGGCAATTTTCAAGATGAAGATCAAGGGCTTCAAGAAGTCGTTCTATTTCTACATCGGACTTTGCGTACTCATTTCAATCCTCTTGGTAGTCATTGAAATCCTTACAGAAGAAACGAACGTGTTTGCAAAGATCGTAAGCCTCCTGTGCGGAGCCGCATAAAGGCAGCTACGCGGCAGTTCTGAGTTCGAAGTTCCGAGTTACTAGTGTTGCAGGATTCAAGAAGCTTCTTGATATTCGGAAACCTAATAACTAGCCCGTAGGGCGTAACTTGGAACTAGTAACTACTAACCACCAACCACTATTTACTAACCACTGTTTACTATGAACAACACTGATTCCTTTGTACATTTTCTCGTTGAAGCCGGCGCTCTCAAGTTCGGCGATTTCGTGACCAAGAGCGGCCGCAACACGCCGTACTTCATCAATACCGGAGAATTCCGTACCGGCCGCACCCTTTCCAAGCTCGCCGAATTCTACGCAGCCGCATTCATGAAGTACTTTGACGGCAAGGCCCAGAACCTTTACGGACCGGCCTACAAGGGCATTCCCCTGTGCGCCGCCACCGCCATGAAACTTTCTGACGTGTACAGCTCTGACCTTACCTTTACCTACAACCGCAAGGAAGCAAAGGACCACGGTGAAGGCGGCATGCTCGTCGGTTACAAGTACGCCGAAAAGACGAACGTCGTGATCATTGAAGACGTGATTACGGCTGGCACCAGCGTGAACGAAACGATGCAAGCTCTCTCGAAGATCGAAAACGCAAACGTCATCGGCCTCCTGATTTCGGTGGACCGCAAGGAAAAGCTTGAAAACGGAAAGTCCGCACTCCAGACCGTGCAAGATGAATACGGCATCGAAGCTCATTCCATCGTAAACATCAACGACATCATCGCATTCCTCGAAAGCGAAGAAAACCGCAAGAAAATCAACGCTCCCGAAGGAATTCTCGACAAGGTGTACGCCTACCGCGAAAAGTGGGGCGCACAGTAACTTACAGGGATTGATGGCACGCCTTTGGGGAACATTGTTTGTGATGGCGGCGCTACTCTTCACGGGTTGCGCCGATTCTTACCAGTGGTCCGCAAAGCACCCCGCCTACAAGCAAGCCCCCTATGGAGAGCTTACGATAGCGGGGCTTCAGAAGGCGTTCGTCATCACCCGAACCAAGTGGTTTGCAAACCGCCTGGACTTTGGCGACAGCACGCAAATCAAGGCGACCGAATTCTGCGCCAAAGCCATGGAACATGAATTCCGCGGCGGATACAGCAAACTTAACGTGTTGCCGGATTCGCTTTTGGCAAACTTCCCCGAAGAAAGCCAGAAACTGGACGACAGAATCTTTATGAAGGGCAAACTTCCGGAGCAAGGGGTGATAGTCAATGCTCCCGACGGAACCATTCCCCCACAGATTCTCTTGATTCACGAAGTCATTATCGGCACCGACCTGAAGCGTGAAAACTTCTTCGATTACGCCCTAATTCATAACGAGCTCGAAGACAAGCGCGATGTCAAGAATATCAGCGCAATCGTTTCGTATACATTGTGGGACAATATAAAACAGCGTCCATTGTTTAGCGCCGTCGACGAGATCCAGCACCCGGTTATCAAGCTGACTCTGAATGACCTTGAACAGCTGATGCGCTTGACCGTCCAGCAGATCCGCAAGAACATGTACACGGGGGCAGGCAAATGAAACACCTCTCCCTAATCGCATTTGTCGCCGTCATTTTGATGCAGGCGTTTTTGTCCGGGACCGCGCACGCCAAGGACGTATTCTTTGATTCCCACTGGACTCTTTGGCAGAACGCCGACATTTTGATTTGGACTCCCGATAAAGAACCGGCAATTGACCCCAAGGAATTCTGCCTGTCGTTACGCCGCAACAACTCTGGCATTGGCGAACCCAAATGCAGACTTTTCGGCGAATGGGAACGCGATACGGTCGCCATGCGTTACGCCACCTGGCTTTCGAACAACATCGAGCCCGGCCTGAATGCGCACCTTTTAAAAGCCCGCCACCCCGCCATGATGGCAAAGCTCCAAGCCCTCGAAGACAAAATCGTCTTGTTCATCGCCGACAAGGGCGACAAGCTACAGATTGCCATTTTTGACGAAACGACGCTTGAACCGCGAAGCGCCGGCACCGTCCAGAAGAAAAACGACAAGATTGCATTGGGCGACGACATCGCAAGCGCCTTCTTCGGTCGCAACACCAAGCGCCGCCTAACAAAAGAAGAACGCCTCAAAATGGAAACTGAACCTGACGACCTTTACAAGGAAACTCCAACGTTCCGTTCATGGGCTGGCATTTCGGCCGGCTACGCGCAGGCCCATATTCCGCTCACGCCCTACAACTGGTACAAGCGCAAAATCAGGAGCCGCGTTTCTAACTACCGCGCCACCCGTGATTCCGTAAGCCTCTGGAATTTCATGGACGATTCCACCCCGCTGTTCACTTTGTATGCCGGCGGAATCTGGTTTGGCTTTATCGGTGGCGAAATCTTTTACCGCTATTCAAACCACGACGTCAAAATCGACGAACGCGACGAAGTCTACGAGGAACTGGACCACTGGAATTTCACCCAACATGAAATCGGCCTGAACGTGATGTTTGCAAGAACGTACGATCCCTTCAAATGGCTGGACTTGCACCTGTTCGCCTTCCTCGGATTCCAATACAGTTTCTATTCCGAAGATATTGACGTCAAGGATTCCAAGAAAAAGCCCTCCAGGGAATACCAGACCCGCTTCAGGACAGAAGACCCCTACAAGGGCGCTCTCTTTGGATTCGGCACACAATGCGTATTCTTGCAACACTACGGTTTAAGCGTGCGTACAGGCATTTCGAGCCGCGGCAAGGACGTTTACGTGGAGCCTTCGCCCGATGCTGCCGCCGAGCCCACCACCATCGGCGCCACCACTGTTGACTGGTTTGTAAGCGTCGGCTTGGAGTACCATTGGACACCGTTTAAGTAATTTTCTACATTTGCGCTCACTATGAGTGACGAAGTAAAAGAAGAAAAGAAAGAAGAAAAAGTAAATCCGTTCCTGACTCCCGTTAAGATTATCGAGCCCGAACACAAACTCCCCGACTACACTTTTGACATGCTGCCCGAAGAACAGAAGGCCGTTCTCGCACAGCACGGCTGGACCGACTTGATGCCGGTGCAGCGCAAGACGATTCCTTACATGCTGGCAGCCCGCGATATGCTGGTGCAGTCCAAGACCGGTTCGGGAAAGACCGGCGCCTACGTGCTCCCGCTTTTGCAGGTGATTGTTCGCGACCATATTTTCCCGCAGGCCCTTATTCTGGTGCCGACTCGCGAACTCTGCTTGCAGGTTCAGGACGAAATTGAAAAGCTCTCTGCCGGCACGGGCATCCGTTCCGTCGCGATTTTCGGTGGCGTGAGTTACGAACCGCAGCTGAAGGCTCTCAAGAACGGAGTGCATATCATTGTGGCAACACCGGGCCGCCTGATGGACCACGTGCAGCGCGGCAATGTAGACTTCCTCGACATCCGCGACTTGATTCTGGACGAAGCCGACGAAATGCTCTCGATGGGTTTCTACCCCGACATGCAGAAGATTCGCCGCTACCTGCCCAAGCAGATTGCCTGCACCATGTTCAGCGCCACCATTCCGCAGACGGTGAAGAGCCTCGCCCGCGAATTCCAGCGTCCGAGCGCCGAGTTCCTTTCGCTCAGCTACGACAAGGTCATCGCGAACAACCTGGAACACCGCTGGTACCCCTGCGATGTAATGGACAAGGATTCCATGACCATCAAGGTGCTGGAATACTACAACCCCGAAAGTTGCATGATTTTCTGCAACAAGAAGAGCGACGTGAGCTACCTGGAACAGGTGCTTTCGGGCTACGGCTTCAACGTGGGCGCCCTGAGTGGCGATGTTGCTCAGAGCATGCGCGAAAAGACCTTGAACGCCTTCCGCGACAAAAAGCTCCGCATTTTGATTTGCACCGATGTGGCGGCCCGCGGTATTGACGTGGACCACGTGACGCACGTGATTGTGTACGACCACCCCGACGACCACGAAGTGTACGTGCACCGTAGCGGACGTACCGCCCGTGCGGGCCGCAGCGGACTTTGCATTTCGCTGATTACGCCGGTCGAAGAAATCGACATGAAGCAGACCGCCGCCGACTTCGGCATCAACTTCATCAAGATGGAAGTACCGACAAACGAAGAAATCGCGAAGAAAGTAAGCGAACGCGTGCGCGCGAAACTCGAACAGGAAAAGAACCACTTCGGTGGCCAGAAGGCTCGCGAACGTATCAGCCGCGTAATTCCGCTGGTGAAGGAACTCGCTAACGGCACCGAAGAAGACCAGATGCTGCTCGCCTACCTTGTTGACCGCTACGCGTGGAAGAAATAGGACAACATAATAATGGCTAAGATTAAGATTAAATCCGCAAAAGAAATTGAACTGATTCGCGATGCCGGCGCCCTTGCCGCCGAAACGCTGATCCGCGCGGGCGAAATGTGCAAACCCGGCGTCTCCACACTCGAAATTGACGAATTCATCGGCGACTACACCCGCAAGCACAAGGGTATTTCCGCTTGCATGGGCTACCACGGTTACCCGCGCTACGCCTGCATCAGCATCAACGAAGTCGTGTGCCACGGCATCCCGAGTGCAAACACCATCCTGAAAGACGGCGACATCGTGAACATCGATATCACCACGATTCTTTCGGGCTACCACGGCGATACATCCGCCATGTTCTGCGTTGGCCGCGTGAGCAACCTCGCCCAGGAACTCGTGGACACTGCCAAGTTCTGCATGGAAGAAGGTATCCGCGCCGCTGGCGAACAGGGTGCACGCTACTACGACATCGGTAACGCCATCCAGGACATCGCCGACGAACACGGATTCAGCGTGGTCGAAGACTACTGCGGTCACGGTATCGGTCGCGGTTTCCACGAAGAACCGACCCTGTACCACTTCCGCAACAACGTGCTCAAGCAGTTCATCGAAGTCGGCAACGTGTTTACCGTGGAACCCATGATCAACGTGGGTCGCCCGGGCACCAAGACTCTCAGCGACGGCTGGACCGCCGTGACCCGCGACGGCTCCTTGAGCGCCCAATGGGAACACACCGTGGCCCGCACGAAGAACGGAATTGAAATTTTAACGCTCCCTCGCTAATATAATTCGGACTTCGGAATTCGAATTTCGGAGTTAAATTTCAACTTAATATTAACTCTGAATTCTGAAATCCGAACTCATAATTGATTATGTCGCTGCTAGGTAACTTACGCAACAAGGCGGTTGAAGCCTTCGTCAAGAATCACGAACTGGTCAAGCGCTTCGGCGATGTCCAATCCATTTCTATTGATTCGGACAACGGCACCGCCGACGTGAGCGTTCTTTTGCATGGCGAAATTTTCCCGATCAAGTTCCGCGGCTACTACTTTTTCGACGATACCGACACAGGCACCGATATTGTGGTCCGCAAAATCACCTGCGAACGCGAGTGGATTGACCAGGCGCTTTCGTACTGGCTCGAAGGCAAGACTCTGCGCTATAACCTGCCCGGACTTGCCGGCGGCCTCGCAAAGATTATATTCTAGGCTATGAATCGTGAGGCTAGACACCTCAAAGGCACAAAGTGCCGACCTCATAGCTCATAGCGAACTTGCGAGCGACCTCATACCTCATAATAATGTATATTAGTCTCATAAGGAGTTTCTTATGAGCGAATGCACTGACGAAAAAATGGAAAAATTCAAGGAAAAACTGAGTTCCTTGCTTTTTGAACTGATTACGGACATTCCGGAATCCCTGCACACCCCTACGGAAAATTCCGACGAGAAAATCAAGAAACTGATTCGCCAAGCCGCAGTCAAGGCCTCCCTGGTGAGTGCAACGCTTTCGGTCCCCGCCGGTGTTACGGGCGTTTTGACTTCCATCCCCGACATTGCCGCCATCTGGCGTATTCAGGCACAACTGGTGTCCGATATCGCAGCGACTTACGGTAAATTCGCCCAGCTGAGCCGCGAAGCCATGGTTTGGTGTCTGTTCCGCCACAGTGCCGCCCAACTGGTTCGCGACATAGCGGTTCGCACCGGCAGCCGCATTGTTGTTCAAAAGGTCTCTTTTGCAGTCCTAGAAACACTCCTCAAGAAAATCGGGCTCAAGGTCTCTACCAAGTTCCTGGGCAGGGCCGCCCTAAGAGCCATTCCGGCTATTGGCGCCCTCGGAAACGGGGCCTACTCCTTCTATGACACCACCGAAGTCGGAAAAACGGCCGCGAGCTATTTCAAGGCCCTGGCAGACAATCCGGAGGATCCTCTTGCCGAAGAAGCGGACGTAATCATCGAAAATGCCGAAAAACAGGTTTAAAAGCCAGTCTCAAGCCTATTCCCATAATCAAGCCCTTGAAAGGGGGCTTTTTTTTTCTATCTTTGGGCGCAACTCAAACAAACATCAACTCCATTTGTGGAATAAAATATGAAAAACATTGAAAAGCACAGAAATATTGGTATTTCTGCCCACATCGACTCCGGTAAGACCACCCTTACCGAACGTATCCTCTACTTCACAAAGCGTATCCACGCTATCCACGAAGTTCGTGGTAAAGACGGCGTCGGTGCCACGATGGACTCCATGGAACTTGAACGCGAACGCGGCATCACGATTCAGTCTGCAGCCACGTTTGCAAACTGGACCCACACCAAGTCTGGCGAAACCGACTCCATCAACATCATCGATACCCCGGGGCACGTGGACTTCACGATCGAAGTGGAACGTTCTCTCCGCGTGCTCGACGGTGCTATCCTCGCAGTCCCAGTCTATTACCGTTGACCGCCAGATGAAGCGCTACCATGTGCCGCGCGTCGTGTTCGTCAACAAGTGCGACCGCTCCGGTGCAAACCCGCTCCGCGTGGCTGTCATGCTCAAGGAAAAGCTCAACCACAAGCCCTGCGTCATGCAGATTCCTATCGGTCTCGAAGACCAACTGAAGGGCGTGGTCGACCTCGTCGAAATGAAGGCCTACTACTTCGAAGGCGCTAACGGCGACGACATGATCGAAAAGGATATCCCGGCCGAACTCGTTGACCAGGCTAACGAATACCGTGAAAAGCTGATCGACTGCTGCGCAGACTACAGCGACGAAATCATGGAAAAGGCTATGGAAGGCCAGTATGGTGTGGACCAGATCGACAAGGCCCTCATCAAGAAGACCATCCGCGAAGCAACCATCCGTCTCGACATCACTCCGGTGTTCATGGGTTCTGCTCACAAGAACGTCGGTGTCCAGAAGCTCCTCGACGGCGTTATCGACTACCTCCCGTGCCCGACCGACGTCGAAAACAAGGCTCTCGACCTCGACAACAACGAAGCCGAAGTCGTGCTGAAGTCCGAAGACAACGCACCGCTCGTCTGCTACGCATTCAAGCTCGTGAACGATCGCTACGGCCAGCTCACCTACATCCGCGTTTACCAGGGTACCCTCAAGAAGGGCGACATGATCACCAACATGGCCACCGGCAAGAAGGTATCCGTGGGCCGTCTCGTGCGTATGCACGCCGACGAAATGGTGGACATCACCGAAGCCGGTGCAGGCGACATCGTTGCCCTGTTCGGTATTGACTGCGCCTCCGGTACGACCTTTACCGATGGCAAGAACCACTACAACATGACTTCTATGCACGTGCCGAATCCGGTGATCGAGCTCGTGATCGAAGCCAAGAACCGTGACGACCTGGACAACATGTCCAAGGCTCTGAACCGCTTCACCAAGGAAGACCCGACGTTCCAGGTGGAAGTCGACAAGGAATCCGGCCAGACCATCATCAAGGGTATGGGCGAACTTCACCTCGACGTTTACATCGAACGTATGCGCCGCGAATACAAGTGCGACGTGACGACCGGTGCTCCGCAGGTGGCTTACCGCGAAACCATTACCCGTCCGGCCAAGTTCGACTACACCCACAAGAAGCAGACCGGTGGTTCTGGTCAGTACGCTAAGGTTGTCGGCGAAATGCGTCCGATGGCTGTCGAAGGCGACCAGGAAAAGGTCTACAACTTCGTGAACTCCGTCGTGGGTGGCCGTATTCCGAAGGAATACATCCCGTCTTGCGACAAGGGTTTCCAGAGCTGCATGGAAGCAGGTTCCTTGATCGGCTTCCCGGTTGTGGGTATCGAAATGGAAGTCCAGGATGGTGCATACCACCCGGTTGACTCTTCTGATATGGCGTTCCAGGTTGCTGCCCGTATGGCCTTCCGCGAAGCTTTCGAAAAGGCTGGCGCTCAGATCCTCGAACCGATCATGAAGGTCGAAATCCAGACTCCGACCGAATTCCAGGGTTCTGTTGTTGGTAACGTTTCTCAGCGTCGTGGTACCATCACCGGTACGAACGAAGAACTCGGCATGACCACCATCACCGCCGAAGTCCCGCTGTCCGAAATGTTCGGCTACGCTACTGACCTGCGTTCTATGACCCAGGGTAAGGCTGAATTCACCATGGAATTCTGCAAGTACCTCCCGGTTCCGAAGAACATCCAGGACGAACTCATCAAGAAGTACGGCGACAAGGCCAAGGCCCGCGCCTAACGAGACCGCTCGCGCCCAATCGTACTAAGTACGTACCCTGAGCGCTCGCTCTCACAACCGCCCCCGGTTAACACCGGGGGCTTTGTTGTTCACAGACGACCGCTCGCACGCAACTTCTTAGAAGCTTAAAATCCCCGGAGTGCTACTCCGGGGATTTTTTTGTACAAAAAAAATCCCGCAGGGAACTTGGGGAACCCTGCGGGACAAGTGGAATTAGAAGAAAACAAGCGTGCTTCCGGTCTATTCTACCCCGTGATTTGCTCCAGCATCCCTTCGCTAAACCAGAATGGACTGGAAGCACATTACTTAATATACCATCGGGATATGGAATGCGAAAATAATTTTTCAACTTTCGTATTCCAAAGTGGAATGTTCCTAATTAGAGTCCAATGGATTGCCGCGCTACGCTCGCAATGACGTTTTTTTAGCTTGTTTCCACATTTCTTGCAGGCCTTCGAGGCCAACGTCTTTCATTTCTTTGCCCTGATCGCGGGCCATCTGTTCTACCACGCGGAAGCGGCGTTCGAACTTGGAGTTTGCGCGTTCAAGTGCAAGGGCCGCATTGAAGCCACAGTGGCGCGCCACATTCACAAGACTGAACATGATGTCGCCGAATTCATCTTCCATGCGCTCTACGTTACGATTTTCAGGAGAGGCCGCTTGCATTTCGGCGCGGAATTCTCTAAATTCTTCCACGGCCTTGTCAAAGACAGGTTCAGCATCCACCCAGTCAAAGCTCACTTTGGCGGCACGGCGCTGAAGTTCCTGGGCTCGGGCAAGTGTCGGCAAGCTTTTGCTTACTTTGTCCATAGCGGACTTGCCTTGCATTTTTAGATTATTCTTTTCTTGCGCCTTGATGCGTTCCCATTGGCGGACAACGCCTTTTGAATCATCAACCTTCGCATCCCCAAAGACATGCGGATGGCGCCGGATCATTTTTTCGCAGATTCCCTGCACCACGTCGTCGATAGAAAAATCGCCGTTTTCTTTGGCGACTTGCGAATGGAACACCACCTGGAACAGCACATCGCCTAGTTCTTCGGCCATGTGAGCCTTGTCGTTTGCCTGGGCGGCATCAATGTATTCATGGGATTCTTCGACCAAATAAGGGAGCAACGACTGGTGCGTCTGTTGCTTGTCCCAAGGGCAGCCTTCCGGGGAGCGGAGGGTCGCCATAATTTTCACCAAGTCTTCAAAGGAATATTTCATGACAGACAAAGATAGAAAGTACGAAACACTTGAACCGAATCAATTCCCGCTTTCGCTTAAGGAATCTCCGTTAGCGCCACCGTTACTGTACGTTCGCGGCAAACTGCCCGCAAGCGATTGCATTGGAATTGCCATGGTAGGTACGCGGCGTCCAAGCAGTTCCGCCCGCGAGCTGTGCAGACGGCTCGTCAAATCACTGAAAGGTACGAGGGCCGTCGTCGTTTCCGGGCTTGCGCAAGGTATTGATTATTATTGCCACGAAGCCGCGCTCGATTTCGGGATTCCGACGATTGCCGTGATTGCACAGGGAATCAATGTCCCGATTCCTGGAGACCGTGCAACGCTCGCCCGCCGCATTATCGATGCCGGCGGTTGCATCATGACCGAATACGAAGAAGACTTTCCCTCTTTCAAAGGGAACTTTCCTGCCCGCAACAGGATTATCAGCGGTCTCAGTCGCGCCACGGTTTTAGTACAAAGTAAAACCAAAGGCGGAGCCCTCATCACAGCCGACTACTGCCTGCAAGAAAACAAGCTTTTGCTCGCCGTTCCGGGGGACTTCGATAGCGAAACCTCTGCAGGACCCAATCAATACCTGGACCAAGGGAAGGCCATGCCAGTCTTTATGCCCGAAAGCCTGCGCACTGTTGCCGGGCTCCCCAAAATCAAGACGGATTCGGATGCGCCGGCCGCAGTCAGCCTCTCTCAAATTGAAGCAACCGGTTGCAATCTTTCTCACGACGCCCTAGCCTTATTTATGCAATTCAACGGCTTCAAGAAGACTTTTCAGGAACTGCAGAACGAATGTAACTTTAAGCCCAACAATATTTTAGCTATATTAACAGAGTTAGAACTTTCGGGTCTAGTCCATTCGCCGGACAACTTCCAGTTCTACTTTAATGGAGCAACTTGACGTGAAAAAGCGTTTTTTCTGGATTATCCTGTTTACGATTGTCGCAACAATTGCGATAGTCATTTCGCAGTTGATGTTCGGGAAAAACAGCTTGAAGCAGCAGCAAAAAATCACGCAGGACATCGCTAGGTTCGAAGCGCAAATCGATTCCCTGCAGCACGCCATTGATTCTTGCAATATCGAGATTGAACGACTCAAGAACGATTCCCTGTACAAGGAAAACCTGTTACGCACCCGCTACGGCATGAGCCGCAAAGGCGAGCGCGTATTCCAGATGGTGAAATAATCTCACGCCATCTTGGAGGCGTCGGTGCTCTTCATGGCATCCATCGAAGCCTTGCCCGCAAAGAAGCTGTAAGCCGCCGGCACAATAAAGAGCGTCATGAAAGTCGCAAACGTAAGACCGCCTGCAATAGCGACACCCATCGCAATACGGCTCGGGGTGCCCGTGAGAATCAAGGGCACGGCGCCCAATACCGTGGACATGCTCGTCATGAGAATTGGGCGGAAGCGGCGTTCCGCCGCCATCCGAGCCGCCTCAAGCTTGTTACAGCCGGTATTCGCCGCAATCTGGTTTGCAAATTCCACAATCAGAATGCCGTTCTTCGTCACAAGCGCAATCAAGAGAATCAGAGCAATTTCGCTAAAGATGTTGAGCGTCTGGCCCGTAATGAACAAGCAAGCGAGCGCACCCGCCAATGCAAGCGGCACCGTAAAGAAGATGACGAACGGAGCGCGGAAACTTTCAAACTGCCCCGCAAGTACCAAGAACACCAGCGCAAGCGCCAAGAGGAACACGATGTAGAGGCCGCTGGAACTTTCTTCGAATTCCTTCGACGAACCGCTCAAAGCCGTACTCACGTTCGGGTAATCCTTTAGCAAGCGCTTTGCAATGCGGCGCATTTCTTCGACGCCGTCGCCAATCGTCTTACCCGGCACGAGGCCCGCCTGAATGGTCGCTGCGCTAAAGCGGTTAAATCGCGGCAGCGACGGCGATGCAGACTGTTCACTGAATGTGATAAAATTATCGAGGCTTACAAGTTCACCCTTGCCATTCTTGACCGTAAGCATCGAGATGTTCTCGGGCATGCTGCGGTACTGGTAACCAACCGCACCGATAATGTCATACTGGCGGCCATCCTTATAGAATTCGCCATAGCTTTGGTCACTAATGGCCAGCTGCACCGCCTGGGCAATGTCATTCACCGACACGCCTTCTTCGTTGGCCTTGTCACGCATAATCTCGATATGCAGTTCAGGCTTAGTGAAACGGAGGTTCGTATTCACCACACTGAACACAGGGCTCTTGCTCGCTTCTTCTTCGAACTTGGGCACAAGTGTACGCAGGATTTCGATATTCGGGGCCTGCAACACGAACTGCACCGGCAAACCACCGCGCTGTGTACTGATGCTCTGTGGTTCAAACACCATTACGCGCAAGTCCGGATATTCGTTCCCGAGCAGCTGGATTTCACGGGCGATTACACTCTGCGGGCGACGCGCCTTCTTGTTGTCGTTCAAAGTCAAGCGCATTCTCGAATTGCCCGCATTCCACGCACCCGCTTGAAATTCGGTATATTCGTTGCTATCTAACAGGGCTATCACTTCTTCGGCAAAAGCATCGGCCATGCGCTTCGTGCGCGTGAGCGTCACACCTTCGGGCATATTCAAGTTCACCATGACCGCGTTGGAGTCTTCGGTCGGAGCCATTTCACTACTCATGTTATTGAAGCAGAAATAGGCCGCCGCCAAAAGGCCCGCCACTATCGGGAACAAGAGCAAGCGCATTTTGAGGAAGCCGCCAAGCAGCACCGAATAAATGCGGTTCATTCCATCAAAGAACGGTTCGGTAACACGGAAGAACCACCCCTGTTTCTGCTTTTTCAAGAACCTGGAGCAAAGCATGGGCGAAAGCGTCAAAGCGCACAACGTAGAAAGGAACACCGTACCAATCATCACCGCCACGAATTCACGGAACAAAAGCCCCGTCGTACCACCCAACGCAAGCACCGGCACAAACACGGCCATCAACACCACAGAGGTTGCAATCACGGCAAAAAAGATTTCGTTTGTGCCCGCGACTGCCGCCTGCTTGGGCGTCATGCCACGTTCAATCTTGTGATAGATATTTTCCACAATCACAATGGCATCGTCCACCACAAGGCCAATGGCAAGCACCATGGCAAGCAAGGTCAGCACGTTAATGGAGAATCCGCAAAGGTAAAGCACAAAGAAACTACCGATTACCGACACCGGCACCACCACCATCGGAATCAGCGTCGTACGCCCTTCGCGGAGGAACGCGAAGATAATGGCAATCACCAACAGAAACGCAATAAAGATCGTCTCCACCACTTCTTTAATGGAGGCACGGATATTGATAGAAGTATCGCGACCGTAAAGAACATCGACTCCTTCAGGAATTTCGCGGCGGATGTCTTCGACGCGCTTGTAGAATTCATTGGCGATTTCAACGTGGTTTGAGCCGGGCTGCGCCATCAATGCAAGCGTAATGGAATTCTTGCCGTTGCGCCTAAATCCCGTGCGGGTATCCTTCGGTTCGTAGTGAATGTCCGCTACATCCGAAATGCGAATGACAGTGCCATCTTCAGCAACCTTGATCGCGATATTTTCAAAAGCCTTCGGATCGAGAATACGTCCCAACGTACGGATAGAAAGCGTAGTCTCGCTACCTTCGATAGAGCCGGAAGGCAGTTCCAGGTTACCCTTCTTGAGTGCCGCCGACATCTCGGCACCGGAGACACCGAGCGCCTGCAAGCGCACCGGATCAATCCACAGGCGAACGGTCGGGCGTTTTTCGCCCCAAATGGCAATTTCAGAAACGCCATTGATTGTCTGCAGGCGTTCCTTGACAAAGTTGTTCGCGAGTTCCGAAACTTCCATCGGATCGAGCTTGTCGCTCACGAGGCTCACCATGAGAATCGGATCGTTGTCGCTATCGGACTTGTACACCGTCGGTTCATCCACATCGTCCGGCAAGCGGCGACGCACGCGGCTCACGCGGTCGCGGATTTCGTTGGCGGCCGCTTCCAGGTCCATGCCTGTTTCAAATTCAATATTGATGAAGGAGAAACCATCGCGGCTGGTCGAGGTCAGCGCCTTGATACCGGACGCACTGTTGATGGATGCTTCCAAAATTTCGGTAACTTCGGCTTCGACCACGGCTGCGTTTGCGCCCGGGTAAGAGGTTCGCACCTGAATGAGCGGATAGTCCACGTTGGGGTATTCACGCACGCCCAAGTTCGAGGCCCCGAAGGCGCCAAGCAAAATAATCACGAGCGCCATCACGGTCATGAGCACCGGGCGACGTACGGAAAGGTTCGCGACACTCATCGGTTACCTACTCCACTTCGTAATCGGTGTTATGACGGATTTCGCGGATACGTACAGAAGCCCCTTCGCGTAGGCTAATCAAGCCAGAGGTAATGACCGTATCGCCTTCATCGAGGCCACCCGTGACATCGACTGCAATCGGCGTGCGGAGGCCCGTTTCGACATGCTTGATTTTTGCCTTGCCTCCAGTCGCCACAAATACGTAGGCGCCATCTTTATCGAGTGTGAAAGCTTCGGCCGGAATCGGAATGCTTTTCGCCATTCCCGCCTGCATCGTGACATTCACCTTGGCGTATGAGCCAGCCAAAAGATCATTGCCGGCGTTATCGACTTCGACAAGCACCTGACGAGTGCGGCTGCTTTCAGAAAGTGCGGCTTCCAAAGCCTTTACCTTGCCCGACTTGGAGATGTTGCGTTCCTCATCTTTGACATCTACGGCGTCGCCCACTTTAAGCGCAGAGGCGTAGCGCTGCGGGAGCGAGAACTTGGCCTTCAATTTCTTGACTTCGCTAAGCGATGCTATCGACGTACCGGTCGTAAGCCAGGCGCCCACGGACACATTCACAAACCCGAGCTTGCCTGCAAACGGAGCGCGAACCTCGGTCTTTGCGATTTGAGCCTTGATAAGTTCTACGGATGCTTCGGCAGACTTAAGCGTTGCTTCGGCGGCTTCCATGTCGGCCTTGGTAGCGCCATCTTTTTCGAAAAGCGTCTTGACGCGGTCAAATTTTTGCTGGGCAAGTTGCTGGTTCGATTCGGCCTGCTTGAGTTGGGCGCGAAGTTCAGAATCGTCAATTTTTGCAAGAAGCGCCCCCTTTTGAACTTGGGCTCCATCTTTAGCGTAAAGGTTCATGAGTCTGCCAGAAGCTGCCGCCGTCAACTGAACATTGTTCAGCGGTTCAAGCGTCGCCATGGCGGTAAAAGTCTTGCCCGCTTCATGGGCTTCGGCAATATAGCCCTCTACAGCAATTTCGCGAGCGGGTCTACCACCTTTGCCACCAGGGCCTCCCTTACCGGCAGCACCTTTGCCAGGCGCACCTGCACCGGGAGCAGAATCACCACCGCAAGCAATCAACAGCAACGCGACAGATAACAATGCAAAATTTTTCATAAACTTTAGATGATTAAACTGTATAAGGCGTTGCAAATTATTTGTCATTTCCAATTCCGAATTCCGAATTCCGAAATCTGAAATTTCTCTAGAATTTCACATTCATGATCAAGCCGCTACCATCTTCGTAGAATTCAGGCACAAATTCCATTCGTTCCGTAAAACTCTTGGAAGAGGTCGCCCGGTAAACCCTGATCGTATTGAGGACTGAAACCACGCGATTCAGAAGAAGGGCTCCAACCGACACCTGGAAGACAATCCGGCTCACACGGTAATGACGCATGCGGCTCTTGAATTCATCGATATGTTCCGTCGTTTCGGGATTGTCGCTAGACCCCCAGTCCCACTGGATGTCTGCAGACAGATCTTCGTCAATTTCTTTGCCGGCACGGATCATCGCCTGATTGTAGTCTTCGTCCATGTCGGGCGAAGAATTCTGGCCATCGACACCGCTGCGGCTACGGTAGTCGCCCACCGTATTGAGCATAGAAACGTTCTTGCTGCTGGAATTGAGGCCCGCGTGGCGCACGGCATAGTTATGGGCAGACGAAATATAGCGTTCGCCAATCACGTAAGACCCGATAGCCGTAAACCAGAGGGCAATGTCAGTCCAAACAAACGGGCGCACAAACTGCTGTTCGCCAAGATAGCGTTCCCCCATACCAGGCAACACCGCCGAGGCGCCCATCGCCAAGAGCCAACTCTTGTCGGAGTTCTTGCTCACATTCTCGTCAACGGAAATCACCGTCTGCGAAAAAGCAGACACCGCCGCAAGCAACAGGACCAGGAGCAGTTTCATTTAAAAGCCCCAGCTTGCCTGCACGTTAAAACCAAAGCCGTCTATAAAGGACAAGCCGCTATCGAAATGCAAGTGGTCGTACCAAGAAAGTTCTTCTTCGTACAGAGCCTTGTTGTGCGAATTAGCCGTAATGGCGGCGTCGACAGCCGAAATGATATGGTTCAGAATGAGACCGCCAAAGAACCAAGCCTGCATGTCGGCGTAATCGTTGGCCTTGCCACGCATACTGCGGTACTCTTTCTGGTGATCCGATTCAGTCTTTGCCAGCGGCTCTGTAGCGCTGTTCGGGTCTTCAAGAGCAAGCGACGTTGCCACGGCGACATCTTCATCGCCAATGTCGTCCCAACCGAGAATATAGGCGTCGTCAGCAATCAGCTGATAAACTTCGGACGGGGATTCGAACTTGACCTTCTTCATTTCTTCCTTCAGACTCTTCGGATTCTTCACGAAATCGTTCACGTATTCGGCATCGCCAGAATAAAGCTTGTCGCGGTCGTAGCAGCGGTGCGTTGTCGCCGTACCGAAGATACCTTCGCAGAACGTTTCGCGCGTTCCCAGGTAGCGACGGCGGAATTCAGATTCGTAGTTCACGGCGTCGGCGTTATACAGGCCGCGCATGCGCTTTTCGTACTGGCCAATGGAATAATGCGTCTGGGCATACTTCTTATACCTGTCGACCTGCTTGTCGTACTTGTTCACGGAGTAATAATACCAGCCGCCCCAAAGACCCGCTTCCAAAGCAAGGTAAATGCCGCCGCGGACGTAAGTGAAATTGGATCCGCCCACATACATCTGACCGGAGCCCGGCACAACCAAGGACATGAACAAAGCCTTGCGCGGGCTCTTGTAACGGCCTTTCATTTCATCGATACCGTTCACCTTGGACACCTTGACAGGGCCCAGCAGTTCGCGACGGTTCATGCTGCTAGAGGACGGCACTTCGGCAGAAGAAGAGGAACCCGCCATCGCGAGAGAATCGCGGATGCGGTTTTCTTCGTTATGCCTTCTCATTTCGGCAGCGTAGGCTTCTTCTGGAGTCATTTCCCTGACAGAATCGCCTGCGAGAGTATCAGCGAGAGCGGAATCCGCTTCGGCCGGAGCTTCGGCGACAGCCGCGGCAGAATCCACCGGAGCGGGAACTTCACTACTGGAAGAAACAGCGACAGAGCTAGAAGATGGAGCTACGCTAGAACTAGATGCAACCACGCTACTAGAGGACTGCTTGACACTGCTGGAAGAGGCAACCGAGCTAGACGAGGCCTTGACGCTGCTGCTCGATGCAGGAGCCTTTACTGCAGGAGATTTCTCTGCAGGAGCGGGCGCAGCCGCAACACTACTGGAACTCGGAGCAGCTTGGACAGCCGCACTGGACTGGGCAGCCTCGGCTTCGGCCTCGAACTCCGCAAAAAGGTCACGGGGCTGGGCAAAAGACTGGGCAACAAAAACACTAGCCACACAGGCGATCAATGAATAGGCAAACTTGCGCATATAACGCTAAAATAGCAAAAAACGGGTATTTAGACGCATAAAAAGCCACTAGTTATTGGCTATTCGTATTTGTTTTTTAACTAAAAAGAGAAATTATCCGACAAAGCCGGTAAACGAGCTTAAATCGGCGTTTTTATATAAACACAAAGAACCACCTAGCGAGGGATTACCCCGTTAGGCGGCGAATCTTGGCAAACCTTAGGAAATCTAGATTAGATACCGAGTTCAGCAGCAACAGCCTGGATACCAAGCTTGTTGATCGTGCGAAGCCCTGCAGCGCTAACGCGGAGGGTCACCCAGCGGTCTTCTTCAGGAATGTAGAAACGCTTCTTCTGAAGGTTCGGCAGCTGCTTCATCAACTTCTTGCGGTTAGAGTGGGAAACCATGTTGCCCACGAGGCCGGCCTTGCCGGTAACTTCACAAATGCGGCTCATAATAAACTCCGTTGTTTTATAACGGACGCAATTTTAGAAAAAAATCGCCATTCCGTCAAGGTTAAATTATCAATCTTGCAATGCCTTTGGCAGGTTAAATTTGGTAGATTCGACCAATTTTACGAAATTTTCGATTTCTACGGGGGCAAATTTCTCTTTTATCCAGTCTACCACCCCCTGAACGAGCACTTCGGGAGCACTTGCGCCGCTCGAAATACCCACCGATTCAATATTGTCGAACCAACCCATTTCCAAATCCTCGACCGAGGCAATCAAATGGCTCGGGATTCCCTGTTCAAGACCAAGTTCCATCAGACGGCTGGAATTGGAGGAATTCTTGGCGCCCACCACCAGAAGCATATCCACCTTGGAGCAGAGATCGAGGACCGCCGCCTGACGATTACCCGTCGCATAGCATAAGTCTCCCGCATCGGGACCGATAATGTTGGGGAACCGTTCTTTGAGCGCTTCGATAATTTTGCGGGTTTCGGCCACCGAAAGCGTGGTCTGCGTAATATAGGCGAGTTCCTTGTCTGCGGGAACTTCCACCGTCCGTGCGTCGGTTTCGTTCTTGATCAGCGTGATGGCTCCCGGCGGAAGCTGTCCCAAAGTGCCCTCCACTTCGGCATGGCCTGCATGCCCAATCAGAATGATATGGCGGCCGGCGGCATAATGACGCTTTGCGCTGAAATGTACCTTGAGCACCAGCGGACAGCTAGCATCCAGCACCTGCAGTCCGCGTTTTTCGGCATCGGCATAGATTTCTTCGGCGACCCCGTGGGCAGAGAAAATAACCACCGAGCCCGACGGGACTTCATTGAGTTCATCAACAAAGACAACGCCCTCGGACTTGAGAGTATCGACCACAAACTTGTTGTGCACGATTTCGTGACGCACGTAGATAGGGGTTCCAAACTTTTCAATAGCGCGTTCCACCACATGAATGGCACGGTCTACACCGGCGCAGAATCCGCGGGGGGTTGCAAGAATCACCTTTTTCATAAAATCCCTTTTATAAAATTCAACAACAACTTATAAGAATTCAAAACCTTCATTCGCTCGGCCATCAAAAACGTCCGCACTGCATCGGGCGAAGGGTGACGGCGACGCAAGAAATCCGCCGGAGTAAAAATCCGGGCGACCACATGTGCGTCGACCAGTTTAGCTACCACATCGTCATGCCCCATGGCGTAAGGACCGACACACGTGGATACGCCCATCTGCAAAGGTTCCCAGAAATCATGGATTCCTAAACGACGGTCAAACGAGCCGCCCACGACTGCACTCCTAGATTTCAGAAGAATCTCGCGGGAAAGCCCAAAGCGGGTCACCAAGGAGACAGCGCCCTTCTCGACAGAAGGGTAATCTACCACAGGCAGTTCAGACTCTTTCAAAAGTCTTCGGAACAAATTCAGTTCCGAAAGTTTGCGCGGCATGAGCACTACCGATTCTCCCTTGTCCACGGAATCCTTCGCCATGGACACAAGCGCTTCGGCTTCTTCTTGATGGAACGACAGGAACACCACGTCGACAGTCGGCTTTTCAGGTTCACAGACCAGGCCTCCATCACGGGCCCAGTTTAAAAGTTTCCAGTCGCCACCCATGGTGCACGGAACAAAGCCCTTGCTCGCATACGTGAAACGGCCAAGGTCCGCAGCCGTCTGCATGCAGGCATAACCCATCCCCGAAAAATTGATGAACGGGAACGACTTGCGGTAACGTCCTGAAACAAGCGCAATGTTTCGGCGGGTCGAAAGTTTGGACATGGTCGAAAGGTAACCCGGCCAAAGTTCATTTTCGGCTAAGACTAGCCCCAGGGGCTGCACCGCACTTGCAAACAAGTGCAATGCCGACGGTACATCGGCCGGAGCAATAGCCACCTCGGCGACGCCTGCGCAGGAATCCTTCAGGAACGAGACCACTTCGACTTTCTGCGAAGTAATCAGAATCTTCGGACAATTCGGCAAGTCCTCTCGGAGTGCATGCGCAAGTCCAAGAAGCATGCGGCATTCGCCGAGACTTGCCCCATGAAGCCAAAGATACGGACCGCCGCTTGGCCACGGTCCAGACAAACGTTCTTCAATATGATATTCGCGATCGAGGCGAGGCAACTTGCTAGCGGCACGCGCCACCGTCTTAATGGCAGTCCCTACAACAAGGCGTCCTAAATTCTTTACGTTTAAGTCCATAGCATGAACGCAATCTTACGGACAACAATCAGCAAAAGGATCATGATCATCCAGAGCCATGTAAAATGGTCTGCAAGGAACGCCTCTTTTGCAGAACGCATCGGTCCAGAGCGGTGGAATTCTCGCGGAAAAAAAGCTGGGGTCTGCTGCGCCCAGATTTTCCACTCGTCACCGAACTTTTTCTCCAGGAAGCGGTCATCGAGTTTACCCAAATAGACTTCAAACGCGACAAGAACCACGATGAACGGAATGACGCGCAGGCTCAGACCCAAGTGCAAGATAATCAGCGAAATCCCAAACGCCGCGTTAGACACGTACAACGGATGCCGCAACCTAGCGTAGGCGCCCCAAGTCACCAACTCGTCGGCATCCTGGATGTCTCCACGCGTATGGTCGCCAATGACGCGGCGAGCCTTGACGCGCAAGTAAAACGCCAAGATGAACACATTGACAAAGACAAGGAACATGACAATTTCGAGGTCAGCCGGTTCAAATACCAGCATGATTAACGAAAGGACACCCAAAACCCACCCGCGGTAACGGAAAAGGAACTCGCGCTTAGGTTCTTCTTCGGGGAGCTGTGCCGTTTCAACAGACGAATAGTCGCTCTGTTTGACCGTATTTTCAACCGGATTTATCCGCTCATTCTGATTTTCAACTGGTTCGTCCATGTCACCTCCGCTAAAGCTTTGCAACATTAAATATACATTCAACTTCGGGAGCAAGCACATCATGACTCACAATAATTGTCCATTTATCCAAAGCGTGAGCTGCATCAAGGTAGGATTTCAGCAGCTTTTCGCGGTCGGCCAGCGCCACGGACGCAAAAGGTTCATCCAGAAGAATCGTGCGGGAGTCCGAGGCGAGCGCCCAAAGGAGCGCCACGCGGGCACGTTCGCCGCCTGAAAGGCCTGATTTTTGAAGGAGGGGGGCGGCACCCGAAAACTGCATAAAGGACTTGAGGATCGAAGACGATTCGGAATCGCAGCGTTTTTCGAGAAGGCGGGAAAGCATCCACCTAGGCGGAAGTTCCAGGTCTTGTGCGACAAAGAACACATCGCGGGGGGTATTCGCATCGGCAGAATTCCAGCGTTCAAGCCCCGAAAGCAGACGCAATAGCGTGGACTTGCCCACCCCATTTTTACCGCGGACAAGAACCGGTTTTTCGCGGGACCACTGGAGCGCAAGGTCCGTGAATACAGGAGTTTCGGAGCCTTCATAAGTGAATTGTCCCTTGTGAATGGACACCGCACCGGACGCAGCAATATCTTTGCCAGCGGATTTTCCGGCCAATTCAAGCTTTTCAAATTCTTCGAGGACATTGATTGCCGAAACTGCCGAGCGGAACTGCGGCATGACGCGGGCGCATTCCTTGACAGGCTTGTAGCAGAGGAGCACCGCCGAGGTAAACAGCACCAGGCCAGACGCGTCCATGTAGCCGCGGGCCATCAAAAGCGCACAGAACGCAAGCACCAAGACCATTGCAAGCACCGAAACCGTCTCGGTCAAAAGCGAAAGGCCGGATTTTTTGATAGCGGCGGAGAAACCTGCATCACGGAGGCCACGGACATCTTTCAGAAGACCATCCGAGATATCCTTGCGCTCGTCGCGGCCGCTCCACTGCCTAAAAAGCCTACGGGCAAGCGACAGGTTTCCGCGGAAATCGGAACGGGACCGCAACAAGGATTCTTCGGCGGGCCCTAGCTTGTGGAGTTTTCGCTGGAGGACCGCCACCAGCGGCACAATCACCACGAAAAGGAATGCGGTAAGCGGCCAGGAAATGTAAAAGAGCACCGGTAAAAAGACAATCAGTTGAAGAATCGCCTGAACCGCCTGAAAAAAAACGCCACCGTTATTCTGGAGCACGACGGTCGCCTCGTAAGCGGATTCGACCATGCGTTCGCCCTTGGGGGTATGGAAATTCTTAGGAGCGAGATCACGGAGCCTGTGCAAGAACCACGCCTGCACCCGTGCCGAAACTTTATAGAGCCAACCTTCGGAAACTTTTGACTTGCCGTACAGGAACAACAGGCGAAGCATGGCGAGAACCACCATTCCCCCGACCCAGGCTGCAAGCGGAATATCGGCCTTGCCCCCAACGATATCAATAAAGGAGCGAACACCCCAAAGCACCGCCGCATCGGCAGCACTTGCCAAAAGCGCCATCGGCAAAAAGCGGATTACACCGCCTTTCAGGGATTTTTCCAGCCATTTTCGCAAATTCACGCAGAAAAATTAACTTTTTTCCAGTTGCCCCCTTGACTAAAATTAAATAGTTACCTATATTTGGCCCTACTAAACGCCCCTATCGTCTAGTGGCCCAGGACTCGGGATTTTCATTCCCGCAACAGCGGTTCGAAACCGCTTGGGGGTATAAAGAAAGGATGTGTCAAAGACACATCCTTTCTTTTTCAACCTTTTTAAAGGTATAAGAAAAGGTTCATCTTTTGATGGACCTTTTCTTTTTACCCGCGAGCAAACCGCCTCACAGGGTATAAAAAAGGCACAACATTCAGTTGTGTCTTTTTTTTCAACCCTTTCAAAGGTATAAAGAGCACTCTCAGCGAAGCTGAGTTTTTTATTTTCAAATAAAAAACACCCTTGACAAACAAAAATACTTACCTATATTTGGTCGCACAAATCGCCCCTATCGTCTAGTGGCCCAGGACTCGGGATTTTCATTCCCGCAACAGCGGTTCGAAACCGCTTGGGGGTATAAAAGAACCAACTGAAAGGTTGGTTCTTTTTTTATACACCCAAGCCAACCGCGACAAAGGGTATAAAAAGGATTCATCATTAGATGAGTCCTTTTTTTCAACCCATTCAAAGGTATAAAAGGAACCTTTCGAAAGAAAGGTTCCTTTTTTCAATCGTGACAAAGGGTATAAAAAAAGGCTCAACCAAAGGTTGGTCTTTTTTTTGTAATTGGGCGGACAGTCCCTTTAAAAAAAGTTACATTAAAAGAAGAATTTGTCTTGAAGGAGGAGAAAACAAGATGTTCTTGAAGAAATTTGCCTTTATCCTGACACTCGCCCTGTGCGCGTTCTCGTTCGCAGATGAATATCTAGAGTATCCGCCAAAGGTGGACGGCTGCTACCAGATATCCACGGCCCAGGAGATGAACGGCTTTATTCGAATCGTGAACGGGTTTAGTGTCGAGGAGTATTCTCCCGACGGCGAGTTTTGGGACGAAAACGGCGATAGGTTTGACTACGTCCATATAAAAGACTCTACAGCCTGCGGTGTACTCACAGCTGATATCAGTCTTATTGCCGACGAATTTGGATGGGACCCGATGGAGACCTTTTCAGGAACCTTTGACGGAAACGGTCACACGATTTCCAACCTCGGAATTATCGGCGACGACTTCTTTTTTAAGTTAATCGAGGGGACAAAAGAAAAACCGGCGGTTGTCAAAAACGTGGGCTGGGTAAACTCAACCATTGATTCGAGATGGGGAAATATCGGGCTAATTCGTAAGAGCGACGGATACGTCATATTGGACCATGTGTACAATAGCGTTGATTATACCGCTTCCCAAGGCCTGGTTTCGTGCTTTGTCCTTACGCAATATGGCCACTTGACGATTTCCAATTCCTATAACGCGGGAAAGATTTCGTACGATTTTTACGACAAGGAGCAGACTGGCATTTTTGTCGCCGATGCTAGGGGCGTTGTCTCTTTAAAGAATGTTTATAATGTTGCTGGAAGTGCAGCCCTTGTGGGGTATGCACACGATACGTTGCGGATAGTCAATGGGTATACTATTGGGGATGGGATAATTAAACCTCTATATACCCGTAATGAAGAATATGGTTCGTATGCAGTGATTAGATGGGACAATTTCTTCTATCCGGATACAATTAGTTCCTATTATGCGGGAGACCCTTTAGAGGAATTTGCCGACGGCACGATTGCCACAAGGTTGCATTATGCGAATGACGATGGAGAGATATGGGGCCAAAATGTGGGTGTGGATCCGCTCCCGATTTTTAGCGGCAAGGTTGTTGGCTACACGGGTTCTTCGGTTAATATCTCGAAGCTGACGGTAGTCTCTTTTGATGGCGACACCACCTCATATCCCGAGTATTATATCGAAGGCGAAACAAGGCCCTTTAAGTATGTTCCGGCACAAAGGGACGGGTATGTCTTTAGTGGCTGGTTCTACAATACAGATGGTGCCGGGCATCCCGTTGATTCTATATCGTATCGCCTTACCGGTGATTTGACGATTTACGGGAAATGGTGGAAAATTCCCGAGCCTAAGGGAGACTGCTATGAGATTGCTACCATGGACGACCTGTTCGGTTTTGCGGCCATTGTGAACGGTGCTCCCGGAGCGAAAAAGGATTCCCTGGCTTGCGGAAAACTCGTGGCCGACGTCAAGTACGAAAAGAATGATGAGAATGGGAGACTGTGGTGGATTCCCATCCAGGATTTTGCGGGAAGCTTTGACGGCAACGGCTTTACCATTGGCGGCCTTTCGTGGTGGCCAGGATATGATGGGCTTAATCGTGTAGAATCGGCATATGTGGGCCTGTTCGGATCGGTTTCCGGGGGCAGCGATGAAAATCCGGTCGTCATCAAGAACCTTAGATTGCAGGACTGCGCATTTACTGCAAAATGGTACGCAGGTACTGTCATTGGTGGCGTGAAGGATAGTTCCAGGGTTACTCTGGACAGCATTCTGGTGGATGCTATTGCTTGGGGAAATTATAGAATAGGCGGAATTGTTGGCTCTGTTCATTATGGGGCGAAAGTTGTTTTGAAAAATTCCGGCAGGACTGGCGAGATGGGAGGGGACTACGATGTCGGCGGGTTTATTGGCGATATCTGGGATGGCGCGCAGGTGACCATTACCAATAGTTTTGTTGACGGAGACGTGTCTGCGAATGAAAATGGGGTAGGTTCCATGATTGGCATAGTCAATGAAGCTGATGTCCTGATAAGCCAGTCGTATGCTAAAGGTCAGGTTCATGGCTATAGCTATATGGGCGGATTTGTCGGCGGCAACTACGGACATGTCCGTATAGAGAATTCATTCCATGTCGGGGATATCGTCACCGGGAATTCTTGTCCGATTGGGGCCGGTGCCTTTGAAGGCGTCGTGATTGGCGGGTTCGTCGGAGTCGCCGGCGCTCCGTTGTCTATTGTCAATTCTTACCTATTGGGGACTATCCAAAACCACTGCCATCCCATTAGGATTGGAGCTCTGGCGGGAACAATCCGTCCCGATAATGTGCATGCTGATAACGTATTTTACCCTTCTACTTTGATTCCGGATAGTACGGTGAATGGCGTTGACGAAGAAAAATTTGCCAATGGCTTTGTCGCCAATGCTTTGCATCACTATGACAACGGTGAAATCAATGGTTTGATTTGGGGACAAGAGGTGGGCGTTGATCCATATCCCGTGTTTACCTCCGAGATTAAGGGCTATGAAGGCGAACACAAGTATTCGAAGCTTGTCCTGTACACCTATGAAAGTGATCCTGTCAAATATGCGAGCTCCTATGAGGAAGGCGTAGAAACGCAGTTGCCCATTCCGTTTCACGAAGGCTACAATTTCCACGGGTGGTTCGACAACGCTGATTTTTCGGGCGATTCTATCAGCAAGATTAGCGCGACAGCTACGGGCGAACTGCACTATTACGCAAGTTTAGAAATGAGACGGTTCTACTTGGGCGCAGAAATCAACGACGTAGACGGTTGCAGTGGCACCGTAGAAGGCGTGGGGTATTATGACTACGGCTCAAGCGTCACATTGAAGGCTGTACCCGACCCCGGCTGTAAATTGAACGATAGTTATGTAACATTCCAGAACGGCGTGGAAGTTTTTGACAAGGTAACACAGTCTGATACCGTCAGCGCATACTTTACCTGTGAGAAGTACAAGATTATATACCATGAGGATGACCAATTCTTTCCGTACTGGTACGAGAGTCGTTATAGCCATGGAAGCGCCATGGCACTTGTGGTCCTAGATGATCGGACCTGCTATACCTTTGCAGGCTGGTATGACAATGAAGGCCTTGAAGGCGAACCTATTGATTCTATTTCGAAGGGTTCGATTGGCGACAAGGAATTCTGGCCCAAGTGGGTTCTCCGCGACGACAAATCCTGTCCAGAATCCTCTAGTTCCAGCGTGGTCAGCTCGAGTTCCGAACAGCAGTCCTCTTCTTCTGTTTCGAGTTCGTCCAGCTCTGTGCTGTCGAGTTCTAGCGATACGCCAAAATCTAGTTCCAGTTCGGCAAAGTCCAGCTCTAGCGACGCTCCGAAATCTAGTTCTAGCACGGTAGAATCTAGTAGCAGTGCAAAATCTAGCTCCAGCTCGGCAGGGTCCAGCAGCAGCGCGAAGTCTAGCTCGAGTAATGCGCCGAAGTCCAGTTCCAGCAAGACGAATCATATCGCCCTCGTCTGGGATGCGAATATGGTCGTCACTACTGCCGGCCGTAATATCCATATTGACGGTGCGCGAGTCGGCATGCCGCTGGCATTGTTCGATATGCAAGGCCGCGTCATCTATACCGGTCGCACGAGTGCGTCCAGCATGGATTTGCAGGTACCGAGCTCCGGTTCTTACTTAGTGAAAATCGGCTACAGCATGAAGCATGTTCGGGTTAAATAAATCGCGCGAAACGAACCCTCTGCGAGGGTTCTCATCCTATTTTCAGTGAAACAAAAAGCGGGGCCTTACGGCTCCGCTTTTTGTTTCAAGGAGAGAGAGGGATTCGAACCCTCGGTCCTGTGACAGACTCCGGATTTCGAGACCGGCCCATTCGACCACTCTGGCATCTCTCCGAGGTTCGCACAATGTAGTAAAATATTTTTCGGTTGTCTACGCCCATTTCTAAAGAAAAACTTGCAACCCTTTGAAATCGGGCCCTTTATTTCTACATTTGGCCGCAAATCCAACAAAATGGATCCAAAAAACTTCAGGTTTATAAGCGCGAGTGCGCTTCGGGGCTTTTCAAGGTTCAGCCGGACAACCGGCATAAGAACCATTCGATAGTGCGGCATGGGCCGCAGATGAAGTTTACGGGTCCTGAAGGCGTATTATGACGAAGAATACTGAAGAACGTATTCCTGAAGAAGCTATTGACCCCAAATCCAAGATTGCCCGCGAAGCAGACGCGTTTTTGAACGCCATCGCAGGCGGAGCCGACGAAGACGAGGCAGACGAAGCCGCATTCCTCGAAGTGAACCCGAATGGCGTGGTTGTGGACGAAGAGGGCGACGTGCTCAAGAAAGGCTGCAAGTCGGCCATTGAAGTCGGCACAAAGGTCGAATTCGAAGAAGGTGAAGCAGAACAGCCCGAAGATGACTGCGACGAAGACTACGCAGAATCCAAGAAAGACTGCGCCGAACCGGTCGAAGAAGAACAACACGCTGTGGAAGACGCCGCTGACAGAGCTCCGGCCAACGAAACTGTTGCTGAAGAATCCGACATCAATTCTGACGATGAACTAGCCGAAGACACGGAACCCGCTGACGAAGCGCTGGTCACATTCGAAGACCTCGGACTTGCAGACGAAGTTCTTGAAGCCATCAAGGCATTGAACTACGAGACACCCTCTCCCATTCAGGCGAAGGCGATTCCCGCCCTGTTGCAGGGAGCAAACTTGCTCGGCACGGCCCAGACCGGTACCGGCAAGACCGCCGCATTCTCGCTTCCGCTGCTTTCGAGGCTCGACTTTAACGGTCACGAAACCTCGATGCTCGTGCTCACGCCGACCCGCGAACTTGCGATCCAGGTAGCCGAAGCCATCCAGCAGTATGCCGCCAAAATGCCGAAGGTGCATGTGGTTCCGGTTTACGGCGGACAGGACATCGCCGTACAGCTCCGCGCCCTCAAGCGCCAGGCAAACATCGTGGTCGCCACTCCAGGCCGCCTGATTGACCACATCAAGCGCGGTTCCATCGTGCTTTCGGGCGTAAAGGCTATCGTTCTCGACGAAGCCGACGAAATGCTCGACATGGGATTCATGGAAGATGTGGAAACCATCCTCAAGGAAATCCCGGCAAGCGCCCAGCGCGCCCTCTTTAGCGCTACCATGCCTAAAGAAGTCAAGAAGATTATTGAACAGCACCTGGGCGAATACGAAGAAGCCTGCATTGAAGGCAAGACGACGACCGTCGAAAATATCCGTCAGCGTTACTTGCTCGTAAAGAACGAGCACAAAATTGAAGCACTCGCCCGCGTACTCGAAGGCGAAGACTTTGACGGTGTGCTGATTTTCGTACGCACCAAGCAGAACACCACTGAAGTCGCCGAAAAGCTCGAAAGCCGCGGTTTCAATGTGGCTCCCTTGAACGGCGACCTCGCCCAGTCCATGCGCGAACGCACCATCAACCGGCTCAAGATGGGCAAGCTCGATATCGTTGTCGCCACCGACGTGGCCGCCCGCGGAATCGACGTGGACCGCATTACGCACGTGGTGAACTACGACATTCCCTTCGACACCGAATCTTATGTGCACCGCATCGGCCGTACGGGCCGCGCAGGCCGCAGCGGAAACGCCATCCTCTTCATCACCCCGCGTGAAAAGAAGATGCTGAAAATTATCGAGAAGGCAACCCGTCAGCCGATTGAAACGATGGAATTGCCGACGGCTGAAGTTATCAGCGCAAAGCGCGTGGCCGCCTTCAAGGACAAAATCAAGAGTGTGATTACCACCGGCGAACTCGACAAGTTCAAGGAACTCGTCCAATCGATGGTAGACGAAAGTCAAAACGCAGAGTGTCATCCTGAGCGAAGCGATAGCGAAGTCGAAGGATCTAGCGAAGTATTAACCGCCATCGACATCGCCGCCGCCGTCATCAAGATTTGGCAGAAAAAGCAGCCGCTGTTCCCGGAACTCAAGCCGCTTGACGTTCCGCGCGAAAGAGGCGAACGCCGCGACCGCAGCAACGACAACTTTGGACTCGACCGCGAAGAAAAGAGTAGGCTCCGCAAGGAACGCAACGAAGGCGCGAACGGCGTCGAAGAAGGCTACCTGCGCTACTACCTAGGTGTAGGCCGCCGCGACCACGTGACGCCGCGAGACATCGTAGGCGCTATCGCCGGCGAAGGCAACATCAGCAGTTCCAACATCGGGCGCATCAAGCTGTTCGACAAGTTCAGCACCGTGGAACTCCCCGAAACCATGCCGCAGGAAGTCCTCGACATTCTCGCCGACATGACGATTCGCGGCAATGAATCCAGATTCCGCCTAATGACCGACGAACCGCCTACCGGCCCCGCTCCGGGAACCCGCCCGCGCGCGAGCCGCGAAGACCGCCGCAGTTTCCACCGCGGCGAAGGCCGCAAGGACTTTGGCGACCGCCACGGCAAAAAGTTCGACGACAAGCCTTTCGAAAACCGTAAGGCCCGCCGCGAAAAGATGTTTGCGGACCGTAAGCCGGGCAAGTTCGAAGATCGCCCGTTCCGCAAGGACCACGACGAGCGAAGCTTTGGCGACAAGCCCTTCCGCAAAACTCGCCGCTTCGGAAGAGTTTAAGTAAACGCAAGAGGTTCGCTCCGCCGAGCCTCTTTTTTACTATACTTGCGGCATGACTTTTTCGACTCTCATCGGCATCATTCTGTTGCTCGCCCTCGTCTTTTTTAAGCTTAAGGGCAAATCGCCGAAGAAGAATCCGAAAATGTACCATGGAGACGGCCGTCACAAAACATTCCGCGATTTTGAGCAGGAACGCCGACGGAATTTCAGCGACCGTGGCACACCTGGTTTCGACAAGCCTTTTGAATTGGGCGGCTACGGTATCACGCACGCGCCTACCCGCAGCGAAAACTTCTTCAAGCCAAATCCGAAATTCAATGACGAGCGCTTCGCCAACGACCCACGCGGCATTTTTGGCGAAGCCGCGATGATGGCTCTGACCGCCCGCGTCTGCGATACCGACAAGCGCCGGTATGTTCTGATGCGGAACCTATACATTCCGGCCCGCGCAGGCTACACCGAAATTGACGCACTGCTTTTGCACCAGTCGGGCATTTACGTTCTCGAAAGCAAGAACCTTTCCGGCGAAATCGCAGGCGACCTCGAAAGCGAGCGTTGGAATCAACACTTGAACGCAAGCACCGAACACACGTTCCACAATCCGATTCGTCAAAATATCGGACACATCTTGGCGTTGGAACATTTCCTCAAGATTCGTCACGAGCAGGCACACTTTATTTCGTTCGTGGTTTTCAGCGACCGCTGCACCTTACGAAAAGTGCCCAAGGATAACGAATTCTGGAGCATCGTCCACTGCAGCGAATTGCAAGACGCTCTACTCAAGCGCATCACGGGCCGCAAGACCATTTACAGCATGCAACAACTCGAAGACTTTTATTATAAATTGCAAGGCTGCATGAACGTGAGCGAAGAAGTGAAGAAGCAACATAGAGATTACGCCAGCAAAAGAGGGACAGCGCTTTCTTAATTACAAACCACTTCCTACCGCCAACTTCCTACTGCCTACTTCCTACTAATAAATATGAAACAGATTGTAAAGAAAACAGTTCTCGATAACGGAATCACGATTTTAACGGACTACATGCCGCATGCCTACTCGGTTGCGGTTGGCGTCTGGGTGCCGCGCGGATCGCGTCACGAAGCGAAAGACGAATTTGGCCTGAGTCATTTTTACGAACACTTGGTATTCAAGGGAACCGAAAACCGGAGCGCACTAGAAATCGCCCGCGCTATCGAAGACAAGGGCGGAAACCTGGAAGCCTATACCACCCGCCAGGAAACAGGATTCTATGCGCAAATCGAACGCAGCCACTTGCCACTCGCCATCGACGTGATTGCCGACATGCTCATGCACCCGCGCATGGACAAGAAGGAAATGGAAAAAGAACGCCGTGTGATTATCGAAGAAATCCACAGCTACGACGACATTCCCGAAGAAATCGTAGGCGACGTCTTTAACGCCATCCACTTTAAAGGCAGCGGAATCGCCCATTCCATTACCGGAAACATCAAGCAAGTCAAGGCGCTCACGCACAAGCAAATGCTCAAGTACAAGGAACAAGTCGTAAGCGAGATTCCGCTCCTGATTTGCGCCTCGGGTAAAGTCAATCACGATGAACTTGTAGAACTTTGTGCTGAAAAATTCGCACAAAAGAAAGTGAACGGCACCATACCCACCGACATTTACAAGGCAAGCAACAGCGTCAAAGTCGTACAGAAACAAGACATTGCACAATCGAACCTTTTCTGGGGTTTAAGCTTTGACCGAAGCCTGATGGATGAACGCGCCCGCTGCGCCCTTTCGCTCTTTAACGTAGCGATGGGTGCCGGCATGGCCAGCCGCCTGTTCCAAAAAATCCGCGAAGACAAGGGACTTGCCTACTCCGTGTATTCAACCGCCGACGTTTACCTCGACTGCACCGACTGGGGCGTATCCCTCGCCACCGAACCGCACCAGTTGAACACGGCGTTAGAACTTTCTCTCAACGAAATCCGTAACTTCTTGAAGCGCGGATTCAATAAGGGTGAATACGAACGCACCAAGACGAACATCCTCGGTGCCATGTATTTGGGCGCAGACAGTCCCGAAAAGCGCGTTGTGCGCATGGCCGAACAAGTGCTGCACTTGGGCGAATTCCATACCATGGATCAGTCCGAAAAGCTAATCCAGTCCATGCCCGAAGACGAAGTCGTCGCCATAACGAATAAGTTATTCGGCGCAGCTAAGTTTTCGGCAGCGGTAATCGAACCAGCTAGCAAGAAAAAGACTCAAATTCCGGTGCATTTTTTCTAAAGCCCGAAATTAATTCTTATTATTTAAGAAAATAAGGCATTATTATGAGAATTTCTACCAAAGGCCGCTATGCACTGCGCGTCATGATTGACCTTGCTCAACACAGCAAGGACGAATACGTGAAATTACAGGAACTTGCCGAAAGACAGCAAATTTCTGAAAAATACCTTGAAGGCATTTTAGGTTCGCTCGTTCGCGGCAAACTGCTTACGGGCGCCCGCGGCAAAGCCGGCGGTTACAGGCTCAACTGCGAACCCGCCCAATGTAGCGTATGGCAAATCCTTTCGGTTGTAGAAACATCCGTTTCGCCCGTCGCCTGCCTTGACGAAAAGGAAAACACCTGCGAACGCGCCAACATCTGCATTACGCTCCCGGTATGGAAAGAACTCCATTCCATGATCAAGGATTACCTGGATGGTGTCAAACTGGACCAATTTTTGCGCAATAGTCCAAAGGCCAAGGGTAAAATTCCTGGCGGAAAGAACTGGAATTGCGGTTTATAGCGTTTAAACCGCTTTTTTTTGAGTACTGGTTATAGCTTAAAACTATTAGTAAGAAAAATGTAAGCAAATTTCTTGCATACCGCTTTATTTTCCTATTGATTTGGTGGGATTAAAGTTCTAATTTACCACCTGTCGAACGGATTAGCCGTTCAAAGCAATTAACAAAAAAAATTCGTTCCGAACCAAAACCGGAATGACACGCGAGGAAGAGTCGCAAAGGTAGGATAGCCTATGAGTTGTCGAATGTGTAACAGAACTGAACCATCCTGGAAAAGCCAGGCATAAAAAACAACAAACCATTTAATCGTCCCACCGCGGACAACAATCAAAAAAGGAATTTATACAATGACTACACAGAACAAGCTCCATTTCGAAACTCTCCAGGTTCACGTTGGCCAGGAACATGCAGATCCCACAACCGATTCTCGCGCAGTTCCCATCTACCAGACCACTTCCTACGTGTTCCATAGCGCTCAGCATGCCGCTGACCGTTTCGCCCTGAAGGACGCCGGTAACGTCTATGGCCGTATCAACAACTCTACGCAGGGTGTGCTCGAAGAACGTATCGCAGCCCTCGAAGGTGGTGTTGCCGCTCTCGCCGTCGCTTCCGGTGCAGCTGCCATTACCTACGCCATTACGGCTCTCGCCCGCAAGGGTGACCACGTGGTTGCACAGCGTACGGTTTACGGCGGTACCTTCAACCTGCTGCAGCACACGCTCCGCGACTTCGGTATCGAAACGACTTTCGTTGACACCCACGATCTCAAGAGTGTCGAAGCTGCTGTCAAGAGCAACACGAAGCTCATCTTTATCGAAACGCTCGGCAACCCGCATTCCGACATCCCGGATATCGAAGCCATCGCTGAAATCGCCCACAAGAACAAGATTCCTCTGGTGATCGACAATACCTTCGGTACTCCGTATCTGATTCGTCCGCTTGAACACGGTGCCGACATTGTGGTGCATTCCGCTACCAAGTTCATCGGTGGCCACGGCACGACTCTCGGCGGTATCATCGTGGACGGCGGCAAGTTCGACTGGGCTGCATCCGGCAAGTTCCCGCAGTTCACCGAAGTGAACCCGAGCTACGGAATTCCTTTCACCGCGACGGGCGCCGCTGCTTACGTGATCTACGTTCGCACGATTCTCCTCCGCGACGAAGGTGCTGCAATTTCTCCGTTCAACGCATTCCTCCTGTTGCAGGGTGTCGAAACGCTTTCTCTCCGCCTGGATCGCCATGTGGAAAACACCAAGAAGGTTATCGAGTTCCTCACCAAGCATCCAAAGGTTACCCGCGTGAGCCATCCGAGCCTCCCGAACCATCCGGACCACGAACTTTACAAGAAGTACTTCCCGAATGGCGGCGGTTCCATTTTCACCTTCGACATCAAGGGCGGTCAGGAAGAAGCCTTCAAGTTCATTGACAACCTGAAAATTTTCAGCCTGCTTGCAAACGTCGCCGACGTGAAGAGCCTCGTGATTCACCCGTACACCACCACGCACGCAGAACTTTCTCCGGAAGAATTGGCCGCGGCCGAAATTACCCCGGCAACGATCCGCGTGTCTATCGGTACGGAACATTACGAAGACATTATTGCTGACCTCGAAAACGGCTTTGCCGCAATCTAATTGATTGCATTGAGTTTCCAGTTCCGACGGCGTTTTCACCATTAGGAAACGTTCGTCGGACTGGATTCTTTTTTATAAACTGCCATTAAGACAGTAACGGAGAGTATTAAATGATTGACTTCGAATATTATAATCCTGCAAAAATCATTTTTGGCGAGCACAGTGAACAGAAGCTAAAATCACTTTTGGCCGCACACAATGTAAAGTCACTCCAACTCGTTTACAGCGGTGACTTTATCAAGACGCTGGGCATTTACGATGTGATCAAGGCAGCTGTCGCTGAACTCGGGATTCGTTTTTCGGAAAACGGGAATGTGGTACCGAACCCTTCGATTGACCTGGTGCGCGAACTCGTGAAGCAGGGCAAGGAAAACCAGGTGGACTTTGTGCTCGCGGTCGGTGGAGGAAGTTCGATTGATACGGCAAAGGCAGTGGCACTCGGCATTCCGTACGATGGCAACGTGTGGGATTTCTTTGAAAAAGGCATCTCGCCCAAGCAGGTTTTGCCGATTGGCGTGATTGCAACGACAGCCTCGAGTGGTTCCGAGACTTCGAACGCGGCGATTCTTTCGAGCGGTGAATGGAAACTCGGCTTTGAAGATGACCGAATCATTCCGAAATTTGCCATTATGAACCCGAAATACACGGTGGGCCTGCCGGCATACCAGACTTTCGTGGGAATCGCGGACGTACTTTCTCACTTGCTGGAACGCTATTTCTCGGACGAAAAGAATTCCGACACGACGGACTACCTGATTGAAGGCGCGATTCGCGCATTGCTCGTGAATGCGGACAAGCTCTTGAAAGATCAGAAGGACGTCAATGCCCGTGGTGAAATCCAGTGGCTCGCGAGCGTTGCTCACGGCGGATTCCTGGATGCGGGGCGTCGCGCGGACTGGGGCTCTCACCGAATCGAGCATGAACTTTCGGCGCAGTACAACATCACTCACGGCGAAGGCATGGCCGTTGTCACCGTCGCTTGGACCAAGTACATGGCCGAGAAAAAGCCCTGGAGGCTTGCACTTTTGGCAAGCAGGGTTTTCGGAGTAGATTCCTACAACTACAACGAAACGGAACGAGCTTATATTTTGTCAGAAAAGCTTTCGGCTTTCTTCAAGAAACTGCACCTCTCAACAACCCTGGCAGAACTCAAGATCGACAACAAGGATTTTGACGCCATGGCCGCAAGAGCCGTAAGAAACGGCAATGTCGGGCATTATGTACCTTTAGATGCAACCGCAATCAAGGACATTTTGACGTTAGCTTTGTAAATTTTAACAGAAAAAACAATTCAAAGATAAGGATTAAAAACATGTCTAAAATCTATACCTCCGCCGACCAGCTCATTGGTCACACCCCGCTTCTCGAACTCACCCATATCGAAGAAGGCCTCGGAGCCAAGATTCTTGGAAAGCTCGAATACTTCAACCCCGCCGGTTCCGTGAAGGATCGTATTGCAAAGGCGATGATTGACGAAGCAGAAAAGAGCGGTAAGCTCAAGAAGGGTGCCGTGATTATCGAACCGACTTCGGGCAACACCGGTATCGGTCTTGCATCTGTCGCTGCAGCACGTGGCTACCGCATCATCATCGTGATGCCCGAAACCATGAGCGTGGAACGCCGCCAGATTATGAAGGCTTACGGCGCAGAACTCGTGCTGACCGAAGGCGCCAAGGGCATGAAGGGCGCTATCGAAAAGGCCGATGAACTCGCCAAGGAAATCCCGAACAGCTTTATTCCGGGCCAGTTCGTGAACCCGGCAAACCCGGCAGCCCACAAGGCCACCACCGGTCCTGAAATTTGGGAAGACACCGATGGTAAAGTTGATATTTTTGTGGCCGGTGTCGGTACCGGTGGTACGGTCACAGGCGTAGGCGAATACCTCAAGTCCAAGAATCCGAACGTGAAGATTGTAGCCGTTGAACCGGCTAGCTCTCCGGTACTTACCAAGGGTACTGCTGGCGCACACAAGATTCAGGGCATTGGCGCAGGCTTTATTCCTGAAACTTTGAACACCAAGGTGTACGACGAAGTGATCGCTGTCGAAAACGAAGCCGCCTTCGAAGCCGGCCGTGAAATCGGCAAGAAGGAAGGCGTACTCGTTGGCATTTCTTCTGGTGCCGCCCTCTGGGCCGCGAAGGAACTCGCGAAGCGCCCGGAAAACAAGGGCAAGACGATTGTCGCACTCCTCCCAGATACCGGCGACCGTTACCTTTCTACCGCGCTCTTCGCAGAATAATTTTCACAGAATTATTACTTTATTTACAACAACGCCCATTAGAAATTATCTAATGGGTATTTTATTTATTTGTAGCGAGATAGAAATTCCATCGTTAGATAAAATTCAACCGGCAAAATAATAAAAGCGTCGGCCACAACCTAATAAGGCGAATGCCGCGGTCATACTTGTATGACCATGGCTGAGCCGTAAGGTTGGCGCGTGCGCCAGGATGGGCAACCTGTGTTTATTTTCTACATTTTTTCAAAATGCATTTCAAGAACATCATCTTCGATTTAGGTGGAGTCATCCTCGACATCAACATGCAAAAGGCCCTAGACGGCTTTGCTGCACTCGGGATTCCCCAAAGTGAACTCCGCTTCGATAAAGGTGAAACCACCGACTTGATGCACCATTACCAGCTCGGGCATTTTGCGACCTATGAATTCTGCAGACTCGTTGCCGCCAAGTGCAATCCGGGTACGACTCCCGAACAAGTCGCACTCGCCTGGAACAGCATTTGCATCGGCATTCCCGAACGAAAGCTGAACGCCATCAAGGCTCTTAAGCAACGAGCCAATGTTTACCTGTTGAGCAACACCAACGACCTTCATTGGCAATACTGCCAGGACCATTGGTTCAACGCGGGCGGAAACCGTTGCGAAGATTTTTTCAACCAAGTGTTCTTAAGCCAGGACCTGCACCTCGAAAAACCCAGCGCCGAAATCTTTGAACATGTAATCAAGGCCATCGGTGCAGTCTGCAGCACAGAGGCTTCGGACGCCGGAACTTCGGACACCATCTTCCTCGACGACAACATCGATAACGTAAATGCCGCAAAAAATTGCGGCATTCAAGCGGTGCAAATCACACCCGATTTCGACTGGTTCGATTACCTTAAAGCGCTTAATCAAAACGCCTGGTAAATCTTGAATATGGCGAGAATCTTTCCGATAATGGCGGGGATTCCCGGGCACAAGAAGCAGAGGATTACGCGAGTCACGCGGTTTTTCCACCAGCGCTTGACCTGCCAGATATCGTCTGTCAATGTTTCCATTTCGGACACGCGCGGCGGGCGCATGTAAACCTGCGTCAGCGCCGTAAAGAACCCGACACCAATCAGCGGTGTAAGACCCGTAAACGGAGCCGCGATAAGCGCCACCAGAACTGTCAGCGGATGACCGCCAGCAATGATGGTACCGAGCATGGCTCCACCGCCGGTGAGCATCGCCCACTGCAGGCTGAGTTCGCCCGCCTTTTCGGCACCCGTATGCACGCCCACGGCAATAATACTTGCGATGATTGCAACCGGAATGGCCCAGCCGATAATCTTCCAGATGGGAGCGCTCTTCGGAATCACGCTAATGGATTCTTCGCTCGGGAGTTCGCGGTTTTCTTCGATAATGTGCGCAATCCCGTTCATGTGGCCCGCACCGACAACGGCCACAATCTTTTTGCCCGGAGCGTTCCTGATTTTGCTTGCGAGGAACTGGTCGCGTTCGTCGATAAGCACTTGTTTGACTTCGGGGAACGACTTTCCGAAATCCTGCATCATGGCACTCAAAGCATCTTGTTCCTTAATCTTGGCCAAGTCTTCTTCACTGACTTCGGTCTTGTCAAAAATACTTGCGATGAGTCCACCCAAAAGGCTCAACTTACGATACCACGGAGTGCAAGCCCAAGTACGCCTCAAGGTAATCTTGATGTCTCGGTCGGCAAGCACCAGTTCAGCGTTCTTTTCTGCAGCGACATCAACAGCTTCTTTAAGTTCGGAACCAGGCTTCACGCCCGTCTGAGCCCCCATGCGCTTCTGGTAGGACCCGAGCACCAAGTTTGCAATAAGCGTCGCCAACTGTTTTTTCTTGATGACTTGCTTTAAATCAGTCTTTTTCCAGCGGTCCGGATCCTTGATAGAATTCAAACGCCCTTCGTCCAATTCAACACAAACTGTATCCGGAGATTCTGCTTCAATAGTCGCCCGAACCAGGTCCTTGGAGGCCTGGGAAATATGGGCGGTACCAATTAGAATAAGCTCTCTATCGTCTTTTTTAATGCGGTAAATATCAGATTTTTCGTTCATCGGACTAAATGATAGCAAGAAAACGGCTTGCAAATTGAAAAAAAATTTTCTTTTTTGTTGACTTTATCAAAAAATGTTTATATTTATATAAAATTTTCGTTTTTCGGAGGTTTGGCCCTATGAAAAAAATTTTGGCATATCTTTCTTTGGCGGCATTGGTTCTGACCGGCTGTGCAGGTTCTAAGTCTGATGACCCGGAAGCCCTTGACAACGCATTGGTCGGATTCACCTCCTGTGTGCAGGGTTCTCGCTGGCAGGAAGCTCTTGAATATGTGACGCCAAGCGAAGCTGACGCAATCGCAACATCCGATGGTTACGAATTCAAAGACGAATACAAGACTGCCGCCCGCAGACTCCCGCTTTCGACACTCCGTAGAGCAGGACTCCAGGTTGACGGCAGAGGCCGTCTAATAGGCATCAAGGACGCCATGGACGAAGCTAACGGCCGCTACGTGATGTCCGAAGAACAGGCCAAGGTTGGTACCAACCTCAAGCAGATGGAAGACGAACGCGTGAAGCGCCGTATTGAACAGGGCCAAAAGATTCTGCAAGAAGAAGAGGAAGAAGCCAACCAGGAACAAGAAGAAATCGTCTATTCCAACAAGCTGACCGAAGAAGAAAAGCGCAAGTACGGTAGCACCCGCGACCTGCAGGCTCCGGAAGCTTACGAAGACGAAAGCACGCAGGAAGCCGAAGAAGAAATCTACGGCGGCGACTACGAAAACCCGTAATGATTAACTTATTAAAAACCATTTCGAAAACGGCGCTATTCAAGGCGTCGTTTTTTGCAGCGTTGTTCTGCCTGGCGGCCTGCAATCTTGGCCCAGACCCGGATGCAGACGGAGCCCGCTTCAACAGGCGGTTTCATTACTACTATGTACAGGACTGCCGCTTTGATTCGTTCGGCGCATATGACTGCGGACCGATACACTCCCTGAGCCCCTCCATGACCGTGGGTCTCAGAATCGACAGTGACGGCCTAGCCTCCTTGAACCTCGATGGTGACCGCTATTACTACCTGGAATCGGAATACACCGAAGACTACGACAGCGATTACGGTCCCTTTTTCGGCTTTACGCAAGATGACGACGACCTGACCATCTACAAAAGCGGCGAAGTCATGGCCTATTGGGACAATGCGAACGGGCTGGTCACGTACTACTTTTTCGACCTATACTGATTGACGTCGGGGCTTTAGGTTTCTATTTTTGACCCCACTCATGAGCAATTCTAAGAATTTTGTTATCGCCCTCGATGGCGGTTCGGGTACCGGCAAGAGTACCACTGCAAAAATCGTTGCAAAGACTTTAGGCATTACCTATTTGGACACGGGCGCCATGTACCGCGCCGTGACGCTTGCCGCCCTCGATGCAGGACTTGCTGCCGAAGAAGGCCCCGCCATGGACGAACTGCTCAAGAACCTTGACCTCGGGTTCGACTCCGAAAACCACATTCTCATTAACGGTGTGAGCCGCGAAAACGAGATCCGTGGCATGAAGGTATCGAGCAACGTGAGCATCTACTGCGCACTCCCGTCGGTGCGTGCCGCGATGACTGAAAAGCAGCGCGAAATCGGCAAGAAGCAGAGTTGCATCCTGGATGGTCGCGATATCGGAACCGTGGTGTTCCCCGATGCCAAGTACAAGTTTTTCATGGTGACGGACGTGAAGGTCCGCGCCGAACGCCGCTACAAGGAACTCCTTGAAAAGGGCGAAAAGGTGACTCTCGAAGAAGTCCTCAACAACCTGGTCGAACGCGACCGCCTGGATTCTTCGCGCGCAACCGCCCCGTTAAAGAAAGCGGACGACGCTATTGAAATTGACACTACACACATCTCAATCCAACAACAGGTTCAAAAGATTCTCGACTACGTAGGTGTAGTGGCGTAGCCTGAATCCTTTGTTCCACAACCCAACTAAACAATATGTCTCAAAATCTCAAATTCGGTACCGCTGAAGATCTCGCTGAAATTCTCGCCGCTCAGGGCGAATGCAGCCCCGACTTCCGTAAGCAGAACGCTGACGTTTACGCCGGCATGGATTGCCTCGAACAAGGCAAGCTCGTCACTGGTAAGATTAGCCAGGTGAACGACCAGGAAGTCCTGATCGACGTGAACTACAAGTCCGAAGGTGTCATTGACCGTGCTGAATTCAAGGACACGGACTCCCTCGAAATCGGTTCCGAAATCGAAGTGTTTGTCGAAAAGCTTGAAGATGAAGACGGACGTCTCATCCTTTCGAAGCAGAAGGCCGACTTCGTGCGCGTGTGGGATCGCATCCACGCTGCATTCGAAAACAACGAAGTCGTGCGCGGTACGCTCACGAAGCGTATCAAGGGCGGTGTGGTTGTCGACCTGTTCGGCATCGACGCCTTCCTCCCGGGTTCCCAGATCGACCTCCGTCAGATCCCGGACATCAACGCCCTCATCGGTCAGGAATACGACCTCAAGGTTATCAAGGTCAACAAGGCTCGCCGCAACATCGTCGTGTCTCGCCGCGTCGTTCTCGAAGAAGAACGCAACAAGCAGCGTGGCGACGTGCTCGAAACCCTCGAAAAGGGTCAGGTCCGCAAGGGTATCGTCAAGAACATCACCGACTTCGGTGCATTCATTGACCTCGGCGGCGTAGACGGCCTCCTCCACATCACCGACATGAGCTACAAGCGCATCAACCACCCGACCGAAATGCTCCAGCTCGGCCAGGAAGTCGAAGTCATGGTTCTCGACTTCAACGACAAGAAGGAACGCATCTCTCTCGGCATGAAGCAGCTTAAGCCGCATCCGTGGAAGGACATCGCCGAACGTTATCCGGAAGGCGCTATCGTTAAGGGTAAGGTTGTTTCCATTACCGATTACGGTGCATTCGTTGAACTGGATAGCGGCGTCGAAGGCCTCATCCACGTTTCCGAAATGTCCTGGACTCAGCATGTCAAGCACCCGTCCAAGATCCTCTCCGTGGGTCAGGAAGTGGAAGCCGTTGTGCTCAAGGTTGAAGAAGATGCAGAACGCATCTCTCTCGGCATGAAGCAGCTCGAATCCGATCCGTGGGATTCTATCGAAACCGAACTTCCGCCGGGTGCCCGCGTGGTTGGTGAAATCCGCAACATCGCTTCCTTCGGCGCCTTCGTCGAAATCAAGGAAGGTGTTGATGGCCTCATCCACGTTTCCGACATGTCCTGGACCAAGAAGATTACCCACCCGAACGAAATGGTCAAGAAGGGTGACAAGGTTGAATGCGTCGTGCTCGCCGTCGATAAGGAAAAGCGTCGTATTTCCCTCTCCATGAAGCACCTCACCGAAGACCCGTGGGATACCATCGATTCCACCTACCCGGTGACGAAGGCTTCATCCCGGTCTCCAAGCTCACCGCTGAATACATCAAGGTTCCGGCCGATGCATTCAAGGTTGGCGACGAAGTTCCGGCTGTCGTGACCGAAATCGATCAGAACAACCGTAAGATCTTCCTCTCTGTGGTTGACTACTTCAAGAACCGTGAATCCGCCGAGCTCAAGGCTTGGATGGACTCTCACAAGCCGGGCGAATCTGGCACCACCATCGGTGAAGCTACCGCCCCGAAGAAGAAGTCTTCCAAGAAGAAGGCCGACGCTGAAGCCGAAGCTTAATTTAGTAGGCAGTTGGCAGTAGACAGTAGGCAGGAATAGTAAGGCGACTACGTCGCAATTATTAGAACTTCCTACTTCTAACTTCTTACTGACAACTTTAAAAAACTCCTGTGGGTAAAACCACGGGAGTTTTTTATTGTATAATGTAGGATGTGGAATGAAAAATCAGTCATTACACATTTCACACTACACATCTCACATTTTTTCTATCTTAGGGGGCATGAATCTCGCTGGAAAGAAAATCTTGCTCGGAGTCTCGGGCGGCATCGCCGTGTACAAGAGCTGCGAGCTACTGCGCCTGTTGCAAAAGAAGGGCGCAGAAGTACGCGTGTGCATGACCGATGCGGCGACAGAATTCGTAGCACCACTGACTTTTGCAAGCCTTAGCAAGTGCCCCGTGTATCTAAAGAACGGAGCCGTCGAGGCGCGCCCTTTCCAGCATATCGATTTTCCGCGCTGGGCTGACCTCTATTTGGTGGTGCCCGCGACCGCGAACATCATCGGGAAATTCGCCTGCGGTATCGCCGACGATCCGGTGAGCCTTTGCTTTATGAGCTGCACGTGTCCGCGGGTGATTGCACCGGCGATGAATGTGGCCATGTACAATTCCCCGGCGGTAAAGCGCAACCTCGAGATTTTGCGCGGCTTTGAAAACACGACCGTGCTGGAATCGCCCGCGGGAGAACTCGCCTGCGGTGAAGTCGGACAAGGTCGCCTAATGGAACCGGCAGAAATTGTGGATTATTTAGAGGCCAGCGACGTTAAATTCCGAACTCCGAATTCTGAATTCCGAATTGAACCGCCGGCAATCCCCGTTGCAAAAGACATCGACCCGACGAAAGATTCTACTCTTCCCGGCTACGGCAAGAAGGTCCTCTTGACTGCAGGCCGTACCGAAGAGGCCATTGACCCGGTGCGCTATATCAGCAATCGCAGTAGCGGAAAGACTGCGGTAGCACTCGCCTCGGTATTCTACGCCAACGGCTTTGAAGTCGAAGTTGTCGCAGGCCCGATGGAAGCGAAGTTCCCGGGCGGAGTTAAAGTGACCCGCGTGCAAAGCGCCCGGGACATGCACGACGCCGTGATGGAACGGTTAGATTCTGCGGACGCCGTCGTGCATTGCGCGGCGGTAGCGGACTACCGCCCCGCCCACGCCGCCGACGAGAAAATCAAGGATAGCCGCAGCCAGCTGACGATTGAACTTGTACCGAATCCGAACATTCTCCGCGACTGCACTGCCGCCCGCAAGGCTCGCACCGATTCCACATCGGGAACCGCCGCGCATAAGCAGGTAATTGTCGGATTCGCACTTGAGACCGATCACTTCGAAGAACACGCCGCAGAAAAACTTGAAAAGAGCGGCGCCGACGCACTTCTGTTAAATGCACCCGTGGCAGCTGATTCCGGCTTTGGCCGCGACTGCGTGCGGTTCGCCCTGGTGGAAACGGGCAAGCCCGTTCCACCGCTCGCCATGGGCGAGAAGGTCGATTTGGCCGAGACGATTTTGAACTTTTGCCTGGAGCGCCTGAATGGCTGACGAATTTGACTTTAGCGAACTGCGCAACTACCTTTCAGGACAAATCGACCTGGGCGAAGCGGAACTGCTGCTCGACGAACCGTGGACGCTCACGCGCAAGCCCGCTGTTCCTGGCACTCCCGCGTCAGCCGTACGTCCAGCAATCGCCCCGCATCCTCCCATTCCGCCGACACCGGCCGCAGCACGCCCGATGCCGCGCAACTTGCCGCCGCAATTTCCAAACAGCGCATCCAGCGCACCCGCCGATATTCCGCAGGCCCCGATTCCGGACACCACCGGATTTGCCCCCTCGCTCTTCGGCGCCGTCGACACCAAGGCCTCAGCAATTCCCGCTGCCAACATGCCGACAGCACGCACCGTCAAGCGCGCTACCCACGCCTTTGAATCCGCAGAATCCCTTGACGCATTCTACGAATCCATCAAGGGCGAAGCCCTGTACGCCAAGGAAGCCGCACTCGCCCGCTACGTGGGCCCCGCCAAGCCGAAGTTGCTTTTCCTGCTCCCCGCCATTAAAATGGCCGAAGCAGCGAACATTTCCGCAAAAAGCACCGACGCCTTCTTCGGAACTCCCGTCGGGCAGATGCTTTCGCGCCTGTTCGCAAGCCTCTCCATCGAGCAGAAGGACATCGGCATCACGTACTTCTTCAAGTCGACCGAACGCCCGCTCGCGCCGCTTTTGGAAGCCGCGCTCCGCAAGATGCTCGCCAAGGAATTAAGCTTCATTCAGCCCGAAATCATGGTCACCTTCGGGCAACCACTGTTCTATCAGGTGTTCGGCAAGGGCAAGAATTTCGACGACAACGCCGGCACCGCCATGGATTTCTCAGGTACCAAGAGTGTCGCTCTCGTGGACCCCTACCTTATGGTCAACGACAAGCAAATGAAACGGCTCACCTGGAAGGTTCACATCCCGCGCAGTGGGCTTTTCACCATCGCCGCAAAATAGTTACACTTCAATCAGTGTGGCCACAAGGCAGCTGTCTTTAGTGTGGCCAGAGCCCACAAAGTCAATGTCCTGCGACTTGTTCCAAAGTGTTTTGGCTTTCGCGTGAACAGACGCCACCGCAGCGAGCGCATCGCGCGAGAATTTAGACAAATTAAATTCGCTATAGTTGGAGCTCACCATAAAGAGGCCGCCCTTGTTCAGGAGCGTGGCGCAGTCGGCCACGAGCGGCATCAGGTGTTCACGCACATTGAAGTTCTTGCCCTTGAAGCGGGCAAAACTCGGCGGGTCCAAAACGATGGCATCAAACTTGAGGCCTTTCTTTTGCGCCCAGTGAACGTACTCGACGGCGTTACCCCTGAAGAATTCACCCTGCTTGGGTTCGAGCCCGTTAAGCGCATAGTTTTCGCGACCCTTGTCCAAAATCTTCGCGCTGATGTCGGCGTTCGTCGAAATCTCGGCGCCACCTAAGCGGCCGTGCACCGAGAAGGCGCAAGTGTAGCTGAACAGATTCAGCATGCGGCGGTCGGCCGCGCGCTCGCCCATTTCCAGGCGAATGTGACGCATGTCCAGGAACAGCCCCGGATTCACCGTGTCGAGCAAATCGATGTGAAATTTCGCTGAACCTTCGCGGACTACACCTACAGAATCTTCCGCGCACCCCACCGCCACTTCCATCGGCGGATCCTCCAGCGACTTGCCCGAACGGGAAAGGCGTTCCTTTACAACGAGGCAAACCGGCGCGAACTTTTCTGCGACGGCGGCAACGACGGCATGTTTTTCGCGGAGCAGTTCATCACCGAAAAATTGAATCTGGTAACGGTCACCGAACTTGTCGAGCGTCATGCCGGGGAAACCGTCCGGTGCTCCATTTACAATGCGGAAAGCCTCCGTCGTTTCAAACAACGGAGAACGCTTGTTGAAAGCCACATCTAATTTTTCGGCAAAACTCATAAACAAGGTTTCAGATTACAAATGTGAAATGTAGAATTTCTCATTTCACACTCCACATTACACATTATTTATTAATCCTTCCCCATCAAGCGAGAACAGACATTAAGTAAGACATTCTTCCTACTGTCTACTTCCTACTTCCGACTACTTGTCCATGCTCTTGATTTGGTCCACGAACTCGCCAACTTCCTTGAATTCGCGGTAAATCGAGGCAAAGCGCACGTAAGCGACGGCATCGAGTTTCTTGAGTTCCTGCATCACCAGGTTGCCAATCTGCTCATAGCTGACTTCGAAGTTTTCAGTCACGGTCAAGGCGTTTTCCACGTTGGTCGCGAGCTGTTCTATGTCAGCAACAGAAACCGGACGTTTCTTGCAGGAGTTCATGATACCGCGCAGCAGCTTTTCGCGCTGGAACGGTTCATGTTCGCCGCTGCGCTTGATTACGGTCAGCGGCTGAAGTTCGATGTATTCACGAGTGGTAAAGCGCTTGCCGCATTCGCAGCATTCACGACGGCGACGGATAGACGAACCGCTCACGCGGCTGTCCACCACCTTGTCGTTATCTTTCTTGCAGAACGGGCAAATCATCTCTTTAATTATGATTTCAGAATTCGGATTTCAGAGTTAAAACTAATTAAATTCCGAATTCAGAATTCCGAAATCCGAATTATTAATTGTTCTTCTTAAATTCCTCGACGTTTGCCTTGAATTCAGCGAGGTATTCCTTCGCAGCAGCCACAACAGCTTCCGGAGTGTAACCGAATTCCTTTTCGAGCACTGCTGCCGGAGCGGAAGCGCCAAAGCGTTCGAGACCGGAGACCTTGCCGAAGCCACCCACGACCTGGGCGAACAGAAGCGGAAGGCCGCTGGACTTTGCGAACACCGGAGTCCAAGGAACGATGATGGAATCGCGGTATGCCTTGTCCTGAGCCATGAAGAGGGCCGGGCTGATCATGGAGACCACGCGAACCTTGAGACCTTCGCCACGGAGGATTTCGGCGGCGTCGTGAGTCAGGAGCACGTCGGAACCGTTAGACACGAAGGTCAGGTCCGGGCGTGCGGAACCGCAATTGTCGCTCACGATGTAGGCACCCTTGCGGCAAGCCTTGGAAGCTTCGTAGCGCTTGTCACCGGGGAGCGTCTTCACGTTCTGGCGGGTAAGGATAATCGCTGTCGGGCGATCGATGTTTTCAAAAGCCATTTCCCAGGCGGTCACGGTTTCGAAGGCGTCGGCCGGGCGGAGCACCAACATTTCAGACTTGCCGTCTTCGCGCTTGAGGCCTTCGAGCAAACGGATCTGGGTTTCGTGTTCAATCGGCTGGTGCGTGGGGCCGTCTTCGCCCACGCGGAAGCTGTCATGCGTGTACATGAACTTGACCGGGAGCTTCATGAGGGCAGCCATACGAATCGCCGGCTTCATGAAGTCGCTGAACACGAAGAACGTGGCACAAATCGGATAGAGGCCGCCGTGCAAAGCGATACCGCAGCAGATGGCGCCCATGGTCAGTTCGGCAACGCCCACCTGAACGAAGGCGCCCTTGAAGTCGCCTGCGCGGAAGATGCCGGTCTTGTTGAGGAAGGCCTGGGTGTTGTCGGAGTTGGAAAGGTCAGCGGAGCTGCAGATGCAGTTCTTCACGTTTTCGGCGAGGTAGCCGAGCACAGTACCGGAAGTCACGCGGGTAGCGACACCTTCCTTGAGTTCGAGCTTGGAAAGGTCAATCTTCGGAGCCTTGCCCGAGAGCCATTCCTTGAGGGTGGCGGCCTTTTCCGGATTAGCGGCATCCCAAGCGGCCTTGGCCTTCTTCCATTCGGCAACCTGCTTGCGGAGCTCTTCCTTACGGGCTTCGAAGCCAGCCTTCACGTCGTCAAAAATCTTGAATGCATCGGCCGGATCACCGCCGAGGTTCTTCACCGTTGCGTCGGTAGAAGCGCCTGCTGCATTGAGCGGCTGACCGTGAGTAGAAACGGCACCTTCGAAGCTCTTGCCGTCTTCGGCGATGGCACCCTTCGCCATGGTGGTGTGACCGATGATGATGGTCGGCTTTTCAGTTTCGGCCCAAGCGGCCTTGAAAGCCTTGCGGAGTTCTGCAATGTTGTGACCGTCTGCCACGTCAATCACGCGGAAGCCCCATGCTTCGTACTGACCAGCCAAGTCGTGGCTCATCACGTCTTCAACCTTGCAAGAGAGCTGCACCTGGTTCGCGTCATAGAAGAAAATGAGGTTCGAAAGCTTTAGGTGACCGGCAATACGGCCCACGCCGTAAGCGATTTCTTCTTCAAGGCCACCGTCAGACACGAGGCATACGACCTTGTGCTGCAAGATGTCGCCAAAGCGTTCGACCATGAAGCGTTCGGCAATCGCATTACCGAGGGCTACGGCATGACCGATACCGAGCGGACCCGAGGAGTTTTCGATGCCGAGGGCGACATCGACTTCGGGGTGGCCCGGCGTGCGGGAGCCGAGCTGGCGGAAATTCTTGAGGTCATCCATCGAGAGGTTGCCGAGCATGGCCAGTTCGCCGTACAGGAGCGCGGACATGTGTCCGGGATCCATAAAGAAGCGGTCGCGGGCTTCCCAGTAGGGGTTTTCGGGGTCAAAACGGAGAAATTCCGAATACAGGAGCGTAATGGCGTCTGCAGCGCCCATGGCTCCACCCGGATGTCCGGACTTTGCCTTCTGCACCATGGCAGCGGAAAGGATTCGAATGTTGTCAGCCGCTTTTGTAACCAACGCGTCTTGCACTTTTTTAACCTCTCTTTAGAATTAAGCGCCCCAAATTTAACTTTTTTTAGCCAATCTCTCAAGGTAAACCCACAGAAAACACCTTACAATCTCCTTATAATTAGTGAAAATGAGTGAAAAATGTTTTACCAAATCCGTGATAATATACGGCCGTTTTATATCTATTTTTGGGACAGGAAAAACAAAGGTCTCTTTATATGATAAAAAATATTTACAAAATAGCTTTAGTTACCTTGGCCGGCCTCATCGGAACAGCAAACGCTCTTGAGATTCGTCCGCTCACCGAAATTCTCTTCCCCACAAAAGTGAACCTCGCTTACGATAAGGGCGGCAACAAGGCTGACATCAAGTGGGAAACTGATCTTGTATTTATGATTGGCTCCGAAATCCTCGTCTCCCCCGAAAACATTCCTATCCGATTCGGTGGTGGCTTGGGCTATAAGAGCGCCCAGCAAAAGGGCAGCACCGTCGTAACGCCGGCAACCGTTCCTCTCTGGGGAACCATTTCGTACGATCCCATCAAGGACAAGTACGCCGTTTCTCCGTACATTGTCGCACGCGCCGGTACACTCGCTCCGCTTTCTAGCAACGGCAACTGGTGGGAACTCCCCCTCAACTTTGTCGTCCAGGGTGGTGTCGGTGTCATTTTGCCGTTCAACATCGGCCTCGAAGTCAACTACGACTACACTTCTCTCCTCAAGTCCTACAAGAGCATGGACACCAAGGTCAGGGCGTCGTCCGGCCGCGTAGGCGTTATGCTTTCTTACGGTTTCAACCTTTCTGGCGACAAGAAGCCGGCTGAAGAAAAATCCGAAAACCCCTACAGCATGGACGCTTTCCAGAACACTGAATCCAACGAACCGGAACCGCAGCAGGAAACCTCCGGTTTTGACTACTCCGGCGGAGCTTACGACTCTTCTGAACCGGACACCACGGCAACGACCTCTGAAACAGATTACGGCTACGGCGCCTCCGAAGAAACACCTTCCGAAGACACCACTGCCAGCGAATCTACGGAACCTGTAGCAGAAGAAACCCCGGCCGAAGAGCCTGCTACAGAAGAAGCTGCCGCAGAACCCGAAGCAGAGAGCGCTGCAGAACCGGAACCCGAACCGGCCGCAGAACCTGCTCCGGAACCGGAACCCAAGCCAGCTGTAAAAAAGAAGTCTTCCAAGAAGTCTTCGAAGAAATCCAAGAAATCTTCCAAGAAATCTTCGAAGAAATCCAGCAAAAAGAGCAAAAAGAAGAAGTAATGCTCACACAAAAATGAAATCGGATTAATTCCAAACGAACTAGGCGCCCTTGGGCGCCTTCATTATTTATATTTATAAAATGAAAGCTTTCATTATTGGACTTTTGAAGAATCTCGCCCATCCGGGAACCATTATCGGCCTTGTCGTATCAATTGCAATTCCGTTCCTGATTTACCTGGGTCCCAATATCGGGCACAAAGATACCATCAAGAATCTTGACCTGTACCTGCCGCTCCCGCTATTTATTATTCAGCTGATTGCAGCCATTGTCATTTTTGCGCTCCTGCATAAGGATTTCAAGGAATGGATCAAGGGCATTCTTCCTGAAAAGAAGATTTCCATTTTGATGCTCGCCTTTACCGCCGCGATTACGATTTTCGCCGGCACCCAGATCGAGGCCCGCCACCGCGTGCAAAGCGACGAAAGCGTGTTCATGTCGGTTGCCCAGAACATGTATTACAACCAGGAATCGGGCACCTGCAACCAGGGATACTTCGATAACGGCAAACTGAATTGCGTCGGTAAGTCGAATAGTTTCAAGACAAAGGGCCTCGCCTTCCTTTACCTGCTCGGCATGCCGCTCCTGGGCAACAACCTGCACTGGATTTTCCACATGGAGCTCCTGATGCTCCCGCTTGCAGTGCTTCTAATGTTCCTCGCGATTGTCGCCTGGACAAGGATGCCGCTCCTCGCCTTCTTTGCCGCACTCCTTACAGCATTACAGCCCACGGTGCTTTTCCAGTTCCGCGCCATGTCAGTGGAACCGCTCTACATTTTCCTTTCCGCCCTTTCGCTATTGATTTTCAAGTGGGCATTTGACCGCAATACCGTCAAGCACTGGGCGCTTCTCGCACTTTCGTTGGCATTCTTCGCGCAGACCCGCCAAGAGACCGTCTTCTGCCTATTCGCCTTCATCCTGTTCGCCCTGCCCAAACTTTTGGACAGCAAGAGCGCCAAGGCTTCCACCTTTTTTGTGACGCTTTCTCTGTTCTCGGTCCCGGCACTTTTGACCATCAGCTACTTCCAGGGCTTTGGTTTCCAGGGTGGAGAATTCGAGGCCCACGGCCACTTCCTAGAAGACCTCGCCCGCAACTGGACCGAAATGACCAAGCCGCTCACCAAGAACGGCGAACTTGAAAACCCGTTCCTCACTTACTTTAATTACCTGTTCGTCATCGGTGCCATTTACCTGGTGGTCCGCGCCATTTGGGGCGCCAAGAAGAAGGAATACTTCTACCTTGAAATTCTCGCCTTCTTGCTCTTGTACCACATTCAGACATACGTGATTCTCGAAAACGTCTCGGGCGATTTCAGCATCCAAATCAACCAGCGCTACAGCTTGGTCATGCTGCCGTCGATGGCTTTTGTCGGCGCCCTCCCGGTAACCCACTTGGTAAAGCTGCTGATTGATTCCATGAGCGGCAAAGACGCCAAGCAGAATGCCATGACTGCCGCCCTGATTACGCTCGTTGCAGGCCTTATCTTTACCGGTTGGACCTTCCACTATAAAGAAGACTTCAACAAAAACATCATGTACAACCGCAACCACCTGACCATCGAAGAATACGAAATTCTGAGTTGGCTCAAGGAACAGCCGAAAAAGGAACGCATGTTCATATACGGCCGTCCCTGGCATTTTATCGGTTACGGCATTTCTTCGATTCATTACGACCGCGCCCGTCAAATGAGCACCCTTGATCTCAAGAAACTCATCGACAAATACCAAGGCGAGGTCTATTACATTCGCGGCCTCGACTGTTGGGACAGCCAGACTTACCACAAGAAGGCGGTGGAACATCGCATTGCCACCACCTGCGACGTGTTTGAACGCGACATGGATTTGGAAGGCGTCAAGAACATTCTGATTACCAACAACTACTGGGTGCAAATCGCGAAGTTCAATGGACGCAAGGAATTCAACCCGCAAAAAATTATTGCCGTAAGCGACCTCGAGTTGAAATCGGCCTCCGGAGATTCCCTCGCTGAACAATCGCTCTTCTACCGATTCAGCCTGAACGAGACCGCAGCCATTGCAAACCAGTGGGACTACACCATTCTTTTCGATGGCGACACCATTGCGCACAACACATACTCTAACGGAAGCTTTAGCGGAAGCATTGCTAAAGACAAGTTAAAGTCTGGCTACAACCAGATGGAATTCGTGGTGCAGAACCGCGAAAACGGCAAACTCATGGCCGACATCCAGAAATTCTACTTTAACAATGCCGAAGGCGCCATGCAACTGACCGAATTGCCTTACGTAAGTCACAAGCAGGCCTGGGGTACGCTTCACAAGAACACCTCGCTCGAAGGCAATACTTTCAAGGTCGGCGGCAAGCTCTACAATGACGGCTTTGGTACGCACGCTTCTTCCGAAACGGTATTCAATATCGAAGGCAAGTACAAGACTTTCAAGATGGGTTACGGCCTCGACGAAGAATCGCTCTGCAGCGATGGCGTCCAACTGCAAATCATTGCCGACGGAAACGTGATTCACGACAGCGGCCGATTCGCTCTCGGCAATTTAAAGGTTGCCGAAGTGAGCGTCGAAAACGTGAAAACACTTATCATCAAGACAAACTCTTACGAAGACATGGACTGCGACCATGTCGATATCATCAACCCCGCGCTTATTCCCTAGGTAAATCATGCTGTTATCTGTAATCATTCCTGTTTTTAACGAAGAAGAAATCGTCGCCGAAACCTACCGCGTTCTCGAAGAAGAACTCAAGGATATCGAGCACGAACTCATCTTTGTAAACGATGGTTCCAAGGACAAGACCCGCGAAATCGTAGAATCGCTTTTGCCCCAGAATCCGAACAACAAGATTATCAACTTCAGCCGCAATTTCGGTCACCAGGCCGCTTTCAGCGCGGGCCTCGATCATTCTACCGGCGATGCAGTTGTCATTATCGACGGCGACTTGCAGGACCCGCCAAGCCTGATTCACGAAATGCTCGAAAAGTGGCGCGAAGGTTACCAGGTGGTTTACGCACAACGCAACAAGCGCAAAGGCGAAACCATTTTCAAGCGCTTTACCGCCTTCTGCTTCTACCGCCTGATCGGCAAACTCACGAGCATCGACATTCCGCCTGACACGGGCGACTTCCGCCTCATGGACCGCTGCGTCGTGAACCAGCTCAAGAACTTGCCCGAGCGTAGCCGCTTCTTGCGCGGGCTCGTCTGCTGGGTCGGATTCAAGAAGATTGGCGTCAAGTACGACCGCGCCGAACGCACCGCAGGCACTTCCAAGTACCCGCTCAAAAAGATGGTGCGTCTCGCTCTCGACGGCATTACCGGATTCAGTTCTGCGCCGCTCAAGATCAGTTTCTATGCAGGACTCTTCGCGACCATCGTCGGCCTCGGCGTTTTGATTTGGTCGATTCTCGAAAAATTCCTGAGCCCTGCCACGACGGTTCCCGGCTGGGCATCCCTCATGACCGCCATCGTTTTCTTTAGCGGCGTACAGCTGATGTCTATTGGCATTATGGGCGAATACATCGGCCGCATTTACGACGAAGTCAAGCAGCGTCCGCTTTACATTGAAGATAAGAAGTAAACAGTGATTAGTGATGAGGAATGTGAAATGAGAAATGCATGACGAAACATTTCACATTACACATTACACATTTCACATTGAAATTGATTGCAAGAAGTTAAAAGGTTTTTATGCGCAATAAATTATTCGTTATGAGTGCCGCTAGCGGCGCAGGCAAGACCACCCTCAAGGATTTGGTCATCAAGGATTTTCCGGACATCAAGTATTCTATTTCGGCCACCACGCGCAAGCCGCGCGAAGGCGAAGTTGACGGAGTCCATTATTTCTTCAAGACTAAAGAAGAATTCGAAAAGCTCATCAAGGAAGATGGCTTGATCGAATGGAATGAAGTCCACGGCAATTACTACGGTACGCCCAAGAGCTTTGTCGAGCATACTCTCGCCGAAGGCAACCGCGTGTTGTTCGACCTCGACGTTTTCGGCAAAGTGAATTTTGACAAGGTCTACCCCGACGCTACGGGCATTCTGATTTTGCCGCCGAGCGAAGAAGAACTTGAAAAGCGTCTTCGCGGACGCGGTACCGACAGCGAAGAAGTGATTCAGCTCCGCCTTGCAAACGCCAAGAAAGAAATGGAATTTGCAAAGACAAAGGGCAAGTACGAATACGTCATCATCAACGACGACTTGCAGCGCGCCGCAGAAGAACTCAGAAACATTCTGAAGAAAAAAGACTAAACCTTGATGCTCGCCCGCTTGAGGCGGTCATTCAAGGCCATACCGACTCCGACATTCGGAATCGGGTCTACCAGAATCAAGTCGTACTTGGGGTCGTCCAAGTCGTGCATGTAGGCGTACAGCTTGGCTGTCGCCTCTAGCATATTGCCCGATTCCGACAAATTGAGCGTTGCGGGAATCACGCCGGGGTGATTGCCGAAGGCAATCCGCACGCAGTGTTCCGGAAGCGTAAAGCCAGCAGGAATTTCACCATAGAGCAGCGGAACCTGCGGGCGGTAGTGCGTATCGCACTGCCCCGGCGCTAGCATAGCTTGCCCCGGCTTAGAGGTCGATTCCTTAATCTTCACATCACCGATGACTTTTGCAATCATCTCGGGCGTTACAGCACCCGGCCTTAAAACAGTCGGCTCGCCCACCAGCGACACAATCGTACTTTCCACGCCCACGTCGCAGGGGCCTCCATCCACGATGCCCGCAAGGCCGCGGTCGGCGAGCTGAGCTGCCACGTGTTCCGCTGTCGTCGGGCTCACATGCTTGAACAAGTTCGCACTCGGAGCCGCAAGAGGCACGCCGGCCTTCCAAATAATTTCTTGCGCCACCGGGTGGCTCGGAAACCTCACCGCAACAGACGGGAGTCCGCTCGTACACAAATCCGGTATGCATTCCTTCTTGGGCAGAATCATCGTCATCGGGCCCGGCCAATAAGCCTTCGCCAACGCATACGCCGCATCGGGAATATTTTCGGCAACATCAGCCAACTGCGAAATTTCGCAAATATGAACAATCAGCGGGTCAAAAGTCGGGCGTTCCTTAATCGCAAAAATCTGCGCCAGGGCCGACGGCAAATAAGCATTACCCGCAAGGCCGTAAACGGTCTCGGTCGGAATCGCAACCACCTGTCCGTCGTGGAGCAGGCGCGCGGCATCGTCAATACTTGTCCAAGGAGGAAATTGCATTTTCAATTCAGAATTAAGAATTCAGATTTCAGATTTAAAAATAGAAAAATTTCATTGTTCGCATAAAAAAAGAGAACAGCACATTGCTATCCTCTTTTTAATTATGATTTCACATTCAATAATAATTCCGAATTCAGAAATCCGGATTCAGAACTATTATGCTTCTGCCGGAGCAGCAGCCGGAGCTTCTTCCTTGTCCTTGCGGCCAAAGGCAAACACCTTGTCGCAAGCGGAATTGAAGCGCTGCCACGTCTTTTCAGACTGTTCGCGCGGCACGGCTCCCACTTCCTTCCACAATCGACGCAAGTGCTTCACCTTGTTCATCGAGGCACCGACAGTCTGTTCGTTCAAGTCAGTCAGCAAGTCTTCGGCCTGTTCGCAGAGCAACAGTTTCTTCTGCAAGTTGTTCTGGCGAGCCTGTTCCTGAATGTCGAGCTGGTCGCGACGGCGGGTAAAGAAGTCATCGCAAGCTTCACGGAACTTCTTGTAAAGATCCATATCTTCGATACCGCAGAATCCAAGTTCACGCCATTCCTTCTGGAGTTCACGAACCGCGTCTGCAAGCTGGTTTGAGCCTGCACTTTCGGCAAACTGGCGAACCTTATCGATCATGGCATTCTTCTTTTCCTTGATCACGTCAAGACCCTGAGCCAAGGTCGAATCGGCGTGTGCGAGGCGTTCGAGAATCTTGTTATAAACCGTATTGTAGCGGTTGCTGATAGATTCAATCGCTTCCTTCGGAACCATACCTGCGGCCTTCCATTCCGCTTCTACAGCCTTCAGTTCTTCAAGAGAACCCTGACCGGCAGCTTCCATGGCTTCAAGTTTTTCGCACAGAGCGTTCTTGGCATCCAGATTCTTCTGCTTCGAAGCATCCATTTCTTCAAAATGGGCGCGTTTCTTTTCGAAGAAGCTGTCACATGCCGTACGGAATCGATTCCAGATTTCGTCGGACTTGCTCTTCGGCACAGGACCCACGGCCTTCCAGGATTCCTGGAGTTGTTTTAATTTGTTCGAAGTAGCGTTCCAGTCGTTTGATTCCTTGAGGGCTTCGGCTTCCATGCAAAGCGCCACCTTCTTTTCGTAGTTGGCTTCGCGGTTTTCGTCTTCGGCCTTCAGGTTTTCCTTGTGCTGTGCATAGTAGGCAGTCATTGCAGCCTTAAAACGTTCGGTCAATGCAGCCACATTTTCCTTAGGCACCATGCCAATGGCCTTCCACTGTTCCTGGATATCCTGCATGGCCTTGTACTTGTCCTTCCAGAACATTTCCGCGTTCTTGACAAGATCTTCAATCTTCGCGCAAAGGGCTTCCTTGTCGGCCAAGTTCTTCTGGCGTTCCGCATTCATCTCTTCGATAAAGCCGGCGCAGTTTTCCTTAATCTTTTCGTAGTTGCTCTGGAAATGATCGCGGTATTCCTGCAGCTTGGCGGCAGAGATAGGTCCGATTTCTTTCCAGCGGTTCGTAATATCCTTAAGCTTGGCAAGAACGGCCTGGCTACCCGGTTCCTTGGTCAGAGCATCCATTTCAAGGAGCAGGTCATCGCGGTCCTTTTCGTTATGCCAGTTTTCCCACTGCTGCATTTCCTGGAAGCGCGCCGTTGCGGCCTTGTATTCCTGCCACAAATCATGATACTTGAACTTGTTTTCGCCCACGATTTCTTTCCACTGCTGATAGAATTCGCGAACCTTCTTGTTCAAGTCGCGGAAGTCTTCGTTTTCGTCGAGGGCCTTTACCTTTTCGATAATAGCCTTGAGCTTTTCGGAATTGGCTTCGAAACGCTTCTGTGAATCTTCTTCGTATGCAGAGATCTTGTTAGAGAGCGTGTTGCGGAGTCCGTTGTAAGACTGCAACATCGGGTCTTCGCCTTCCAACAGCGGAAGCTTTTCCCATTCACGCACAAGGGCATGCAAATGCTTCTTGGTCATGTCGTTCACGTCGGTATCTGCCAAGGCCTTAAGGCGTTCCAGCAGTTCCGGTCGCACCGATTCGTCGGTCGCTTCGGGCACGTCCACCACAACTTCTTTAACCTTGCGCAAATCCTGCACCTTGAAGGAGGCATTGTTGTAGCGTTTGGTCCAAGCGGAATCCATCAGGGACTTGCTTTCGGCACATTCAGCGAGAATGGCATCCACACGTTCGGCGTTGTCCGCCACCTTGTTTTCAGAAATCAAGGTTTCGAGTTCTTCGAGAGCCGCCGAGAGAGAGGCAATCTTTGCCTGCTTTTCGGCTTCGGCCTTTTCGGCTGCGATGCGTGCGGCATCGGCTTCGTCGCAGAACTTCTTGAAGCTTGCATAGACTTCGTCAATCGTCGCCTGCTTGTCGCCCATGCCAAGCTTTGCGGCTTCTTCCATCAAAGATTCAAACTGTGCCTTGACAGAGAGGGGTTCCTTCTGCGCAGCCAAGAAATGAGCTTGCTGTACAAGAGCTTCGCGCTTGCTTGCCAAGAGTTCGGCCGCCTTCTTACCGTTGTCTTCAGCTTCTCTTCTTGCGCGGATTCGTTCACTTGCAGCCTTGCGAACTTCGGGCTGTCTGGAGTTCTTTGCAATATCCTGGAGCAAGGAGTCGGAGGTCACCTTGCGTGCAGCGGACATAGCGATGTCTTCATCCAAGTCGCGGTTAGCGGCAAGGGCCAGGACCGACTGTTTGGTACAAATCTTTACGAGTTCGGCACGAACGAGACCTGCGGTGTTCACACCCTTGAGCAAGTCTTCGGCATAGTGCGTATCCTTAAGGTCTTGCAGATAAGCGAGATCCTCGGCACTCGGTTGAGCCTCGGTTTTAAGCTTCTTGACCACTTCTTCCAAATAACGAGTCTTAGCCGTGCGCTTCACATCTTCGTCGGAATCTCGTTCTGAAATCTTTTTCAGAGTAGCAATGATGGACAACTTCTTTACGGCAGCAATCCTTACAGAAGCATCGGTATCAGACTCGGCAACACGTTCCAGGACATCCTGGTTGTCCGCACCCAATTCAGCGATTGCTTCCAGTCGCTTTTCGGGGTTGGAATTTTGCCACTTCGGTTTAAAGGCGTCAAATAAGCTCATAGAGATCTCCAATAGTATGGCAACTCCCAAAGGGGATTTGCATACTATAATCTAACAAAAAAAGTTTTTTGAAACAAAAAAGATTGTAAAATAGGCGCTTTTTGCGGTATTAACTATCTTTTAGCCCGTGACAAAACGAATCCCAAAACTTAGCGCCCCCGAAGAGGTTCATCAGAAGCTCAAGTCCGAATTGTTAACGGATTTTTGCGAAGTGTACATTCCCATGGCGCCCGATGTATACACCTACGGAGTGCCCGCCGGAGTAAGCCTTTGCCGCGGAGACGTTGTATGGGTTCAGTTTGCCACCCGTAAAAAGCCGGCCCTCGCCGTGGTCGCACGCGTCCACCAGGACCGCCCCAAGTTTGATGTGCGCCCCGCTTACCCGCACCAGTCGGGCTACCGCTTTAGCGAACGTTATATGGAAACGCTCGAATGGACGGCGCGGTATTACATTAGCACACCCATGAAGGCGCTGTTCGTTTTTTGGCCCGCCGATTTCGAGAAGTACCTGAACGCACTCGCCGCAGACAGTAGACAGTCGGAAGTAGACAGTAGACAGCCTACCCCAGTAGCTCCGGCGTTGACATTAGAACAAACTAACGCATTCAACACGCTTTGCGAAGAACTGGACAAAGACGGATTCCGCGGCGTATTGCTTCACGGCGTTACAGGTTCGGGAAAGACCCGCGTTTACCAGGAGCTCGCCCGCGAAGCCTTGATGCGCCACAAGAAAGTTTTAATCCTCGTGCCCGAAATCGGGCTCACGCCGCAAACGCGCAAGCGCTTCGAAGATTTCCTGCAAGTCCCGATTGTGGTTTTGCATTCCGCACTTTCGGCGCCCAAGAAACGCGAAGGCTACGTCTCGATTTTGAAGGGCGACGCGCAAGTGGTTCTCGGCACCCGCAGCGCAATTCTTGCGCCGTTCGATTTCGACCTCGTGATTCTCGACGAAGAACACGATTCCTCTTTCAAGCAGCAGGACCCGGCGCCGCGTTACCATACCCGCGAAATGGCATTCCACTTGGCGTACAAGTACGGAGCCCTCGTGGTGCTCGGCAGCGCCACGCCGAGCCTTGAAACATTCAACAACGCGAAAGCGAACAACTTAAAGACGGTTACGCTCAAGGAACGCGCCACGCAGGCGCCGCTCCCGAAGGTGCAAATTGTCGACATGAGCAAGATGCGCCAGCAAAAAGGCATCCTCTTGTCGCCCGCGCTCCGCGAAGCATTGACCGATTGTATCGAGCGCGGGGACCAGGCGATTATCCTCATGAACCGTCGCGGTTTTTCGAAGATGCGCGTGTGTACCGAATGCGGCGAAACACTTTACTGCAAACACTGCCACATTCCGCTCGTTTACCACAAGCAATACCGCTCGCTCATGTGCCACTACTGCGCTGCCCTTTACCCGGTGAACACACCGTGTAGCGCCTGCGGCGCCGAAACTTATGAGTTTGTGGGCGGCGCGATCGAGATGCTCGAAGACGAAATCAAGGAATGGATTCCGAATGCGAAAGTGATTCGCATGGACCGCGACACCACGCAGAACGTGGGCGCCAGTGAAAAGATTCTTGACGCGTTCCGCAATCGCGAATACAATGTTCTGATTGGAACGCAGATGGTCGCCAAGGGCCACGACTTCCCGGGCGTACAATTAGTCGGGGTCGTTGGCGCCGATAGCGGGCTCGGCATTCCCGACTTCCGCTCCACCGAAAGGCTTTTCCAACTGCTGAGCCAGACCGCAGGGCGCGCGGGTCGTGCCGGCGGCGAGGGGCTGGTGCTGATTCAGACACTCAAGCCCTCTGAACCCGTGATGCAGTTCGCCGTGAACCACGACTTCATCGGATTTGCCAACAAGGAAATGGAAGACCGACGCGCCGCCTTCTACCCGCCCTTCTGCAAGCTCGTGGAAATCAGCTGCGGCAGCCGCGACGAAGATTTACTCCGCCACACCATGGAGCGTCTGGAATCACTTCTGCGCACCGACAAGAAACTTCTGGTTCTCGGCCCAGTCGATGCCTTTGTCCCCGTGGTCCAAAACACCCACTGGGCCAAGCTTTACATCAAGACCCAGGACTTAGCGCCTGTACGCAAGATTCTGCACCCCGTCATCAACGGCGCCAAGCCCTGGGTGCAAAACGTAGAAATCAAGGTAGAAATAGAATAATTTCTGTATTGTACAGACCAATTTTTCCACAATAAACTTTTTAGCCTGTACCAAAATGTCACATAGGCCAGATTTTTCAAAAAAAAATGCGGCTTGTACAGGCCTTTTCAAATTGCGCAATACTTTTAGCCTGTACAAAATCTCTCAAAAAGCATTTGACAACCGAAAAGAAGGCGTTTCGTACAGGTCTAACAAGCTCAAGTATACCATTCAACCTGTACCAGCAGCAAAGCAACCTTCATTTTTTCAAAAAATCGAAAAATAGTACAGGCCATTTCCGCCATTACACATTATCTAGCCTGTACAGCCCCTCAAAAAGCATTTAAAACAAACTAACAACATCGTTAAAATTATCGTTAAAGCGGAAACTTCGGATAGTTTTCGCGCACGTACTTGCTGGGGTAAGCATTAAAATGCCACCATTCGCTGCCGAGCGGGACCCAGCCCGCCCCGCGCATAATCTTGCGGAGCTTGTTGCGGTTATCCACTTGTTCCTGCGTAAGCCTGCCGCTCTTTAAAGCTTCCGCTTCGCCGACTTCGCCCGCGCAGCGTTCAAAAGAATCAAAGTCCGTGCCCATGTCAAGCAAGTTGCCATCGGCATCGGTAATACCCAAGTCCAGCGCCAAGCCAAAATTATGGAGCCCGCCCGTGGCCGGCGACGACACGTAGGCAGAATAGGGCGTTCCACGCACAGTCTTTCGCAAAGCCTCTTGCGCATACAGCGGGCGCGACGCATCGAAAATCACAAGTTCGGAACCCGGCATTTCACGTTCCATAATTTTCACAGCCTTGCGGAGTTTTGCCGCGGCATCTTTATGCACAAAGGCTCGCTGCACGCCGCAGTACAAGTCATGGCCTGTCACGTTATTGAAAGTCGCATAACGCAGGTCCATGCGCACGCCCTTCAGGCGCGTAATTTCGACCATGTTGGAATCTGCCATCGCAAATTCAATCCACTTTTTGACAGAACTGCAATAACGCAAGGGCTTATCGGGCTTCGGCGGAACAAACAGAGAATCAGTCTCATGAGCAAAAGCCATGACACCCAGAAAAAGTACTGTCAGAAGTATCCGAAACATGAGCCCAACCAAAATATCAATGTGAAATGAGAAATGAGGAATGTGAGATGTATTATTTCCCTTCACACATTTCACATTACACATCATTCATCTTCTAGCAACTAGATTCCCAGCTGGACTTCGACACCGAATTGCACGTACAGGCCCATGCCCTTGGCAATAAACGGCACCAGGTCATAGCCATCGTTAATGTCTTCGTTATTGTCGCGGGTCACCCAAGAACGTTCGCGGGCGTTTTCACTACCCAGGAACTTGAGGGCATCGACATCCAGGTTTGCAAAGATATTGTCCACTTCCACGTAGAATCTTGCCGTCCTGAAGAAGCTGTTGTTCTTGCCAATCAAATCCAGGTTCACGCGGGCATCCGTACGGAACATGTCCGTGAAGTCATGGAAATCCTTGAGGCGACGGGTACCGTTGCTGCGGTCCTTCGGATCAGACGGCATGATTTCGTAGTAATAAAGAGGACGGTGCAATGCTGCGTGGTGCGTAATGATAAACGAAAGAATCGAGTCCTTACGCGGGTAATAGCGGAAATGCGACAGAATATCCAAGCGGGAGTTCGCTTCCCACGGGAGTGACTTGCCACCATCGAGTTCATATTCACCATACACGGAGCTCACGTTCGTCGCCATCGAGAAATGGTGAGAAGTCTTGAGTTCCATCGTGGCAGAAGCACCTGCCACCCAGGCGTAGTCAATCGGTGTCACGTCTTCGTACTGCGCAAAAGCCTTAGGCATCGGGAGCAGCGGATCCGGGTAGTAACGGCCAAAGCCGGAACCCTGAGCCACAAAGTACTTGGAGTTGTAACCCAAGCCGAGCTTGCCGGACACGCCCGATTCCAGGCGACCCGTCAGATCGCCGTCATCATAATAAGGCTTCCAGTCGCTGCGGTAAGCGGCGTTTGCAATCAATCTCCAGTAAGCAGTGTCCACATGAGAAAGGTTCTGGTCAAAGTCGAACGAGGCTGTCGGAGCCGCTTCGCGTTCTCCCAAGTCGGTCACCGCACCCACAGAAAGAATCTTCTGAGAAAAGTCGCTCTGCCAGTTCATGCGGCCGGCACCCGACCACACGCCCGCATTAAAGTCATCCGTAATCGAACCACCGTAATCCTGGTAACTACGTTCCACGAAGTGGTGTTCATAAAGCAAGGCCCAGCTCAGCTTGGAGCCCAGGATACTTCCCTTGAAGTTCTTGTCGATGCCGCCTGTCAAAGTCGTATGGGTCTGTTCGTAACCGTCAATATAGGTGGCGGCTTCCTTGGAATTAGCCGTATTGCGGAATCCCTTCGTATCGCGGAGCGTATCGCCCAGCACTTCGCGCACCACGCCGGCATGAGCCGAGGTTCCGAAGCGGGAATTGTATTCGGCACCTACCACCAAGTACTGCTGCTTGCCTTCGATAATGTCGATCGAGTTCACCTCGTTATAAGAGGTCGCGGTATCCTGGTGCACGCTGTATTCATCGGAGCTATACAAGGTGCGCAAGGCCCAAGTGTTGCCGTTGGTGTCAGAACCGTTAAACTGGGCATATACGTCAAAAGCGGTCAAATCATACGGGTCAGAAGTTTTCACGTTACAATCGCTACCCGAACATTCGGCGCTGCGGTCCTTGCGGAATTCGCTAAAGAACTTTTCGCCCATGTTCTTGAGCATTTCGTCGTCGAGTCTGCGGAAAGAGAACCTGAAGCTGTCCCAGAAAAGCCACGGTGCGTCGACCACCACTTCTTGCAAGGCAATGCCGGCCGTTCCACGCAGCCCCCAGTCTCCCTTGGTCTGTTCGGGAATGTACTGCACAGACGTTGCCAGGCCCTGACCGATCGGGCCTTCTCCGTAATGGTCATGAATTTCGATTGCACTCAGGATATGCGGGTTAATCACCGAAAGGTTGCCCGGGAACCCGACATCCAAGTGGCGCATGTTCGGCACGCGGAGCCTGCCCAAGTGGTAAGCCACGTCGCTTGCACGGGAGCCCTCGTAGTAAAGAGCGCTGCTAAAGTCTTTCTGGCCCGAAATACCCGGCATCTGGCTCAGGTGTTCCGTCACGTCGAAACGCATGCCGGCCGCATCTTCAAGCTTATCGAGATTCACCTTGCGTTCAAAAGTCCATTGCACCTTGTCGCCACCGCCACCGATCACAGTGCTTGTTCCCAGGTTGCGCACGTCGGCAGTCGTCTGCATGGTAATCACCATGTCGAACAAGTCCGCAAAATCCTGCAGTTCCACCTGCACGCTATCGAAACCGTCTTTTTTAAAGATAAGCACCGCATTCTTGGAATCGGCAGTCAATTCGAATCGACCATCGGAATCGGTTTCACCGAGCTTCTTACCCGAGACATAGGTAATCGTCGCATTCTTGATAGGCAAATCAGTTTCGGATTCCAGAACCACACCCACAATCAAGGTCGGGGTCGCGGCAAATATGGCTGCTGCAAAAAGCAGTACGAAAACAAACAGGGAGCGTAATCTCATATTTTTTAAAATAGAAAAAACTAAGTTCTTAGTTCTACCAACTAAGTTCTATATTTATAGTATGCTCGATATTTACTTGGTACAAATGGACGTCGCCCCGAACGACAAGGCAAAAAACTTCGCCAAAGTGCGCGAACTGACCGCCAAAATCCGCAAAAACGCAAGCGACCCCGTGCCAGGACTTATCGTTTTGCCCGAAATGTTTGCCACGGGCTACTTGCCCCTGCACCCCGAATCTGCTGCCGAAGACTTTTCGACGAAGGATTCCGGCGAGACCGCAAAGTTGCTCTACGAACTTGCAAACCAAACCGGCTGCACCGTCATGGGGGCGGGCATTGCAAAATCCAACGGCACGCTCTTGAACCACAGCAGCGTCTACGTTCCCGAATGCGCACAAGAATTCGCGCACTACGACAAGCGCCGTCCCTTCTTCATGGAACAAGCGAAATTCAGTGCCGGCGAAAAAGTTAATTTATTCAAAATAGCAAATTGGAATACGGCAGCAACCATTTGCTTTGACTTGCGATTCCCGGAACTTTACCGTGACGCCGTCAAGGCAGGGGCAAGACTTATCACCGTTCAGGCAGCATGGCCACTCGCACGCATTGCACACTGGAAAACCTTGCTGCAAGCCCGCGCTATCGAGGACCAAGTATACATGGCCGCAGTCAACTGCACCGGTAGCGAACTAAACGGCGGTAACTCCATGATAGTCAACCCAAAAGGCGAAATCATCGCAAGCGCAAACGGCCAGGAAGAATGCATTGTCTACGGGCGAATTGAATCGACTCCGCAAGAAGAATACCGCATCAAATTCCCTGTTTTGAAGGACCTTTTGTAACAGATCGTTAACAAAAGTAACCTGCATTTTTCTGTAATTTATATCACATTTTCCCTAAAGAAAGTGAATGGACCTAATTCACGAACTATCAACAAGTTAGGCCCAATATACCCGAAAACACGAAAAAAATGCATTATTTTTGACATTGAAATGTCAAAATTTTATTGTATCTTTATTGGAGTAAACAAATCGACAGTGTCTTAACGTGTGAGGTAAGTTATGTCGAACACAAGCAGACTCCAGTATGCGAAGGCGCTAATCAAGGCCGGCATTACACGCGAACTGATTCTCAAAATCACGTCGATTTCGAGCTATCAGTATTCGCAAATCCAAAGGGAACTTGCGGCCTAAGGTTTCGTACTTTGAAAATGGTGTTAGTTATACCAGCGCAGCCCGCCACCTCGAACGAGGAAAGGCAGGCTGTGCTTTTTAGTTGCTTTAGGGACGGTTCCCTATTGCTCGACGCCAAAGACGGTAAAAAGCCAGCCCGTTTTTACCTCAAACCAAGCGACCTGTTTCCGTGGGATCAATTCCTGCCCAAGCTCCTCGTGAACTGGCAACTGTCCGATTTTAAAGATATTCCCAAGGAATTCCGTCCACAAAAACGCATTCCCGATTTCGTGCTCGAAGGGATTCTCAAGGAGCCTCTCGAAACACAACTCAAGATTCTCGCCACGCTGCGCGCCCAAGGGTATTTTCCACCGCTTAAGGCCAGAGGCTAATGTGAAATGTGTGATGCGAGATGTGCGATGATTGAGGACATTTCAAGAAAACGCTGGTTCATGGGCAAGGGGCAGGCCATCCGTCAAGTCAGCGAAATGGATTCTGCCGAAATCGCGGGCGTACAACTCCAGATTCTTAAGGTTGAATTCGAAAACGGTACAAGCGACCTGTACGCCACCATGAGCGACGAATCTAAAGCGGGCGCCCTTCTCGCTGAAGGTTTTGGAAGCGTTGCCGCAATCCAGGCGTACAAGGCACGCAACGGTTTTTTCAAATTCCAGCGGTTCGCAGAACTTGACCGCGCGTCGCTCGCAACAGCAACCCCGCTAGGTGCCGAGCAGAGCAATTCCGCCTTCTATGTCAAGGGCAAGTCCTTTTTCAAGATGTTCCGCCGTCTACAGGCAGGCATTCACCCCGAACAAGAAATCCTCTCGCAACTGAACGCGACCCATTTTGACGGTGTTCCGCGACTTCTAGGATTCATCGAATATCAAGATTACACCGCAAGTTACGCTATCGGCATTCTCGAAAATCATATCGAAGACGCAACAAGCGCTTGGGATTTAATGGTCCGCACACCGAGCGAGAAAACGCAATCCGGCAGCCAGAACTTTTTTGCAGACGCCGCACTTGAACTCGGGCGCACCACCGCCCAAATGCACAAGGCACTCAAAGATTTAGACGGCACCGCCCCGCGGGCCGAAGAAGTTCCCTTCGACAAATTGATTGCCTTACTGCAGGCAAACGGGAAACAGGATTTGGTGGCGCGAGTGGAAAAACTGAAGTTGCAAACTCAAGAGGAGATCCCGGGTCTAGCCCGGGATGACAAACAAAAAGCAAGTGCATCTAGATGCACCGAAGACCCCCGCTTTCTAGTACCGCAGCGCATTCACGGAGATTATCACTTAGGACAATTGCTTTATAAAGACGGCAAGTTTATCGTGCTGGACTTCGAAGGCGAACCCACCCGCACTCTGGAATACAGGCGCAGGTTCCGCTCCCCCGCCGCCGACATAGCCGGCATGCTCCGCAGCTTCGCCTATGCCAGCGCCGTTCGGCAAAACAACGCGACAGAAAAATGCCGCGGCGGAAAGGAATTCGAGCAATTCACGGCCGAAGCCTTCTTGCAAGGCTACAGCCGTGAATCCGGCATTTCCGTTGCGCAATTAAAAGAAGAGGCCTCGCCCTATGTACTGGGCAAGGCCATCTACGAAGCTTGTTACGAACTGGAATACAGGCCAGACTGGTTCTGGATTCCAGAAGCAGCCCTAAAAAGCGGACTCTAAAGAATCAGCATTCCATCGCCGTAGCTGAAAAGTTTCATCTTGTTTTCAACAGCCATCTTGTAGGCTTCGAGGGTGTTTTCTCGGCCATAGAAGGCAGACACCAGCAAAATGAGGCTGCTTTTCGGCCAGTGGAAGTTGGTCAAAAGGCCGTCCACAATCTTGTAGCGGTATCCCGGATAAAAAAACGCATGGGTAATTCCCTTTTGCGGTTTCAGGAATCCGTTTGCATCGGCAATCGTTTCGACAACGCGGGTACTCGTAGTGCCCACGGTTACAATGCGGCCACCTTCACGTTTCGCCTTGTTGATGATGTCGGCGTTTTCAGCGGTGAGTTCGTAGTGTTCGCCGTGCATTTTGTGCTGGGTAAAGTCTTCCACCGAAATGTTCTGGAAGGTTCCCGGGCCCACATGCAGCGTGACTTCGGCAACGTAAACGCCCTTCGCTTTGAGGGCTTCGAGCATTTCTTCGCTAAAGTGGAGGCTTGCCGTCGGGGCAGCCACCGCACCGGAATACTTCGCAAAAATCGTCTGGTACGCTTTCTTGTCGTCTTCGTCATCGGGGCGATCAATATAAGGCGGCAGAGGCACGTGTCCTTCGCGGTTCATCACCGCTTCAAGTTCCACCGGCGTCACCGCAAAACGCAGCACGCGAGCGCCGTCTTCCTTGATGTCTTCGACAACGGTCTTGACACCCGCAATATCGAGCTCGCGACCAACCTTGAACGCCTTGCCCGGGCGTACCTGCGCCTCGTAGCGGGCAGAGCCATCTTCGGCCGGAATCAAGGCCTGCACCAGGAGCGTTTCCACTTCGCCGCCGTGCATGGTATGGCCATACAAGCGGGCCGGAATCACCTTGGTGTTATTCACCACCAGGCAATCGCCCGGCTTAAAAAGGTCAACAATTTCAGGAGCCTTCATGATGCGGCGTTCACCGCCATTTTTCGGGCAATGCAGAATGCGGGTTTTCCCCTTGCCCGCCGTACGGCTGGCAATCAGTTCCTTGGGGAATTCAAAATTATAGTCAGAAAGATTATGCGATTCCATTTTAGGCATCCATCTCAGCGAGAGCCTTTTTCAATAACTTCTTCACGCTTTCTTTAAGCGATGCGGGCTTAAGAATGCGGACTTCGCCCGCATTGCCCATCAGCCAGTTCAAAAAGTCCGGCGTCACGTGAAGTTTCATATCAACGATCATATTCTTGTTCTTGTCGAAACGCTTCGAAATTTCGGGGTAGAAATGCGAACGTTCGAACTGCGACTGCAACCATTTGGATGACGACTTGATTTCAAGAGATACATCTTCGGGAGTGCCCTGGCCAGAATACTTGCCAAAACAGTACTTGTAATGCAGTTTGGCATCGAACACGAACTTGGGCATGGCATGATTCGTTTCGGTTACGCTATCAATGCGTTCAAAAACATAATTCTTGAAAGCCTGGTTACCCTTTTCATCCATTTCGCCAGCCACCAGGTAAAGCGTGTCTACGCGCATAATTACCTTGACCGGGTTCACTTCCAGGGTCACCTCTTCGGCGTCCGTATGGCCCTTGCCGGAAGGGCGGTAATGGATCTTGATGGAAAAACCGTCGTGAATTGCCTTGAGCACGCGATTGACCATGGTATCTTGCAACTTGTCGTCGCTGAAGGGGCCGTAATCCAGAACGTAATCCGGGTCCGTCGAAATCGCCTCGGGCTTAAAGTCTTCGGGATTCGTGGTCTGCATGGTCTTGATGACCTTGTCCAAAAGCTTGACCGTCTTGATATCGGGAGCGGAACTCGTCGGCAGGTTTTTCTTGATTTTTTCAAGCTGTTTTACGACTTCCTGATTGAAGTTCGCTTCTTTATCGGTCTGAATAATGTAGAAGGTTTCCCCGTTTTCCTTGAACTTGCGGAGTCCGCAATTTTCTTCGCTGATTACTTCCAAATGGCGGAAAATGGTACGCGGGCCACAACCCATCAGACGAGCCAAGTCATTTACCGTCTGCTTGACCTTCAGCTTGCTTTTAATCGCATTAATTTTTTCGTAACCGGTAGCCATAGGCACCTCCTATACAATTCTTAAACGGTTTTCGATAGACGTCGTCTTCACATTCTTGAGGAGCGTCGCAAAGGCAAGTTCCTTTTGCAACCGCGAAACTACACTCCCTTCCAACAAATACCTGCGATTGTTGCAAGATATTCTAACATTCGCTCCGCGCAAAAAAGAACTCGACGCAATTTCCGATTCCACCTTTTGGCAAACGTCTATATTTAACGGATCGTAAACCTCTGTCACCAGGCAAATCAAGTCGCGTACGCCCGGAATTTCGGCCAGGCGGTTTTCCAAGTCCTTCGGGCGTTCGTTTTCGTAACAGCACACCTCAACCTGCACCTTGCCATCTTGCACACTTACCTTGCAATCGAACAGGCGCGTCGTCGAAGAATCCAGCTGGTCATACACAGATTTTTCAATCTGTTCGTCGGTCATAAAAGGCGGCACAACCACGCGGGTAAAGTCCACGCAGCCGCGCACCTTGGGTATAGCGTTCACACACTTTACCACCGCCCGCTGGATAGACAGATTCTCGACAAGGCCATTCAAGTAAATAATGCCCTGTCCCGCTTCTACCGAAATTTTATCGCAATGTTCCGGGAATACCTGGGCAAGCTTGCCCTGCACCACGGCACAAAGTTTCTCGTTCGACAAATTCTGCGCCAACGGCGGGAGCGTAATAAACACCAGCGTATGGTCTTTCAGCAAAACGGCGAGTTTGTCTTTTTCGCCATCGTTCACTAAACCAACGGCAACTCCGAACTGGTCGCGAATGGCATGGTAAATGCAGTCGCCCAAAAGCGTCTGTGCGCTCTGAATCGGCAACAAACGATACCCTTCAGGCGACTCTTCGTCTTCTATTAAAACTCTCGGCTTTTCAATTCTTTGAAAGGGGCCGCCGTCATAAGTGACAACCAAAATCAACTTGTCAGGCGTCTGGAAAATGCTCTTGACAAAGCCTGGCTTGGGTGCACCTTTAAAGTAAACCCAGTCGCCCGCCTTGATGCGGTTGTAGCCGTAAATTTTGGTATAATCGCGGTTGACATATTCCCTGTTGCAAAAAACGAACTCGTTCGAAAATGCGACAAACATGGTGCCGCAAGCATCGCAACAACATAAAAGAGGAATATGCGGATCCATTCCACCAAAGGTTGAATACGCCTCGCGGGCAAATACGCCGTGTTCCACTACCTTCTGGCAGCGCCGGCAGAAAAGCCTTTGAGAGTACAACCGATGTGGAAACTGAGAACGCATGTATTAGTGTGGAGTGTGAGGTGTGAGGTGTGAGGTGTGAGGTGTGGGGTGTGAAATGTGGAGTGTGGAAATCATTACACACTACACATTACACACTTCTCATTATTTCATGAGCGGCATTGCCACGTCGATGCGGCGCAGAACTTCGTCCTTGCCGATGATTTCGAACATTTCCCAGAGGCCCGGGCCTGCGGTCACGCCAGAAACAGCGAGACGCGGCGCACCCACGAGTTCACCCACCTTGTGGCCGCAGCGTTCGGCGAGGTCATAGAATCCCTTCTCGATGACAGGCGTCTTGAAGTCCTCTATGGAAGCGAGCATGTCGCGCACGAGCGTCGCCACTTCTTTGGAGCCTTCGCCGAAGTGCTTCTTCACACCCTTCTCGTCGTAGGTGGTCGGAGCCACAAAGAAGTACACTGCCATGTCGGCCAGGTCCTGCACAAAGTGGGCACGCGGCTTGAGCTGCTTCACGATTTCGTCGAGGCGTTCTTCCGGTTCCTTCGAGAGGTCAATGCCCTTGGCGACCAGACCTTCCTTCATGATGTTCTTGAGGAAAGCGTCATCGCACATGTGGATATGCTGGCCGTTCATCCACTGCAACTTCTTTTCGTCGAAGCTGGCGGACTTCGGATTGATGCGTTCCAGCGTGAAGCTTTCCACCATTTCCTTGATGGTCATGACTTCGCGGTCGTCACCCGGGTTCCAGCCGAGGAGAGCGAGGTAGTTCACGAGAGTCTCCGGCAGGTAGCCGAGGTCGCGGAAGTCGCCCACGGAGGCGGCACCCTTGCGCTTAGAAAGCTTGCCGCCGTTCTTGTCGAGAATCACCGGCAGATGGCACCATACAGGCGGCTGCCAGCCGAAAGCCTTGTACAAGAGTTCGTGCTTGGGCGTAGAGCTAATCCATTCATCGCCGCGGAGCACGTGAGTGGTACCCATCAGGTGGTCGTCCACCACGCTTGCAAAGTGGTACGTCGGGTAACCGTCGCGCTTGATAAGCACCAGGTCGTCCAGAAGTTCGTTCTGGTAGCTGATGTGGCCGCGGATCATGTCGTCGAATTCCGTGACGCCAGTTTCGGGCACCTTGAAGCGGATCACCGCTTTTTCGCCGGCAGCAATGCGGGCTTCGGCTTCTTCACGGCTAATATTGCGGCAGTGACGGTCGTAACCCGTGACCGGCACATGGCTCTTTTCCTGTTCGGCGCGGACTTCTTGCAGGCGTTCTTCGGTGCAGAAGCAATAGTAGGCGCAGCCGGCATCCAGAAGTTTCTTGATTTCGCGGTGGTAAATGTCCAGGCGTTCGCTCTGGAAGTACGGGCCGCAGTCACCTTCGCAACCCGGACCTTCGTCCCACTGCAGGCCAAGCCACTTGAGGTCGCGCATCAAGTCGTGCAATGCAGTTTCGTTGTAACGCTTGCGGTCGGTATCCTCGATACGCAGGTAGAACGTGCCGCCCATGTGCTTGGCAAAAAAATAGTTGTAGATAGCGGTGCGCGCACCGCCCACATGCAGGTAGCCCGTGGGGCTCGGGGCAAAACGGACGCGGACAGGACGGTTAGAATTGCAATTTTCGCACATAATTTCCTCTTTTGTTTATTCCGTGTCAAAAAATAGCAATTTAAAATGACTCCAGATTCAACTTTTCTATCTTTGGGGCCGTTAATCGAAACAGCCACCCTTTTCTACGGGATTTCTATGGAGACTCTAAATTCCATTTTAGATGCAATCGACGGCTACGTGTGGGGCGTGCCCCTGATTGTCATCATTCTCTTCGTGGGTTTCTTGCTCACGATTCGCCTCGGTTGCCTGCAGGTTTTGAACTTGCCGAATGCCATTCGTTACATGTTGCACAACGAAAAGGGCGGCGAAGGCGAAGTGTCGAGCTTTGGCGCTCTCTGCACAGCCCTTGCAGCCACAATCGGCACGGGTAACATCGTGGGCGTCGCCACCGCTATCGGTACCGGTGGCCCGGGTGCCCTCTTCTGGATGGAAGTGGCCGCATTCCTCGGTATGGCCACCAAGTATGCCGAAGGCCTGCTCGCCGTCAAGTACCGTACCGTTGATCAGGACGGCAAAGTTTTGGGCGGCCCCTTCTACTACATCGAAACTGGCATCAAGGAACGCTTTGGCTGGAACATGAAATGGCTCGCTGTCATATTTGCCGTATTCGGCATTGGCGCGGGACTCCTCGGCATCGGCACGATTACACAGGTGAATGGCATTACAAGCGCCATGGCCCGCCTCACCCCGAACGCCCCTGAATTCATTAACATCGGCGGCAATTCCATTTCTTGGACGACGGCGATCGCCGGCATTCTCGTTACGATTTTTGCGGCAACCGTTATCATCGGCGGCTTAAAACGCATCGCAAAAGTTTCGACCTACATTGTCCCGATCATGGCAATCGTTTACATTCTCGCCTGCGTGCTTCTGTTGCTCTTGAACTTCGCCCAGATTCCGCTGGCTATCCAGACGATCGTGCAGGCTGCATTCAACCCGAGCGCCATTACCGGCGGTGCCGTGGGCACCATCTTTATCGCCATGCAGAAGGGCATTGCCCGCGGTATCTTCAGTAACGAAGCGGGCCTCGGTTCTGCCCCGATTGCAGCCGCTGCCGCAAAGACCAAGGAACCGGTTCGCCAGGGCCTCGTTTGCATGACCGGCACCTTCTTCGACACCATCATCATTTGTACCATGACGGGTCTTGCTATCGTGGTTTCGGGCGCATGGGATCCGAAGCTTGGCCTCGAAGGCGTGAACATCACCATGGAAGCCTTCTCTCGCGGACTCGCCATTGTTCCGGCCGGTTCTATCATCGCACCGTTCTTCCTCGCCATCGCCCTGGTGTTCTTCGCATTCACCACGATTCTTGGCTGGGCATACTATTCCGAAAAGTGCCTGCAGTACCTGATGGGAGGCAAGAACGCCAAGGCAACGCTGATTTACCGTTGGGTGTACATCGCCGCTATCTTTATCGGCCCGTACCTCACGGTAAGTGCCGTATGGACTAGCGCCGACATCTTTAACGGACTCATGGCCTTCCCGAACTTGGTCGCCTTGATTCTCTTGAGCGGAATTGCCGCCAAAGAAACCAAGGATTACCTGGAACGGCTTCACAACGGACACGTAGGTGACTAATTAGTTCGGATTTCGGAATTCGGAGTTCAGAATTAGAATTTCGAAGTTCGTTTTTTTAATTTGGAAATGAAGCGAATATATTTTGTCGGAAGGTTTTATGTTGGATTTTAAAGGTAAATTTGCAGCGGTGCTCCCTGCGGGGGGACTCGGCAAGCGCATGGGCGGAAACATTCCCAAGCAGCTTTTGGTTCTGGGCGGCAAGCCCGTTTACCGTTACAGCCTCGAGACCTTCCTTTCGATGGATGAAATCGCCGAAGTCGTGATGGCCGTGCCCGCCGACTGGAAAGACCACTTTGAAAAGGATTTTTCGCACCCGAAACTAAAAATCGTCGTGGGTGGCGCAGAGCGTTGGCAGTCCGTGGAAAACGGCGTGAACGCGCTCACGAGCAACGCCGAATTCGTACTGGTGCACGATGTGGCGCGTCCGTTCATCAGTAAAGAAATCATCCTTGACGTTTGCAAGACGCTTGTCGAAAAAGGCAGCTGCCTTGTGGCAAAGCCCGCCGTTGACACCATCAAGATTGCAAAAGATGGATGCGTGCAGCAGACCATCGACCGCAACACCGTATGGATGGCGCAGACCCCGCAGGCGGCCTCGATTGCCTTACTCAAAAAGCTCTACGGGCGCATTGCCGCAGAGCCTTTAAACTTTACCCCCACCGACGAAGCAAGCATCCTCGAATATTTCGGCGAAAGCGTCTACATCGTGAAGGGCAACAACCTGAACGACAAGCTTACGACTCCCGAAGACTTCGAGATTTTCGCAAGCCGCACCCGTTAAATTTTTCCGACGAATTCAAATCCGGCTTCATCGACCGCCTTCTTGAGGGCGGTTTCGTCTATATCGTCTTCGTCATGCCATTCCACGCGGAGTTCCTTTTTTGCGACATCGGCTTCGGCCGAAACAACGCCTTCTAGAATCCTGACGGCTTTCTCTACGCATGCCTTGCAGTGACTGCAACTCATGCCGTGCACGCGATAGGTTTCGACTACAGGTTCCTCATGATGATGTTCGCCATGTTCGTGATCATGGCAATGGCATTCGCCTTCACCTTCGCAGCAGCAATCATGATCGCCGCAGCCGCAATGCCCGCAGTCACACCCCTTATGCGCAAACTTCGCATAAATAATCAGCGCTGCAAACACGACTGCGCAAACGTAGTCAAATACGCCAAGTGCGCCGTGACCGTGACATTCCGCAGAACCGTGCGGAAGCATCGAAGCAAGGAACGTATCCATCAGGAACGTGTCGACCACAAAGCCAAAGAACATAGCTCCAAGTGCAATCGAAACAAGGTAGGCCGCGAGAGTGCGCTTGCCAAAAGCCTTGCCCACGACCAACATGCTTGCGATACTTGTGGCAGGGCCCGCCATCAACAGCACCAGGGCCGCCCCCGGCGTAATGCCTTTTTCTACAAGGGCCAACGCCAGCGGAATGGAGCCTGTGGCACAAGTGTACATGGGCATGGCAAGCACCAGCACCACCAACATGCAAAGCAGCGGGTATTCGTGCAGGAACAAGAAGAAATCATCCGGAACAAAGGCGGCAATCAGGGCACCGAGCAAAAGGCCAATCGTCAGCCACTTGCTCACATCGCCAATCATGTTTACAAAGCCGTATTCAAAAGTTTCTTTCAACTTTTGCGCAAAAGACTTTTTCGCATGCTCATCGTGATCATCATGGCCGCAGGAACAATGGTCGCCTTCACAATCGCAGTGTTCGTGATGCTCATGCTCGTGAGAATTTTCAAGCACGGCAACACCCGTTTCAGGCTCGTTCTTTGTGACCAAGTTAGTAAACACGCCGCCAAGCATTGCCGTTACAAAAGCGGCCACCGGGCGCAAAATCGCAAACGGTCCGCCTAACAGCGAATACGTTGCCAAAATAGAATCTACGCCTGTCGCAGGCGTCGAAATCAAGAAGCTCACGCTCGCACCCTTACTTGCGCCTTCTTTACGGAGCGCAATCGATGTGGGAATCACGCCGCAGCTGCAAATCGGGAGTGGCACGCCAAACAGCGCAGCCCAAAGCACCGACTTAAAATTCGACTTCGCAATCTTTGGCACATACAAGTGATTCGGCACCCACACATGCAAAATGCCCGCAAGCAAAAAGCCGAGCAAAAGGAACGGCGCCATCTCCGAAAACAGCGTAATGAATTGCCAAACAAACTTTTCCAGAATTTCTAAAACAGCAGGCATTTACTTACCCTTCTTGTGCAGAATATGTGTGAGACCCGTATTGAAAATCAATCCGATATGTTCATCGTCAAGCGAATAGAACATCTTGCGACCATCGCGACGCGGCTTGACCAAGTTCGCCGTACGCAAGATTCGCAGCTGGTGGCTTACCACGGACTGTTCCAGATTCAGTTTTTCAGCAATATCGTTCACCGAAATTTCGCCCGAGAGCATCAAATGGATAATGCGGATACGCGTGGTATCGCCAAAGAACTTGAAAAACTCCGACAGTTCGAAAAGAACATCCATCGAAATATCATTTTTCGCATTTTTTATATATGAACAAGTATTCATATTTTCATATATACATTTTTTCAAGCGTTCCGTCAAGGTCAAAAACCGAAATTCGCCCCATTTTCTTAAAAATTTCCATCTTTTCTCCCCCCATTTTTGTATTTTTAGCCAAAAATTGAGGTTTTTAATGAAGATTGCAGTGATTGGTGGCGCAGGTTATATTGGCAGCCACACGATTATCGAACTTTATAAGGCAGGCCATTCCGTTGTCGCCGTCGACAACCTGGTTAATTCCTGCGACGAATCGCTCCGCAGAGTCGGCGAAATCGTCGGGCAAGAAATTCCCTTTATCAAGGCAGACGCCCGCGATGCAGCCGCCATGGACAAGATTTTCAAAGAAAACCTCTTTGACGCCTGCATCCACTTTGCAGGGCTAAAGGCCGTGGGCGAATCGGTCGCCAAGCCGCTGGAATACTACGAAAACAACATGAACGCAACCTTCGTGCTGTTGAACGCCATGCGCAAAAACGGCTGCAAGAACATCATCTTCTCGTCGTCGGCCACCGTGTACGGTAACCCCGCCGAAATTCCCATTACCGAAAACTGCCCGAAGGGCGCCATCACCAACCCCTACGGACAAACGAAGTCCATGCTCGAAGAAGTGCTCCGCGACGTGCAGAAGGCCGACCCCGAATGGAACGTGGTACTGCTCCGCTACTTCAACCCGATCGGCGCACACCCGAGTGGCCGCATCGGCGAAGACCCTAACGGCATTCCGAACAACTTAATGCCTTACATTACGCAGACCGCCGTGGGCATCCGCAAGGAACTCGGCGTGTTCGGCAACGACTACGACACCCCCGACGGAACCGGCGTCCGCGACTACATTCACGTATGCGACCTCGCCGCAGGCCACGTGAGCGCGCTCAAGGCCATCGAAAACAAGTGCGGACTCGCCATTTACAACCTGGGTACAGGCCACGGCTACTCCGTGCTCGACGTGGTGCACGCCTTTGAAAAGGTGAACGGCATCAAGGTGCCCTACAGCATCAAGCCCCGCCGCGCAGGCGACATTGCCACCTGCTACTGCAACCCCGAAAAAGCCTACAAGGAACTCGGCTGGAAGGCCCAGTTCGGCATCGAAGAAATGTGCCGCGACGCTTGGAACTGGCAAAAGAACAACCCGAACGGTTACCGCAAGGGGTAACGGCCCCAAAAGCCGCGTTCCGCAAAAAAATTCATTTTTTGCGTCACCATCCCCTTGACACCTCCGCCCAATTATTCTATAATTGGGCAACCCCGCGGGAATAGCTCAGTTGGTAGAGCACGACCTTGCCAAGGTCGGGGTCGAGGGTCCGAGTCCCTTTTCCCGCTCGAATACAAAAGAAGCCTAGCATAAAGCTAGGCCTTTTTTGTATTCGAATGATAATGGGTCGGACCCGAAACCCCTTGGGGGAGAGGGTGCGGCATAATTTGGCTCATGCACGAAGTGCGGAGAGGCAAATTATGAGCTTGAGGCAAGCGCAGCTTGCATCGAGCCCGTAGGGTTAGACCGCAACCTTGCGCAAGCAAGGAATATTGCGGGCTAACAATCCCTTTTCCCGCTCTAAAACGAAAAAGACACCTATATGGTGTCTTTTTTCGTTTTATAACACGGGAAGGGACCCGGCACCCTCGAAGAGGGTGCGACCAAATTCTTTTTTGGGCGAAGCCCGTGAAAAGAATTTGGAGCTTAACGCGAACGAAGTGAGTGTTGAGCCCGTAGGGCGGCAAGCCAGCCGCGTAGCGGAGACTGGCGCAGCCGCAGTCCCTTTTCCCACTCTTTTTTATAAAAATTAATTCATTAAATCTAAAGAATAAATACGTCATTTCGGTAATAATTCACCAAATCTAATGAAATACTATTGTTTTTAGATTCAATTTTTATTATATTCAATTTAAACAACGGGAGAAAATATGGCGATATACAAAGCACAAACCGACGAGTCCGCACTAGCCCTACTAGGGAAACGTATGGCGGCATTCCGCATAAGGAACAACTGGACACAAGCCCAGCTCGCCCAAATATCCGGAGTCAGCAAAGGAACCGTAGAACGCATTGAACGCGGCGATTCAGTCCAGGTGTTAAACCTAGTTAAGGTACTACGGGCCTGCAATATGCTCGAGACTTTCTTGAGTATATTCCCGGACGATTCTCCCTCGCCCATGCAACTTTTGCAAATGGGGCAAATCAAGAACCGCCATCGCGCAAGCTCTCCTCACAAGAAAAGCACCAGCGAAAATTCCGTCGCCGACAACTCCGCTCAATATTCAGCCGCCGAAAGCCCTGCCAAGAACAAGCCCTGGGTATGGGACGAAGACAAGTAACGCATTATGATTGCAGTCGAAGTAAAACTCTGGGGAACGACCATCGGCGCGCTTTCTATGCTCGAAGGCGAGCAAACAGCGCGTTTCGAATACGCCCCTAATTTTATCGGAGCAGGAATAGAACCTTCTCCTATAGTAATGCCCGTATCCAAGCAAATTTATTCGTTTCCTCTGCTGTCAAAGACATTCCATGGACTTCCGGGACTTTTCGCAGACTGCATCCCCGACAAATTCGGCAACAGAGTCATTGACGTATGGCTTATTCGGCAAGGCCGGCTCCCCGAAAATTTTACCGCCCTTGAGCGCCTGTGCTACACAGGGAATCGCGGCATGGGGGCGCTGGAATTTTTCCCCTTGCAAGGCCCCGATTCTCACACAGACGACTCCCTGGATGTAGAAAACCTGCGAATTTTCGCCGCCGAAGTATTGAATCAACGAAAGCGGTTCTCCACAAAAAAGCTCAGCAAAAAAAACACAAAATCCTTCGAGGACATTCTCCGGGTAGGAACCTCCGCTGGAGGCGCCCGCGCGAAAATCCTCATCGCCTATGACGAAGCAACTGGCGAAATGCGTTCAGGCCAGGTGGCCACAGACGCGAACTTCGGCTACTGGCTTTTAAAACTCGACGATGTGGAACAAAACGGCGACAAGGAAAATGCAGACCTGTTTGGGTACGGCGCGATTGAATACACTTACTCGCAAATGGCCAAGCTTGCCGGTATAGACATGACCGAATGCAAGCTGTACGAATGCGCCGGACACAGGCACTTTATGACCCGACGGTTCGACCGACTGCCGGGCGGGAAAAAGCTGCATTACCAGTCGCTATGCGGCCTTGCCCATTACGACTTCAACATGCCCGGCGCCTACAGCTACGAACAAGCCCTGAATATCATCAAGCTGCTAGGCCTCGGCTACGACGCACTCGAAGAAATGTTCCGCCGTGCGGCATTCAACATCTGCGCCCGCAACCAAGATGACCACGCCAAAAACATCGGGTTCTTGATGGACAAAAGTGGAGCGTGGAAACTCGCTCCCGCATTCGACATGACCTACGCCTACAATCCGCAAGGTCTATGGACCGGCACTCACCAGATGACATTCAATGGCAAGCGAGACAATTTCTCGCTAGACGATTTCAAAGCGGTCGCAAAATTTGCAGGACTGCGACAGGGGCGCTATAAAAAAATTCTCGATGAAGTCAAAAGCGCCGTCACCGAGTGGCCCAAACTTGCAAAGCAAAACGAAGTCCCCACAAGAATCATCCGCGCTATTGCGGCTGCGCACCGGTAAATTTTTTCCGCAAGATTAAGCAAGCCCCCCTTTACCCAAAAATTTTATTACATTTCACCCTACCGATGCAAGACGAGAAATACATACTGGTAGATAGCGAAGAATCGCTCGCGAATTTGCTCGCGGATTTGGAGCTGTACGAAATGGCCGCCGTCGATACCGAGGCGGATTCCATGTACCATTATACCACCCGTCTTTGCCTGATCCAGATTACCATCGGCGAACACCACTACATTGTGGACCCGCTGTGTGGGCTTGACCTTGCCCCTTTGTTCAAGGCCCGCGCCATGCAGACGCTCATTTTCCACGGCGCCGACTACGACTTGCGACTGCTGTGGCAGACTTACGGATTCTCGCCGAAGCAGATTTTCGACACCATGCTCGCGGCAAAGATTCTGGGCGAAGATCACCTGGGCCTTGCGGACTTGGTCCGCGAATACTTCGGTGACGAACTCAAGAAAGAAAACCAGCGTGCCGACTGGACCACGCGACCGCTGCCGCTCGAAATGTGCGAATACGCCATCCACGACACGTTCTACCTGCACGAACTCTGCGCGATTCTCGTGGAAAAACTGCAAGAGGCTGGCCGCATGAGCTGGCTTACCGAACAGTGCGAAGCCCTAATCGAACATGCCAAGCACCCGGCACCGCAGAGAAAGGACCCCTGGCGCGTCACGGGTTCTGCTCCGCTTTCGCCGTGCGCCCTGAACGTGCTCAAGTTCCTCTGGGAATGGCGCGAAAACCAGGCCCAGGAACTGGACCGCCCGCCCTACAAGGTGATGCCGGTGGAACTGATGCTCGCCATCGCACGCCGCAGCGAAGCGAATTTTCCGACCGTGGACTTGGAAAAGTTGCCGAAGCTCCCCCGCAATTTCCGCGACGAGCGCCTGGATTCGTTCGTGAACATGCTGCAGACGGCCGTGGCCGTGCCGCAATCGGACTGGCCCGAAAGACTCCCCAAGGCTCCGCCCCCGCCGGTGGTGCCGAACTCCGACCTGCTTTCGGTACTCAAGACCTGGCGCGACCTTAAGGCAGAGGAACTGGAGCTTGACCCATCGCTTTTGGCCAACAAGGCGCAACTCATTTGGCTTGCAGCCCCGGGAGACATGCCCTGGGAGGCCCGCTACGAAGAGGCGCACCTCATGAACTGGCAGCGCGTCCTGTGGACCGAAATTTTGCAACAGAACTTGCCCAACGCAAAGCGCGTAGGCGACCCCGACTAATTTTTTTCAACTCACCTTAACCGCCCGCTACTGGACAAATCCCCCGCAGGCATACTATGGAATCTGTACTTCTCGTTTCTGCCTTACTCCTTTTGATTTTCGGCTCCAGGCCGCTTTTCGAGATGTTGCGCAAAAAGCGCGACGGCGAAGAACTTATCGGAAACCCGTGGGAAGAAGTCCACGCCATCAAGGGTTACAGGGAATCGCGCAAGGTGGCAGCGTTCTACCCGCTCACGGGCGAACCGAACATTATGCCGATTATCAAGCAGCTCGCCGACGAAGACCGCTTGCTGCTCCCCCGCTGCACGGGCCCCACGACCATGGAGTTCTGCCACGTGCAAAGCCTCAAGAAAGATTTGGTCAAGGGCAAGTTCGGAATCATGGAACCCCGCGGCGACATTCCGGCCTACGAGGGCGACTTCACCGTATTCCTGGTTCCCGGCACCAAGTTCAACCTGACCGGCGAACGCTGCGGGCACGGCAAGGGTTACTACGACCGCTTTTTGGCAAAGCACCCGAACGCCCACAAGGCAGGCATCGCGACGCCCAAGCAGATTAGCGTCGAGCCGCTCGTGCAAAAGCTGACCGACATCAAGATGGACCAGATTATCATTTGTAGGGAAAAGCCCTAAGACAGAACGTCGTTGCAAGCACGCCGTGCGAAGCAATCCAAGGAAAATTTTTAAAAGGAAGAAACATGGCTTTCGACAAGAACAAAGAAACTGAGTTCGGCATTATCCGCCACAACTTCAAGGACCGCGAACCGCGTGACGATTCCCGCGAACACCGCGAAGGATTCGAGGATTTCCGCCGCCGCGATTTCAACAAGCCGCGCGAAGGTTTTAACAGCGAACGTCCGCGATTCAACAAGGACCGCGAAGGTTTCACACGCCGCAAGACCGATGGCGACCGCCGCGTGAGTTTCGGTGACCCCGATGGCGCTCCGCAAACCGCTATCGGCGGCATCCGCGAAGTGACCGACTTGCTGGAACGCAGCCCCATGCAGGTGCACCGCGTGCTCTTTATGCACCAGTCGGGCAACCCCAAGCTCTACGAACTGCAGAAGCTCGCGAAGCGTGCCCATGTGCACGTGCAACAGGTGGATTCCAAAGTCCTGAACACCTACACGACACAGCACCACGGCGTGGTCGCCCTGCTCAACGAAAAGGAACTCCTGGTTTGGGAAGATATCCGCGAAGAATACTTTGCCGCCAAGCAAAAAGGCGAACGCAAGCTGATTGCCGTGGGCACCAACATCGAAGACCCGCGCAACCTGGGCGCCTGCATCCGTAGCGCGCTCGCCCTGGGCGTGGACCTTTTGATGCTCCCGGCCAAGGGCATGTGCGGCATTACGCCGGCTGTCGCCCGCTCTGCCGCAGGCGCACTCGACAAGATGAAGATTTGCCGCCCGAACAACCTGGAAGCCGCCGTCGGCGAACTCAAGCTCGCGGGCTACCAGATTCTGGGCCTCGATGCCGACACCGAGACGAACCTCGCCGGCTTTGAATTCAACGACCAGGCGGTGATTGCCGTCGGTGGCGAAGACGTGGGCCTCCCGCCCTTTATCCGCAAGCAGTGCGACGCCGTGCTCCGCATCCCGATGATGCCCGAAGCGCATTCCTACAACGCCTCGGTGGCCCTTTCGCTCGGCCTGTACGAATACGCGAGACTCCGCATCAAGTAAGCGACTCGGCAATTCGCCGAAAACAAAACGATTTAATACAAAAAAACGGGCCACATGGTCCGTTTTTTCATATTTATCGTCTAAACTAGAACTGGCTCAGGAATCTCTGGTCGTTGCTGGTCAGGAGGCCGATTTCCGGAATCGCGTGGCGCAGCATGGCGATACGGTCGAGACCGAAGCCGAATGCAAAGCCCGTGTACTTCTCGGAATCGATGCCGCAGTTCTTGAACACGTTGGGGTCCACGGAACCGCAACCGCCGATTTCCATCCAGCCAGTTCCCTTGCAGCGACGGCAGCCCTTGCCACCGCAGAACACGCAGCTCACGTCCATTTCGGCGCTGGGCTCCGTGAACGGGAAGAAGCTCGGGCGGAAACGCGTCTTGACGCCTTCGCCGAACAGCTTGTTCATGAACACCTGGAGCACGCCCTTGAGGTCTGCAAAGCTGATGTTTTCGTCCACCACGAGGCCTTCGCACTGCTGGAACATCGGGGCGTGGGTCGCATCGTTGTCCACACGGAACACGTGACCCGGAGCAATCATGCGGAACGGCGGCTTGTGCGTTTCCATGTAGTGGATCTGCGTGCCGGAGGTGTGCGTACGCAGCATCACCTTGTCGTCCACGTAGAACGTATCCTGCATGTCGCGGCTCGGATGGTCGGGCGGCGTATTGAGCGCCTCGAAGTTGTACCAGTCCGTCTCGATGTCGCGACCGAAGTCCACCTCGAAACCCATCTGGCTAAAGAAGTCGATAATCTCTTCGCGCACGTCGTAAAGCGGGTGCGTCGAGCCCGCCGGGATGCCTGCGCCCGGGAGCGTGGTATCTACAAAGCCGCTTTCCAGCTTCTTCTGGAGGGCAGCCTGGTTCGCGGTCTCGATAGCCTTGTCGATTGCCTCGGAGACGGCGACCTTAAGTTCGTTCACGAGCTTGCCGTAAGCCGGACGTTCCTCGGCGCTCAAGCTCCCCATCTGCTTCATGAGGTCGGTGACGGCCCCCTTCTTGCCCAGGTACTTCACGCGGAGGTTGTTGACGGCTTCTTGGTTCGTAAGGTCGGTTTGCGCAAGTTCTGCGTCAAACGCCTGCTTCACATTGTTAATAGCTTCACTCATAGTGGCCGTTAATTTAGAATTTTTTTCATGCTCCAGCTGCCGATTTTCCGGCCGTTGTGCTCAATTTCGCATTCGTGAAAGACCTCGTAGCCGCGTTTGCTGTAAAAAGCGAGGTTTTCCCGGGAATTCGTAAAAAGAGCCAACTGCTTGCCGCCACGCTCCCGCACGTACTCTTCCATATAAATTAAAAACTGCGAGCCGACTCCCTGCCCCTGCGCAGACGGGTCCACCTCGAGCATGCTGAGATACCAGATGTCCGGTCCTGATTTCTGAAAATCGTGGCAGGGCTTGCTGGCGTTTTCGTCCATAGCTATGAATCCGTTGATATCGCTCCATTTCGTATTAAGGTACACACGCCAGAAACCGTGTATAATGTATTGGAATGCGGAAGGTTTCTTGAAGCCAGGGGCTTCCAGTGTTGCGCGTGCAACCAGCTTGCCGTCCCGATGCGCCGCCAACAAATCAGCCTTTCCATAGCACGTTTTTAGGACGCATTGCATAAAAATCTGCAGTCCATTTCGGCTTTTTTCCCTATCAGGGAAATAGAGCGTGACGTAGTCATAATCTTCGTACGCCCGGGCCATAATTAGGCCCGCTTCGTCGAGTTCTTCGCGAGTCTGTAACCCGAATTCAAGTTCTGTTGCCATATAGAGATCCCCTTCTATTCTGATTTCGCTTTCCCGGTAAAATTCGTGCTTGTTATCTTGAATACGGTCACGGCGGCGGCCTGTGCGGGCGTGAATTCGAACTTGTGCGGGGCGTGCATAGACGGCGCCGAGCCTGAGGCGTGCGGAGCACCTGCTGCTTGCCGTTCCATCAGGAGCGAGAGCCCGCGGCATTTCTCGGCGCTATCCTCGACAATTTCGGCTTTGCCCTGCCCGACGACGCTTGCGTAAAAGCGGCCACTCTTGCAATAAACATCTTCATGAATTTCGATGCGATTTTCGACGCACATGCTAAACGCCACGTTCGGATTCTTGCGGATGCAGTCAAGTTTCTTGCCGACATGCGCACAGTGGAAATACAATTCCAGTACACCATCCATCAAGCTATACCCGAACGACATCGGAATCACGTAAGGCATGCCCGCATTGGCATCGTCCGCCATCGCGACATGGCAAGTCGTGCACTGTTCAATAATCTTCGCGATATTTTCGTCGCCCAAAACTTCACGGTCTTTACGTCGCATATCGTCTCCAAAGAATTATTTTTCAAATTTAATTTATTTCATCAAGCGCAGAGTGACAAACTCATTTGCACGCCTTTTACACAAAAAGTTTTTTACCAACGTTGTTTTTGACTGCAACGGAATCTATTATTAAAATATTGCCTGCTTCGGAAATAAGGGCTATATTACAAGAAAAAGGGAGTATTATATGAAAATGATGAAGTTGCCAGTCATAGCGGCGTCTGTCGCCTTATGCATTATGGCCTGTACAGACGATAATGGTTCTAACCCGATCCCCACTGGCGAAGATCCCATCTCTGCCCAAAACCCCACTGGCAACGAATTTTTCGGAACAGAAGTTCCCGGTACTGAAAATCCTGGGAACCAGATTCCGGGCAACGAAATTCCTGGTTACAATGATCCGAACGCCCAAGTGCCCGGTAACGAAAATCCCGGCAACCAAATCCCAGGCAGCCAAATTCCCAAAACAGAAAACCCGGGCAATGAAAATCCCGGAACCCAGATTCCGGACAGCGGCCTTTCTAGCTCCAGCAATGTGAATCCTGGCACAAGTTTTCCAGGCAGCGAATTTTACAGTTCCAGCAGCGTAGTTCCGGTCACCCCGAATCCGGGAAACGAATCCGGCGATGACGAAAACGACAATGAAGACGCTCGCACCTTGAACGGCACGCAAATTCTCTTGAAACTAGCGGGCACATCGGCCACGGTCGAGAACAACAACGGTTGCGTCGAAATTGCAGACAAAGTCGCAACCATTACTTGCCCGGGCGCCTACTACGTAACCGGCGAATCTTCCGACTTCCAGGTGGTCGTGAACACTCCGGCCGCCGAAAAAGAAGGCAACACCGGCATTTACCTCTACAACGCGACATTGAAAAGCTCTAACGCCCCGATTCTCGTGAAGAACGCCGACAAGACGGTGATTCACCTGGTCAAGGGCACCACTAACGTTGTCGAAGACGGCAACGGAAATCACTTGTTCACAAAGGTCAACGGCGCACAAGATACCGCCAAGGCCGCCATCTACTCCAGAGACGACTTGAACATCAAGGGCGCCGGCACCTTGACCGTCAAGGGCAAGTTCAGAAACGGCATCCAGTGCAGCAACGACCTTAAAATCAAGAACGGCAACATTACAGTCGAAGCCGAAGAAAACGCCATCAAGGGCAAGGGCAGCCTCCAGATTTCGGGCGGCGTCCTGAACGTTACCGCCAAAAAAGGCGACGGTCTCGAAAGCGACGAATGCGAAGAGGTCAACGGCGAATGCAAGAAAATCGTTGAAGGCAAGGGCATTGTCGAAATCTCGGGTGGCAATATCACCATCAAGGCCGGCGATGACGGCATCCAGGCAGAAAACTTTATCCGCGTCAGCGATTCCACCGAAACCTCGACCGTCAAGATTACTTCTACCGGCAAGGGATTTTCGGCCGAAAAGTATGTCTATGTGGACGGCGGCACCATCGACGTGACTTCGGACGATGACGCTATCCATACTCACTACCAAGTGTTCATGAATGCGGGCAACGTGACTATTTCGACCAAGGACGACGGCATTCACGCTGACTCCATTCTGTACCTGAAGGGTTCTACGGTTAACGTGAAGACCGCTTACGAAGGCCTTGAAGCCTACAAGATTATTGCCGAGGGCGGCGTTACCGCGACATTTGCCACCAACGACGGCTGGAATGCAGCCGGTGGCGCCAAGGAAAATTCAGGCGGATATTCCATGTTCAGCGAATCCAGCGGACATGCGGTAATTAGCGGCGGTTACCATTACATCGCCTCGAAGGGCAACATGATCGACGTGCTCGATGCCAACGGCTCAGCAAAGATGAGCGGCGGCGTGTTGATTCTTGAAATCACCGGCCAGAGCTACGAGAACCAAGGTGGCATGGGCTGGGGAGGCGGCATGGGAGGATTCCCGGGCATGGGCGGCCAACAAGGCGGCAATGGTTGCCCCTCCAACATGGCTGGCGGTCTCATTGACACCGATACCGGATTCGAAATTACCGGCGGTGTGCTGCTCGCCTTCGGCGACTACTCGACAGACACCCCGAACTGCGCATCTGTAAGCTTCACCAGCGACAACTGGTACGGCTCCGACAAGGCGGCCTTCAAGCCGGAATACAAAGGCAGTACCATCTTCTATGGTGGCGACGTCAAGTCCGTAAGCCAGGTGAATACATCTGGCATGAAGGAATTCAAGTTCCCGAACGGCAAGGTCTACATGTACAAGTAACTCGATACACGATTCCTTACCGACTTTAAAACTTTCTAAATTTATGGCTATGTTTTTCGAACAAGCCATTGCACATCAGGTTCCGGGCTACACCCGCGAAGCAGATTCCGCCCACGGCGAATCGCTCGCCATGCTCGACTACAAAGATGAACTCCGCATTAAAGATGCGGCTATCCAGGAATTTTGGGATATCAATCGCCTTGCGGGCACTCCGCAAAAGGTGATTGCAAGCCCCATGCCCCGCAGCTACCGTACCACGAGCAAGCGCCGCGTGTACATGCAGCCAGGCAACTTGCAGTTCGACCGTCAAGAATCGATGCTCGAACCCGAAGAACACAACAAGATTTACGAATTCTTGTTCGAAAAGCTGATTCAGCCGGCTTACAAGCCGCTCGCTTACGCTTTGAACTGGATCATTATTCGTGGCACTTACCAGTACCGCGTGGTGATTTTCAACATCAAGAAGATTGACGCAAGCGTCGTGCGCAAGCTCAAACTGATTTCGGACGCACTGAAAGAAACTCCGTTCAAGGTAACTGCCGCACACGCCTACGTGGACACGACTGAATCGGATTACTATCTGGAATCGAAGCGCCCAACAGACGGTCTGAATTTCAAGCAGCTCTATGGTCCGCGCGAAATGAGCCTGTCGCTTGGCAAGTTCAGCCTGCGCTACCCCGTTACCGGATTCAGCCAGATTAACGAGAGCCAGATTCACAACTTGATCAAGGCGGCAAGCCGCATGCTCAGCCTGAGCAAAGAGGATCATTTCTTGGACTTGTACTGCGGATACGGATTGTTCAGCTTTGCGCTCGGCGAAGCCGCCAAGGACGTCTTGGGCGTGGAATGGGAAGGTCCATCCATCGATTGCGCCAAGGCTTCTGCCAAGCACCTTAAAAAGTCTTACCGCTTTATCGCCGGCAAGATCGACGAAATGTTCGTGCAGACTCGCCTTCCGCGGCCGGTCGTGAACGAACCCGAAAAAATTCTGCTGGACCCGCCCCGCAAGGGCTGCGAACCCGGCGTGATTCACGCACTTGCCATGCGCAAACCCATCCGCGTCGCGCATGTGTTCTGCGGCACCGACGAAATCCCGGCATCGCTCAAGGAATGGGAACGCTACGGCTACCGCGTGCGCGAAGTGCAGCCGCTCGACCTGTTCCCCGGCACCCCGCACCTCGAAACCATCGTGATGCTGGAAAGGAAATGAGATGTGAAGTGTGAAGTGTGAAGTGTGAAGTGTGAGATGAGAAATGAAATCATTCCACATTACACACTTCACATTCCGCATTATATTGAAGAGGGATTATGCCAGCTGATGTTTTGACAACAGAAAAACCGCCGCTCTGGACGCGGAATTTCGTGACGGTTGCTGCCGCGAACTTTCTGCTGTTCTTTAGCTTTTACCAGCTGCTTCCGATTCTCCCGCTCTACATTATCGAGAAATTTGCAACCGACAACGCGACTGCCGGATTCATTATTTCGCTTTATACAATCGGGGCTCTTGCCTGCAGACCCTTTGCCGGATTCTTGGTAGATACGCTTTCCCGCAAGCCCTTGTACTTCTGGACATTCTTCGGGTTTACCGCGTGTTTCTTGGGCTACAAGACTGTCGGCATTTTGCCGATTCTTGCCGCCGTGCGGTTTGCGCATGGTTTGTTCTTTGGAATCTCGAGCACGGCGAGCAATACGGTCGCCATCGACGCCCTGCCCGCAAGCCGTCGCGGCGAAGGCATCGGCTATTTCGGAATCAGCGTGAATTTGGCGTTTGCGACCGGTCCCATGACCGGCATGTTCCTGTACGAGGCTTTCGGCGATACGATAGTGTTTGCGGTTTCGATTATTCTGTGCGCGATCGGCTTAGTTCTCGTGCAGACGTTGAACGTGCCGCGCAAGGACAAAAAGCCGCACGCTCCGCTTTCGCTCGACCGATTCTTCTTGACCCGCGCCATTCCCCAGTTCACCAATTTCATTTTCGTCGGGTTCGCCTACGGTCCGGTCACGAACTACATCGCCCTTTACGCCAAGGAACTTGGCATTGGCGGCACCGGCTGGTTCTATGCATTGATTGCAGCGGGCCTGATTCTGAACCGAGTTATGACAGGGCGCCTGATTGACCGTGGCTACCTGATTCACCTGGTGGGCACCGGCATGACATTGAACGTAGTCGCCTACTTTATCCTCGCCTTCAGCCATACGCCGGCAGCCTTCTTTATTTCGGCGTTCTTGATTGGCACAAGCCTCGGCCTGATTTTTCCGGGATACCAGACCATGTGCGTAAACCTCGCCCGCCACGACCAACGCGGCACCGCCAACAGCACATACCTGAGCGGTTGGGACATCGGCATTGGCACCGGAATTTTAGCGGGCGGTTCCATGGCCGAACACTTCGGCATGCACCAGCCGGTATTCCTGGCCTGCGCCATAGCACTCGTAATTGCCGACGTGCTTTACTTCACGTGGACCGCAAGACATTATTCGAAAAATAAACTTGAAGGATAAGCCCGGGCTCTTGTTCCCGGAAAGACATTACGTCGAACGCTTGTCTTCGTACATCATCTGGTCTGCATCGATGACGCTCTTCCTGAAGTTCGAAACACGACCATCCCAACTGGCATAACCGATGCTCACCTGGAGCGTATAATACCGGCGTTCGTCGCGATTTTCAATTTCTTCACGCAAGCATTCGCGGATAATCCTGATGACATATTCGGGTATTTCCGTCTGCACAACAAGCAAGAATTCATCGCCGCCATAACGGCACAGGAATACCGATTTGCCCATGCAGGCACATGCGCTCTTGAGCGCCTTAGAAACAAGCACAAGTGCGCGATCGCCTTCGATATGGCCGTAGGTATCGTTAATTTGCTTGAAGTGGTCCACATCCACCATCACCACGTAATAGCTCTTGGAGTCGCGCGGAGACTGCAAATAGCGTTCCAACTGGTTACGGTTGTTGAGCGAGGTCAGCGTATCCGTCGAAATCAGAAGATTTTGCAGGTTCAGGTAAACGAACAGAATGATCATGGTACACCAGAAGCAGAAAATCGGCGTCGTCATCGAGAAGAACACCTGCAAGGCTGCCGCCACTATGCAGCCCGGGGTGTAGCTACCCACAATCAAGTACGTCTTGAAATTCTTGCGGTTTTCCGGTTTAAGTCCGCGGAAAAAGCACCGGACCGTCACCGTCATGATGTAAATAAACGGGAGGAACATCAGCACAACATAGTACAAGTCACGCAGTTCCAGTTTGTCGTCTAGCCAAAAACCAGGCGTAACTACAAACGAAACAAGCAACAGCACCATTTCTGCAAAAATCGGAATCCGGAGTTTCGCCTGAATACGATGAATTTGCAAACGCGTCAACTCTGGACGCGTGCTCATTTCGGCAAAAGTAAAGCAGCTATAAAAAAGCAACGAAATAATAATCGCGTTCGAGTAGTTCACCGCCAAAACACTAAAAGTGTTCTTCGGGATAACACCGTCGTTTACAAGCGCCCAAATTGCATCGCTCAGGAAATAGAGAATATGCCACAGCACCAAATTATGGAAAAGCTTGAATTTGAACTGCGGCGTCGGGAGACTTTTGATGCTATACAAAAGAAGTGTCAAGACACACGCACAGCCGACACTGACTTCCGCATAAAAAACAAAATCACTCATATTCTTACACCTATCATAGAAAAATAGAAAAAAATCTTATTTTTCAATTACGGCGTCTGATTTTTAACAACATTACCCCCTAAATCGGCTCGAAATCCACCCCTGAGCTTATAATTGCTAAATTGACTCGCATGAAACCCTGGAAACTCTTGAATTCGGAATATCTGGTCGACGCCCCCTGGCTGAAAGTTGCTAAAGAAACCTGCGAACTGCCCAACGGCAAGGTGATAGACGATTTCTATACCCTATGGCAGCCGGACTGGGTCCTTATCTTGGCCCGCACCGCCGAAGGCAAATGGGTCATGACGGAACAGTACCGCCACGGCACCGGGAAAATCGCGCTGGAATTCCCCGCCGGAATCATCGACAAAGGCGAAACGCCGGAACAGGCCGCCGTACGCGAACTGCAAGAAGAATGCGGATATGGCATTGAGAAACAATATGTCACCCTGAGCGAAGCATCGAAGATGCGAAGTCGAACGGGTCTAGATTCTTCGACTTCGCCTAACGGCGGAGTTTACCCTGAGCCTGTCGAACGGGCTCAGAATGACACAATCAGTTACCTCGGCTCTTTTCCCGTAAACCCGGACAGGCACCGCGGCAAGTTCCACGTGGTATTCATCGACGGCGTCGTAAAGGGCGGAAGCACCCACTTTGACAGCACCGAAGACATCGAAAGTCTTTTGTTAAGCGACGAAGATTTGCAGAAAAAAATGGCGGATGGTTCATTCAACCACCCGCTACAAATCGCCGGATATTTCAAATGGCGGCTTACTTGTGAACGTAAGCAATAAAGAGCGTCACGCCCACCATGGACAAGTCCTTCTCGCTTGTTTCCAATTCATTCGAAGACGAGAACAACTTCATGCCGAGCAAGGCGCCATGACCACGGACTCCCGTATCGTAGGCAGCCGTAAATTCGATTGCAGCACCTACTCCATCATACATATCTAGGCCACGGATATCGGTCTGATTTGCAGTCCATGAAAAGCCAACCGAGCCCGACAAATGGAAATGATCTACAGGGTAGAAAATAAAACTCGGGCCCAAAAGATAAGAGTTAAACTGGATATAATCGCCGGACTTATAGTAACGGTGGCCCAAACCGGCGAGTTGGCCGGCAATCCAAAACCGTTCCGAGACTTGTCCACCGACGCGGACACCAAAGCTCACAGCAAGCTCATCGCAGTCATTACAAATAATGTCATCTACGGACTTGTCATCAACTTCCGTACTTGCACCGCCATAACCTAATCCCGCATCAATATAAATGGCGAAAGAAGGTATTGCGAGGAAAATAAGCAAAAGGGCTATTTTTTTCATTTTTTCTCCTGTCTTAATTAAAGGCTTAATTCTTTTTTAAGCCGTTCGCGCACAAATATAAGAATTCTCTGTGCAAGTCCTTGTCGCCGTACTTATCATCGGCACCAGGTTCCAGTTCTTCGGCTGAATAGCCGCTGGAAATGCGCTGCAATAGCACCTGACGTTCAGGCTCGTCGTAGTTGAAATGAATACGGAAGGTGCGGTACGCAAGCACCCCTGTATGAGTATTCGTATCAATCGTCAAGCGGCGGCGTGAGCTGTCAAAGACATCTTTTGCAAAATTCCCGCGAGAAAGCTGCACCTGTGCAAAACTGAACAAGTCAAAGACACTATGCTCGGCAATCCAGCGGTTTTGCGCGGCAAACTCTTCGGACATTTCGATAGCCCATACATCGCCCACCTGTTCTTCGACCCAGCCGGCCTTGGCATCGGGGAAAGCATCTGCCATCGGAATGTAGGGTTTAATATCGAGCACAGGCGTCTCGTTGAGCAAATCCGCTTCGTCCACATACAACGTAAGGCCTTCGATTTTGAGCAAGCGCACGCAAGAAAGTCCAATGGGATTCGGGCGGTAAGGGCTACGGCTCGCAAAAGTACCCACGCGGTCTTTACCCTTGGGCGGTACCGGCGGGCGCGTTGTCGGACGCCATCCCTCGTTCTCGTGAAACTGGAATATGACCCAAATGCGTTCAAAACCGTCCAGGTCACGGAGCGCCATCTCGAAGTTCTGCCTCGCATTCAGCTCGATGCGGCCCGGATGTCCAGCAAACAGACGCCCCTGTCTGGGAGCGTCGTACTTGTAAACAGCATCGCCGTAGAATGTGCCTATCGGGGTCATTGATTACAGATTGTCTTCCGTTATTTTTCCATAGCGGATATAGTCAATCTTACCGGTAAAGAAACGTCTGTTATGGGAAGACTGTTTAAAGGAATCGTAGCCGATTCCCAACCTGTATTGGATATCGGAAATGTCTCCCTTGAATTCCGACGCCAGACGCAAGCTGCCATCGAGAGAAATATTCATCGAATAGAAAATCGTTCCGGAAAGTTCCGATTTAGTCGGAAAAATCTTCACGCGGATAACATGCCATTCGTCCATGGACACTTCATCAATTTTCTGAACAGACCAGTCATAAGACAACGACGCATCGCGATAATGGAAAGAAACATAAGACCCATCAAGGCGAATCTGCCAGCCATCCTTTTCACTTCCAGGAGGCTCAGCCACAAAGATATTGGCGATATCGCCGGGTGCAGTAGGCATAAAGCGGACTTCTGCGACAAAGCCCTTGCTCCTGAATTCTTCACTCAGCGGGACAAGCAAGCCGTTCGTGCCGTCAAGAACCAGGCTACCGCATTCCGCTGCAACCGCAGGAACATCATCGGCTATATAGGCGTGGTTCGTTCCAAGATAATCGCGTCCTAAATCTGTCGGCACATTGAATTCATAGGCAACCGTGTAACCTTCCAAGGAAGCGGTCTCTCCGCCATCATCGCAGACCAAATCTTCTGCATTCATGGCGACGACTTTTTCCTTTTTATACGTGATACCGGCTACAAGGCCATTAGAATCATCGAGAATTGTGAATTCACCACTCGACGACGATTCTTCATACCCGATGCTAGAGGAGCTTTCCTCTATTATTCCATATCCTATGCTAGAAGAACTTTCTACAACTACAGAACTGGAACTTTCGAAATAGGTTTCGACATTGCCCCAATCCTTATAATTGATACAACTTTCTTTATACATTTTGACAAGTTGTGTATATTCACGTTCCGACATGGTTTCATCGAAATCAGCCGTGATTTTATTTCCTTTGCAACGAACATTCGTGTACGAGTAATTATTCTTTTCAAGGGCACACATGGAATCGACAACCGCCGAATTTTCGTATTCGGTTTCAACCGTCACCGTTCCATTGCTATATGAATAACGGGATGTACTAGGCAAACCCATAAAATTCATGTTCATCACGAAAGGATTTTCTGAAACGACCTCGCAATAATCCGACAATCCCGTCTGATAACCCTGCGCACTGGAGGAAGATTTCGATTCGCTAAACTGATTCGAATCTCCGGGATCGCTATTCGAATTTTCATCTTCGGGTTCGTCATATTCTTTGCACATCGACAAGAACGTGTTCAGAAGTTTTTTGTACTCGTTCTTCGTCAAGCGTGCGCCACTGTATGCGACAACGGACTTACCATTGCAATCTACTACACCATAATCATCGTCTTCCATATACGAAGAGCAAGCGAACTTGGCGATCGACTGGTCGTCGAATTCAACCTTTTCGACAAGTCTTTCATCTGAATATTCAAACGACGTCTTGGAATAAATACCGTCTTCAAGAGTTTCAAGCACCAGAGGGTCCGAAGACACGACCTTGCAGTAATCTTGGCCTTTTTTTGAGCTCGGGCTCGAAGAACTATCGCCACAAGCAACCAAACCCAATGAGCAAACAATCGCAGCACCGGCGGCAGAAATCAGTTTTTTCATAATATTCCTTATTCTCCAGTTATTGTGGTAAATATACTCTTTTAATTTTTCTAAATTTGCTCGCGATGAAAGACAAGGCTCAAAAACTGATTGAAAAGTACGAGGAACTGGAATCGGAACTCGGGAACCCGGATGTTCTTTCTGACCAGGCTCGTTACAACAAGATTCACAAGCAGTACAAGGGTATCGAAAAGGCTGTTTTGAAGGCCAAGGAATACCTGCAACTGGTAAACGACCTCGCCGAATACAAGGCGGCACTCGGAGACCCGGATCCCGAGATGGTCGCGATGGCAAAATCCGAAATTTCGGAAATCGAGAAGAAGCTGCCAGGCGTGACCGACGAGCTCCAGATTCTGATGGTGCCGAAGGACCCGTGGGACTACCGCAACGCGACACTCGAAATCCGCGGCGGTACCGGCGGTGACGAATCGGCGCTCTTTGCGGGCGACTTGTTCCGCATGTACCAAGGCTACTGCAGCCGCATGGGCTGGAAGATGACCATTCAGGATGCAAGCGAAGGCACCGTGGGCGGTTACAAGGAAATTCGAGTGTTTATCGAAGGCGATAGCGTGTACGGCACACTCAAGTTCGAAAGCGGCGTGCACCGCGTGCAGCGCGTGCCCGAAACCGAAACGCAGGGCCGCGTGCATACCTCTGCCGCAACGGTCGCCATTCTCCCGGAAGCCGAAGAAGTCGACGTGGAAATCCGCGAGGCAGACATCCACATGGACACCTACCGTTCTTCGGGTGCGGGCGGCCAGTACATCAACAAGACGGACTCCGCCGTGCGACTCACCCACATCCCGACGGGCGTGGTGGTGAGCTGCCAGACCGAACGTAGCCAGCTGCAGAACCGCTTGCATGCCATGGAAATGCTGCGTTCCAAGATTTTGGACGCGGTCATCGCGAAGAAGGAACAGGAAGAGGCGGCAAGCCGCAAGGCCCTCGTGGGTACGGGCGACCGCAGCGCGAAAATCCGCACTTACAACTTCCCGCAGAACCGCGTGACCGACCACCGTATCGGTCTTACTCTCTATAATTTGGACAAAGTCATCACTGGCGACCTGGATGAAATCATCAACGGGCTCCAGATGGCGAACGCCCAGGAAAAGCTCGGAAAGTTCAACGCTTAATGGAGACGCACGGTTAAGCCGGGCGTGACAAGAAAATGCCACAGATGACTGTACTTGAAATTCTGAACCGCACCAAGGTATTCTTCGAAAAGAAGGGAATTCCTGACGCGCGATTGGATGCCGAATACATCATCAGCCACGGACTTCAGATGAAGTCCCGCATGGACATTTACCTGAACTTTGAAAAGCCTCTGACGGAGGCCGAACTCGACGTACTCCGCCAGATGGTGGCTCGCCGCGCAAACCGCGAACCGCTGCAGCATATTATTGGCGACACCAGTTTTCGAGGATTCATCATCAAGTGCGACCCGCGGGCACTGATCCCGCGCCCAGAAACCGAAACCCTCGTGGATATGGCGAAGGAAGCACTCAAGGGTATTGAAACTCCGTTCATTGTAGAAGTGGGCACGGGAACAGGGGCGATTTCTATCGCCTGCGCGAAAGAAATCGCCGAAGCGAAAGTGCTCGCCACGGACATTTCTGAAGACGCACTTTCGCTCGCCCGCGAAAATGCCGAAGCCAACAGCCTCGGCGCAAACGCCGAAGGTTCGAATCTGACTTTTGCTCAAGGCGACTTGCTGGACGCCGTCACCGGCGAAGCAATTACGAAAGCCGCAGGTAATGCCGATAAAAAAATTGATTGCCTGGTTGCAAACCTCCCCTACATTCCCGACGGCGAAAAAGGAAAGCTCCAACCCGAAGTCGACAAGTTCGACCCGGCGCTCGCCCTTTATGGCGGACCCGACGGCCTTACGCTCGTGCGCAAGATGCTTTCGCAGACCGAAGGCAAGCTAAGCGCAGGCGCCTCGATTCTCCTCGAAATCGGCTCGGAACAAGCCGAAGTCCTGAAGAACGAAGCCGCCAACTACCCGTGGCTCGAATTCGCAGGAATCCACAAGGACTACTGCGGAAATGTCAGGTTTGTGAGTTTCAAGAATAAATAGAGATTCAGTACAACCTTTAAAAATAATTTTCCATAATTACATTAAAGGCTTCAGAGTCATTTCTATAATCCGGGAAAAGCTTGTTAATCTTTTTCATCAAGGCACAACAAAGAGCAACCCGTTGACTTCTACGATCACGAGCTACGCTTTTCGCCCCCCACAAATGGGAGAAACTGTCATTGTTTTCTTGGTAAGGGTCGTTCAAAAATGCGTATATAGGAATATCCATAGCTTTTGCACACATAGCCACGACACGCTGTTCAGCAAACACCATTTGAGATACGAACTCGCAAGGCATTTCCTTGTTGTCTGTCATGAAGTCAATGGAGCACGCCGTGTAATACTCCAACAAATCCTTGTCGCCAAAGTAGGCAAAGGCTGTATTGCAAGGATTCACCGACCAATCCCACTTAGGATCTGGAGCATACCCCTTGCGTCTCTTAAGCAATTCCAACGGCAAATAGCACTCAACAAATTCTTCTCGGTGCAAACAGGCGAACTTTTCTTTAGAAAGAATTTCATTAAGATCCGTCCAAACAATCAAATCCGTATCAATCAGCGCAACGGGGGCCCCTTCATTTTTAAGGGCGAACAACTTGGCTCCGGCCCAGAAAATATTCTGGTCTATAGAATCGGGAATGTTCGATATGGTTTCGGTATCGATACCCCCATCCCACAGATTTGTAAGGCCCAGGCTTTGGTAGTACGCTAAACCTACTTCATCTGTATAAAGTTTTATGGGGCCATTACACCTTCTCCACATTAATGCGGACAAAATCGTGGAAAGAATTTCAAAATCTTCTATAAAATATTCCGTTCCGCTTTTTTTTGCCAAAAAAGGAGCCGTACTATTAACATGAAGTCCTTTAACCATTTGTATTTTCCAATTCCCCTATTTCCTCATTTCCATCTGACACTTCTATTGTTTTACGTATCTTTGCCGTAGGAATCAACTCATCAAACAGCAATCCACTATTAGCTTGGTATTCGCTAATGATGGTGCGGTTCCCAACCCAGTTAAAGGTTTTTCCAAGGAACCATCTGCATCTCTGAGCAGTTTTAACAAGTTTGGTGCCATAACCCGCAATCTGATTTTCGTCGATATAGAAAGGTTTCACACAACCATTGCAATCTTTCTCTGCAGCCAACAACTTTGTGGAGGGTCTGACAGGGAGGAATTCTTTATCGTAGAACAAAGGCATTCTTCCACGACGGAAATGAATATTGTGGAAATCATCCAACTGTTCCGGCAAGAACGGAATCCAGTTCAAAGGCACACGATTCTGAATAAGCAAAGAATATTCTGCTTCCATTTTATTTGCATCTTCCGTTTTTTCAGTCGATGCCTCTTCCGTCAAAGCTTCTTCATTCTGCGTATTTCTCTCATCAACATCCCTAAACACGGCGTCAGACAAAGTCTTGCCATCCATGATTCCACCACAACCATCGTTAATAGTTGTTTCAACCCCCCACACCATATTGGCCATTTCATCTCTTAAGAACTGAACTTCTTCAATAGGTGAGCTTTCTTCTGTTTTCAGGACCACAGGAGGGAACAATAATCCTCTGGTTGTAGTGAAGTTATCTTCGGCGAAGGCTTGGCTTCTTGTTGTGCCGAACAAATTCCAACGATCGGTAAATTCGACTGAATCGACTGGGTCATCTACATCTTCAGCGTCTTCTTCTATATAAATTCTTTCGCCAAAGGAATCCTTTATAACAACGCCTTCCACATCAAGGACTACACCAGTTTCTGTTTCTAACGGCACAATCATCCAATCATTGCTGTACATGCTTATGTACTGCATAATGGTAGCCGTCGCCAACATGCTAAAGTCTTTTTCGTCATCGGCAACCATATTGACTTTGGTGTTTTCAAATTCCCATAGCTTTTGAGATGGGGCTCCCGTAAAGTTAGCAGGCGAGGGTATATAAGAGAGCATTTTTTCTTCGCCTTCATTGTTTTCCTTGTCAGAATTACAATCAAAGGAATACCAAGAAAGCCGCCCATTGTCATAATCCTCTGCTACATATTGTTTAGTATCCTGATGAATTTCGGCTCGATAACCAAGTTTGTCGTTGCTCCAGCAGCTTGCGGAATTTTTGTTCGGTAAATATTTTGATTCAAACCAGGACTTGTATTCCTCCATCAGTTTCATGTCAGGCGACGAAGTTTGCATCAATCGCAACTTGATATTTTTTTCAACAATAGCCTTGTAGAGTTTGAATCCGTCAAAAGACCGTTTTAAGTAGGCTGCTGAAAACGACTTCAGCGCTTGGTTGTTTTTTACTTTTAAATCGTCAACAAGATCGTCATGATCGCGATAAAAATCATCGGTTGAGAGACTGAATGTTTCCAACAGATATTTATTAATTTCCGAAGGGATTTTGGAGCCAAAAGTTCGTTTCAGCATTTTCTTAAAATACATTGCCGATTGAACACGAATGTATGGAGTAATCTCCACATCTAATTTTTCCACTTCATATTCTAACGGAACATCCGTAGAGTATTTGTAAGTTTCTTTTGCTCCATTTCCATCCTTTCGGCAGATGTTGTCAAACCACCTTTTTTTGGTCCTGATTTTTATGGACACAGGGGTTCCGCAATCGTTTCCGTCGAAGCGTCCATACTGCCATTGACGAGCTAATGACCAATAGGGATCAAATATTTCAAAGGAAAGTGCTTTCTGAAAGTCCGGAGCCCGGGTTATGGGCTCTAGCCTTGTAAAGACGGCCGTCTTCCGGCTAAGATCCAAATCATCTAAATATCTAGGATGATACTTGCTGTATTCAAAAAGATCTTTGTAAAAAGTTTTTTTTGACGCCATAATAATTTATCCCCTTATATTTTTGCCACCGCTAATGGCATCAAACACATCCCACATCATCAGCTTATTCTTATAGAATCCAGAAGTAGAGCCTGTTATGTGGTTCAAGCCTTTCAGATTTTCAAAGATGATTTCACTTAACAGCGGGAAAATAGGACTCAATTTTTTATTAGTATAGACCCCATCCGGATCAACCACCCTATTCATCATCATAAACCTGGTTTCATCTAGAATGCCTAGCAAGGAATCAACATCCCATTTTCCTTCACAGACGACAGAGCTGCTATGGGAAAGGTTGTTATTTGTTCTTGCAGGATTTGTGTTGCTAATATTTTTGCTTTGATTAAGAATAGAATCACGATAACGTAGAGACTCTTTTCTGCATGCAGGGCACCAGCATAATCTACCCTTGGTAAGATCGACTTGATTGACAACATTAGATGTTGTGCCCGGGAGTGTAGCCTGCGTATGTTCAAAATTAGATGGATTCACATTGATATTATGGTTTATTGCCACTAGAACGGCTTGAGGAGCCTCATTGTCCGGTCTGTCAACGTGGAACACTAAGCCTGCGTTGTGTTTCTTGTAAGGAATATATTCCAACCAAGAGTCAACAACAAGACCTGCATTTGAGGCTAAAGAAAGTCCGCCACTCCTATATTGCGGGTTATAGGCCTCCGCATTGTAAAGCACTATGGAATCCATATCCTGCAATTCTGATTCGTCATCAACAGACAAACCAAGCCAATTTCCAGCAATAACCTCAGACTTGGAGGATTCCATCTGTAGTACAGCAACCTTACCCATGTCCTTATCGATAGCCGTCTGAAACATGGATAGTTGATGTATGTTTTTCATTCCGTCTCTAACTTCGGAAACTTCATCTTCCCACTGATCAAATGTTCCTTGATTTAAATTGTTATAGATAAAACCATTACCATTTGAATTAGAATTCCCCCTAACAGCGAAATCTATGCGTTCCGCACGTTTAATCATGGGGCCTTCAACAAGTTCTTTCTTTAATATATGGAAACGAGGTGCGACCCTGATATTTTCTAGCGTAAGAGCTTGAATTGCGGAAATATAATTTGCAACTGATAGAGTTTCCTTATTAGTAGCAACCAAGGCCTTTGCATTATCCACTCGCTCCTGAAGCTGCGTTTCCACGGCCTTCATGGTTTCAAGAAGCTCTTTTTGCAACATTTGCGCGTTCTGAATACTTTCAGGATATACAATAGGATCTATCTTGTCTACGAAAATACTAGTGTCAAATTTTCCAATACAATTAACAAGGCCCGCTTCGACGCAATTGCAAAGATACATGTATGCGTCTCGTACAAAAGCGTCATCATACAAACTGCTCTTTTCGGCTTTTCTGCGCCACTTGGAAATCTTTAAATGAAGTTCATCCTCTCGCAGTAAAAGATTTTCATACCGTAACTTCAACTCGCTGATATCGGTATAATCAACTTCATCCGCGCCTTCCCAAAGAGTGCTCTGTATATCTGGAGCACGCATTTCTCGGCTATGAAGTACGATTTCCCTTAGAACTTTCAAACGAAGTTGATCTTCTTCTAAGCTCAACTCCCCATCTTCAGGAGCCCAATTTGCATTTTCTGACTCTTCAACAACTTCAATTTCTCCTACAAACCCAGGATTTAGCAAATGCCATTTGGTTTTGAGGTAATTTTTAAAGGCCCCTTCAAAGGAAGACAAATAAATATACTCGGCGCCACTTATTCCCAGCTGAGCTAAAGAACAGGCTTCTACTTCGCCGTTACCTTGGCCAGAATCTTTTTTGATCAGGACCTTGATTTTGTCCATATCGCCGACAACGCTTTCCACCCACGCATTGATCGAGGGATCCGCAAGGTTGATCAAGTTGTTTGTATTTTCTTCGTCTTCAACATCAATATCAACTTCTGGAAGCATAATTCCGGTTTTATGCGCCACAACAACATGTTCTGAAGGATTCTTTAAAATTTCCAGTTCCGGAATGCTGCCTTTACCATCTTTAAGGAATTGACCAATTGCGTAGAAGGCACTCTTGTCACCCATAACAAGGCGGTGCACACCTTCTGAAAGCAATAGGTCATTCAAGGCGTCGTAAGAGTCCATCATACGTTCAATCTGCTTGAAGAACGCGTTTCTTGTTTCTACATTGACCAATCCGTTATTGGAATTAGCATTAAGATTACGAACCCATTCTAGAGATCCATTATCTTTATAATTATCTTCTAACCAACTAGAGACAGATTTTGACCATTTCCATTCTTCAATAAATGTATTGAGAAGAGCCTCGCCATTGATTACCTGCATGGAATAGCAGCCAGCTTCTTCTGTTTGAGAGTTTAAATCAACAACTTGTTTAAATTGCTGGCGCAGCGGGTAAATGAATTGGTCTAGATGCACTCCAAATGTATCGGCCGCATCGTGTAGATATCGTTCAAGATCTACGCCTAAAATTACACTAGTCGACATACCGTGCTTAATACCATCTACAAGGCGCAGGGCTTGACGAACTCGCATGGAAGACAAATTCACACAAATGTGAGCATCTTCTTCACTGCTCTTGGATTTCAGATAGGCGCTTCTCAAAACCGCCGTGGTCAAAGCATGTTGTATGGAAGGCGCTACAATATAGTGTCCCTTGTCTTCTCCGGTACTCTTGTAAATCGCGTTTGTATTCGGATCTAGATCCAGTTTCATGTCGCGAATGATTTTTTCGCGTTTGCCTACATCTTCAATTTCGACACGATTGTTTTCTTTAAGGCCGAAAACCCAGCCATACGAACCAATTTGCGGCGCGGCTTTTTGTCCCTTTTTGTCCAAGCGCTCTTTTGCGAACTTGACGAAACCAGTAAACCAGGCATCAAGTCGATAAGTGAACAAATCTAAGAATTCGGCTACATAGATGTTCAATTCCTCGTCAGACAACTGGTTTCTTATGCCTTGGTTAATACAGTTTTTTAGACCTTGGAGAGAAACTTCCTTAACAGCGTCATCTATAGGCTGATCTGCAAAGAATTCCATGTCACTTAAATCAGCGAGAATACCTGTAGTTGGGTATTTTAAGAAGTTTTTCTCGAGGAACGGAGTTCTCAATACAGAGCGTTCTACGAAAGAAATTGAATACGGCGTTTGGCCCGCCATTTTAAGATAGTTACGTTCAGCATCATTACCAACCAATTCTTTTGACCATAACTTTTGTTCTTTTCGGCATTCTTTCCATGTATTCGCCAAGTCAATCAATTGGTCAAAAAGCCTAAGGAACTTTTTAGATTCCTCGCTACCATCATTAAATGTTTCTCGTAATTTCCCATAATCGGCAACGGGTAGGAACCCGTAAGGGAGCGTGTCGATCTTTACTGTAGGCAACACACCTCTTGCGCGTACATGATTTACGACAAAGTCTCCTACAAGATCAAGAATTTCCTTTAAATCTTCATCATCTTTCTTAATATTACTTCTAAAGTGGTTCCATAGTTCCTTATACACAATTTGAGCCATTTCAGATTGTGTATGTTTGCCGCCAATCACGCTTCCCCAACAATCGTCAAATGCCATGCCAGTAAAATCAGCTAGAATCTTGGAATCCTTGGATCGGCTAAAGTTCTTGTATGAATCGTTAACTTCTATGTCAAAACGTTCGCGTTTAATTTCTTCACTATCGTCTTTAAAATTGCCGTCCAAACTGTTTGTTGGTGTTCCCGCAGAAAGGAAGGACATGCTTGAAACGGCATAATTGTGGCCATTAAACAGATTTGTCAATCGATCAACACTTTCTTTTTCGGAAAAATCATTTATCCCCAAGACATAGATATAATTAAATTTCGTGACGTCATCTGATATCGGAACGGTTATGGCCATGCCACATTTTTCGGCTTCATCATAATCCGTCATCCATTTGGCGCCACCCTTAATTACCATATCGCCATTGCTGTTGATTTGGAACGGCGAAACTTTTTGACCATTTTCATCTACTTCTTGTTCGTTGGGATCTATGCCCATTTGAAGATCCGAAGGGATTTCATTGGAATAGGCGTAAATTTTATCCTTATTCGCATTGTCTACTTCCCCAACAAAGAAGAATCTTTGAGGGAGGATATTGGAACCGGGCACTTCAAGTTTTTTATCTTCGTTAACAGTCCATGCATTTTTGCGGAGTAGAGAATCGCCACTAAAAATAGAACCATCGGCTAGGTAACTTTTTACCATGTCATCAAGAGTCATTCTTTTGGACTCTAGTGTCTTGATAAAATTATCGACATCTTTGCGTAACGAACTTAATATCGTATAATCAACATCCCAAAGCTCAAGGCGTCGGCAGTTCTCCTTATAGAGTCCAGGAAATTTTTCATAAAACTTATTACAAGTTTCCAGTGACCTAGACAAATACGTCGCCATGTTGTATATGTTATCGTACAAATAATCAACAAGGTATTTGCAATGAGACACACTAGATTGAATACCGAATAAGAAATGCTGAACTTGAGTTAAGTTTTCGCGCACCTTACGTTCTACGTCGGTTTCAACCTCTTTATCAATTTGTTCAACCTCTTCTTCGCTGAGGTGTAAAGAAATTTCTGAAAGAAGCGAATAAATAATTTTGCACTTATTTTCTATGTCCGTCAAACTTGTGTATGGACGACGATAAAAGAGCTTTTGCCATGGTCTGTATTCATCAATATACTTTGGCCTTAAGCAACGACAAATCCATGCTGCGCGATGCACAGGATATTTTTTACATAAAATTTCCCATGCCTCATATTCTCTTGCATCACTACCACTGGCAATGTACCATTGAATCCAAAAGAACTTGCCGTCCTCTATTTCTTGCTTTGTCAAACTGTCAGTATGATAATCCAGCATAATCTCATCTGGAAATACTCTTACGCAAAGTTGTTTCTTTCCCTTCACATTACGGAAATGGGTTTCCAAGCGCAAAGGAAACATCATAAACGGACGCTGAACTTTTGTATTCTTGAGAATGTTGTTCAACTCATTCTTATTCAATTCATTTTGGCGATTTGTGTTGTTTTGGGGCATTTTCATTAATTCTTTTTAAGAAAGGTTAAAACGTGACGACCGATAGTAGACGGCGTATCAATGTGGTTGTTGGCATAATCCGCAGATGTTTTCTCTTCCATTTCGAAAGAATGAGCATTTTTAAAGGCTAAATTTTCAACCATCTGCTTGAAAGTTAAGATATATCCTTGATTTGGTCCTTTTGGTGAGCCTAATGCTTCTTTTAGGCTTATTTTGAACCCGACAATATAAATATCCTTTAAAAAGGCTTCGGCGACAGGCTTTATGATTGCATTTTCAGCCTCATTATCATAATCAAATTTTATAGCACCATTTTCCTTTGATACCACTTTTGCCTTGTGAAGATAGATTTCTGTATGAGGATACAGCTTGATAAGGTTTCCCTTGATAGCGAACAGCAACAAGCCATCCTTTCCTGCACAATGATTTTTGCCAAGATTTCCTGTCCATGTATGCAAGGATTTCACATCAAAGAAATCATCATTGCGAATAGATTCGCTGTCGGTCTCAGAATCCCAGAACTTTTTGAAATAAGATCCACGTTGATCTGTTGGGTATTCTCGCCATAACAGTTCTCTTCCCATTTCGGTGTTCATGCCGCACAAATAGGCTTCCACAAAGGCTGTATTGTTTTCGAACATTGCAATACTATTGTTGGGAACCCCCTCAATACAGGGGAGAATAAACTTTTCCGATAATTCGTTAAGGTAATGGTAAACCGGCTCCGGGAACATGGGGTATGCCATAATGGGGTACCTTGATTGGAGAAGGTCTTCCACATATTTGTTACGAAGATCTTCATTGGAGATGAACTCCTTGTAGTAATTACAAGCGACTTCTTGGATTCGTTTGTAAGTCTGGTCGTCAAGCGCGCTTTCCCTGAGATTATCAATGTCTTGATTTGACTTTGTAGAATTATTAGAGCTCTTTGCGGAATTTGATTCCGAATCTAAAGTTTTGTCTTCGCTGGCATTGAATTTTTGTTTGAGCGAAGCAACTTCTTTTTTGAATTTTTCCCATTCGTTAATTAAAGTATGCCTTCCGGCTTCCTCTGAATTGCGAATGAACTGTGCATATTCGTAGGGATTGTTAAATGTCTGAATATACTTTTTATCTATTTTGCTGATATCAAGTAATATATAGTCTGGGAGACTGGTGGAGCTTAATGTATTACCAAGGCTAGTAAGGCGGTGCACGACAACATAGTGCCCATGTCCTCCACTGCCTGGCACCCAGTATTCCTGTGTTTCTCCATAATCAGCATAGAACTCTACAGCACCTATTTTCATCAATTCAGAGACTTTACCAACAGAAATAAAATAAACATTCATCGGATAGTTCAGAGTAATCAATTTTGTAATTGGAGCCGCGTTCCCAAAAAGCTGGGAATAATCAGAATTTTGCAACCCGATTACATTAATATCATTCGAGGTAGCTATTTGTTTTAAGAACGCCTCTGTTACGCCCGCTTGATAACCATCAGTTGGAATTACTGGTTTTAAACTGCTGTTGGTACTGCCTTTGCATCGGAAATGATTTAATTTTTTCCAACCGAATTTGTATCCTGAGAATTTTAAAGAGAATTCGTCTCCGTCCTTAATTTCCGTTGAGAGCCCTGTTTTATAATAAGAAACATAATCGCCAAGCGTTGTTTTTATAACATATTCCACAATCAAGGGCAATAGATTCTTTACAGTATTTTCTAACTGTTCTATTGTTGGTAAATCATGGAATGGGTGCCAATCATTTTTGAATATCTGATTCTCCGCTATATGATCCATTAAAGTTGTTGAATCTAAATTTTGAACCTTTTGTGACATGCGGTCCGTCACTCGTTGGAACGTTGCCGAAGCAAAGGCGGCAGGAATACCCTTATCCTTCAAAATGTCGTTTAGCGATTTTCCGTTGCCACCGGCTTTCGTTTTTTGCATGGTGGACAAGCGTTGCATGAATCGCGCAACAAAAACGTTCTCGTTGCCTTGATCCATCCATTCGTATTTTAAGCCCCTGACAGATGCATTAACTTTGATACTCAAAAGTTTTTGGTACAAAGCCCTGTTAAGAGCCTGTACTAATTCAACCTGTTTCCAAGCTCGATTTACAAACTCTTCTTGATTCTTTTGGATGGTCTTTTTACCAAGGCCTGCAACAGCCCTATAATGAAGATCTAGGTTAACCTGACGCACCCATTCAGGGGTGTCTTTATGATCGAATGAGAGCGCCATACTATGCTTTCCACCATATATAGGCGGAACAACCCATGGGTCATCTTTCTCGTATTCACCCTTCTTTTTTACGTCTTGGACATCTTGTTGGTTTTCAACAAAAACAGGGCTTCGGCTAAGCAAATCCTTCAATGAATTATAAAGATTCTTTTCGTCCGTCTGCTTTGGATTCGGGAACGGATCGGGATTTTCCAGTTTTGGATCGTTGGTAGGAACCTTTGTTGCTGCCGGCATTAAAATCGTTTTGTTTGCCGATGTATTTGTTAAGCCCTGACCTAAAGAGGTCACATCAACAGCAATACCGGATTTTGCACCCTCGTATATTTGCAATTTTTCTACAAGCGTATCAAAACTACAATCACCAGTTTTAAAATTCCAGGTATAATATGCAGGGAATGTTAGGGGGGAAGGGTGGTTATTGTCCTTTGTTTGAGCTTCTAAACTGTTTTCCCAAGAAGGTTTCTGGGCAACAACATCTTTGAGTTTCTCTGAAGTAAAGCCAAGACCGCGAAGCCTACCTACTTCAAAAACGGGAATAACTATCGCTGTGTAATTTCTATTTTCTTTTAGATGGTATTCAACCCCTTCTCGACGCATTCCCAAGAGCCTACAGAAGCGAGCATCGGCACCAGCGTCTCCTTGAGCATGAGCGGCTTTCCATATTTCATCGTTTGGAGGAAAAACAACCGGGTATTCCTTTTCAGTTATTTTGAACCTAACTATCTTGTTGCCATTTCCACTATTCTGCATTTCACACTTGTCTGATTCACACATCACAAGCGCTATCCACGGACGAAGTTTTTGATTATTGGGTGCTGCTGGGGTATAGCGCCAAGCGAAATCAGGATCATCAAACTCTATGTATGGGAAACAATCGTTTGGAAAACCTTCTGAGTTTGCTGCCGGAGAAATATTCATAACAGCATTGTTGTTTATGGACAAAATGTCGCCTGGGCCGACAATTTTTACAATTTTCGTTTCAGAACTGATTACGGCATCTTTTATGAGAGCTCTCGGCGACCTTGTAGTAGTATCGTCGATTTCTTTTTCTATTTGTCCACTAGCAATTTTCGCTCTTATTTCAACAGCTGCGCGCTCCCGGTACAAGACCATGTCTTTTTGATCGGCGGCATCATTTTCATTGCTGGCAAGTTCATCTTTTTGTGTGATTTTTGTAGCAATTCCTTTTCTCACAAAAGGGAAAAATGTCCCTTGTTCGTCAATTGCTCCATTCATTCCATTGCTCATATTATTTTCCACTTATAAATCGTTTGCGTTAAAGATTATTATTCCAAGATGTCGTCGGATAATAAGGCCTGATATCGTTCCGTCAAACAAGAATCTGTTTGCTTGATGTACCTCTTAAATCCGGACGCCGTTCTTCGCGACGCAGCCCTTTGCCTGTTTGACGCGGTACTGGTTCGAGACAGACTTACCGTAGACGTTTTATTTTCACATTCGTATTTCTTAGCATAATCATTCCAAAAAGAATCGTTACTCTTTTCTGGATACATATTAAGCACCCTTATGTCGGGAGTACAATTAATAGAAGCTGAATTCAAATTGTCTTTTTTGAAATCCGTCCTAATTCTGAATCCCGAATACATTTTTTTGTAGGACGGGAGTGAAAGTTTTTTGTCTTCCGATAATTTCTTGATAAGTGACGGTGCAAAGAAATTCTTAACCTTGTTGTGTTCAACATGTGTTTCGCCGACCAAGACATCATCTAACACCATGATGTTGTAATCATTGACAATGTCTTCGCCATAGCAATCCATTTTCGTTTCGAAAGGAACTACAGACTGATTGAACTCGATACTCTCAGATGGTTGCAACACGAAATCGTTCTTGTCCAATTCCACCATGGACACCATGTTGTCGACAAGATCTGTGGATATAAACTTCCAATTGTTCCTGTCGTTAAAGGCATTGGTGTAGAGCGGAAGAACATCGATTCGGCTACGATTGTCATCAATCTGTTTTTTGCCCCATGTAAGATTAAAGGACACCTTAATCTTAATAAACAGAACCCAGAAGCTGGCTGTACCCTTGGCATGCCATTGAGCAGGACCACCAAGTTCAAAGTCAAGACTAATAGAGCAAATGGTACAACTGCCCACCTTGACGGCAAGACCTGCAGACATGTCTACAACGAACTTGAAGGGGTGGAACTGGAACAGTGCGTTAAATCCGGCATATCCAGAAATTCCAAACTTGTCCCAGCCAATTCTCATCTGGAAATCAGTACCGAACTGGACCGTATTCGAAGTTATCGCGAAGTACGCTTCCAACGACATCTTCAAAATGTCATAATCCAGTTTCATTCCCATGCGCTTCATATCAGGGAGATTGAAGCCGCTTTCGGGCTTATACTGCGGGTGGAAACCACCGGCAGACAATATAAATCCCTTAGTGTCTCCGGCCCAGTAAATGCGCAAGGCCACATCGCCATAAAGGTCGATACCTACAATATGGGAATCGTATAGGTGAGCATCAAAGAAGATTCCCTTGTCGGACTGATAACCGCCCATAAAGCTTGCGTTAATAGCGATAAGCTTTTTAGCAGTTTCATTTTCAATTTTTACCGCGACGTTACCGGCAATAATAATGGCTACGGGACTCGGAGCCTGCACAAACAGGCCAAAGTCCGCTTTAAGGATTTCCCCCCAGGTGATTTGCCCCAGGAAGCCAAAATACATTTGACCTTCATGAATCGGATAGTAGGCATCGATATTTGCAAGAATCTTGTCGATATCCTTATCGATATTCTTGGTCAGCAAGACAGTGGTGAGCGTTCCATCGTATACGGCATCGCGCAGTTTATCAATGTTTAGGCCGCGGTTTACGCCAAGGGAGCCGCCAATTGCGGTCAACGAGAATCCCATGCCCAGCTGAATGCCCGGGGTAAAGAATACGCTCAAGGCTCCGCTAAAGGAGTACGGCGTATTGTTCTTGCCCGTGGTGAACAGGATTCTTCCGCTGGCACCGCACTTCTCAAGAATGGTCAATTCCACTTGTCCAAAGAACCGGCCCTTTTCTTCATTCCAGTCCACAAATCCGGAGCCCTTGACCGCTTCAACGTCAATGGAAATGCCAAGGCCGCTGGGGAACTTGAACTTCGGAGATATTTTGAAAGAACCCGGCTTAAAATTGGAGTCTAAGACATTGCATTTAATACCGAGCCCCATTTCGGGGAAGGTGATAACAATGCCTTCCAAGTCCACAACGAAGGTTGTCAACAGGTTGGCAATGAGATTGCCTTTTTCGCCACCAATTTCCAAACTGATATTGTTGAACTTGACAAATTTCAAGTCAATATCACTGTTGATGGGGATATTGACATATAACCCGCCATCTATGTTGAACCCGTCGCTTAGGGAATAGCCAACCTCAAGTTTGCTTAGGTTAATGGCTATATCGTCCTTCAAAATTTTCTCAAAGAAATCGTTTTGATTGCGAAGTTTCAATGTAAGGACTAATTTTTCTAATGAGCCTTTTACACCAAAATCAAAGCCCTTATGCTCTGAATCTTTCTTATTATAGGAAACAGATGTCTCTACAGAGTAGTTGCCTATGCTCAGAGAAGCTATATCAGTGTCAAAGAAGCTTAACGGATCAACCCCTTCTTTTCTGCCGAATGTTAAAGAGGCCTCTGCACTAACGGATTCTTTGCTTCCTGTTACGTTAATCGGATTCTTTTTGAAGGATTCATCAACATCAATGAAAATGGACGTTGTTCCATCCAAATCCGTTTTATTCGAAACCCCGTCTTTATTTAGCGACGCATATGCTCCAAGTTTAAGCGTATGATTTTTTCCAATACCAATCACGGAGCCCAAAGAACCAGTCACCATGGGGACTATGTAAAGGCCATCATGCTTTTCATTATTAACGGTAATCTCGCCTGCAAATAGAGCGAGTTGTATACAAACGTCGGCATTTCCTGTGGCGTCTCCACTGTTGTCGGAAACCTTTTTTGTCCAGATGTTTACAATCAGGATATTGTTTTCGGCATCAAACTTGTAGTCGGGCAATTTGAAGTTCTCTAAACAAGCCGGAAGCTTCGGAAGCTTGCAGACTTCGAAAACCTTATCCTTGATTTCGTCTGGAATGGCCTTGATTACCTCTGGAATGGCCTTGATTACCTTTACTGCAAACAGGAAACCGCTCTTCCAGGTATCAACTTTTTTGGCTTCATCGGCCAAATCTTTGACATCATTGACGAGTTTCAGAATTTCAGGAATCATGCCGACAACAGCGTTAATGACGTCTTCGGCATTATTTAATATTTGCTTGAGTTCAGAATTTTTAAGAATTTCTCTTAAACTATTTTTGACGACTTCAAGAACTTTACTAAGAATTTCACTGAACCAAACCTTAATCGCCTTTCGAATTTGAGAGATTATAGGCTTGATAATGATTTCGTAGAATTTCTCCTTAACCTTTTCGAGCCATGCGTTTAAGATATTGCAAGCAAGCTGCGGAATGCCTTGCGAATATTTAGCAATCGCATCAACATTTTGTTCAGCATTCTCTCTTAATTTTTCGACATCCTTACAGATGGCAGTCGTCAGTTCCTTTATTGTTCCATTTAGAACATTCTCAATATTTTCAAATTCTTTGTCCAAATCTTTTGGAAGCCGATCTTCAACGGCATCTGCCACGATTTCGTAATACTTAGAGAAATCAATTCCAGCAAACGGATTCTTTGGTGAATCGCCTCCCAACAAATCATCAATGCAACCCGCAATAGCATCTTCAATTTCTTCTTTATTTTTTGGAATTCCTGCCGTTTGTATTTCAAATTCAGTCTTTAGTTTTATTACGGTAGCATTAAAGCTGTTTTCCCATTTATCCTTATCAAGGAAATCCTCGATTTTCGATATAAGATTTTTTGAATTTTCACGAAGGCTTTCTACAGATTTCTTGACAGAGTCATTACAATGTTTGAGGGTTACGTCCTTGTTTAGCTTTACTCCATTAAAGGATGCGGAAATTTCTTCTTGCGCGGCTTCACCTAGCGTTTCAATAAAAATTTGGTAGAAGGCGCTCTCTTGATCTATAGAGCCAACATTTGTTACAACAGTATTCTTGAGATCATTCAACCTGTTGTTTATGTTCTTTTCAATATTTTCAAGCTCGCCACCTATTTTTGATTTTAGATCATTAACGAGACTTTCGCCTTGTTTGACGGCATTGTCTAATTCAAATGCCAATTGTTTCTTTGTTTCAAGAGCAATATCTTCCAAGGCAATCAAAGTTGTGTAAATATACGCCCTGAGAGTCTTCAAACTTTCAATGAAATCATTTGTTCCATTAGTTGCATTTTTCTTAATTTCTACTTCAACGCGAGCAACCAATTCCCATAAGAAATCTTTAACAGAGGTTATTTTAGGAATATTGCAGTCAAAGGCATTTAACAAATTGGAAACTTTGACGATTAGCTTTTCGATATCGTTGCAATCGTTTAAAGGGAATTTGTCTTCTAAATAACTCTTGGGGCTTGTAAATATTTGCGCCAAAGCTTTCCAGTCAAAAGAGGGAATCTCTATGGACTTGATTGGATCTAAAACGCCGCCATCATTATTGTCTACTTTGTTAGGAATGTAGGTCGCAAGCTTGACCTTTTCCTCGCCAATTATTCCGGCGAACTCCAATACGGCGTAAATCTTGTGGAACGCTCTTGCGAGAGAGTCGTATTGGGGGATAAATTCCTTAATGAGTTCCTTTATCTTTTCTTCTGCAACCTTAATGGCCGCTTGAACTCGGCGTGAAATTTCTTCCTTAATGCGATCTTCAATTTCTTTCTTGATTCGATCACGAGCTTCATTTATTTTGTTTTGGATGTCATCTATTTCAGAAGAAATGTATTTCTCGGCGTTATCCTTGAGATGTGAGCCAGTCTCTTCTAACTTTTCTGCGGAATCTTTAATAGCGTCACCGATTTTACCGGCTGTGTCTGAAATGGCCTCAATTGCGCCTGTAGGAGATTTTTCTGCTTGTTTAGCAAGATCTTTTATTTCAGATTCTATTGCATCCTGCGCGGAGCTAATCTCTGATTCGGCTGCGTTTAGAGCCTCGGTTAATTCTTTTTCTAGACCAGACTTGAGTTCATCAATCTCATCCCTAAGATCAATAACATCGTCCAAAAATTCCAAAATTTGCTTGACTTCCTTGTCACCGCTTATTTTCTTGATAAATTCGACAACGGCATTAAGAGGCTCATCAAGTTTCTTTTCTAGACTTTTTAGATCCTGCCCTATTTGTTTTTTATAAACTTTGAGTTCATCCCAAATCGCATCGAGATCTTCCCTGAAAACGTCCTTGGCATTTTTCAAAATGAGAATAAGGATATAATCCAGGATTCGCTTGCCGAATTCTTCCGTAAAATACGAGTCATATATAAAGTTACCAAAATCCTCGAATTCGTCCTTTATTTTTTCCCATTCAATATCCGAGAACTTCTTGATTAGATCAAGAATTTCCTGGACGAGGTTAAGAATGGGCATAATCTTACCATAATCACTACCTTCAGCGGCCAAGCCTATATTAAACTTCTCTGTTCCGATTAATATAGTATCGCTATCGCCGATTTTTTTTGCTTCTTTACAGAAATTGTCAAGGGAACCGAAGCTTTCTTTTACATCAGACCAAGTGACAAGCGTGGCATTTTTGCCGTCTTTGCTTTCGTTAGGTGTAACTTTAATACCTGATATCAGGTCTTCGAGAACCTTCTGAGGGTCTTTATCTTCGTATTCCTTAAAAAGTTTTTTGAACGCAACACCAAGCTTTTCTCCAGATACAACTAGTTGCGCTAACACATTGTAGAGTTCGCCGCACTCTGCCTTCGCAGCCGAAATATCATAACCGAGTTTCTTTACGATTCTGTCAACAAAAACTTTGAAATCATCAATGTTTTTGTCTATGCTGTTATCCTTTACTTGGTCCAATTCTTTTTGGAAATCTTCCCAGGTAGCGCCCTCTTTTATAAGCTCATCGAGCAAGTCTTGCAAGACACAATCTTTAACTCGAGAAAAAACCGTTGCCAGTTTCTCAACAAAATAGGTAACAGAAGAAAGGTTTTCACCCTGTTTCTGAGAAGACTCTTCATTAGCCATATTTTTGCCTTCAGTCGTGGAAATCACACTTTTTTACTTAATTTATTCAAATCTGCAATATAAAATAATATTTTCTTAATAAATTCGCACTGAATGTAAAAATTTTGTAGCTAATTTTTCGTACAAGGTTTTTCCTTATAAAAAACCTCATTTATCGGGTTTCCCGCAACCAACTTTACTTCGTAAAACTTTATTTACCTCATCAAAAGCTGCACATTTGTTCTAAAATTTCCATGCAAATACACAATTATTATATACAACATTATTATTTACATATTCTACTAACGCATGATACTTTGTTAGCAACAAGGCAAATTAAGCCTTTCTGGCAAACATTGCCAACATTACACCCCCACGGCACAGCCCAATGCCGTAAGCACGTAGGTTTCGCTTTCGCCCATACGGTAAAACGGCAGCAAGGTTTCGTCATCAACTAAAGAATCATCGAATCCATTCAGCTGAAGCTGTTCGTCTATACGGCGTTTGAAGGACGAAAAGCCGGAATTCCAGAGCATCATAGGCTCACGGTCGGCTTTACAGGCGGATTTTCCAAGATCATATTCGCTATACATTTTTTCCTCTTTTTCTCAAGAAAAACACACAAACCTACTAGTGCTTTTCTGTACAGCTAAATATAAAATTAAACCGATGTCAAATTATGACATCGGCAATTTTCATTCTTTAGGGTAATTTCACTACTCTATTACGGTAGCGGTAACCTTGGCGTGCCCGACTTTATCGAGGCCAAGCTTTTTGCCGGCGGCAGCGCTCAAATCGATAATGCGGTCGCGCACAAAGGGGCCGCGGTCATTGACGCGCACCTCGACAGAAGCTCCCGTGTCGTCGCGAACCACACGCAACTTGGTGCCAAAAGGCAAGGTCTTGTGGGCGCAGGTCATAGCATTCTGATTGAAAATTTCACCGCTGGCAGTCTTCTTACCATCGAATCCAGGGCCGTAATAGCTCGCCTGGCCCTTCATGACCTTTCCGATTGGAGCGGTCTTTTTGCCCTTTTTACCTTTTTGAGGAGTCTGTGTGTCTTCGGGGAACCTTTCGTAACCTTGACGGGAGGCAATTTTTGCATTTCCGTCGGCGCAGCTAGACAAAAGCACTGCCACAAACATCGCCAGCACAACAAAAATGATGCGCCTATTCAAAATCATACATGCTGTTGTACGTATTTTCAAGGATTTCATCTTCCTGACTCTTGACTTCGGCCTGCTTTTCTTCGGGAGCCTTGTTCAATTCTTCGTAATACTGCGCAGACAGCTTGTTCACATGCGTTTCGCTGCTCTTGACGCGCTTGCGCAGGCGTTCCAGATCCTGGTCGGTAATCGTGAGGCGCGTGTTCATCTTTTTCGCAGCTTCCTTGCCCCAAGGCGTCTGGCCATACTTGTCGCGAAGGAGCTTGTAAGTGAGCAAGGTGCTATCGATACGTTCCGGATTCATTTGGAAGTAAATCGCCTTCATGTAAAGCGCCTGGATACCGGCCTGCGTTTCGGGGAACTCCTGATACAGACTGTCAAAACGCACGAATGCGCGGGCATACGCCGAGTCCACCATGTCCATCTTATCCAAAGGCATTTCGGCGGCAATCGTCCAAAGGCTTTCGGCTTCCATGTACTTTTCTTTCGCCAAATCTTCGCGGGTCTTTAAAGTCACGCGCATACCCAAGTTCACCTGGGCCTGCTTTGCATATTCCGTTTCCGGGTACTTCTCGATAATCTGCTTGTAGATTTCTTCGGCAGAATCGGGATCATGCATGTATTCGTCGTAAACGAATGCCTTGGCATAAAGGGCCCGCAAGGACTTCGCGCTGTCGCCCGATTCAATCACGGCATCCAGGCGGGTCATGGCACTGTCGACTTCGTCCAGCTTGAACAGGAACAGTTCTGCAATCAGGAATTCCGACTTGAAGAAGTTGTCTACGTTCGGAATCGAATCTTTACGTTCCTTGTCGTTCTGGTTGCGCATGGCTATCAAGCGCTTAAGAGCGTCGCGACGTTCGCGAGCTTCTTGGCCCCACTTGCTGATCGTGCGAGAAATAAAGCTGCTATCGTAATAGACAACGGCCTTGTCGTAGTCAATCGTCTTGTGCTGTTCGTAGTCGCCCAGGCAGAAATAACTGCGAGATGCATATTCGGAACGCGGGTATTCCGTGTTCACCTTCTGCAAGATGATAATCGCATCGGGATAACGTCCGCCCAACATGGTCAGTTCACCAATGCGAACCAGGTATTCCGGCTGTTTGGACTCGTATTCGGGATTCTTGTAAAGTTCCTTGTATTCGTCGGCCGCCTGCAGGTATTCCTTGCGGTAGGCAAGGCATTCTGCAGCCTGCTCTCCCGCCGTCTGCTGTTCGCGCGGGTTCAGTTCCTTGATTTCCTTGGCGGTATAATGTTCTCGAGCCTTGTCCCAGTTTTCTTTCTTGTAGTACAGGCCAGCCAGTCTAAAGTGCGCCTTGCCACGCATAAAGGGCGTACCGGCCGAATCGGCCAACACCGCTTCCAAAGAGGCAATCGCCTGGTCCGGGAATTCGGCCTGTTCGTCCAAAAGCGAAAGAAGATTCAGTCCCTGGAAATAATAAGGGTGATCCTTGGAAGCAATCACCGGTTCCAGGGCAAAACGGCTGATATTATATTCGTGATTGCGGTAAAGGCAATAGGCACGCTGGTATTCCACCGCCTTCATGGAATCGTGGTCGGCAAAATAGCGTTCGAATTCGTCGTACTTGGTAATGGCCTTGCCCCATTCATGCTTATGGCGGAAAGCTTCACCAATCAGGAACACGGCCTCGGCAGTACGTTTCTTGTTCTTGGGGAATCGCTCCAGCACACGGGAGCCCTTTTCGATAATCTTATCGTATTTTTGACGCTCTTCAGAGCCGGGCAGGGAATTTTCGCTATCCGGAATACTGTCGAGTCGGGCGGCACGCATTTCGGCAGCCTGCTCATCCAGGCGTTCCGCATTGAACATGTGGTTCAGGTAGGCACAGCAAGTACACCCCTCGAACACAAGGGCAACAATAGCTAATGCCAGAAAACGGAACATCATAGTGTAAAGATACAAAAATGCGGGATAAAAAAAATGTGAGATGTGAGATGTGCGATGAGTGATGTAAAATTAATCATTACACATTCCACATTTCACATCACTCATTAACGTTCTTCGCTAGAATTCATTCAGATACTTGGTGTAGTCGCACAGTTTGAGGCCCGGCGGGAGCGCGGACTTGTCAAAGCGGACCATGCGGACTTCGGCCGGTTTACCCACCACGCGGGCAAGCATTTCAAAGTTGTCCTGCGTTTCCCACACGGCGGCATCGATAATCAGGCCATCGCCACAATCGGTTTCGCCCGTGCTGTTGCCAATGCCGGAGATTCTGGAATTCTGCTTCAGGAGTCTCGTGTAGATTTCGGGCGCGATTCCGAAATGGTTCGAACTCGAAGAAGAATCGTAAACGACCACGTGGACTTCGCGGAAATGATTCAGGGAATCAAAGACGACCGTGTAGGTGTGCATGTAAGGAGCAACAAAGAACGATTCCTGCCACACGTTCTTTGCCACGGGCCTAAAGTTCCCGATAGAATACTTCTTGAAGAATTCCTTGGGAGTCGCACCGTAGCGCACCACATAATGGCCAAGCATCGTCGAGAAATCATGAACGGCAGACGGGGCCATCGTTTCGCGCAGACTATCGACAGCGCGGTTCAAGTTCGCAGTCAAGCCGTCGTTCTTGTTAATGGGAGCCGGCCTCGTAATATTCGATTCCTGAATGCGCTGCTGGATGTCAGGGTATTCTGGATCGACCTTTTGGATATCCTGGAACTGCTTGCGGGCCAAATCGAACTGGCGACCTTTCAAGTACGCACGGCCAAGAGCTTCCTTGAGCGGCAGGTTTTCGGGATACTTGTCGACCATGGGTTCCAAGATATCGAGCGCCGTCTGGGCACGGTCTTGCGGAGAAAGCACCACGCCGTTACCCGGACCCGGAGGAGACTTTTCGCCCAAAGTAGAGACCGCTTCGCGTGCCGGAGCGTAATCGGGCATGAAGGCCAGAATGCGCTGGTAAATCTTTTCGGCGGCATCGAAATGGCCCTGGTATTCGTCCATGTAACCCTGCAACAGCAAAAGCTTCACGTTGACCGGGTACTGCGAAAGGGCGTATTCCACAACGGCAGCGCAACTGTCCAGCTGACCGCTACGGTGGTAAAGTTCGGCAAGATTTTCGTAAGCGGCAGGCACATCGCCACCCGAAAGGCTCACCACCGTCTTGAATTCGTTGGCGGCCTGCAAGAAACGTCCGTTATCCATCAGGAGCTTGCCGTACCAAAGGCGAGTCTGGTACAAGGCGGGCGCACGTTCAGAGGCCACGCGGGCAAGTTCCAGGGCGGCAGAGGCATTGCCGGACTGGTAAATTTTACGGCTTTCTACATAGGTCGCCACGCCGGAACCCGGCAAGCGGGCCTGCAGTTTTCCTATCAAAAGGGAAAGGCGGTCCTGCTGATTTTCCGTCAGCGCGCCCATTTCAAACAAAGTATTAATCTGTCCGAGGAGCGCCGGCAAAAGATCTGGGTAAAGGACAATCACGCCGTCGTAAATGTCGTAGGCAGCCTGGTAAGAGCCCGAACGGGCAAGCTCCGTCGCACGGCGAAGTTCCGTCTGTACCTGCACCGGGACCTTGGCCACATCGGCGGTCAAATCCGGCGTATCACCGCGAGCAACCGTCGATCCGGCAGGAAGGCCATACGGAATCCCGCCTACCGAAATTTTACTGGGGCCATATACATCATAAATACGAAAGCCCGCAAAAGTAAGCAGGGCTCCGCAACAAAGGGTCAAAAACAAGTATGCAGCCCTGCGGGCTGCCGAAGACGAATACGCCATTACTTTTCCAAGAAATCAGCCAGTTTTTCTTTATGTTCCTTGCTCTTCTGCAAACGGCGCAAGGTTTTGTTCTTGATCTGGCGCACGCGCTCGCGGCTCAGTTTCAAATCTTCACCGATATCCTTGAGCGTCGTATCTTCAACCGTATCAAGACCATAGAACATGCGAAGGATTTCTTCTTCGCGCTGCGGCAGGGCGGACAAGGTTTCCTGGATGAGTTTCTTGCGTTCATCCTTTTCCATGTCTTCGTCCTGGTTACCGTCGGATCCCAAGACATCCATAAGCGTACTGACCGTATCACCGCTACCGCCGACATTGTTGCTGTCGCCAATGGGGGCATCCAGCGAAATGTCCACGATTTTTTCCATAACCTCGACGATGTCCTTTTCGAACGGCGCGAATTCGTCCATAGCTATGGTACGATCGTAGTCACCGTCGTTCTGCATCAAGGCCCGTTTAAAGCGGTTCACCAAAGCAAGCTTGTTGGGCGGAATTCGGACCGCGCCCACCTGTTCAAACAGGGCTTTCTGGATAGACTGGCGAATCCACCAGACCGCGTAAGAAATAAACTTGACATCCTTTCCCATATCAAAGCGTTTTGCCGCCTTGAACAACCCGATATTTCCTTCGTTAATCAAATCAAGCAGGGAAAGTCCACGCCCCTGGTACTTTCTTGCGACACTCACCACAAAACGGAGGTTACCCCGAATCAGGCGCTGCAAGGCCGACTTGCGGATTTCTTCCGCCTGGTCGCTCTTGATAATCGCAAGAAGAGCCTCTTCTTCCTGAGGACTCAGGGTCGGAAACCTGTTGAGGTCCCTAAAATAAAGCGCTTCGTTTGCATCACTCATAGAAATACATACCTTCAATTCTTCATAGGAAATTTCCTTGAAGACTATCCAAATATGTCTTTTTACTTTGTTTTCGTCAAGTTATATAACTTTTCGTAAGGGTAAATTCCCGAATTGTGGCCATCGCTAAAGGTAAGGCCCGCGGCGTAGCGGCCAATCGACTGCACTTTGACAAGCGAAATATCTTGTGGTACCGTCGATTCATCCAAGAGTTTTTCGCCAGTATGTTCATCGACACACAAGGCACAAGGACAAGCCAAGCGGAGAGTGCGGATATCGCATGCACCACGGCTACCGTCGTTCCATTCGAACCCCAGCTTTCCTTCGGCAGTTCTAAAAACTTTCTTCGGTTGAATCATTAGACAGCCTCCACCGGAAGTTGTTCGAAATCGTAGTTAAAATTCTTGAGCACACCATTACCTTCGGATGCAAACATCGAAAGCGTGCGGACGGTCGCATCGGCGGCCTGCATGAAGGCCTTGGCCGATTCAGAGTTCGGGTAACGGAGCACGGCCGGCGTACCTTCGTCACCGCAGCCCGCGACTGCAGGTTCAAGCGGAACCTTTGCAATCAGGGGGACGCCCCACTTTTGGGCGATGCGTTCACCACCGCCTTCGCGGAAGATATGATGGTGCTTGCCGCATTCATCACAAATAAAGTAGCTCATGTTCTCGACGACGCCCACCACCGGAACGCCCACGGAATCGAACATGGCAAGCCCCTTGCGGCAGTCGGCAAGAGCCACCTCTTGCGGTGTCGTCACCACGACGGCACCGGCCATCGGGCAATTCTGCGTAAGGGTCAGCTGAATGTCGCCCGTTCCAGGAGGAAAGTCTACCAGCAGGTAGTCGAGCTTGCCCCAACGCACATGATGGATAAAATGCTGAATCATCTGCGATACCATCGGGCCACGCCAGATGGTCGCCTTGTCGCTATCGGCGAACATGCACATGCTGACAATACTAATGCCGCCCTTTGCTTCGACAGGCGCAATGGTGTTGTCGTCAAAGACTTCGGGAGCCTTGTCGATGCCGAACATGAGTCCCATACTCGGGCCGTAAATGTCGGCATCCAAGATTCCCACGCGGGCACCCGAGAGGCTGAGGGCCATGGCGAGGTTTGCCGTTACGGTGGACTTGCCCACGCCACCCTTGCCGCTTGCAACCGCCACCACATGAGCGACATCGCCGATGTACGAAACTTTCGGAGCCTGCGCAGCCGTATTGGAGCTTTCTACGCGGCCTTGCGCCGTAAACGTCACGTTCACTTCGCTTGCGCCAAGCGACTTGACAATCGTAATGCACTGGTCCTTGAACTGATCGCGAATCGGGCATGCCGGCGTCGTAAGCCTAAGATCAAAGCTCACCTTGTCGCCATCGATCTTTAGATTCTGGACAAAGTTCAGTTCAACGATATTCTTGTGCAGATCAGGGTCTTGGACCGCCTGCAGAGCCGTCATAATAGTTTGTTCATTAAGCTGCATAATTAAGACTTCTCCATCGAGAATTTAGGCATGCGGAGCAGGTGCGTCATGCAAGGCGGCCATTCTTCTTCGTAGTGGCTCACCATAATGATTGTCGTTTCTTTCGAAAGCAACTGCAACAAGTTAAAAATCTTTTCGCGGTACTCTCCCTTGAGGCCCTGCGTAGGTTCGTCGAGCAAAAGCACCTTGGGCGGGCGAATGGCAGCACGAGCCATGAGCACCACGCGCTTGTCGATGGGCGACAGGTCACGGTAGCGGGCTTCCACGTCGTCAAAGCCCAGATAGTTGAGCCATTCCTTCGCCTTCGCGCGTTCTTCCCAAGTGGTATTGTCGGCTTTGCAAAGGTTTGCGGTAAAGCCCGTGCACAAGACTTCTTGCAGGTTCAAGTCTTCGCGGTACTGAAGCGCGAGTTCCGGCGAGAAGAATCCGAGTTTAGCCTTGTGGTCCCAAATGTTCAGGCCATGGCCCGGGCGTTCGCCCAAAAGGGTAATCTCGTTGTTGTAAATCTGCGGATGGTCGGCTGTAAGCATACCCAAAAGCGTACTTTTGCCAGCACCATTCTCGCCCATCACGGCCCAATGTTCGCCCTTGCGAACCGTCCAGTTCAGATTCTTGAGCACGGTCGTGTCGCCGAATTGGACGTTGACGTTTTTCAAATCGAAGAGGATTTCAGAAGAGGTTTGAGCAATGGGGTCGCTCGCAAGCTCGCTTTGAGGTTTGAGCGAAACAATCTCGTAGTCCTTCAGCTCGGCCTTCGTGTACTTGGGCTTCGCTGCGGCACTCGGGAGTTCGCCTGCGTACTGCGTGAACGTCTTGTTCGCATACACGAACGCGGGAATCTCGGGGAGCAGTTCGTCTTCGCGGGCGAGGCGCACGGCGACTTTCAGGCCAGGGCGCTTACAAAGTTCCACAACAGAGCCCGCCAAATGCGCACGGTACTCCGGGTCAAGCCCGCCAAACAAATCATTGAAGTAAACCCACTCGGGCTTTTCCATCCACATGCGCGCAAGCAACACGCGGCGCAGTTCCCCGTTCGAAAGGCTCAAAAGTTTGCGATCCAGAATCTCTTCGGACAAGTCGGCAATCTTTAACGCTTCTTCCAGCTTGTCGGGGTCGGTCTCCGGCCATGCCATATCGTCGATATAGCGGTCCGTCTGCAAAAAGAATTTCTTTTTCAAAAGCAGGTGGCGCACCAGCGGAGCTTCTTCGTCGTGCAGGCTAATAAAACGCTGCTGGAAAAACGGCGCGAGCGCATGCTGGATTTTACGTTGCATTGCCTCCGACATCGTGGAAACATTCTTCCGCTGGTTCAAAAAATGGGTAATGACTCTGTCGAGATCTTCGCCCTCGGTGCTGAAAATCTGCACCTGCGGGAACATTTCAATCAGAGCCTCAAAACGCTTGAATTCCATGCGCCCAAATTTAGAAAATATGGTCACTTTATAAAAAAGAAAAATCCCCTGCCGCTTTGCAGTAGGGGATTTTTTGGATGTGTTATAGGAAACTCTAGAATTTGCTGAAGAATTCCCAAGTGGCCTGCGGAACCCAGGACTTTTGCTGGCCGGGATCCTTGTGATCCCAGATGTGGCCGCCGTTCTGCGTGCACCAGCGGACCGGGAAACGTTCTTCAACTGTCGTGTAATCGTAGCACACGTGCGGACCGCTGCCGCCATATTCCTGAGCCTTTTCATTCTTGGCCTTGCCGCCTTCGGAGTTGAGCGTCAAGATGATATCGCGAGCGGCGCGACCCATCTGCGGAGTGCAAAGGTTGTCTTGCAGGCCGAGCACGCCCATCCAACCCACGCCCTTATTCTGACGTTGCGGGAGCCAGATGTTACGTTCGGCGGTTTCATACACGGCTACAGCGCGGAGCACATCCTGGTGGTTCCAGGAGAGACCGTTGCTGAACATGGAGCCGTAGCTAAAGCCTGTAGAGAATACGCGGCTAGAGTCGATGCAAAGGTTGCTCTGCAAATCGGCCAAAAGTTCATCGAAGAGCAGGTAGTCATCCTGACCCCACGGGGCCTGGTTTCCGTTACCTTCAGGAGCAACAAAGATTGCCGTCTTCTGGGTATCAAGCGGTTTCAAACCATAGTAGCCTTCTTGCTGCACACCACCGGCCCAGCCGCCCATGCAGTGCATGCCGAATATGAGCTTGTACGGTTTCTTGTTGTCGTAATTGTCAGGAATGTCGATACGGATGGTGCGCTTGCCCTTGCTCCACTGGAATTCGTAGCTGCCGGACTTGACGCGATTCCAGGTCTTGCCGCAACCACGCGTGGGCACGGGATCGTTCTTGAGGCCCCAACCGTAGGCGTACTGCGGTTCGGCCTTCGGCTTTTTCACCGTAAGAGCAAGGTTTGTATCTAACTTATTTAAAATCACCGAAAGAGTATCGAAACCATCGGCAATCACCTTGAGGGTTTCGTTCGTCGTCAGCCTTGCAAGAGCAGCCTTTTGGCCGTTAGCGAAAGAGGCCCCGTAATTGCCATTAGAAGTAAAGCGGATGCTGCGTTGTGCACTTCCGATTTTCACGTTCGCATAGTAGGCGCCCTGAGCCTTGACGCATGCCTGCAAATCAAGGCTTCCGGAACCATAAAGGGTTTCGGTCAACAGGCGGTTACCCATCATGTCGAAGATTTGCACCTGTACGGGTTCGCTGGAACGTTGAGAAAACGAAAGCACGCCGTTATTGACGCTTATATAGCCCGGAAGCACGCGCCCCATCACGGACATTTCATCTTCATGGAATTTGAATTCGCCCTTGTCATCGGTCTTTGTGGAAAGGCCATGTTTGACAAGTAAAACCGATGCGCCGCTAACAGCGCTACCCTGTTCATCACTCACCTTGCCCGTCAGCGTAAAGGCACTAGCCGATACAGCCATTGCGCAAGCGAGAGCTAGAGATTCCCAAACACTCTTTTTCATAGTAGCTCCTTATATTGCTTTTATGGAAAATAAATTCAAAAGGGAGCCATAGTTCACGCCGAAAGGCAATTGGTTTGGACAAAATATCCAAAAGCAGGTTTAAGAGATTTTACAAGGCCACCATTTTACAGCAATTTTAAGCGAATCAGAGCAAAGAAAAGGCCGGAATATACTATTTTATTACGCAAATAACATCTAGTTTGGAGAGAATATGAATAAAATTTGGACGCTCGTCGCAAGCACCATGTTGGCTGCATCCGTCGCTTTTGCACAAGATGACTTCGACCCGGAATACACAGACCAGGCCGAAGAACAGGTCAGCGAACAGGTTGAAGAACAAGCTGAAGAACAGCCTGCCGAACAGGAACAGGTTGCAGAACCTGCAGAAGAAGAACAGGCTAACGTAGCAGAAGAACCTGCTCCGGCACCCGCTCCGGCTCCGGTCCAGGCAAGCTTTCAAGAAAGCGAACAGACCAACGTCCAGAACGACGAATACGCTCCGGCAAACACGAACAACACGCCCTTCTTAGGCTTCGGTGTGAAGTTCGCCTTCAATTACGGCAGAATGTTCGGCTTCAAGGAAGACCTTGAAAACGATAGCGACATCGACGGAACACCGTCGGGTATCGGTTTTGACGGCGGTATCATGTTCCGCATCCAGATGATTCCGAACCTGTACTTTACCCCCGAGGTCAACATTGCCCATATTACCACCGAACACGAATTCATGCACCACAAGCGCAAGTACGTTTCTACGGACTTGGAACTCCCCTTGCTGATGCGCGGCGTGATTGCCAATAGATTCTACGTGACCGGCGGCGCCCAGTTCAACTTCACCTTGAGCAGCAAGGCTAAAATCGACGCCGTTGAAAACGCCACGTTGGACATCACGGTTGCTAGCAACGAAAAGGTCGAACAGGCAACATTTGGATTCGGCATTGTAGCCGGCGCAGGCATCAACATCGTCGCCGGTCTCTTCTTCGACTTCCGCTTCTATATGGGCATTACGGAACTCTACCCCGACGTGAAGACTTTGGACGACCTGGAATTCGCTACAGGCGATTACTCCCTGGTTGACATGTCTGGCGCAAGAATGATGAAGTTCAAGGTCGGTCTCAGCTACTGGATTATCTAATTGAAACGTCTTTCGAACTTGACTTACAAGGAATGCGCCCCTGTAGTTACTGCAGAGGCCATGCGCCTCTTGGATGGAGACACCAAGAGGAGCCGCGTTTCTAGCGCCGGATTTCCACCGTTTTGGGAACCCCAAACCGGAATCGATGCAGAAATCTTAGATGAGTTTGCGACCGCCATCGATGCCGGTTACGGCCTAATGAAATTGGCGGGGCAAAAACTCTTTGAAAAAGCAATTGATATGCTCGGCGAAAGCCGCGAAGGTAAATCGGTCGCCGTATTTGTCGGTGGCGGAAACAACGGCGGCGACGGCCTCGTTCTTTCCAAATTGCTGATTGAAGCAGGCATTCCCTGTACAGTCTATTCGCTCGCCAAGGCCGAAACCTTCAAGAACGAAGCGGCCATGGCGTACCAGGATTTCTCGGAAAGCGGCGGAAAGCTCATTGTCATTAACGACCTCCCCGTACGCGAACCGAAATTCGCACTTGCTGTAGACTGCATGCTCGGCAACGGAGCCTCGGGCGAACTGCGCCCGGCCTTTGCGCGAGTCGTGATCAACTTGAACGAATGGAACATTCCGATTCTTGCAGCAGACGCCCCTACCGGTTTTGATTCTTCAGAACACCGCTGCGGCGAAAACTGCATTCAGGCTACCGAAACGCTTGTCTTCGGGCTCCCCCGCTTGGACGCCTACACCAACGAAGGCGCGCGCGTATTCGGGAATACTACGGTCGAGCCGCTAGACTACCCTGACAACCTGATTGACAAAGTCTTGTCGGGCGTATTCCTTGCAACCGAAAGCATGATTCCGGCACTGCTCCCCGACCGCGATGAATTTGGCGACAAGCGCAGCCAAGGTACCGCCATGGTGATTGCAGGTTCCGGCAATATGACCGGAGCCGCCGCCCTTTGTACCAAGGCTGTTTTAAGAAGCGGTGCAGGCCTTGTCACAACCGCGACGCCGAAGGCATTGCTCCCTGCATTGCAATCGAAGCTTGATGAACCTGTATTCTTCGGAATCGGCGACAGAACCACCGACAAACTTTCGATTATGCACTTGATGCAGTTGCAAGATATCGCGACGCACCAAAACGCCATCGCCATCGGTCCTGGACTTGGAACCGACACCGAAACGCAAGACGCAGTCCGCATGTTCCTGACCGGACTCACGATTCCCGTAGTTGTCGACGCCGACGCCATTAACGCTTGCGGTTCCGCATTCTTCTGCATGGAAGGCGGCCCCTCGAATGCGATTATCACGCCGCACAAGCGCGAATGGGAACGTAATTTCGGCCCATTGCCCTCTAACGAATGTTTCTACCCGGAATACCTGCAGCAGTTTGCAACGCAGTTCAAGATTACGATTGTGCTGAAGGGATGCCCCACTTACGTGGCGATTCCCGATGGACGAGTGTACGTGATTCCGGCCCGCAATTCCGGACTTGCCAAGGGCGGCGCAGGCGATGTGCTTACCGGCATTATCACCGCACTACTCGCACAGGGTTTGCCCACCGCAGAAGCAGCTGTTCTCGGCGTACTCCTGCACCAGAAAGCAGGCCGACTCACGCGCGAAAAAATGGGAGCATTTGGCATGCTCCCGACTGACGTCATTGAAATGTTGCCCGCAGCATTCGGCTGCTAAGGCTACTAATGTCATGCCGCACTTGATGCGGCATCCCCTTTTCTACTAAAGTAGTTCAGAAACCAATTTGTCCATCGCGGATTCGGATTCGGCACTGAGCGTGGACTTCACCGTCACTACCGTTTCGGCAAGCGTCACGTTCTTGAGCGTGGTGAGGATTTCCGTCATCTTCTTCGCGGCCATCGGGGCCCACGTGCCATTCTCGACAACGCCCACCTTGCGGTTACTGTAGTTCTTTGCCTTCAGGTGGTTCAGGAAATCTTCCATGACCGGGAAAAGCCCGGCGTCGTACGTGGGGGCTGCCACTACCATGCGATCGTAACGGAAGGCGTCTTCGATGACTTCGGCCATGTCGCTGCGGGCAAGGTCAGAGACAACCACCTTCTCGACACCGGCGGCCTTGAGCTTTTCGCCGAGCAATTCCGCGGCCTTCTTGGTTCCGCCGTAAATTGAGGCATACGCCACGAGCACGCCCTTGTCTTCGGGAGCGTAGCTGCTCCAGGTGTTGTACTTGTCGATGTAGTAGCCGAGGTTTTCGGTGAGCACCGGGCCATGCAACGGACAAATCGTCTTGATATCGAGCGCGGCAGCCTTCTTGAGAACCGCCTGCACCTGGTTGCCATACTTGCCCACGATGTTGAAGTAGTAACGGCGGGCTTCGCAGGCCCAGTCATCCGGGTCGGCATCGTACACGCCGAACTTGCCGAACGCATCGGCCGCGAACAGCACCTTTTCGCTCTGCTCGTAGCTGAACAGCACTTCGGGCCAGTGCACCATCGGAGCACCGATAAACTGCAAGGTGTGCGCACCGAGCGAAAGCGTATCGCCTTCCTTCACGGTCTGCTTCTTGACCGATTCGGGGAGCGCCATGAACTGCGGCAACAGCGCGAAAGCCTTTGCGGACGCCACAAGCGTCGCCTCCGGGTACTTCGCCACGAAATCAGCTATGCCACCGGCATGGTCCGGTTCCAAGTGATGAATCACCAGGTAATCCGGTTTGCGCCCAGCGAGAGCGTCTTCCAAGTTTGCAAGCCACTCGCCCACCTTGTGCGCATCGACCGTGTCCGTCACGGCAATCTTTTCATCTACAATCACGTACGAATTGTACGCCATGCCCTCGGGCACCACGTACTGGCCTTCGAACAAATCGATGTCACGATCATCGACACCGATGTACTTGATATTTTCGCTAAAGTTCTTCATATAGACTCCTAAAAAAATCGATAAGAATTTAACAATTTATCGAACGTAAATTCCTAATCTTCCAGGAAATACTGCACGTTCGTCACGACGCGCACCTTCTTGATGTACGGCGTATTTTCGTCGCGGTCCTCGATGGAGAACACTCCCTGCGTAGCCGTCTTGATTTTGCCAAGTTTGCTGTCGGAATCTTTCGCAAACTTTTCGGCGGCAGTGCGTGCATTCTTTGTCGCCTCGTCAATCATGGCGGGCTTGATTTCGTTGAGACCATTAAAGCTATAGACGGTGCGGTACTGGTAATCGCTGCCGCTAAAGGCGATTCCATGTTTCAGGAGTTCACCCTGTTTTTCCATGGCCTTACGAACAAGTTCTACATCGTTTGTCGCAACAGTTGCAACAACGGTTGCCACATAGCGATAATTATGTTTGCCACCGCTGTACAGTTCGCCATCGGCATCGACAATGGCCGGGGTTGAGTAAGTAATGTTTTCTTTTTTGATTCCGTTTTCGAGCAAGAACTTTTCAAGAATCTGCGACTTGGACTGTAGCGTTGCAGAAAGTTCGGCAAGATCGTTACCCACTTCTTTATAAACGATCGGCCAGATCACGAAATCAGCCGGTACTTCGCGTTCGGCAAGACCGCGCACGAACACCACGCGGTCGCGTTCCTTGACATCGATTTGCGCGCGATAGAAAAAAGCACCCAGGCACAAAATGGCAAGCGCCAAAATAATCGACTCTTTAACTCTTGATTGCATATTCAACTCCTTTTCTTAGAGTCAATATACAAAAATCTATATTTCAATAAAAATATATTATCCTAAATACGATAAACCTTGGCACAGGCTCCGATGTTTTCCTGACTTTACACGTTTCTCGGCTAATCCTTCACGCAACGGACTGATACTCCCATATTCCGGTCTGTATAATTGAGTGACGCATAGCTAAAAGTCAGGTAAAACATTGTCGCAGAATCGTCCCCAATTTCTGAGGAGCTCCAGAAACTGGCACTGCCATCGGAAATAAATTCGCCCGCTTCGGCCCACCAATAACCTGCAGGAACCGCAGAGAAACCGTAATCGTCGGTTCCACCTCCATTTCCCTCAGCATCCAGTTCCCAACCAGCGGTAGATTTAAGCTTAGCCGCACCTTCGTAATCACCGGGCCCCTGGACTTTACTTCCATTTACAAAAGACAATAGTTCCTCAAAATCCTCCTGACTTGGCAAGTGCCAACCTTTAGGACAAGCCTTCAGTGCTTCATCAAAAGTATAGAGGCTCCCATACGCATCGCACATGGAGGAATCTTCTTCGTAACAGAAACTTTTTTGGGTCCTGTACTTCAGATTTTCCGCCATCCAAACCTGCGAGCCGATTGTCACAAACTTGTAGGTCTGGCCATCACGGGTGTCAGTAAAATCTCCGGTCGGGTCGGAAATGACAGCGGCAACGGATGACGAGGAGGAGCCGTCAGTGCTGGATGACGATTCCTCAATGCTGGATGACGATTCTGTCCCGTCGGAGTGCGAGACAAGACCACTATCGTCATGTGCGGAACTGGAGGAATCACTACCACAACCGGCAAGACCTGCAGCGATAAACGGAAGCACGGCAATCGACTTGACTATTAAATTCCTAGGACATTTTTTCATTGATTATTTTCCTTTGAAAGCGGTTCAGATACATAATTACGTGTAAAAATAAGAAAAATTTGCGATATTCGGCTAAATCGGCCTTGAAAATGTATCGTTTTTTTTACATTGAGAACTGTTTTTTCCACGCCTTAAATTTCGCGCGGACTGTTTGTCTATTAATAAGGAACCAGAAGAATGAAGATGTTCTTGAATCCGAAAATGTGGACCGGCGTCATTTTGAGTTCGGCCACGGCAATCACTCTTGTGGCCTGCGGTGGCGACAGCGATTCTAGCAGTTCCGGCACGTCGCAGGAAAACCTCTGCCCCAAAGCCCTGGAAGGCACTCTTATTGTAGAAGACGGCGAGATTTCACTGTGCAAAGACGAATCCTGGAAAGCCCTGACCTGCGGTACCGACAAAGAGGGCGATACACTTACGCTTTCTACCCACGTTTCCGGGAAAGATTCTTTGACACTCTATTGCGGAGAAGACACCCTTGGCTTGATCACGGAAACCAAGTTTGGCGATTGCGAAGTGTCCCTTGACGACAATTTCACACTGATTTGCGGAGGCGACACCCTGGTGACCACAAAGAGCAAAAATACCGAAATCGACAGCACCGTGGCACGCCCGGAAGGCCTCGCTTTCCTCGATGAGTATGTGGTATGGAACCACGGCATAAAAAGCTCTGATCGAGTCGTAGGGGAAGTCTCCGATGCTTACAACTATAATGCAAGCCTTCGCAAAAAAGTGACATCGACCGATTTATTTGAAGCCATCTCAGAAAATGCGGGTAGTAATTTTATCGGCATCTTTGCGGGAGACTCCTCTGCTTCCGAGGGATTCGCAAAAGCCTTCACGACAGAAATCGACCCGAGCGACTCCTTGGCTTGGTGGTACTCGATAAACGCCGACTCCACGACGCTTTTCATAACGTACCTTATGATTCATGATGACAATGTTTACATTATGTACGACATTGTTTCGCTGGGAAATGATCCGAATTCCAGTCCCATACTTAAATCACTTCGCTTATTAAGTTTTATTCATTCATTGGAAAACAGCCTGAGTTCCAGCAGCGAAGTCATCGAATCCTCCAGTTCCAGCGAACAGGCTTCCTCCAGCAGCGAAGTCATCGAATCTTCCAGTTCCAGCGAACAGGCTTCCTCCAGCAGCGAAGTCATCGAATCTTCCAGTTCCAGCGAACAGGCTTCCTCCAGCAGCGAAGTCATTGAATCTTCCAGCTCCAGCGAGCAAGGTTCCTCCAGCAGCATTACGTACGGTTCTATTACCGATTCCCGCGACAACAAGACATACAAAACAACTGTAATTGGAAAGCTGATATGGATGGCGGAAAACCTGAACTACGCCCCGGAGGGCAAGACCGCCCGTTGTTTCGAAGACAAGCCCGACAACTGCGAAAAGTTCGGGGCCCTGTACACATGGGCCGAAGCGACCGATAGCAAAAACCGCATTTGCCCCGACCAATACCATCTTCCCACCAAGGCCGACTGGGAATATTTGGTGGACTACGTGGGCGGAACCCGGCTCGGAGCGAAATTTCTCAAGGCCGAAGATGCCTGGGACAATTCCAAGGCTACGAACGAATACGGATTCTCTGCTATCCCGGCCGGCTATGCGCTTACAATAAAAGAGTACGACGACGAAGGTGAATTCACCGGGAAGAGCCATCTGGAATACCATTACAATCTTATTGGTGAGGATTTTGCCGGCAGTGCCTTCTGGAGTTCCATGGAAGTGGACCATATCGAAGCAAACGCCTACGTATTCCAGGTCACGGACATGGACGAGTATGGAACAGGCTTGAACACCAACTTCAATAAGGAATTCGCCTTTTCAATCCGTTGCGTCCGCACCACTTCCGTTTACTGATACATTTGGGATAAAAATAAATCGTGAATGCCTCGCTTCTTTCCGTAGCTTTGGCAATAAGGAGTTGAAATGAAATCTTTTTCCATTGGAATTTGCTCGCTGAGTCTTGTTGCAGTGAGCCTGGTCGGTTGCGACATCAGTTCTTCCGACGAGAAGAAATCAGAAGTATCCTCTTACGAAAAACTTCCGAGCTGTTCTATGGACGGAAGTACTTCCGGGGTACCTCTGGTCGGCGAAAAGGTCTATGTTTCCGAAGAGGAAATGACCTACCTGTGTTCTGACAGCGGATGGGTGGTTTCTTCGGTGAATACCTTCGATGCCCTGCCACTCTGCCCCGGGAGCCGGGGAAGGAACCTTGGTTTGAAGGTCTATGTGGAGACCGATTCCGTCTATTATTCCTGTGGCACGGCAGGTTGGCTTGAATCCGAGGAAAACTCGAATGGAGACAAGGCTCCCGAACTGGAAAACGGGCTTGTGAGCGGTTTCGCGACGGCTATCGGCCCCTTCCTGGCCGGTTCCGAGGTACTTTTGCAGGAGGCAGACCTGGATACCAGGACCAAGAAACTGAGCATACAGGAAAAAGCTGCTAAGGGTTCCGTGACATCGGCCAACGGCGACTTCGTGGTGGCGAACGTCAATTCCTATTCCGAATACGGTATCGCGACCGTGAAGGGCCTGTTCAAGGACGCCCTGACCGGTGAAACTTCCGAAGACACGCTGGAACTGAAGGGCTTTGTCAGGGTCAATTCCGGCGATGTCCAGGTGAACGTGGAAAGCCATATCCTTTACGGTCGTATCGCTGCCCTGGTAAACAAGGGGTACAAGGTGGAATACGCCATAGCCCAGGCCAAGAAGGAATTGTACAACGCCTTCGGGTTCGGCAGCTCTCCCGACGAAAGTGCCGCCGCACTCGCCGTAGCCATCTTGTTGCGTTCTAACCTGGACGGCAATGATTTCGTGGATGCCGTCAACGCCCTTGCCGAAGACTTTGCGGAAGACGGTTCCTGGGACAACGACGAAAACAGGGCCGCCCTCGCAGATTTCGCCTTCAATATCGAAAACCTCAAGCTCAAGGACGAAGAAACAGGCGAAGTCTTGCTGAAGGAATCGGATTACCGCAAGCACCTGGAAGCCTTCGGCCTTGAATCGGTGGCCGGCTTCGAAGAATACCTTACCAAGTTCTGGGTCGCCTCTTACGGCCTCGGCGGCTGTGCCAGCGCCCGCCAGAATGCCGTGGTGCAGAACCGCAACGAGTCAAGCGACAGCGCCCAGGCGTACTTTACTTGTGATGCTTCCGCTTGGCGCGTGGCTACGGATATCGAACGGGATACGGTGGGTCTCGGCAATGCTCCCGACGGCGAACTCGTGGCCGGCAACGTGAACACCGACAAGATGTACGTATTCGACACCACGGGCTTCGGCTCGGGAACGACCACCCGCTGGAAGGAACCCGATTCCATCGTACTGGTTATCGGCAAGTCTTGCACCGCAGAAGAAGACATGGCCTTTACCGTAGTCTCTACCGAAGACGCCGATGGCAACGACAACTACTATTCCTGCGTTAACCGCAACTGGGGCGTAGCATCCGAGGCGGCCTTCCGCATCGGTTACGAATGCAACGCCTCGGCAAAGAACGTGGTCGAAAAGTACAAGAATGCCGAAAAAAACGACACTTACGCCCGCTGTCGCGAAAATAGAATTGACCTGGGCGACGGCACCGAAATGCTGAGCTACTCCTGGATGCCCACCAACGAACTGAACTACGACCTCCGTGAAGCGGAATGTGCCGTGAACGAGGTGTTCGCAAGCGGCAAGAAATATTATGTGTGCACCGATGCCGAAAATATCGATTTCCGCGAGGCCAGCGAAGACGAAGTGGAACTGGGCGTATGTAACGAGGCCCTCATGGATTCCATAAGCACCTACAAGAAAGACGGTTCCCCGGTGTACAGGGTTTGCGGCGAAAACGCCTATATCCCGGGAAGGTGGGAATGGAGCGCCACCGACGAGACGACCTTCAAGATTGGCAAGGTGTGCAGCGCGGCCACCATCGGCCAGTCGAGAAACATCGATTCGGATTCCTACACCTGCGGATGCTCCGTTTATGATACAACATTGATGGACTACAAGCTGGTAACCGACGCAGATGAATGTGGTTACAATCCTCTTGCATGGCAGAAGAACTAAAGGAGATTTTGCATTATGAATATCAAGAAATTTGTTGCGCTTACGTTTGTCTCTACGGCTTTTGCTCTTGCACAGGAAACGGCTCCCGTAGCCCCTGCAGCCGAACCCACGGAAACCTCCCAGCCGGTAGCCGAAACGCCCGCAGCAGAGCCAGCCTCTGCCCCCCAGCCCGTTACCGAGACTCCTGCCGTGGCCCCCGTAGTCCAGGCGGATTCCGCAAAGACGGTCGCGCCGTCTTCCGAAACCAAGGTCGAAGCTCCCGCCACAGCCGAGACTACGGACGCCGCGCCAACCGAAGCGGGGCCTTTTGACGTGCTCCACGGCAACGCCTACAACACCGTAGGCAACGAGGCAGCGGCCGACAACGTGAACGGATTGCTTGCCCGTCCGGACCTGTTCTACGGCAAGAAGTTCTTCTACATCGAGCCTTCCGGCGAAATGGGCGTGGTTTCTCTCGGCAGTTTCTTTGCCGCGATGGACATTTCCGGCGACCTCGGTCGCGCCACGGCCGGCTATGCCGCCAACGGCTTCGGTGCAGCGCTCCATGTGAGCCTCGGCCAGTTCAATGTTGACGGCGACAACGGCAAGAAGGCCGGAGCCAAGGCTGGCGACGATATCGGATTCGACGTGTCCAAGGTCCTCGGTGATTACGTGCTCGTCTTGAACGCGGACTGGCTTACCTTTGCCGAAGAAAACGACACCGACCCCAAAATCGGCAAGTCCACCGAAGAAGACTACCGCGACCTGCTTGTATCCGCATCCCTTTCCAATGCGCCGTCTGCGCAAAAACATTTCTGGACCGTAGGGGCATCCTTCCTCCGTCACGAAAATGAAAAGAAAGTGGGCGGCCAGGTGCAAAACGGAGATGTGGACTCGCATATTTCCATCACGCCGTTCTTCAATTACGGAACCCCGGCTCTCAAGACGTCCCGCGCCAACCTGCTGCTGGGCCTGAATACCTCGGTGCCGGTTTCCTTTTTCGATGAACAGGAACAGGTAAACGACGTGGGCGATACCGTCAAGACATCCCTCACGGAACTGGAAGTGGTCCTTTCCCCGAACGTTCTCGCCGAAGTGGCGGTGCTGAAATCCCTGATGCTTTTCGGCGGGGCTTCCTACGACTGGCATTTGTTCAAGTATTCTTCGGGCAAGGATATTACCGATGACGAATATACGGCCATGGAAAGCATTTCGGACAAGGTTAACGCTTCTGTCGGTTTGCGCTATCAGTACGAAGACTTGCTGGCCCTTGAATTTACATTCGGCGATTCCTTCTTTACCGATACGAAGGCAATCTTCAACGGCGAAGGCGTGTTTGTCCGCTTCGGCGGGTTCGTCTACTTCTAGTCACTCAATAATTTTGCATTCATGTTCAGGTTTCTCGGAGGAATTATGAAAATCACTCAGAAACTCGGTCTTGCCGCCAGCCTGGCTGGTGCGCTCATGCTTGCCGCCTGCGGCGGTGACAGCAACTCTGGAGACAGCAACGGTTCCGAAGAACAAGGCGGAGTCGCATCCGTCGCAACCTTCGACGACCTCGCGCACTGCACCAAGAGCCACTACGGCGAAATCGTATTCGTCGAAGAGGAAAGCACCTACTTCGAATGCACCAGCGAGGACTGGGCCGAGATGGACGAGTCGAAACTCGACAGCCTGCTCGCAGCGGCAAGTTCCAGTAGCGAAGCGGACGAAGACAAACCAAAATCCTCCAGCAGCGTGAATGCGGATAGTTCCGAAATTGCGACGGTCGAAACCAAGAAGGTCGATTCCGTTACCGTTTCGGGATTTGCCCAAAAGGGTCCGTTCGCGAGCGGTTCTGCGGTGACCGTCTACGGACTCGACAACCTTCTCGAAAAGACGAAAACCAAGTTCACGGGCAAGATTGCGGGTGACTCCGGCTACTTCAAAATCGAAAAAATCGCATTGCCGAGCCAGTTCGCCCTGGTAGAAGTATCCGGCTACTACCAGAACGAGGTCACGGGCAAGAAAACGAGCGGCACCAAGACGACACTTTCGGCCCTCGTGGACCTGAGCGAAGGCAAGACCGTAAAAGCGAATGTGAATCTGTTCACGGAACTGGAATACGCCCGCGCAAAGAATCTCGTGCTCAAGGAAAAGTTCAACGTCCCCGCCGCCAAGAAGCGCGCGACCAAGGAGCTTTTGGCCGTGTTCGGCGGCAAGGGCGACGAAAACCTGACGGCGACCTCGCTCAGCCTCTCCGACACGACCGCTGCGGGCAGGGCGCTGCTTTACGCGTCCATCCTGCTGCAGGGAGACCTCAGCGCGGGCAAGTTCGGCCAGCGCCTTTCGGATGCCGCCGAGCTGTTCGCTACCTCCGGGACGCTTGACGACGCGGAGACGCTCGCCGCCATGGCCGACTGGGCGTCAAAAACCGATTCTACAGACAACTTCGCAGCAATTCGCGAGAACGTGAAGGCGATGAAACTCGTGGAGACCGTTCCCGACTTCGAATCGGCACTCTATGCGTTCTGGACAGATGTCTACGGCCTCGTCGAATGCACCGACAGCCTCGAATCCACCATCAAGAAGAACGAGAACAAGCTGAGCGACAATTACGGAGCGGGCTACGCCTGCACGGCAAAGCACTGGCACAAGGCCACCGCACTCGACACGGAGCTCGGACTCTGCACCGGCAAGATGGAGGGCAGCTTCAAGGAATACAAGGGCGGCAAGTCAACGGAGTATTACGTTTGCCGAACCGGTACCTGGCAACAGATTACCGAGACGCAGTTTGAGCTGAAGGAATGCACCGAGAAACGCGAAAGCGAGTACGTGGCGGCCAAATCCGGCGAATACTTTGTCTGTACCGACAAGCAGTGGCTGGAACTGGACGCCGTGACATACGAACTCAAGCTCTGCACCGAAAAGCGGGACATGGAAATCGCCACGACCAAGAAATCGGAAAGCTACGTCTGCGAATGGGACGGCAAGAAGGGTTCCTGGCGCAAGGCGAGCGATATAGAAGCGGAACTGGGTGTATGCGGCAGCAAGGCAAATCCTGATAGTTCCATAGGACATTTGTCTGCAAAACATTACGCCTGCATGGATGGCGAGTGGACTGAAATTGACGAAGCGACGGCAAAACTGGGTTTCTGCACGGCAAGCCTCAAGGATTCCGTCCTGTGGACTGGCGATTTTACGAACGGCCGTCCGGACGAATCCACGGAGGGTAAGTATTACACCTGCAACGGAACAGAGTGGATCGAAACGACCAAGCTCCATTATGTATTCGGTGCCACGTGCGACGTGTTCAAGAACAGAATTCAACGAATGTATGCCGAATATCCGAATTATTTTTCCAACTACAGCGTGGAAAATAACATTGTTGAAGACGGCAGTATCGCGGGCACTAGCAAATATGTCGGCCTATTCAACCCTGCGTGGAGCGGATATGTTGACATGTGGACCTACGAGGATACCGTGTATTCCAATGTCCTGTGCAAGGACGACCATTACACCCTCCCTTCGGCCGGGATTACGGCCATGCGCAAGTTCTGTACTGCAAACAACTTGGGAGAACGTGACCGTTCAAAGCATCTCGGGTCGGACATCTATTCGAACTCGGCCTATATCTGTTACGCAAACGATGATGGTTCATACGAATGGGGCCAAGCCCTCTTGGATGCACGCGACGGCGCCATCTACCGTATGGTAACAATCGGGGAGCAAACATGGATGGCCGAAAACCTGAACTATTCCGACAGCGTCACCTATGTCGGGATGAAGAAACGTTCCTGGTGCTACAATAACAGTGTGGACAGCTGCGCCAAGTACGGGCGCCTTTACACCTGGGCTGCGGCGATAGATAGCGCGGGTACATGGAGCACGACCACCAAGGGTTGCGGATATGTTGGCCGATATGATTCCCTCTGCACGGTAAAAGAACCGGTCCGCGGAATCTGCCCCGAGGGCTGGCACATCCCGACCAAAGCGGAATGGAAAACTCTGATTACGGCAATGGGCATAATATATCCTAACTTAGATCCTGACGCCATGCAGGCAAAGGGCTTCGAAAAGTGGGACCGTGCAACCGATGCGTTCGGTTTTTCCGCACTCCCTGCTGGCGATTATGCCAATGGCTCCTTCCATGATGGCGGCTCCTACGCCTTTTTCTGGTGTGCCGCTGACGCCAATTTCGATCGCGCCAATGTTTTGGAACTAAACGCGGATAGAGCAGTTGACCAAAACTATGACAAAGGCTATGGGTTTTCTGTCCGCTGCATCAAGGATGAATGATTCTAGCAGGACAATTAGGATTGTCGAAAGAGTTTAATTTTTCGGCATACATACTTCTCAAATGGCGCAAGGTAAGGCTTGTGCCATTTTTATTGTAGTCGACCTACGGCAACTCTCCGCCATTTATCAATACACCTTTAGGCCCCACTTTCAGCTTCGTTTTTAGCCAAAGGCCCGATTTTGACGTAAAACAAGCGATTTTTAGTCTAAATCTATAATAACTTATAAGATTTAGACTAAAAATATCACACATTTAATCTAAAAGTAAAACATTTTTATATATTTAGACAAGAAATCTGAAAACAGGGGGTTTAAATGCACATTGTCGGCAGAAAAAAGGAAATCCTCAGGCTTGACCGGTTCGTCGAATCCAAGCGCTCCGATTTTGTCGTGGTCTATGGCCGCCGCCGCGTGGGCAAGACATACCTGATTCGGGAATACTTCGACAACACTTTCGACTTTCAGGTGACGGGCATTTGCAACGGCAGCAAGGAGATGCAACTCGCCAACTTCGGACTCGCCCTGCAGAAATACTTCGGCGAGTCGCGAGTCCCCAGGACCTGGCTCGATGCTTTTTCGCTTTTGCAGGCGGGGCTAGAAAAAAAGAATACCGGCGAAAAGCTGGTCGTGTTCTTTGACGAAATGCCGTGGATGGATTCCCAGAAATCCGACTTCTTGAGAGCATTCGAAGTCTTTTGGAACGGCTACGCCGCATGGGACAACAACATTTTGCTGATTGTATGCGGTTCGGCAACCACATGGCTTACGGACAACATCTTGAACAACGTGGGCGGGCTTTACAACCGCGCCACTGGCCGCATTTTCCTTGAACCGTTCACCCTGGGAGAGACCGAAGAGTTCCTGAACGACAAGGGTATCGTCTGGAGCCGTTACGACATCATCCAGCTCTACATGGTCATGGGAGGAATCCCCTTCTACCTGAGCCACTTGCAAAAGGAACTAACCCTGGCGCAGAACATCGACGAACTGTTTTTCAAGCCGCACGGAAAGCTTTGGAACGAGTTCAACAACCTTTACGCAACGTTGTTCAAAAATGCGGACGCGCACGTCAAGGTCGTGGAGGCGCTTTCCCAAAAGAACAAGGGACTCACCAAGAAAGAAATTTCCGAAGCGACAAAGTTGCCCGAAAACGGAACGCTTACAAAGATTCTCGACAACCTCTCCAATTCAGGATTCATTCGCCCCTACAACTACTACGGCAACAAGAAAAAACAGATGACTTACCAGCTCGCCGACTACTACACCCTTTTCTACTTCCGGTTTTTGAAAGACCAAAACGGCAAGGACGAGAACTACTGGCAAAACACGCTGGACAATCCGGCGAAGCGGGCGTGGTGCGGGTATTCCTTCGAGCAGGTCTGCAAGGACCATATCGACAAAATCAAGGACAAGCTCGGCATCGCGGGAGTCCTTACCGAAAGGTCGTCGTGGTCCAGCAAGGGGGAACCCGGCGCGCAAATTGACCTGGTCATCGAACGCCGCGACAGGATTATCGACCTGTGCGAAATGAAGTTTTCCCAGTCCGAATTTGCGATTGATAAAGAATACGACTTGGCCTTGCGAAACAAGATGGAAACTTTCAGGACGGAGACCAAGACCAAGAAGGCCCTGCACCTGGTCTTTATCACCACCTACGGGCTAAAACGCAATATGTACAGCGGCATTGCCCAGGCCGAAGTCAAGGGCGACGACCTGTTCTGAGTCCTCCTTTTTTCTACATTCAAAGCATGCCTGAAAAGACTTTACTATTGCTCGACTCCTACGCGCTTGCGTTCCGCATGTTTTACGCCTATTCGCAAAACCCGCTGAAAAACAGCCTGGGCGAAGAGGTTTCGATGATGCACGGTTACTGGGGTGCGGTGCTCCGCATTTTGGCCCAGCACAAGCCGACGCATTTTGCGATTGCACGCGATGTGGCGCACACAAAGACTTTCAGGCACGAACTTTACCCGGACTACAAGGCGAATCGCGGCCCCATGCCCGAAGAGATGGCGGCGCAGATGCCGCTCCTTGGCGAAAGTCTTGAAGCGAGCGGAATTCCACTCTTGTCGGAACCGGGCTACGAGGCGGACGACGTGATGGCAAGTACCGCCATGGCCGCCGTGGAAGCGGGCTTTGACCACGTGGTGATTTTGAGCAAAGACAAGGACATGTCGCAGATTGTAAGCGACAAGATTCACCTTTTCCACCTGACAAAGGGCGCCGACGGTATTGACTTTGGCCCAGAACAGGTGCTCGAAAAATACGGGCTCCCACCGGAAAAAATCCGCGACTACCTGGCGCTCATGGGTGACGCAAGCGACAACGTTCCAGGCGTTCCGAAGGTAGGCCCGAAAACCGCCATCCAGTTGCTGAACGATTACGGCGACATGGACAACCTGTACGCGAACCTCGACAAGATTACCAAGAAGGGTTTGCACGACAATTTGGCAAACAACCGCGAGAAGGCATTCCTCAGCCGAGAACTGGTGACGCTCCAGACCAAGCGCGCCTTTAGCGGAAATTTAGATGCGCTTGAATATAACGGTCTGCATGTGGATACCTTGGCGCAGATGTTCAAGGACCACGAAATCAACAGCCTGCTGCGCCTGCTCGAGAAAGTCCCGAGTAAGGCGGGATTCGTGCGGGAAGGCGACCCGAATAACGTTGGTGCAGAAGGCGACGAAAATGCAACGGGCGCAGAAGTGGAACGCGCAGATTTTGCAGTCGATGTTCCGCCGCCGTACATTTGCGTTGATACCGACGAAATCTTTGAGCAGATGAAGGCGGAATTTGCCGCATCGTCGCTTATTGGCGTGGATACCGAAACGGACGGGCTCGACCCGATGCAGTGCAACTTGGTAGGGCTCTGCTTAGCCGCAGCCGACAACGACGGCAAAGTAAACAAGGGTTACTACATTCCGCTCGGTCATTCCGATGAAATCGGATTCCCGCTGCCGACAGGCCCCAAAGGCAATTACGACTTGAACAAGGTCAAGGAATGGTTCTGCGAATTTTTCGCCGACACCACACCCGCCGCAGGCGCAAATATTCCTCGCGAATTCGTTTTCCACAACGCGAAATTCGACCTACATGTTCTCGCACGCGCATTCAAGATTCCGCAATCCGTTATCGACAACGCAAACATCATCGACACGCTGATTGCCGCCTGGATGCTTTCGCCGGGGCAATCCGGCCTCGGGCTCGACAACCAAGTGATGCAGCGTCTACAGCACGAGATGATCCCGATTGAGAACTTGATTGGTCGCGGCAAAAACCAGATTACGTTCAACCGCGCGCCCATCAAGGAAGCCACCGAATACGGCGCCGAAGACGCAGTCTACACGCTCCGCCTTTGGAAGCCGCTCAAGCAGGAACTCGAAAAGCTCGACTATGTGAAGTATTTCTTCGAGCAGGAAATGCCCTTGCTGAAGGTACTGTACCAAATGGAATCCGTGGGAGTGGCGATTGATGTTCCGGCCCTCAAGACGCTGGAGCAGGAACTGGGCCGCCGCATCGAGAATCTGGAAAAGGAAATCTGCGATATGGCGGGCGTCGAGTTCAACATCGGAAGTCCAAAGCAGCTGGGCGACGTGCTTTTCGACACGCTTGGGCTCCCCGAAATCAAGAAGCGCAGTACCGACGCCGTGGTTCTCGAAGAACTCAGCTACAAGGCGCCGCACCCGATTGTTTTTGCCGTCATCGAGTACCGCGAACTCAAGAAGATGCAGAGCACCTACATCTCGGTGCTCCCCACGCTGGTGAATCCGGATACCAAGCGCATTCACACGAGCTTTATCCAGTGGGGTACTGCGACGGGCCGCCTTTCGAGCCGCGATCCAAACCTGCAGAACATTCCCGTTCGTAGCGATCTCGGCAAAAAAATCCGCGCCGCATTCGTACCGCAGAGTAAGGATAACGTCATCCTTGCAGTGGACTACTCGCAGATTGAACTCAGAATGCTCGCCCACTTGAGCGGAGACGAAGCGCTCATCGAAAGCTACAAGGAAGGCATCGATATTCACGCCCGCACCGCCGCCGCGATTTACGGGGTTGGCCTAGACGCCGTCACGAGCGACATGAGGCGCGATGCCAAGGTGGTGAATTTCGGCGTACTCTACGGCATGACCGCCTTCCGCTTGAGCCGCGACCTGAAAATTCCGATGTCGCAGGCGAAGGACTTTATCACCGGCTACTTCGACATGTACCAGGGCGTGCAGCAATACATCGAAGACATCAAGGCGGCCGCCCACCGCGACGGCTACGTGGAAACGCTTTCGGGCCGCCGCCGTTACATTGCAGGCATCGACTCTAGCGACCGCATGGAATCGCAAATGGCCGAGCGCATGGCCGTGAATACTCCCGTCCAAGGCTCCGCCGCAGACCTCATCAAGATTGCGATGATCCGCATCCAGAAGCGAATCAACGAAGAAAACCTGCCGCTCCGCATGATGCTGCAAGTGCACGACGAACTCGTATTCGAATGCCCCCGCGACCAGGTAGAAGCGATGGCCCAGATGGTGAAATCCGAAATGGAAGGCGCCATGCAACTCAAGGTTCCGCTCGTTGCAAGCGTCGGCTTCGGCGAAAACTGGCTCGTGGCACATTAACAGACCGCTCGTGCCCAGTCACACTAAGTACGTACCCGAAGCACTCGTCAAAAAAAAAGATTTACATAGTAACCAAATCTTTTCGTACGTTGTAAGCCGTTCAATAGTTTTTGAACGGCCTTACTTATTATACGATACGTTTCAAATTTTTAGGTATAAATTAAGGGCGTATTTCGAAAAAGGACCGAAAATGAAGCATATTTTTGCAAAAACAGCCCTCTTTGCCCTTGCAGGAACCCTTTCTGCAACGGCAGCGACGCTCCCCACCGCCAAGGAAGTCCAGGCCAAAATGGGCATGGGCTTTAACATCGGCAACTCCATGGAAGTTCCGAACAACCCCACTGCCTGGGGCAACCCCTACCCGACTCAGGCATTGCTCGACTCCGTAAAGGCAGCTGGTTTCAACACGGTCCGAATTCCCTGCGCATGGGACAGCCACACGAGCGGCGGCAAGGTCACCGAAACTTGGCTTGACTCCGTGAAAACGGTGGTCGACTACGCCATGCGCGCAGGCCTCTACACAATTTTGAACATTCACCACGAGGGTGAAGGCGGCTGGTTCCAGACTAACATCAGCACGAGCGTCAACTCGACCGTCGACAACAAGATGAAGACTTACTGGACGCAGATTGCGAACAAGTTCAAGGATTACAACGAACGTTTGATGTTTGCCGGTGCGAACGAACCCGGCCCGAATGTAAACACCTGGACGGCCCAACACGTCAGCACGCTGATGCATTACTACCAGACATTCATTGACGCAGTCCGCGCCACAGGCGGCAATAACGCCACCCGCACTCTGATTATTCAGGGTTTGAACACCGACATCGATAAGTCCGTCGCGAACGCCCCGGTGACAACCTTTCCGAAAGACAACGTTGAAAGCCGCCTGATGTTCGAAGTGCACTACTACGATCCGTACCAGTACACGCTTATGACTAGCCAGCAGGACTGGGGCGCGAGCGAGCCCATTCTGCCGCAGTACTACTATGGCGACTACACCAAGGCGAGTGAACCCAAGCGCAACGCGGGTTACAATGCCTGGGCAGGCTCCGTAGATTCCAAACTCGGAAGCATCGTTCACCCGCAAGAACAGTTTGCCAAAATGAAGACGAATTACGTGGATAAAGGTTATCCGGTAATCGTGGGCGAATTCGGCGCCAACGTGCGCTCTCCGGAACTGAGCGGCAACGACCTGAACCTACACAAGCAGGGCCGCGTGCAGTGGCACAAAGACGTGGTGAGCGCCGCCAAGCAGTACGGGCTCACGCCGATCCTTTGGGACATGGGCAACGAGAGCAATTCTGGCTACGACAACATGGCCTACATCCGCCGTCAGTCTTCGCCAGTGGGCAAGGTTCTTGAAACCGACGTCATCAACGCCATGCGCAGCGTATACAACCTCGGCAACTATAACAACACCGGTGTGACCCACGTCGAAGACTACATCACCGGCGGAAGTTCCACTCCGGCATCTAGCTCCAGCGAAGTCGCCTCTAGCTCGAGCGAAGCCGTGTCTAGCTCTAGCGCACCCACGACGACAATCATCGCCGGCCTGAATTCTACGGTGCAATTCACTCGCAACGGCAGCATACTTTATTCCAACAAGCCCATTCGCCTGTTCGACATCAACGGAAACCAGATTCGCTCAGCCAAAAAAAGCGCCGGACGCACCGAACTTTCGCTCATGGGACTCCATCAGGGCGTATACTTGGCCAAAAGTGCCAACAAGACGTTGCTTGTTGATGTGAAATAGAATCCTCTACACTAAACGAAGGTTTCCTCATTAACAGAAATTGTCGATTTTCGCTAAAAATCGGCAATTTTTCTTTCTCAAAGTAAATTCAAGTTTACATTTGTTGAGAATTCAGCACCGCAATTTTTCAACACCGACACAATTTTATTTACTTGAATCCGTATAGAATTTAATTTCAAGAAGGTAAACAAATTCAAGGAGTCAAAATGACACGTTTTGGAATGTTTGGTATCGCCTTCGGCTTGGCAGCCACCGCTGCATTCGCTCTCCCCAAGGCAACCGAGATTTACCCCGACATGGGTCTCGGCTACAACATCGGCAACACCATGGAAGTGCCCAAGAACCCGACCGACTGGGGCAACCCCTTCCCGGATGCCGCTTACGTGAAGGCAATCAAGGACGCCGGCTTCAATACCGTTCGTATTCCTTGCGCTTGGGACAGCCACGCCTCTAACGGCACGATTAATGCCGGCTGGCTTGACTCCGTAAAGACCGTCGTTGATCTCGTTATCAATAACGGCATGTACGCCATTTTGAACAGCCACTGGGACGGCGGTTGGCTCGAAGACCATGTTTTTGACGGCAAGGGCTTCGACAAGACCGGCGAAGTGACTGTTTCTGCAGCCGATATCGCCGCCAAGCAGGGAAGCTACTGGAAGCAGATTGCAACCAAGTTCGCCGAATACGACGAACACCTGATTTTTGCATCTGCCAACGAACCGGGCGTGAACGACCCGTGGAACGGCGGTTCCGACAATGGTCAGTGGGCATTCAACGAAGCCCGCATGCAGGTTCTCAAGAGCTATCACGAAGCATGCCTTAAGGCAGTGCGTTCTACCGGCGGAAACAACGCAACCCGTATCGTGGTCGTGCAGTCTCCGCGTACCGAAATTGACAAGTCTCCGTTGCTCGCGTCCATGTACCCGACTGACCCGGCAGGCGAAGGCTACACCATGGCCGAAGTCCACTTCTACCCGTATCAGTTCTCCTTGATGACCAGCGGTGACGAAGACTGGGGCAAGATGTTCTACTACTGGGAAGACCAGACTCCGGGCAATGACGCTGCACACACCTGTTCCGGCTCCGCCCTCGGTTCCAAAAAATCGATCGATGAATTGTTCAGCGGACTCAAGAGCCGTTTCTACGACAAGGGCATTCCTGTTGTGATTGGTGAAATGGGTGCCGTCAAGCGTCTCGGAGTCCTCACCGGTGATAACCTGAAGGTTCACCTGAAGGCACGCGCCGCATGGTACGGCTACACGGTCGCCGCAGCCAAGAAGAATGGCCTCGTTCCTTGCGTATGGGATACCGGTGACGAAGGCGATGGCAACTTCACCATCATCCGCCGCCAGGTGAACAAGTTCGGTGGCAACGTCGGCGACATTACCGACGTCGAAACCTTGAACGCCATGCGTGAAGCTTACGGCCAGGCATCTCTCCCAGGCAACAGCATTGATTCTATCGTTACCCAGAACCCGGACATTCCCGAAACCGCAGCTGGCAAGGGCGTCCAGGTGACTTACCAAACTGTAACTTCCGATTCTAGCGAAGTGGGTACATTGCGTATCAATCTCCAGGGTGCGAAAAAGGATCTTTCCAAGTATGTGGGTATTGAAGTTCGCTTGAAGGGCGAAGTTGCTACTGCAGGCCCCTGCACTGGCGCAAGCGATGGCTGCGGCGAATACGGCTGGACCTCCATGGACCTCTTCATGATGACGGGTGAAAGCTGGGCTTGGTTCGACGCCTCTGTTGTGGAACAGGCCGACAAGGACCTCGATGCCAGCGCATTCCAGACAATCCAAGTTAAGTGGGAAGACTTCCGCAAAGAACCGACCGACCTCAACTCTGCAAACGCCATCGGCCTGAACCTCTACGGCACACAGGTCACCGGCACCATCACCTTTGACTACATCAAGGGTATCAAGGCCGACGGTTCTACCGAAATCATTGACGACTTTGACAAGAAACCGCAGCTCGAAGGTACAGCATCCGGTAAGATTGTCGCCCTCAACGGCACTGAAGCCATCAAGACCGCAACCGTTGCCGCGGCAAGCAAGATGTTCGTGAACGTGCAGCCCGGCATGGTGAGCGCAAACTTTGTAGCAGCCCAGACGGCTCCGGCAAAGGCAACGCTCTTGAACAGCCTCGGCCAGGTGATTGCCCAGCAGAACTTTACCGCCAACAAGGGCATGAACACAGTTGAACTTTCCAGCAACTATCGCGGTCCGGCAATGCTCATGGTTCGCCAGGGCAGCCAGCGCTACATGCAGAAGGTGATTCTGAAGTAAAAAAAAGTCTGGTGTGGATCCCGGCAGGTTGGAGTGTCTCGCCGGGAGCTGCTTGGAAAAGCAGCGAAATCCGGTCCTGCATAGGACCGGATTTTTTTGCAACTAAAAACGCGCGGCAGCGCGACTTTAATCGAGATTGAATATTTCGGTGAGTTGCTTGTCGTCCATGTTCGCAAGCCAGGTTTCGCCGGCGTTCACGGTCATGTCGGCGACAGCCTTCTTTGCCTGCAACAAGGCGTCGATTTTTTCTTCGAAGGTACCCTTGGTAATAAAGCGGTGCACCTGAACATTCTTGGTCTGCCCGATACGGAAGGCGCGGTCGGTTGCCTGCGCCTCAATCGCCGGATTCCACCACAAGTCGTAATGAATCACCTGCGAAGCGGCAGTCAGATTCAGGCCGGTTCCTGCCGCCTTCAGCGACAAGATTAGCACCTTGACTTCCGGGTCTTCCTGGAACTTGCGGACCATTTCGTTGCGCTGGTTTTGCGTGCAGCCGCCGTGATAGAAATCCGCCTTGATCGACAGTTCGCGGTCGAGCGTTTCTTGCAGGAGTTCGCCCATTTCGCGGAACTGCGTAAAGATGATTGTCTTTTCGCCGGATTCTTCGATAGACTTGAGCAAATCGAGCAACATGCCAAGCTTGCCGGAATCTTCGACCTTCGCCTCCCCCGCCTTCAGATACGTACGCGGGTGGTTGCAAATCTGCTTGAGAGCCAAAATCATCTGCAGAATGAGACCCTTGCGCTTGAAGAGATTCGGTCCATTCGAACCTTCTCCGACATCCAGAGAATTGCCGGCGGCGGCCGCAAGCACATCGTCATTGATATCGAGCGAGGCGCCCTCGGCCAAAAGTTCCAACTGCTTCATGAATTCGTCGAGCGTGCGTTTGTACAGGGCGGCCTGCGTGCGCGTGAGTTCGGCGTATTCGTTCTGCTGAATCTTGTCGGGCAAGTCGCTAATGATAGATTTATCCGTCTTCATGCGGCGCAGCATGAAGGGCGCCGTAATCTTCTTAAAATGCTCGGCCACCGCCTGGTTCGCATTCTTCTGGATTGGCGTTTCGAACTTGTCGCGGAATTCATTTGCAGAAGGCAAGAATCCACGATTACAGAAATCCATAATCGTCCAGAATTCCATGAGGCGGTTTTCGACCGGTGTTCCGCTCATGGCAATCTTCATGGGCGCACGGAACGCGCGAATGCGACGGCTCTGTTCGCTATCGGCATTCTTGATGTTCTGCGCTTCGTCAATCACTACCACTTGCCAATTCAACTTTTCCAGTTTCTTGAAGTCGAGGCGGCATGTCGAATACGTGGTAATCAGCAAGTCGGCATCGAACTTTTCAAGCTTGCGACTTGCACCATGGTATGCAAATACAGTGAGCTCGGGCGCGAACTTCTTGATTTCCATCTGCCAGTTCAGCAAAAGGCCCGCCGGCACCACCACGAGCGCGCGGCTCTCGACAAGGCGCCCTTCTTGCTTTAGCTTGAGCAAGAATGCAATCACCTGCAGCGTCTTACCCAAGCCCATGTCATCGGCCAGAATGCAGCCAAAACCCATTTGCAGGTTCTTGTACATCCAGGAATAGCCGCGTTCCTGATACGGGCGAAGCGTCGCGTTCAAATTTTCGGGCAGCGAGCAGTTCGTTTCGCTGCGCCAGGCGTCAAACTGGTCCTTCAGGCCATCGGTCATGTCGACCGTAATATCGTCGCATTTGCCGGTAAGGCACGCCTGAACCAGCTTTGCCGTAGACGGAATAAACTGTTCCGTCGTCTCGGCCGATTCCGCATTCTCGGCGCCATCGATGACTGCGACATCGTCAGAAGCGTCCGCTTTCTGTTTTTTCGCCTTTTCTTTTTCGCGTTCGTCCAGGCGCTGTTGCAACAAGTCCAAGTCGTCCTTGTTGAATTCAATATAGCGGTCCTTGAACTTGAGAAGCCCTTCGGCATCGCGGGCAAGTTTCAGGAATTCTTCGGCCGAAATCTTGTCTTCACCAAGCGCCACTTCCCAGTCAAAGTCCAGCAAGTCGCCTGCGGTAAACGCCCCGATTCCAAGGCTACCCTTCAGCTTCATCTGGGTTTTCGGACGCGTGCGTTCCAAAAGCGAGCGTGGAATTTCGGTCACGATTCCAAACACTTCGGACTTCTTGACCGTATAATTCACGAATTCCTTGAGTTCGGCACCATGCATGACCACAGGCTCTGCCGCATGATTTTCAAGGTAGGCCTTCATGGGCTTAAAGATTTCGGCCATGCAGTTCAGCACATTCAAGAGCGACAAGAGTCTCGGATCGCTATCACGGAACAGCTGCGCAAGCGGCACGCGGCCCGAAGCATCTTCAATAAAGACATTCAGCGCAATTTCTTTGCCAAGCTCCGAGCAGACAAATACAATCTTGTGGTTGAATTCCAGCGAATTATAGACCGAGAACCACGCCTGAATCTTGGAGGGAATCTTGAGGCCGTTCGCGGCAAGGCGCCCCGACTTGCAATCGAAAAAGAATCCGAGCAAGTTTTCGTGCGGCCCCTTCTTGTAGCTTTGGGCGGTGCGGGCAAATCGCAACAACTTGCCGATAAACACCGACAGAATATGCTCGGCCGCGGCATCCAAATCCTCGCGAGAATTTTCTTCACGAGATTTTTCTTCACGAGAATTTTCCTCGCGCGATTCTTCGCGAACGGTAAACGCAAAATCATCGGGCACGGACTTTTCGAGTTCAGCCACAATCGCAAGCACATCGGGCAACATCTCTGCCGGTAGCCAGCGCACCTGTGCCGTCACGTTATTCAGCCAGAACACCTGCGGGTAAATCGCCCCGCAGCGCACCAGGTAATACGCCACCTGCAAAAGTTGGTGCAAAAAGCGGACCGTCACGTGGTTATGCCAGACGCAGTCCTGATTCAGGCGGCAAAGGGCTCCCATCACGTTTTCAACCGAAAGCCCCGAGGCCACCACGGTATCTTCAACCATCTGGTCGAAAGTCCACACCCAGGGGCGCGCGTGAATCAACTGCAGGCGCTCCTGTTCCATCAAGAAGGTTCGGGCATGGTAAATTCCAAAATCCTGCGCGAACTGGCCAAAATTTTCGAAGTGGTTGTAGAATTCGCGGCAGCGGGCAAGTTCGTCGACAAAGCTCTTCTTAAAGTTCCCTGCCGGACAAAAATCCGGGAAGTTCTTGAGCATGGCCGGCAACACATGCGAATAGTCGCGCCATTCCTCGAACTTAAACATGGGCACGCGCGGGGCCGCGCTGCGGTTGTTCACCGGCAAAATGCGTACCAAGGTCGATTCGCGCGGCACATCCGATTCTACCGGTTCTTCGGGCTTGTAATCCTTGAGGTAGGCAATATCAAGCCCATGCAGCCTGAACAGCAAGAACGGGTCGGCCGACGCCATTTCAGCAAGCTTCAGGAACACGCAAATCACGTAACGGCAAGGCAGAGCATCCTTGCAGTCGCAATTCATGTTCACCTGGTCAAAGCCTTCGAACAACGAAAGCCCACATTTCGACAGAATCAATTCTATGGACGGATTGAGGGCGCAATTCGAAAGCGCCATGAGTTCGACCGGTTGCTGCTTTAAAAGCCCCACAAAGGCTTCGCCCCGTTCCTTGTCGAACTTGGGGAACACGAGGTACACATTGTGCAAGCCCCCATTCGGGCCCTTGACCTCGGCCATGACGCGGTTATCGTTCACCGTAAAAGGCTGAACCTGCCCGCGCCCCACGTACTTGAAGGCGTAATCGATATCGCGTTCAGAAGCACCCGCAAGCAAGCGGTCTAGCCACTGCTTGCTCCACCAAGTACTTCCATAAACACCATATTCCATAGTCGCCCAAATATAGCAATTTTTCGCAAGAAAAATTGCTCATTTGAGCAATTTAATCTAGGAAAGTACGACTTTGGTGTTATGGATATTTGTTTTAATCTAGGTTCGTGCCTACCGCGAAAATGTGGAATTTGCCCTCAGTTCCGTTCCTTTCTTGGAATTGAATATAAACCTTCGACAGGTGACGTGCAGCCATTTCACCGGCAACATCATCATCCCACCCTTCGACAGAGGGACCCCAACCAGCACGTTTGAACTTACTCCATTCAAAACATTTAACAGAACCGGCTTCGGACCTCGCTAAAGGCACATTGGGCAAGTCATACTTCAAAACCTGATCGAGCGAATCACCGACATCTAGCACAAGAATCGCAGATTGAGAAGCTTCATACATCAAGCAAATTCCGGTCCAATTCGAAACATCTGCTGTAAGGGCAACCCCATTGGAATCAAAGCCTGCCACATTGAATCCAACCCGCACAAACGGATCATAACTCAAGTCGCCTCTATCCAACTTAAATGTACCACAAACTCCACGTTCACCACATTCTTCTACCACAGGCAGAATCGAGGTCGAATCCCCTTCAACACCAACAGGAGCCGCCCATTGGATAGTTGACTTTCCGCCATCAGCAGTATCTATATCCAGGAACCATTTTCCCGCATTTATTCCGAACTGAGATTTATCTTCGGCAAACGAGCTTGTTTTCACATCATCATCAGGTTCATCTTTCCCATAATAAGTTTCAGGACTCCACAAATCACCACTATAGGAAACAGCACAACCAAAGCCACCGATCTTGCACAAGACAGGCGGGATATAAGCGCTCGAGTACAACCAAGAAGGTTCACTTGAACTTGAGGACGATACCGGGATTTCAGAGCTAGACGAAATTGTCGGCAATTCTGCAGACGAGTTAGGTACATCTGCAGAAGAATTAGGCGTATCTACAGAAAAACTAGACAGTTCTACTATCGAACTGCTCGACAGCAAGTCGTTATTCGCCATCAACACGTTCGGTTCTTCGGCTGTTCCCGAAACCGGAGAATCCACAGACTCCGAGCAAGCGAGCATTGCAAGTGCAAACATACCCGCACTGGCCATATAAAGTTTCTGATTCATATTAGTTCTCCTTAGAGCCCTTGACTTGCTTGGTCAGGGGGAACAGTTGTAAATTTAACCTATAAACTTGATCCAGTTCGCCACACTCCGCAGCAATCGCCACGATTTTTTTGCGGCAATCATCAAGTTCGTCAACAATCTTTTCGTAGGCTTCGCGATTCAAGCCCATCGTAATACCAGTCACGTTGCGTTCGCTGGAATCGAATTTTTCAAGCGAATCGACGGCAAGTCGTCCCATTTCGCGATGCATTGAACGAATCGCGATGGGGAGCCCTTCTTTTGAACCCTTCACCGACTTTTCAGTTTGTTCGTAAGTTTCTTCGCCAACCTTTTTAAGGAGCCCGGTGCGTTCCAAGAAAATCAGGGACTTGCGGACTTCATAGGCAGAAATATCTTGGTTGCACATCTTTGCGATTTCGCCCGGCATGGCACCCGGCATCATGGGAGCAAGTTCACGAATCACCGGATTTTTCCAGCTGTCATAAAATTCGAATGCCGCCTTGTCAATAACGCGAACCTTGTGCGCACTTGCAATCGCATGCATTTCGTCAAAGTAGCGCCTTTTGGCAACGTCTTTCTTGGCATTGCCAAAATTCACCATCGCCTTAAAGTAGTCCACCTCGTAGCCCACAAGCCCCATGGCAACCGCCACACGCTCCATGGTCACGCGGCTCAAGCTACTCTTGCCTTCGCATACCAGCTTCAGGTACGAGGGCGAAGTAAACCCCGCAATTTTTGCAAATTCACGCCACGAAAAAGCGGAACTTCTTTTGCGTTCCTCGTAATAGTCGCTCATGAAGATGCGATAATCTTGATATTCAACTATCGGTTTCATATTCATAAATATATTTCGTGAAAATTGCCTTGTCAATAGTTAAATGATACAAAGTTAAAGAATTTTACACGTTTTTAGCATTTTAGACAAACATTAAAACGCATTTTATGCGTAAATGATACACCCCGTATCATAAAAAAGGCCCGCAGGGCCTTTGGGTAAAGAACCTCGTCTCGATTTTCGTCAGACGAATCGGTTCCGTTCGATTTACTTGTGGCGTTTCACGCCGGTCTTGAGCAGTCGATATTCCTTGTGACCATCGTTAAACTTGAAATCAATTCTCCAGATGTACACGCCGTCACCCACCTTGCGACCTTCGGAGCTGCGCTCGTTCCAATAAAGAAATCCTAGCTTGGAATGGTCGTTTTCATTACCGCGGGAATCCATTTCCATTTCTTCCTTGGTGAATGTTTGGTTAAACGATGTTACCACATTGGAATAGTTATCGTAAATAATGACGCGGGCCTTGTACGGGGCAATAGACGAAATGCGGATCGTCTGCAAGGAATCAGGAACAGGTTCCCATTCCTCTTCTTCAGGGGGTATCCACTTCGGTTTCTTATCTTTCTTTAAAAGGCGAATATTGGAAGACACCTCGTAAAGGTAAATATCGCTGTTCTGGCCGCCCACCGACACGCCTCCAATTCCAACGGCATTCTTTTGAGGGTCAACATAACCCGAGGCGGGGTTTGTGCGAATGCAGTTGTCCACCAGCAAGTTGTTGTCCTTAAGGACAATCGTCCATTCCTTGCCAGATTCGCTAACCTTCGGTTCACCTTGAACGCGCAGTGCCATGCTCGCCGTATCGGAGCAGCGAGCGGAATAGCGGAACAAGTTTTTCCAAGGTTCCTTCTTTTCCTTGGTGGAAATCGGTTCGGACATTTCTACGAACAAGGTGTCGGGCGGAATGCCGTAAGATTCCTCAATGTATTCCACAGTCGGGACACGGCCAGGGTGCTTTTCCGCCTTCACGGGAACCGGGCCAATTTTATCCCGGAGTTCCACCTTTTGCGGGCGGTCGGCAGCAGTCTTTGTCATGCGCAAGTAAGGGGTTTTGTCCTTATCGGCAAAGGTCACGCCGTAATCGAACGGGTCCTTGATAATGGATTCCACCCAGTGGGAATCTTCACTCAAGTGCATTTTGCTCTTGGACGCCTTTTTCCACGTCTTTCCGGCAGCATTCCAAAAGACCGTATCGATGCTTACGATATTTTCGGAAAGGCGCTCGATAAAGTGAATGCGAACGGAATCGGCGCGGCCATCCTTGTCGCTGTCGTAAATTTCGGCATAGTCTGCAGCAGAATAATCGGAATAGACAATCAGCGAGTCGCGGGACTTTAACGAAGACTCGTCGCCATCGACCTCAGCATAAATCTTGATGCGGTTATCGGAACTCTTGTAGTCGAAAACAGCATCGAGGCGCTTACTTTTCAGTTCCTTCTTGTCTTCGACATAGTAGAACGCCGATTTCACTTCAAATTCCGAAGAATACACATCGGTTTCTACAGCCTTAAGCTTAATGGTATCGCCGGTATCAGTGAACAGAATGACCTTGATCGTATCGCGGTCATACATCGACTTGCTTTCGGCCGTAACGCGGAGTACAAACGCCACGCTGTCGGTGGTTTCTGCAGAATCCAAATCCGCCCCGCCTTTCTTTTTCAAGAAACGGTAAGCGATTTCGATGTCATCGGACACCACGACGCTCTTGCGGGCGATGGTCTTGTACACAGGATCCTTGAATTCCGCTACAAGGGTATCCGTAGCATCGCAAGAAATCTTTCCGTCACCGCGTTTCGGCGCATATTCATTTTTCTCGATGTCCTTTGTAATCTCGTAATAGCCGGGCTTCTTTTCGGCAACCTTCAGGTCGCTTTCAATATCGCCAGAAGAGAGACAAGAAAGCGAAACCTTAAGAGTATCCTTTCCCCGCGTAAAATCTTGACTTTCTAGAGTCAACCTGATCTTTTTCGTCGATCTTTTGATAGACTTTCCGGCAGAATCCGCATTTACGATTTTGATACGGTCCCTTTCATCTGGAGCGGCCGGAGCTTCGCAGCCCTCAATCAAGACTCTCTCTGTGGTAAGCCAAGTGGTCTTTTCGCCCAGAACATCCCACGCCTCGGCATTGATTTGCAGTCCGCTTCTGCCAAACGCCTTTGAAGGCACCATCACGTCCCAGTAATCGCTGGTTCTGCTACGGCGCACCATAGGCAAAGTATCGAAAGGCACCTTGTCGCTGTTTCTATACAAAAGCTTTGCCGAGCTGACACCTTCAATGTCGCGTACCTCAAAACTCAACTTCACCTCGGTTTGAAGCGTATCCACACAACCTTCTGTCAAAAGCGCAATGCTGGATTTAAGGTTCTTGACATAAATGGTGTACGGATTTCTTTCCGGGGAAACAACAGAAGGTGTGCTTGCATCACGCCCCAGGGAATCCGTCGCCGTCACATAAAAATCAACACCCGGAGAAACCAGATAGTCTTCAGGAACCGTGACCGTCCAAGTGCTATCCTTCACTTTTCTCATGGTAAGTTGCTTATATGTTGACAACGTATCTCCATGCGTGCGGACAAAAGCCTTCACGGATTTCATGGAGATTCTAGACGAAACGAGAACGCCGATATTCAAGGAATCCGATTTAAGTTCCTTGCCCACAAGGCCCGCGGTCGCCTTAGTCAAAGTCACCTTAGGCGGCAAGAAATCCTCTCGCCAGCTCGCCGTATCGGAAGCCTTTTTGCCGCGATAGCTGACGCCGATTTTAACATGGTGAATGTCGCCATCGATTATCGTATCCGGCGTCGTGTAGCATACCGTGTAACGGGTTTGCATGTCATGACGGATTTGGGCAAGGATTTCCCTCGTTTCCGTAATGCCCGCCGTTTCGTAATAGCGACCTCCCGTTCCTGCGGACATGTCCTGCAAGATGTCGAAGCCGTAGTTGGAATGCGAGGTGGAATATTCTGCGCTTTTTTTGAACGCGATAGTATAGATGGAAGTCGCATATTTCTCGGCAAGCGCTACAACAGTAGAAGCCGTGTATAATTTATGGTCGGATCTACCGTCCGAAAATACGATGATTGCCTTGGGTCCGCCTAAATCGGCCCCGAGTTCCACACCTTTGTAGGCACCGAGGGCGATGTCTTCGTACGCCCCGGTAAACTTTAGCCGTTTCACGGCACCTAAGAGGCTGTCCTTATCGGCCGTGTAGCCCTGCACCACTCGAACGGTATCTACGTAGCCGATAATGGCAACCCTATCGAACTCCTCCATTTCGTTCACAAAACGGGTTACATATTCTCTGGCCGCATCTTGAATGGCACCGATGGAGCCGCTTTCGTCAACAACAAATACGACGGATACGCCCATCACATTTTTCGGGCTTGTGACAGTTGCGGGGAGAGATTTCCCGTCTTCGAATAAAACGAAATCAGAAGAATCCAAATCGAAAATCGACTTTCCGCTGTTGGAATCCACCACAGAAACGATGCTGCAAATTCTAGGATGGTCGGCAGTGTTGATTCCTTGAATGTCAACTTTCGGAACGGTGGTCAGGTCCACTACATAATTTGCCTTTATGGAACAAGTTGTATCGATGGGGGTTACTTTCGTTTTTTCACTTGTGGGGTTTGCGATGGTCACATTCCCCTTGGTTACGGACCATTTGCTGAAAACATATCCGCCGTACGGAATGGCCATGACGGTAGTGTCGCCGCCCGAAGGCAAAACGATGGACCCGTTGGGATGTGACGTACCATGATTATCGGACTCGACTGTAAGCACGTACGGAATGGCAATCTTTGCAGAAAATTCCGCAAGGCTATCGCGAGCGAGCACGGGACCAAGCGACCAGTAATGCACCGCACCCTTTGTTCCCTGGAAGGACAAAATGCTTTTCCCGTTCACTTTTTTCAAACGGCCGGTCCTATTTTTCAAGTCGGTTCCGTAGCTGTATAAATTAAGATTAACGCCAGAATCGGCAGAGATTTCTATAAAGTACCAGTTGGTATCAGGCGCGGTCCAAGACATGAACACCTGGTTTTTGAACCCGGTGGTGTCGGTATAGTAGTCTTTAGCAAAGACAAAGTCCTTGGAGGTGGCGCCGATGGTGTGTATAGTACCCTTGTTAAAGGTAGCCTTGACGGTGGCATTGTCCGCAGATTTTACCGTGGTGTTTGCGCTCTTGGTATCTCCGATATCCGGGGTGCCAGACGTAACAGCCCACTCCTTGAACTTGTATCCGAAATCCGATGTTGCGGTAATGCTTACCGTGCTCGTCGGACTTGCAGGTTTCGGAGTTGTGGGCGTCACCGTTCCATGACCATCCGAGACAACCATGATTTGAGCGGACTTTACGATTTTCACCGTAATGCGTTTACTGGAATCCGCAGAATAATACCGTTGGAAAGACCAATACTGGGGCACCCCGGCAGTCCCCTGGAACAGGTATGTGACAGGCAAGGTGTAGGTACTATAGGAACCTCTAAAGGTAGAATCCGTACCATAGTTCCAAAGGTAGCCACGGGTAATGTTACTATCAGGGCTTTCAATTTCCAGGTAATACCAGCCAGAATCCGGAGCGGTCCATGTCAAGGCGACATCATACAGATGGCTCGAATGGTCCGTAAAAGCGTCCTTATTAAAGGTAAAGGTCTTTGCTGTTGTTCCAATTTTCTGAACAGGTCCCTTATGGAACTTCGCTTTTACCGTAGCATCACTTTCGATAGATACCTTTGTCGAACGCTGGGTTGAAGCGCCAATCGTCACACTACCAGAAACTTTACTCCACTCGTCAAAGAAATACCCCACCTTGCTGCTGGCCGTAATGATTGTATCACGTCCTTTATGCAGAGCAATCTTGCTATCCGTATTAATCGTTCCCATAGAAGCATCAACATTAACGGAAAGTTCATACCCCCTGCTTATTTTTACTTTACTGGATCCAGAACTGTCGCTAGCATAATAAGGTCCCAAGGCCCAATACTGCGGAATACCCGAAGCACCCGTGAAAGCGAAGCTGTTCTTACCGGAATAGTAATACTTCGAAGAAGATCTTGAGAACGTAGAATCCGTACCAAAACTATAGAGATAGCTGTATCCCGAAATATCGAAATCAATAAAGTACACACCAGAATCAGGAGCGGTCCAGGTCATGAATACATAGTTGTTGAATCTGCTGTTGTCGGTATACTTGTCCTTATAGAATGTAAACTCACTTTCGTCATAACCGATATCTTGAATGGAACCTTTACGGAACGAGGCTTCAATAACAGCGTCCTTGTTGACAGTCACCTTGGTAGAGCGTGAAGTCGGGTTCTTTATAGACGCACCGCCCGAAACCACTCGCCACTCGTCAAAGAGATAGCCCATATTTCCATAGGCGGTAACGGTAGTATCTTGACCTGCACCAAGTTTTATTTCCGAATAACTCGATATAGATCCATTGCTGCCAGCGACAACCTTCAGGGATACCGAGCCCCGTATAGTCGCCGTAAATGAATTGTTAAAATAGCTGGAGCTATTGGGAGCAACGGTCCAATACAGTGTTTCACCCTTATTTTTTACGGTAACAGGGAAGCTGTACTTATTACTAAAACTCTTATAGGTATTATAAGACCTGAATGTGGAACTACTGCCAAAAGCGTACACATACACGCTTGCCTGCGGAGCTTCAATATCCAAGATAAAGGTTCCCGTATCGGGAGGAGTCCATTTCAACGCCACTTCATATTTTTTGCGGTAAACAGAATCGGAATAGTAGTCAGTGCTAAAAACAAAAGACTTTACCGTTTTGTCAATTTCATAGATATCACCTTTTCTAAAGTGAGCTTGAACGGTGGCATCGTTGGTCGTGCTGACAAATGTATGGCTAGTATCTTTATTCGCAATAGTCGCATTACCGGACTTCACACTCCATTGATCAAATCGGTAACCAAAGCGAGTCGCCGCAGCGTCAATACTGTAGTCCATGCCAGAAATCACATCTGTATAGCCCGCGCTGGGAGTAACTGTCCCCAAGGAATCAGCCAGGAGTTTTATGACAAGGCGTTTTTCATTCAAATCTACATAATGGACCGAAATAGTATCCCCGTTGGCGATAGCGACACTGTAGGGCACCACTTTGAAGTTTACCGAGTCGCCCTTTGAAACGGTTACAGAGTCTATATAAGCGGTATACACACTTCTGGAAGTAGAGGTACTTGTGCAGCCCGCATTAGCGCACTTGTAATATGTAACATAGTTAGCTTGATTTTTACGTTTTACCACAATACCGAACTTACCGTCATCCGGCGCAACGAAACGGAAACGAACGCCATTAGTTGCTGAGCCACTGTAATAATTGTCTTTGAAGGTGTATTCCTCGGGTGTATCGGTAACGCTATAGATTTCACCTGCAACAAAGTGAGCTTTAAGGTTACAGTCCCCCTTGACCGTGACAGTTGTCGTAGCCGACGCCTTATCGGACAAGGAGCAAGAACCCGAGACAATATCCCACTTTTTGAACTTATAACCAGTGTATGGAGTGGCAACAAGCCGAAGGGTATCCCCCGCAGCAGCCGTAGAATCGTCATAACGGTAATAGCCATTGATTGTGACATCGCCTTTTCCCAGGGTATCTATATGAACCCGGTAAGTACGTTTCACCGAAATCAATATGGAATCGGCAAACGTGACCTGCGAGACATTGTGATAATCACGGAACACATAATAATGCTTGCCGGCCTCCGCAATGGCATCAACATTAGAAGACTTGTAGGTCCCCCCTTCAAAAGTTTCATCGGAATAAAGGTAACGATAATAATTGGTCGTGTTAGAATACGTAACAAACTTATAGGTTCCCGCAGTCGGAACATCGAAAGAAGTCTGTATACCCATATAACCGTCGCGCATGACACCGTCTTTAAGGAAATTGAACCATTTGGGAGTTTCGCTAATTTCAAAAACTTTGCCTTCTACAAAGAACGCCTTTACCTTGCAATCCCCGGCGAGCGCCACGAAGGTGCTAACCTTTGCCGTATCGCGAATCGTACAGGAACCAGAAACTTTTTCCCAATGGTCAAAACGCGACCCATCGTCCGCAGTCGCCACAATCGAAATGGAATCTCCGGCAAATTTGTCGTCGCTGGAACCCAATTTGCCATTGACTTTAACGGTTCCCGCTCCCGAAACTGCAGAACTCACGTTTACGTTTTTGACAACCCATACCGAGAGAGTGTCGTTCTTGTCCGGAGAATAGGAAGAACTGGTGCTTTGCAAGTAGAAATAATATTTTTCACCTTCAGTGGCGCTAAACGCATTGGACGAGAGGCTACTCCTTGTGGTAAAGGTTTCGTCGTAAGCCCAAACATTGTTCGACAGGCTACTTTTTACAAAAAGAGTGTACCCGCCGTCTTCAGGCGCCGTAAACACGGTCCTGATGCCAAAACTTGAACCGATTTCAGAACGGTGAATGGCATAGTTGAATTTCGAAGACGTTGTAGAAATCGGATAAACACCACCATCGTCTTCCGAGAATACGGTTATTTTACAATCTCCATCGACAGTCACTTTTGCATTCTGGGCAGCGGTGTCGCTCAAGGTGCAGTTACCCGAAGTCACCTTCATGTACGAAAATCTCTTTCCGCTAGACGCACTGGCGGTAATTTGTATGGTTTCGCCATTAATGTGCGTCGTGTCGTGGGAAGAACCGTTTTCAAACTTGGCAGAAACACCTTCGTCACCAACAAGCTCTATATGGTAAGTACGGTCGACGTTGAGCGTTAAGGATTGCGAGGCACCAGTGCTAAAAAGAAGGTACCGGCCGTCTGTATTGACGCTTCCTAAGAAAACCTGTTTGGTCGCAGTTCCGCTATAGCTTTTACCGGTTGTAGAGGGGAACGTTTTGTCGGAGCCATCATCATACAAATAAAAAGAAGTCGAGAGAGCCGGTTTAATCGTGAGCCTGTAGGTACCGGAATCTGTCGGGACAAATCCCGTATTTATTCTGTAATTGGAACCGCTGGCATAGCCATCGACACTAAACTTGTAGGTGACGGGGGTTTCGGTAATGGGCAGAATGGGAGCCTCTTTAAATTGTGCCCTGACAGAGCAATCCGTAGAAAGTTGAACCTTTGCAGTCACAAGGTTCTCATTGTCTATTTCGCAGGTACCCGACACCACGTTCCATTTGTCAAACATCTTTCCATACACAGATCCCGCAGTAATCGTGTAAGAAGAATCGGGGTCGCAATTCTTCGTGCTATAGCTTCCTGAGCCATAAACATCATAGCGTAAAGCATATTTTCGCTTCACCACCAGTTCAACATCATCTGTGCCGTAGTCTTCCAGTTGGCGGAACAAGATATAGTTGGACTTTCCCGCACTCATGCTCAAGGAGATTTGTCCATTACTAGCAAGCGTCTTTACCGTGGTCGCGTTAAATGAGGAACTTTGTCCATTGTCAATGTACTTGATACTTCTATTGGTCTTTACATGAATCACATAGGTGCCGGTTGCCGGTGCCTTGAATACGGTACGCAAATCATAATTGCCGTCTACCAAGAAAGCATCTTTGGCCAAGTTGAAAGACCTCGGCGTCGAAGAAAGTTCAAAGACTTCGCCCGTATTGAACACCGCCGTGACAACGCAATCGTTTGCACCCATGGTAATGGTCGCCGTGGCAGAATTTTCATCGTCAACAGAGCAGCCGCCGGTCGTTTTCCAGTGGCCAAAGCGATAGCCCTTATTCGGAGTGGCGGAAACAGTTTGCGTATCGCCTTCAATAAGGACACTCCCAGAGGGACCCAGTTTAACAGAACCGCCGCCCTCCACTTTAGTTGACAAATAATAGGCTAAAAACGCCTGAACCGTAGCCGTTTTGTCTTCGCTATCAATGTTTTCCTCGGGAATAGCGATATAGTAATCATAAGGAGTAGAACTGTACTCATATTCATCACTATAAAAAACGAGTCGACCATTTGAGAAATTTCCTCCCGAATACATTCCGCTATCAAAACCTCTATGGCTTTTATATACGCTTTTTTTGTGGGTATAGTTCGAAATGGAAAGAACCACCCTCTTAGCCCCCTGTTCGATTTTTACGCGGACGCCATAAACGCTACTCATCGTCATGGTCGAATATTTTTTAAAGTCCAGCTTAGTAGGGGAACTTGCTCCAGGAGTCAGTGTATAAAAATAGTTTTGTTCTTTGGCGTAAGGTCTAAAACGGCAATAGCCGCCTTCATACGCCGTGGCAAAGGTCGACATGGAATGAGCGTCGTCAATAACGCAATCACCACCATTATCCATTTTCCATTCATCGAAGGCATAGCCATCTCTAGTAGACGCTCTGAGTTGAATGGTATCGCCGGCAGAATACTCCCTAGTCCCTTTTGTAGAAAGAAGGTAAACATTGCCATTATCTTCTATGGAAACTTGTACAGCCTGCGCATAACTAAAAGCAAACAAAATGCACAATGCAATATATGCACGAATCATCAATGTTCTCCTAACATGATCTTTTTTAGAGGGGCCTTTCCCTACAAAAAATTTAGAAATTTTTTTATATTTTGCTACAAATTTCTTGATTCACGGGGTTATGTTGAGGAAATTTATACTCGTTTGCATTTCTTGCCTAATCAGCAATGTTTTGGCCATGGAGCTCAGGCCCTTTTTCAACGGCTATGCTCCCAGCAACGCATCTATCGTCACCCACCAGAAAAGCGTAAAATCCGAAAGGGACTGGGACAGCGAAAAGCAGTTCTCTGCCGGACTCGAAATGAACTTCGCCGCCGAATTTAGTCCCATCCGTTACGGTTTCGGCGCAGGCTACAAGAGTCCGCTAAAAGAGGATCACACCAAGATTGTCCCCGCCTCTATTCCCGTATGGGGAACCTTCGCTTTCGGCCGCATCAATACCGACGCCTTCTTTTCACCTTATGCCGTGGGCCGTGTAGGCGTTCTCCCCCTCATCACAGCTAACGGCAACTGGTGGGAACGCCCCTTCGACTTCTTTGTCGCCGGAGGCCTCGGTGTCATACTCCCCTACCGAATCGGCGTCGAAGTCAACTACGAATACGCCTCCGTGCTCAAGTCCTACGAACATAGCGACCAAAACTTTCGCATTTCGGCAGGCAAATTCGGCGCCCGCCTATCCATCGGTTTCGAAATTACTCGTGACAAAATTTACAACCCCCACGACCGAATCGAAAAGAGGGACGAATCCGCTGTACAAGAAGAACCTTTCGACGATGGCAGCGATGATAGCGAAAACACGTCCGCTATAGCAGATAGCGTCGCCCCCGCCCCCGAACAAGTTGTCGATTCTACTAAAGCCGCAGAACCTGTGCAGCCTGTAGAGACGGCACAGCCAGCGGCGGCTTCCGCAGAAAACGAGCCGGCGGCAGCCTCTGCAGGAACCAATCCTGCAGAAATTTCTTCTGAAGAAACGGCTGAACCCGAGCCAGCCGCCGAGCAGACGAAAAACGTCAAGGGAAAGAAAAAGGCTTCCAAAAAATCTACAACAAAGAAAAAAGCCTCCGTAAAAACGAAGGCTAAAAAAACGAAACCCAAAAAGAGTAAAAAGAAGTAGATTTATTCTACCACATCTTGTCGTATTTCTTGCGGCTCTTTTCTTCGTCCTTCTTTTCCTGAACGATAGCGTCGATTACGGCGGCAACCGTCAGGTTGAAGATATCGTGCACCGAGGCGTCGGTATCGGTAAAGTGCACCGGCTTGTTCAGGCCCATCTGCACGGGGCCGATGGATTCGCCAACGCCCATCTCGAGGAGCATCTTGCAAGTGGTATTTGCAGAAGAGAGGCACGGGAAAATTAGCGTATTGACCGTCTGGCCCTTGATCTTGTTGAAGGGGTACTTGGTATCGCGCAGGTCCTTGTCGAGCGCCACGTTCACCTGCATTTCGCCGTCAATCATGTAATCCGGGAACTGTTCGTGAATCATGCGCACGGCTTCGCGGGCGGTGTTAGACGTTCCGCGCGGAGCACCCTTGTCGCTGCCGAAGTTTGCGTAGCTGAGCATGGCCATCACCGGTTCGTGGGCAAAGAAGCGTACGGCGTCGTGCGTGAGTTTCACGATATCCACGAGCGTTTCTGCATCGGGGTCGCGGTTCACCAGCGTATCGGCCAGGAAGAACGTTCCCTTGCGGGTGCTCAAAATGTGCATGGCACCGAAGTGCTTGTATTCTTCGCGGATACCGATGATTTCCTTGGCAAGTTCAATCGTTTCGCTGTACTTGGAATAGCCACCAGAAATCAGGGCGTCGGCATCGCCGACCTTCACCATCATCATACCGAAGTGGTTCGGTTCAAACATGTCGTCGCGGGCTTCGTCGAGCGTCACGCCGTTACGGCCGTTTTCTTCGGCGTAGATTTCGGCATACTTGCGGCGGCGTTCAAATTCTTCCGGAGAACGCGGGTTCACAATCTTGATGCCCGTGAGGTCCAGCTGTTCGCGCTGGGCGATAATCTGGATGCGGTCGGGGTTGCCCAAAAGAATCGGGTGTGCAACGCCTTCAACCTTCGCCTGCACGGCGGCCTTGAGCATGTTGAGATTGCTTTCGGCAAACACCACGCGCTTGGGGTTGCTGCGGGCGGTATCGCTGAACTGACGGATGAGCTTGTTGTCGTAACCCATCATGTCACGCAGACGGTCGTAATAAGCGTCCCAATCGGTAATCGGCTTGCGGGCCACGCCACTTTCGATAGCGGCCTTCGCCACGGCAATAGACACGTCGGTCAAGAGGCGCGGATCCAAGGGCTTCGGAATCAAGTATTCCTTACCGAAGGTAAAGCGCTGGGCGTTGTAGGCGATGTTCACCACATCCGGAACCGGCTTGTGGGCAAGGGCTGCAATGGCGCGCACGGCAGCGTGCTTCATGTGTTCGTTGATGCAGGTAGCGCGAACGTCGAGGGCCCCGCGGAAAATGTACGGGAAACCGATCACGTTGTTCACCTGGTTCGGATAGTCGCTGCGGCCCGTTGCAAAAATCAGGTCACCACGGCTTGCCATGGCTTCTTCGTAGCTGATTTCGGGGTTCGGGTTTGCAAGTGCAAAAACAATCGGCTGGTCGGCCATGCTGCGGACCATTTCGCGAGTAAGGATGTTGCCCTTGGAAAGACCCACGAACACGTCGGCACCCTTCATGGCATCTTCGAGCGTTTCGATATCGGTGCGGTCGGTCGCAAAGAAAGCCTTCGCTTCGGTTAAGCCCTTGCGGTCCTTGCGGATGACGCCCTTACTGTCGCACATCACCAGGTTCTCTTTCTTGAGACCGAGCGACAAGTAGAGTCGCGTGCAGGCGCAAGCGGCTGCACCCGCACCGTTCACCACCATCTTCACGTTGCGAATGCTCTTGCCTGCAACTTCGATAGCGTTCAAAAGGCCTGCAGAAGAAATGATAGCCGTACCATGCTGGTCGTCGTGCATCACGGGAATATCGAGTTCGGCCTTCAGGGTGTCTTCGATTTCAAAACATTCTGGAGCCTTGATGTCTTCGAGGTTGATACCGCCGAATGTCGGGGCAATCCCCTTCACGATTTCGATAAACTTCTTCGGGTCCTTTTCATTGATTTCGATGTCGAACACATCGATACCGGCATAAATCTTGAAGAGGAGAGCCTTGCCTTCCATCACCGGCTTACCGGCGAGCGCACCAATATCGCCGAGGCCGAGCACAGCCGTACCGTTACTGATCACGGCAACCAAGTTACCCTTACCCGTGTATTCGTAAGCGAGGTTGTTATCCTTTTCAATTTCCAAGCAAGGAACAGCTACACCCGGAGTGTACGCAAGACCCAGGTCGGTCTGCGTGCTATGCGGCTTGGTCGGCACGATTTCAATCTTGCCGGGCTTGCCCATGGAATGGTATTCGAGAGCTTTTTCCTTTAAGTCCTTGCTCATTCTTTTCTCCTTTTGGCAAATCTTACGTGGATTGCTTCGTCGCCTTCGACTCCTCGCAATGACGTTTGAACACCAATAACAAATTTCAGCGCGCAAGATAGAAAAATCAAAGGGCATTGTAAAGATTTCAATACCCTTATAAGAAAGATGTATTTTTTTGCAGTCTAAAAGGAGTCTAGACTCCCCTTTTGGGCCTTGGGCGCGAACGGTCTTATATTCTCATGGAAATGTCAAGGGCCTTTACACTATGTGTAAGAGCGCCGACCGAAATATAGTCGAGGCCGAGTGTCGCGATTTCCTTCGCGCGTTCAAGCGTCATGTTGCCGGAGCCTTCCACCAGGCACTTGTCGCCGCTTTCCTTGATAATCTTCAAGGCCTCCGCCATCATCTCGTTACTCATGTTGTCAAGCATGATGACGTCGACTCCCTTGTTCAGGAGCGCTCGCAGCTGGTCGAAGTTTTCGACTTCCATTTCCACCATCAGGCCCTGCTTGTTGTTCTTCTTCACCACTTCAAGCGCTTCGAGAACGCCACCGGCTGCCGCAATGTGGTTATCCTTCACCAGCACCATGTCAAAAAGACCCATGCGGTGGTTAGAACCGCCACCCACGCGAACGGCGTACTTCTGCAGAGTGCGGAAACCGGGAACCGTCTTGCGCGTATCGAGAACCTTGGTCTTCCCCGCCTTCAAGGCTTCCTGGAAGGTATGCGCAACGGTTGCCACGCCGGAAAGTTGCTGAATAAAATTCAAAAGCGTGCGTTCGCCCGTCAGGAGTTCGTGCGTCGTGCCGTCCATTTCGGCAATCAGGTCACCCTTTTTAACGACATCGCCGTCTTTCTTGTGGAGCGTCACCTTCACGTTCGCCTTGAGTTCCTGGAACACAAGTTCAATCACCGGAAGGCCTGCGAGCACGCCATCTTCTTTTGCAATCAGGCGCGCATGCTGCTTCTGGTCGGCAGGAATCGTCCATTCACTGGTCACGTCACCCGTGCGCACGTCTTCGGCCAAAGCCAGACGGATCATGGTCAAAGCATCTTCGGTCGGAAAAATCGGAGTCGAATTGTCACCGTACATAACTTAGTACCTTTTGTTAAAATGTGTAATGTGAGATGTGTAATGTGAAATGAAATATTTCATCAGTCATTCCACATTCGTCATTTCACATTTCTATTGTGCTCCTTTTCCAGTCAGCACCACATACACTGTGCGCATCAGAATCTGGAAATCAAGCAACAAGCTCATGTTTTCAAAGTAGTACATGTCGTACTGCAACTTGATTTTCACGTCTTCGGTGCTGGTATCGTAATGGTGGCACACCTGAGCCCAACCGGTCAGGCCAGGTTTCATTTTCAGGCGGCTAATATAGAACGGGATTTCTTCACGGAGCTTGGCAATAAACACGGCACGTTCCGGGCGCGGGCCCACCATGCTCATGTCACCTTTAAGCACACACAAAATCTGCGGAAGTTCATCGATACGGGTCTTGCGCAAGAACTTGCCCACCTTGGTTATGCGGGGGTCGTCCTTGGTGGCCCACTGGGCGCCAAACTTTTCAGCATCGGTACGCATGGTACGGAACTTGTAGACCGTAAAGGGCTTGCCGTACAGGCCAATGCGTTCCTGCGAATAGAACACCGGACCACGATCTTCGAGCTTGATTGCAATGGCGGCGAGTACGCATACCGGGAACGAAATTATTCCGAGGAATGCGCCAAACAGAATATCAATCACACGCTTCACGCGCACCTGCCACAAAGGCATGGTAAACGCAAACAGTTCCTGCAATTCAAAACCATAAACCAGGTTCGCCTTGAACTGTCCATGCACCACGCTGTAGAGTTCAGGCACCAGGTAAATGTGAACCGGCTGGTCGCACACCCACACAAGCACGCGCATAATTTCTTGCGGAGAAGAACTTTCGTGCGCAATAATAATGCCCGTTACCTTGTACTTCTTAATGAGCGAAGCTAGGTCTGCATATTTTCCAAGCACCGGAACATTCGCAAATTCATGTTCCATGACCTGGAAACGTTCATCCACAAAGCCCACCACACGCTGGCCGCGTTCGGGAGTTTTCGCAAGCGCTTCGGCAATCTTTCGGCCCGCCTCGGTCGCACCCAAGACAAGAATGTTGTTCGCACCAAAGCCAAGGCTCAAGAGCCTACGCAGACAGCGGTAAATGAGCATTCTGAAGAGAATCACCAGGAACAGCGCAAAGCCGCCATAAATAAAAATCCAGGGGAATCGAGAACCGTACAGGTAACCTTGGTTGAGCGGTTCGTTCACCATGACCTTACCGATAAATTCAGCGCCGAACAGGACTGCGATTACAAGCACGATGCCAATGAGCACCGCACGCAACACGCGCAAAACCTGGTGCGTACGCGACATCAACAGCCATGAACGGTAAAGCCCGGCGCAAGTAAACAGCACAAGCCAGCCCACATTGAGCACGAGGCCCATGTGGGCATAGTCGGCTAACGACTTGCTCGGGTCAAATTTATCGGCAATCCAACCACTGTGGAACTGCACCCAGAAGGCGAGTACAAAGCAAATCGACAACGCCACGAAGTCCGAAAGGACAACGAGAATGCGTTCCAATGTAGCGGCGCGAATCATAACAGCCCTAAATTACCAAATTACAGGATTCCAGATTTTCCGTTTACTGCCGTTTTTAGGCAAGGAAACGAATCACCTGGCTCTTTTCCACGATTTCAGGCAGGGCGTCGATAGCGTCGACAGCCTTCGAGGTCTTGCAATCCTGCGTTTTTTCGGTGATTACCACAATAGAAACCTTACCCGGATCCTTCACGTTCTTCTGGATAATGGTTTCGATGGAAATCTTGTTTTCGGCCAGGATGCTCGTAATCTTGGCAAGCACACCGCAAGCGTCACGAGAGGTGAAGCGCAGATAGTAGCGAGAAGTCGTTTCCGAAATCGGCACGAGCGTCGCGGAATTGTCGACGTTGAACCAGCCCATGGGGAGCGCCTTGCGGCTGCCCTGGTCCACGGAGCGAGCCAAGGACACGAGGTCGGCCACCACGGCAGAAGCGGTCGGCAAGCGGCCTGCACCGGCACCGGTCTGAACCGTTTCGCCCAGATTGTCGCACTTCAGGTACACGGCATTGATCACGCCGTTCACGTTCGAAAGCAGGTTGTCGTTCGAGACAAAGCACGGATGCACACGGGCGTCCACACGGTCGCCGTCGCGGTGGTAAATGCCAAGGAGTTTCACGCAGCAGCCGATTTCCTTGGCGAATGCGATATCCTGGGCGGTAATTTTGGAGATACCGGTCACGTGAATCTTTTCGAAGTCCACGCGCTTGCCGCTGCAGAGGCTAGCGAGCAAAGCCGTCTTGTGGGCGGAGTCGATACCTTCGATATCGAAAGTCGGGTCAGCTTCGGCAAAGCCGAGCTTCTGGGCATCCTTCAGGACCACATCGAAGTCGAGGCCTTCGTCGGCCATGCGGCTCAAGATGTAGTTACAAGTACCGTTGATAATGCAGCTCAGGTGTTCCACCGTAGAGCCGAGCAGGCCTTCCTGCAGGCTACGGATAATGGGAATGCCACCGCCCACGGCTGCTTCGAACAGCACATGCAGGCCGTTCTTGGCTGCAAGCGGGAAAATTTCATGACCGTACTTGGCCAGAAGGGCCTTGTTCGCGGTCACCACATGCTTGCCGCTTTCGAGGGCAGCGAGGATCCACTTGCGCGGCATGTTGTAGCCACCGGCGAGTTCCACGAGCACGTCGATGTCGTTACCGGCGATCATTTCGTCGGCATTGGTCGAAACCTTGTAGCCCTTCGCCTTGTACGGGGCAACTTCTTCTTCGGACTTCGCGCAGATGCAGGCGAGTTCGAGTTCGACACCGAGCTTTTCCTTGTACTCGGCAATCTTCTGTTCCAGAATCTGGATAACACCGCCACCAACGGTTCCAGTACCAATAAGACCAATACGCAACATAAGGCGTCTCCATTTTAAATTTTTACGGGCGTAAAGATAGAAATTAATGATTAGTAGTTAGTGGTTAGGGGTTAGGGGTTAGGGGCAAAATGAAGCTTTTCTCATTTGCAATCCTGTTTACTAGCCACTATTTACTGACCACTTTTTTCTACATTTCTCATTATGGAACAGGAATCCGTTAACCCGGCAATTGGCTCAATTCTCGACGAGCAGAAACTGAAGAACATTGTCTACCCGGCAAAGCTCTTCAGAACGCGCTTGAACGAAGAATTCATGCGTGCGAACCGCACCCGCAAGCCGTTCCTGTACATCAAGATGTATTCGCACCAGTACGACTTCTTCGGTTGGGGTAGCCCGAACAAGACCGTCGAAAACACCTGGCGAATCAGCATTTTGACCATGTTTTCGCACCTGCGCTTTATCGATGTCTTGGGCTACCTTTCCGACGGTAGCGGTCTCGGCATCATCTTGCTGAATTCCGACCTCTCGGTGCTGGAATCGATCCGCAAGGAGATTCTGCACAAGCTGAACGACGCAGGCCTTATCCAGACGTTGCGCATCAACCCCAAGAAGCCCATCTTTGAAGCCTATATCTATACCGGATACCAGGAAAAAGACAACCTGGAACTCGAAGATAAAATCAAGGACTTCAACAGCGCTAACGGTCGATTCTTCTCGCTTAGCCGCCTGAACCTTGACCACATCTGGGAACACCCGCACACCATTCGCTACCGCCACATGGTCAAGCGCATTGTCGACGTGACCTGCACCAGCATCGCGATTGTACTTTGTTCCCCGCTACTGCTTTTCTGCGCGGCCGCAGTCAAGATCAGCGACCCGAAGGGACCTGTCATCTTCAAGCAGACCCGCGTAGGCAAGAACGGCAAGCTCTTTACCATGTACAAGTTCCGCAGCATGTACGTGGACGCCGAAGAACGCAAAAAGGAACTCATGGCCCAGAACGAAACGGGCGGCAAGACGTTCAAGATGAAGAACGACCCGCGCATCTATCCGTTCGGTCACGTGCTCCGCAAGTTCAGCCTCGACGAACTCCCGCAGTTTTTCAATATCATCAAGGGCGACATGTCCATTGTGGGTCCGCGTCCGCCGATTCCGTCCGAAGTGGCGGAATACGAGCCCTGGCACCGCATGCGTCTGTCCGTAACGCCAGGTCTCACCTGCATTTGGCAGGTCAGCGGTCGCAGCAACATCAGCTTCGAAGGCCAGATGCGCCTCGACAACGACTACATCAAGCGCAATGGCAAGCTGAGCGATGATGTCTCGCTTATCCTCAAGACCTTCAAGGTCGTGTTCAAGGGCGAAGGCGCGTACTAGTCAGTGTGTAGTGAGGAATGTGAAATGTGTAGTGTGAAGTGTGAAGTGTGAAGTGTGAAATGTGAAATGTGAAATTTAAAAAGAGCAATGAAAAAATTTCATTGCTCTTTTTTGTTGATTAAATTGTCGAGGCTTGATTATCTGTTGTTCAGGTAGTCAAGCACTTTCTGCGTTAGGTCGTTCTCTTTTTTCCAGAACACTACGGCGCCCGTTGCCCGGTCAACCACCATGTCGTAGCCTTCCTGCAAGGCGATTTCGTTAATGGCCTTACGGATCAACTGAATGATCGGACCGCTCACCTTTTCGTTTTCAGAAATCAGTTCTCCCTTACGGCCGTACACGCGGTCGATAAAGCTCTTGAGTTCCATATCCTTCTTGTTGTACTCGGCTTCGAGCTCGCGCTTCTTTTCGTCGCTGAGCATAAGCACCTGCTTGTCGAGCTTTTCCTTAATGGCGGCAAGTTCCTTCTGCAGCAAGTTGCCCTGCTGTTCCCACTTGGCCACCTGGCGGTCGTACTCTTCCTGGGCGCGCTTGGTGCCCTTGTAGCCGTCAAAGATCAGCTTGGAATCCACATGTGCAATGCGGAGTCCATCTTCGGCAAACGAGACGGTCGCAAACGCAAGCATTAAAGCCATCAGCAGATGTTTAAGCATAAAGCCTCCTTAGAATCCCTGGCCAATGACAAAGTTGAACTGCATGTCGCCCACTTCGGTACGCTGTGTGCCGCTATAGGTTTCGCCCACATCCAAGGGCCAGGCAAAGTCGAAGCCGATAATACCGAGCATCGGAACAATCACGCGGAAACCGAAACCGATATCCTTCTTGAGGCTCGTCGGATCCCATTCGTTGAGCGGGTTCCTGGAGGGTTCGGGCACCTTGGTGCGCGGGTTGTAGCGTTCACCGAACACGTTACCGGCGTCAAAGAAGAACGGCAACAGGTAGAAGGTCTGCGGCACAAGGCCGAGCTGGAGTTCGGCACCCGTGTACTGGTAGCTACGACCCAAGCGGCGGTAGCCGATAGAACCCGAGCTGTAACCACGCATCATGCCTTCGTAGCCCATCACGCCACCCATAGTGTAAAGCGTGCGGTACTGCAACTGGTCGCCAAAGATCACGCCGTACTGGTTCGTAAGGGCTATGGCCAGGCGGTCGCGGAACAGCGGGAACCACCACTTCACCGTAAGTTCAGTCTTCACGAAGTTGAAGTCACTAAACAGCACATCGTCTGCCCACTGGATATCGAGCACGTAGCGGGAACCTTCGGTCGGGAACTGAGGCAGGTTCTTGTCGTCACGCAACAGGCGGAAGTTCAAGGCCGATTCCACACCGGTGTAAACCACGTAGCTGTCATCGATGTTGGGGCCCTGCTTGTTCATGAGCCAGCTGTAACCGATCTGGCCGTAGAAATAGTCATCGGGCCACTTGAGGCGCTTACCCAGGTAGACAGAACCGCCGTAACGGGTAATGTCGGGGTCGTCATACTTGGACATGTTCCACCAGGAGTAGCTAAGGCTTGCACCCAAGGTGATCGGCTTATCCATGAACCAGGGTTCCTGGAAGCTGATAGAAGCACTCTTCTTGTCGGCACCGTATTCCACGCTGAACGATGCAGCCTGGCCATCACCCATACAGCAGTTCGGAATAGACACGCTAGCCGTACCCACGACACCGTCGCTTTCGCTATAGGACACGCCCAAGCTGAACTGGCCGGTACCGGCTTCCTTTTCTTGCACGGTAAAGTCGAGGTCCACGTCCTGCTCGCCCACCACCTTGATGTCGGGCACGACCATGTCGAAGTAGTTGAGCTGCATGATTTCACGGAAGCTACGTTCCAACAAGGACTGACGATAAGTATCGCCCGGATACAGGCGGACTTCGCGGCGGATTACCTTTTCGTTGGTCTTGGTATTGCCGTGAATATGCACCTTGTGAATCTGGGCAGGCAGGCCTTCGGTCATCCTGTAGGACAGGTTCACAATAGAATCGTTTTCGAACGTACGGGTTTCTTCGTACTGGGCAAACAGGTAGCCGTCTTCGCGGTAGGCATCCAGAAGGGCCTTGCGGGAAGCGTCGTACTTGTACTGGTCAAAGACTTCGCCGCTGTCGAGGCGGTAGGCATAGGCAAGCATCTTGTCGTTGAGCACTTCGTTACCCGAGAAGTGCAAACCACCCATGTAGTACTTACGACCTTCAATCATGTGGATATGAATGAGAATCGAGCTCGAAGTCTTGATATTGTCGTACTTGTTGAGGACCGGGAACATGTCTTCGATCATGTAGCGGACCATCAACTTTTCTTGATAAGTAGAGCGTTTCTTGACCTTGCGCAAGGAATCGATCTTGGGGTTCTTCCACTTGCGACCGTCGACAATGTCCAGGAATTCCTTACGGGCGCTTTCGTAGCGGATAATGTCGTTCAACATCTTCCAGGCGTCTTCTTCGGCCTTGACCGTGACCTTAGGTCTAGACACCCACGGCATTTCGCCCACTTCGCGGTGCCTGCGGAAGAAGTGCGTCACCTGCATGGTGGGCTTGCCCGCCATCTTGTACAAGGGCGTTGCGGAGTCGCCCAAGGCGAGGTTCAGCTGCTTGTAAAGGACTTCCAGGTTTTCGCCCAGCGGAACCATGCGGCCCATATAGAACAAGCAGGTGGAGTCCGGCAGGTATTCGGCACTGAATTCGGTCAGTTCTGCATCCAGGTAACCGAAATGACGAATAGCGTTCAACACCGTGTCGCGGTCAGCCTCAAAAATGTTTTCCTTGAATTCGCCGCCGCCCCACCACTGGTCGAGCTTTGTCACCATGTGTTCCATGATATCTTCGGCAGGCACATGATCGTTGCCCTGGATATCGAACTGGCGGACTTTGACCTTTTCACCTTCGCGGATAATGAAGGTCACCATATTCTTGTTTTCGTCGACCGGCGTTTCGCGGTAGCCCACTTCGGCCAGCAAGTAGCCTTCGGCGCGGTAAAAATCCAAAATAGCCTGGCGGTCGCGTTCGAGTTGGCTCTTGCTGTAAACCTGACCCGGAATCATACGGATCTTGAGTTTCAAATCTTCTTCGGATTCTTCATCACAGCCTTCGAATACGGCCGTATCCAATGCCGGGAGTTCCTTAATCTTGAAAATGAGGTCGACATCGGTGCCATCGCCCACATAGTCAATCCAGGCAGTCACATCGTCAAACAGGCCCGACTTGTAAAGGGACGTCACCGAGGACTGCACCTTTTCGGTCAGGGCCGTCGGAGAATAGCTTTGACCATCGCGAATACCGATACGGCTAAGGACCGCGCGGTCGTCCATGTGGACGGTACCTTCGACCTTTACCTTATGGATTTTATTTTCGACCATATAGCTCTCGGACATTTCGGACATGTCCAAAAGCTGGGCCTGAGCAAGCCCAACAAACACAGCAAATAGAAACAGCCAGCGAAAGCGCAGAATAAACCTACCTATAAACAAAATTCGGGACAAAAATACAAAAGTTATAAGCGGGAGACCCGCATGATTCTTTCCAAAAAGTAAAAAAACGGCATTTTTAGTGTTCGCACCCCACACTTTTTATATACATTCAGGGTATGACACAACAAGCACTGAGATTATCCGAGATTACTATTTCGAATCTGCGCTCTATTCAGAGGCAGACGTTTCCGCTCAGTAGCTTTACCGCACTCATCGGCTACAATAACGCGGGCAAAACGAATATCTTGATGGGTATTCGCTGGCTTTTGTCCAAATTTTCGCTGGATATTTCGTATTTTGACGACCCTAACGACCCCGTAGAAGTCATCGGCGTTTTTGATGGCATTACAGAGCAAGTGCTCAACCGCCTTGGTGAAGAATACGCCTCCGAAGTGCGACCGTTTTTGCAGAATACGCCACAAGGCCCCGGCCGCCTGCGCGTCAAGAAAGTGCAGCGCATTCCCAACGAAAATCCCGAAGCGCTCGAGCTTTTCGTATTCGTGCCGAGCAATCACCGCAAGGGCGACAAACGCGAATGGGTTCGCCCCAGTGAAGCGTTCAAGTTCGCTTACCACCGCATGTTCCCCGAATCGATTGCCATTTGGGATTTCGAAGGGAACCAGGCGTTCACCAAGCTCTTGCATGAAATTTTCAAGCCGCTGGAACGCCGTTTCGGCAACGAAATCAACACGCTTTTGAACAAATTCAGCGACCTGCTTTCGCCCGACAGCGAAAACCGCGCCGCCGAAATCGAGACCTTTGACCGGGAAGTCAACGAAAAACTTTCGCCGCTATTCCCAAGCGTCAAAGTGGAATTCGACATTCCCATGCCGACCCTTGAAACATTCCTCAAGAGCGCAAGCCTCAAGGTCATCGACGAAGACGACGGTTTTGAACGCGACATCAGCCGCATGGGTGAAGGCAGCAAGCGAGCTATCCAGATGGCACTGGTGCGTTACCTGGCCGATGTAAAAAAGCATCATCACAACCATTACCTTAGCCGCACGCTGCTGCTTATCGATTCGCCGGAACTTTACTTGCACCCGCAAGCAGTAGAACTCGTGCGCGTGGCTCTCAAGAACCTTTCGAACGAAGGTTACCAGGTGGTATTTGCCACCCACAGCGCCCAGATGGTTACCAGCGAAGACGTAAGCACCTCGCTACTCATCCGCAAGAACAAGGAGCGCGGCACCTACATGCGCAAGCGAATGGAAGACGCCGTGCACCAGGTGGTGCAAGATGCTCCCAGCCAGTTGCAAATGCTATTCAGCCTTAGCAACAGCAACGAGCTCCTGTTTGCCGACTATGTACTTTTGACCGAAGGCAAGACCGAATGGCGCGTGCTTCCGGCGCTTTTTGAGCGCATTACCGGGCAGTCCTTCGCCCTCATTAAATGCGCGCTGGTCCGCCAGGGCGGCGTGAGCAACACCCGCAAGAGCATGCAAGTGCTCGACGCCATGGACATGCCCGTGCGCGCCATCGTGGACCTAGATTACGCATTCACCACCGCCACCCGCGACGGATTCCTGGAAGCGAACGATCCCGACATCAAGTATTGCCGCGACCTGTTCCGCGAACTCGCCTTCCACAATCATTTGCGCTTGGTAAACGGGCTGCCCGTCAACAAGCACAGTAACATTAGCGCCTCCACCGCTTATGCCATGATGGCCGAAATGGAAGAAGCGCAACAACCCATCCGCAGCATTCACGCGAAGCTCCGCAGCCAAGGCATTTGGGTGTGGACGCGCGGCGCCATCGAAGAACACTTGGGTCTCGAAGCCAAGAATGAACAGGCTTGGAGCAAGTTCATCGAACGCAGCAAATCATCGAACTTTATAAAAACACTCCCCGACTACGCAAGTATCGAGGAGCTGTGTAATTGGATTATCGAAGGCAGCCGCGGGAACTAGTGAGCCATAAGCGACTCGTATTAACGAGTCGTGATGGCGAGAGCGAGGGCTCCGGGGTACGAACCTCGCGGCATTAGACCGAGCGGTCTTATTAGTATGTTCCCAACAGGGAACGAACCTTCTCCATCATGGCCTTGGACTTCACGCGGGCCTTCTCCTTGCCGTAAGCAAGAATCTTGTCGATTTCTTCGGTGTGGTTCAGCAAGTAGAAGTACTTTTCACGGGCTGCACCCAGGTGTTCTTCCAGCACGTTCTGGAGTTTCTGTTTGGCATGGCCCCAGCCCATGCCACCAGCGCGGTAGCGGGCGGCGAGCGCCTCGGTCTGTTCCGGTGTCGCAAACAGCTTGTACAGCTTGAACACGTTGCAGGTGTCCGGATCCTTGGGTTCTTCGATCCCCTGGGAGTTCGTCACGATCTTGCCAATCTTCTTTTTCAAAGCCTTGCTTTCCAGGAAGATGTCGATGACGTTGTCATAGGACTTGCTCATCTTGCGACCGTCAAGACCCGGGATGATGCCGGTCGTTTCCTGGAACACCGGTTCCGGAATGGTGAATACGTCTTCGCCAAAATGCTTGTTGAACTTGATGGCGATATCGCGGGCGAATTCCACGTGCTGCTTCTGGTCCTTGCCCACGGGCACGATGTCTGCGCTGAACATCAAAATGTCGGCATCCATCAAGCACGGGTAGCAGTAGAGCCCCATGTTCACGTTGGCATCCGGATCTTCGCCGGCGGCTTCGTTCTTCGCCACCTTGTCCTTGTAGGCGTGGGCGCGGTTCATGAATCCCTTCGGCGTAAAGCAGCTGAGAGCCCAGCTAAGTTCGAAAATCTCGGGAATGTCACTCTGCTTGTAGAACAGGCCTTCTTCCGGGTTCAGACCAAGAGCAAGCCAGGTAGCCGCAATCTTGTAGATGTTGGCCCGCATCTCTGCACCGTTCTGCACCGTAGTCAAAGCATGGTAATCGGCAATGAAATATACCGTATCGTAGGTCTTCGAAAGTTCAAGAGCCGGGCGAATTGCGCCCAAGTAGTTACCCAAGTGAGGTGTGCCGGTGGGCTTAATGCCCGTGAGTGAAATTTTTTTCATGGAACGATTTTAGGGTTTATTGTTTATTGTCTTTTAAAAGTTTGTCGAAATACACAATCGTCTTTTCGAGGCCCTGACGCAAGGGAATCGTCGGTTCCCAGCCGAGAGCGGATTTTGCAAGGTCAATGTTCGGACGGCGCATCTTGGGGTCATCACCCGGAAGCGGCTTGTACACGATCTTGCTTTTGGAACTCGTGAGTTCAAGAACTTCTTTAGCAAGTTCAAGCATCGTAAATTCGCCGGGGTTTCCGATGTTGACCGGTCCAATAATCTTGTCCTGGTTCATCATGCGGATAAAGCCTTCGATCAAGTCGTCTACATAGCAGAAGCTACGGGTCTGGCTACCGTCACCGTAAATGGTGATGTCTTCGCCCTTGAGCGCCTGCACAATAAAGTTACTGACGACGCGGCCATCGTTCATGAGCATGCGCGGGCCGTAGGTGTTAAAAATTCGCACGATGCGGATATCCACATTGTTCTGGCGGTGGTAATCCATGAACAGGGTTTCGGCGACGCGTTTGCCTTCGTCGTAGCAGCTACGGATGCCGATGGGGTTTACGTTTCCCCAATAGTCTTCGGTCTGCGGATGCACGGCCGGATCGCCATAGACTTCGCTGGTACTTGCCTGCAAGATGCGTGCTTTTACGCGCTTGGCCATGCCAAGCATGTTGATGGCACCCATCACGCTCGTCTTGATGGTCTTTACCGGATTAAACTGGTAATGGATGGGGCTTGCGGGGCATGCCAAGTTAAAGATGCGGTCCACTTCCAACAGAATCGGTTCTGTCACATCGTGGCGGATCAGTTCGAAGCGATGATTGTCGCGCAGGTGGTCGACATTCATCAAACGACCCGTAAAGTAGTTGTCAAGGCAAATAACCTCGTGTCCGTCGTTCAAAAGACGTTCACACAAGTGACTTCCCAAAAACCCAGCCCCACCAGTAACTAGACAGCGCATATTAAGCTCCAATTATATGAGCATAATATAGCTATTATGGCCATAAGTGACATTAATCCCCCCCCTCTTAATTGAGAAAAATTACTCTTCTTCCGAGTCCCGCGATTCGTCGCTGTAAGCAGAAGTTGCCGTCCCGTTCAACGCTACCAGACGAATCCCTCGCAGCGTCAAAAACGGATCGTATTTATCAATCAAGGATGTTCTACGAGCGATGGTTTTCCCCCAACCACCGGTTGCATAGACGGGCATGTCATCGCAGCCCATTTCCTTCTTGATTTTTCCGATGAGGAACTCCAACTGAGCAAGGAATCCATACAGAAGACCAGCGCGGATTGCGTCATCGGTATTGTCCGCCACCACAGCCTCGGGCCATTCAATCGTCACAGGCAAAAGGCGCGCGGCCTTTTCCGTCAAGGCATCCAGGCTTGCATTAATGCCGGGAATAATCACGCCACCCGCAAAGGCGCCATCCTTCATGACGTCGAAAGTGGTAGCGGTCCCCATATCCACGACAATCGCATTCTTGAAACCAGCCTCACGCATGGCAACCACATTGCACAAGCGGTCGGCACCGGCCATCGACGGGTTCTGGTAATTAATCTGCAAACCCATGCAGTTCTTGGAATTCACCACCTGCACACGTTTTTTTAGCAAGGAATCCAAAGCCTTGATCCAAGGGCGTTCCAAAGCGGGCACCACGGTAGAAAGTCCCACGTGGGTAATCTCTTCTGACTTAATCTTGGAGAACCTCAATAGGCCGCCCACTTTATTCATCACTTCATCAGAGGTCGTTTCCTTGCGGGTCGTCAAGCGCCAATAATCCACCACCTTGGTATCCTTGAAAATACCAATCACCGTGTGGGAGTTGCCCACATCGACCACAAAGGAAATCGTATTCTTCTTTTCAGCAGTCTTTTTCATCTGTAAAATAGTCTTTTCCTTAAAAGATATAATTTTTTTTCAAATCTTGAGGATTTCTATATATGTATACATGACCAATTTATGGTATACGCTTTTACTCGTTCTAACCGCCGCCATCTGGGGGTCGGGCTTTGTAGCCCAAATTGAGGGCAACGCCTTCGGGCCGTTCACCTTTTCGTGCATACGTTGCTTTATCGCGGCTGGCTTTTTGGCCCTGATTTTCAAGATTCTCGACATTTTCGGCAAAAGTCCGCGCAGGCCGCGCTCCCCCGCCGAAACCAAGCTTCTTTGGAAAGCCGGATTCTTTTACGGGCTCGCCTTGTGCACGGCCATGAACCTGCAACAGCTGGGAATGTTTCTCGGCACCTCCGCCGGCAAGTCCGGATTCCTGACAGCGTGCTACATCGTGCTCGTGCCAGTCGTAAGGCTCATTCTCGGGCACCGCATTTCGGCAAAGACATGGATTTGCGTCGCGATTACCACCGTCGGGCTTTACCTGCTCTGCATCAAGGACGGTTTTTCATTGGAACTTTCGGATGGTGTTTCGCTGCTGTGCGCCCTCGCCTTTTCAATCCATATTTTGGTCATCGACAAGTTCGTGAACAAAGTCGACCCGATTCGCGTTTCGGCGATCCAGTTCCTCACTATCGGCGTTTTGACGGCTCCGCTCATGATTGTTTTCGACATGAAATTCCCTGTTATGGAATTTAGCACGATTGCTGCCGCGCTTGTCAATCCAAGAGCCGTCGCAGGACTTTGCTTTGCCGCCTTCTGCTCTAGCGGAATCGCCTACACGTTACAGATTGTTGCTCAAGACAAAGTAAAACCCACCATCGCTTCGCTTACGATGAGCCTGGAATCGGTTTTCGCCGTGCTTGCAGGCTGGGCAATTCTAGGGGAACAACTTTCAGCCCGCGAAATCTGCGGTTGCGCCATCATGATGGTCGCTATCGTTTTCGCACAAATTAGGCGCTAAAAAGCAAGCGACCCGCCCTGTTGATAAAAATTAACGTAAAAAATCGGAACAAAAGTTTCCACTTTAAAAAAAAGAATATATTTTATTTACACATTTACGAGTGCAGAATTCACTACACTCTAATTGGGATTGGATGTATGAACAAATATAAATATCTATTGCCAGCGGCAATTATTGCCGCCGGTTTTTGGGCATGCGGCGACGAAAGCACGACCGCTACCGAATGTACCACAGAACAGTGTCTCATTGACAAATATGGCGAATTTAACGCAGATTCAGCAAATTTAGCCAATCAGCAGACGCCTGTCGAGACAATCGACTTTGAAATCAACGAAGGGCCGAACGTGATTGACGTGCCGGCAGACTCTTCGGGAGCAACCTCCCAAGAACCTGTCGTAACGCCTCAAGATTCCAGCCAAACGGATAGTCTCGCCAATGCTCAAAACGACTCTATTCCAAATAATTCTTACACATCTTCGAGTTCTTTGGCCTCAGAACCCGTCGTCGGATCTTCGAGCAGCGGACACCATCACCACACTTCTAGCAGCTCTGCAGGCGACGTGAAACCCGCCGAATCCAGTTCCAGCGAAGAAGAAGTCATTCCGCCGACACCCGGCAACGACTTCGTGGAAGACCACCGCAGCGAATGCCAGATTGGCAATATTCCCTCTAGCGTGAACAATGCCAAACTCCCGGACCCGTTCATGGGACTTGACGGCAAGCGTATTTCTAGCAAGGCCGATTGGAAGTGCCGTCGCGAAGAAATCGGCGCCATGTACGAAAAACTCATGTTCGGCGAAAAGCCGCGCAATCCCGAAAAGGTCGAGGGCAAGAAGTCCGGCAACAAGTACACCGTCACCGTTACCGACAAGGGCAAGTCCGTCTCCTTCGACGTCACCATCAACAGCGCCGGCACCAAGGACAAGCCGAAGCCGGCCCTCATCGGCCTGGACCAGGGATTTGGCTCATGCGGAAGCCTCGGCTCCTCGACCAACGGCTTGGACATCGCCATGATAACCTTCAATACGAACAATGTCGCTCCCGAAAGCGGTGGCGGCAAGTTCTTCCAGCTTTACAACGGCGGCCAGGGCACCATTATCGCCTGGGCATGGGGCGTGAGCCGCCTAATCGACGCTTTGGAAAAAGACCCCGATGCAGGCATCGATGTCAAGCACCTGGCTGTTAGCGGTTGTTCCCGCCTGGGGAAGGCAGCTCTCGCCATCGGCGCTTTTGACGAACGCATCGCGCTCACCATTCCGCAGGAATCCGGTTCGGGCGGCGCATCGCTTTGGCGTGTAGGCGCCCAGGTCAACAAGCAGAAGGGCAAGCAGTTTGTGCAGGGTCTGGCCAGCGCCGGCTCCGAAGGCAAGTGGATGATTTCTAGCTTCAAGAACTACGACGGCAGGGAAAATACGCTCCCGTTCGACCAGCACATGCTCGTAAGCATGGTCGCTCCGCGTCCGCTCCTCATCATCGATAACGCTGGCCAGGAATGGCTGGGCGAAGTGCCGTCGAACTACTGCGGCCAGGCTTCTCTCGAAACCTACAAGGCTCTCGGCGTGACGGAAAATTACACCTATAGCCAGGAAGGCGGCCACGCGCACTGTTCGCTCCCGAACGGACAGTTCGACGAAGTCAAGGACTTTATGAACAAGTTCCTGCTCGGCAAGGACGCCAAGACGGGTAAGATTGATTATTCCAAGAATACGCAGACAATCAACTTCAAGAAGTCCGAATGGATCGACTGGGAAACACCCACTTTGAACTAGCTCCCCTAGAAAACCAGACACCTCGAAAGCCCTTCGGCGCAAGCTGGGGGGCTTTTTTACATGCTCTTTTTGCATATTTTTATGCGTTTTTACCTTTTTTAAGGGTCGTTCACCTTGACAAAGCCCCTAAAATTTTCTCTATTTGGAGGCACATTTTCAAGTTTAACCCTTAACGGAGAAACAACATGCCTTGCGGAAAGAAAAGAAAGCGCAGGAAGATTGCGACTCACAAGCGTAAGAAGCGCCGTCGTCGTGACCGTCACAAAAAGAAACTTCGCTAATATCCGTTAGCATTCTATTGTGATTTCCTGTTAAAGACGGAGTGTAAAAGCTCCGTTTTTTAATTTTTTTTGTTTTACGGGCTTGCCCAAAGGAATCAAAAATGATTGATCGCAACAAGCACTTCCTCCGCCTCATGGACTGGAGCGAAGAAAAAATCCTGGAAACTATCGAAATCGCTTCTCGCCTGAAGGCAGAAGTCCACGCCGGCAAGGTGTCTGACCGCCTGCACGGCCAGAACATCGCCATGTTCTTCGAAAAGCCCTCGCTGCGAACTATCACCACATTCCAGGTAGGCATGAACCAGCTCGGCGGCCACGCCGTGTTGCTCGCACCCGATTCCATTGGCCTTGGCAAGCGCGAAAGCGTCAAGGATGTGGCCCGCTGCCTTAGCCGCTGGGTGAACGCTATCGTGGTCCGCTGCTTCAAGCAGGACCTGGTGGAACAGCTCGCCGAATACGGCAGCGTCCCCGTTGTGAACGCCTTGACCGACGACTACCACCCGTGCCAGGCAATCGCATTCGCCCAGATGATCAAGGAAAACCTCGGCGGTTTCAAGAATGCAGACGGCAAGCCCAAGACAGTCGCTTTTATCGGTGACGGCAACAACGTGGCAAACTCCTTCCTCGCACTTGCCTCCAAGGTGGGCATGAACTTCACGCTCGCCTGCCCGAAGGGCTTTGAACAGCCCGCCAAGGTGGTCGAAGAAGCTCAAGAAGGCTTGAAGAAACACGGCTGCCAGTACCGCGTGTTCCACGACCCGAAGGAAGCCGTCAAGGACGCCGACATTCTCTATAGCGACGTGTGGGTCTCTATGGGTCAGGAAGGCGAAAAGGCTACGAAGCAGTCTCACTTCTTGCCGTTCCAGATTAACGACGAACTCCTGAAGCTTGCTCCGGCACACTGCAAGGTCAGCCACTGCCTGCCCGCACACCGCGGCGAAGAAATCACGGACTCCGTGATGGACAACCTCGATGTGAACATGAGCTTCGAAGAAGCCGAAAACCGCTTGCACGCACACAAAGCCGTGCTGTGGCAGGTCATGCCGCCTTTTGCTAAATAAACTTCGTGATACTTCGTTGCACTCGCACCTCACGTACAATTCTCGTACGCTACGGGCGAGCGACGCCTCGTCTCACTCGTTTCTTAAGCAAAATGCATTTTAGAACTTTGTCTAGCTCGCTTCTCTGAAAAAAGTTTTTTCGTCTCGTTTCTTTAGCGAAATGCAATACCATAGATAGTTTCTCAAAAAACAGATTTTAGCTCGACAACTGCCGAGCTTCACTTTTTTATATTTGCACGCGAAAATGTTCAAGGAGTAAGATATGTCTTTTATCCAGGAACTTAAGGAAAAGGTTTTAGGCGGTTACGAAATCAACCGCGAAGAGGCCGTGAAACTGCTCGACGCCGACCTCGACGAACTCACGAAAGCCGCCAACGAGATTCGCGAAAAATTTCACGGCAACGTTTTTGACTTTTGCTCTATCGTGAACGCCCGCAGCGGCCGCTGCTCCGAAAACTGCAAGTACTGCGCCCAGAGCAGCTACTACCACACCGGCGCCCCCGAATACAAGCTCCTCAGCGCCGACGAAATCGTAGCCGACGCCAAGAAGAAAGAAGCCGCAGGCATTCCGCGTTACTCCATCGTGACCTCGGGCCGCACGCTCTCGAACCGCGACGTAGAACAAATTAGCGAAGCCATTCGACGCCTCAAGAAAGAAACCAAGCTTTCCGTATGCCTTTCGGCAGGGCTCTTGAACCGCGAGCAGTTCGACAAGCTCAAGGAGGCAGGCCTCACCCGCTTCCACAACAACCTGGAAACTTACCGCAGGCATTTTCCGGACGTATGCACCACGCACACCTATGACGACAAAATCGGTGCACTCCAAAACGCCCTTGCCGCAGGCCTTGAAATCTGCAGCGGCGGCATCATGGGCCTCGGCGAGACCATGGAAGACCGCATCGACATGTGCCTCGATCTCCGCAAGCTCGGCGTCAAGTCCACGCCGGTGAATGTGTTGAATGCCATCCCGGGCACGCCCTACGAGAATCTTCCGAAACTCACGAACGACGAATTCTGCCGCATCGTGGCAATTTACAGGTTCATCAACCCGAAAGCATTCATCCGCCTCGCGGGTGGCCGCGGCGTCTTGGGCGACGACGGCAAACGCGCCTTCAAGAGCGGCGCAAACGCAGCCATCACCGACGACATGCTCACCACCGCAGGCGTCAACAGCTGCAAGGACTTCGAACTCGTAAAGGGCCTCGGATTCAAGCCGCATGGATTCATCGGCTAGCGCCGACTATTCCAAATTGGAATATCGAAATTAAAGAAAACCGTACCACTTTAGAAATAAAGTGGTATATTAATCATTGAGCCCTTCTGGTGGATAAGAAGCGCCGGCATCGCAGCCGTTCCAGTCAGCAATCGCGAGCCGCAAGTCTCTAGACGAGACAGACCCACCAGAGCGGCTTTTTTTTGTACTCCATTTTCCCGGACGTTTGTTTGAACGGTCCGGGAATTTTTTTGATTCAGTCTTTTTTCCAGACTACCCTATGAATATGACAATACCATTTCGCACTCGTACAACAGCGTACCAGTCCAGGCTAATATGTAAAGAGAAAAGGCTATTCCAACTTGGAAGGGGGTTGCCTTTCGAGCGTGTAAAAAGGTATATTTAGAAAGAACGTTATCGGAGTAAAACCATGATAGCAACTGCAAAAGGATTTTTCGATGGGCAGCAGATTGTGCTAGAACCACCTGTTCGGCTAGAAGCGGGACAGGAGGTTGTTATCGCATATACTGTCGTAGCATCCTCTGAAAAAAAGAATGCAAAAGCGGATCTCGTTGACTCGCTTATTGGTGCTATTCCCAATACAGGAAAGTCACTAGAAGACTACCGTTCAGAGAGACTCGAAAAGTAAGCAGATAACGGTTGACACCAATGTTGTTCTAGATGTTCTGCTGAATAGAACCGCCCATGTGAACGAATCGGCAGCAGTTCTCAAGGCAGCATCAGACGATATCCAAGAATTCATTTCAGCTTCCGCAATTACGGATATCTATTATATCGCACAAAAGGAATTGAAAAAGCCGTCTTTAACAAAACAGCTTATCCGCAATCTACTCCAAATCGTTCATGTTTCTTCCGTATCAGAAGTCGACATTTGGGCGGCTCTCGATAGCGGATGGGAAGATTTTGAAGATGCCGTTCAAAATTCCGTCGCAGAACATCACCGGTTCGACTGTATCATCACTCGCAACACTTCCGATTACAACAATTCCGCATTGTCTGTAATGACCCCGCAGGAATTCGTCAACAAGTTCGTTTCGAAATAATCTTTTTCAAGTATGATAAAAGGACCGCAGCATTTTATTGCTACGGTCTTTAATGCTTTTGGACCCTATCGCATCCTATGGACGCTCCAGGGTGACAAATGCGGGTCTGGATCCTTCGACTTCGGGCTACGCCCTTCGCTCAGGATGACACGCTTACGCTAGGAGATCCCCACCTTGGTGGCCATGCGCACTAAGCACTAAAGTGCTAAGTGCTGTCCGCCCGCCTTCGCGGGGATGACATTAAGCATTAAATCTCTTCAATGCTCGCGTGGTATTGACGCCTACGGCGTCAGCGGCTTCGGCTCAGCCATGCCAGAGAGAGCAAGCTCTCTGTCGCGGCATTCGCCTTGCACGCTACTCCTGCAGACTCTTCAGTTAAATCTCTTCGATGCTCGCGTGATATTCCTGAAGAGATTTAACCGCGCCATGTCCGTTCCTTGCTGCCGCGATGCCCTTGACGGTGTTGTAGGCACCGGCGAGGGTCGTGATGTACGGAACCTTGTACTTAATAGCGGCCTTGCGGATGGCGCTTTCGTCCTTGATGGCGTCGCGCTTTGCCCACGGCGTGTTGATGATGAGGTTCACCTGCTTGTTCAGGATGATGTCGAGGACGTTCGGGCGGCCTTCGGCGATCTTGTTCACCACTTCGCACTTGACGCCGGCCTTCTCGTAGAACTTGGCGGTGCCTTCGGTAGCGTAAATCTTGAAGCCGAGCTTCTGGAATTCCTTGCCGATTTCAATAGCCTGTTCAGACAAGTTAACCTTGTCGGAGAGGCTGATGAGCACGGCACCTTCGTTCGGGAGGAAGGAACCTGCGGCTTCCTGGCTCTTGTAGTAAGCGAGGGCGTAG
>CACVQR010000006.1 GCA_902756345.1 Fibrobacter succinogenes | reverse complement strand
GCAAGGCGAGATAGCGCAAAAAACTTGTTTTTGCATTATCGAGCCGCAGCTACGGACGTCGTAGACGTCAAAACGCTTGCGTTTTGGCATGACCGAACGACGCCGCGGACGCCGTAGGCGTCAAAAGCCCTATGGGAGTTATTTATGGCAAAGAAGAAATCACGTTAGTGATTTCGAATTCGTGTGGCTTTTTTTTTGTGGCTAGGAAAGGAGGTGCCGGAACAGGTCCGGCATGACAATCGGGCAGGAGGCGTCCCCCTTTTGTTACTATATTTGCGGTATGCCGTTTTTTACCAAGAGCAATTTAGTGGACTTGCGGGCGGAAGCCGAGCAGCTTTCGATTTGCGTGGAGCATTTCCTGTATGCGTCGGAGCGCGTGGTCGAGGGCGACTACAAAACCAAGGGCTTTTACGACAATTGCATCGAAAAGTGCAATGGGCGCCTGAAGGCGATTCATTTCTTGATGGAATCCATTCGTCAGGATAGGCCCGTTTCGGAAGAAGAACTCGAAGAAACTTTGCCGGATTTTCTAAATTGCCAAAAGAACGCTAAAGAAAAAAGTGATGCTTGATAGCGATTTCGAAGATGAACGCGAATCTAGACGTGTAAGGCCGACCCGCCGCGATCACCGCAGCAGGCGTATCGACGTGATGCGCGAAATGGAGTCCGGCGTTGTCGACGAGCGCCCCGTCAAGGAACGTTTCAGTCGCGAATTCAAGAATCCCCGCATCAAGAAAATCAAGGACCCGCTGGAAAAAATCGACGAAAAGGATTGCGTCGAGGGTTTGGTGGTGGAAGTGCACCGAAGAACATGTGAGGTTCGGTTAGATTCTTCGACTACGCCTAACGGCTTCGCTCAGAATGACACCCTTCCTACTTCCTACTGCCTACCGTCTACTGTCACTGCCATGTACCGCGCGACGACTTCGAAGGCGCTAGGGGAATTCCCGGCGGTGGGCGACCGCGTGCTTTTGGGGCAGGTGAACGAAGACGAGGACAGCGGCGAAGGTGTTGGCTCGCAGAAGTATTGCGTGGTGCGTGTGCTCCCGCGAAAGAGCGAACTCAAACGCCCTGGCCCCCGCGACAGTTTTAGGCGAAAGCTCACCCTGGCTGCAAACATTGACCAGGTGGTGATTGTGGCGAGCGTGACGCAGCCGGAATTCAACTACGGGTTCATGGACCGCTTTTTGCTGGCGGCGAACCTGAACAATCTGCCGTTTGTGCTGGTGCTGACCAAGATGGACTTGCTGCCGAACGGCGAGGCCGACCTGACCGACGATATCCGCGACTTCATGAGTATCGTGGACAAGGTGATTCCCGTGAGCGTGAAGTCGGGGGTGGGCCTGGAACGCTTGCGCGAAGAACTCCTGGGTAAGTCGTCTGTGTTCAGCGGGCAAAGTGGCGTGGGTAAATCGACGCTGGTGAACGCCCTGGTGCCGGGTGCCGAACTTGAAACCGGCGCCGTGCGCGAACGCGACGGCAAGGGAAGGCACACGACGACTTCTTCGAGCCTGTTTGATTTTCCGGGTGGCGGCTACGTAATTGATACGCCAGGGATTCGGAGCATCGGTCTTGCGAATGGCGAAGACGATATGGATGGCGAAACTTTGGCGAAGATTTTCCCGGGATTTTTCGAGGGCGACTTGTTTACCTGCAAGTACAGCAACTGCAAGCACCTGAAGGAACCGGGCTGCTCGGTGCGCGAGGCGGTAGAATCGGGTAAGCTTTCGCGGGCCCGCTATGCGAGTTATTTGAGAATTTTGAATTCTAGGAATTAGGTTTGATGGATATTGCTGTAAAAATTACCTTGGTGGCGTCGATTGTGCTGGTGGGCTATAACCTGCACCAGCTGGTGACGAGTTACGAGGCGATTTGCGAAAAGGTCAAGGAATTCAAGGCGATGGCGCTGGAAAACGATTCGGACGAGAGTGCTGTGCGGCGCTCGAACTTTTTCTTGACGGGCACGCTTTCGGTGCTGTATATTGCGCTTACGTATCTTTCGGAGTTTGCCTACTGGGTGGTGGGAGCCGTATTTGTGAAACTCGCTATTTCGATGTACTTGTCGCATTTGGAAATTTCGCAGATTTTTAAGGAAGAGTTGATTCGCCCCAAATTCTTCAAGATGACCAAGGTCGATGCCGCGGTGAACGTGTTGGTGGGGCTCGGTGTGGCGGTGATAGCCGTATCGTGAGGTGCCTATGAAAAAGATAATTGCCTTGCTCGTGTTTGCGCTGTTTGCCTGCGTTCCGGCCTGGTCGCAGATGGAAGCGGCCATTGACCCGACCACGGGGGCTGCTGCAGGAACATCTGCCGGCCCGTTGCTGAACGGAATCCGCACGCCGTTGATTGTGGGCGGGGCTCTTGGCTTTGGCTCTGGTACGGGCGTGGGCTCTGACCGAGGAATCGGACTCCGCCAGATTGAACCGATGATCGGTATCTGGTACCCGGGACTTGCGCTGTTCCGCGTGGGGTATGGCATGTACGGTTACGAAGAGGATACCGATGACGGAAAGGACTACCAGGTGGACCATTCGGAAATGGATTTCGAATTGGGACTCCACTTGCTGGGCGAAGTCTATTTGCTGGGTTCGTATTCTCGCGTGAAGGAACTGAGCGACTTGGGCGACGTGGCCTGGAACGAATGGGGCGCTGGCTTTGGATCGCTGTTGTTTATTTTCTCGAAGACGATGCTGTTTGCCGAAGTCGCTTACCGCTGGGTGCTGACGCATTACGACCCGTTTATGGACAAGAAGGTTCACGGCGGGCGCATCCAGATGAATTTGGGATTCTCGGTGTACGTGTTCTAGTGGTTTAATTTTAGGGATTTGTTTTGTCTGATTTTAAGAAGAATGTTGCTGTTTTAGGGGGAGCGTTCGATCCGGTTCACATGGATCACATTAGGGTGGCAAAGACTTGCCTAGAAAAGAAATTTTGTGACGAAGTCTGGTTTGTGCCGAGCCCGGACCGTTGGGACAAGAAACTGAACGCAAGCCCCGAAGACCGCTTTGCCATGCTGGAACTTGCCATGGAAGGCGACCCGCGACTGATTCTTTCGGACTTGGAAATTCAACAGGGTGATTTTCGCGGCTCGTACGTGTTTTTGTGCGGGCTCAAGGAAAAATTCCCGGACATTAACTTTCGCCTGCTGACCGGTGCCGATACCTACGACGGCATTCCGCATTGGCGCGACCCGATGCATTTTTTCGGAACCAACTACAACGGACACCTGCTGCTGCGCGATTTTGAACTGATTGTGTTTGCCCGTAACGGTTACCCGAAGCCGGATATTGTAGAACACAAGGCGAAGGGTTATGCTGACCTTTTGTGGCTTGGGCCGGAGCAAGGGTTTGAGGGCGTATATTCGAGTACCGCGATCCGCAAGGCGCTGCTGTGCGGCGAAGAACCCAAGGGATTACACCCGAAAGTGTACGAGTATATAAAGCAACACAATTTGTATAGAGAGTAGATGGATGGTGTGTAATGTGAAGTGTGAAATGTGAAATGAATAATGACTAATCACACATCACACATCACACATCACACATCACACATTTGAACCCTGTAGTCTGATTTTTCTTATGCCAGTACCTTCTGATATGTATTTCGAGAGCGTGGTGCAGCCCGAACACGAGGGCTGGCTGCTGCTCGATTCGCTTTGCAAGCGTTTTACCTACCATAGCCGCGAACTGTGGGGCGAAAAAATTGCAGGCGGTTTTGTCGCGGTGAATGGCGAGACGGCGACTCTTGAAACGGTGGCGCACCGCGGCGACAAGGTGGTTTACCACGTAACGAACTATACCGAGCCCGAAGTTCCGACGGATTTTAAGGTCGTGTTCGAAGACGACGAATTCATGCTGGTGGCAAAGCCTGCGGGCGTGCCGGTACACCATACGGGGCACATATTCTACAATACCTTTACCTCGATTGTGCGCCGTGGGACAGATTACGAGACGGCGACCCCGATGCACCGCCTGGACCGCGACACGGGCGGGCTCATGCTGTTTGCGAAGTATGCCGAGTCGGCGGCGCGGTTCCAGAAGAATCTGGACCGAATCTTGCTGAAGAAATTCTACATGGCGGTTGTGCGCGGGGACTTCGCGGTTGAAGGAACCCCTGCGGGCGAGCCTGTAGATTGCACGATGTCTTTGCGCGAAGACCCCGCGGACCGCTTGCGGCTCCGTATGCACCACTTTGAAGACGGCAAACCCTGCCACACGCGCTTCAGAAAGGTGGGCGTGGGCGAGTTATCGCAACCGGTGGGCGGCGAGACGAAATATTCGGTGGTGGAGGCCGAACTCTTGACGGGCCGCAAGCACCAGATTCGGGCTCACCTCGCAGAACTCGGGTACCCGATTCTGGGCGACCGCCTGTACAGCTTCGATGGAATCTACTACGAGAAGATGTCGCGCTCCTGGTCGCGCGATCCTTCTATCGACAATTCCGAAGAAGGCCTTTCCGCCGAAGACCTAAAGGCCCTCGGCGGCAAATCGCAGATGCTTTATGCGTACAAGGTGGAAATCCAGTTGCCCTACTGGAAAGAATCGCGCGTTTTCGACAGCCAAGACTATCCGGCAGACATGGCAGAACTGGTGGAAAGGGCTAAAAGCGGCGTCTAAAATTGCGAAATGCACTCGAAAACGATTTTTTTCAAAAAAAACGCAAAAAATTCGCCCTTACCCCTTGACGAAATATTCTGAATATCTATATTTGGTGCCGTCGATGAGAGCAATCTCAAAGGCAAAACCAAATTGCTTCATAGCTCAGTTGGTAGAGCCCGCGACTGTTAATCGCGTTGTCCTTGGTTCGAGTCCAAGTGAAGCAGTGAAAAAGGTTCCGATGAAAGTCGGGACCTTTTTCTGTTATGTATACTGGCAAAAATCTATGGGAGCTCCCCAAGGGTGTGTTAAACTAAATTTTTATATTGCGAAGAGAAGGGAACTTTGTTGTAAAGAAGGAGAACGGAATGCGCAAAGTTTTTTTGCGGTACACAATGTTGTTGGCGGCGCTGGCTTTGAGTGCGTGCGGCGGTGACGATAGAATTGTGGAGACGGGTTCTCCGGTTGGATCCCCCGAAGACGATTACTTCGATGAAGATTTGAATTTGGATGAAGCCCCGTACGACATGGGGACATGCACGGGGAATTCTTTCCCCAAGCAGTCTTTGGTGGTGAATGATGGCTCGTACTACCGGTGTATAGAGGGCTTGTGGTTCAGGATGGAACGTTCCAGTTCTTCGAAAAAGGCGAAATCTTCGTCGTCTTCCAAGAAGCATGCTTCAAGTTCTTCGGAATCTTTGCCGGAATCTTCTTCGTCGGAAGAAACCTCGTCTTCGTCGCGCGTGGTCATTGACTTAACGCAGGAATATGATTGCCTGGAATATTCTTGCGTCTATAAAGGTTTTTTGAATAAAAAGATGCTTGGTTCCGGATTGTACGGTCAGTTCTTGGATTCCCGCGATGGCCAGGTTTATCGCACGGTAAAGATTGGCTCGCAGACTTGGATGGCTCAAAACTTGAATTACATTTCTGCGAAAAGTAGATGCTACTTGGATGAACCAACCGCTTGTTATACCTACGGCCGCCTTTATTATCAGGAAGAAGCGTTGACGGTTTGCCCCGTGGGCTGGCATTTGCCAAGCGGCAAAGAATGGGATGTCCTTGAAGATTTTGTCGCTCTTGAGCTTGGGGATAGCACCGAGGTGGGCAATAGCTTAAAATCCGTTAGTACCTGGACAGGTGAAATAGGGTCGGATCTTTATGGCTTTTCGGGCCTTTCTAGCCGATATTTTGGAAATGTCCACGTTTGTGGCGGTGCACACGGCGTGTATTGGACCTCAAATGATTACGAATATCGCTGTTTGTTGAATGATCGCAGCGATTTGTATTCCTATTGGGAGGCTTATAGCGTTGATTGGGGAATGTCAGTCCGCTGCATTTTGGACGACTAGGCGGCCGAGATTTTCTATATTAGGCCTCGGAGGCATTATGCTGAAAAAATTGATTGCCATTCTGTTTGCCGCTGCGGTCTTTGCGGTGGCTGATCCTATCGCTGTCGAAGCCCGTCTGACCGAAATTCCGGGCAAGATGCCGAGTAACGACCTGTACAGCTACGTGTACGTGTTCAAGTACAAGGTGCTCAAGGTGGAATCGGGCAAACTGGACGCCAAGGACGTGCTGGTGGGCGTATACAACCCGCTCATTGCTCGCGGCAAGGTCAAGGACAAAATGGCCGACAAGTCCAAGGGCAATGTGGGTGAATTCAAGGCCAAGGCCAAGCATAAGCTCAAACTTGTGCCGCTCGAAGGCAACTGGGACGGTGCTGTCGAAGACGAATACTTTGACGACGAATCTCCGCGCTATCTTGCTATCGAGGTGAATGAGTGATTAGAACTTAGAGCTTAGAACTTAGAACTTAGAACTTAGATAATCTCATTTTTCTAAGTTCTACCAACTAAGCTCTACCAACTGATTTCTATGGTCTTCTCCTCCCAGCTATTCCTTTTCTATTTCTTGCCGACGTTCCTGGTCGGTTATTTCGTGTTGTACAAACTGCACGCGAAGCACTCGACGCTGAATTTTTTCATCACGATTTTTAGCTACGTTTTTTACGGTTGGCTTGAACCATGGCTTGTGTTCCTGATGTTCGGTTGCACCCTGGTGGTGTACGTGGCCGGCCGCTTTATTTCGGCTCCGGGGGCTTCTAAACTGCAACGGAATCTGGCACTGGGGGCCGCTATTGCGGTGAACCTCGGGGCGCTTGCTTACTTTAAGTATTACATGTTCGGCATGGGCATCGTGAACGATGTCATTACAAAGCTCGGTTGTGAACCGTTCTCTGTCATGACGGTGCTCTTGCCGGTGGGTATTTCGTTCTATTCGTTCCAGTCCATGAGTTACGCGATTGACGTGTGGCGCGGGACTGCTCCTCCGGTAAAGGACTTTGCGACATTTGCTTGCTACGTGGCCTTGTTCCCGCAGTTGGTGGCGGGCCCGATTGTCCGTTACAATACCGTGGCCGAGGAACTTGCGACCCGTACGCATACGCTCGAAAATTTTGTGCGCGGCATATCGTTTTTCTGTTTTGGCTTTGCCGAAAAGATATTCCTTGCAAACCAGGTGGGCATTATTGCGGACCGCGTGTTTGCGGCCGATGCTCCCGGCGTGCTGAACAGCTGGTGGGGTTCGCTTGCGTACATGTTCCAGATTTACTTTGATTTTTCGGCGTATTCGAACATGGCGATTGGCCTTGGGCTCATGCTCGGGTTCCACTTTCCGCGTAATTTTAACGGCCCGTACCGTTCCAAGAGCATTACCGAGTTCTGGAAGTTCTGGCATATTTCGCTCACGAGCTGGTTCCGCGATTACTTGTATATTCCGCTGGGCGGCAACCGCGTGGGCACAGCCCGCCTGTACTTTAACCTGTTCCTGGTGATGTTCGTGAGCGGTGTGTGGCACGGTGCCAACTGGACGTTTGTTTGCTGGGGCCTGTACCATGCCTTCTTTATGATCGTGGAACGCGCGAACAACAAGAACGCTTTCTATTACAAGGCGCCCAAGCTGGTGCAGGTCCTGATTACGCAGGTGATTGTGCTGTTTGGCTGGGTGCTGTTCCGTGCCGACAGCATTGGCGAGGCCTGGCGCATGTGGAAGAGCATGTTTGGGTTCAATGCGGTGAGTTCTGCCGATGCGATTCTGTCGGCTGAAATCTTTACGCCGACGTGTCTGTTCTTTATGGCTCTTGCGGCCTTGCTTTCGTTCTGGAAGTTCCGTAGCTTTGATTGGTGCAGCAAGGTTTCGCCGGTTCGTATGGCGGTGGCCTTGGCCATCTTTATCGTGGCCATTCTCGCTTTGTTTACACAAAGCTACAATCCGTTCCTTTATTTCCAATTCTAGGATTGCGGCTTTAGAAAAAAGCCTGATTGAAAGTAAAAGAGTGTTGTTTGAGTGGGCGGCGGGCTCGGTTTTTTCTAAATTTAGCCCCGATGAATAAAATTATCCGTTCTCTGCTGACTGTTTGTGCATGCTCGTTCTTTTGCTTGACGGGCTGCGATGTTCCATTTTCCAAGGAAGACCCGGTTGTGGTTTCGGTGGGCGAAACCAAACTCCGTCAGGCCGAACTTTACCGTCTTGTCCCTGAATGGGATTACATGACGGACCGCGAAAAGCTGACGTTCCTGGAACATTGGATTGATGAAGAAACCATTTACCAGGAAGCCATGGCCAAGGGCTTCTGGAAGGACCCCGCCGTTCAGGAACAGGTAAGACGTACCGAGCGCAAGATCACGGTGGACTATTACTTGCAGACGTTTGCCGACACCATGATGCTTGGCGATACCGAAAAGCTGGATTACTACCATGCCCATCCGGAATTGTTTGTGCGCGGCAGGAACTTGCTGACTGGTGCCGTGATTTACTTTAAGGATTGGCAGATGGCTGAAATGTACTATAAGGGACATAAGAAGCTGACTTATGAAACTTATCCGGCTGCAAGCTGGATGGTGAAGCGCATTGAACGCTTTGATACGGTTGCCGTTAGCCCCGATAGCTGCATTTTGCCGTCGTTTACCGATGTGGAATTCGGCAAGCTTTCGCAGGTTAAGCTTTGCGGTGGCCAGCTCAAGGCTGTCGTTGTGCTGTCGAGACTCGATTCTGCCGATGTGTTGCCCTATGCCGAAGTCGCCGAAGATGTGGCAGCCCGCGCCTGGGTCGAACACCAGAAGACCGTGTTTGCCCGCCTGAAGAAGGAATGGAAGAAGGCACGCCCGATTTTCTCGCAGATGAATGTGTTTAGCGAAAAGGAAAAGTAATGAAGTTTCCTGTTGCAGTGAAACAATTTGTTATTTCGTTGAGTGCGTTAGCCGCATTTGCCATGGCTGAACCCGTGTTGATGGAAGGGGTTGCGGCCGTGGTCGATGGCAAGCCGATTATGCGTTCGGAATTCTTGAACAACTTGTACCGTTTTCAGGAAACGCCCGAAGGTTCTGCGATGTCCGAAGCGGACCAGCGCAAGTATGTGCTTGACCAGATGATTGAAGAAAAGGTCTTGTTGAGCCGCATTGACCGCGATTCTATTGTGATTACCGATGCCGAAGTCGACCAGCGCGTGAACGCCCATTTGTCGCAGCTTGCCGCAAGCCAGAATACGGACCTTGCGACGCTCGAAAAGGCGATTCGTGCCCAGCTCGGCATTAGCATGGCGCAGTACCGCGACCAACTTTCGAAGCAGATTCGCAACCACATTGAAATGGCCCGTGTGCGTCAGCGCCACGTCGGTTCTGTTACGCCGACCAAAAAAGAAGTGGATGCCTTTTTTGCAAATTACAAGGATTCTATTCCGCAGCAGTTCAATTGCGTGCTGTTGAGCCATATTCAGTTGCCGATTGAACCGGATTCCATGATTGTGGATTCGGTGAAACGTATCGCGGATGCCTTGATCGACACCTTGAACCTGGGTATGAGCTTCGAACTGTTGGCGAAGGCCCATTCGCAGGATACTTCTGCTGCCAAGGGTGGTGACTTGGGATACTTTAAGCGTGGACAGCTGGACCCTGCCTTTGAACGTGCCTTGGATTTGCTGAAGAACGGTCAGTATTCTTCTAACCCGGTGAAGACGAAACTTGGCTGGCATATTGCCCGCGTGCTTGGCCGTAAAGAAGACGGTGTGCGTTCTGCCCAGATTTTGCTTCGCACGATTCCGACGGCGAAGGATTCTGCCGCGGTTCTTGCCCGTGCCGATTCTTTGAGAAAAGCTATCAAGACGACAGAAGGCTTTGCCGCTGCCGCCAAGAAGTTTAGCGAAGACAAGTCCAGCAACTTTGCCGGCGGCCGCCTCGGTTGGTTCCAGCGCAACGAAATGGAACCGGCCTATGTGGAACCGGTTGCGAACTTGAACGTGGGCGAAATTTCGGAACCTGTTCTGATTGATGGCGCTTACCACTTGTTCCGTCTGGATGATTCTCGCCAGATTCGTGATTTGACTCTGGAAGAAGACTACGGTAAGATTGAACAGATGGCTGCAACCCATCTTGAAAATCAGAAGCTCGAAGCGCTGGTAAAGAAGTGGCGTGACGAAGTCCATATCGAAATCCGCATGACGGAATAATAATGTCATTGCGAGCGCAGCGAAGCAATCCATTGTTTAAAAGGCTCTTATGATTCATTTTAACCACGTCACTAAATCTTACGAGGATAACTGGAAGGCTCTTTCCAATGTGACGTTGCGTATTCATAAGGGTGAATTCGTGTTCCTGACGGGGCATTCCGGTGCTGGTAAGTCGACGCTCTTGAAGCTGATTTACATGGACGAACGCCCCGACGAAGAACGTGGCGGCCAGGTGATGGTGAAGTTTACGGGCGACTGCCTGTACGACAGCAAGAACACGCCCGATAGCAAGATTCAGTCGCTTCGCCGCAAGATGGGAATTATTTTTCAGGACTTTAAGTTGTTGCCGGACCGCAATGTTTTCGAGAATGTGGCACTTGCGCTCCGCATTGTGGGTACTCCGAGCAGCAAGATTAATGCGGCTGTGTTCGATGCTTTAGCCCTTGTGGGCATTAGCCAGAAACGCTTTGCCATGCCCTATACGCTTTCGGGCGGTGAACAGCAGCGTGTGGCGATTGCGCGCGCCATGGTGCATAACCCGTACTTGCTGTTGGCGGACGAACCGACCGGTAACCTTGACCCGAAAAACGCCGAAGAAGTCTTCAAGATTTTCAAGGAAATCAATGCCCGCGGGACGACCGTGGTGATGGCGACGCATAACCCGGACTTTTACTTGAACAGCCCCTTCCGCCGCCTGGTTCTTGACCACGGCGAACTCTTGAACAGAGACTTGATCTAGGGGCAATGAGGTCGGCACTTCGTGCCTTTGAGGTCGCTCGCAAGCTCGCTTTGAGGTGTGAGGTAAGTAGGAAGTAGACAGTAGGAAGTGGTTAGGGTTTCTCATTGCGAGCCGAAAGGCGATATACGATACTTGGCAACTAGAATTGCGATGCAATTCGTTGCCTTAATAGAGTTAGGTTCGAAGGAGCAGCAATCTCTTCTTTTTCACTAACCTCGCGCCTCTACGCAGTCAGCGATGAGTAGTAAAACTACAGAACCTATACCTCATACCTCATAGCTCACAGCTTATGGCTCATCGCTCTCAGCTCTCCGGGCTTTAAATTGCCCAGTGTGTATTTGTCGAACTGGATGCGTACGAGGCGCATGACTTCGTAGCCGAGGTGGGCGAGCATGCGGCGGATTTCACGGTTCTTGCCTTCTGACAATGTGATTTCAAGCCAGCAGTTCTTTTCGCCTTCGCTGTGGAGAATGGCGCGTTCGGCGTGCATGAATTCTTCGCTTTCGCCGAAGATGCGGGGCGGGACGCTGAAGCCGGATTCCATTTTCGCAAGGTCGTCAGCGGTGGGGTGGCCTTTGACCTGCACGCGGTAGATTTTCAAGTGGGATTGCTTGTGGATTCTATCGCCTGCGGCTCCAGAATGACAGCGGGTTTGATTCAGCAGTGTGTCGGCCCATTGCGTGTCGTTCGTAAAAAGCAGCAGGCCTTCGCTAGCGGCGTCGAGGCGGCCTACGGGCGCGATGTGCGGTACGGGCTTGCCGGGAAACATCTTGGCGTACTCTTCGCGGAATAAATCCATCACGGTCTTACGGCCTTTTTCGTCACTTGCGGTGGTGACGATTCCGCGGGGCTTGTTCATGGCGAAGTAGACGAATTCGCTTGTGGTGACGGGAGTGCCGTCGACGAGGATTTCGTCGTTTTCGTAGGCGGGCGATTCGGGGTCGCGCACAGGCTTGCCCCGGAGAATTACGTGGCCTTCGCGTACCAGCTTTTCGGCTTGGCTGCGGCTACAATAGCCGCGTTTGGAAATCACGCGGGCAACGCCGTGGGCGCCTTGCTTTTGTGGCTTGCGGTTATTGAATGCCATGGAGCTCTTCAAGCGTGTGGAAAAGTTTTTCGTTCAGCGCATTGTTAAGCGCATCTGCCGCGGCGGTGTCTTCGAATCCCATGTCGCGGGCGCGTTCTCCGCAAATGTCAATACCCAAAATTTTTCTGTTTTCGGCGAGAACTTGAAGCGTTTCGGCGAGTTGTTCAAAGGTGAGTGAACCCTGATCCCAGTTAGTGGCGGCCTCTTGCGTGCTGAGGGCGTCCTTGTCGATAGAAATGTAGACGGGTGTGGAGTGTGATGTGAGATGGACCCTATCGGGGCTAAGCCCCTCCAGGGTGACAGCGGATAGTTCGCTTTCTTTCACGAATTGCACACGGTTCAGAATTTCGGTGGCGTTTGCCTGCGAAAGGTCTTCGCGGATTTCTTCGACGAGATGGTCGGCGACTCCGATAACGATGACGTTCTGCGCGAATTTATTGTTGTCAAGAACTTCCTTAATCCAGCCTCCGCAACTGAGGATTCCTTCGAAACGAGGCGGTTGCATATCGGGATGGTGGTCAAATACCACAAGGTCGAACGGTTCTTGAACGCGGCCCGTCCAGAGCTTACTCATGTAATGGTAATTGCCGTTATCGAAGAAGTGGATGCCGGGGGTGCTTGTAGCAGAAGTATTCGTAGCGGTTGCGACGGCTTCGTCCATCATCTTGTTGAGGGCATCTTGCGCTTCGTCATCGCAGTAGCAGTCTGTACCTTCAATCTTAGTGCAGTCCAGCCAATGAATGTCGCCGTTAGATGCTGCCAATTCCCGCAGCCCTTGCATGAAGGGCTGCTCGGCGTAAACGCCAGTGAAATCTTGAATGGTGACTATCGGCATCTTGACTCAAATATAAACTTATTTGCCGAAGCGCTTGCAGAAAGTGCAATTCTGACAAAACGGATGGCGCAATTCGTGCTTCTCGAAACCTTCGCGTAGGTTGCGGGCGAGGGGTGTCTCCAGGATTTCGGCAAGGCTCTGGTCGGCAATGTTGCCGAGGGTGATTTGTCCGCTATAATCTAAGCAGCAGGCTACAACGCGTCCGTCATGGAGAATTGCAACATGAGTGTCGAGTGCGCGGCATGTTCCTTGAATGTAATTTTTTTTAGAATTGTCAATTCTGAATTCCGAATTCTGAATTCTGAGTTGTTCAGGCCATTCAAAGCGGCTGTCCTGGTGCAGGTAGATGCGTCCGGTGACATTGAAACTCTTATGGCGGCTACAGAAATGACCTAGTTCAACATTGGTGCCGAAAGCCTCGTTCACCTTGGCAAGCATCGTCTCGTTCCAAGAATTGCTGGTTGCATCGCCTACATTCCAGAGCCGCAGATTGATGTACAGGTCGGGGCGTACCGCATTCGCCATTTTGCAAAAATCAAGAACGTCTTGAAGGTGTCGCATCGCGTCGTCCTGCGGCAGTTCCGCATACGCATGCGTCGAGAAGTTCACCTGGCGCACGGCGGGGAATTTCAAGAGGCGCTCCGAAACTCGTGCTATGGTGGTGCCGTTGGTGGTCAAGTTCAGCTTGAGCGGAGTTTGCTCTAGTCTTTTGAGGAAAAGCCCGAATCCAGGATGCAGCGTGGGCTCGCCAAGCACATGAAAGTAGACGTTCTCGGCGACAGTCGAGGCTTCTGCGATGCAACGTTCAAAGAGCTCCGTACTCATGAACTCGCGAGGCTTTTTTGATGCGGTATTTTGGGGCGAAATCGTTGATGTCTGCGAAACTGCTTTGCCGCATGGGCAAAAGCTGCAATTCAAGTTGCATACATCCGTAATTTCGATATAGACCGCGTTCATGATTCTGCGTCAACTACTTGAGTCTCAATTTTTTCTGTGCGTAAATGCTTTGTCCGCCGTTGCAAACAAAGGCGACTACGCAAACGATAAAGAATGCGGGGAGTGTGTCAAAACCGAAAATTTCTGCGCCGATAAAGATGGGGGCCAAGAGCGTGTTTGTCGCACCACCAAAGACGGCCGCATAACCGAGGGCTGCTGCAAGCGGCAAGGGAACGCCTACCATGGCGGCTACCCAAGCGCCGAATGTTGCTCCGATGGCAAATAACGGTGTGATTTCGCCGCCCTTGAATCCGACTGCAATCGTTGCAATCGTGAGTGCGAATTTCAGAATCCAGTCGCAGGCGAAAACTGTTGCAGCGACTCCCGCGACATTTACATTTGCGGCCTTCGGGTTTGCAAAGCACATGTCAATCAGGTTCGTGCCGAGGCCTGCATAGCGGCCCTGCCAGAAAAGGAGAAGCAAAAGGCTGAGGGCGATACCTACGAAGGCGATCCGCTTGACTGCATTTGGCAACTTGTTAGCGAAAAGTTTCTTGGCAATCGAAAGCATCTTGGCAAAGCTGCCGCCTACGATACCGAATAAAACACCAAGCAGGGCAAGCTTTAGTACGAATTGAATGTCAAGTCCGTTTTCATTCCACAGGAGTCCGGCGACGTTCGAATCCGGGAAAAGCGTGTGTAAGTCAACGGAGAACTTTTCGAGCCCGAGCATCTCGGAAACCTTGTAGGCGGTAAATGCAGCGGCTGTTGCCGGGAGCAAAGCGGACAGATTCAAGTAGCCCACCAGCAGAACTTCAAGCGCAAGCGCAATGGCGGCAAGCGGTGTCTGGAAAAGTCCTGCAAAACCTGCAGCCATGCCTGCAATGAGCAAAATTTTGCCGGCGTTTTCCACAGGGATTTTTTTGCTGATGTTGTGGCCGAGTGTGGCTCCAATCTGAATGGCAACACCTTCGCGGCCGGCACTACCGCCGAATAAATGCGTAAGCCATGTGCTTACCGCAACCATCGGGATCATGCGCAGCGGAATTTCGTTTTCTTTGCCGTGGGCGACACCGAATACCATGTCCATGCCGCGCTCGGTGCCCTTGCCGAATTTCTTGTAACCAAGTACAATCGCAATACCGATCAAGGCAAGTCCCGGAATCCAGTAAAGCGGATTGGCGTCGCGTACCGCACTGACCGCCAGGAGCACCTGCCCAAAGAAAGCCGTAAGGGCTCCGACAAGAGCGCCCAAGGCGATTGCTGCAATCGTCAAAATCGGGAGCGATAGCCACTTTTGAACAAATGCACTGAATCTAGCCTTCATTTGTTCCTTCGCCATACGCATCATTTGCTCCTTCATTTCGGGCGACATGCCGGCGAATTGTTCCTTGAACTGGTTGTATTTGCCAAAATCTCTGAAATTCATGGATAATCCTTGATTGCGCGGTAAATTTAGAAATTTAGCTTGAAAAGCAGATTTAGTATATTTGAATTATGAAATTAGATTCCCGCGCTAAAAAATCTTTGACAAAAATTTCTTTGGTGATGCTTTCGTCGTCGCTTTTGGTGACAGCACTTTCTTCTTGTGCTTCGAATAAACCGGATGCAAATGTGTCTCAGGCCGAGAACGTGTCTGCAGAGCGCCCGGCGGCATTGCCGCCTCAACCTTCGACGCCGGTGACCGTGTTCGAAATGAAGTTCATTAGCGCCGATAAGCAGGTGCGCGTGGTTAAAAAGCCTACTCTTGCCGCCCTCGATTTTGCGGCGTATTTCAATAACCCGATTCGTTTGGCGGGCAAAGAAGAAAAACCTGAAAACTATACGGGCAAAATGGCTCAGGCAAAGCTTGCAGAATATCCGTTCCCGATGCTGGAATCCCTTTCGGAATACGAGCCTGCCGCCATTGCGGGCCGCCAGCCGTTGGCATGGGAACCGCTTGCCAAGATTCTTTATGCGCAAACCGGGAACGATTCGCTTTCGCAGTTGTTGAATTCCGTTGAAGCGGTCAAGTGGAATGAACCTGAAGTGTTCCGCGCTTTCCAGACGGTGACTCGCATGTGGGGCGTTCCTCTGAGCGATGGTTCCGTGGACTGGTGGGTCGAGGTGATGCCTGCCCCGTGGACGGGCCGCTCCGTATTTTACGGAAAGTTGAAGTTTAGCTCTACGGGCGAAACCGCCGAAATTTTGAATTACTATTTGACCGGCGAAATGAACATTGACGATGTCATGAACTGGGCACGTACTTTGTCGTCTTACTGGTATCCGACTTTGAATACGGACTTGGAACCGCATACGGCAGGGGCTCCGTGGGAAGGTGACGCCAACAGGCCTTTTGCTGTGATGCGCGGAAATCCCATGGGTACGCCGATGTGGATCGCATTCGAAGTTCCTGCATTCCGCCTGAGCGACGAAGCCTTGCGCGCCAAGCGTACGGCGGATTCCTTGGCCGAAGCGGGCGAGGTTGTGCCGGTAAACCGCACGCTCGATACAAGCTCCGCTTTCAGGCTTGAAACGCTTGCGTCGCTCGAAGGCTCTTGCCCCGAGAATGCCGCGACGAAAAAGTTCCGCGACGCCCTTTCTAAAAAGCTCAAAAACTTGCCGAAGGAACAGAATGCCTGGGCTGGTGGCGACATGCTCTGGTTTAGACGCAACGCCAATTACTTGCTTGCAGATAAAATAACCAAGCAGGATTCCTTGCACAATCCGCTCCCGCGCCTGCTGGAACTCAAGAAGTACTTGGATTCCCTGAATGTGCAGCTCTTGGTGGTGCCGGTTCCGGTAAAAGAAGAAATTTATGGAGAACGCCTGGTTGAAGGCACGGCTGCCGACCTTTGCGTGAACCCCGCCGGCCGCGAATTCACTCGCGAAATGCTTGCCGCAGGGCTCGACGTGCTTGACCTTTATCCGGCCTTGATGGCCGCGAAGTCGGGCGATGAACCTCCGCATTACAGCTACCAGCGCTATGATACGCACTGGTCCTTGCCCGGCATGCTTGCCGCCATGGAACTCTTGGCTAGCCGCGTGACGCAGTATTCTTGGTACGCCGAATCGGGAGCACAACCTGGTTCGCTTAACCTGCAAGAAACGAAAACGGTACGTGAAGGCGACCTTGTGGCTCATTTGCCCGATGCTGAAAAGTCAAAGTATGCTGCAGATACTTTGCCTGCAATGAAAATCTTCAAGGGCACTGAAGCCTACAAGGGCGGCAAGAATTCGCCGATTCTCTTGATGGGTGATTCCTTTACGGGAGTGTTTGAATCGGTCGACCAGAAATCGGGCGGCCCGGGCTCGCTGCTGGCTTATGCGACAGGGCTCGACGTGCAGGTGCTTACAAGTTGGGGCGGCGGCCCGGGCGTGTACCACCGCATGATGAAAATGAAGAAGGATATGCAGAGCAAGCGCCTCGTGATTTACATGATGACGGCTCGTGACTTCTGGCAATCGCCCATGGAATGGGATGGTTTATAGACGAAAGAACGGCACTTTGTGCCTACAGACGAAAGACGAGAGAGGATATATTATAAAATGAAAAGTATTTTATTTTTCTCGTCTCTCATCTCTCGTCTCTCGTCTAGGTTCTTCTGGCCGGTGCTGATTGTCGTCTTTGCGGCGTCACTTACGTTGGTGCTTTGGAGCGGGCGAGCCGAGACGATGAATTTTAGGGATGCGGCCTGTACCTTTGAAGACCGCTTGCCGGGATGCCTTGATTCTCTTGAATCGTGGAACGGTGGACTTGCTTATTTCGACAGTTCGCTTGCGATGACTGGTGATACCTTGTGGAGCCTGAAAAGTTTGCTGTGGACTTATTGGGGCCTTGAATTTGCGGGCGCAGGCGATGCGGCCGTTACGGCCGAAGCGATACTCCCATTGCATGTGTTGCAAATGAAAAAGTCCGGCTGCATGGGTCTTTCTTGGCTTGCGATGATGGTTGCCGAGGCGCGAAGCTTGCCGCTTTCGGTTATCATGCTCCCGGGGCATGTGTTCTTGCGCTATGGGGCAGACTCTTCGACCGCGATTAATCTGGAGCCAAATCGCGAAGGCTATAGCTATTCAGACCAAGAATACCGTGAAAAATACAAGGCGGGGCCTTGGACGGGGTTGGAATTCAAACCTCTTACGCCCACACAGTTCGTGGGGCTTGCGGCTTTCAATATGGGAAACCTGTACTTGGATAGCGACTTGCGCCGCGCTTTGACCTGGTACCGCATGGCCGAAGAGTTTTTTGCGGAATATCCGGGCATCAAGGCGAACCAGGAAATTGCTAAAAGCCGTTTACCGGACCACCTGTAATCGTGAATTTGGCCCTAAATTGCTATTTTTAGCAAATGCGGGTTATTTTACTTTCTTTAATATCGCTCCTGTTTTTTGCTTGCGCCGATGTGAATCCTACATCCGATTATGTTTATCTTGGAGTTTCAAAAGATAAACTGGACGGCATGATTCGTGTGACGGCTTATAATGCGACAGCGATTCTTGGAACGAACGATACTGCTGCAAAGCTGGAAGAATACCCCCAAATGAAAGTCAAGGTTGACTATTCATTTTCCATGGGCAAGCACGAAGTCACTTGTGGCGAATTCAATAAGTTGATGAAACCTCAGGGACTCAAACTTTCTTGCATAAACAAGAATCTCCCTGCGACAGACATGACATATTACGATGCTGTCTTGTATGCCAACGAAAAAAGCAAGGCGGAAAATTTCGATACGGTGTATTCGTACTCGAGTAAACAGATCGATAGCGATGGACATTGTACGTTCCTTGAAGGATTTTATTTTCATACCGATGTAGATGGCTATCGTTTGCCGACCGAAGCGGAATGGGTCGTAGTAGCTGGCCGTAACTGGAATCCGCGGGCGAGCTGGAATGCCGAAAATTCGGGAATTCAGCTGCATGAGGTTTGTACTCGAATTTCTGATTCTACGGATTTTTGCGATATGGCGGGCAACGCCATGGAATGGGTCAATGACTGGCTCGGATTCTTTAGGGATACGACCATCTACAATTACACGGGGTCGCCAGATGGCGGCAACATGGGTAAGCGAATCGTGAAGGGCGGTAGCTATCGCCAGCTAGGAAGCGCAATCAATTTGTACAGCCGTACCGACGTGTATACGATTACCTCGTCAACTCGTGCGGAATATGTCGGTTTCCGCTTGGCATTTGGTCAAATTCCTGACGCGGTGTGGATGGACTATGACGGCATTCCCAATTCCAAGCGCGTGATTTCGTTAGTGAACCAGCGCACGTTAAAGAATCATTTGGATGCATATAAGGTTGTCCTTGCATTCCGCAACAACTTGACTGGTAATCTGGCCTACGTGAACTATTCGGACGGCACCATTTATACGGCCGAAATCAAGGATACTTTGGAAGTGTACCATCCGGATGTTTCGCCAAACGGACGTTTTGTCGCCTTCTCTACAGGGCTTGAAGGCGTTTCGGGCAAATCCGAAGTGTATGTCAGAACGCTTTCGCTGGGCTATGTTAAAATATTCAAACTGAAGGTCGATAACGCATCGATTCCCCGTTGGAGAGTTCTTCCGAATGGCGATACGGTGATTGTCTATGTGACGGATGCCGGCGACAACAGGAATGACGGCTCGTTCAAGCGTTTGGAGACTTGGCAGGTGAAGTTCCAGAAAGAACGGTTCGGTAGACCGCAAAAGCTTTTTGATGGCGCATACCATGACGGAATCAGCGGTGACGAACGCTTGGCCGTGACTGGGGCCAGGCTGCTACGTGCAAAGGTGGCTCAGGGAACCTCGACGTTGGAATCCAAGGCCAGCGATACCGTGTGGTATAATGGCGAGCAGGCTTGCAATGTATCGCTTGCAACCGATGGCTCCAAGAAGACCTTGTTCCTTGATTTTAGCGGAGAAACGGGCCGAAAATTTGTGGGCGAGTCTTACGGCGTTCATGAACGCATTCTGGTCATGGACAGCACGGGTAAACTGATAAGCTCCATAAAGGCGCCTTTGGGCTATTCCTTTGATCATACGGAATGGGTGCGCGGCCGTTCGGACTATGCCGTAGCTACTCTTACGGAAGCAAGCGGAATGCACAGGAAGATTGTGCTCGTCAATATGCAAGACAGCAGCATGACCGATTTGGTCGAAGGCGATGACTTGTGGCAACCGTGCCTCTGGATTCCGGACGCTTTGGATAAATCCAAGTTTGAAGTCGATGGCGATAGCGCGGGCGTCTACATGCATGCCGGCGAAAATCTTGAAGGCATTTTGATGCGCTACAATATGGAATTGATCTGGCGTTACCGTGATACGGCAAATGTCGTGATTGTCGGTTCGTCGCGTCCCTTGCATTCCGTGTCGCCCAGGTACCTGGTTCAGCCGTTCTATGCGATCAATCTCGCCCAGACGCCTAATTCCATATACATGTCGAAGGATTTCTTGGACTTCTACATCTATCCGCATTTCAAAAAGCTGAAATACATTGTGATTTCTCTGGATATCGATTTCTGGTACAAGACGGAAAAAGGCCCCGATAGCGACAATTTCTTCAACGATAATTACAAGAACTATGCCGGGTTCGTGTACGACAAGAATCACAATTACTGGCAAGACGGGTATCCGGAAGGCTTGTTGGAATATACTGAGAATTACATGACGATTGAAGGCGACTACGCCTTCTTGGATGACCGCGGTCGTATGCTTGGAACAGGTTGTAAGCCCTGGAGCAAGAATCCCGATATAGAAATGGATTCCCTTTACTATGACGATCATCCGGAAACGCTTGAGAATTCTATGAAAGTATTCAAGAAAATTCTTGAAAAGGCTGAAGAGAGGGGCGTTAGCGTCGTAGGTGTTATTTTCCCGCAAAATCCGGCATACAGAAAAACGGGTGCATTTGGTCGTTACGGCTTGCGCAGGAGCCGTGCTAAAGAACTCATTGATGACTTGAAGGCTTTGGAAAAAACATATCCGCATTTCAGGCTACTGGATGAAAACAAGATGGGGAAACATGATTATGACGAATATTCCGCTGCTGATGAAGACCATCTTTGCGCAAGAGCGGCACCCCAAATTACAAAACGGATTGAAGCGGTATTGAAGGAATTGAGGTAAGAAATGTGTCGGATTTTATTGTTGCTGCTGAGTGTCGCTTTTTATGCTTGCTCAAACTCGGAATACATTTATTCGCAGCAAAATGTTGATTCTGCATTTGAATCTGACTCGCTAGACAACATGGTTGCGGTCAAGCATGACAAGAAAGAAGTGATGCTTGGTACCAATGAAGGTGTTGCCAAGGCTAGCGAACGCCCACAAATGTTGGTGATTCTGGATTACGATTTTTCTATCGGCAAGTCCGAGGTGACTTGCGCTGAATTCAATTCGCTGATGAAGTCTTCGAAAATTTCGGTCCCTTGCGAAAAGGATGCTTATCCGGCGACGAATTTGACGTATTACGATGCAGTTCTCTTTGCTAATGCCCGCAGTAAAAAAGAGGGCTTTGATACGGCGTATACCTACAGTAAAGTTGAACTGAATTCTGAAAATCATTGCGTGAACCTGGAAGGCTTTGCCTTCCACCCCGAAGTCAAGGCTTACCGCTTGCCGACGGAAGCAGAATGGGCCTTTGTGGCAAACCGCTTCTGGAATACGAAGGCCGCATGGACGTCTGACAATTCGGATTATCATTTGCATGCGGTTTGCTCGAGGTCTTTGGATGCCCAGGTTTGCGACATGGTCGGAAACGCAATGGAATGGGTGAATGATTGGCTCGGTAATTTCCGCGACACGACTATTGCGAACTACGTGGGGGCTCCCGATGGCGGAAGCCTCGGCCAGCGTGTCGTGAAGGGCGGCAGCTACAGGACTCCGGCCGAATCGATTACGCTCTTTGGCCGTGGTGACGTGTATACGGTGACGTCTTCAACCCGTGCAGACTATGTGGGCTTTCGCTTAGCTTTTGGTGCAGTTCCGAATGCCTTGTGGATGAATTCCGATGGTAAGGCGGCTGGCAGCCGCGTGGTTCCGCTTGCCAGTTCCTCGACGCTTAGGAACATCTTTGGAACCTACAAGATGAAACTTGTATTCCGAAACGATCTGTCGGGGAATCTGTCTTATGTAGATTATTCTAACGGTGCGCTTTCGGTGATTGAAATCGAAGATACCTTGAATGCGTATCATCCGGATATTTCGCCGGATGGGCAAAAGGTCGCCTTTAGCACCGGGCTTGAGGGCGTTTCTGGCAAGTCGGCTGTTTATGTGCGCAACCTGAATGCCGAAGGTTCTGACATTGTCAAGCTGGATGTTGAATCGGCCGCCATTCCGCGCTGGCGAGTGCTTGAAAACGGTGATACGGTCATTGTGTATGTAACCGATGCCGGCAACAACAAGGATGATGCCTCGTTCAAGTCTACATCTACATGGCAGGTGAAATTCTCGAAGGGTAAATTTGGCGAACCGAAAAAACTTTTCGATGGCGCTTACCATGGCGGTATTGCCGAAGATGGATCCCTTGCGGTAACGGGTGCACGCTTGCTGCGAGCCCGTGTAGGTTCTGAATCTGAATTGTGGTACGATGGTGAACAGGCTTGCAATGCCTCTCTAGCTCAAGATAGCAGCAAACGCACCTTGTTTCTCGATTTTGCCGGCAAGACAGGTCGAAAATTTGTCGGCTCCAAGTACGGGACACATGAACGCATTCTTGTCGTAGATAGTACAGGCAAGTTGATTCAATCGGTGGGAGCCCCGAAGGGATATTCTTTTGACCACAGCGAATGGGTCCCGGGTAACCATAATAAGGCGGTTGCTACGCTTACGAACGCAAACGGTGCCCATACAAAAATCGTTATGGTGGACCTTTCGGATTCAAGCACTTTGGAATTGGCCGAAGGCGATGAACTTTGGCACCCTGCATTCTGGGTGAATGTTGCCTTTACGGGTTACGACGATTTGTTGGCCTTGGATAGCGCTGGCGTTTATTATGGCGAAGGCCTGGACATTGAAACCGAAAAAAACCGTATCAAGATGGAACTCTACTGGAAGAATCTCGATGTAACCGAAGTTCTTTTGGTCGGGAGTTCTAGAATGGAAATGGGGCTTGATCCGGATGCGTACCCGGAATGGAACATGCTGAATACGGCTGTTTCTGGAATTGACGGAAACCGCGATATGTATTTCGTTGAAAATTATGCGTTGAACCATGCCGACAACTTGAAAGCGATTGTGATGTCCCTAGATTTGGACAATTGGAGCGGAAGGGAAGACCACTTGAGTTTGATTCATATGGGTGTTCCCGGTTACGATTACGATGCCCATCACGACTTCTGGAAATCGGGATTGCCCAATGGTTTTGTCGAGGCGGTTGAAAATGCGTACCCGGCAAGTCAGGGCTGGATCCAGCGCTATTCCGCCCGCGGTGGACTTGATGATGAATGCCGCAGCTGGGGTGTTGACGGAACCGACGTGCTGATGGATTCTGTATTCTCGACGCAAGAGGAACGCTATCTGGATGCAAGATTGAACGAACTGGCCGAAATCGTAGATAGTGCGGCCGCCAAGAATATCTATGTTATCGGGATCATTTTCCCGATGGCCCCCCAGTACAAAAAGACGGGAAGCTTTGGTACTTACGGTCTGCAGCGCAGTAAGTATCCCGAAAAAAAGAAAAAGCTGGATGCGCTTGCCAAGGCAAACCGATATTTCATCTTGATGGATGAAAATAAGTTCGGCGATCATGATTATCCCGATCAAATGGCTTTTAACCGTGACCACCTCTGTGTTGCTGGTAAAAAGCAGTTGACAGACCGCCTGGATTCTGTTCTGAAAACATTGAAATGGTAATTGCTGTATTTGTCATTCTGTTCGCGATTTTTCCGCTGACCGATACCGACATCTGGTGGCATTTGGCTTGTGCTCGCGAATGGGTGACTACGTGGACACCTGTCCGCACGCCCGTTGTGAACGTGCATGAATATTTTCAACTGGCGGTAGGCTTTGTCTACGGTTTGGGTGGCGCTCCGCTCTTGGTGGCATTCAAGGCGATTCTTTGGGGCGTCGTGTTTGCACTTTTCTTGTTGCCTGAAAATCCTAAATGTCATTGCGAGGTCCGAAGGACCGCGGCAATCTCTAGTTGTATGAGGCGGTCTCTAGTTGCAGTTGTTCTGCTTTTTGTATTCCGCTATCATTTTGAAATGCGTCCGGTGCTGTTTTCGCTATTGTTTCTCGGGATTTATTGGAATGTCTTGCCGAGGTTGTTTGCGAACAGTCGCTTGACCCCGGTGAACACGCTTTTTGCGGTTCTTATTCTTGCCATACAGTGGACTTGGTGCAAAACGCAGGGCCTGTACATTTTGGGCCCGCTGTTTGCGGTGCTTGTGTTGACTGCCGGAATTTGGAATTCGCGTAAGTCGGGTGATAAGTTTTCTCGGAAGGCGTTTGCGTTGCGGGGAGCTTTTGTTGTTGCATTGTTTGCGATGCCGTTCTTGCATCGCGAGGGCCTCGCGTTATTCCTGTACCCGTTTGGACTCTTGGACCGTTTGCTTGGACTTTCGCCCTCGGCGGCAATCTTTGCAAGCGAAATCGCCGAGAACCGTTCTCCGTTCACGCTTTTGATGGAGGGGGAGAATACACTGGAATGTGTGCTGATGATTTTGCTCTGCCTAGCAGGAATGGGACTTGCCATTTGGCGCTTGTATAAGAATCGCAGGCCGGATGTTTTGAATGTCTCTCTCTTGGCGACAGCAATCCTTGTCCTTATTGCCGAACGTAATTTCGTATTGTTCCTGCCGGTACTTTTAGCGACATTGCCTAATTTCCCATTTCACACTCCACATTTCACATCCTGCCGCCTACTGTCTACTGTCTACTTCCTACTTCCTACTTTTTTTATCTTCGGTCTCTGGGTTCGTTCACTTTCTGCTTACGACATCTCCATGGTCGCTTGCCAGCGTGTGCCGGTTGATGCGACAGACTGGATGCAAAATCATCCGCATAAGGGTAAGCTTTTTAACGATGATCGTGCCGGCGGTTACCTGGCTTTAATGAACCCGACTGATTCCATTTACATCGATGGCAGGTTTATCCTTAAGACGGCGGATTTCTTTGAACGGTATCTGAATTACGCCAAAGACCCCGCCCTGTTTATGCATGACGCCGATTCCTTAGGCATAGACCGCGCCCTATTCCCGCTGCAGTACTATGCCCGCTGGGATACACTTCTGCGTGCTTTGCAGCAAGATTCCCGCTGGCACCTGGCATATCGCGACGAATACTTCGCCGTATTCGATAAAATGATCAAATAGAGCCGAACGGTAATAACTGTGAGCCATAAGCTCCATGCGTTAAGCAGGAGCGATGGCGAGAGTGAGGCGACATCACATTCTTGTTTTGAGATAGAGCCGAACGGTATAAAAAAGGCCCGACCCATAAAAGGTCGGACCCCTTTCTCTCTCGTTTGATTGGATTTACTTAATCTGAATTGCCCGCACCATGTTCGTTCCGTTTCCGCGAACCTTCGCAACGTACATGCCGACAGGGAGTTTGGCGAGCGAAAGCGTGCCACTCACGTTATCGACAGCCATGAGCTTGTTGCCCTTGGTGCTGAATATTTCGACCGTCATGGGGGAACCTGCAATGTGCAAGGCGTTGCCCGAGAAGGTCACGTTGAAATTCAAATTGGTCTGCATGGAAATGGCGGTGTTGTTGTTGCCATTTTGGTTGTTGTTTTGATTGTTGTTGCCTTGGTTGTTGTTTTCGTTCTGATTCTGATTATTGTTGCTGTCGCCCTGACTTTGATTGTTGTTGTTGCTGTTGCTGTTGGCTGCGCACTTGGTGTAGCTGTCGGGGTTGGTAGAAAGGTAGCCCTTCACCAGGTTACCCGAGGTGGTGTACTGGAGCGAAGTCTTGGTTGAGGATCCTTCAAATGCTGCGGTACCTTCGCTGATCTTGGATGCAGACCAGTTCGCCCAAGAAAGCTGATACTTGTTCACGTATTCCTGCCAGCTTTGGTTGCGGCCTTGATCCGGAGTTCCCTTGCCGTCGGCGTTGCCGGTTCCCCATTCCGAAATAAACACGGAGAGCCCTGCTTTGATAGCCTTTTCGCCTTTGACGCCTTCGCTTTCGCCGCCCCAGCTGTAATTGCCTTCCCAGTTATGGCTGTTGGCGTAGTAGTGCAGGGTGTAAGCGGTGTTTTTCTTGGGGTCGTTCACTTCGTTGCCGATTGCGTCAGACGGATTCTGGTCCCAGGAGGGGTTGCCCACGAGCACCAGGTTGTCGGAATACTGGCGGATCACTTCGATGACTTGGTTTGCGTAGTTCTTGACATCGCTCCAAGGAATCTGCTGCGGTTCGTTGTAGACTTCGAAAATGACGTTGTCGTACTTACCGTATGCCTCGGCCATTTCCTTGAAAAAGCCCTTTGCCGCATCGGTCTGCTTGTGGGCTTCGTGAGAATGCCAGTCGATAATCACGTAAATATCGTTCTTGATTGCCGCTTCGACAACCGTCTTCATAAATTGTTTCTGGTTGTTGGGGTCGCTGGCGTAGCCCTTGAGCTGAATGCCGTTCCATTCGCCTTTCCAGTCTTCGTTGCCGGTAGCCATAGCGGCGCGCACGATTTGTATCTTCATGTCGTTCACCATGGTGGAAATGCCTTCTTCGCTCCAGAATTCCAGAGCCTGGGGCATTAAGCTCCAGTAAAGGCTCATGCCGCGCACCTGCACTTCGGCACCGTCCTTGACGCCTTCACAACTGCCGTAAATGCGGCCCTGACCTTGCGAGTTCTTGCCGGTCATCAGCTGACCGTATTGGCTGACAGGCCCTACGCGGGTGGGGGTAATGTCTTGGGCGGTGGCAAGCGTTGCGCACAGTGCCAAAGACGACAAAAATGCGGATATGGTTAAAGTCTTCATAGAACATCCCTTTTTTTACGGAAAATAGGTTTTGGAATGCGAAAACGACAAAAAACGGAACCTTTTTCTGTTTACACCTGTATAATGGGCGAAAATCGCTTTTTTTACAGCTTTTTAGCGTGATTTTAAACACGAAACGCAAAAATAAAAGTTGTTTTTTTGCAAAAATCCATTATCTTTGAGGGTAGAGAAAAAAGGAGTATATATATGGGATGTAAAGTTTGGGCCGCGTCTTTGGCGTTGGCGTTTAGTCTTTCTCAAGCGACGGTGAATTTCCCGTTTCCGCAGATGTCTGACTATGGTGGCAATGCGACTCTTCTGAGCGACAAGGCCGCCGCTTCGGAACAGCTGAAAAAGCAGTTTCTGTACTGGAAACAGGCCATGTACAACGAATCGGGCGATATCGCAGGCATACGTTCTGACCCCGGTTCTGATGCATATTTTTCGGAAGGTGTCGGCTACGGCATGCTTCTGATGGTCTACTTTAGCGACAACACGACGAGCTATCAGGCCGAATTCGACAAAATCTGGAATTTTTACAAAAAGTTCCAGAACGAAAACGGACTCATGATCTGGAAAATCGGTAATCTTTCGGAATCTTGGGATGCGGGCAACGGTGCCGCTCTCGATGGCGATATCGATGCCGCTGCCGCCCTTGTGATGGCGTACTACCAATTTGGCGATGAGAAGTACAAGGAAGATGCCAAGAAATTGATTCAGGCCATGAAAAAGTCCGAGTTCGAAAGCAACGGCTTGCACATGCCGGGCGACAAGTGGGGTGATGCTGCTTATAACCGCAAGAACCCGGGTTACTTCGATCCGGCTTACATGCCCTTGTTTGCCGCAATCGATGAAGAAAATGCCGAATTCTGGAGTAAGACAGCCTACGATGCGAATATGAAGTTGTACGAATCGAGCTCTGACGAAGTCTCGACGGGCCTGGTGGATGACTGGACCGACAAAAACGGCAAGAGCGAAGACGATTATTATAGCTACGATGCCTCGCGCGCCCCGTGGCGTAACGCGAAGGCCGTGTGCTGGCATGGCGACCAGCGTGCGCTCGCCATCGACAAGAAGATGGCGGAGTTCGTGTCTAAGGTGAATGCTTCGGACATGAAGGGCCCCGTGATTCGTTCTTCGGGCAGTCTCGGCAATGACCACAACAGTACATTCGTGACATCTTTGATGACCGCACTCATTTCGGATTCCAAGTACCAAGCTAAGCTTGATGAATATTGGAAAGAAGCGGTGGCGCTCGGCGACGAGAACTACTTTAACCAGTCGCTCAAGCTCTTGAACGGCCTCTTGGTTTCGGGTAACATGCCGAACCTCATGAACGCAAATTCCGGCATGACCGGCATCGCGAAGTCCAAAGTTGCAAACGCTCCGGCGGTTTCGCTGCAGGGCCGCACGCTCCAAGTCTGCACCGACGGTGCCGCCCGCGTTGACGTGTTCAATGTGGCTGGCCATGCGGTCAAGACGCAGGCGGGGAGTCAGGCAATGGACCTCCAGGGATTACCTGCTGGTGTCTATATGGTTCGCATTCAGGCTAAAAATGCGACTGTGATGCAAAAGATTCGCTTGCAATAAAGCGTCTATTGTGTGTTTTAGCGAAAAACGCAGGTGCCCGCTGGGTGCTTGCGTTTATTTTTTCGTATCTTTAAGGCATGAATAAGTTTGTGAAGTTTTGTGCCTGTGCCGCTTTTGGCGTGACCTCGGTATTTGCCCAGCAGGGCGCTCCGACGGGTGCCGCCGTTGATCCTACTGCCGACGAACAAAAGGCTCTCGATGCCCTGAAGGGTAAGCTCGAGGGGGCTATTGTGTGGGCCACGAGTCGCGCGAATAGCCATCATGACATTTGGATCATGAACGCAGACGGTACGAACGCCCGTGCCCTTACGCAGGGTGACAATGTAGACTGGTTCCCGCGCATTTCTCCGGATGGCTCGACGGTGCTCTTTAACCGCAGCAAGGGCGGCTGGGTGCCTGAAAACGATGCCAACTACCCGGAAAAGTGGGACTTGTGGATGGTCGACATTTCGGGCGAAAATTCCCTTGGTGTTAATCCACGCAAGGTGGTGGACAATGCGACGTGGGGCACTTGGAGACCCGACGGCAAGTCGATTGTATTTAGCCGCGCAGGCAAAGTGTTTACGATGGACCTCGCCAGCAAAAAAGAGACTCTCGTGCTCGATGGAGAAAAGGCTTTCAACAAGTCCGGCGTGATTCTGCAGGAACCGAACATGAGCCCCGATGGCAAGCACTTGGCCATTACGCTCCGCGGCTCTATGCGCGAAACGGGCGTGTGGGATTTGACTAAGAACGCTTGGACCAAGTCTGGCGACGGTTGCCAGATTGACTGGAACTTTGATGGCTCCAAGCTTTACCGCGTGAACCCGACGGGTAACGGCGGTACCGCTGCCCCGAGTGAAATCCTCTGGTTCAGCGCCAAGGACGGCAAGCAGATTGAAAAGGTGGGCTTCTTCGGCATTCCGAAGAATGTGAAGTTGATGGACCTGCCTGGCCGCCGCAGTCATGAATATTTCCCGCGTCTTTCTCCCGATGGCAAGTGGCTCGTATGGGGTGCAACCGACAAGGGCCATGACCACGACTTGTTCGACTACGAACTCTATATCTGGAAGATTGGCGAACCGGTAGAAACCGCAACGCGCATTACCTATCATAGCGGCAATGACCGCTGGCCGGATATTTGGCTCGGCAAGGTCCCGGTGAAGGAACCTGCAAAGCCTGTTGCTCAGGCTGCCGCGACTGCCGCAAGTGTGCCCGCCGCTGTTGCCGGTGGTGTGAGCGAAGCCAAGATGGACGAACTCATCCAGGCAATCGACCGCCTGACCGACGCTGTGAAGTCGCTGGCGAAGTAGTAGACGGTAGGCAGTAGACAGTAGGAAGTAGGAAGGTAAGATTTCCTACTTTCTGCTTCCGACATCCGAACGAATCTTAAAGCACATAATGGCAAACGCCCCGGCGACGTTCATGCTCGCCTTGCGGCCAGCCATCGGAATAGTCACTTTCATGGTCGCCTCTGCCATCAGTTCGGGGGCGATTCCTAATTCTTCGTTGCCGAGAATGATTAGGCCTTTTTCGGGCCACTTGACATCGTTGATGCTCGGAATGTCTTCTCCGGTTTCGAGGGCGATAATTTCGTAGCCGTTTTCTTTATGCCACTTGACGCAGTCGAAGGGGGAGTCCCAACGCTTGATAGGAATCCATTCCTGACAGCCGCGGGCGGCGCTCTTGACCGTCACGTGGTCGGGCCCGCAGCTGTAGCCGCTGAGGTGGACTCCTTCGAGCCCGAAGCAGTCCGTGCTGCGGATAATGGAGCCCACATTGAAGGCGCTGCGCAGGTTATGTACGAGTACGGCGAACGGGAGCGGTGCTTCGTTTGCGACTTCGCGGTCGCCCGGCTCTTGTTCCAGGTAAACATCGCGTTCAAAACCGAGCCCGGCCCGAGTGCGGAACGTCTTGTACAGGTCGATCATCTGGGCTTGATTTTTTCCGGTAAGGCGCTCGCTTTCGGGGAGCTTCATCCATTCGGCGTAAGTCTCGAATTCACGTTTGGCGCGGGGCACGTCGTCGCCCAGCTGCAAAATGATGACACGCAAAAGTTCGGCCATGCGCTTGGCCTTGGAGGTCTCTTTGGTAGCGAGGAATTTCTTTTCGGAAAACATGGCCATAATGTAGAAAAATGTATATTTACGCCTATGATTCGCTCGTTGTACTTGCTTGCTCTAGGCTTGTTGATCGCTTTGTTTGGGTGTTCGAATTCTGAATATGCTCCCGGTGCGGGCGAAAATGATTATTTAGCGTCCCTCGGGTTAAAAGATTTTGTCGTTATCCGTTCCAAGGGAAAGACCGTAACTCTCGGAACCGACGAAGAATCGGCATCCATCAAGGACCGGCCAAGCATGAAATCGTATTTTGATTACGATTTCCTCATCGGCAAGCATGAAGTTACCTGCAAAGAAATGAAACTGGATTGCGATGATTCCTTGCCTGCGACCGATGTGACTTATTTTGATGCCATTCTCTATGCAAACAAAAAAAGCAAGGCTGAAGGCTTTGATACGGCTTATTCCTATACGAACCTGATGTTTGACGCGAATCATTCATGCATCGGTATCGACGGACTTATTTTCCGCCCCCTTGTAAATGCGTACCGCTTGCCGACCGAGGCTGAATGGATTTATGTGGCGAACATGGGGTGGAAACCGGAGCAGGCTTGGCATAACGGTAATTCCGATTTTAAACTGCATGCGGTCTGCTCGGCATTTACGGACAGAAATGGTGTCTGCGATATGGCGGGGAATGCCATGGAATGGGTGTACGATTTGTGGGTGCCCTTCCATACCGTCGATGTGGTGGACTATGTGGGCGGCAAGGCTAGCGAAGGCGTAGAAGAACGTGTGCTGAAGGGTGGTAGCTACAATAACGACCCGGCATCGCTTCATGTGTATAACCGTGGCGATGTTTACATGGTGGCCTCTTCGACAAAGGCGAACTATGTCGGATTCCGTTTGGCGTTCGGTGCAATTCCAAACCCGCTTTACCTCGATAAACAGGGCAAGGAAGTTCTGCAGAAATACACCTTGATGGTCAGGACGAATACGGTCAAGAAGTTTATTGACAAGCCGCTTTCTAAAATGGTCTTTAGGGACGATTCTCGTGATGTTTTGGTCTATGTGGATTTTAATGACGCGTCTGCTCCGGTTCTTGAACTGAATACGGGCGTGTCGGCGTATCATCCGGATATTTCGCCCGATGGTAAGTTTGTTGCCTTCTGCACCGGTGTCGAGGGAATTTCTGGCAAGTCAAAGGTCTACGTGACGCGCTTGGACGAAAGCGATTCTTCCTTGATTGAACTTCCGGCAGAATCGGCTGCGATTCCTAGATTCCGAGTCCTGGAAAATGGCGATACGGTGATTGTCTATGTGAACGATGCCGGCAGCAATAAAGAAGAGGATGCCTTTGCCAAACAAGAAACTTGGCAAGTCCGATTCTCGAAAGGCAAGTTCGGGAAACCCGAAAAACTTTTTGACGGCGGGTATCATGGCGGCGTGTCCAAGAACGATCGCTTGGCAGTTTCGGGCGCACGCCTTTTGCGTGCCAATGTGAATGGTCAACCTGAAATCTGGTACAACCAAAATCAGGCCTGTAACGTATCGCTGAGTCAGGGTGGCGAAAACAAGACGCTGTTCCTTGATTTTGGCGGCAAGACGGGGCGCAAGTTCGTGGGTGAGTCTTATGGAACGCATGAACGTGCGCTGATTGCCGATAGCACCGGAAAACTATTGACCTCAGTTGCTTCGCCCGAGGGCTTTAGTTTTGACCATACGGAATGGATTCTTGCTTCCGATTCATTCTTTGTGGCAACGATCACCGACATGAACGGTAGTCATAAAAAAGTCGTGCTGGTTAATTCCTATACGGGAGAAATGCTGTCTCTTGTTGAAGGCGAAGAACTTTGGCATCCTGTATTCTGGGCCCACGATCGCGACAAGAATTCTCGCTGGGATTACGATAGCCTGGGGCTTTACTATTCCGAAAGTGGCCAGGCGACGCATTACCTGACGCAAAAGATGCCTGTGCTGTGGACATTCCGCGATTCAGCCGAGGTCGTGGCCTTAGGCAATTCGCACATGCAGGCTGCGGTGGCGCCGGATTTGTTGAGCATGCCCGCCATTAATCTTTCGACAATTCCTTGCGATATGCACTGCATTGAAAATCTCTATGAAACATATATTTCGACGCATTTTTCGCATTTGAAATATCTTGTTGTAGGCATCGATTTTGACTTGTGGGACGAATACGAACCGGGCGAAAGCATGGCGCTTAATTTTGGCGACGCTCCTGGATTCAGGTATGATTACAATCACGATTACTGGCGTGGCGAAATCGATAGCGCTTTTGTAGAAAGGGCGGTCAAAGTGGCTGAAGCTTATAAGATGCAGTCCGATATTATCGATCCTCGTGGCTGGATGCGTACGGAATGTATTTCGGATTGGGGTAGTGACGGCAAGGAATTTGCAGACGTGGTTGTCGATAGCACTTGGAGCGATGATAGCCGCCGCTATGAATTGAACTATGCCCAGTTGGACAAAATTCTAAAAATTGCTGAACAGCACGACGTGATGGTTATCGGCTTGATTACCCCGGTGAGCCCGTATTACAAAAAGACAGGTAGTTATGGTCGTCACGGAATGCGTCGTTCTGACGCAGAAATCTTGATTGAACGGTTAAAAACGGTTGAGTCGAAAACAAAGAATTTCGTGTTGATGGATGAAAACAAAATGGGCAATCATGATTACTTGGGCGATGTCGCTTATGACTACGATCATTTGTGCTGGACCGGTGCAGAAAAATTGACCGCGCGCCTTGATTCCTTGTTGATTAAGCTAGAGTCTAAAAGATGAAGCTTTTTTACTGCATAATTGCATTGCTTGCTTTGATCAGCTTTGAAGGCTGTTCCAATTCGGAATACGTTTCGATTCCGCATGATGAAACCAGTGCCTTAGACTCTTTGGATTTGAAAGATTTTGCTCTCTTGCATTCGAACGGGAAAATCGTGATTCTGGGGACGGATGAATCCTCGGCATCGATTAAAGATGGCCCGGCGATGAAGGTCTCGTTTGATTACGATTTCATGATAGGTAGGCATGAAGTCACTTGCAATGAAATGGGACTTGATTGCGGTGACTTGCCTGTAACCGATGTCACGTTCTTTGATGCAGTGCTTTATGCCAATAAGCGCAGCAAGGAAGAAGGCTTTGATACGGTTTATACTTATTCAAAAGCTGTGTTTGACGATGACAGCTCTTGTATTGGGCTAGAATCGCTTAAGCCCCATTGGGATATACTCGGGTATCGCTTGCCGACAGAGGCGGAATGGGTCTTTGTGACGACTCGCGGTTGGGAACCGAAGGAGTCCTGGACGAGTGCCAATTCTGACTACCTGTTGCATGATGTTTGTACGTCGTATTACACGCTCGATAGTATTTGCGACATGGCCGGCAATGCCATGGAATGGGTGGGGGACTACCTGGTTTCGTTTACAGAAGAAGAATGGGTAGACTTTGTCGGTGGCGTAAGGGATTACGGCCCCGATGAACGTGTCGTGAAGGGCGGCAGTTTCCGCAACGCTCCTGAAACCATTAAGCCGTACACACGCGGCGATATCTATCTGGTGACGGCTTCGACGAAGGCGGAATATATCGGCTTCCGTCTTGCTTTAGGAACAATTCCTCATGCTTCGCAAATCGGAAATGTGGAGCGCGAAACGGATTCGGACGTTTCGGTGTCGGTGAACTCGAAAAAGTTCAAATCGCTTGCTGCTACGAATAAGGGAAAACTTGTGTTCCGCGAAGATAAAAGCGGCAACCTGTATTATGTAGATTTTAGTAAAAATGAATTGGTCGCCAAAGAATTGAGTGCAAACGTTCCTGCGTATCATCCGGATATATCGCCCGACGGCAAGTGGGTCGCCTTCTGTACAGGGATTGAAGGCGTTGCGGAAGGTTCTGAACTTTACGTGCGCAAAATAGATGCGTCCGACAAATCTTTAATCAAGCTGGATGTAAAATCGGCGGTGATTCCGCGCTGGCGTGTGCTTGCTAGTGGCGACACCGTGATTGTCTATGTGACAAGTGCGGCGAATAACAAGAACGACGAATCTTTTGCGCAGACATCGACGTGGCAGGTCAAGTTCTCGAAAGGAAAATTCGGAACGCCCCAGAAACTTTTTGATGGCGCTTATCATGGAGGCGTGTCCGATGACAACCGCTTGGCGGTAACGGGGGCGCGGCTCCTGCGAGCCAATCGCAATGGACGTTCTGAAATTTGGTACAATGGTGAACAGGCTTGCAATGTGTCGTTGAACAGGAATAACAACAAGATGACCTTGTTCCTGGATTTTGGCGGCAAGACGGGGCGCCAGTTTGTCCGCAGCAATTACGAAACGCACAAGAGGATTTTCTTTGCCGACAGTACCGGTAATCTGGTGCGCTCGCTTGAGGCTCCAGAAGGATATACATTTGATCATCCGGAATGGGTTCCTCTAGTGGATTCCTTGATTGTGGCAACGCTCGTGAATAGCGAAGGCGCTCATCGCAAATTGATTCTTGCAAACGTGTACACGGAGCGCTGGGTCGAACTTGCGCAGGGTACTGAACTTTGGCACCCGGCGCTATGGCTCGATGTCGATGAACGAGTCTTTGTGCCGCCGCTTTTGGATATTGATAGCGCTGGCGTTTACTATACCGATCAAATGGAATCGTATGCGCTCGATTTGCGTGTCAAGATGGAGTGGTTCTGGAAATCCCACGACACCGCGACAGCTGTTGTTCTCGGTTCTTCGAGAGTGCTGTTTGGAATCAATGCTTCGTTTATCCATTCTGAAAGCGTTTTGAACATGGGATTTCCTTCGGGCGATATTCATGCGATTTCATTCTTGACTCTCAACTATGTCTTGAAGCACATGCCGAAATTGAAGTTCGCGGTGCTGGAGTTCTCGCCAGATTTCATGTGGGATAAGGAAGCTCTTTTCTGGTCGCCGGTTTACAAGAAATCGCCTGGCTTTAAATACGACAAGACACATGATTTCTGGAAGGATTCCATTCCGAAAGGTTTTGTGGAACTTGTAGAAGAATCGTACAAGCCGATTGCAGAACAGACTCAGCCCTACAGTTACGACGAATTCCTGATGCCCTCGAATGGGTGGGGGCGTGCTACGGTTGTGCATGATACGATGAAGTATGAGCTGGATGATGACGATGTGGATTATAACATGGCTTTGTACAAATTTGTCATCAATTCCCTAGTTGAAAAAGGTGCCCAGGTGATATTGGTCGTGCCCCCTCAAAATCCGGGTTATGCCAAGACGGGGGCGTTCGGCATATATGCCGGAAGACGGTCGCATGCAGAGGAATTGCTGAAGCGTGCTGCGAAACTGAATGCAGTCATGATGGACGAAAATAAGATGGGCAAACACGATTATACTTCATCGATGGCGTACAATACAGACCACTTGAGTAGGGAGGGTGCAAAACAACTCTCGGAACGCCTTGATTCGCTGTTTGTAGACCTCCAAAAGTAGATTTTAGAACTTCGTCGGCAGTTGGCTTAACTGATTTGAATGGGCTTGTAAACGCCATAAAATCTAAGTTCTAAGCTCTAAATTCTGTGCACTATTTTCTATCTTTTATCTTACATGCAAGACTATCCGAAGACACGTGTCCTCATCGCAAACGATGATGGAATCCAGAGTGGCTATATGCTCGCTTTGGCGTGTGCGCTTGTTCCTTATGCGGACGTGTGCGTTTTTGCGCCCGAAGTGGAGCAGAGCGGGGTAGGGCACGCCTTTACAGTTCGGCGTGGGCTTTCGGTCAAAAAAGTGAAAATCGCAGAAAATTCGGCCATCGAGGCGTATTCCATGTCGGGAACTCCGGCCGATTGCGTCAAGTTTGCGTTAGGCCATTTTGCTACCCACGGGCTTACTACCGAGGGGGCCGGTCCGGGTGCTTTTGACGTGTGCTTTTCGGGTGTGAATCTCGGCGAAAATTCGGGCGTATCGTCGCTTTATTCGGGCACGGTCGCAGGAGCTCGTGAAGCGGCTCTTTGGGGTGTGCCGGGCATTGCGCTTTCGCTCCGCGGTACAACCGCGAACATGCTCGAAACGGCGAAGGAATTTGCCGTGAATGTGGTTAAAAACCGCCTGTTTGAACGGATTCCCGTGGGCGTATTCTGGAATGTGAATTTTCCAAAGGCTACCGCCGAAACCTTTAAAGGGTTCAAGGCGACCAAAATGGCCCTTGGAATGTTTACGGACCACTATTCCCACGAAAATGGACTGTGGCAACTGGATGGCGATAAACTGTGGGATGAACAGCCCAAGGATAGCGACGACTATCTGTTGAATCAGGGCTACGCGACGATTACGCCCCACCGTATCGACCAGACCGACGAAGAAAGTTTAGAAGTAATAAATGAAATGTTAGCGGGAGGTGAATGGTAGATTTGCGCTTTGAGCAATGAGGTCGCTCGTAAACTCGCTTTGAGGTTGTGCTTTGCACTTTGAGCATTCTAACGCCGTAGGCGTGATTAATGAAAGCTCAAAGGCCCCCAACGGGACCGTGCTCATACCTCAGAGGGAACCGTAGGTGACCGACCTCAAACCTTCCTACTGTCTACTTCCTACTGTCTACTAAATATTGAGGAAAAAGAATGTCAGAAGAATTGGTACCAGGTTCGCAAATCAGGTCCTTGATTGAAAAGGACATGCAGGATTGCTACTTGCGCTATTCCATGAGCGTGATTGTGGCTCGTGCACTCCCTGATGCGCGTGACGGTTTTAAGCCGGTGCACCGCCGCGTGATGTACAGTATGCATAAGCTCGGTGTGGTGCCGAACAAGCCGACGGTGAAGTCCGCCCGTATCGTGGGTGACGTGATCGGTAAGTACCACCCGCATGGCGACTCTGCCGTGTACGAAACCTTGGTGCGTATGGCGCAGGACTTCTCGCTGCGCTACCCGCTGGTATTTGGTCAGGGAAACTTCGGTTCTATCGACGGTGACGGTGCTGCCGCAATGCGTTATACCGAAGCCAAGATGAACAACATGGGTGCGCTCATGTTGGAAGACTTGGAAAAAGACACCGTGGACATGGGCCCGAACTTCGACGAATCTTTGGAAGAACCGAAGGTTTTGCCGTCTGCACTCCCGAACATGCTCGTGAACGGTACTACCGGTATCGCTGTGGGTATGGCGACTTCCATGGCTCCGCACAACCTCCGCGAAATTGCAAACGCCATTCATGCTGTGGCTGAAAATCCGGACATTTCTGGCGAAGACCTTTTGCAGTACGTGTCTGGTCCGGACTTCCCGACCGGCGGCGTGATTTGTGGCCGCGCTGGCATTCGCGATGCTTATTTGACGGGTCATGGCCGCGTGCGTGTGCGTGCCCGTACCGAAATCGATGTCGATAGCCGCGGTAAGCCGCGCATTGTCGTGAGCGAAATTCCTTACATGGTCAACAAGGCCGAACTCTGTAAGAAGATTGCAGAATTGGTGAAGGACAAACGTGTCGACGGCATTACCGACATCCGCGATGAATCTAGCCGCGAAGGTATGCGCATCGTGATTGAAATGCGCAAGGACGTGGTCGCCGAAGTCGTTTTGAATAATTTGTTCAAAAACACGCAGCTGCAGACGACGTTCAGCATTTACAATTTGGCTCTCGTCAATAACCTGCCGAAGCTCCTGACTCTCAAGGACCTCATCCAGGTTTATGTGGATCACCGCTTGGAAGTGATTACACGTTCCACGCAGTTTGACTTGAACAAGGCCGAAGCCCGCTTGCACATTATCGAAGGCCTGCGCATTGCAACGCAGAACATTGACGAAGTGGTGCAGATTATCAAGTCGAGCCCGACGACCGAAGCCGCAAAGACTGCTTTGCAGGACCGCTTCAACCTGGACGACATTCAGTCCCAGGCTATCGTGGACATGCGTCTTGCCCAGCTCACGGGCCTGAACTTGGAAAAGTTGGAAAACGAATACAACGAACTCGTTGCTACCGTTGCCGACTTGAAGGATATTCTGGAAAAGCGCGAACGCCGCGTGAAGATTATGCTCGACCGTCTCGACGCCATCGTGGATAAGTGTGGCGATGACCGCCGTACTTCTATCGAAGACGCTGTCGACGACTACGATTACGAAGACCTGATTGCCGAAGAAGAACAGGTGATTACGCTCAGCCGCGAAGGCTACATCAAGCGCTTGCCGATCGATACCTTCAAGGCCCAGAACCGCGGCGGCAAGGGCATTATCGGCGCAACTCTCAAGGAAGAAGACAACGTCGAACAGATCTTTACCGCAAGCACCCACAGCTACCTGCTGGTGTTTACGAACAAGGGTCGTGCTTACTGGACCAAGGTTTACCGACTCCCCGAAGGAACCCGCAACGGCAAGGGCCGCCCGATTATCAACTTTATCGGTCTTACCGAAGGCGAAAAGGTTCAGGCTATTGTGCCGGTGCGCAAGTTCGGCGGTTACTTCTGCCTCGTGTTTGCAACCAAGAAGGGTGTCATCAACAAGATGGACCTCACCTTGTTCAGCCGTCCGCGCAAGGCGGGCGTGAACGCCATCAGTTTGGACGAAGACGATGAACTGGTGAAGGTGCAGCTCGTGGGCATGTCTGCCGAAGACTTCAAGGCTAGCCAGGCTGCCGAAGGCGAAGAAGCCGATGCCGAAGCCGAAACACAGGCTGCAGAGGCTGCCATCGCCGAGGAATCCGAAGACGCCGAAGATATCGAAGGCCGCCCGATTCCGAAGGACTTGCTGATGCTTGCGACCAAGAACGGTCAGGCCGTGACCTTCCCGATCAGCTGCTTCCGCGCCATGGGCCGCGGCACGCACGGCGTGAAGGGCATTACCTTGGCCGAAGGCGACGAAGTGATTTCTCTGTTGTGGCTCAAGGCCGGCAACAAGATTGTGACCATTACCGAAAACGGTTACGGCAAGCGCAGCGAACCCTCGACCTACCGCATTACCCGTCGCGGAAGCAAGGGCGTGCGCAACCTGAATGTGACCGACAAGGTGGGCGCCGCCGTGTTCGTGGAAAGCGTCGCTGACGACTACGACTTGATCATTACCAGCCGCGAAGGCCAGGTGATTCGTATCAAGGCTGCCGATATCCGCCTCACGGGCCGTAACGCCCAGGGTGTCAAGGCTATTAGCCTGCGCGAAGGCGATGTGGTGCAAGATGCTACCGCACTTCCGAGCGTCGAAGATATCGAACAGGATAGCGCCGAGGCGAAGGAAACCTTCGACAAGGTGGAAGGCGTCGAAGTTGATGACGATTCTGTCGAAAAGATCGAAGACAAGCCGGAACAGCAGATTGGAGTTCCTTCTTCTGACGAAGAATAGCTCCAAATTCCGCTAAATAAAGCCGTTTTCGGCACTTTGTAAATCTTTTGCCGTTGTTTCTAGGAACAACGGCAATTCTTATATATAAAGAATGATTTGTTGAGGCTGGATATATTTTTGAAGCTAGAGGATCTTTTGATAGGAGACTGAAATGAAAACTCTATTCAAATCTGGCGTCAAAGTTGGTTTGGCTTTGACTTTGGGTGTAGCTGGGGCATATGCACAGGATTTCTGTAGCAATGCACAGCATTCTGGCCAAAAAGTAACGATTACTTCGAACCAGACCGGTAAAATCGGCGATATCGGTTACGAACTCTGGGATGAAAACGGTCATGGCGGTAGCGCTACCTTCTATAGTGACGGTTCCATGGACTGCACTATCACAGGTGCCAAGGACTATCTTTGCCGTGCGGGCCTTTCTCTCGGCAGTACTCAGACCTACAAGGAACTTGGCGGCGACATGATTGCCGAATTCAAGCTTGTAAAAAGTGGTGCAAGCAATGTGGGTTACTCCTATATCGGTATCTACGGCTGGATGGAACAAGTTGCTGGTGCTCCGAGCAACCTCGTCGAATACTACGTGATTGACAATACCCTCGCCAATGACATGCCGGGTAGCTGGATTGGTAATGAAAGAAAGGGTACCATTACGGTTGACGGCGGTACCTATACCGTTTATCGCAACACCCGTACCGGTCCGGCTATTAAGACTTCCGGCAACGTGACGTTCTATCAGTATTTTAGCGTCCGTGACAGGCCTCGTGATTGTGGTACCATCAATATTTCCGAACACATGAGACAGTGGGAAAAGATGGGCATGACCATGGGTAAGCTTTATGAAGCCAAGGTGCTTGGTGAAGCCGGTAACGTCAATGGTCAAGTTAATGGAGGCCATATGGACTTCCCGCATGCCAAGGTGTATGTGTCTAAGAGTGGCGCAACGTCTTCTGCTTCTAACCCGACCTCCAGTTCTTCGGGAACCTCTGCTAAGTCCAGTTCTTCTAAGGGTGGCTCAAATGTTTCGGGCACAATTGATGCCTGTAAGGATAAGATGGGCCATGAAGGCAAGGAAACGAGGACCCAGGGCCAGAACAACTCGAGCGTGACGGGTAATGTCGGCAGCTCTCCGTACCACTATGAAATCTGGTACCAGGGCGGCAACAACTCCATGACGTTCTACGACAACGGTACGTACAAGGCCAGTTGGAACGGCACCAACGACTTCCTTGCCCGTGTCGGCTTCAAGTATGACGAAAAATCGACATACAGTGATGTTGGCCCCATCGATGCATACTTCAATTGGAGTAAGCAGGGTAATGCCGGTGGCTACAACTACATCGGTATCTATGGTTGGACGGTTGATCCGCTTGTAGAATACTACATCGTGGACGACTGGTTCAGCGAACCGGGTCCGAACCTCTTGGGTTCCAAGAAGGGCGAGTTCACGGTTGATGGCGCTACCTATGAAGTTTATCAGAACATGCGCTACAACGCCCCCTCTATCAAGGGTGACCAGACCTTCCCGCAGTTCTTCAGCAAGCGTAAGGGAGCTCGTTCTTGCGGCCATATCGATATTACCGCTCACTTCAAGAAGTGGGAAGAACTCGGCATGAAGATGGGTAAGATGTACGAAGCCAAGGTGCTCGTTGAAGCCGGTGGCGGTTCGGGTTCGTTCGACGTCTCCTACTTCAAGATGACCGACAAGAAGCATCCTCTTGAAGTTGCCGTGGAAGAATCCAGCTCTTCTGAAACTCCGAAGTCCAGCTCCAGCAAGGAAGAAAAGAAGTCTAGCTCTAGCAACGGCAACAACCCCACCAGCTCTACTACGGCTCTGTACGCTCAGACTTTGGCTGTCCAGGGCATGAGTGGTACCTTCCAGGTGCTCGATATGCAGGGCCGCTACCTGGGTTCTGTGGAAATGCAGGCCGGCAGCAACATGAAGGATGTGCTGTTCGCCAAGTTCCACAAGCCGGGCGTGTACATGGTCAAGCAGGGTAACTACTTGAACACGGTTAGGGTCAACCGCTAAAAAGTTTCCACAATTTCAAGGAAAATCCTGAAAATTACTCCAAATTTTGTGGAAAAAGGCGCCTCACACATGCTGTGGGGCGTTTTTTGTATTCGGCCGGAATTTTGACGTTTAACCTTGAAAAAGGGCTTTTTTTGTGTAAAAATTGTGAATTCGGTGTTGTTTTTTACAACAACGCCATTTATATGGGCTCTATTCCAAATTAGACCAAATAGATATAACTTTAGGTTAAAGGTTAAACGGGATTTTCTTAAGGAGTATATTATGAAAACCAATCTTTTAGTTAAAACGGGCTTGGTGCTTGCCTTTGGTATGTCCGGAGCGTTTGCTCAGGATTTCTGCAGCAATGCATCTCATTCCGGCCAGAAAGTGACGATTACTTCGAACCAGACTGGTAAAATCGGCGATATCGGTTACGAACTCTGGGACGAAAACGGCCATGGTGGCAGTGCTACGTTCTATAGCGATGGTTCCATGGATTGTTCCATTACGGGAGCCAAGGACTATCTCTGCCGCGCCGGTCTTTCCCTTGGTAGTAACAAAACTTATAAGCAGCTTGATGGCGACATGATTGCCGAATTCAAGCTCGTGAAGTCTCCGGCACAAAATGTGGGTTACTCCTACATTGGTGTGTACGGCTGGATGGAAGGCGTTTCTGGAACGGCCAGCAGATTGGTCGAATACTACGTGATCGATAACACCCTCGCTAACGATATGCCGGGTAGCTGGATCGGTAACGAAAGAAAGGGTACCATTACAGTTGATGGCGGTACTTATACGGTTTACCGCAATACCCGTACGGGTCCGGCTATTAAGAACAGCGGCAACGTGCAGTTCTACCAGTACTTCAGTGTCCGTACTTCTCCGCGTGACTGCGGCTCCATCAATATTTCCGAACACATGAGACAGTGGGAAAAGATGGGCATGGAAATGGGCGTGCTCTATGAAGCCAAGGTGCTTGGTGAAGCGGGCAACGTCAATGGCGAAGTTCGCAATGGCCGTATGGACTTCCCCCATGCTCGCGTTTATGTAGGCGAATATGTTCCGCCTGAACCGCCGAAGCCGATTGAACGCAAGGCGTTTGGTGGTACCCCGGCTTCTATTCCGGGTATTGTCGAAGCTGAAAACTTTGACGAAGGTAACCAGGATTCTACCTATGGCAACTCCAGTGTAAGTTCGAGTGCTGAAGTCGATAAGGATTACCGTGGTTCCGATTACAGCAATATCGGTATTGTGAACAGCGGTACTGGCAAGGCTATCGGTTATACGAGTGCCGACCAGTGGATGGAATATACCGTGAATGTTGCTGAAGATGGTGAATACGATATCGTGGCTTCTGTTTCGAATGGTTCCGGTGCTGGCAAGTTGAACCTCGCTATCGATGGCAAGCAGATTGCTTCGCTCTCCTTCACGGGTACAAGCAACGACTGGGATGCCTATGAAGACGCTACCGGTAAGGCTACGCTCACCAAGGGTCAGCATGTTCTTCGCATCACGATTGCCAACGACAACACCAACGTTGACTACGTGAAGTTCAGCAAGGAAGGTGGTGAACCGCAGGCTATCGCTGCTGACCTCCGCCTGAACGCTACTGGCAAGACCTACCAGGTGTTCGACATGCAGGGTCGCGCTCTCGGCAAGGTTGAAGTTGTCGCCGGCGCATCCATCTCTGACGCTCTCTTCGCCAAGTTCCAAAAGGCTGGAATCTACATGGTGAAGCTGGGAAATAAGCTCACCCAGGTGCGTGTGACTCGCTAATACTTAACATCCAAATGCTCCTATATTGTGGATGAGGAACGTCTCGCGTTAGCGAGACGTTTCTTTGTTTATATAAGTAATTCAATCTTGTTAAAATGCGGGAGGGAACCCAGCTCAGAGTTGACGCCTATGGCGTCCGTGGCTTCATTCGGTCATATCGACAAATAAATTTGTCAATGCGACACTCATTTGCACACTCTTGCGAAGGCTTTCTTGGCCGACACTTTTCAGGACAGGCTTCGGTCAGCATCAGCATTGTTTGCCTACTGTCATGCTGACGAAAGTCAGCATCGGCTTCTCGTATATGCTATATTTAACCCTGAGGTTTTACTATGAAATTCTTTGTGACAGGTGTGGGTGGCCAGCTGGGCCATGATGTAATGAATGAACTTGCAAAGCGCGGCCATACGGGCGTGGGCTCCGATATGGCTCCTGCCTACAGCGGTGTGGCTGACGGCTCTGCTGTCACGACCATGCCTTATGTGCAGCTCGACATTACGGACTCTGTCGCCGTCGACAAGGCTCTTTCTGAAATCAAGCCCGATGCCGTAATCCACTGTGCCGCATGGACTGCAGTCGACATGGCCGAAGACGATGCCAACGTGGCGAAGGTCCGCGCGGTAAATGCCGGCGGTACGCAGAACATTGCCGATGCCTGCAAGCGCCTGGGCTGCAAGATGACCTATATTAGCACCGACTACGTGTTCAACGGTCAGGGCACGGAACCTTGGCTGCCCGACTGCAAGGATTACAAACCTCTGAATGTTTATGGCCAGACCAAGCTCGAAGGTGAACTTGCAGTCGCGAATACCCTCAGCAAGTATTTTATTGTGCGTATCGCTTGGGTGTTCGGCCTCAATGGCAAGAATTTTATCAAGACCATGCTGAACGTGGGCAAAACTCACGATACCGTGCGCGTGGTGAACGACCAAATCGGCACCCCAACCTACACGCTCGACCTTTCGCGCCTGCTCATCGACATGAACGAAACCGAAAAGTACGGCTACTACCACGCCACCAACGAAGGCGGATTCATCAGCTGGTACGACTTTACCTGCGAAATCTACAAGCAGGCAGGGCTTTCGACCAAGGTGGTTCCGGTAACGACGGCTGAATATGGCCTGAGTAAGGCTGCACGTCCGTTCAACAGCCGCCTCGACAAGAGCAAACTTGTTGCAAACGGATTCAAGCCACTCCCGACTTGGCAAGACGCCTTGGCCCGTTACCTCAAGGAAATCGGAGAATAATATGGCTGAAAAAGAAACGTACCGCGAAGTCATGCCGGGCGAACTCCCGTGCGAAGTTCCGGAATGCGATGGCGTGATGGTCGTCGACCCCGATAATAGCTACAAGCTGACCTGCGACAAGTGCGGACATATTAAAGAATGAGTAATGATTAATGTGGAATGAGTAATTAATAATTAAACATTTCACATTTCACATTACACATCTCACATCAAGCATGTCCTTGCAGAACTTGAAAATCGAATACCCGGAACTTCCTGTTGTTGAACATCGGGAAGAATTTTTTGAGTTGCTTGAAAAGCACCAGGTGGTGATTGTCAAAGCGGATACGGGGTCCGGTAAGTCGACGCAGCTGCCGAAATTTCTGCTGGAGTGGTATGCTAAAAAAGTAGACGGTAGGAAGTCGGAAGTAGGAAGAGAGGTTTCGGAATCTCAGACATCAGAGCGCGAAGCGCGTCCTCAGAACCCCTTTAAAATCGGTGTGACGGAGCCGAGGCGCCTGGCGGCGATTTCTATTGCGGACCGCCTGCGCGAAGAACTCAAGGACGAAACGCTCGTCAGCACCAAGATTCGCTTTTGGGAGCAGGGCCAAAGTGATGCGCCCATCAAGGTGATGACCGACGGTATCCTGTTGCAGGAATTCCGCCGCGATAGACTCTTCCGCCAGTATTCGGCGATTGTGATTGATGAAGCGCATGAACGTTCGCTGAATATTGATATCCTGCTTGGCATTTTCAAGACGGTGCTGAAAGAACGCGCCGACTTCAAGTTGATTGTAGCGTCTGCGACGCTGGATGCCAAACTTTTTGAAGAATTTTACGATAACAGCTGCGTGATGGAAGCCGAGGGGCGCACGTTCCCGGTGGATGTGGAATATTATTTTAATTCGGAATTCGGAATTCAGAATTCGGAATTGAGAGATGCCAGCGGGAAAGGTGACTCAGGATTATTAGATGAAGCGCGGGATGCGATTCTCGACCTGGAAACGCGCCACCGCGACCATCTGCTTTGTTTTTTGCCGACCGAGCGCGACATTCAGGATTTAGCGGGGGAGCTTGCCCACGAACTGGATTCGGCGAGTTTCGATATCTTGCCGCTTTATGGCCGCATGAGCCCCGATGAACAGCGCCGCATTTTTAAGCATACGGGCAAAACCCGCGTGGTGCTCGCGACAAACATTGCCGAAACTTCCCTCACGATTCCGGGGATTGCCTACGTGGTCGATACGGGCATGGCCCGCATCTCGCGCTACAACGCGCAGTCGCGTATCCAGGGGCTTCCGGTCGAAGAAATTTCAAAAGCGTCTGCGCGGCAGCGCACAGGGCGCGCGGGGCGTGTAAAGCCTGGCGTGTGTATTCGACTTTATTCGCCCGAAGAATTCGAGAAGCGAGACGAGTTTACGGAGCCGGAAATCCGGCGTAGTAATCTCGCGAACGTCGTTTTGCAACTCAGAAGCCTCGGGCTTGAACTCGAAAATTTCCCGTTCCTGCAGTCGCCGCCGCATTCGGCATTCCGCGGCGCGTACAAGACGCTTTTCGAACTCGGCGCGTTGACTGCGGACAATTCCAGCGGCCATGTGACGAAGCTTGGACGCGAAATGACTCGCTTGCCTATGGACGTGGCACTCTCGGCGGTGCTTTTGCGGGCCCGAGAAGCGGGCGTCTTGCAGCCGGCGCTCATCGTCTGCTCGGCCCTTAGCATCCAGGACCCGCGCGTGGTGCCGAGCGAAGAGCCTGAGCGCACCCGAATCCGTCAGCTGCACCGCAAGTTTGCGGGCCACAAGAGTGACTTTCTCACCTACATTTGCATGTGGAATGGTTTCTGCGCCGAATGGGACGGAAAATCGTGGAACAAGTTGCGCAAGTATTGCGACAAGTTCAGCCTGCATTTTTTGCGTTGCCGCGAATGGATTGATTTGTACGAGCAATTCGGTCGTATCCTCGACGTGAAATATGAAAATCGCGTCTGCCCACTCGATAGCTTCCACGCTGACAACCTGCATGTCGCCCTTCTTTCAGGATTCTTGGGTGGCATTGCCCGCCGCGATATCGAAAACGGCTGCTACCGACTGGTGAGCGGCCGCGAAACGCATGTGTTCCCCGGCAGCGATTTGTATGGCAAGAGTGTGGAATGGCTCTTTAGCGCCGAAGTCCGCGAAACAAGCCGCATTTTTTTGAACAAGGGTGCCGAAATCAAGCCTGAATGGATTATGCAGGTGGCAGAACCCTTCTGTACCCGCCGCTGGTTTATGCCGACCTGGAATCAGGAACGCGGCTTTGTCGAGGCCGTCGAAGAAGTGAGCTTCAGGGGGCTTGTGATCAGTCGCGGGCACCGGGTGGATTACGCCCGCGTGAACCCGGACGAGTGTGCCGAGATTTTCTGGCGCGAGGCCGTGGTGCTTGGGCAAATGGCCCGCCCCTTCGCCTTCATGACCCACAACGAGCGCGTCGTCGAAGACCTGCATGGGCTTGAGGCCCGCAAGCGCCAATTCGGGCTTGCTCCCAGCGAAGACGCCCTGGTGGATTACTACGTGCGCATTGCTCCGCGGGTCAATTCCATCAAGACGCTCAAGGATTACATTCGGGAGTACACCGACCAGTTCCTGAAATTTGATGCGAAATTTTGGCTGGAGCAGTTAGACGAGAGAACGGGCGCAGCCCTACAGACGAGAGACGAGAGAGGTCGAAATACATTGGGCGATTTTTTGACCCGAAACTCGAACCTCAAACCCCATACCTCAAAGGCGCAACGCGCCGACCTCGAGCCCACTCTCGGCGGTTCCCTCGAGCAGTTCCGCATTGAAGGACTCGACGGTTCTAGCCGCATGGTTACGGGCGAGATGGTTTTTGACGCGACCAAGGAATACGACGGCATTACTCTCCACCTGCCTTACGACTTGATTCCGCAACTGACTCCTGCGAAACTTGCGCTTTCGATCCACCAGTGGCGCGAGTGGATGATTGAATCCATCGTGCGCGAAATGCCCAAGGCCGCAAAAAAACAGCTCGAAAATCGTCGGACCTTTATCGACGACGCGTTTTGTGATCGTCTGAAGGCCGCTCCGCACAAGTCGCCCATGGTCTCGCTGTACGAGGTATTTGCCGGAATCAAGCAAATCGATTGCGATATTCCGACGGTGACGCCCGAAAAAGAGAACCACCTGCGCCTGCATGCCAAAATCTTTAAGCAAGGTTTTCCGGAAAAATTCGCCGTCGAGCTTAATCCGGAATGGGGTAGTTTCAATTTGTTCGCTGCAGTCCGCCCGATTGTGGTGACCTTCGGCATCGATTTTGCGCTCGGCAGTATGCGCTTCGGTTGGCGCCTCGGTGAATCGGCCCTGATGACCGCTGAAGAATCTGCTTTCTGGCAGGACTTCCGCAAGCGTGTGGAGTGCCAAGCGACTCCTGACACCGAGAACGCGGATTCCGCTCTCATTACCGATCGTCTGAACCTGCTCGAAACCGGCGGCCTATATGCTGACGGATTCAAGACAGCGCTCAAAGTTTGGGCTCTCAAATCACTCGTCGCCGACCATCTGGATGCGAACCGCTGCGTACGCTTTACCGGCCTGGAATTTTCCCGCGGCAAGAAAATCAACGATTTCAAGAATCTCGCGGCGACCTCGCGCAGCGAAGATGACGAAGTTCGCCTCGCCCTGGTGCGTGCCACGTACGAGTCGGCGCTTCTCGGTGCCGAGGTGTTCGTAAAGTATTGGGACATTCTCCGCGAATTCTCGGTCGCCATGCGCCAAGGTGGCGACCATGCCCGCGACGCCATCGCGGCCCTGACTGCAAGTCACAAGTTCATTGCCAAAATCATCGAGCTTTATTCGCCTGATGGCCCCGAGAACACGCTTTTTGAACGAATTTCAGCGCTTGCTGGCGCGTATGCCTCGCAAATCGGTGCTCCTGAAGGCCAGAACAGCCGTATTTCCGTCGTCACGCCTCAGTCTGCGGACCGCCCAGACCTTTCGGTCAAGGCCCTCCGCGAAAAGTTCCGGCCCTACCTCAAGGCCCGCTTCATGAAGGACCACGAGCTCAAAAACGCCCGTGACTTGCTTTCGAAAATGGAGCGCCTCTCGCAAGACGATCCTGAATATCCGGAACTATACTTGCAGGCAAACGCCCTGCTCGAGGGCTTCGAAGTCCTCAAGTTCAAGCGCAAGGGCGACGATTCCGAAGACGTGATTGAAGTCGATGCCCTCGCCAAACTCAAGGGCCGGTTTGGGCGGCTCTAGTGCCCGCGACTTTCTGATTCGATATTTATATTTTAGGCAAAAAGAGGTCCCCGATGCAACTTTCCGAATTCTCGACATGGCTAGACAACTTGCTTGAACCGAAGATGTTCAAGGATTACTGCGTCGACGGTCTTTGCGTCGAAGCATCCGACAAAGTCAGCCGAATCGTTACGGGGGTCTCTTTCCGCGACCGCCTGATCGATGCCGCCATCGAAAACAAGGCCGACTGCATTATCGTGCATCACCCGAATGGATTCTGGAATGGCGAAAACCGCGTGCTCGTGGGCAAGTTCGGCGAACGCATGCGTCGGCTCATGCAGAACGGAATCTCGCTTTACGGCTTTCACTTGCCGCTCGACGGCCACATGGAAGTGGGGAATAACATCTTGATAGCCAACGCTTTCGGACTCCAAAATGTGGAAGGGTTCCTGCGGGAAGGCGAGCGCACCATCGGAGTCGTGGGCGAGTTTTTCGAACCTGTTTCCCGCGAAGCATTTGAAGAACTGGCTTGCGGCGTGTTCGAACATGGCGTGCAACATTCCCTGATGTATGGCAAGCCGTCCATTAAAAAGCTCGCCGTCTGCAGCGGCTCGGCAGGGGCTCCTGCTATTGAAGAGGCAATCGCTCTCGGTTGCGATGCTTTCGTGACTGGCGAAATCAAGGAAGCCGTTCCTATCGCCTGCGAAGAAATGGGTTTCAACCTGCTCAGCTGCGGTCATCACCGTACCGAAATCTTCGGCGTTCGGGCCCTCGCTGCCAAAATCCAGACCGAGCTGGGTATCCCGTCCTCCTTTGTCGACATTGATAATGAAGTGTAAAAACGTCTGTTTTTACACCCCGTGTAAAGTTACTTTTTTATTCCGGAAAAGTCGCTTTTTTGCCGTTTTTAGCCTAAAAATGGCGTTTTTGAAACGCTTTGGCCGTTGAGTGCTTCGCATCACACTATTTTACATTGCCACACAAGACCTTTTTACTATCTTTTCGCCCGTGAATTTTTATAAGACAACCATACACTTCCAGAACTCCTCGAAGTCGATGACCGTCCACATGCCGGTGTTCCTTTTCAAGGCATGGCCCGTGCTTCGGATCTTTGTTGCGATTGGTGTATTGTTGTTTATCGTCCAGATGGTCTCGACCACGATTTACGATGGCGTCCTGAACCACCAGTTGAACGAACGCCAGAAACTTGACAAGGAAATGTCCCAGATTCAGGGGACCCTCGACTACCTGTCGAACACCACGGCTTCTTTCTTCTCCGACGAAAACCGCCTTTACGCAAGCTTTGGACTGCCGACCCAGGACAAGGGTTCCCGCGAACTCGGTACCGGAGGTTCTGTAAGCCCGAACTCCCTTTTGCTTCGCAAGACATCTCCGGTTTACGAACGCATGTCCATTTTGAATGAAACTGCCGAACGTATCCAGGGCAAACTTGCGAACAATGACTCGTCTTTCCGTACCCTGAACAAGTTCATGGACCAGAAGCACTACATGTGGCGCTTTATTCCGTCCATTTCTCCGACTAACGGCCGCTACGCTTCGGCTTTCGGCCCCCGTATCCATCCGGTGACGGGTGAAGTCGGCAAAATGCACCAGGGTGTGGATATTGCGAACGAACGCTGGACCCCGATTTATGCCCCCGCTGATGGTGTGGTGGAAGTCGCCCAGCTGAGTTCGACCTTCGGTAACTTTGTAACGATTGACCATGGAAACGGCATCAAGACACGCTACGGTCACATGCAGCTGTCTATTGTGCATCCGGGCCAGTACTTGCACCGCTACCAGGTGATTGGTTATATGGGTAATACCGGCCGCTCCGTGGGTCCGCACCTCCATTACGAGGTCTGGGTCCGTAATAGCCCGGTGAACCCGCTTGCCTATATGTTGCCCAACGAATATACCGTTGACTGACGGTCCCGGGTAACACCCTGCTCCTAGAATATGGCGCCGCTTGTCGGCTAAGGGCAGCAACCCCCTAGGGGGTCTCATGAATCAGAATGCAGTTTTGCGTTTGTACACGCTTCTTTGGGGCGTGATGTTTTTCTTTTTCGGTTTGGCCCGGGCGGCCGAAACCCCGGATCTCTACTTTACCGAGGTTCACCATTGCCCTGCAGAACCCGAACCGGAATGGGTCGAAGTCTATAACGCTTCGGGGCGTCCGCTCCCGGTAGGGGATTACCGCTTTTGCAACCGCGCCAAGAACTGGGGCGCAAGTCAAGGCAGGGCAAAGACCCGGCGCGACACCATTGCCCCTTACGAAACAGTCCTTTTCACCCGCGACACGCTCCTGCTTCGCGAATATCTCGGGTTCAAGGATGTGCGGTTGATTCAATATGCCATGGGCTACTTGAACAACACGGCGGGGTCACTTGCCATTTGCAAGGGCGATACCGTCATCGATAGTATCGCCTGGGACAAGTCGACTGTCGCATGCCCTTCGGGATTTAACCCGCAGACGGGCCGGGCCGAAAATACGCCGGGCTACCAGAGCGCCCGCGACTTGGACCGGAGCATTCTTTTGAGTGGGTCCGCAGACAAAGGCGAGAAAACGCAATCCGGTAGCCAGGCTCCTTTTACATTCCGGCTATCGACGCGCGTGCTTCGGGCAAACAAGACTCCACTCCGGGTCTATGTTGAAAGTGAATTCCCGGTCGCACTTCGGCTGCTGGATTCGGCCGGCCGCGAACAGTGGAAAACGACCGTGCCCGCGAATTCCAACGTCTGGGTCAATGTGCCGCTTGACCGCCTTGTGGGTATAGGCGTTGCCTATATCGCGCTTGCCTCGGGTCGCTACGAGCAATTGGTCGGAATCTTGGTGAGGCCGTAGCATGCGTGGGTTGGCATTACTAATAGTGTGTCTCGCGAGCCTTGCCCGTGCCATGGACTTCCCTGGAGAATTTGTCCAAAATCCGGGCGGTTCGCTAGCCCTTTCAGGGCTTCCCGGGTACAAATCGAGCCCGGCAAGAATCGCGGCACCCGGTTTTGGGCTTGCCTATGCGCAAGTGGGCGAGGCCTCCTTGCAGGTGGCGGGTGCCGCAGGCGAACTCGGCCTCCTTCGCGATTACCGGCTGGCATTTTTCAGTTCGTACCTAGAAATGGATTCCCTGTACAGGCAGGTTTATTCCGAATGGAATCTTTCGGTGGCGAAATCCTGGATCGTCGGGGGAGTGGGCTATGGGTTATCCGTCGATTGGATTCCGGGGGACAGGTTTTCTAGGGAAAACTGGACGATGAACCGTTACAAGGCGGGGCTTGCTTTCTTGAAAAATCCGTTGTCGTTTTCGATGATGACGGCCCTTGTCAATCACCGTTCGTTTTATGACTTGGATTATGCGGTCGCTATCCGGTTTCAGGGAGAACGATTCGGGGCGTTTATCGAGTACGACGGGACCTCAATCGATATCGGCCATTCCCTAAACTTTGCGCATGCGTTTGTCCTTTCCGCTTACCGCTTTCCGGAATTTGCGGTGTCCGTTTCGATGGGGTTTACCTTTGGAACGTGGCAATTTTCGGGGGCGTACGGCAATGCCCGCTCTATATGGGATTGGTTTGGCTTTACGGCTGCTAAATCGGTTCGAAAAAAGACTATATTATGAATATGCAGGTTTCTGTAGGTCTTTTAATTGCAGTATCATTTGTCTGTTTCCTGGTAATCACGGCGTTTGTGATTGTCGTCCTTTTAATTAGGGACTTATTGAACAAGCAAAAGATCTATTCCGTTTTTTCGAACTATTTGGGCGATTTTCTGGTAATCGTTTCTAAAGAAGGTCGCGTGATCGATGCTACCCCGACCTATATTTCGGATCCGCTTTACAATTCCATTTTGCGCCAGAAATCCTTCAAGAAGATTTTTTCGGCGGCCGAATACAAGCGATTCCTGGAATACGTCAAAGGCCTGGACGCTTACCCCGATATTCCGTTCGTCTTTTCGCAGGATTCCGGTGACGGCTTGAACTGGTACGAAATCCGCGCCAGCATGCAAAAGCAGGGGGTCGATGTCCATATGGTGCTTTTGCTCAAGAATGTGACGCTGGACGTGGAATCCAGAACCCAGCGCGATGAATTGAAAGAAAAAGTCGATATGCTTTTGCAGAATACAGGCGACTTTTTGTGGTCCATGGATGTCGATACCCGTACATTTACATTCTTGACTCCGCTAGTCGATGACGAAGGGCGTGCCATTCCGAGAACCCAGGGTGTTCAGGATATTCGCACGATGATGCCCGAAGACGATTACGCCTTCTTTGACAAGCATTTAAATGCTCGCATTGTGGAATTCCGCGCCAAGGGCCAAAATTTGAGCGAAAATCGCGGAGTGCGTTTGCGCCTGCAAGGCGAAAACGGCAAACTGGACTGGTATGCCTTTTGCGGGCGCCTCTATACCGAAGAAAATGCGAAAATCGTTTTCCGCGGTTTGGCTCGCCGCCTAGACATGCAACTTGAAAATCCGGTCGTCGAAGGGGCTGATATGAGTGAGTCCCTACAGATGTCTGCTCTTGCGTTCCCCGATATTCGCATGTTCTGGATAGATAGAGACTATAAAGTCCGCGGCTGTAACCAGGCTTTTTCGCTCGCGTTCGGAAGTCCCGATCCCGAAAAAATCGAAGGCAAACGGCTGCTCGAGGTGGTGCGTCCGCGTTATTTCTCGCTGTTTCACGGTGTGGTTTCGGAAGTTTTTGAAAAGGGCCTTTCTAAATCCTGGAAGGGCGCTTTCGGTGTAGGCAAACGCCTGCTTTGGTTTAATGCTATACCCCTCAAGCGCGAAGACGGTTTTACCCACTGTGTGCTTGGAGTGTACATGCAATTGGATGAAAACGATTTCAATGTAGCCAATAATTTAACTCTGGAGAAAAAATGAAAAAGTTAATGATGATTGCCGTGGCCTCAATGTTTATTTTCGCAGGCTGTGAAGAAAAGAAAGATGCCGCTGTTGAACAGGCCAAACCGGCTCCGGCTGCGGAACAGCCCGTTGCCAAGAAGGCTCCGGCTCCGTCCGAAGTGGCCGTGCGTGCCGGTGTGCAGTCGGTTGACTGGGACAAGGCTATTGAAATGAATGCCAATGGCGCCATTTATGTGGACGTGCGTAATGCACCTGAATTGAACGAAGGCTTCGCTCCGCACGCATTGAACATTCCGCTGAGCGAACTCAAGCAGCGCATTGGCGAACTCCCGAAGGACAAGGACTTGCTGATTTACTGCCGTTCCGGTCGTCGTAGCGAAGCCGCTAGCAAGTATCTGATGGACCAAGGCTATACCCGCGTGTATAATGTTATCGGAGGCTTCCTCGCATACCCGAAGAAGTAGGAATAGAACTTAGATCGCTGCTCTGCAGAACTTGGTTCTGCCGACTGCGCTCTGCCTACTGCAAACTCGTATGAACTATCTGCAACTCGCGTTTGAGCAGTCTCTATTTTCGGTCGGAATCAGCCGGCCGAATCCTGCCGTAGGTGCCGTTGTCGTTAAAGACGGAATCGTTGTCGGGAAGGGGCGTACACAGCGCCCGGGGAATGCTCATGCCGAGGTGATGGCGCTGCGTGACGCGGGCGAGCTCGCCCGCGGGGCGGCCATCTATGTAACTCTTGAACCCTGCTGCCATTATGGCCGCACGCCCCCCTGCACAAAGGCAATCATCGAAGCCGGCATCAAGGAAGTCTACTTCGCGCATGCCGACCCGAATCCGCTGGTGCGTGGCAAGAGCCGTAGCATTTTAGAAGAAGCCGGAATCAAGGTCTTCGAAGGTGAGGAGGCTTGCGAGCGTGCGGTTGCCGATACCGGCTGGGACGATTCCTGCTCGCATGACGGCTGCAAGGTACTTTCTGGCAATCCGGCTGCTATGGCGGGGGAGCCTGAAACTCGCGCCGAGGCTATCGCCGAAGCCCGCATGCTCTTTCACGAAATCGAACGCTTCTTCGAAGCCTACGATTTCTATGTCCGCAACAAGGCGACCTTTGTCGAAATCAAGTCGGCCATTTCGCAAGAAGGCTACATGGGGGCGGTTGTAAGTGGTGCAAAGGGTACTGTGCGTAATGCTCCGCTCAAAATCACCGCTCAAGGCGCCAATTGCTGGAATCATGAACTTCGCGCCATGAGCGATGCAATCCTTGTGGGCGCAGGCACCGTACTTGCCGATAATCCCTTGCTCGATGTGCGCCTTGCCCAAGGGAACAATCCCGTGAAAATCATTTGGGCCGGGCATCACGAATTTAGCGCTGATGAAGTAGCGACCCTTCGCGTGTTTCAGGCGCCTGTAGAAGAAGGCAAGGCACCCCTTGTCTTTACATGCGTGCCGCAGCCCGCGCTGGATAAATTGAATGCAGGGGAGGCGCCGGCTGCTGAAAATTTCGCAATTGAAGTCGTCGCTTTAAGTAATGCCTCTTTCGTTGCGAACTGGCACGAAATGCATGCAAATCTCTCTGCCCGCGGCATGCACCGCCTCATGGTTGAGCCGGGTGCCCGCCTTGCGGCTGAAATCTTTAAATGCGGCCTCTGGAACCGCCTCGATTTGTGGCAATCCTCAGACCCGGCGGTCGACCGTGCGCTTGAATCCAGCGGCGCCGACGGCCTTGCTTATCCGGAATTCCCCACAGCCCTCGTCGCCCGAGAATCCTTTATGCTTGGGCCCGATGTGTTGACCGTGTACTCCCGCTAGCCCGATTGTCATTCCGGCTAGCCAATAGCCACTTGCAGCTTTGCTGCTTAGTGGATATGGTCCTCGGAACGGGGAAGCCGGAACCTCCTTTGATGCATGCTAAAAAAGCATTTCGTTCATGAAATGCACTGTTCTCGGTTAGGAGAGGAGATCCCGGCTTTCGCCGGGAAGACAATTAAAGCGCCTGCATCAATCGCTTTTTCGCAGGTCCATCCGGCAGTTCCAGGAATAATTCCTTCGCAAACGCCTTGGTGAGCATTTCGCGTGCCTTGTCGGAGGGAATTCCGCGGCTCGTCAAGTAGAACATCTGGTCCTTGTCGAGTTCGCCCACGGTATTGCCGTGCGTACATTCCACGTCGTCGTGGTAAATCTTGAGTACCGGCTTCACTGAAACGCTCGGACCGTCGCTTAAGAGAATCGTATTCACAAGCTGGCTCGAATTCACCTTGCTGCAGCTGTTGCCCACAATCACCTGACCGTCGTAGCTGGCGTAAGCGTTTTCGTCGAGAATGTTACGAACAAATTGCGTGCTTACTGTTTCGGGGGCGTTGTGCAAAATCGTCAGGCGCTGGTGCTTGGAGGCTGTACCCTTCAGAATATTCAGGCTGCGGTAATCGAAGTTCGCGCCTTCGCCGTTCAACTCGACGCGCGCACTGATGCGGCCAATGCCTGCATCTTGCAAGACGTTTGCAAAATGCACCGTAGAGTGCGCGGCCTGCTTGATGTCGAAATGCCTAAAGGTCAGCGGCAAGTCGTTAGCGGGGTTCGCAAAAAAGATTTCGAGCTCCGCGCCTTCGGCAACGTTGATGTCGAAGCGCTCGGCGCAAATTTCGTGCATCACCTTGTTGTCAAGAATTTCGATGCTCGCTTTCGCATTCTTGCCGATGTTCAAAACAGTACGGCCGAAGTCGTTGTTGCACTTGAGCATCGCCATTTCGTTTTCGCCGTCATCAATCGTCTTCACGAGTTCACGGGCGTTGCAGGCTATCGGCAAAAGGGCGGCAAAGTCTTCTTCGTTTGCGAAGTCTTCGTCGCAGGTGCATACGTCAGCGACGCGGCAATCTCCATCCGCGCCCAGTACATTCGGAATCTTGTTGACTGGGAAAAACGTCCACAATTCGTTATTGCGACGCGGCATTCCCAATTGTTTAATGCGGGTAATGGCGTCCATTAGTTTTCCTCGATCCAGTCGTAGCCTTGTTTTTCGAGCTTGAGCGCGAGTTCCGGGCCGCCCGAAAGAATAATCTTGCCGTGGCGGAGCACGTGCACGTAAGTCGGCTTGATGTAGTCCAAAAGCCTCTGGTAATGCGTCACCAGAATAACCGCCTTTTCGGGCGACATAATCTGGTTGATACCGTGAGCCACAATGCGGAGAGCGTCTATGTCGAGGCCCGAGTCCGTTTCGTCGAGGAACGATACCTTCGGGTCCAGAATCGCCATCTGCAGAATTTCGTTGCGCTTCTTTTCGCCGCCGCTAAAGCCGTCGTTCACGCCGCGGTCGCGGTAACGGTCGTCCATTTCGAGCATGGCCATCTTTTCTTCGCAAAGCTTCTTGAAGTCGGCATCGGCGAGCGGTTCAAGACCCAGGTAGGCGCGCTTGGAATTGAGCGCCATCTGCAAGAATTCCACGTTGTTCACGCCCGGAATTTCAGTCGGGTACTGCGTGCTGATGAAGAGTCCCGAATTGGCGCGGTCGCAGATTTCCATCGAAAGCAAGTCCTTGCCGTCGAGAGTCACGGAACCTTCGTTCACGGTGTAAGCGGGGTGGCCTGCGATGACCTTTGAAAGCGTACTCTTTCCAGACCCGTTCGGGCCCATGATGGCGTGAACTTCGCCCGGTTTGACTTCCAGGTTGATTCCCTTCAAAATCTGGGTTCCGTCTTCGATACTTGCTTTAAGGTTCTTGATGGACAGCATAATTCCTCTCTTAATCGGTTGCCAAATATAGAAAAATCTCCCCAGTTGAAAAAATGCAAGAAAAAGCTCTATTTTCCGTAAGGTTTAAATAATTTTTCCTATATTTTGTTCAAATCTGAATTTATGCATTTTTGGAGACTCGGATGGCTGAAAACGAACAGCAGACGATCGTTGTCGGGGCGCAAGCTCAGTCGACCAACAATACAATTACCCTGCTTGAAGCCTTATTTATTCTGTGGAAAAAGCGCTTTACGCTATGTTTGTTCCTGGCAGCAGGTGCTTTAATCGGACTTGTGATAGGTCAGTGGATTCGTCCTCAGTTTACAAGCGATGCCCTGTTGCAGATCGATGTAAAGGGTAACAAGGCCGCAAACCGGGCCATGGGCGAAATGGGAGCCATTCTGGATGTCGCTAGTCCGGCCGATGCCGAAATCGAACTAATCAAGAGCCGCTTGGTACTGAACTACGTGGTCTCCGAAGAACACTTGAATTACTCGGCAACGCCGACGAGTGCCTTGAACCGCCTTCTGCACCGCGAAGGCCGCATGGATCTTGACTACCTCTTTATTCCGGAGATGGCCCGCACCGAAAAGTGGAGGGCTGTGGTTACAGGTGACGACACTTACGCAGTGTATAATGAAGACGAAACTAGGCTGGTCGAAGGCAAGGTCGGTCAGATGCTCAAGGTTTTGTATGCGGGCGATACCTTGCAGATTCGTGTAAGCCGCATGCGTGCCACTGTCGGCGAAGAGTTCCGGATCAACATGACGAATCCGTTGATCGCGGTCCGCAGTCTTGCCGCAGGCCTCAAGGTGGCTGAAAAAGGAAAACAGACCGGTGTCATTGGAGTGTCTTTCTCGCACCGCTATGCAGACCGCGCTGCTTCAATCCTGAATACCATTGCCAACACGTATGTTCGCCAGAATGTGGAAATGCGCAGTGCCGAAGCCGAAAAGACTTTGGAATTCCTGGAATCGCAGTTGCCTGGCGTGAAGGCTAAACTAGACAGTTCCGAAAAGGTTTTGGCCGATTATCGCCATAGCATTGGTTCGGTGGACATGACCGGAGAAACCCAGGCTCACTTGAATAAGGAAGTGGACCTGCAACGCCAGTTGCTTCAATTGGAACAGGAACGCCAGCAGGCGACGCGTCTGTTTAAAGAAGAACATCCCTCTGTTCAGACAATTGTAAAGCAGCAGAATCGCTTGCGTGGTGAACTCGCTCGCCTCAAGAAAACGGCTGAATCCATGCCGGTGACGCAGCAAGAAATGATCCGCTTGCAAGAAGAAGTGTCGGTGAACAATGCCCAGTACACGGCAATGCTTAACAACATCCAGCAGTTGCGCGTGGTGCGTGCCGGTGAAGTCGGAAACGTGCGTATTGTGGACTTTGCCCAGGTCGAACCGATCCAGAGCAAGCCCAAGAAGTTCAATATCCTGATTTGCTCTATGGCCGCCGCCTTTATGCTTGGCGTGCTCTGGGTGTTCATGCTCCGCATGATGCGCAATGGTGTTCGTAGTTCCCAGGAACTTGAACATGCTACCGAAGTCAGCGTCTTTGCAAAGATTCCGGAATCCAGGAACAGGCTCTTGCGCGACAAACGCCACAAGCTGACTCTAGTCGAAGCGTCGCCGAACGACCAGGCAAGCGAAGCGTTCCGCACCTTGCAGACAGCGGTGGATTTTTCGCTTACCGAAGGTCAAAAGGTGCTCATGATTTGCGGCTTGATGCCGGGTGTGGGTAAGTCCTTTGTGTCCAAGAACTTGGCTGCTGTATACGCCATGAACGGTAAACGTGTGCTGCTGATTGACGCCGACATGCGTAAGGGCGTGATCCGCAGCTCCAAGTATTTGGGACTTGCCGAAGTACTTTCGGGTAAGATTCCTTGGCGTGAAACGGTTGCTGAATCCCGCTGCCAGAACCTTTTCGTGATGGGTTGCGGTAAGCGCCTGATGTCTCCGAGTGAACTCTTGCGTCACGACCTCTTCAAGACCCTGCTTGAAGAAATGAAGTCAGAATATGACATGATTTTGGTGGATACCCCGCCCGTAAGCATGGTGACCGATGCCGAATTGATTTTCCCGCTGGTGGACTTTGCCTTGATGGTGGTTCATTATGGAACAGATTCCGTTGCCCAAATTAAGGAAAACCTTGCCAACCTGCGCCGCTATGCAGACAAGCCCTGCGCATTCGTGATGAACCATTGCGAATACGAACCAGGCCATTATTATGGCTATGGATACTATGGAAAGGGATATTACGGTAAGGGATATTTCAGTAAATCGTAAGAATTTATTATATTTAAACAACAAACTCGTTACCGAAGAAGGAAACAAAACATGAAAAAAATACTTGGGACTGCACTACTGGCAGCTGGAATCAGCTTTGCCCAGATAGGCATGGAGGGCGGCACTGACGGTCTCCATCAGACTAACGCCAAGACCCTTGGCCAATGGAATTTTGCCGTTGGTACCGGTGGTAACATTGCTATTGACGGCTGGGCCCTTGCCCGTGGTGGTAAGTACAGCCAGGGTGGCAATGACTACAGCTTCAACTATTGGGATTATTCCCAGGCCGGTAACTTCTTCGTGAACGCCGGTTTGACCAACTGGATGGACGTGGGCGTGAGCCTGCCGGTTTACTACGAACACGCTAACTCCAATGGCCCTTCTGGTTCCAACAACATGTGGGGCACCAGCCGCGGCGACTTGAACGTGTGGTCCAAGATCCGCCTCCCGCTCGATACCAACAAGTGGTACGGCTTTGCTGCCATGCTCAATATGTATATCCCGACGGGTGAAACCAATGCCGGTGTGCGCCCCCGCCACGCCTGGTACTTGAACAGCAACGGCTACACCCAGCCGTACACTGCCGACGATTGGGTCTTTGGTCTCGGTTTGGTCGGTACTGCGGACCTCACCAAGCTCAGCAACCCCAAGCCCTGGCGCTTTAACTTGTTTGCCCAGTACGTTTACCCGCTTGACCTGGACGAAACCCAGGTGCTCGTTTACAGCGCTGGCGTGAACTGGCTCCCCAAGAGCTGGATGGACGTGTTCTTGGAATACTCCGGCGAAGCTCGCCTGCAGACCAAGGGCATGTACAAGTTTGAACCCAGCGAAGATCCTATGATTATTACTCCGGGTCTCCGCTTCCACCTGCCCTACAACATCGATTTCGCAATGGGCCTCGAAGTAGCCGTGCGTGCCTTCAAGAACCCGTTCTACGATGGCAAGGACGAAATGGAAGGCTGCAACGACCGCATGGTCAAGTTCCAGGGTGAAGATGGCAAACGTTATGATTACTGCTATGCCCCGACCCCGCTGGTTGCCGGTGCCGCACTCCTCACTTGGTACTTCGGTGCCGACATGTGGCGTGATACCGATGGCGATGGTGTAAGCAACGCCAATGACAAGTGCAAGCACACCAAGAAGGGTATCAAGGTTGACGCCGAAGGCTGCCCGATGGATAGTGACAAGGACGGCGTCGTAGATTCTTACGACAAGTGCCCGAACACTCCGGAAGGTGTCGCCGTGAATACCGACGGTTGCGCCGACAAGGATTCTGTGATTGTGAATGACGACAACGACCAGGTTGATTCTGCTGCTTTGAACGCTGCTGAACGCGCTCGTCTTGATTCCTTGAACCGTGTCGATACCGACAAGGACGGCATTGCCGATATTAACGACAAGTGCCCGAACACTCCGGATGGCATTGTGGTTGACTCTGTGGGTTGCATGCTCGACTTCGACGTCGACGGCGTGCCCGACAACAAGGACAAGTGCCCGAATACTCCGGAAGGCATCAGTGTCGATAGCACCGGTTGCCCGATGGACTTCGACCACGACGGCGTACCTGACAACAAGGACAAGTGCCCGAATACTGCCATGGGCGTGACGGTTGATTCTACCGGTTGCGCTGCCGATAGCGACCAGGATGGCGTTGCCGACGGTCAGGACAAGTGCCCGGGTACCGTTGCCGGCATGCCGGTTGATTCTGTGGGTTGCGTGCTCGATGGCGACAAGGACGGCGTTCCTGACCCCAAGGACAAGTGCCCGAACACCCTCGAAGGCATTGCCGTTGACACTGTGGGTTGCGCCGTGAACAAGAAGGAAAACCTGGACGAACTCAAGAAGGGTATCCAGTTCCAGACCGGTTCTGCCAAGCTCACCAAGAAGAGCTTCACCACCTTGAACGACATCGCTAACCTGATGCGCAAGGTGAAGTCTGCCAACCTGGAAGTGCAGGGCCACACCGATAACACCGGCTCTGAAACTACGAACCAGAAGCTTTCTGAAAAGCGAGCCAAGGCTGTGGTGGACCACTTGAAGAAGAAGGGTATCGAAGCTGACCGCCTGCGTGCTATCGGTTACGGTTCTGAAATGCCGATCGCCGATAACGAAACGAAGGAAGGCCGCGAACAGAACCGCCGCGTGGAACTCGTTCCGTTCGAAAAGTAATTCGTTGAATTATACAGGGGTCGGCTCCGCCGACCCCTTTTTTTTACGATACTAATTGTACTGATTGTTACACTGACGAGTCACCCTGATTGTCACCCTGAGGACGCTCAGGGTCAGCATCTTGAAGAAGAACTATGAAGAAGTTTTTATCTGCAGTCTTACTACTCACGTCTTTAGCATTTTCCCAGTCGGTCCTCGGCACAGAGCATAACCGCAACCTGCGCACGCTTGATTACCTGCCCATGCTCATGGACTACCACCGCCAGACGGTGGGCGAATCCCGTCAGTTCTTTACTTACCCTCGTCGTAATTACGACTTTGTTAAAAATTTTGCAGATAAAGAAAGTAATGCGCTAGTGTACTATGCTGATTCTTTAGGTGCAGGAAAAGACGCTCATCATTTTGCAATTGCTGCTTCGCCTGTTTTGGGTATGGATTACCGCGGTGGAGAAGCCTTAGGTGATACGATTTGGCCGGGCATTGATGGCGGCCTGTATTTGCGTGGCTATGCAGACTCGCTTGATTTTGATTTGGACGCACGCATTTATGCCGAACAGCACGCGGCGAAAAAGCCCAAGAGCTTTGATGGCGAAGTCTTTGATGTACAAACGGAAAACGGTAACGCCGGTGCCGATTACGTGAGTTATGCGCGTTACCGTGCGCACTTGGGACTGAACTACGCCTGGGCACGAATCTCCTTGGCTCGCGACGTATTGCACTGGGGCCCTGGCTACTACAACAACCTAGCCTTTAACCAGTTTGCTCTTCCGTACAATATGCTTAACCTGGACTTTACCTTTGGTCCGCTTCGCGTGTTTAGCGTGTATGCAGACTTGCGCGTGAATAGCTGGAGCTACAGCAAGGACAACTTGAATGACCGCAACCTGTACGCCCACCGCTATGAACTCGCCTTAGGAAACTTGACCGTAGGCATGAGCGAACTGCAGGTGCTGTACAACGAAAATAAACCATGGCTGTTCGTGCCGGTGGTTCCGCTGTTTATCGAAAAAGGGAATTACACCGAACGCGTGAATAACGGGGCACTCGCTTTTGATATAAATTACCGATTGTTTAATGCGGTGCGCGTGTATGGCGAATTTTTCTTAGACGATATGGAATCGCCGATGGCCGTGTACGAAAACAAATACAGCAACAACCGTTGGGCGGGAATGTTGGGTATGCAGGCCGGTCGCGACTTTAATGTGGGAGGCCATGCGATTGAACTTGGTACGGTTGCTGAAATCGCCCGTGTAGAACCTTACACCTACTGCCATTACGATACGGCGATGGCGCAGATGGCTCATTTGGGAATGCCCCTGGGAAACCCGAACGGCCCCAATAGCTTGGCGATTGATTGGACAATCTATGGCAATCTGGGCCTAAGCGGGCTTTCTAGCTTGTTCGTAGGCGTCCACCACAAGTGGTTGTGGAAGGGTGTTGACGCCGGTAGCGATATTGATGACCCCTACAAGACTCGCCGTAAGCGCTTTATTCATAGCGCCCCCCTGCATTATTCGCTCGCCCCTGCCTTGAGCTACCGCGGGGCTCATGTGGCCTTTATGGGGGAATACGGATTTTTTGATGATAAATTCGTAAACTTGCGATTGGTGTTTATGTTCTAAGGTAAGATTATTTTATATTTGGCGTATCAGAAGGGGCATTAGATGTTTAACGAGAAAGTCAAGAATTTGTTCAATAGCTTTAGACTGCGTAAGCGCGTGCTGGCGGCGGTCGACGCCTTTATCGTGGTGGCGGCTGCGCTTTTTGCCAACTGGCCATTGCCCGCGGTTGCGGAACGAATTAACCGCCCTGAACTCTTGATTATTTCGGTTACTTGTGTTATAGGCTGCTTTGCGGGCTTGCTCTTTTTTGGTGCGTACAATAAGCTGTGGCGTTACTTTAGCAAGCGCGACTACCTGAGCTGCATTAAGGGTGTTGTCGGCGGCATGTTGGTGGCTTACGGTCTGGTGTACTTGTTCCAGCGTCAGGTTTTTGTGGAATTCGCCGTGCTTCATACCTTGGTGGCCATTGTGGGCGTGTGCGCCTTCCGTTATATGTTCCGTGGCACTTTTGTGTCCCTGGTGCGTACGGGTTACAAAGAGGCGAGCCTGGCCAACAAGACTCGCACCATGATTGTGGGGGCTGGTTCTGCTGCCCAGATGTTGATCAAGGAAATCCGCAACAACCAGGCCGACGAAGAAGAAGGCCTTAAGTCTAGCGTGGCGACCCGCTTGAACCCGGTTTGCCTGATTGACGATGACCGCTACAAGATTGGCAAGATGTTCGAAGGAGTGTTGGTGGCCGGTTCGACGACCGACATTCCTAAAATTGTGAGGGAAGAACGCATTGAGCAGATTATTCTTGCCATCCCGAGTTGCCCTCCTAAGGATCGCCAGACGATTTTGGATATTTGCGGTAAAACGGGCGTGCCCGTAAAGGTGTTGCCGTTTATCGGTAGCTTGCTTGATACCTCGAACGTGGGCGATGGCACCACGAGCTACGTGAACCAGATTCGCGATATTAACGTAGAAGACTTGCTGGGCCGCGACCCTATTCGCTTTGACAATAAGGATATCCGTGCGTTTATTGAAGGCAAGGTCTGCATGGTGTCGGGTGGCGGCGGCAGTATCGGTAGCGAACTGGTGCGCCAGATTGCGAAGTACAATCCGAAGCAGGTGATTATCGTGGACATTTACGAAAACAATGCCTACGATATTCAGCAGGAATTGCGCATGGAATACGGCGACAAGCTGAACCTGGTGACTTTGATCGCCTCGGTGCGCGACTACTTCCGCATGAACCAGATCTTTAAGAAGTACAAGCCCCAGGTGGTGTTCCACGCGGCGGCCCACAAGCATGTGCCGCTCATGGAAAACAACCCCATGGAAGCCATTAAAAATAACGTCATCGGTACGTTTAACATGGGTACACTCGCGGTTCTGAACGGCGTCAAGAAGTTCGTGATGATCAGTACCGACAAGGCGGTGAACCCCACTAACGTGATGGGTGCCTCTAAGCGCTGCTGCGAAATGATTGTGCAGTTCTTGGCCCAGCAGAAGAGCGGCGATACCGAATTCGTGACCACCCGCTTTGGCAATGTGCTGGGCTCGAACGGTTCCGTGATTCCACTGTTCAAGCGTCAGATTGAACAGGGCAAGCCTGTGACGGTGACTCACCCCGACATTATCCGCTACTTTATGACGATTCCGGAGGCGGTGAGCCTGGTGCTAGAGGCTGCCTCGATTGCTCACGGTGGCGAAATCTTTGTGCTCGATATGGGCCACCCGGTAAAGATCGTGACTTTGGCCGAAAACTTGATCCGCATGTACGGCAAAGTGCCTTACAAGGATGTCCCGATTAAGTTTACGGGGCTGCGCCCGGGCGAAAAGCTGCTCGAAGAGCTGCTCATGAGTGAAGAAGGCCTGCAGAAGACCAAGAATAAGTTGATTTACATCGGCAAGCAGATTGAAATCGACATGGACAAGTTCATTAACCAGCTGTGGAACTTGAAGAACGCCGCCAGTGCCAACGATGACCAGAAGGCCATCAAGGCTCTGCACGAAATCGTGCCTACCTTCACCACTCCTGAAGAATTCAACCGCACCGTCAAAATGCCTGCGGTTTAATTCGCGGCCCATTTCAGAAATTACTTTTAAAGCAAAAGCTCATGATTTTATCATGAGCTTCTTTCGTATGCGCCGTTGGCGCTACTAGAACTGGAAGTAGATGAAGGGGCAGGAGTCTGCGCTCATGAACTGGTAAATCACGAAGATGATGAACGCGGTGCTTGCGACCATCAGCGGTAGCGGCTGCGACGCGAATGCGATGCGGTAGCGGCTCTTGACCTTCTTGGGAATCCAGTGGATAAGCATGCCCGCGATGAACACGAGAATGATGTTGATGTGTTCCCAGGCTATAGTGCCAAGAGTGCCCCATTTCCAGGCGCAACCCATTTGCTGTACCATGTTCTTGGCGGTATTCCAGGCGACTTCGTTGGCTTCGGCAGGGTCTAGGTTCGAACCTGCGCGGAAGAAGAGTCGCGTAAACGTGATGAAAACGAAGGTTAGCGACACGTTCCAGGCAACATAAATCCAGTGGAAGGTCTTGTCGCTGAACAGGCGGAACACCCATACGGCGTAAATGCCGGTGAAGAGCACGCCGAAGTAGACTGCAGTAATCGCGAAGATGGCGGTGTGCGTCTGCTTGAAGATTATGGCGCTTGTAGCGAACAGGATGAACGAGGCGATGGCGCGGAACTTGAGGCTGCGCTTGCACCAGATTTTGTTGAATACCTGGCCGAAGCCGTTCAGACCACCCCAAATGATAAAGTTCCAGCTGGCACCGTGCCACCAACCGCCCACAATCTGGGTGGCCATGGCGTTCATGTTGGTGGTAATGAACTTGCGCGATTCGGGCCTAAAGTAGGCGACAACGGAAATGTAGGCGAACAGGAGACCAAGCATGACGCCCACGAGCACGCTGCCCGAAAGCATGATTGCCACAAGGCTCAAGAACGCCATCCAGAAGTAGGTGCCGACGGTGGCATTCCTGTTGCCGCCCAGGGGAATGTACAGGTAGTCGCGCCACCAGCTCGAAAGGCTGATGTGCCAGCGACGCCAGAATTCGGTGGGACTGAGGGCCTTGTAGGGGCTGTTGAAGTTCTGCGGCAGGCGGAATCCCATCAGGAGTGCAACGCCAATGGCGATGTCGGTATAGCCCGAGAAGTCGGCATAAACTTGCAGGGAGTATGCAAAGAGCGCAATCAGGTTTTCAAGGCCGGTAAACAGCAGGGGAGTGTCAAAGACTCGGTCCACGAAGTTGGTGGCCAGGTAGTCGCTCAAGATGATCTTTTTGGCGAGGCCGTTCAGGATCCAGAATACGGCGATACCGAAGGTACGGCGGGGCAAGAAATACTTGCGGTAAAGTTGCGGCACGAACTTGTCGGCGCGTACAATCGGGCCAGCCACAAGCTGCGGGAAGAATGTGAGGTAAAAGCCAAAATTCAGGATGTTGTCGACAGCCTTGATTTTACCGCGGTAAATATCGATGCAGTAACTCATTGCCTGGAAGGTGAAGAACGAAATACCCACCGGCAAAATGATGGTGTCGACCAGCGAATGCGTGCCAAACATCTTGTTGCTTGCCGCGGCAAAGAAATTGTACACGTGGAGTTCGATTCCGGTAAAGTCGTAAAGTGCATCCAGGAAGAAGTAAGAGTATTTATAGTAGCAAAGCACTAGCAGGTCGATAATGACCACGATAATCATCCAGAGTTTCTTTTTCCATTGCTCTTCGGCTTTTTCGATCCATTTGCCAATGAAGAAGTTAGCGACCACGCAGAAAATAAGAATGCAGACGTAGCTTCCACTCGTTTTGTAGTAGAAGAACATGCTTGTCGCAAACAAGAAGGCGTTACGCAGCAGAATGCGGTTCTTGATCAGGGTGAGAACGGCGAAAACGCAGGCGAAAAATCCCCAGAAATAGAACTGCGTAAACAGCAGCGGACTGTTCGGGTCAAACGCAAAGGTGCGGGTGAGGAATGGAATCAAATAGTCAAGCATATGCAATTGTCATCCTGAGCGAAGTGAAACGGAGTCGAAGGATCTAATCCATCATTAAGTTTTTCCATTCAGGGTTCATTTTGTTAATCAAATTATTTTTCTTTTCTCTTTTCCAACCTTTTAATTGTTTTTCTCTTGCTATTGCATCTTTTATTTCTGTATATCTTTCAAAATAAACAAGTTTATTGATTTTATATTTCGATGTAAATTCTGCACCATTACCACTAATATGTTCTAATGCACGTCTTTCAATATTATTTGTTACTCCAACATATATTGTTGAATTAGTTTGATTAGACATTATATATGTAAAGTAATCATTTCTCATATTTTTAGATCCTTCGATTACGAACCTTCGGTTCTTCACTCAGGATGACACTGCTGCAAATCCTTATTTTATTTCTTCCTTTCTTTTTTCGGCGGGGAGGTTGGCGATGTGTTCTTGATAGCAGTTGATGATAGCCTTGTAGAACAGATCGCCAAGGAGGTTGTAGCCCGAAAGTTTGAAATGCACTTTGTCGGCTTTGGCGAGGTCGGCTTTCTCCCATTTGGCCATGGAGCCGAGGCCGCCCATAATGCCGAACTTGTCCCAAACGCCAGCTTTGTGCTTTTCGGCCAGGGCGAAGAATGCCTTGCGGGCGACATCGCCGTTCGGGTGCTGCACGAAACGTTTCTTCTTGACCTTGCGATACATGTCGTTGTTGGTCTCGAAAATAATCGCCACATTCGGGTTCACTTTCTTGATGCGGGCAATGAGCTTGTCGTAGTCGTCTTTAAATTGCTTGTCGTTAAACTTTTCCACGTTTGCATCGTTAATGCCGATTGCAAAAATGACGAGGTCGGGCTTGTAGAATGAAAGTTCCTTTTCGAACTGCGGGCAGACTTCTTCAAAGTAGTCGTGAACCTTTGCGCCGTTGATGCCTACGCCCGTGTAGGTAATGCCCGGAGCGTCGGTTTCGGTGAGAATGCCGGTAAGCGTAAAGCGCGGACGAGCGTTCTTCTTGACAGAGTCGGGTACGGCGGCTTGTTCGATGCAATGTTCGTTGGCGTAATTGGTGGCGTCGATTTCGCCCTCGGCGTAATTGACTGCGGGCTTGTTCAACTTTTCGGCACAGCTACGGGATTTGCTCTTGGCCTCTTCGCGACGCAGGCATGCCGTGTCGAGAACGTCGCATTCACCTTGGAACATGGAATCGCGGGCGACTTCGGGCAAGGCAACGTTGTTCGGAATCTTTGCCGGAATCACGTTGGAATCTTTCTTGTTCTGGGCGGTATCGCCGGTTGCCTTCTTGATGGAATCTTCTTTGGCGCGGGCGATAGAATCCTGGAAAAGCGAGTCGGTAATGAACTTGGAAATCTCGGCCTGCTTCAAGGAATCGATCCAGCGGAAAGCGATTTGAATGGTGTCAATCGGGCGCGGGCTTGTAAACACGTAGCTCTGGCTTGCGGAATCGAGAATGCCGTAAATGTCGGTCGAATCGACGCGCAGTACAGGAACTACGTCGTTGTTGTCACTGTAACCAAAAAGTCTGAGTTTGGTTTCGCCCCAAATCGGGGTAGAGTTGTACTTGTCGAGGAACAGCGTGATTTCGGAACGCGGGTCGCTGGTGCTCACGGCAATGCCAAGCAGGCCGAGCGGCTTCTTGATTTCACGCTGCACGTTTTTGTTCATGTCCCAGATGCCCTTGTAGGCGCTGGCATAGCTCGCAGGCGTGTTGGTGCGGGCTGCGGAATAAGGAAAAACGAACCCGCGGCCGGCAGAGGCGCCCGGGTATTCCTTAATGAGGTGCTCGCGAATACGGCCGGAGATTACGTCGGCTTGCAAATGCGAACCGCCCACGTGCAGAATGCGAACCTGCCCGCGGTTTTCGAACACGAGCGTATCCATCTTGTTAAAGAAGGCGTTGAACGAGGCGTTGCCCTTGGGGAATTTGATTACGTTCTGTGTCGTGTCGATAAAGTCGTAGCGAGAAATGTCGATGGAAAAACTGCCGGGAGCTGTCGGCATGTCTTTTGCAAAAGCGGAAAGCGTGAGTAGCGCAATACCAAGGAGTACGTGTTTCACTTTTTCTTCGCTCCTTTGTTTAAATCTTTCGAATCAGCTTTTCTGTTTGCCGGGGCTGCCTTTGCTGCAGAATTTGCCTTTACGGCTTTGTTTGAGCTTGGCTTGGCTGGTTTAACTGCTTGCTTGGCGGTGGGCTTTGGTTTGGCGACAGGCTTGGGGGCAGGCTTGTTTTCGGCGCTCCACTGGTGCAGTTCCTTCAATTTTTCGTCGCTGATGTTGTGACGGTCGCGGAACTTGAAGTAGTCGTAGTGCATGCGCAGTGCCGAGCAGAACAGGTCGCCCATGTAGGCGGCACCGCGGCGCGTAAAGTGAATGTGGTCGGTGAACCCGAGTGCGGGATCCTTGTTCACCCACTTGATCATGGCTCCGTTCCCGCCCATCACGCGGTGCATGTCCCAGTAGGCGGCGCCGTTTTCGAGCGCGACTTCACGCAGGGCCTTGATTGTCATCGCTAGGCCGGAATACGTCTGCCACTGGCCGTCTTTTTGGCGAGCCATATCGGCGGGGCCAATAAACAAGATGTCGGCGTCGGGGTTCGCCTTTTGAATGGCTTGAATCTGGCGCGTGATGATTTTCTTGGTCCATTCAATGTTGCCGGAGTTGATGCTTGGCACCAAGTTTCCGCCGTATTCCATGATGATGAGTTTTACGTTCATGGCCTTGTAAGATTCGGCCAGAAGTTCAGAGTCGATGCGATGGAATATCGTACCCGAAGAACCGCGCATGGCCACGTTGTCGACGGCGACACCGTAAGCACCGTCTGCCGAAATGGCGTAGACTTCGGCGTTGCCCGAAAGGTACATCTTGGCAATGGAGGTGGTGTCCTTTAGTTTCCAGGTGAAAACTTTGAGTTTGTTGTAAGTGTCGATAACCGGTTCGCCGGCGTCGACCACTTTGGTAGAGCGCTTTTCTTTCGGAGAGCCGTCTTCTTCTTGGCCCACGGTGTCTACGACGGTCTGGTTTACGTTGAGTCTGACCTTGAGGCGAGCGTTCTTGTTTGTGAGGAGGCGAATGGTGCTGTAACCGCCCACATGGCTGAACTGTTTCTTGCGTTCCTTGCGGCGCTGGATGGTAATGGAGGCTTCGCCTTCAAGCTTGGCGAGCTGGGCCAAAGGTCCATAGCGTGTATGTTCAGCTTCGTCTTCTTTGGGCCCAAACAGAATGTAGCGCGAAAGGGCGCCGACGCCTGCATGGCTAGTAGTCATAGACGGCACGGTCATAATGGCGGGCATCATGCCCGGGCCTGCACCACCGAATTCATCTTGCAGATCTTCGCGAATGGTGGCCGAGATTCGGTCTTCTTCAAGCTGTGAATCACCGTAATGCACGACGTGTACAACGTTCGAATCGAGTGAGGCTAGCTCCAGGTGCAAGAAGAATCGGTCAAACCACGTGGCGTCGTTGTTCGGCAAATCAAAGCGCGTTCTTCCCTTTTCAAAAAAGTCCTCATAGAATTTGAGCGAGTCGCTAAAGGCGGCAAACTCTTTGCGTTTGGTTGCTTCCATCATCTCACGGATAGCTTCTTCGGGGTCGCCCTGGGTAGAATCGCTAAGCGAATCGCCGGCGGACTGCTTTACGAAGATTTCGGTGAGCTTCGGGTAGCGGAGCGTGGTGTCGCCAACATGGATTCCGTCATCGGGGTAGATGATGGCGATAAAGCCCAGCACCGCGAACAGGCTGATGATACTTAAGAGGACTTTTAAAGGGGACATCATAGTATAATTATGAATTCGGATTTCGGAATTCTGAATTAATACAATCTTGGCGGAGCCGCCTGATAAGTAATTCCGAACTCTGAATTCTGAATTGGCTAGGCTTTCTTTACCTCGGTGTTGAGTCGTTCTACGATGGCGTCTACGTTTCCGACGAACATTTCGCCGGTGCGCATGTCCTTGTATTCGAATTCACCTTCGGCGGCCTTGGAACCGTCGACGTAGACGACGATCTTGGCTCCCTGGTAGTTGGCCTGGTCAAGTTGCTTGCCCATTTTCATGGGGGCGAGCGGGTGAGCGACCGAGAACGGCTTGGCGTTCGTGTTACCTGCGGCGTTGCGGAATACCTGGGCAGTTTCGAACACCTTCTTCATGTCGTTTGTAAAGCTTGCGATGTAGAAGTCTACGCTTTGCTTCGGGCTCGGGAGCAACTTGTGTTCGGCGAGCAAGTCTGCGAGCACCACGTCGCCCATGCCGAATCCCACGCCTGGAATGCGTTCGCCACCGAGCTTTTCGGTGAGGCTGTCGTAACGGCCTCCGCCGGCGATGGCGCGCATGGATTTGCCCTTGTCAAATACTTCGAACACGATGCCGGTGTAGTAGGCGAGGCCGCGAACAATGGAGAGGTCCAGGTTCACGCATTCGCCGTAGCCTGCAGCGGTAAGCGTAGCGAACAGGTCTTCGATTTCAGCGAGGGCGGCAGTCGCGTTTTCGCTATGCACCTTGGCCTTGACTTCTTCGATGCTCTTGCAGCTCATGAAGTCGTCGAGCTTTTTCACCTGGTCTTCGCTGAGACCTGCATCGGCCAGAGCCTTGGCAAACGCTTCGGGCCCGATTTTTAAGCGGCGGTCAAGCACCGGGTAAACAAGCGCCGGATTCGGGGCGCCGATTTCTTCGAGGTAGGTGGCCAAAAGCTTTCGGCTCGAAACGCCAATTGCAAATTCGCCGTCCTTGAGGCCGAACTTGCGGAGCATGGTAGCAATGGCTGCCATCAGGTCGGCTTCGGCGTAAATGCTTTCGGTACCGATAATATCCATGTTCAGCTGGAAGAATTCGCGGAGGCGGCCCTTCTGCGCCTTTTCGTAACGGAACAGGCGCGGCATGCTGAACCACTTGAAGGGCTTCTTGAGTTCGCGGGCCTTCTGGATTACGAGGCGGGCGAGCGTCGGAGTCATTTCGGGGCGGAGTGCGATTTCGCGGTCGCCCTTGTCTTTAAAGTTGTAAAGCTGGCTTACGATTTCTTCGCCGGACTTGCCTGTATAAAGCTCCAGATGTTCAAACATCGGGCCTTCGTATTCTTCGTAGGCAAAAGATTCGGCGACGCTACGCCAGGTGTCAAAAATGTAATTCTGGATGCGCTCGGCTTCCGGGTAAAAATCGCGTGTGCCCTTAGGCAACTGAGGAATAGAAATGCTCATAGTGAGCGGAAATTTAGTAAAAGGCGAACGCCGCGGCAAAGCAGTTTCTGCTTTGACATGGCTGAGCCGAACTAAATGCGCTCTGAAAGAGCGCCAATGTTGCAATTAGAATGTAGAGCTTAGAACTTAGAACTTAGAAATCGCGGTCATTCTAAGTTCTACCAACTAAGCTCTACCAACTACTTTATCTCGATCATCGGGCTCGTTTCGCTGAGCAAGTAGGTCCATTCTTCGCGAATCTTGTTGTATTCGGCGGGGTCGGCGTAAAGCGCGAAGGTGGTCCACTTGATGCTGTTCTTGCCGTCAAAATTCTTCTCGTAGCTCACGTAATCCGGGTCGCGATTAAGCGGCTTCGGACCCGTGATTTTGACTTTCTTGCCACTCGGGGCGGTAACGCTTAATTTGTATGCAAACTGCGTTTCGTGCGGCATGCGAATTGGGTGGTGACGCTTGGAAACTTTCGGGAGCTTGAACAGGCTGCGTTCCCACACGTTCGGGAAGCGTCCCTTGAGTTCGGAGCCGCCTTGGCCAAAGTATCCCTTGGAGGCGTAAGTCACAATCAGGGCGAGCGGCTTGTTGAATTCGGCGAGGTTTTCGATACGGATGTTTCCGATGCTCACGTCGGGGATACCCGAAGCGAGGAAGTCTTCCATCAGCTTTTCCTGTTCCTTGGCGTCGCGGCCAAAGAAGCGGTTACGCATGACGCTTGCAAACTTGCCCTGCAGCGAAATCGAGTCGCGGAATTCGCAGGCGCCGTCGTTTCCGATAAACAGGCGGTGTTCAATACCGATTTGGTGTTCCTGATTGTCTTCCAAAATCGGCGTAGTGACCACGTGGCTGCTGTCGTCGTTAATCACGAGCGCGACTTTGCCTTCCATGTCGAGCGGGACGGGGCGATCGTTGCCGGTTTTGTCGGTGGCGTCGACCCAGCGTTCGGTGATTTGACCCTGCGCCGGAATGTAGAGAATCATGTGGTTGAACTGCTGAATGGTCGGGAGGCCGGCGAAGCCTTCTTCGGTCAGGTGGATGGCCGTGAGGTAGCTCTTGATGCCAATCGATTCAAGCATTTCCTTGAGCAAAAGCGCCATGTCCTTGCAGTCGCCCTGATGCTTTTTGAGCGTGACTTCGGCGGTTTGCGGAATCAGGCTGTGGCCACCGAATCGAATGTCGCGGTAGCGGATATCGTGGCGTACAAAGTTCACGATGGCTTTGACGGCGTTGTCATTTGCCTTGCTGCCGCGGACTTCGCGGGCTTTTTCACGCACGCTCACGGCCTGCTTGAACTGGTGCTTGATCAGGTTCTGGTAATCTTCGCCCACGTTCTTCCATTCCTGCTTGCCGGTAAGCATCAGGCCTGCGCCAAAGTCGCGGTACACGGGCATGTAAAGTTCCTTGCGGATAATGACCGGGTTTTCGATCTTCCATTCGATGCCGCCCTTGATGGCCTTCTTTTCGAGCGGGCCGTATTCTTCGGTCACAAAACGGGCGGTGTCGGCGTAAATGCGGAAGCTGGACTGGCCCACAGGAACGTCCTTGCTGCTCACGAAGTCGGTGTAGGGGATCATGCCCTTGTTTTCGATGTTGGTGCGGCTGAACTGCAGGTAGATAAAGTCGCCCGGCTCCAGTTCCGAGAGCGGGAAATGCGCCGTCTGCGATTCGTTCTGGCCGCCGATTTCGGTGGCGTAGGTAATGTAGGCACCGTTCAGGTTCGCCTTCTGCTTCAGGTTCCAGTTGCTGTCGTAGACTTCGAGGGCGTTCAGGTAAATGCGGTCGAATCCCGGCAAGAAGTCGAAAGTGAATTCGCGATAGATGGCGGCGCCGCGAATGTCGAGGATTTCCATGAGCATTTCGTCGGTGCGGACCCAGTTCGCGCCCTTTTCGGCTTTCAAGGTCTGCTTGTTGTAATGCACCACGGCGGGGAAATCGCCTTCGGTGCCTTGCTTTTTGGCGCTTTCGCTGAGGAGGCTCTTCAGGTTCTTGGTGCGTTCTTCTACCGGTGTAATTGGCTTTTGCAGCGTGCGGTTGTCTGCCTTGCCGAGGAAAGCCTTCGTGGCGGAGAGGAAACTCTTGGCGTCTTCGTTGTCGGGCTTTAAGGCGAGTGCCTTGGTGAGCGACTTTTCGGCGTCGCGGTAGTTGCGGCTGTAGAACAGAATCTTGCCCTGCGTGGTCCAAATCTTGTAGTCGTTACGGTCCTTGGCCAAGGTTTCTTCGCTAATGGCGCGGGCTTCTTCGTAGCGGCCAAGGAACATGAGGGCATCCATCAAGGTGCTTCCGAGTTCTACGCTCATGCCAAAGCGGCGGCGCACCTGGTAAAGAATGTCGACGGCTTCGGCGTACTGGTCAAGGCCCATGTAAGTCTTTGCGAGGTAGACGCCTAGGCGGCTGCTCGGCTGCGTGTCGTAAAGGCGTTGCACGACCACAAGCGACTGGTTGCGCTGACCGAGGCCCCAGAGGGCGTCGCTCAAGTTGATTACGTATTCCGGATTGTTCGGCGTGTAGCGGAGGGCTGCTTCGGCACATTCGCGGGCGCGGCCGTAGTCGAACAGGGCTTCGTACATTTCGCCCAAAATCGAGAGCAGTTTGCCGTTCTTTTGCACCAGTTCGCGCTGGCTTTCAAAGTGGCTGATGCCCGGGCCGTAAAGTTCCTTCATCTGGTACACGAATCCGCAGTTGATCAGGTAGAGAGGCTCTTCGGGGTCCATGCGGTTCGCGCGTTCAAAGTAGCTGAGGGCCACCAGCGGCTGGTTTTCGAGCAGGCGCAGAATGCCAACCTGGCTCATAATCGCGGCGTTGAACTTGGCCTGTTTCTTGGCGGATTCGGGGTCGGCGGCTGCGTTTTTGGCGGCCGGATTTTCGCCCACGGTCAGGCCTTCGATACCATGTTGCATGACCTTGGCGTATTTTTTCTTGTTCACGCCCTGGGTCCAGCTCACGATCAAGATTCCGCGGCCGTCGTCATAGAAATAGCGGCCTGTGTAGTAGAAGTCGAACTTGTTGACCACGTGAGTCAGGGTAAAGTCTTGTGCGTAGCGGTCGCCGACCTTTTGGCGGTGCATTTCGAGCGTCGGATTGTTGGGGTCGACACCCAGGCGCACGAGCAGCACCTTGAACAAATCCTGCGAATTCACGGCGTCGCTTTCAACGGTTGCCCCGTAAACGAACAGCGAAACGTCTTCGGCCTTGTTGCTGAGCACCAGGTCCGGGTCGTCGTTCTGGCGGGCGATTCCTGTCCAGTGATGCCAGAGGGTGTCTTTGACGGCCCAACTGTAGCCGAGCGTGGGGGAGTCAAAGCTTTGCACGTTGTTCGGCGAAAGTTCCGGGCCTTCGCTTGCAGCAGTTTCGCGCATGCTGAAGTTAGCGAAGAATTCCTTCCATTCGTTCTTGAGTTCGCCCGGCTGGAGCGGCGTGTCGGTGGCAGAAAGCGTGAGCGTGTATACGCGGCTCCCGGCGCCTGTTACAAAGCCGACGGCCTCGTAGGGGCTGTCGTAGCGTTTGCCTGCGACATCAAAGAAAACGCCTGTACCGCCGAAATTTTCTTCGGGGTAGGTCTCGGCGAGAGTCGCCTTCTTGCCGCTCGATTCAAAAGCCTGCATTTCCATCTGGGCGCGGTCCATGAGTCGCATGGGTTCGCCCTTGGGGAGTTCGATTTCGACCAGGACCGCGCGGCGTCCCGTGCTCGCGTTGTAAAATTCGTAGGGGACGCCGCTCTCGTGGGCGCCGCCCTCGTCGCCCACGAGAGCCCAGTCACCTGCGCCGCCCTGCGGCAGAATGAAGCTGAATCCGTCGGAGCTGAAAGCTCTTGCGGAATTAGGTCCCTGAGCTTGCCGAAGGGCCTTGTTACTTGACCCGTCCGCATTCTGCGACGAGCCTTCGTCAAAATAGTCGTCGGTATAGCTCCCGGAATTAGCTGCTTGCGAACCTTCGGACTGCGGGTCCGATTCGGTCAGCGGCTTTCCGTTACCGGCGCAAGAAATTAAAGATGCAACAAATAACAGCCCGAACAAGGGGGCGTAAAAACTGGGGATATGACCAAATTTTTCGTACAAAGAATTGCTCATGGTGACAAAAATAAAAAAACGGAGCGCGCAAGCCCCGCCTTTTCGTAGTCCAAAGTGGAATATGACTGTGCCCGAGACAAGTAGGGTTTATGATTGTTTTGTATAAACGTGAAGTTTTTTTTACGTTGATTGAGGCCTTCAAACAGGGGTGAAATCAGACTGATTTTTCCAAAGTGGCGTATTAGTGTATAGATAGGGAGAACTCTCTATTCGCTTTTCGGGGGCTGTTCCCCGGTTTAGGAAAAAATAATGGAAAGAAATGAATTTGCTCAATTTCTCGGCAAACTCAAGAATGCAAACGATAACGGGCAGGACATCGACGCCTTTGTCAAACAATACGAACACAGGAACGTGTATTTCTACAACGACGGGTGCATCAAGAAAATCCTTGCCAATGAAAAGAACTTGATGCTCACGACGGACCTTGTGAATGCAGCACTGGGCTTGATTGGCTCGGACCGCATCGCTAATCCGAAACTCGTGAACCCGTTCATTCCTGGCGAGCTTGGTTACCACAGTGTCCTATTTTGACCGGCAGACAGTGACGTTGGTTGAAGTGGCGAAGTTTCTCAAGAACGCGAAGGACTATGTCGGCGACAACTGCCGCTTGGCTCAGTGGCTCCGCGCCATCGACACGTTGAATCGCGAAGCCGATTTCAGTGAATTTGCAAATGATCCCGTGTTCAAGGTCTTGCAAAACGAGGTGAAATTATGTAATTTCAGTTCGAGGTATCTTATGACTGTGGACATGAGCGATTTTGATCGAGCCGTAGCCGAGTATTCAACGAAAATGGATATTGCGAAGAAAATGCTTGAACAGGGAAAACTCTCTGTGACAGAAATTTCTGCAGTTACGGGGCTTCCGGAAGCAAAAATTCGTGACTTGAAATAAACCTTTTAATAAAATGTGGCGGTCGAAAGGCCGCCGATTTCATACACAGCTTATTTCTATATTTCTCGTGAATTTATTTGAGGTTCGGAGGTCTTCTGTGAAGATTTTTACATTGCGTCATTCTTGGCCTGTCATTCTCGAAGCGAAGCGTAGGGAATCCATACTTCTTGCCATGGCTCTTGTCTTTGCTGTGTTTACTGCATGCGACAGCAGTTCCAGCAGTACTGACCCTGACCCGATTGCGGAAGTTTCGAGCAGTAGCGATGATGATGAAGTTTTCTCCTCGAGTTCCGTTACGGACAAAGGAACCTCTTCCGGTGTAAGTTCGGTTTCTAGTAGCGATTTCTTTAGCTCAAGTTCAAAAACAGAAACTGTTAAATCAAGCAGCAGTGCTTTGCCTAAATCAAGTAGTTCGGTGTCGATTGCTGATCAAAAGATTCCGTGTGATACGCTGCAACATGGAATTTGGGTTATTGGGAGTGAAGAATTTGTTTGTAAAGAAGGCTTTCTTGTCCCTTATATTCCTCCATCAAGTTCGTCTGTGCAGGTTCGTCCATTTAAGGAACGTTTCAAAGAAGATAGTGTCTTTAATGAAGAAAAAACGTATGGAACTTTCATAGATTCGCGTGATGGGCAGGAATATAGAACCATCGTTATAAAAACCAAGTATGAACAATTTGAAGTGTTTGCGCAAAATTTGAATTATGGTATCCAGGTAAAACTTGAAACCACAGCTTTTGATGATAATAAAGTTGAAAAATTCTGTTATGATGATGACTCTTGGTATTGCGAGCATTATTTTGGAGGCCTTTACACTTGGAGTGAGACTATGGGACTCCCTAAGGCATGTGATAGTGTGTGGACTGGAACGACATCGAATTGTCCTGATTCTATTGCAAAAGGAATCGTTTATGATTCTGATTGGAATAAACTTCAGATTCAAGGTGTATGCCCTGATGGTTGGCATGTGATGAACGAATCAGAATGGCGTGCTATGATTCGTGGAGAAGAATCTGCATATAGATCTATATCGATTGCTTCAGAGGGTGTAAATAGTAATGGCTTTTCTGCATTGCTTGGTGGTGCCTGTGGCACTGGTTTCCATGACTTTGAAGAATTTGTTTTTTATGGTCAATCGGATCATGCATATTTTTGGTTGTCAAAAGAGACTTCTGAAAATCGGGCAAGTGGTTTCCTTATATCGGATATACAAAGACTTGATTTTGTTCAGGGAAAGCGTCCTAAGGTCAATGGGCATTATGTTCGTTGTGTTAAGGACTATACTTCTATATACGTGGATTAACCTTATAATCGCAAAAATTTTTAACAAAAAAAAGAGGGCTTTGGGGAAAAGCGTGCAAGGCTCTACTGCGCGGGCGCTTGCGCACGCATAGGAGAGCCGCCGCCGCGGACGCCGAAGGCGTCAAAAGCGTGCTAAGTGAGCGTCGCGACAAAACGCTTGCGTTTTGGTATGACCGAACGACGCCGCGGACGCTGTAGGCGTCAAAAGCCCATTGGGAGTTATTTATGTCTAAGAAGAACAACAAGAGTAATAAGAAAAAGTCCGTTCGTGGCAAATATAAAATTGAGGCTTTGGAACCACGTTTGCGCTAAAGCGCTTCCCGCTGCGGCTCGAATATGAAAACAGGTGAGCTTGTTTTCGCATCGCTCGCCTTACGGGTAGTGATGGACGCTGATTAGGTCATTGATTTGACCTTGAATGACGCAAATTCATTTCACACTTCACATTCCACACTCCACATTGCTAGCCGGGGGTTTTAGGGGGCGGAGCCCCTTAGGCGAGGGGGTACTGGAAGACTTGCCCTAGATCCTTCGACGGAGTTTACCCTGAGTTTATCGAAGGGCCTAGGATGACACTGGGGCAAGGCTGCAAGTAGGGGGAAACTTCCCCCTTTACAGACCGCTCGGCTCTATTTCATGTAAGAACCTACGATATCGCCTCGCTTTCGCCAACACGACTCGTTAATACAAGTCGTTTATGGTTCACGAACCACCTATGCCGGTCGGGATAGGTTTGAAAGAGCAAGTTTTTTTACAAAAACCCTAGTCCGTTTAGGTAAATTTTTGTATCTTTCCGCCCAAGAACGCACCACCCTATGGTGGGTAGCAATTTCACAATAAAACAAAAGGATCCAATAATGGCTCTCAAACTCGGTATCAATGGTTTCGGTCGTATCGGCCGTATGGTGTTCCGCGCTGCTGTGGAAAACTTCTCTAACGACATCAAGGTTGTCGGTATCAACGACCTTCTCGACGCTGACTACCTCGCTTACATGCTGAAGTATGACTCCGTCCACGGCGCTTTCAACCACGACATCAAGGTGGAAGGCAACTTCCTCATCGTCGATGGCAACAAGATTCAGATCTTCGCCGAAAAGGATCCGTCCGCAATCACTTGGGGTGCCCTCGATGTTGACGTCGTTGTGGAATCCACCGGCTTCTTCCTGACCGAAGAACTCGCTTCTGCTCACCTCAAGGCTGGTGCCAAGAAGGTCATCATGTCTGCTCCGTCTAAGGACGCTACTCCGATGTTCGTCTATGGTGTTAACCACAAGACCTACGCTGGCCAGAAGATCATCTCCAACGCTTCCTGCACCACCAACTGCCTTGCCCCGATCTCCAAGGTTCTCGATGAAAAGTTCGGCATCGTCCGTGGCCTCATGACCACCGTTCACGCTGCAACCGCTACTCAGAAGACCGTTGACGGCCCGTCCAAGAAGGACTGGCGCGGTGGCCGTGGCATCCTCGAAAACATCATCCCGTCTTCTACGGGTGCTGCTAAGGCCGTGGGTAAGGTCCTCCCGCAGCTCAACGGCAAGCTCACCGGTATGTCTATGCGCGTGCCGACTTCCGACGTGTCCGTTGTTGACCTGACTGTCGAACTCAAGAAGGCTTGCACTTACGAAGAAATCTGCGCCGCCATGAAGGAAGCTTCTGAAGGCGAACTCAAGGGCATCCTCGGTTACACCGACGAAGCTGTCGTTTCTACCGACTTCCGCAACTGCCCGAAGACCTCCATCTTCGACGCCAAGGCCGGTATCCAGCTCGACCCGACCTTCGTTAAGGTTGTGTCCTGGTACGATAACGAATGGGGCTACAGCAACAAGGTTTGCGAAATGGCCCGCGTGATCGCCAAGTAAGATTTCTAGATAGCGTTAGTCGTGCGGACGCCACTTAGTTTTCCGCACTTCCGCTAAGAAACCTTTTAGGAACCCTGCCCAAGCGGCGGGGTTTCTTTTTTTTGTCCTGACGGCCCCCCCCGGCGAGGGATTTTTTTCTAAAAAGTGCCGTAAATACGCCGAGGATTCGTTGTGGTATAGGCTAAATGACGCAGACTTTGCGAGTTGGCCTGTACTTTCTTGTCTTTTTTTGAATAAATTAATGCGAAAAGGACTCGCTTTTTCGCTGCCGTACGGGTTAAATGACGTCGACTCTGCAAATTAGCCTGTACTTTTTGGATAAATTAATGTAAAATAGAGGAAAAACGGCATTCTTGTACAGGCTAAAAAGCATGTAACGCATAAAAAAGCCTGTACTGCTCAGGAAAAACCTCCAAAAAATACCTGTGAAATGGATTTTGTACAGGCGAAATGCTAAATGTACCATCATTTAGCCTGTACAGATCAAAAATACACTTGTTGTTGTGCAGAAATCGATGGATTATGCGTTTTATATAAACTATATTTGTGGCATGAAAAATAAATTTTTAGCTCTTTTGATTTCGTCGGCATTCCTGTTTACGGCTTGCGGCGACGATTCCTCTTCCACTTCGGCGGACCCTTCTTCTGAAGAATCCTCTTCCTCCATGGAAGAAGGCGATGACTCTTCTTCTTCCGAAAAAGGCGATGCCAAGTCATCGTCGTCCAAGGATGGCGACAAGTCCTCGTCCAGTGAAAAGTCTTCGGAGAAGTCTTCTTCTTCGGAAAAATCGTCCGATAAGTCTTCGTCTTCAGCTAAGGAAGATTCCAAGTCATCATCGAGCGTAAGTAAAGACAAGTCTTCTTCGAGCGAGTCCCCGAAGTCCTCGTCTAGCGAAACGCCGGAATCTTCATCCACTGAAGTTTCGTCTTCTTCTGTAGTAACTCCGGAAGGGGCTCGCGCCGCGAAACTCACCGATTTACAGAAGAACTACGAACTCAATCTGTTTGACCAGACCGTCTACCTGTCGACCGGCAGCAAGCAGGGCGTTCTGGCCCTCCGCATTCCGGACGAATTGTGGGTGGTCACCTATACGGATTTTGCAGGTGGCGTGGTGAGCTTTAAAAAAGACAAAGCCGGCTTGCAGTATCGTGAAACCGATGCCGTCAAAAAGATTATAGGAAAAATGGAAGCCGGCTTCAAGATTTCGTTCGTGGTCGATAAGGAAGGTTCAGTCCTGTATTCTGTAGACGGAGGCGATTACAGCGAAGCCATCAAGGCTAGTGTTGCTGTTCCGAAGGGCAAAGTTTCCAAGGCTGAGGCGATTCAGAAGAAAATCTATGAATGTGCCGATGGCGATTCCACGAGGAACTTCAAGTTCTTCGACAGTTCGTATATTTATGAAACGTCAATCGATGGCCAAGTAGTGAACTGGAATGCCGGTCGCTATGATATCCAGCGCAGCACGCTGTTGATGATCCCGCTCTACTATGTGGGGTCTTCGCGTACGATGTTCACCTATTCCGTGGGCACCGACGATGCGATTACGGCGTACAATGGAGAAAAGTTGAATTGTACAGTTGAAGATGTCGAGTACGCTTACGAAGATGCCAAAGATTTTGTCGGCGAATGGGTGGCGACTAGAGACGGTGTCGATTGGACATTTACGTTGAAAGCCGACGGAACCTCGAAACTGGAAGCGTTCGAAGGGACTAAGCAAGTCGAGTTTAAGTCGGGTACCTGGGAAGTTTACGGCTACTATATGGTGATGGACTTCAATATGTTATTGAATCCGGGCAGTACGACAAGCATGTATGGCCAGTTGCAGACCGGAACGGTTGACCGTGAAACGGGCAAGATTAGCGGATTCTCGTTCGTTCATCATGATAAGGGTACGCCGCGCATTCCGACTTCGTTCGAAGCGCCGGAATACGACGAGTAAGAATACGACAACTGATTTAGGGTGAATCCCTGGAAATAAAATGAAGGCCCGCATCTGCGGGCCTCTTTTGTAATTTCGTCTGTTGGGCGCAAGCCCGTTCTAGATTACAGCTTCATATCGCTCAAGCGGGTGTTTTCCACCTGGTCAAACTCCTCCTGAATCTCCTTGCTGGGGGCCTTGGTGCAGAGGCTCACGATCACGATGGTCGCAAAGCTAAGCACGAAGCCGGGCACGAGTTCGTAAATCTGGAAGATTTCGGCGGAGAATCCGGAGAGGTAGAACTTCCACACGAACGTTGTAATGCCGCCCACGAGCATGCCCGCGATGGCTGCCGGGAGGGTGGTGCGCTTCCAGAACAGGGCGAGGAGCATAATCGGGCCGAAGGTGGCGCCGAATCCGCCCCAGGCAAAGCTCACGAGGCTCATTACGACATCCAGGAAGCTCTTACCCTGTGCAGCGCCGTTGGCGCTGGGCGCCCCCTGCATGGCCACGATGACCGCGATAACCGTAATGAGCACCACGACGCCGCGGCTCACCCACATGACTTCCTTGTTGCTCGCATTCTTGCGGAACAGGTGCTTGTAGAGGTCGTTACTGAATGCGGAAGCGGAAACCAGCAACTGCGAGTCGGCGGTACTCATGATAGCGGCAAGGATAGCGGCCATGAGGATGGCGGCGACAGCCGGGTGGCAGAGCGTCTGGCAGAGAACCATGAAGATGCGTTCCGGGTCGGCGACGGTAATGCCGTTCGCTTCTACGTAGTAGCGTCCGAGGATGGCAATCATGATGGCGGCACCGAGGCAGATGGTGACCCAGATCATGGCGACACGGCGGGAGAACTTGATGTCTTCGGCGTTCTTGATGCTCATGAAACGCACTAGAATGTGCGGCATGCCAAAATAGCCGAGTCCCCAGGCGAGGCTAGAAATCAAGGCGATAAGACCGATGGACTTGCCGGTGGTGGCGTTGGTGAACAGGCTCAACAGGTAGGGGTTCTGCGCGTTCACGGCGTCCATGGTCGCAGCAAAACCGCCCGAACCCGCCATGATAATCGAGGGAATGGCGATGACGGCGATGAGCATCATGGTCGCCTGGATAAAGTCGGTCCAGCACACGGCAAAGAAGCCGCCCATGAAGGTGTAGCTCACCACGACGACCGCACCGATGATAAGGCCCGTGGTGTAGTCCATGCCGAAGATGGTGCCGAAGAGTTTTGCGCTAGCGACAAAGCCCGAAACCGTGTAGAACAGGAAGAACGCGAGAATGAAAATGGAGGCGATAACGCGGATGATTCCCTTGTTGTCGCGGAAGCGGTTCGCAAAGAAGTCGGGGAGCGTGATGGAGTCGCCGCAGAAGTGGCTGTACTTGCGGAGCCTGCGGCCCACGATTTTCCAGTTGAGGTATGTGCCGATGACGAGGCCGATGCCGATCCACGCTTCGGAAAAACCGCTCACGAAGATAGCGCCCGGGAGGCCCATCAAAAGCCAGCCGCTCATGTCGGAGGCCTGTGCGGACATGGCCACGACCCACTTGTTCATGCCGCGGTTGCCGAGGTAGTAGGCATTCAGGCTGTTCGCCTTCTTGGAGAAGTAAAAGCCGATGCCAAGCATCATCAACAGGTATAAAATGAAAACGGTTAAGACCATTTGTCGTCTCCTTTATGTATGCAATTAAAGATAGAAAAAAAGGGGGGAGGGCTCCCCCTGCTTGCAGCCGCTTTGTCCGCGTGTCCTGCTGATTGTCATCCCGGGCTTGACCCGCTTGACCCGGGCGGACAGCACTTAGCAACTTGTTGCTTAGTGCGCATGGCCACCAAGGTGGGATCTCCTTTTCTACTCGCGTCCAAAACGTCTTTCTGCACCCCCTCGCCTAGGTGGTTCCACCCCCTAAAACCCCCGGATGTCACCCCGGACTTGTTCCGGGGTCACTGGCCTCGGGCTTCGCCCGACGAATGTTCGCTTAGCGGCCAGGCATTCGCCGTCGCTTTCTTCTTGGACATAATAACTCCCAATGGGCATTTGACGCCTACGGCGTCCGCGGCGTCACTCGGTCATGGCAAAATGCAAGCATTTTGTCACGACGCTCGTTTAGCACGCTATTTAAACACAGCCCGGTTTTTGTTTAAAATTTGTGGATAACACTAAAGGATCAATAATCCTTTACGCAACGAATAGAGAACGCAGCTGTTTTAATAAATCTATTTTTAGAATCTCGCTGCAAATCCAAATCTGTTGCACGAACAAATAAGCCTTTATACAAGTTCGCTTTTTCATCAAACGACTCACCAGGAACCCAATGAAAAGCTTGTTTCATAATTTGAGAAAATTCACCGTATTCATCATACAAACCTGCAGGCAAGAGAGAAAAGCCCGTTGGATTCTCCATGATTCCATTCCAAACTTCCGAACTTAGGTATCCACTTGGATTCATAATGCCACTTTCGCTTATAGCAGAAGCCCATTCTTCTCGATTCATAATGTGCCAACCAACCGGACAAACACCTTGATGAAACACACAATCAGGATTACCCTTCATTTCCTCAATCTGATTTTTTGTCAAATCTATAGTATCAGGACAAAGAGAACTTCCCATGGAATTACTATCACATGCTGCAGAGAAAGCCATAGCGGTCGCCCAAGTATAAAGCCCGCCCCATCCATTTTCACAATACCAGGGATCGTCATCGTAACAATACTTGGTTGAATCACCTTGTTGATTCCCACCAGAAATCATTTTACCAAAATTTAAATTTTCAGCAAAAAACTCCACAGAATCCGTTACAAAGGGAACACGAAAGCGAATAGTCTTGTATACACGATTATCGCGCGGATCAGTAAATTCACCATAGCTGAGTTTGGCATTAAACTGTCTGCTCATGTCATAATATTTGCTACTAGAGGACTCTTCAACAACGCTACTTGATGATTGGAGAACCCATACACCATTCTGACAAACATAAGTTTCCTTAGTAAAAAAATACCATTGTTCCAAACCTTCTTGATCAGGCGTACAAGTTTTAACAGAATCACTACTACTCGACTCTGCTACAGACGAACTACTATTCTTGCCACTTACAGAGCTAGAAGAATTCTTCTCCGCCACCGAGGAACTGGATTTTTGGGAATCTTTCTGTGAAGACAAAGACGTGTCTTTGTCTTTACCCGAGGAACCGTTATTGTCATTGCTACTCGACGAGATTTCGCCGATTGGATCGGGAGCGGAGCTACTTGATTCATCGCCACATGCTGCGAGCAGGGCTAGAAGAATGGACAGTGCAAATAACATGTGAAGCGAATGCCGCGGCAGGCTGCTTGCAGACTGACATGGCTGAGCTGATGCTGTTATGCGCTTGCGCAATATGTTAAAAATCTTCACAGAAGACCTCCAGTTGTAAAATCCCATCAAACTTTTGGGCGAAATATAATAAAACCAATGAAAAAGGCGGTCGTTTGACCGCCTAGAGTTACATAAGGTTTCGTTAAAGTTTGCGAATAGCTTCTTCTGAAAGACCTGTATTTCGCACGATAATTTCCATAGGGACTCCGTCTTTCAGCAAACCCTTCGCAATTTCTTCTTTTTCTTCGCGCTTTGCTACAGCCCTGTCAAAATCACTCATATCTACATGCATAAGGTACCTCGAACTAAAGTTACACAATTTTACCTCATTTTGCAATACTTTGAACACGGGATCGTTCGCAAATTCGCTAAAATCGGCTTCGCGGTTCAGGGTGTCGATTGCACGGAGCCACTGTGCAAGGCGGCTGTTATCGTTTGCAAAATCCTTGGCTTTTTTCAGGAATTTCGCTACTTCAATCAAGGTTATCGTCTGCTGGTCAAAATAAACGCGCTGTTCTTGATTCTTCAACTGCACCGTATGGCGGTAATTTGGTGAATCTGCAAAAGCATCGAAGAACTGAAAACTGACCACATTCAAGTTGTCCAACCGATAGGGTTCTCCCTTCTTTACCATACTGCTGGTAAGACGCGACACATAAAGGACCAACCTACCTTTATATAAGTTCCCGCCCACATGCTGCACCTCGATGGAAACACGGTCTCGGGGAACGCCCTCACCGCGGTCGTTCGTTAACATAATGTCCGTTTCGATATTGTGGTACCCGAGTTCTCCCGGAATGAACGGATTTTCAAGCTTGGGGTTCTCGATACGGTCGGACCCAATCAGATTCAGAGCTGCATTTACGAGATCTGTAGTGAGAATCAGGTTTTTCTCGCTTGCTAGAATCTTCTTGATACACCCGTCATTGTAGAAATACACATTCCTATGTTCATATTTTTTGATGAAAGCATCGGTGTCTTGTCCTTTATCGTTAACAATCTTGAGTTCTCCAAGGAATTTGGCGAATTCTTCTCTTTTCATATATTTTCCTATTTTCGGGAAAGCCTCCCGTGAGCGAACAGAGGGGATCCCTATTCATATATATACACGCTTTTTTCAGGTGTTTGAATACCTTTTTTGATTGTAAAATTTTTCTATTATTTCGCTGTGCAATCGTTTAACGAGATAACTTTCAAGGTCATTGCCCGCATCAGGAGCGATTTCCCGGACAAGTTCGGGATTCCGCGGCAGAGCGGGCTCTTGAAGAATTTGCGTTCGACGATTGTCTTTGAGCAGGAATTCAGGAATGCCGACGCGTTGCGCGGGCTGGAAGGCTTTAGTCACTTGTGGCTCTTGTGGATTTTTTCAGAAAACGTGCGCGACACCTGGAAGCCGACGGTACGCCCGCCCCGTCTTGGTGGCAATACGCGGCTGGGCGTGTTTGCGACCCGCAGCAGCTTTAGGCCGAATCCCTTGGCCATGAGCTGCGTCAAAATCGAAAAAATCAACCTGACGGGGGAGAATGCTCCCTCCATTACGGTCAGCGGCGCCGACCTTATGGACGGCACGCCTATCGTAGACATCAAGCCCTACTTGCCGTACGCCGATTCCGTGCCCGAGGCCACTGGCGGCTTTGCTGAGGCGGTGCGTTTTAAAAAGCTCGAAGTCGAATTTGCCGCCGAGGCGCAAGCGGTTCTTGACGGCACCGGATTTGCACCAGAAAATCTAGCGCCGGAGTTACTTGATGGCACGGAAATTGCGCCCGATGCCGCCGGTATCCCTGAAGTATCTGGTGTATCAGGTGTAAAATTCCCTGCAGAAAAAAAGGCAGCTCTTGTGGAGCTGCTTTCCGAAGACCCGCGGCCCGCGTACCAGAGGTCCGCCGACCGCATTTACGGCATCAGGTTCGCCGGCTTCGAAATCAAGTTTCAAGTGCAGGGCGACCACCTGACGGTCGTCGCTATTTTACCATTACAGGCTTAGTGGCCTTGAACCCCTCGCCCTGGGCACTGACTACGTAGCGCCCGGCCGGGAGTCTGCCTGCAAGCACCAGGGTGTTGGTTCCGGCGTAGTTGCCGCTCAAGTCAAGCACTTCCTTACCGAGGCTAGAGTAAATCTTGACGGTCAGCTGCGTTGCCTTGGCAAGGCTCAACTGCACATTGCCGGCTTTGTTCACCGTAAGCGCCCCGCCCGCAAAGTGGTTTGCCTGCGCAATTCCCACGCCAGCGTCCGATGACGATTCCGGCGAAGAGCCTGCCTCTGACGAAGAAGAAACTCCGTGATGGCTATGGCTGGAGCTGGATTTTGCTTCGCTAGAGCTGGAGGCGACTTCGCTACTGCTGGATTCAGCTACGCTGCTGCTGGATTCGGCGGTTGCGGCGGGCTTGAGCTTGTCGCCCAGGACCTCGATCATCTTTTCGGCATAGCGCTTGCCAAAGTCGCGGTATTCCTGCGAGGTGAAGTGCACGTTCTGGCCGTCGCCCAAAGCCTGGTTGAACCCTTCGGAAGACACCACGTAGAAGTTCTTGGATTGCTGCGGGAGTTTCGCGATGTTTTGGTTCGCGCCGGCACTGCTACCGCTGCGCAGCACTTCGCCCGCAAGGAACGGAATGTCATTGCCGAGACCCAGGTCCTTGATGATGTTGTCGTAGACACCCTTGACTTTGGAGGGCCAGCTACCGTCACCGGCATCCGTTTCGCCCTGGTGGAAAATGATACCCTTGATAACGCCTTCTTCCTGGGCCTTCTTGGCCATCTCGATCAGGCGACCGTAAGGATTTCCACCATAGGTGTTGATTCGCTGGGTCATCCAGCTCTGCTGGCCCTGGGCGTAGCTTTTGTATTGGTCCTTATCGAACAGCTTGATGCTGCACCCTGCGACAGCGACCACAATGACGCCCACCTTAATCTGGGGATCCGTTTTTTCGACCATGGTACGGCCGAAGTAGTCCGTGGGGCCAAGCTTTGCACCTTGGCAGTGCGCCAGCGGAGGCACGGCAGTAGACCATTTGCCCTTGGTCTTCCCGGAGCAAGAGCCATTGTCGGCCGCCCAGAGAACCTGGAAACGTTCGTCAACCGTCTTGTCCTGATCACCGATATCGCCCTGACCTTCCATGTTGGACTGCCCGAAGGCGAGGTAGATATGGAAATTCGGGTCCGGGGCTGCGTTTACTTGAGAAAGAGCCATTGCGAAGGCTGCTCCTAACAGAAATTTTTTCATAATATACTCCAAACAACAGGGAATAATTTCCCTTAAAAATAAAAATAACCTATTATTATGGAGGAAATATAATTGTAAACTTTAATATGTTGTTGATTTTTACAACAAGAATTACTTATATTCAATGAAAAACGAGGAAATTCTATGAAAAAGATGTATTTGGTTCCGTTTGCGCTAGCCGTTTCCATGTTTACGGCTTGCGGTGATTCTTCCAGCGACCCCAAGCCCTCGAAGGCCGAAGAATGCTCCAAGGGCGTGACGGCAGAATGCTTGGTGGGTTCTTGGTCTTTTGTGGGAATTGCCAATGCGAGCAACAACAACGAAATTATCCCTAATTTTGATTATACCACGGGTCCGGGCAAGTTGATTTTTTCCGACGACGGCAAGTTCGAATTTGACCTGCCTTCGGTCAATCTCGGCAACAGCCCGCTTTTGAATCCGCTCGACTATCCGGTTTATGGCGATTGGAAGATTGAGGGTAACGTTGTCAAGCTCCATTCCATGAGTACGGCTTTGTTCAAGACTCGTGTTGAAGTCGCTCCGATTATTACCGTGGAAGCCGCCTCTGTCAAGATGACTTTTGGCCCGGGCTCCCTTTGGCTCATGGAAAACGCGACCGACGAAACGAGCATCAAGGCCAATTCTACCGAAGTCTATACCATTAGCGCCCAATAGTCCCTTTTTGCGGGTTTTGCCTGCAAAATCGATTGAAAAAATCCTCGGCCGAAGCCGAGGATTTTTTGTGTGTATTTGGATTTATGGAGAATCTTTTTACCGAAGCGTAATGACCTTCTGGTTGAGGACCTTGCCGTTTGCCCCTTTCAGGCGAGCCATGTACTTGCCCACGGGGAGCTTGTTTAGGCTGACTGAGCTTCCGTTTTCGAGGCTTGCACTCAGGGCAAGCTTGCCGTTCGCGGCATAGATTTCAACCTTGCTGTCGGTGGGGGCGCTTACACGCAGGTTACGCTTTTCGAGCTGCATGAAGGTGCTGGCCGTAACGTTTACGCGATTCAGCTTGGTAATGAAATCCGTGCCTTCGGGGGCGCCTACGATGGTGCCGCGGCCGACGGTGCTCATGTATACGACGCCGAAGGTGTTCATGTCGCCCTGCACGAAGTTGCCGTTACCCGGACCGCCGAACTGGTGCATGTCGTCGTTCACGCGTTCAAAGGTCTTGCACTTGTCGGTGCTGCGGTAAATGCCGATTGGATCACCCGACTTTGCCGCACCCCAGATAAAGATGGTTTCGTAATCGCTGCCTTCCTTGGCCTTGCCGATGCCCACGGCGATGGCGGTCGAGGCGCCTTCGCAGCGGTTCCAGCTCTTGCCGCCGTTTTCGGAATAGGCGAGGCCGTATTCAGTAAAGCCCTTGGGTTGCCAAACCTGCGACTGGTCCATGGGGACCCACAGGTGTCCTTCTCTCTTGGGAACGGTACGGATGAGTCCGCCGCCGTTGTAGTATTCACCAGCTTGCTCGTTCTGCAAGCGGGCTTCTGCTTCGGCAAAGGTCTTGCCGCCGTCGGTGGACTTGTAAAGGGTGCCCATGCCGCCCATCACGTAGAATACGTCGGGGTTCACGGGGTCTGCGACAATGCGGGAATAGTTGGTCTGGGTACCGGTTTCGACAGCGGTCCAGGTGGCGCCATTGTCGGCTGAACGGTAAACGGTGGCACCCTGGTCGGGGCGGTGCAGCATTACCTTGCCGTCGGCAGAGAGCACGACCAGGCCCTTGGGGCCCTTGAGGGTAGTCTTCACGCTGTCCCAGGTGGCGCCCATGTCGTCACTACGGTACATCACGTTAAAATTCTGGGAGTCGTACTGGCCGTACACGGTAATCACGCCGGTACGCAATAGGCTTCCGGTGAGCGGGGCGTAACCCATGCTTTCGGTGGTGCCGATAATCGGGGTATGGCGCTTGGTGCTGTTGTTGATGTTGGTATAAGCGGCGCCATCGTAGTCGCCGATGGCAGTCACGAGTGGTCCACCCGGAATGCTCACGATGTCGAGGGGAACCGTTTCTTCGATACCCTTCGACATGAACTTCCACAAGGGAACCTTGGCCGAAATGTCTTCGGTCATAAAGATGCCGTTACCGCTGGTGACCCAAGCCTGCTTATTGTTGAACGGGTTGATTTCCAAGGAACCTGCCCAGTGGATGGCGTTGCCCGGAATCCAGGCGGTGCCGTTGGCGTCAATGTTTGGAATATCGTTGTAATGCTGGCCGTGATTCCAGGTCTTGCCACCGTCAGTGGTGGAGTAAATGCGGTCGCCGTAGTTTTCTTTTTCGTCGATAGTGACGTGGCGTCCGGTGTACTTGCCCAGCGTCGAAATCACGATGTGATTCTTGTCTTTAGGGTCAATTGCCACGCCGCCGTAAGAGCTCTTGTCTTTTTCGTAGCTCTTGGTGGTGCTGCCTTGGTGTTCCACGGAATCGCTCGGGGTGAGGTCGGTCCAGGTGCCACCTGCAATATTGTACTTATAGAAACCGCCGCTTGCAATATTGTACGGGCCTGGGCCGTCGGCAAAGGTCACGTACATGTCACCGTCTACGATTTTGGCGCGGTGGGGCATCAGGCCCGTGGGAACCCCCTTGATGGTTTCCCAGGTGGCGCCGCCGTCGTGGCTCACTTGCAGGTTGTCCTTGGTTTCAGAAGTGCCTATGTAGATTGTCGCGGTGCTGCCGTCAGCGAGCTTGCCCTGTGCCGGGTCAAACATCACGAAACTCACGCCGTTCACTCCGTTCAGGCTAGATTCGGTGGCGCTCGAAAGGGCGACCTTGTAAAGGCTGGTCCAGGTTTTACCGTAGTCGGTACTCTTGTACACGCCCTTGGTGCGGCTGCCGCAAAGAACGATGTTGCCCTTGTTCGGGTCTACGGCCAGCTTTTCGCCGGTCTGGCGGCCCATGCCGTTGCCGTGGGCGAGCATTTCCACGTAGCTCGTGTCCCAAGTGGTGCCGTAATCTTCGCTGCGGAGCACGGCGGTACGGCCCTTGCTAAAGTAACCTGTACCGGCCAGCACGTAAATGCGCTTGGGGTCGTTCGGGTCGAGTGCAAAAGCTTCGGTGCCGTAAAGGCCCTTGTCGTTTTCCGAGATGAAGTCCATCAACGGAATCCAGGTCTTCTTTTCAAAGTCAAAACGGTAAATTCCGCCCACGTCGGTACGGGCGTATAACAGATTTTCGGCCTTGGGGTGGAAAATCACGGCAGAAACGAATCCGCCGCCGTCAAAACGGACGTTGCCCCAGTTGTATTTTTCGGCATTTGCCGCGGTCGCGAGCATTCCCATGCCCAAAGCGACTGTCAAAACCTTCATTTTACCAAACATGCCATCTCCATTGCATTGTTCCGGATACAATCCGGGCTTGTTTTTCAGAAAATACCTAAAAAACAGAAAAAGCGACTAAAAAAGCCGCTTTGTATCTATAAATATGTTTATGAATTCTCAACAAGGGCCTTAAAACCCTTAAATCGTGCCCGAAGAGCCGCCCTTGATGGGCACGTAGCGCACCTCGTTCTTGTCGTTGATAATGACAGCGACGCCTGCGAGGTAGCTGAGCCACTTACGGGAGGTCGGTTCGTGCAGCTTGAGGTCGATCTGCTTTTGGGTGGCAAATGCGGTCAAGGGCATCAAGACCTGGTCATGTGAGGCAATCACCGTGTACTTGGGCATGGCCGCATAATCCTTGATCACGTAGGTGTTCAGAAGTTCCATGCTGCGTTCTTCCAAGTCGTAGAACACGTCGGCGTATTGACCTTCGTAGACCCATGCCGCGTAAATGACATTCACGTTCTTGATAGAATCCCTCTTCATGACGGTATCGCGGAGCTCCTTGTCCTTCAAGTACCAGCCGTCAGCCAGCTGCTTGATTGTGTCGGCAGCGAAATTCACGACGGAAGAGTCCGGCAGCATCTGCGACTGGCCGCGACCGATTGCAATGTTCAATGCAGTCTGGTAAGTGCGTACGAATCCGGAATGGATAAACTTGAACTCCGTGGGGCCGACCAGCTTGGCGCCCATTTCCTGGGCTTCGAGTGCGCCGTCTTCGGTCAGCGGGGATTCGGAACCGATACCGGCTTCGCGTTCACCATGACGCACGAGAAACACGACTTTTTCGTTGCACTGGATATTCCGGTAGACTTCGCCCACATCTGCGAATTCGTTCATCGGGAAAGCAATCGGCTGCGGTAAAATACCTTCGCAGGGGTCCGAAACGACAGGCTGGGTCACGGAAGTGTCAACCGGCGGCTGGGTGGCTGTATCGGCGGGCGTAGCAGTCGTGTCGGTCGGGTCCGTGGGCTGAGGCGTGACAGCGGAAGTCGTGTCACTAGGGTTCTGTTGGGTCGCGGGGTCCGAAGGATTCTGGGCCGGATCCGTCTGCGTTTGGGCCGGATCTGTCGTCTGAGTCGGATCCGTCGGGGAAACCTCGGGTGTCGCAGGCGAGCTGGAAGAATCCGAAGAACAGGCTGTCAAAGAAACGGCAGAAAGGGCTGCCGCCGTTGCTAAGGCGAATAATAATTGTCTTTTCATGCCATTAATATACAATAATTATGCTATGCAGAATGTAAATTTTAGAACTTAGAACTTAGAACTTAGAACTTAGAACTTAGAACTTAGAACTTAGAACTTAGAACTTAGAACTTAGAACTTAGAACTTAGAACTTAGAACACTCTCTTCTCTCTAAGCTCTACCAACTAAGTTCTACCAACTAACCTCTACTACTATACGCTTTCTCCGCCTGCTCGTTACGGCGCTTGAGTTCTTTATTCAGCGGCCAGTAAATGGCGGCAAACAGAATATAACCGCACAAAAGCACAATCCAGTGGTTGAGTCCGAGACCGATTTCGATATAGCGCATTTCGATGAACATGATCGGCCCCGCAATCAAAAACAGCGGGAGTTGCCTGCACTGGTCGCCCAGCGAATAGCGGCTCTCGTAGCTCACGATAGAATTCATCATCGGAAAACTCGTGCAAAAGCCGCCCATCAGGCGCTTGATGAGCATGAGTCCGCCTACGACGCCTGCGATGGCGGGCGCCTTGATGTAAATGGGGAGCGGAGTCTTGTAGCGCACGCCCGATTTGTAGCTCTGCTTCTGGAATATGATAACGCCCACGATAAAATCGAACGCGCAGGCGCCCAGGAAGGCGGCTTCGGTGTCGGGAACGCGCGGCATCAAAAAGGTGCCGAGCGCCACAAAGAAGGCGAGCCCCGCGATAATGCTCGGGACAATCGGAACTTTAACTTTATAATGCAGAATGCGCACGATATGCACGTACAGAAAACACATGAATCCCGAAATCGCATTCGCCGTACCCATCGGGAGTCCGACAGCGATGTAGGCGAACCCGCAAGGTATTGGAATAGTCGCCGTGACGGCTTTTAACTGCGGGTCCTTCAAGTAGGCGCTTAGGGTTCCGAGCGCCGTGACCATGAAAATCAGCAGCCAGTCGTAAAAGGAGAAATGTAGGTTCAATACATCAAGCACGTTTTAATTCGGAATGCGGATTTCTGATTTCAGAGTTGTATTTTGAGCTTATAAATTAGAAATAATTCTGAATTCCGAATTCTGAAATCTGAATTAAGTTCTGGCTTTCTTCATTTTCTGCTTGTTCAGGTACATGTCTTCGTCGGCGCGCTTGCTCACGGAATCAACTGTGTCGCCGCTCTTGTATTCCGCCAAGCCTATGGCGACGGAGTACCGGTCCCAGGGTTCCCTGGAATAGTCGTTTTCGGTTTCGAAGAATTTCTGGTTGGCAACTTCGATAAGTTCGTGGCGGTGCTCGTAGTCGTCGTTCTTGAGAATCACGATGAATTCGTCGCCGCCTATGCGGAATACCGGAGAATGCCTGAAGATGGTGCAGACAATATGGCATGCCCCTGCAATGTAGAGGTTGCCGTTGGCGTGGCCATAGCTGTCGTTGATGACTTTCAGGTTGTTCAAGTCGATCATGGCGATGCCAAATTCTTTCACGAGATTTTCTTTTAAGTCCTTTTCGAGAGTCCGTACCGAATCGTCGTAGGCGATTTTGGAACCCACATGGGTCAAGGCATCCTTGTAAGCGAGTATGGTCATGTTGGCCGCTTCTTCTTGCGCGGATTTTGCCGTTTCTTCGGCTTCCAAGATGTCTTCTACGTAGTTCCTCATGTCCTTAGACATTTGGGTGATGGCGATAGAAAGGAATTCCACTTCGTTACGCGTATTGATTTCTGGAGCATCGAAGACGAGGTGCTTTGGATCTTTCTTTTTGCTGCGGCTTTTTTCGGCGAATTTGTGGACGCTCTTTTCGAGAGCAATGATGGGCCCAGTCACGTTTTTGTGCAACCAGAAGATAAGGATTGATGCAAACAGAATGCCTGTTCCAAGGGTCAAAAGGATACTGTAGAGGACAGACTTGTGCAGAGTGTTGCGGAGGGCCTCGATGGAAATATCTGCACATAAGAGACCGAAGTGGACTCCCGTGGAATTGATCAGGGGTTTGCAACCGGTATAGGCGACGCCCCATTCGGAGGTCTCTTCGAAAAATGTAATTTTATCTTCTGCAATTGCAACGGAGAATTTATTCAGTTCTTCTTCAGGATAGGCGTCGCTTGTTTCGAGAAGTTCCATATCCTGTTCACCTCGGGCGCGTTCTGCTTCGTTTGTTGCCGAACAGATATTCACCATCAGTTTGTCGCGGACAAAGGCGGAGTATAGGTAGAACAGGTTGAACTCGTCAACGAGATTGTTGAGCGTTTCCTGGACTTGGTGGTATTTTTCGCTCTTTTCTCCCGTAATGACGCACTGATACAGATCGTCCAGGTCGATACGCTTTGTGATGTGGTTTAAAATAGAACCCAGTTTTTCATCGTAGCGGGAATAGAGAGTCTTTGAGTAGGTATAATAAGCCTGTGCAGAAAACAGAATACACATGAATGCGATGAATGCTGCGCATCCTATAAATAAACTTCGGTGTATAGGCTTCTTTTTGTCTGCCATTGTATTTATCAGAAGAGAAAATAATTTTTTTTCTGAACAGAGAATATTCCAATTTGGAACGTTTTTGGTAAAAAAACGGCTTGTATTTTAGCGGAACCTACGGGGAAGGTGTTTTCCTTCGGCAATCCAGCCACTGTATTCGGCTGCGGCGGTGTACATGACGTCGGTCGAAGAGTTGAGGGCGGTTTCAAGGCTATCTTGGACTGCGCCAATGATAAAGCCTACGGCCACGACCTGCATGGCGACGTCGTTTGAAATGCCGAGGAACGAACAGGCCATGGGAATCAGGAACAGAGAACCGCCTGCAATACCGCTTGCGCCGCAAGCTCCGATACTGGCGATAATGCATAGCATCAGGGCGGTCGGAAAACTGACTGAAATGCCTAGTGTGTGCGCGGCAGCCAAGGTCATAACGGCAATCGTGATGGCGGCCCCGTTCATGTTGATGGTGGCACCAAGCGGAATCGAGACGGAATAGAATTCGCGGTCGAGCTTGAGCTTTTCGCATACGTCCATGTTCACGGGAATGTTCGCTGCCGAGCTTCGTGTAAAGAGGGCGGTAATGCCGCTTTCTTTAAGGCAGTAAATCACAAGCGGGTAGGGGTCTTGCTTGATGGCGAAGCTCACAATCAGCGGTGCGATAACGAAAGTCGTAAAGATCATGGCACCGGCAAGGACCGCGATCAGTAAACCATAGGTCTTGAAGATTCCGATACCATTGGTGGCGATGGAAGAATGAATCAGGCCGATGATACCGAAAGGAGCCAAGTTAATGAGCCAGTGGACAATGGCCGTGACGGACTTGGTAAAGTCTTGCAGGAGTTCCTTGGTAGAATCGCTGGCGTGAATCTTGATTGCAAAACCGAAAATGATTGACCATACGAGAATACCGATATAGTTTGCCTCGGTAATGGCTTCGAAGGGGTTCGAAACCGCACGGATAAGCAAGTTGTTCAGAATTTCGCCGACGCCTTTGGGCAGAATGGCGGAGGTGGTCGCTTCTTGTGCCAATTGCAGGTTCTGCGGGAACAAGAAACTTGCGCCGACTGCGATAATGGAGGCGAGTACGGTGCTGACCATGTAATAGGCGAAAGCCTTTCCGAAACGTCGGTCAAGCGAGGTCTTGCCTGTAGAAAGCGAGTTTACAATCAATACGAACACGAGAATCGGGGCGATGCCTTTCATGGCGCCAACGAACAGGACGCCCAGTTCGCCGATCCATTTTTGTCCGGGGAGGAAAATTCCGAGGAGGGTGCCAATTACGATGGCAATGCAGATACGGTAGTTTAGCTTAACGCCGTTGTATTTATCAAGAATCTTTTTGAACATATCATTCCTTTGATTCGAACAGATAAATTAACCCTATGGCACAAATATAAAGAAAAAAAAGGGACTTGTGATAAAAATAACAGAAAAAATCCGTGTAATAAATGTATTTTAAGCGTTAGGGACAGGGTATTTTGTATGGAACCGCTGCAATACACATCGCTTGCGCATCTTTTTTTTGCAAACTGCGATAGAGAAAATTTCGCAGGGTGGTCCCATCGTAAACATGGAAAATGGATCAACTTTACTGGCCGACGCCTCCGTCGAGAGACCCAATACCTGGCGCTTGCCTTTAGGGCACGTGGACTTGTTGCGGGTAAAAGTATCGGCGTTGTAGCTGAAAGCAGCCCCGAATGGATTATGGCCGATGTGGCGGCGCAGCTGAACCAGGCGAAGGTGGTGCCCCTTTTCCCGAATATTTCGGCCGAAAATTTCAACTACCAATGCGACGATGCTTCGGTGCAGGTTCTTGTGCTGAACATGCTTTCGGACTTGGATCCAGCAATTGGCGCCTTGATGCCGCGGTTCAATGCAGTCATCTGCATCGATAAAAAGTCCGAACTCCCGCCGAATGGTGTCTACTGGGAAGATCTTGTGAAAGAAGGCGAGATGCTGTCGAGGATGCCGGAATCTTCGCTCTGGCTTAACCAGCAGATGCATTCCCTGAATCCGGACGATGTGTTCTCGATTCTATACACGAGTGGCTCTACGGGAGTCCCGAAAGGCGTTGAACTGACTCACCGCAACATGCTTTCGCAAATCCAGGTTATCAAGCGGGATTTCTTGCGGTTGAGCCGAGAAACGGACCGCGGATTGGTCATACTGCCAGTGGCGCATGCCTTTGAACGCATGACGGTTTACTTTTATACTTTGTGCGGAATCAAGGTTTACTTTGCCGATTCACCGCAGCACACCGCCGAAATCATTCGTGAAATTCGTCCGACGGTCATGACAGTGGTGCCGCGTATTTTGGAACGGCTTTACGAAAGCATGACTGTGGCGGGCGAAAAAATCCACGGCATCCAGAAGTTTGTATACGAGCACGCGATTGCCTATGCCAAAAGGCATAACCCTCTTGAAAAGCACGGAATTTTTGCGAAGTTCTATGACAAGTTTGTTTATCGCAGAATGCGCGAGGCCATGGGCGGTAAATTCCGTATGGTGATTTCGGGCGGGGGAGCCTTGAACAAGTCTATTTGCAGGTTCCTGCTGAATGTGGGCATTAACGTGACCGAGGGTTACGGGCTTACGGAATGTTCGCCGGTGGTGAGTGTGAACAAACTTGGTGCGGCGCGGCCGGGGAGTGTCGGGCTTCCGCTGACTCATTTGCAGGTGAAAATCGGCGCGCACAGCGAGGTTCTTGTCAAAGGCGAAAGCGTGTTCAAGGGGTATCGCAACAGGCCCGATTTGAACAAGGATATCTTTACTGAAGATGGATTCTTTAAGACTGGCGATCAAGGCTATTTTGACCGCGACGGTTATTTGTATTTGACAGGCCGCCTCAAGGAACTTTTAAAAACGAGTACGGGTAAGTACGTGAGCCCGAATCCGATTGAATTGGAGCTTGGCCGCCACATTCTGGTGGAACAGGCGCTCGTGATTGCAAATAATCGTAAGTTTGCGTCGGCACTCCTTTTTTTGAATCCGGTGAATGCAAAACGATTCTTACAGCGCACTGGCAAAGATTTTAGCGTCGAAAAAGCGCTTAAGTCCAAGCGTATCTTTGAATCAATTAACCGCCATGTCGAGCGAGTTAATAGCAAATTGAATCATTGGGAACAAATTCGCAAGTGGATTTTAATCGGTGACGAACTCACTGTAGAATCTGGGCTTTTGACGCCCACATTAAAAATTCGGCGCACCGTCGCTGAAGCTCGGTACGCCGAAGAAATCGAGAAGATGTATCAACAGTAGAAAGTTAGAAGTAGGAAGTCGAAAGTTGAATAATCGCTGCGAAGCAGCCTAACCAAAACTTCCTACCGTCTACTGCCTACTTCCCACTAGAAATGGATGACTCTAACCTTGATGACCTTGTCAAGCTTGCCGAGTTTTTCAATGATAGAATCATCGACCTTGCTTTCCACGTCAACGAGGTTGTAGCCGATTTTGCCGTTGCTCTTGTTAGAGAAGCTGGCGATGTTCACGCCTTCGGCACCGAACACCTTTGTGATTTCGGAAATCATGTTCGGAACGTCCTGGTTGATGACCACGACGCGGCTCTTGACGCCTGCATGCGGGTGATCGACGAGGGCCGGGAAGTTCACGGAATTGCGGACGCAACCGAATTCGATGTAGTCCTTCAGTTCTTCGACGGCCATCACGGCGCAGTTTTCTTCGGCTTCTTCGGTAGAGGCGCCGAGGTGCGGGAAGCAGGTCACCTTGTCGTTCTTGATGAGGTCTGCAGTCGGGAAGTCGCAGAGGTAACCCTGGAGGGAACCCGAAGCGAGCATTTCGTTGACCGGATCCATTTCGACAATGCCACCGCGAGCAAAGTTCATGATGTAGCTACCCTTGAACTGAGCGAGGTTCTTGCGGTTGAGCAAGTTCTCGGTAACGCCCTTGATGAACGGAACGTGCACGGTGAGGAAGTCAGACTTCGCAATCACGGTGTCGAGGTCGGCAATTTCCACCTTGTTGGAAAGTTCGTGCATGTTGGCGGCGTTCGGATACGGTTCGTAAGCGATGACGCGCATGTTCTTCCAACGGGCATAGTTAGCGACGAGCACGCCGATCTTGCCGAGGCCGATTACGCCGAGAGTCTTGCCAGCGAGTTCCATGCCGGCGAACTTCTTCTTTCCGCTTTCGACAGTCTTGGCAAGGTCCGGGTCGGTGGTGTCGAGGTTCTTGACCCATGCGGCAGCCTTGTCCACGTTACGGACGGCCATGCCGAGCACGGTCATCACGAGTTCGGCAACGGCGTTGGCGTTTGCACCCGGGGTGTTGAACACGCAAATACCCTTTGCAGAAGCCTTGTCGATGGTGATGTTGTTCACGCCAGCGCCGGCGCGGGCGACAGCCAGCAGGCCGTCAAAGTTGTCGGTATCAACCTGGGCGGAACGCACCAAGATGGCATCCGGATTTTCGATAGAATCGGAAACCTGGTAGAACGAGCCAAACAGGCTCAAGCCTTTCTTGGAAATGTTGTTCATCGTCTTAATAGTTGCCATTGTATTGTCCTTTGTTTAAGTTAAAACTTAGTTGGAAGTAGGAAGTTAGAAGTAGGAAGTTGAATAATCGCGGCTTCGCCGCCAAATTTATTCTGTCTACTTCCTACTGTCTACCGTCTACTAAATCAAGGTTCTTGCCAGCGGCCTCTTTCCTTGATCAAATTCACGAGTTCCTCGATGGCGTCTTCTTCGGGGATGTTCTTCTTGACCGCCGTCTTGCCTTCGAACAGCGTAATGCGGCCGGGGCCACCGCCCACGTAGCCGAAGTCGGCGTCGGCCATTTCGCCCGGGCCGTTCACGATGCAGCCCATGATGCCGATGGAAATGTCGGAGAGGTGTCCGAAGCGGGCCTTAATCTTGCCCATGACCTGCTGAATATCGTAGAGGGTGCGGCCGCAGCTCGGGCAGCTGATGAAGTTCGTCTTGCTGCGGCGGCAGTAGGCGGCCTGCAGAATGTCGAATGCCAGGAGCACGCAATCCTTCGCGCCCTTGTAGCCGTCAATCACGACGGCATCGCCAAGACCGTCGGTCACCAGGCTTCCGATATCGGCAGACACGCGGAGGGTTTCTTTTTCGGTGTCACCGATTTTGGCGTAAAGCAGAATGGGGTCTTTGCGACCAGCGGCAGCGAGCGCAGCAGTTAACGCACGTACACCAGAGACCATCTCGGCGCCGGTATAGCAGAACACGGAACCTGTGGGCACGGCAGAGGGATTCTGCGCAAAGCCCGCGATATCCATCGCGTCCTTGAACTGCACCACGGGGGCGGCATCCAGGCTCGGCAGCGCAAATTCGGCCTTGCGGCGTTCGCCCGTTAGTGCAATCGCATCGGCCTTCACGCCGACCTTCACCGGATTAGAACCACCGATTTCTACGCCCGAAACCTTCACGACTTCGGTCTCGCGGCGTTCGTAGTGGTACGGGTCTTTTTCAAGCACCGGCACGTTGTAGGCGGTCGGTGCGGCAGGCAACGCGCAAGCCTTGATGAGTTCCTGTGCCACCGGGACTTCGGCCACCGGATCTTCAGTGAGCGATACGCGGATGGTATCTGCAAGGCCATCGAGCAGGAGTGCGCCGATGCCCGCGGCCGACTTCAAACGCCCGTCGGCACCCGCTCCGGCCTCGGTCACGCCCACGTGGAACGGGTACGGCTTGAAGCCTTCCTGCTTGATACGGGCGGCGAGCATGCGGTAGGCGGCAATCGCCACGCGCGGGTTGCTGCTCTTGAGGCTCAATACAACCTGGTCAAAATGTTCGGCTTCGCACACGGCCAGGTATTCCATGGCACTTTCCACCATGCCTTCCACCGTGTCGCCATAGCGGTAAATCATGCGGGCTGCAAGCGAACCGTGGTTTACGCCGATGCGGATGGCGCGTCCCAGGCGCTTGGCTTCTTGCACGAACGGCGTAAAGGCTTCGGCCACCTTTTCCTTGCCTTCTTCAAAAGACCTGTCCGTCTGCTGGTCGAGCGTCAAAATGCCTGTATCGACAAAGTTACCCGGATTGATGCGGACCTTCTCGACCCACTTGAGCGCCTCGAACGCGGCCTTCGGCTGGAAGTGGATATCGGCAGAAACCGGCACCGTGCAACCGGCGGCACGCACCTGCTTCATCACTTCTTCAAGAGCGGCTGCATCTGCAAATGTCGGAGCCGTAATGCGAACCAGTCCACACCCTACCTTGGCGAGTGCTAAAGTTTCCGCCACCGTCTTCTCCACGTCTTTCGGCTTGGTGGTGGTCATGGACTGAACTAAAATGGGGGCATTGCCCCCGATAAGTGCGCCGCCAACGCGGACTTGTACAGTTTCCCTGCGGACTGCATTAAAGCGGTCGGCTATATAGGGGAATTCGCTAAACTTCGTCATGCGCCCAAAGATAGCATTTTTTTGCCGTTTAGGCTTCGTCTTCGCTCAAGCTTTGATAATAATCTTCAAGTTTTTTGCGGCAGGCGATAAAGCAATCCTTTAGAGCCGGGTCAAACTGCGTACCCATGCCTTCGATAATAATATCGTAGGCTTCGTTGAACGACATTTCGGCCTTGTAGCAACGCTTGGAAACCAGTGCGTCGTATACGTCGGCAATGGCCATGATGCGGGCTTCGAACGGAATTTCGTTCCCTTTGAGTTTCTTGGGGTAACCGAATCCATCGAAACGTTCGTGGTGGTAGCGGGCGACGTTCTTTGCGATTCTCACGAAGTCCGGAGATTCCACAGACGTGAGCAGGTTTTCGACAATCATGGCGCCCTTTTCGGGGTGTTCCTTCATTTCTTCGTATTCCTGCGGCGTAAAGCGGCCGGGCTTTCTCAGAATGCGGTCATCGATAGCGATTTTTCCGATATCATGCATCGGAGCTGCCGACACCAGGCTGTCGTAGAAAAATTCGGATTGGCCAAGCGTAGGGTCCTTGCGCAGGTATTCGACCAGAATTTGCACCACGCGGCTTGTTCGCTTGATATGGCTACCAGTGTTACTGTCGCGGCTTTCAACCATGTGGGCCATACCCACGACCATCTGTTCCTGAATTGAACGAATCTGCGTGTCGTTTTCCTTGAGCATCAGTTCAAGGCGAACATTGTTCGTACCCAACATGTTGATGTAATTGTGCATGCTGGTTTCGTCTTCGATTCGGAACATGTTGATTTTTTCACTGCCCGAAAGAGGAAGTTGTCTAAGCAAAATCTTGTAGTATTTGCCGTCTTGTTCGAATTTCTTTTCGATTGTCACGTCGCCCTGTTTCAGTTCCTTGTTCCAGGCAATCAGCAAATGGTTCAGTTCGGAATTGTCGGGGGTGGAGTGGTCAATACGACAATTTTTAAGGGCCGGGAAGGTTTCATAAGCAACTGCGTTACAACCGAGGAAGCTATTGTTCGAAGATATGAGAACATAGCTGTCGGCGTTCTGGGTTTCCAGCACTTGCGAAATAATCTGTTCCACATCGTAACGTTGGACCCTAAAGCAAATGTACAAGATGGCAAACTGGTCGAACACGTACACTGCGGGCATGACCAAAGTGTCGGATCCAATCACGCGCGAAATAAAGAACGAAAGAATGGATACCGCCTCGATCGAAGACAGTGCCACCAGGCTCTTGAAGGAAACGCTTTTCTTCTTGACAAAGGCGTAAATAATGAGGCTTACGTTGATAATGACAAAGCCGACCATCACATAATTGAAGATGTCGTGTCCGATTGCGTATTCGGCGACAAAGTTTCCGACGCCGTTTGTCTGAACATAGGTGATGGTCTTGTAATAGAATCCGTTGAATCCGACTGTCATCGAAAGAGCCAAGATGACAAAGACAATCAACAGGAGTATGTCGTAGCTCCATGCCGGGAATTTAATCTTGCAAATAGAAAGGCATGCCTTGAAGGTAAGGATAGGCAGGAACATCGACCCGAGATAGATCATCTTGTTCGAAAGAATGGCTTCGTCTACATTGGTCGAAAAGGCGAGCAGAAGGTGACCTAAGCAGGCGACAAAGGAGCAGAAAAAAAGCAGCGGATACGGACCGGTCTGTTTCGGGTTGACACGATATTGCAGACAAAAGTTGATTGCCGCGACAACAGTTAAAAAAGTCAAAAAAATAATGACCATACAATTCCCATCAATTTTAGTGCAAAACAACCCGAATTAAATATAAATTAAAATTTACTCGCGCGGGTGGTTGTCTAAAAAAATCCGTCAAAAAAGCGTGTAAAAGATACAGCCGCCAATCTTTTGATTGACGACTGCAACAATTTGTATTACAGAATTTGTTCTGAATTAGGCTTCAGCCGGTGCTTCAGGTGCAGCCGGAGCTTCTGCAACAGAAGCTTCAGCGGCCGGTGCTTCGGCAACGGGCTTCGGAGGGAGCAAAGCCTTCATGGAAAGCTTCACCTTGCCCTTCGGGTCCACACCGAGGCAGAGCACTTCGACTTCGTCACCGACGTGAACGACGTCTTCGACCTTATCGACGCGGTGGTCGGCAAGTTCGGAGATGTGCACGAGGCCGTCGCGACCAGGCAAGATTTCGACGAACGCGCCAAACGGCTGGATCGTCTTGACCTTGCCCTTGTACTTGCGGCCCGGTTCGGGTTCGGCAGTGAGTTCTTCGATCATGCGGCGGCAGACTGCAGCGGCCTTGCCACTCGGAGCGGCAATGTCGATGTTGCCATCGTCGTCGATGTTGATCGTGCAACCCGTCTGGGACTGCATGCCCTTGATCACGGAGCCACCGGAACCGATGACGTCGCGAATCTTGTTGGTGGGGATGCGCATCTTGATCATGGTCGGAGCCTTCTCGGAGACGTGCGGGCGCGGAGCGGCGAGGCCGAGTTCAGCCATCTTGCCCAAGATGTGGAGACGGCCCTGACGAGCCTGTTCCAGAGCTTCGCGCATGAGTTCCGGAGTAATGCCGCGGATCTTGATATCCATCTGGAAGGCAGTGATGCCTTCGGCAGTACCCGTCACCTTGAAGTCCATATCGCCGAGGTGGTCTTCCGTACCGGTGATGTCGGTCAAGATCTTAATCTTGCCGCCTTCCTTCACGGAACCCTTTTCGGAGATGAGGCCCATGGCGACACCTGCGACCGGAGCCTTGATAGGAACGCCAGCGTCCATAAGGCTCAAGCAGCCACCGCAAACAGAGGCCATGGAAGAAGAACCGTTGGATTCCTGAATTTCGGAAACCACGCGGATGGTGTACGGGAAGTCTTCCGGCAGCGGGAGCACTGCTGCGAGAGAACGTTCGGCGAGGTGGCCGTGACCGATTTCGCGGCGGCTCATGCCGAGGCGCTTGCATTCACCCACGCAGTACGGCGGGAAGTTGTAATGCAGCATGTAGCTCTTGGAGCCTTCGCCCTGCAGGCTTTCGTAGCGCTGTTCGTCGGCCTTGGAGCCGAGCGTGCAGACCACGAGACCCTGGGTTTCGCCACGCTGGAAGATCGCAGAACCGTGAGCGCTCGGGAGAACGCCCAGTTCGATTTCGATCGGGCGGACTTCGGTCGTCGTACGGCCGTCGAGACGCACGTCTTCGTTCAGGATCATTTCGCGCATGGCAGTGCGTTCGTAGTCGCTGAAGATTGCCTTGGCGTCTGCAACGAGAGCAGGATCCTGTTCTTCGTCCTTGCCGATGATGGCGAGAATGCGTTCGTCTTCGAGCATCTTCGCGCAGAGGTCTGCCATAGCCGGATAGAAGTCGGTCTTCACCATGTTGGAGTGGACGTCCTTGTTCAGTTCGTCCCACACGACTTCCTTCACTGTGGCGAGAAGCTTTTCGTGGGCTTCGCCAACGTGCTGCGGCTTCAGTTCCATCTTGGGCTTAGCGCAGCGGTCCACCAGTTCCTGTTGGGCCTTGCACATGAGCTTGATGGCTTCGTGACCGGCGAGAATTGCGTTGATCATCGTGTCTTCGGACACTTCGTAGGCACCGCCTTCCACCATGCAGACGGAATCTTCGGTACCGGCGACCACCAGGTCCAGATCGGCGCAGGCCATCTGTTCGTAGGTGGGCATCACGATGTTCTGACCATCGACCACGGCCACGCGTACGGCGGCAACCTGCTGTTCGAAGGGCAGTTCAGAAAGACCGATAGAAAGGGATGCTGCAGACACGCCGAGCACGTCCGGTGCAAACTTGCGGTCAGCAGACAGAACCTGCACGATCACCTGGACTTCGCGCGTGAAGTTCTCGGGGAACATGGGGCGAATCGGGCGGTCAATAATACGTGCAGAAAGCGTTTCTTCGTCAGAGGGACGACCGGCTTCGCGCTTGCTGTAGCCGCCCGGGAGGCGACCAGCGGCGTAAGCCTTTTCGCGGTATTCCACAGTGAGGGGGAAGAAGTCGCCTTCTTTTTCTTCGCCGTAGCAGACAGTAGAGAGCACGAAAGCATCGCCCATCTTGGCGACTGCAGCACCGCGTGCCTGCTTGGCGATACGGCCCGTTTCAAACGTGATCACACGGCCGTCAGGGAGCGTAACAGACACTTCCTTCGGGTCGAGCATCTTGCCGTATTTTTGATGGTATGCGTCAATAGACATAAATTTCTCCAGTCTGAAGAATTAGCCGCGCAGACCGAGTTCCTTGATCAAGGCACGCTGGGCGATAATGTCCTTTTCGCCGTAGTACTTGAGGAGGTTCTTGCGCTTAGAAACCATCATGGACAGACCGCGCAGGGAGTGGAAGTCCTTCTTGTGGGTCTTAGCATGTTCGGTGAGGTTCTTGATCTTCTCGGTGAGGAGAGCGATCTGAACGCGGACGTTACCGGTGTCCTTTTCGTTTGCTCCGAACTTAGCGGTGATTTCTGCAGCCTTTTCTTTAGTGATAGTAGCCATTATAGCCATTCCTTTTTTGTTGTTTTTTGCGGTCACCACCGTGGTGACCTTTTTCATTACATGTTTTTGTCCGAGTTTCCCTGCTCTAGCACCAGTGGAATTGGCGAATCTGGTCACAGGACCCAGGCAAAAATGCAATTTGAGGGTATATATAGAAAATTCGGAATTCGGAGTTCGGAATTCGGAGGTGAAAGTATCGCGAAAAAGGCGAAAAAAGAGGAAAACGTGGTGAAAAAAGGGAAAAAATAGATGAAAAGCGACTTCTAGCAAGATTGGGGCTTCTTTTCTATATTTGGGGGCTGTGGAAAGAAAAGACAATAATTACCTGTTTGATTCCGGGAATCTCTCGGAAGGGGCGCTTGCCAAGAAGCACCGCCTTGAAAACGATCCGAGTTCCCGTACTAATATAATGGATTATCTGCCCGGCATGGAAGTCATCCAGTCGGACATTGCCGACAAGGTGCTCGCAGAATCCGAAAATTTCGATTATTCTAAATACACAGGCAAGGACGTGAAGCGCGCGCTGGAACACGAACGCTGCACGCTCGAGGATTTCAAGGCGCTTCTTTCTCCGGCGGCCGCTCCGTATCTGGAGCAGATGGCCGCGAAGGCAAAAATCGAGACCAGCAAGCATTTCGGTAACAACGTCTATTTCTTCACGCCGCTCTATATTGCAAACTACTGCGAAAACTACTGTGTCTATTGCGGGTTCAACTGCTATAACCACATCAAGCGCATGCAGCTCACGATGGAGCAGATCGAGCACGAGATGAAGGTGATTGCTGACAGCGGCATGGAAGAAATCCTGATTCTCACCGGCGAAAGCCGCGCCAAAAGCAGCGTGGAATACATCGGCGAGGCCTGCAAACTGGCCCGCAAGTATTTCCGCATGGTGGGCATCGAAGTCTACCCGGTCAACGTGGACGAATACCGCTACCTGCACGAATGCGGCGTGGACTACGTGACGGTTTTCCAGGAAACCTACGACAAGGTGCGTTTCGAACAACTTCACCTGATGGGCCATAAGCGCGTATTCCCGTACCGTTTCGATTCCCAGGAACGCGCCCTGATGGCGGGCATGCGCGGGGTGGCATTCTCCGCACTCCTCGGCCTTTCGGACTTCCGCCGCGATGCCCTGGCTTCGGCGCTCCATGTGTATTATTTACAAAAGAAGTATCCGCATGCCGAGATGAGCTTAAGCTGTCCGAGACTGCGCCCCATCATCAACAACGACAAAATCGACCCGCTGGACGTTCGCGAGAAGGAACTCTGCCAGGTGCTTTGCGCTTACCGCATCTTCTTGCCGTTCGTGGGCATTACGGTTTCGAGCCGCGAAAGCAAGGAATTTAGGAACGGCATCGTGAAAATCTGTGCGACGAAAGTTTCCGCCGGCGTTTCTACGGGCATCGGCGACCACGAAAGCAAGTACAGCGGTCACGATGACGGGGAAGGTGGCGACGAGCAGTTCGAAATCAACGACGGCCGCAGTTTTAACGCCATGTACAGCGACATCTCGGGCGAAGGTTTGCAGCCAGTGCTGAATGATTACTTGTACGTGTGATTAGTACTCGAATGCAGCACAACCTATATCTCCATAGGTTGAGAAGCAGACTCCGTTATCGGATATAAGAGCTCCGCCTTTTTTATTTGAATTGTTTCGCATTTTGGCCTGGGCGGGAAGCAATGCAACTTCTACAGAGTGGCTACTTTCATTTCCGCCTGTCCACTGGACTCTCAAGGTTAAACGGTAATTCGTGTTGTTGCCTTTCTGTTTTGTTATCTTATCTAATCCAGCACCTTTCCCATGATTTAAGAGGTTGCTCATGAACAATTGTTTTTTGGGGTAGGTACGGTAATAGGTGGCTGTGCCTTGTTTATACTCCACAGAATAATAAGTATCAGTATCTTTTTTATAGTTGTTTCCGCCTTTGTTTCTGTCTGCAAGAATATCAGCGACTCCATCAAAACCAGCATCCCTCAATGCATCATACCATACCCCACTAGTCCCAACAATTTTGCTCATTTCTGAGCCACTGTTAATGGTAGAGTGGTTTTCCTGTATATTTGTGTAAAAATCTGGTCGTAATTCATAAACGAATAAGTCTACGCCAGTTTCGCTTTTCAGTGCGTTTTTTAATTTTTGGAGGTTAGCTGTTGCTGCGCTGTCTCCACCGGATACAAAAGAACTTTGGTATAAGGCAACCTCACTTTCTATTAGAGCCCTGTTCAAGGCATCGCGCAGATAATACAGTTTCATCATATCTGCTTTTTCCTTGACTCTTTCGGTGTAATTAAGAAGTCTAGGGGCACCAACTCCGGCGAGAACTCCTAGTATCACGATGACCACCATGATTTCAATCATGGTAAAACCATGTTTCAGATGGATTTTTTCCTTCATGTGCCAAAATATAGCTGTTTTTCTATTTTTGGCACTAAATTTTTGCATTATGTTAACTTCTCTCGCTCTTATTTTCTTGTTAGGGTTACTTTTAGGCTCGATTTTCGTCAAGCTTAAGCTCCCGAGTATTCTCGGGATGATTCTGACCGGGATTATTCTCGGACCTCATGCACTGAACCTGCTTCGGCCGGCTTTTTTGGATATTTCGGCGGATTTGAGGCAGTTGGCCCTGGTCATTATCCTGACAAGGGCGGGATTGACCCTTGATATGCGGGAATTCAAGCGGATAGGTCGCGCAGCCCTCTTGATGTGCTTTGTGCCCGCTTCGATTGAAATTGTGGGAGTCGTTTTGCTTGCGCCGCCACTGATGGGGGTGACTTATTGGGAGGCGGCCCTGATGGGTTCTACGATTGCGGCGGTTTCGCCTGCGGTGGTGGTGCCGCGCATGCTCAAGATGCGCGAGGAAAATCGCGGCGTCAAACGGGGGATCCCCCAGATGCTTCTGGCGGGTGCTTCGCTTGATGACGTGTATGTGCTGGTGACTTTTGCAGCGTTCCTGGCGCTTTTGAAGGGGGAATCCGTGTCGGCGACGAGTTTTCTTTCGGTGCCGGTATCCATTACCCTCGGGGCTGCGGTGGGGGTGGCCTGCGGGTATGCCCTGGTGTGGTTCTTTAAGCACAAGCACATGCGCGATACGGTGAAGGTGCTGATTATCTTGAGTTTTGCCTTTTTGCTAAACGAACTGGAACATGACATTAGCGACGTGGTGCCGTTCAGCGGCATGATTGCGGTGGTCGCCATTGCGGCCTGCATTTACGGCAAGCATCCGGAACTTGCCAAACGCATTAGCGGCAAGTTCAACAAGTTCTGGGTGGCGGCCGAAATCATCTTGTTTGTGCTGGTGGGTAGCACCCTGGACGTGGCTTACGCGTTTACGGCGGGAATCGGCGCGATATTCGTGGTGCTCGGAGCCATGTTCTTTAGAATGGCGGGCGTGGCCATTTGCATGTGGCGCACTCCGCTGAATTACAAAGAACGCCTGTTCTGCATGCTGGCCTATGTACCCAAGGCGACGGTGCAGGCGGCCATCGGTGGCGTGCCTTTGAGCTTTGGTTTGGCTTGCGGCAACAACGTGCTCACGCTTGCGGCCGTGGCGATTATGGTGACGGCGCCGCTCGGAGCCATCTTTATAGATAAAACCTATAGGCGGCTGGTGCCGGTGGATTCGGACGAGAACGGCTAAGCGAAAATTGGCTAGGTGAAACTGGCTAGGCGAGCTCGTTGACGGCTTCGAGGTATTCTTCGAGGGTTCTTGATTTCTCGATTTTCTTGCGGGTCTTTTTCGGAAGTTCCGCGTACGTCCAGAAGGGGCGGATTTTGTCCAGAATTTGGGCGTTCCCTTGCAGGCGGCGGGCGTAGTCGGCCGCGACATCGGCGTGGATTTTAAGCAAGGTTTCTATTGCGGTGCCGCAGGGGAGTCCGGCGTACTGGGCGGCCAAAACCGGGTTTGCGAGGAGGCCCCTGCCGATCATGATTCCCGCGAGCTGCGGATAGCGGCTCTCGATGTAATTCATTTGTTTGATATCGGTGATGTCGCCGTTAAAAATCAGCGGATGCTTGCATTCGCTGTAGAATTTGTCGAAAGTCTCGAAATCTAGCGCGCCCTTATACTGCTGGATTCCGACCCGCGGGTGCAGGGTAATGTGGGCGAGGGGCGCATCATTTAAAAGCGGTAGCAACTGCAGGCATTCATCCGGGGAATTGAGCCCGAGACGCATCTTGATGCTGAACTTGGGGCTTTCGCAGGCTGCTTGGCTCGATGGGCTTAATTTGTTTATGGCGTCGAGAATTTCGCGGACTTTTTCGGGGTGGGGGAGAATTCCGGAACCGCGGCCCGACTTGGTCTGCATAGGGTAGGGGCAGCCCATGTTGATATCGATTTCCTTGAAGCCAAGTTCCGTGACGGCCTTGGTCAAGGTGTTGAATTCCTCGACATCGCGTACGATAATCTGGGGTACTAGGTGGTAAGGGTGCTCGGCCTGCAAATCGCGGAGGTCCTTGGTGCGGACTTCGCCTTTTTCTAACCTAAGAAACGGTGTGTAATAGGTATGGATTCCTGGAGCAAACTTGCTGTGGGCTAGTCGGTAAGCCGATTCGGTAAACCCTTGGAGCGGGGCAAAGTGAATAGGGAGCATGGTTGCAGACGTTGCGATTTACGAGCAACGGAGCACTTGACCCGGGCGAATGGTGTTGCCCTTGATGCCGTTCAGCTGCTTGAGTCGCGTTACAGAAATGCCGTATTTGCGGGCGATTTTGCCGAGGCAGTCGCCGCGACGCACCTTGTAGTAGCGGTGCTTGGAAAGTTCCTTCTGGTATTCACCTTCGACGGCCAGCAACTGCTGCGGTTCAAGCGTAATGAGGGCGCTCTGGAACGTGCCTTCTTCGAAGTTAAAGATAGAGGACGGATCGATGTAGTTGCCGTGGTACTTCATTTCGAAGTGCAGGTGTGCACCGAAGGAACGGCCCGTGTTGCCGCCTACGCCGATCGTATCGCCGGCTTGTAGGGTGTCGCCGACATGGACTTGCCAGCTGGCAAGATGGGCGTAGAGCGTGGTGAGTCCGTTGCCGTGGTCTAGAATCACGTACTTGCCATAACCTTTGCGGCGGCCTTGGTTACGGACCTTGGTGACCACTCCTGTAAAGGCGGCCACGATGGTGCGGTCTTCGCCGTGGCAAAGTCCCATGTCGACACCGCGGTGCATGCGGTACGTGCGAATGCCATAGGGGGCCGAAATACGGCGGCTAGCCGTGGGCACAAAAGCGGTGGTCATGTCAAGCGTCAGTTTTGGGAGGGTTTCGAACGATGCGGAATCGCCTTCGGCCATGTCGGCGGCGAGTTCGGCGTCGGCTTCTTCCTGGCTCATTTCGGATTCATTGTCGGAATCTTCGCTGTCTGGCTCTTCTATGTCGGAGTCGGCCGCTGTGACATCGTTGGCGGCGATTTCGGAATTGCCTGCATCGGCTTCGTCAATGATATCGTTGCCTGTAAATTCGCTTTCCGTTTCGGGTTGCGCAATCTGGTTTTCTTGGGGGGCCGGGGCGTTTTCGAGCGCCTTTTGGGCGACATTCTTGTCTACGGCACAGGCAGAAAAAAGTAAAGCAAACAGCAGTAGGGAGCCAAACAGTCTCATAAGTGTTTTTGCAATATAGTATAATTCTATAGAATCTGAAACTTTTATTTTCCTTGCACCGGCTGTTATGTAAACAGTTGTATACTTCCATTGCGCTTTTTGCGCCATTTAAGGCCTTTCGATGTTGTATATTTTTCTATCTTTAGCCCCCGTCAGGGCCTATCATCCAGGTAGGTTCCTAGTCCGGCTAGATTTAGCCGATAAAGGATTATAAAATGGCAAAGAAAGTTCAGGATGCCCTCAAGGACATCATCTCCCTCTGCAAGCGCCGCGGTTTCATTTTCCCCGGCTCCGAAATTTACGACGGCCTCGCCAACACTTGGGACTACGGTCCGTATGGCGTGGAACTGAAGCGCAACATCAAGAACCTCTGGTGGAAGAAGTTTGTGACCAGCCGCCAGGATGTGCTCGGTCTCGACAGTTCTATTCTTTTGAACCCCCGCGTCTGGAAGGCCTCCGGTCACGTGGGCAACTTCTCTGACCCGCTGGTGGACTGCCTCGCTTGCCACGAACGTTTCCGTGCCGACCAGCTTTTGGAAGACAAGCTCGGCGAAGGCTGCTGCGCCGGCAAGAACTTTGACGAGGTCCACCAGATGATGATGGACAACAAGATCGAATGCCCGACCTGCGGCAAGACCGACTGGACCAAGCCCCGTGCATTCAACCTGATGTTCCAGACCGAAATCGGTGTGATCGAAGGCGAAGGCAACAAGGTTTACCTCCGTCCGGAAACGGCCCAGGGTATCTTCGTTGACTTCAAGAACATTGTCGACAACGTCCGCCCGCGCATTCCGTTCGGTGTCGGTCAGATCGGTAAGTCTTTCCGTAACGAAATCACTCCGGGTAACTTCATCTTCCGTACCCGCGAATTCGAACAGATGGAACTTGAATTCTTCTGCGAACCGGGCACCGAACTTGACTGGTACAACTTCTGGCGCAAGTATTGCTTCGACTGGCTGGTGAACGACCTGGGCGTGAACAAGGAAAAGCTCCGCCTCCGCGAACATGCCAAGGAAGAACTTTCTCACTACTCCAACGGTACCACCGACATCGAATACGAATTCCCGTTTGGCTGGGGCGAACTCTGGGGTATCGCCAGCCGTACGAACTACGACTTGACGCAGCATCAGAACGAATCCAAGGTCAAGCAGGAATACATCGACCCGGTGCAGAACAAGCGCTACATCCCGTACGTTGTGGAACCGTCCCTCGGTGTGGAACGCCTGCTCCTCGTGCTCCTCTGCGACGCTTACGAAGTTGAAAAGCTCGAAAACGACGAACGTACCGTGCTCCACTTTGACCCGAAGATTGCTCCGGTGAAGGTCGCCGTGCTTCCGCTCGTGAAGAAGGGCCAGGTGAAGGCTAAGGCTGAAGAACTCTACCAGAAGCTCCTTAACCGTTGGAACGTGGAATACGACGAAACGCAGTCTATCGGTAAGCGCTACCGCCGTCAGGACGAACTCGGCACGCCGTTCTGCGTGACCGTCGACTTCGACACGGTGGGCGAGGGTGAATCCGATCCGGCCAAGCTCGGCTTCGTGACCGTTCGCGAACGCGACTCCATGAAGCAGGAATTGGTGAAGATCGACGAACTCGAAGCTTACCTGTCCGCTAAACTCGGCTGTTAAGCGGCTGTGCCGCGATGTGTAATGTGGAATGTGAAGTGTGTAATGATTAATTACACACCACACACAACACACTTCACACTTAAAAAGGGCCCGGAAACGGGTTCCCTTTTTTTTACGTTTTAAAAGATGCTTTCGAAATTATATTTATTAAAGTGAAAAAAATATATGCCAATTCACATAGTGATGATGTTGCTCTAGGTTTTACAATGAGGTGTGATAATGAATAAAAAAATCATGGGTCTCGCCATATTGGCTGTTTTGATTCTTGCATGCGATGATTCGTCGAATGCAGGTAACGCTGCTTCCGAGTCTGGATTGGTTGATACCGATATTTCAAAAACGCACGGTGCTGGTACTGTGGTTGATACTGCATTACCGGCATGTGAAAATAAATCGCAAGATTCATTGAACGATGTGTCTTCTGAATCCTGGATGCCTCTTGATACAGTTGCATGGCAATCATCGGATACCGTGTGCTTTTATAATGAATTCCCATATAAGGATACCATTTGCTGCTTTGGAGAACGTGGAACGTGGCTACAACGCGATGAAAATGGGAAATATATAAATGTGAGTGGGGACTATTCCGTTGGTTTTGATTCCGACACACTTGCAGCCACAGTGGCGCCTTCCTCGGTTAATAAATGCTTGGCGACTATTGGCGAAGAACGGTACCAGGGCGTTAAAATTGGCTCGCAGGTTTGGCTCTCGGAAAACGCAAGAGGAAAGGGGCGTTGCCTGAATGACGATGAGGAAAATTGCAAGTTGTTCGGAACGCTGATGCCTTACGACAAGGCAAAGGAAACTTGTTCTGGGGAGTATCGTTTGCCCTCCTCGAATGATGTCAGTCGGCTGCTTTTTTCTGTGGGAATGGTAAGGGAAAGAGCGTTCACCAAGGATGTGTGCGGAGAACTTCCTAGTGAAACGAGCTATGTCAATGTTCCTTTGTTCGCGGAGTCGCGAGATTCCTTGAACGCTATCGATGCGTACGGGTTCTCCTTCCTGATGGATGGTGGAATATATGAAAAAAAATTTGATGGAAAGGGACTAGCCTATTCTATGGATAGAACATGTTTCTTTTTGCTATCCGATGAAAGTTCTGATTACCGAAAAGCTTTTTGCTATGATGTCTATAAGAAAAAGGCGTATGTTGCACACCTAGGAAAGGATGCCGAAGTATATGCGCGCTGCATTATGAAATAATGTGTGAATTTTTTTGATTCATGAATAAGAAAAGGAACCCATTGGGGTTCCTTTTTAAAATTTGTTAAAGTCTCCGATTTTGTCTGGGAGTTTTTTTTACTTCTTGAACTTCTTCAGAATCGCTTCGGCCTTGCCGAACTGCTGCTTCACGGATTTGGGGCCCGTGCCGCCTTCGATATTACGGCGGGATACGCTGTATTCGAAGGTGAGCGTCTTCTTCATCTGCTTGACGTTCGGGACGCCGGCGCTTGCCCAGGCCTCGTCGCTAAGGTCCGTGAATTCGAGGCCTTGGCGGGCGGCTTCGCCGACCAGGCTACCGACCACGTGGTGGGCGTCGCGGAACGGCACGCCGGATTCGACCAGCAAGTCTGCGAGGTCGGTAGCCAGCAGCGCCGGCAACATCTTCGCGTGCATTTTGTCGAAGTTAAAGCGTGCACTTTCCAAGGCTTCCTTCATCACGCGGAGAATCACCTTCACGTTATGGACGGAGTCGAATACCGGTTCCTTGTCTTCTTGCAGGTCGCGGCTATAGCTGAGCGGGGCACCCTTCACCAGAGTGTAGAGGGCGCTGAAGTTGCCGAGCATGCGACCGGACTTTCCGCGGATAAGTTCCATGGAGTCGGGGTTCTTCTTCTGCGGCATCATCGAGGAACCGCTGGAGAAGGCGTCGTGCAAGGTGAGGTAGCCGAATTCGCTGGTGCTCCAGTTCACAAAGTCTTCGGCGTAGCGGCTCATGGTGTTTGCGATAATCGCGAGGTCGGCTTCGAATTCGAGCATCATGTCGCGATGGCTCACGGCGTCGATGCTGTTCGGGCTTACACCCTTAAATCCGAGTTCCTTAGCCACGAGGGCGCGGTGGTACGGGAAGGCAGAGCCTGCCATGGCGCCGCTACCGAGCGGGAGTTCGCTGTGCAGTTCCAGGAAGTTGTCGAGGCGTTTCACGTCGCGGCTCACGGCAAAGAACATGCTCATCAGGTAATGGCTGAAGTAGATGGGCTGTGCTTGCTGCAAGTGGGTGTAGCCCGGCATCATCTTGCCGAAGTACTTTTTCGCGAGGTCGAGGACCGTTTCCATTAAAGAAACTTCGAGGGCGCGGATTTCGGTGGCGCGGTGACGCATGTAGATCTTGAAGTCCGTGCAGACCTGGTCGTTACGGCTGCGGCCCGTGTGAATCTTCTTGCCGAGGGCGCCGATGCGTTCGGTGAGTACGCGTTCTACGGCCATGTGGATGTCTTCGTCAGATTCCTGCCACAGGTTCTTGCCGGCCTTGTAGTCCTTGAGGATGCTAGCGAGGCCATCGCAAATCTTCTTGTAGTCGGCCTTGCTTAATACGCCGGATTCCACCAGGCCCTTGCCGTGGCCGATGCTGCCTTCGATGTCTTCTTCGATGAGTTCGGCGTCGAATTGCAAGCTGAAACTCAGGTCCACCATGCTCTGCGCCATGCCGCTAGCGAAGCGGCCGGTCCACATGTTGGTCTGGGTGCCCTTCTTGGCTTTGTTTTCAGTTTTCTTTGCGGTTGTCTTTGCCATAATTCAAGTCCTCAAAAATTTTTCAGCCCAAATATAGATATTTAAAATCTTGCTAGTAATTCGAAAAACAAAATTCCGAACTCCGAATTCCGAACTCCGAATTAGTCCTACATCAGCGCGTACTTGAGCAAGAATATCACGGTGAGCACAATCATGACCCAGTGTACATTCTTGATCTTGCCGGTGAGAGCGTTTATTAAGGTGTAAGAAATCACGCCGAACATGATGCCGTCCGAAATGGAATAGGTGAGCGGCATGGCAATCATGCAGATAAAGGCGGGAATCGATTCTCTCGGGTTTGTCCAGTCAATTTTGGCGATGGAGGTCATCATGAAGTAGGCGACCATGATGAGCGCGGGGGCTGTTGCAAAGCCCGGAATCGCCATGAAGACGGGGGCAAAAAGGAGCGAAAGCAAGAAGAATAGAGCGACCGAGACGGCGGTGAGGCCAGTCTTTCCGCCGTAGGCGACACCGGCTGCGCTTTCTACGTAGGTAGTCGTGGTCGAGGTTCCGCAGATGGCTCCGATCGAGGTGGCGATAGCATCGCAACTGAGCGCTTTAGAAATGCGGGGGAGCTTGCCGTCTTCTTTCAGGAACCCGCCATGGAACGAAACTCCAATCAGGGTGCCCAGCGTATCGAACAGGTCTACAAAGAAGAACGCGAAAATCACGACAAAGAAGTCGAGCGACTTGATGAGCGAAAATCCTTGGCCGACAATAGCATCGCCTCGGGTGAGAGTCCAGGATTCCGGATGGAAAAGTGCTCCGCAGGTGATTCCGAATTCGCGGAAGGAACGGTCCAAAGTCTGCAGGTAATCGCCGAACTGCGGAATTACGGAATGAAATCCGGCTTCGGGATTCGGAACGTAGATGCCTGCAAATTCGGTGACAATGCCGAGCAGCCAGGTCGCAAAAATTCCAAGCAGAATGGCGCCGCGAATTTCTTTGATCAAGAAGGCCGAAGTAATGATAATGCCCACCAGGGTAAGAATCGCCCAGATGCCGCTTGTGTGCATGTCGACAGAATGAAAATTGATGAGGCCTACGATGGTGGAGTTGTTGGCGACCACGATTTTACCGCCCTGCAAGGCGATAAAGGCAATGAATATGCCGATGCCGACCGCAACGCCCGATTTGAGCGAAATGGGAATGCTGTTAAAGATTTTTTCGCGGACAGAGACGACAGAAAGAATCAAGAATAGGATGCCTTCGATAAAGACGGCAAGCAAGGCGAATTGCCAACTGTAGCCCATGCTTAGCACCACGGTGTAGGCAAAGAAGGCGTTTATGCCAAGGCCAGGGGCAAGTGCAAAGGGGTATTTCGCGACAAAGCCCATGAGGGCAGAACCGACGGCGGCCGCGATGACGGTGGCGATGAAGACGCCGCCCTTGGGCATTCCTGCGGCCGAAAGGATTTCGGGGTTCACCGCCAGAATGTAGGCCATGGTCATGAAGGTTATGAGACCAGCGAAAAATTCGGTGTGGATGTTGGTCTGGTTGTCACTCAACTTGAAGAATTTGTCGAGAAAGAAAAATTCTTTCTTGAGTTCACGATCGGCCTTGTACATGAAAGTCTTTTTCTTGTTCTCTTGCATTTTCCCTTCCGTCATTCCCGCAAAAGCGGAAATCTGTTTTTAAATTAATAATCCACAGTCTACTTCCTACTGTCTACTGTCTACTGTCTACTTCCTACTGCCTACTGTCGACTGCCTACTGTCGACTGCCTACTCAAAATTCCTTCTACAGTCGCGATAATTTTGTCCCTTTCGCCGCACCAGTCGGGGGCGATGAGCATGTCGCTCGGGCTTTCGCCGCTAAAGCGCTCGATGGCGGTTTCAAAGCCGATAATCTTGATCATCTCGGCGACTGCTTCGCAGTATTCTTCAAAAGTCAGGAGCTTGATTTCGCCGTTGGCGTAATCCTGCGCCATGACGGTGCCCGCCACGATGTGCAGCGGGTGAATCTTGACCGCGGCGAGTTTCAAGTCGCGCACCACTTGGGCGGTGTGCTTGAAATCTTTCATGGTTTCGCCGGGAAGCCCTACGATCACGTGCGTGGTGACGGTGAGTCCCGCCGCCTGACAGCGCTTGACGACATCGGTAAATTCGGCGAGGGTATGCCTGCGATTGATGGCGGCGAGCGTCAAGTCGTTTGCGGTTTGCAGGCCGATTTCTACGATAATCGGTTTCTTGCGATTGAGTTCCGCGAGGTATTCGATCTTTTCGTCTTCGAGGCAGTCCGGGCGCGTGCCTATGGCGAGGCCTGCAATTTCCTTGTGCTTGATAATCGGGTCGATGATTCCGCGTAGGTGCTCCAGCGGCGCATGCGTGTTCGTGTACGGCTGCAAGTAAGCCAAAATGCCTGCATTCGGGTACTTTTCACGGAGGCGCGGCACGAACTTGTCGAGCTGTTCCTGAATCGATACCTTCGCCTGGTCGAATACCGGACTGAAACTCCTGTTATTGCAATAGCTGCAACCCGAAAAACTTTTGGTGCCATCCAGGTTCGGGCAACTCATGCCGCCATTCAGCGGGAGTTTGCGCACCTTCAGGTAATTCGGGAAAATTTTCAGCAGTAAGTCTCGGTATGGAGTGTAATGCATAGGCCATAATATAGTATTTAATAAAGCTAAACCGATTGTAAATATTAGTTATATTTAGTCACTATGATGTATAGGTTTCTTTTTGTCTTTTTGATGTCGCTTTTTGTGTCGCAGGTTTTTGCGGCAAATTCAAACGATTCGACTGGTACAACTCCGACGAAATCTTCGCATGCAGAAAAGGGCGGGCTCCTAGCCAATCTTCATGCCGTCCGCGAAGACGAAGCGATTCACCGTGGAAACTTTTTGACGGGTGCCACCTTGTTCTTGCTGCAGGGCGAATCCGATGAAGATGCCCTGAATATCATTTTTGGCGATATTTACAAGGCCGAGGGGTACACTTTTACGGCCGAAGGTTTTGGCGGTTATTTTATCCGTGATGCAATCGCGATCGGAGCCCGAGTGGGGTATAGCCGGACCTTTGTGGATATCGATTTTTCCATTCTCGAAGATATTGCCGATGTCAAGGAACATCGCAAGTACGTGAGCAACGGATTCTTTGTACAGCCCTTCTTGAAAAATTACTTGAAAGTTTTTGATTCCAGAACGGTCTATTTCTTTAACGAGACCTCACTCAAGGTGGAATATTCTTATGGCATATCGCAAACCGACGATGGCGAAGAAATGGCCAAGACGAAAAACCACGGCTGGACATTCAACTTCGGAATCAATCCGGGCTTGAGCATTATGGTGCTGGACCGCCTGGCTTTTGAAACTTCGGTGGGCCTTTTGGGGCTCAGTTCTTCGTTCATGGAAATCGAAGAAAACGGGGAATCCCGTAGCGAGGTGCTGTACAATATCGTGAATTTCAAGATCAACTTGCTGGCCTTGGACTTTTCGTTGGTCTATTTCTTTTAACAAGTGGGGAGTGCTAATATGAAAAAGTGGAATTTCCTTGCTTTGATGATGCTTCTTGGCGCATGTACCGCCGATTACGATACGTTTGATTCTTCGGATTATCGCGAACTCAAAGAAATTGCCGTCGTCGAACAAGACGGCTCGCCGGCGATTTATTCGGAACAACACCGCATCGAATTTGACTTGGTCGAAGTTCCCGACTCGCTTGATACATGGGAATCGGTGACACTTGAAGAACTTGATTTGAGTCATTTTGCAACGCTTCATTTGGTGGCGGGCGATATTGATGATTTCCCGACGGATTCTGCGGGGCTCGATTCGCTTGCCAATAAGGTGAAGTATTCCAAAGAGACTATTGAATCGGGCAAAACGATCCAAATTCCTTCTAGCCATGTGCTTTATGTGGTGGTGGTTTCTGAAAGCGGTAAAAAGTCCGTTTGGCAGTTGACTTTCAATATCCCGAATGTGGAGCCGGAAAGTGGTTCTGAGTCTAGCAGTTCCTCGGCCAAGTCCAGCAGCTCTGCAGAAGGCAAATCAAGCAGTTCCGAAAAGAGCGACAAGTCCAGCAGCTCGGAGTCCAAGGAAACTTCTAGCAGCTCCCAAAAATCCGCGGATAGTTCTGCGGCCACATCAAGTTCTTCGGAAACTGATGAACCCGGCACCGCCGAGGCTCCCAAGATTCTAGCACTTTCGATTGCCGGGAAAGATGCTGTCATCGATGAAGAAAGCAAGTCTATTCATGTAGACGATCTTGCTTTCCGTACGGATTTAACCGCTCTTGAACTTTCGGCGATGGAACTTTCAGAAGGCGCTTCGGCCAGTGTGACGGTAGGTGAGTCTTACGATTTTGGCGCGGGTGTTCAGGTCAAGGTGACGAATGAAGACGACGAAAGCGTCACTTATTCGGTGAAGGCGGGCTACCAGTTGCCGGGCGAAAATTTCAACTCCTGGAATAAGAATGATGTCACGCCGGATTCTATTTGGGGGAACGCCAATACGATTTTGACAACCACCGAAAAGAAAACTTCGGGTTCTATGATTGGCGCAATGATTAAAACCGGTTCTGCTCTTACTAAGATTGCAAGCGGGAGCCTCTATACGGCCGACTTTAACCCCAATGGCGTGGGCACGCTTTCGATGGCCAGTTCTTCGACATGGCCCGATGGCAATGAACTTCTGGACTTTGGCAAGCCCTTTGCGGCAAGGCCCGAATACATGGAAGTCAAGTTCAGCTACGAAGGCAAGGGCGACAGCTGTGATATCTACATTCTGCTCGAAAACCGCACCGGCAACAAGAATGTGAACCGCAAGTCCACCGATGTCAACACGCTGGTGGCTTCGGCTTGGTTCCGCTCCACCAAGGCGGACAATTCCGGCCGCGAAAATCCGGACGTCGTAAGCGTTTCGGAACCCGACGAAAACAACATGCGTACGCTCCGCTTAAAGCTCAAGTACGGCGAGCCTCTTGAAGGTTCTCCCATCGAAAATTCTTCGACATTTGATACCAAGTTGAAATCTTCGAATAAGGCCGCTATCAATAACGGCCTCGTGCAGGGAACGGGCGAAGAACCCGTGACACACATTCGCGTGGTGTTCGCCTCCAGCGCCGACGGAAATCACTACAAGGGCGTATCAGGTGCTACGCTCATTGTAGATGATTTGAAATTGATTTATTAAGCCGTTGCTTTATTTTACGATGACGCTCTGGTTTTGCGCCTTGATTCGGACGATATAGCGTCCGGAGCGAGGTGCGGCAAGCGTTGCACCGTTAGATTCTGTCAGCTTCCAGTCTACAAGCGTTCCGTTCATGTCGAACAAGGCCACATAAGTCTTGGCGGAAACGCCTGTAATCAAGATGTTCCTGTGGTCGATGGACAGGCTGTAGTGAACAGCGATGTTCGCGGATTCTATGCCGCTCTTGCCCGAAGAACTGGATTTCCCGGATTCGGACGAGCTAGATTTCGGTTCTTTAGAGGAACTGGATTTCGCTCCTTCGGACGAACTGGACGTTTCCTTGACAGAAGAACTTGACGATTTGGCGTCGCTGCTAGAAGACGTAACGCTGGAGGAAGACTTAGCCTCGCTGCTGCTCGAAGACGTTTCGCTCGAAGAACTGATGGCGATGATGGTCATCCCCTTAAGAACAGGGTGCGCATCCTTGCCGATATTCTGGATCCAACATTTGCCGTCGATGACGCTGTCCGTGTAATCTTGCAAAGCTTTCAGCACGGTGCCGTCGGCAAAATCCTTTGCGGTTACTTGAATCTGCTGGAAATTGTTGTCGGGGTCGGCGTTGATAAAGAAGGAGTTTGTAACGCTCTGTACAAGGTAACCTTCGTAATCGCCGATAACACCTCCATTGTTATAATTGCCGGAGGGGATTTCTTGCGTGTTAAACGAATTGGTAATGTTGACGGAGTTCGCGTGTCCGACGAGTCCGCCAATTTCGGTTTCAGCCTTTATTTTACCAGCGTTATACGAGTTGTAGATGTCTCCCGTCAATTCTGCGGACAGGCCTCCTAATCCGTATTCGGCAATAACGGTGCCTTCGTTTGCGGTCTGGATAAGTTTACATGGCTTGCATGTGCTGAAAAGGCCTCCGACATTGGTCTCGCCGCTAATTAGGCCTGAATTGTATGAAAATTCAATCAGGGAATAGCCGTTGTCGTCATCCATCAAGTCGCCTGCAATGTAGCCACCTAGGCCACCTGAGCCTCCGCCATAAATATTTCCGGCGTTGTAGGAGTTCCTGATGCGGGTTCCCGTTAAGCTATAGCCGACAAGGCCGGCGACTGTGCCCGAAACGGCATGAATGTTTCCCTTGTTGCTCGAATTCAAAACGACGGGATACCCATTGTATTCCGTACGGCCAACTAGACCGCCTGCATATTGGCCCGCCTTGACGAGTGCCTCGTTGTGGACGTTTTCAAATACGGTGACCAATCTTGTGATTTGTCCGGCAATACCCGCCACGTTTTCCATCGCTTCAAAGTAAGAATCCTTGAGTGTCAAGTCCTTGATTGTGGTGGTGTCTGTGCCTTTCCACACGTCGAAATCGTAAGAATTGATTGATCCGAACAGACCTACATTCTTGTAGTATTGCATATCGTAAAAGTAAAGTCCCGATATGGAATGTCCCTGGCCGTCAAATGTTCCGCTGAAATATTGTATCGGTTCCCATCTGATAAAGTTGGAGGCGTCTTCGTTCAGCGTTTCGGTAGAGGCGAGGACATTCTTGTTGACGATAATATCGGCCGTGAGCTTGGCACAAAGAGGATCTTTTATGTTTGTGCGGGTGGTGTCGTTTACATAGTAGGCGAACTGGTAAAGTTCTTCGGCGGTTCCGATTTCAAAGCAGCCGTCAACCAGTTTAGGAGTCTTTAATTCGAACCATTTTGCGTACAAGTTGATATCGCCGCTGTCCTTGGTGTTAATCGCAAGAATAGCGTCGCCTTCCCGTTTTTCATTGTCATACCAGCCTGCAAACAGGTATCCGTCGCGTTCAGGCTTGGGCGGATAAATCTTGTGCCCTTCTACATAGTAGTCGACGTATTCGACCGTATCGCCTTCGAAAGTGTGCAGGACCAGTTTGGAAATCGTGGGGGAGTACCCCTTGATTGTCCCGCTTAAAGTGGGAATGGGGTCTGTGCCCACATTTTGTCCCCAAACAGAGCCGTCGACGCCGTTCTTTTTATAGTTGTGCAGTTCGGCGGCAATAGTTCCGTTTTCGAATTCCTCTAGGGTTGCGGGGGAACCTGCATTATTGCTAATGCTATCGGTACGGTAGAAACAATGATCAATCGTGAGGAAGTCTTCGTTAACTTCGTTGTAGAGGAGTCCCTTGAATAAAAATTTCTTGGACAGGTCGCCCACATCGTACGAGTTTCTGATGGCAATCGTTTCGCCGTTGTAGTGGCCCACAAAAAATCCGACGAATCCGTTGTAGTAGGTGGGGTCGATTACAGAACTTGCGTTGTACGAGTTGACAATAGAAACATTGCTCCTGCTGAAATACGCGATAAGTCCATACGTAGTGGGGATTCTTTTGGATAGGAGCTTACTTGTGTTGGAACAGTTCTCGATACGAACTTCCTTGTAGTTGTCGACGTTTTGTACAAGACCTGCGGCAGAGAATTGAGTGTTAAAGATTGCTCTGTTGTGGCAATTCTTGATAGATAAAAGGGCCTTTTGCTTGCTGGACGAGTTAAATTCGCTCGCATGTCCAATAAATCCAGAAGTATAATCGCCTTCGATAATCCCTTCGAAGAAGGAATTGGAAATTTCGATCGAAGAGTGAGCTCTACCTACAAAGCCTCCGACGGTGATGCCTTTAACGTAGGAGTCCTTGAATCCGAGGTTCTTGATTTCGACCTTGTTCGTGATAGACTGTTTGCCGGTGTGGTTAAAGAATCCGACCGAATCTCCTTTGGGCTGGTAGTTGTAGAGACCCGAGATAATGTGGTTCTGACCGTCGAAAATACCTTCAAAATCGTTGATAGGAGTCCATTCGGCTAGGCGGCGACCGCGTTCGTTAATGTATTTGCCGTCAATAATCAGACGTTCGTTGATAACGATGTCTGCCGTAAGTTTGCCACAGGCGCTCGGCTTGGCCGGGGTAGAGTCTGTGCCGTTCACGACTGCGGCAAAACCGTAGAGTTCGTCGGCGTTACCGATTTCGTAGCAACCGTCGACCAGGGCGGGAATCGTGGGTGTGATGTGCGCTTCGACCGTGTTGAATTCGACTACGCCCGTATACAGCGGATGGACGTCTTTGCCGACATTTTGCCCCCAGATGGAACCATCTATGCCGATGCTGTCGTTCTTGTAATTGTGGAGCTTTAAGGCGATAGAGCCGTCTTCAAGTTCCTTACTGGTGACAGAATAATCGTACTTGTAGCCCGATTCAGAAAGCGCGTAGGAGTTGATAATGTTGCAGGTTGAATTGGTGTCGCACTGATAATACGGTTTAAGATTTTTTGTCGAGCCAATCGTCTGTTGTGTATAGAAGCTGTTGATGAGATTTAATTCGCTTGACTTGATCTTTACGACAAGTCCGTCGTAGCCGTACCCTTTGTATTTACACGAAATGTCCCCATTGCTGTACGAATTGATTACGTTCAGCTCGGTTCCGTTAATATTGATGATTAAACCGCCGATGTCTCCGGTTGCCGAATAAAGCTTGCCTGTGTTGTAAGACTGGATAATGTTCGAGTATTCGGTAATCCTGGGTACACGACTGGGGGCTGTAATTCCGCCGATTAAACCGGCAACGCTGTATTCATCGCTAGAGAGGTCACCGGAGTTGTAGCTGTTTTCCACATGTACGACATGAGTTCTTACGGCGAGGCCTGCCGCCGAACCGCCGCCCTTGATGTTGGCCGAGTTATAGCTGTTCTTGATGAACAAGGTGTCGTTGTAAGAAATACCGACGAGGCCTCCTGCGTAGGCTGAAATATTGGTGCGGATTTTTCCGGAATTGTGGGAATTTTCGATAATCATCTTGCTGCCGTTCCAGCCCACAAGTCCACCGATTATTCCCCAGCCTTCAATTGTCGCATTGCTGTAGCAATTGGAAATCTTTGTATAGGCTGCTGTGGTGGTGGTTGTAGCGAAGATACTTCCTATATAGGGGTCATTCGTATTCTTGTATTTGCCATAAAAATAGGAGTCCTCGATACCAAGGTCTTTGACAACGGCGCTATCGCCATTGGCGGCGAAACCAACCACCGAGAATAGCCCCACCATCATTAAAGTTGTGTCGTTCACGTAAAGACCCGAAATGGTCTTGCCGTTACCATCAAAGAGTCCTGCAAAACTAACGGGAGTCCAAGCGACAAGGTCTTTCGCTTTCGAACTTATTAGGTCGCCGTCTTCGTCCAAGACATTCTTGTTAATGACGATGTTGTCGGTGAGCTTTGCGCAAACGAGGGCCGGATTGTCGTAAGAGCGCTGATTCAAAATTTCGGCAAAACCGAACAGTTCCCGGGCGGTGCCAATTTGGTAACATCCGTCTTTCAGGGATGGTTTTTTAGGTGTAATTGTTGCGGCTGCTACAAAACCAACACAGATCAGTAAATACCCAAAACACTTTTTTATACCCATGTTTTTCTCCTCAAAACAAGTTTTTTTAATAAACCCGTATGCGTTAAATATAACAAGAATTATTGACATGCGCTTTGGCGATGGCTAAATTTTGGGCTAAGGTGAAAATGATGCGAAAAATCCTCCTCCCATTTTTTTTAGCGTTTTATGCGCTCGCCCTGGTTTCTTGCGAAAGCAAGCAGGCGGTAATCCCCAATAAAGTCCACAGCATTAACGATCTCGGCCACAAAAAAGTGGGCGTGCAAATCGGCAACACCGCCGATATTTACGCGTCCGATTTCGGCGGCGATACGGCAAAAATCGACGTGGATCGCTACACGAAACTGGCCGATGCCGTGCAGGCGCTGTTGCAGGGGAAAATTGATGCGGTCATGAGTGACGACCAGCCGGCCAAGGCCTTTGTGCGGCAGAATCCGTCGCTCCGCATTCTCGAAGAAGTCTTTGTCGAAGAAATGTACGCGGGCGTGGTCGCGAAGGGGAACGAAGCGTTGCTTGATACGGTGAACCAGGCACTCGCCCAGATGAAACTGGACGGAACCTACGATTCCCTCTTTAACACCTACATCAATCGCAGCGGCAATTACCATTACCAGAAGAAGGTGACCGAAGGCCCGAAGCTGGTACTTTCGACGAATGCCCAGTTCCCGCCGTACGAATACTACGAAAACGCCAAAATTACCGGTTTCGATATCGAAGTGGTCAACTATATTGCCGACTTCATGAACCGCACGGTTGAAATCCAGGATATCGAATTCGATGCGATTATCAATGCGGTTTCTTCGGGCAAGGCCGATGTGGGTTTTGCAGGCTTTACCGTGACCGAAGAACGCAAGAAGTCCATCAATTTCACGACTCCGTATACACTATCGAAGATTGTGGTGATTGTACGCGGCGACGAGGCTGTCCAAAGTGAAGAATCCTTCGCCGATCACCTTCACAAGAACTTTGTGAAAGATTCTCGTTGGAAGTTCATTGCCACAGGTCTTTGCAACACGCTGATTATTTCGTTCTTTGCAGCGCTACTAGGCATTCTGATTGGCTTTGTGATTGCGCAAATCCGCACCAGCAATGAATTCAATGGCCGCCATAAGGTTCTGAATGGAATTGCCAGGGTGTACCTCGCGGTGATTCGCGGAACGCCGATGATGATCCAGCTGCTCATCATCTATTACATCGTATTCTCGTCGGTGAACGTGAACAAGATTTTGGTGGCGATTGTCGCATTCGGCGTGAATTCGGGTGCCTACGTTTCCGAAATTATCCGCAGCGGTATCAAGGGCGTGGATCCGGGGCAGATCGAGGCGGGGCGCAGCCTCGGACTCAAGTTCCGCACGATTCTTTACAGCATCGTTTACCCGCAGGCTTTCAAGAATTCGCTCCCGGCACTCACGAACGAATTTATCTCGCTCATCAAAGAAACTTCCATTTGCGGCTACATCGGCCTGACCGATTTGACCCGCGGTGGTGACATTATCCGCAGCATGACCTACGAGGCCATGCTCCCGCTCCTTGCTGTAGCGGCCATCTACTTTATCCTTGTGGCAGGACTTTCGTCTTGCGTTGCAAAGCTTGAAAAGAGGTTGAAGAAAAATGAACGCTAATGCAGAAACTTTAATCCAGGTCAAGGACCTTTGCAAAGCCTACGGCGATAAGCAGATTCTCAAGGGAATTTCTTTAGACATCCACCGCGGCGACGTGATTGCGATTATCGGGCCTTCGGGCTGCGGCAAGTCAACATTCCTCCGTCAGCTGAACCTTCTTGAAATTCCGACAAGCGGCGACATTTTGTTGGACGGCAAGAGCATCTTGGCGAAGGGTGTTTCGAAGCCAGATGTTCGCAGGCGCGTGGGCATGGTGTTTCAGCAGTTTAACTTGTTCAAGAACATGACTGCCCTCAAGAATATCATGTTCGCTCCGGTAAAGCTTGGACTCTTAACGAAGGCCGACGCCGAGAAGCGCGCGAAAGAACTCCTGAAACGTATCGGGCTCCTGGAACGTGCGGATCATTACCCGGCACAACTCTCCGGCGGCCAGCAGCAGCGTGTGGCGATTGCACGCGCCATGGCCATGCAGCCCGAGGTAATCCTGTTCGACGAACCCACCAGTGCCCTGGACCCCGAAATGGTCGGCGAAGTCCTCAAGATCATGAAGGACTTGGCCAAATCCGGCATGACGATGGTCGTGGTGACGCACGAAATGAGCTTTGCCCGCGAAGTCGCCAACCGCGTGCTGTTCTTTGCCGACGGCTACGTCAAGGAAGACGGCACCCCCGAACAAATCTTCGACAACCCCAAAGATTCCCGCCTCAAGGAATTCCTCTCGGCACTGAAGAAATAATTATGGTGGGGGCTCCGCCCCCTAACACCCCAATGGTGTCACACTGATTTGAAATGCCTAACGGCATTTCTGAAAAGGAACAGATTTTGCGTTAGCAAAATCGAATTCGTGTGACCTTTTATGTGCTGCCAAAAAGGAATTGCTTAAGGCCTTTTCAGCTTAATTTTAAAGGGTTTACTCTCGCACAATCTCGACAGCCGCCAGTTCCTTGCCGGTTTCCAGGTGGTGTACGCTGAACCGCGGGGGAGTGGTGGAGCCTTCGCCGAAGGTCTCGTAAATTCCGAAGGTCGGCGGGTTTCCGCCCTTGGGCAGGCTCGTGGAGCCTGGGTTCAGGCAGTAGACGCCATCGGCGTTCTTTTCGGCAGTAAAGATGTGCGTGTGGCCCGAAAAATAGACGTCGGCCTTGTAGTGGCTGAACAGGTACGGGTCGTAGAGGTGACCGTGGCTCAAAAACAAGCGCAGTCCGTTTTCTTCGAATTCGGCATAGTCGGCAAGGCAGGGGAATCCGAGCACCATCTGGTCCACTTCGGCGTCGCAGTTGCCGCGCACCGCGGTAATTTTCTCCTTGAGCGGACTCAATAGTTCGACAACTCCTTGCGGATCGTGTCCGCCCGGCAGCGGGTTCCTCGGTCCGTGATAAAGAAGGTCGCCCAAAAGGAAAATGCGGTCGCATTTGAGCTTGTCGAGGTAAGAAAGCGCCATCTTGCAGGCGAACGCAGAACCGTGGATATCAGAAAGAACTAAAGTGCGCATAGGATAATTCAGAATTCGAATTTCGGAGTTCGGAGATGATTGTAATATAGTTAAAATAGGGTAGGTGGGCGAAATAGAAATAGGTATATTTGACGTGATGAACGTTTACTACCATCTTCCCGGCCTGTTCGAATTTTACGACCTATACAAGGCGTTTTTGCCTCTGTTCCGCGAGCATCGGGAATACTTTTACGAGTGGTGCGAAATCGGTTCCATTTACGGTGCGCCCAGCGATAGCCTGTGGGGTGGTGGCCGCGTCGGATTTGGCGATGCAGCCCCCGAGTCCGTTGCTGCGCTCACCAGGGAATATGGCATCTCGGCGCGCCTGACCTTCAGCAATTCCTTGCTTCGCAAAGAACATCTTGCCGACAAAAAATGCAACGCCTTGTGCGCCCTGTTCGAGAAAAATGGGGCAGCCCCGAGCGGCGTCATCATTCATTCGGATTTGTTGCTCGATTACATTAAGGCGAAGTATCCGGGATTCTATTTTGTTTCTTCTACGACGAAGGTTCTGACAGATTTTAGCAGCTTTGAGGCGGAACTGAACCGTGATGAATTCAGTTACGTGGTGCCGGATTTCAGACTCAACAAGCAATTCGCCAAACTCAACGCGCTAACGCCTGCAGAAAAGCAGAAAGTCGAGTTCCTGTGCAATGAATGCTGCTGGTTCGGCTGCCAAGACCGCAAAAAGTGCTACGAGAACGTGAGCCAGAAAAACCTCGGTGAAACTCAAGAAGACCACGTTTGTGCCTCGCCGAACGCAGGGCGTGGCTACCGGTTTTCCGACGCCATGAAAAATCCCGGCTTTATCGGAATCGACGACATCCAAAACGTGTACGCCCCGCAAGGATTCCGCCACTTTAAAATCGAAGGCCGCAGCCTCGGCAGCGCCATTATCTTGGAGTTTCTGCTCTATTACATGACCAAACCCGAATACCAGCTCAAAGTCCGCGAAGAAATCTACCTCGACAGCTCGCTCGACTTGTTTTGAGTTTTTTAGTGTGCCGATTCTATTGCTCTTATGTGAGGAATAATGTATATTATGTATGATACGGCATCAAGGAGCTCTTTATGACAACGACAAAAAGCATTGATTCTTACAGATTGACGGACTTGGAAGAGCCGACCGATGAAATGCTTGCACAAATCATGAGGGAAGCTGCCGAAGATGCTCGCAAGGCAAACGCCGATGCCACCAAACGTTTTTTCGATGAAATCGAAAAGGCTGCCGCAACCATCCGTTAACAGGCGTGTCATGACAGAAGAACATCGCCCAGTACTTATTGTTGTTGCCGGCCCTAATGGTTCGGGAAAAACGACCATTACATCAAAGATTCTTAGACATGAATGGTTGGAAAACGCTGTCTATATCAACCCAGACAATATCGCCCAGGAACGTTTTGGGGACTGGAATTCCCCTGAAGCGGTTCTTGATGCAGCCCGCTATTGCAAGTCCTGGCGCGAAGAATCTTTGAAGAACCGACAAAGCCTTATTTTTGAGTCCGTTTTTTCTTCGGACGAAAAAGTCGACTTTGTTTGCCGTGCGAAACAGCAAGGTTATTTCATTCGTTTGTTTTTTGTCGCGACCTCACACCCATCTATCAATGCCGCTAGAATTGCAAAGCGAGTGATACAGGGCGGTCATGATGTCCCGATTTCTAAGATTATTTCTAGATACCAGAAATCAATTTTCAACTGCAAGAAGATAATCCCATCGGTGGATCGTCTTTATGTTTATGACAATTCGGTTGAAGACCAGGACGCTTCGCTTTTGTTCAGAATGTCTGATGGGAAACTGGTAAAAAAATATACCGACGATATTCCTCAGTGGGCTAAGACAATTATGCATATTTGAAGCAAAGAGAGAAGCTTATGAGATTTATTGCCCCCCCCCCCGTGTAGCCTTTAGGCGTTTTCTAGTCGCGAGCCTTGCTGTGTGCGGCATGGCACTGGTCATTTCTTGTGGCGACGATTCGAGCGACAAGTCGCCAGTGCGAGTTGCCGAAGAATCCTCGTCAAGCGAATTCGAAAGGTCCAGCAGTTCTATTCAAAATGTCACCCCCGTCTCGAGCGAAGCAATCCGCTCTTCATCGAGCATTTGCGAAGATTGCGACGAGTCTTCGTCCAGCGTTACACCGCAGAATGTCACCCTGAGCGAAGCCGAAGGGTCGAGCAGTAGCGAGACAAGTGTGTCCAGCAGTAGCGCGAAGTCAAGTAGCAGCTCAGTGAAGGTTGAAGATTCTTCAAGTTCTGCCAAGGTGGATGAATCATCGAGTTCGATGAAAGCTGCAGAATCCTCCAGTTCCGTAAAGGTCGAGGAATCTTCAAGTTCCGAAAAGAACGAAGTATCCTCCAGTTCCGAGAAACCTGTAGAATCCAGCAGCAGCGAAAAGGTTGTGGAAAGTTCTTCAAGCGAAAAATCGAGTAGTTCCGCAGGAATTCCTTCAAAACTCTACGATTGCGAAATATATAAGTGTGTCACAACAAAATATCTTAACCCTGATATTGAATATGGCGAATATTTGGATGTGCGAGATTCTCAAGTGTATAGAACCGTGCAAATTGGAGAACAAGTTTGGATGGCTCAAAATCTAAATTGGAATACTAAGGGTAGTTACTGTTTGGCAAATGATTCATTAAACTGTAAGTCAAAAGGACATATGTATCCTTGGTCAATTGCGCAAAGCGCATGCCCAGATGGATGGCACCTACCGGATACAGCAGATTTTGCGTATCTAAAATTTTATGTAAAACAAAATAATGGTGGAATTGGGGTTGGAACAAGTTTAAAAAAAGGTGCTAATGATATTTTTGGTTTCTCGAGTTTAGTAAATGGAGGGTACCAAACAGGATCTAACGGACAATTTTCTGAGTCCGATAAAATGTTTTATTGGACAAACTCCGAAGACGCAGACAATAAGATATATGCACATGTTCGTTATTTGAAAAATTCATCAGAAAATTTATGCTACGAAGCATTTAGAAAAACCTGGAGTCTTTCCGTTCGTTGCATCAAGGATTGAAAGAAGTTTAATTGATGTCAAAAAATATCCTTTTCTGGCCAGATGTCTACAAGGAACAGGAAATTCAATAAGTAGCCGCATAAGCGCCACCTGATTTCAACCTGAGCGAATCTTGACAAAGACTTGCTCTTTTTTATGCCAAGACAAAGCGACGGCGAATGCCTGGCCGCTAAGCGGTAATGACTCTTTCTCAGATGGGAAAGGAGGTCCCCGCCTTCGCGGGGAAGACAAATTAGCAGCATGACAGTTAGCCCTAAGGCGGAAGAAGATGAGTCGTTGAGCGAACATTAGAGGCCGAAGGCCGAATCCATGTGAGCGAGACGAGCTCGTCTCTGGAGCCGTGGGCTGTTTGAAGACGGGTTTTTAAGGGCAGGGCCCTTAGGCGAGGGGGGAACGGAAGACCCGGCGTGGATTGCTTCGCCCCTATTCGGGGGTCGCAAAGACGTGTCGTATGCCGGGGCTGAAGCGACCTTTGGACACTTAGCACTTTAGTGCTTAGTGTACATGGCCACCTTTAGGTGGTGCGGGAGGCTTCCCCCCGTGGACTTAGCTTATTTTTTCCGTTTTTCGGCTTTTTGGGGCGTTTTTTCATTGTCTGAAACACGAAAAAGTGCTATATTTGATGCGTAAAAATCTAATTACCTTAAAAGGAAGGTTAAATCATGGCTAGAAAGAAGATTGCACTTGTTGGTGCTGGTCAAATCGGTGGTACAATGGCTCTCGTGCTCGCCCAGAAGAATCTTGGCGACGTGGTCCTTATCGATATTCCGCAGACTCAGGGCATGCCGAAGGGCAAGGCTCTCGATATCATGGAAGGCCGCTCTGTCATCAACTCTTCCGTGGATCTTCAGGGTTCTACCGACTACTCCGCCATCAAGGGCGCAGACGTCGTAATCGTGACCGCCGGTTTCCCGCGTATGCCGGGCATGAGCCGTGACGACCTCCTGGACAAGAACTGCGGCGTGATCAAGACCGTTGCCGAAGCCATCAAGGAAAACGCTCCGGATGCATTCGTCATCGTGATCACCAACCCGCTGGACGCCATGGTCTACAACATGCAGAAGCAGTCCGGTCTCCCGGCTAACAAGGTCATCGGTATGGCTGGCGTGCTTGACTCTGCCCGTCTCGCTTGCTTCGTTGCCGACGAACTGGGCGTGTCTGTCGAAGACGTGAAGGCCCTCGTGATGGGCGGCCACGGCGACACCATGGTTTCCATCATGGAATGCGTGTCTGTTGGCGGTATCCCGGTTTCTCAGCTCATGAGCAAGGAAAAGTTTGCCGAACTCGCCAAGCGTACCGCCGGTGCCGGTGGCGAAATCGTGAACCTCCTCGGCCGCGGCTCTGCCTTCTACAGCCCGGCAACTTCCGCCATCCACATGGCCGAAGCCTACCTCCTCGACAAGAAGAGCGTGTTCTCTTGCGCTGCCAAGCTGAACGGTGAATACGGCGTGAAGGGCCTCTACTGCGGCGTGCCGGTCGTGGTCGGTGCAAACGGTGTCGAGAAGATTATCGAGGTCAAGATGAGCGACGAAGAAAAGGCTGCCTTCGAAAAGTCCGTCGAGGCTTGCAAGAAGAACGCCGAATGGGTCGACGCACATACGTAACCGTTCGCGCCCAATCGTACTAAGTACGTACCCAAAGCGCTCACTCTCGCAACCACGCCTCGTTAATACGAGGCGTTTGTTGCTCACACGTAATCTTCAGTAGCGCTCGCGCCCAATTGTATTGGACTTGAAGAGCCTGCCCTGAAGTTGTTTCAGGGTGGGCTTTTTTGTAGTCGTGCGAAGTGTGGACTTTTTATTTTGAAATTTTGATAAAATCTACATAATTCTGTTTTAACTTACTTAAAGTGTGGACTTTTTAATAAAAAATTCTGTTGACTTTTGAAGGATTTAAAGATATATTTAGATTAGACGTGTCGTCAGGGAGTTTATAATGGTTATGGGCCTGGGAAAATCTTTTGGTTTCGTGGCGCTATTGGGAGCGTCGCTTGGTGTTGCAACGTCCTTCGCGGCCGACTGGTATGCGAAGGACAACCTGCAACCCGGTCACGACCCGAGCATGGTACGGTTCGAGGACGGCTACGCCCTCATGAGCACCAACAACAATCTGCAGCTCTGGACATCCGAAGACGCATACACCTGGAAGAACCACAAATCGACCGTGAGCGCCATTCCGCAGTGGGCCTACACCTATGCTCCGGGCACCGAGGGTATCTGGGCTCCCGACGTTTTCTACATGAACGGCGAGTACCGCGTATATTATTGCGTGTCCGTCTTTGGCAAGCGTTCTTCGGCAATCGGCTACCAGTCCACAAAGTCCATTATGCCGGGCACATCGGGCTACGGCTGGACCGATCACGGTCACGTTTTCCACACGACGACTAGCGACAAGTACAATGCCATCGATGCCGACGTTGTGCGTGACACCGAGGGCAATTACTGGATGGCTTTCGGTTCGTTCGGGCTCGGCATTCAGCTGATTAAGTTAGATGCAACGACAGGTTACCAGGCGAGCGACGACAAGACGGTCTACAACATTGCGCGCCGCACCAGCAGCGCGAGCGGCGGCGCCGAAGAAGGCCCGAGCCTGATTGAGCATGGCGGGCAGTATTTCCTGTTCACCGCATGGGACAAGTGCTGCCAGCAGGGCGCAAACATCGAGCAGACAACGTACAAGACGGCTTACGGCCGTGCAGACAAAGTAACCGGACCGTACAAGGACCGCGCCGGTTACACCATGGCGAACGGCGGCGGCACGATTCTGTTGGAACGCTACGGGCGCTACGTGGGGCCGGGCGGCGGCGAGGCCTTCCAGGACCTGAACCGCGTGCGATTTGTGCACCACTACTACGATTTGAACGGAGACAAGTACAATCACATTCATATACGTGATGTCGTGTTTACCGAGGATAACTGGGCCGAGATGGGACAGCCCTTCCTCGGGCGTTATTTGAGTGCCGAAGTTGAGCATGGCGTGCTGACTCGCGCTGTGTCGGGCGACCTCGCGATTACGCGGAGCAATACGGCCTCGAACGGAGAATACCTCGCGTACGTGAATACCGAGGGCTCCAAGATTCGCCTGCCGATGAACATCATGCAGGCGGGCGATTACCTGCTGCGTTACCGCTACGCGAACGGTGGCGATGCGGCCGCGACGCACAAGGTGACGGTGAATGGCAAGTCGCAGACGGTGACGCTTCCGCCGACGGGTTCCTGGGGCACGTTCCCTGAAAAGTCCGTGGTGATGGTGCCTGCGAAACTCAAGCGCGGCGGCAACTTCATCGAAATTGAGCCTTCGCCTAACGGTAATTTCGCGGAACTCGACCGCATCGACTTCTTGCGCATTATCCGCGATGCGATTCCCGCGAACGGCTTTGACAACGGCATCCGCGTGCGCCTCACGAAGGACGACGAGTTCGCCATCAAGGACGGCGGTTACGCGATTTTCGAGAACGTGGTGCTGGATTCGCTCAAGGATATCGGCAATGTTTTCCTTCAGGTGAAAAATGCTTCGTCGGGTAAGATCGTGATTCGCGACGGCAAGAAGGACGGGACGGCGGTCTTCACATGTGACCTGTCAAATAGATCTCTCATGGATGGCGGCTGGTCTGCGGCGAAATGTTCGGGCGATATGGGCCTGCGCGGCATCAAGGACCTGTACCTGACGGCATCGGGAATTTCCGGCGAGGCGATTCTCGGGAATCTCATCTTTGAGCCGATGCAGGTTGTCTGCAACCAAGCACCGTGTGGCGACCCGGTTTCCAGCTCCAGCGACCCTTCGACCAGCTCAGGGACCGCTGAACCGCAGTCTAGTTCCAGCAGCGGAACGACCGCGATTGCCCCGCGTGCTGTGCGCCCCGATTCTCCGGCACCCGCCCGCAAGGCCTACCGCGACCTCAAGGGCCGTAGCTTCGACAAGCAGATCCCGTACCGGGTGATGTTCTAAGGGGTGATTTTAAAAAGCAGGTTTATCGTTTTTCTTATGTTCGGGTGTTTCATAATTCACCCGATACATTTTTCGGTTGAAGGCGGGGTAATGAAGGTTCCGTTTTACATGGCTTGGTGTATTTAGAGCAATATAGCCTTCGGATGTTTTACCTCGGCTCATAAAGAGCCCCTATAAGACCTGCTTTCTGAATATACCTTTATTTATGCGGGTTCGCAAGCGGTTGGACTTTGAAAAATGCTGTTTCTTGTTGCGAAAAAATCAATGGTATTGGATTGTTGGATGGTTGACGAATGTCTTAGGGGAGTATAAATTTAGAGTATGGTGTATGGGTAAAGCGAGGAAAAATGAAATTCGGGATTGGCAAGGCGTCTGTCGTAACGACTGCGGCAATGCTTACTTTGGCTTATTCGGCTTTTGCGGCCGATTGGTACGCGAAGGAGACGCGCTGGGCGGGGCATGACCCGGACATCATCCGTTACGAGGACGGCTATGCGCTTGCCACGACGGACAACCACATGCTCATGCAGTTTTCCGAGGATGCGCTGAACTGGAAGAACGGCGAGCCCGCCATGCCGGAATTTTCGAAGTGGCTTTACAAGTACGCGCCGAACATGATTGACATCTGGGCGCCGGACATTCATTACATCGGCGGGGAATACCGCATGTACTATTGCGGTTCCGAGATGGGCATCCGCTCGTCGGGCATGGGGTTCATGGCGAGCAAGGAAATCGACCCGACAAAACCAGGCTACGGCTGGACGGACATGGGCGAGGTGATTCACACGGTCAAGAGCGACGCCTACAACGCGATTGACGCGGCAGTGCTGAAGGACAACGATGGCAAGGTCTGGATGGCGTTCGGTTCGTGGGGCACGGGCATTCACATTCTTGAACTGGACGAAGAAACAGGCAAGGTGAAGGACGGAGCCAAGATGCAGAACATCGCGAACCGTGGCGGCTCGGGAATCGAGGGTGCAAGCCTCATCGAGCACGACGGTTACTACTACCTGTTTACGGCGTGGGACAATTGCTGCAAGAAGGGTGCCGATCTCGAGAACAATTCCTACAAGACGACGGTGGGGCGCTCCAACCGCATCGACGGCGGGTACGTGGATCGCAGTGGCAAGGCTCTATTGAATGGCGGCGGCACGATTCTGTTGAGCCGCTACGGGCGCTACTACGGGCCTGCGGGCGGCGAGGCGTTCCAGGACGTGAACCGTCAGCGCTTCGTGAACCATTACTACGACAAGAACGACGGCGGAAATTCCTACATACAAGTTCGCGACATCGTCTACACCGACGACGGCTGGCCGGAACTGGGGCAGCCGTTCCTCGGGCGTTACTTGAGCGCCGAAGCGGAACATGGCGCCTTGACGCACGTGGATATTTCGAGCAGTTCCGACGCATCGAACGGGGAATTCTGTGCCTACATCAATTATGAAGACAGCAAAATTCGCTTGCCGATGATTATCCCGCAGGCGGGCGATTACCTGATTCGCTACCGCTATGACAACAACTGGACCGAAGACGGCGCGAACGGAAGTTCGCACTTCGTGAGCATCAACGGCAAGAACCAGGAAGTGGCGCTGCCGCTGACGGGCGCGTGGAGCGCATTCCCCGAGAAGTCGGTGGTGTACATTCCCGCAAAACTCAAGCGCGGCTCGAACTTCATCGAGATAACGAAGGGCAAGCACTATGCGGAACTTGACAGGCTCGACTTCTTGCGCATTATCCGCGACACGATTCCCGCGAACGGCTTTGACAACGGCATCCGCGTGCGTTTGACTGCGGACGACGAGTTCGCCATCAAGGACGGCGGCTACGCGATTTTCGAGAACGTGATTACTGATTCCATCGTGGGCCCGGGCGTGCTTGTGCAGGTGAAGAACGGAACCGGCGGTACGCTCTCGCTGCGTAAGGAAAGCAAGAAGGGCGACGTGATTTCGAAATGCGATTTGCCCTCGGCGGGTGATGCAAGCAAGTGGATTGACGTGCGCTGCACCAACCTTCCGGAACTCAAAGGCGTGCAGGACTTCTACCTGACGGCAGAAAACCTCGGCGGTGAAACGCTTGTAGGCAACATCAAGTTTGACGAAGGCGTGAAGGATACGACGGATGCAATCCGCCGGATCGCTCCGCACAACGATATGCGCTTGCCTGCCCAAAACAAAAAATACCGCGACCTCAAGGGCCGCTCTTTCGACAAGCAAATCCCGTACAGGGTGATGTTCTGATTTCCTATATTTGTTCTATGCTTACGATTAATGGACAGAGTGTCGATGCGGCTGGCAAGACCGTTGCCGAATACCTTGCGGAAGCGGGGTACAATACCGTGCGCATCGCTGTGGAACGGAACGAGGAAATTGTTCCGAAGGCAAAGTATGCCGAGACGGTGCTTGCCGATGGCGATGTCGTCGAGGTTGTGAACTTTGTAGGCGGCGGGTGATGCAATCCGAAATTTCGCAGATGAGCGATTTCCGCGTGCCGACTCGCGAAGAAATGCTTGCCGCGCTAGAAAATCGGCAAGGTGCAGAAGCCGTGTGTAAGTTGCAGGCGGCAACGGTTGCTGTTTGCGGCTTGGGCGGTCTCGGCTCGAATATTGCGATTTCTTTGGCTCGTGCCGGTGTCGGTAAACTCATTCTGATTGATTTCGATTGCGTTGATGTGACGAATTTGCATCGCCAGCAGTATAAGGCGTGCCAGGTAGGCAGGCCGAAGCCCGATGCCTTGCTTGCTAACTTGAAAGAGATTGCACCGTATACGGAGTATGAAACGCATTTCGAAAAGGTGACTGCGGAAAATGCGGTCCCGCTCCTGGCCAAGGCCGACGTGGTTTGCGAGGCGTTTGACAATGCCGAAGCGAAGGCGATGCTTGTGAATACGGTGCTCGAAAACATGCCCGAAAAGTACCTGGTCGCGGCTTCTGGAATGGCCGGCTACGATAGCGGCAATTCAATTACGACCCGCAAGGTGACTAAGCGCTTTTATGTTTGCGGTGACGGCAAAAGTGATGTGAATGACGGAATAGGCTTGATTGCCCCGCGGGTAATGCTTTGCGCCGCCCACCAGGCCCTGACCGCTATCCGCCTGATTCTCGGGCTGGAATAATTCTATATTTACCCCCGAAAAAACATAAAGAAGGCTTTATGGCAGACAAGAAAGATACTCTCGTTATCGGTGGTCACGAATTCAATTCCCGCTTTATTCTAGGTTCCGGAAAGTATTCCCTCAAGCTGATTGAGGCTGCTGTGCGCGATGCTGGCGCAGAGATTGTCACTCTCGCCGTGCGCCGAGCAAACACTAAAGATCACGAAAATATTCTGGATTACATTCCGAAGGGCGTAACGTTGTTGCCGAATACTTCCGGCGCACGCAACGCCCAAGAGGCGGTGCGCATCGCGCGACTTTCCCGCGAACTCGGCTGCGGTGATTTCGTCAAGATTGAAATCATGCGCGACACGAAGTACCTTTTGCCCGACAACTACGAAACCATCAAGGCGACGGAGACTTTGGCGAAAGAAGGTTTCGTCGTGATGCCGTATATGTACCCGGATTTGAACGTGGCGCGCGACCTCGTGAACGCAGGTGCCGCAGCCGTGATGCCGCTTGCCGCTCCGATTGGGTCTAACAAGGGACTTTCGACTCGCGAATTCATCCAGATTCTCATCGATGAAATTGACCTTCCGATTATCGTGGATGCGGGCATCGGTAAACCCTCTGAAGCGTGCGCTGCCATGGAAATGGGCGCTGCCGCGATTATGGCGAATACCGCACTTGCAACCGCTGGCGATTTGCCGCTCATGGCGCAGAGCTTTAAGCAGGCTATTGAAGCGGGCCGCAAGGCGTACCTCGCTGGCCTTGGCCGCGTGCTGACCCGCGGTGCTTCTGCCTCTGATCCGCTTACCGGATTTCTCCGCGACTAAATTTGGGTTTTAGGGGCTACGCCCCTAGGCGAAGGGGTAACGAAAAAAAGAGCGCTTAAAGGCGCTTTTTTTGCAGTGAGGGGAAGACCTTCCCCTTTTACAGTTCTAAAGTAATCAGCTCAGGATGACTAATGTGAAATGTGTAATGACTGATGTGGGATAATTCATTTCACATTCCACATCTCACATCTCTAATTAGATTCTACTGAACGTCTATTTGCACCTTATACATGGCCTTCTTCTGCGTGAGTGAACCGCGCGGGGCCGTAGTCACGGTGACGTTTTTCTTGGTCACGCCGGGTTGCTGCTGCAAGGTCTTGAGAAGTTCCTGGTTGCGGGCTTCGGCCATGGCGAGGATTTCTTTTTCCATGGTCTTGCGGTCCAGTTCCTTGGCATGTTCTGCGGCATAGGCGGCATAGGCGCTGTCCTTGTCTTCGATGGCGACAATGGCCTTTTCGTCGAGTTCGTTGAGCGTCGTCTTGTTTTGAGTGGCCTTGTAGAAGTCGGTCTTGAGCTTGTGCGTCTTGTAGGCTTCGACGGTCTTTTTCATGTTGAAGTTCTGCACGAAGTTCATCTTGAGTTTCTTGTCCTTGGCGAGGGCTTCGACCATCTTTTGGGCCTTGGCGAACTGTTCGCTGGTGAACGAGCTTGCAAGCGGATCGATGTAGATTTCGTCGTTCTTGCCGAGGTCAATGCCCACAACGCCTGCGCCCGCGGCGGCCACGTTACCCACCACCTTGAGCGGGGAGAGAGCCACCTTGATAAGCAAGTTCATCACGGTCTGCCACACGATTTTCAGGTAAGAGAATTCCGGATCCTTCACGTTGCCCTTTACGGGAACGTCGAACTGGATTTTGTCATCCTTGTCCTTGAGGATGTAGAGGCCGACCTTCATGGGAACGGTGTATTCCGGGTCGGTGGTTCCGTCCTTGTCGGCGACGTCGATGTTGTAGATGTCGATGGTGTTCTTACTTTCGATGTTCCAGCCGCTCATCTTGTTTTCGCTGGCGAACGCCATGGTGCCCGAACTGATGGGGTAGCCGGTGTAGTGGTGGCTATACGGCGAGAAGTGCTTGAGGGCGAGGTTTTTGACGCTCACGTAAGCATCCATGGTGCTGATGTCGGAGAGTGCGCCTTTGTACTTGAGCGTGAGTGCGCCGCCTTCGGGGAAGGCTGCTGAAACGTTGATGGTGCAGGGGGTGTTGAAGTTGATGTTGGAACCGTTGACGGTGATGTTGCTGACTTTGTAGTTGAAGGTCTGCTTGGGCGTGTGGTCCGATGCAGAAACGTTGGTGTTGACCACTTGCAGCTTGTTGATCACGGCCTTGAGCGGCTTGGACTTTTCGGCGGTCTTGGGTTCATCCTTTGCCGTCGTGTCGACCGGGGCGGCCTTTGCGGGCTTGTTCAGCGGTTCAAGCAAAATGTCGATGTTGGTCTTGCCGTTCTTTAAGAGGTCGAGGTGTGCATAAGCTCCGTCTACAATCACGGAATCCACGCGGAAATCCATTTCGTTTACGTTTGCCTTGGCAATGCCTACGCCGACGTGTGCAACGCCGATTGCCTTGCCGCTTGTTTCGGTGAGCTTGATGTCGTCGACAGAGACGGTTCCGCTCACGTTCGAAGACAAGACGTCATTCACGTTACCCGCGACGTTCAGGTCCACGCCGAGTGTGCCTTCGAAATCCTTGTAATTGATGAAGTCCTTGAGGTAGGGCTTTGCGACGGCAAGCGCAAGCTTGTTGAGCGTGACGTTCACACCGAAGTCCTGCGTCTTCATGTTGAACTGGACTTTGATTCCCAGGTCGCCGCCGTTTGCGAACTTGAGGTTCACGCCGATGTCGGTGTTCTTGTTGCTGAAGTAGACGGCGGGAATGGCAACAGAGAAGTCCTGGATGTGGATCTTGGAGCCCACCTTGAGGTCTTCGTAAATGATGTTGCCTTTTTCAAGAGTGATGTTTTCGATGGCGACGCTGAATCCGCCCAAGGCTTCGGTCGGGTCGAGGTTCATTGCCTGAGCGGAGTCCGCTGCGGTGGTGTCGACCTTGGGTTTTTCCTTTGCGGCGGTGGTGTCGGCTGTCGAGTCGGCGGCAAACTTGTTGAGGATGTCGCTGAAGTTGAACAGGTCGCCTCTCTGCGCTACGCGGGTGTAGAGGCCTTTCAGGTAGATTTCGCTCACGCTGATTTCTTTTGCGATGAGTCGCGTGGGGTTCACGTTGATGCGGAACTTTTCGAATGCCACGAAGGGAGTGGTGCCGTCGGGCTCAAAGATGGCGAAGTCGTCGACGGTGACGGTAAACGTAAACGGGCTGAATTCCACGTTTTCGATTTTCATCTTTCGGCCGATGAGTTCTTCGGAGTGTTCGACTACGTAGTTCTTGGCTACGCCGGGGGCGATTTTGAGGGCGGCGATGACAATGACGATCAGAGCCGCGAGAACGATAAGGGCAATGTAACGTTTCTTCATGGTGCCCTAAAAATAGAATTCTTGCTTTGCAGATGTGTGTTATTTTTTTTTAGAATGCCTTTTTCTATCTTTATACATATAATGGAAAATTCCCTTGTGAATAACGATTCCCTGAATGTTTTGATTCTGGCGGCAGGCCTTGGAACCCGTCTGCGTCCGCTCACGAACGACGTGCCGAAGCCCCTTGTTCCCGTGGTTGATGCCTCGATTCTCGACTTGCAGGCCCGTAAGGCGCGTGCTATCGGAAATGTTCGTTTGCACGCAAATGCCCATTACCTGGCCGAACAGGTCGTTTCGGCGGGTGGAACTTTAGGTTTCGAAAAAGTCTGGGTGGAGCTGCCTGACATTTTGGGGACGGCAGGGCCGCTCAAGCGTATTTATAATGAGGGCTACCGCGGTGGGCTCTTGATTATGAATGGCGACGCCTATTGCGATTTTGACTTGAAGGCTTTTGTTGAAAATGCGCAGGCGTTGGCCGCTCAACTGAATGGGCCGCAGGTGGCATTGCTTGCGGTGGATTTTCCGAAGGTGAATACTTTCCGCGTCGGTGCAGACGGACGCTTGGCCGGCGTGGTCGACCGTTTCGGCGAAACCTCCGGGACTCCCGCGACGTTCTCGGGCGTTTCTTGGTATAGCGACGAGGCTCTTTCGCGAATCCGCGACGGTGAATTCGATATCCGCGAATTCTGGAAGCAGGAATTGGCGGCGGGTCGCGCGCCGTTCGTGGACATGACGCAGCTGCATGCGACTTGGATTGACATGGGCTCGCCCGAAGGTCTCATGGCTGCGGTGGAGGCTCGCCTCAAGGAACTAGGCCGCGACGTGAACGAAGCTGTCGTTGAACCGGGCGTGGAATTGCCTGCTGGTGCCACTGTCAAGCATTCCGTGATTTATGTCGGTGCCGAAATTCAACCCGGAGAAACCATTGAAAACGAAATCCGCGGTAAGGGTTTCAAGTGGAATGTCCCTCCAACCCCTGTTTACTAACTACTAACCACTGTCTACTTCCTACTATCCTATGCGTAAATTCAGAGTTGTACTTGTTGAACCGGAACATCCGCACAATGTGGGCTTTGTGGCCCGCGCCATGCATTGCTACGCCCTCGACGAACTTTATATTGTTTACCCGAAGCGTGACAAGGTGATTGAAAATTCTTACCACACGGCACCGAACAGCCACGAGGTCCTGGACAAGGCGACCATCGTGCATAAGTTCGAAGATGCCATCGGTGATTGCGCCTGCGCAGTTGCTTTCAGTCGCCGCATTTACGGGTCTGCCATCAAGCACGCGATGATGCCTGGGCTTTCGGAATTGTTGCCCGAAAATGGAACGATTGCGCTGGTGTTTGGCCGCGAATCTTGCGGACTCGAAACCGAAGAGGTGAATGCCTGCACGTACCAGTGCGAAATTCCGGTGCCGGGACTTATGAGCCTCAACTTGGCGCAGGCGGTAACGGTGGGCTTGTATGAACTTTGCCGCAGCGGAGCGCTTGCGAACGGCGAAGGTCGTGCAAAGCGCGGAAGCAAGGGTGCCTGCGAAACGGCTCCGGCGACCATTGACCAAATTGATAGCTTCAAGAAGTTCCTGGACCGCTATCTGACTGGCCAGTATCACGATCAGTCGTGGCGTGACAACTTCCTCAATACGCTCTTGCAGCGCCTGCACCCGACCCGCAACGAACTTTCCGCTTTGTTTGGCCTTATCCGAAACCTTGCAAAAAAGCCTGCCCGTCTGGAACAGGCTGCCGACAAGGCTGCAGCCCAGAAGGCCGCTAAGGCTGCCGAAACTGCAGAATCTGCTGAAAAATAGGCATGGAAGTCGAATTCAACATCGCAGGGCGAATTTTGGCCAAGGATGGCACGCGCGTCATTTCGCTTGCCGAAATCCTTGCGTCGCCCTTGGTGGTGAAAGGCACCGCTGGTGTCGAAACTTCGGAAGCCGCGGGCGCTGCGACGAATGCCGCCGACCTCACGGAAGACCTTCTTGCCGCATACTGCAAGTCTGTTTCCGCGCAGAATTCCTGCAAGGTCTACCTGTGGAAAGACCGTGAAGAATACGGCAACGCCAACGTGTTCAACGGCGGCTCCGATTACGAGGTCGTGAACGAAATCTGCTTCCTGTGCATCTTCGATTGTGGAAACGAAGTGGCCCGTGAAACCACGGACCACTGGAACGAAAAAATTGACGCCGTTATTTGAGGCGTTTAGCCTGCCCAATGCTTTAATTGCGAGAGGTGCGAATCGAAAAACTTGCGCCTTTCCGCATCTGGCGTATTTTCCGGATTAGGCATGTGCGAAAGCAAAAAGTCCAGCAGCGTGTCCTTGCTTGTGTAGGTGAACTTGCCGTCGGCATAGCACCACTTGCAGTAATCCTCGTTGAAGTTGCCGTCGAGTTCGCGGCTAATCATCGCATCGTCACCGAGGGGCATGCCGCAGCACTGGCAAAAAAGTTGTCGCGGGGCACCGAGCAGCGTATTGATGGAAACGTTGAATTCGCGAGAAAGCACCTTGAGCATTTCGGTGTTCGGCTGTGTTTCGCCAGTTTCCCAGCGGCTTACGGCCTGCCTGGTCACGTGAATGCGTTCGGCCATCTGGTCTTGCGTGAGGTTGTGCTTTTCGCGGATGTTCTTCAAAATTTCTTGGGTCGTCATGGAATCTCCTTTGTTCGATTACGGAGTCAAATATACCTATGGCTTGGCACAAATGCAAGAAACAGGCTGTTGCTTTGTGTAAAAACTACTTTAGACAATCCTGTTTGTTTCGCCTGGTGGCTTATGCTTGAAATAGACTGTTTTGAAAACTATTTATATTTGGCTTATGGCCTCACAGACGATTAAAATTCAATATCTCGACGATTCTATCACGCGCCTCACGTATGTGGGCGGCAAGTCCGACTGGATTGACCTCGCGGCGGCGGAGACCGTGACGCTCAAGGCGGGGGAGTTCCGCTTGATTCACCTGGGCGTTGCGATGAAGTTGCCCGAGGGGTATGAGGCGCATATCGCCCCGCGCAGTTCCACGTTCAAGAATTTCGGTATTCTGCAGGCGAATTCCGTGGGCGTGGTCGATTCCAGCTACTGCGGCGCAAACGACTGGTGGAAAATGCCGGTGTACGCCACTCGCGACGTGACCATCGAGAAGGGGAGCCGCATCGCGCAGTTCCGCATCATGGAACAGCAACCCACGCTCACCTTCGAGGAAGGCCCGCTTGACGGCGCCGATCGCGGCGGCTTCGGCAGCACGGGAATATAAAAGGATTGCGTCTAAACCTTGTATTTCTTTCGGACATCGGCAGACATTGTCCAGCCATTCTGTCAAAAATACAATAAAGATATACAACTTTTTGTCAAAAACACAAGTGTTTTTTAACAGATTTTGTCAAAAATTAAGGGTCTTGATGAATTCGGGGGCGAGATCCTGCCCTACGCCCCTTAGCGGTTTGACAGAACCTGTGGCAGATTTCGTTTGCCGTAGATTACATGCACGACAGAAACGCACAAATTGTTTTCATCTACAGTATAAAAGATTGAATAGTTGCGAATTGTAAAATACCGCACCCCTTCTGAAAGCCAAGGTTCGTTTGGAAACTGATGATAACGGCTAGGCATAAGCGATAAGCCCTTCATAGCCTGATGAAGTGCGTCTATCACATTTTCAGCGGATTTTTTCGATTTCAGTTCAACCGAAATATAGGAGTATATTTCGGCTAAATCGGATTTTGCCTGTTCTGTGAGAAAAACGGAGTATTCCATTATGCGAAGCGCTGCTTGAGTTCTGCGAAAGCGTCGTCTATGGGCGTGAGGCGACCGTTTCGCACGTCATCTAGTCCCTTTTGCATCTTAGCATTGAATACCTCGTCCGACTCTTCGAGTGCGGACATGCGTTCCTGCTCATATTGGTAAAGCAGAAACTGGATATACTTCGAAACATCCTCGAGATAGGATTCCGGCAACTGGCGAATTTCTTTTTCTAGGACGTCGTATGACATAATAACTCCATTGACAAATATACACTTTTCTTTGCAGAAAAGCAAGCAATGGGCATTGCTGTGTGGGGCGTTTTCAGTGTGTTTGGTCACGGGGTGGTTGTTTTGGGGCGGGGTTTAGGTTATATTTAGGGGTGTGGTTGTGTCCACAAATATTCGCTGCATAAAGGATTAGGATTGACCTTGCGGTGGCGGAGACCGCGGCTTGTCCGGCTTAACGGAAATTTGATAAATGAAAATAAACAATTTCTTATTTGTGTTGCTTGCGGGCTTGGAATTAATGACCGCTTGCACAGACTCATCCTCCAGTTTCGATGCATCTGAAGTATGCCCAGAAAGTGGGCGTGGAACATTCCAAGATGTTCGAGATGGTCAAGTGTATAAATACATCACCATTGGCGATAGAGTGTGGATGGACCAAAACCTGAATTACCCAGCGGAAACTAGCACTTGCTATGATGAACAGCAAAGCAATTGCGACATCTATGGAAGGCTGTATTCTGTACAGTATATGAACACCAAGCAAAAAAACTTCGGAACTTTTAACCTAGATATCATTGATTCCATTTGTCCCCATGGATGGCGTGTCCCCACCTTGGCTGAATGGAATGAAATCGTGGACAGGGTGGATGGAATAAGCCACTTCAAGAACAATGAATGTATGGACGTATCACTTTATAGTGGGTATGCAACTTTTTACAACAACCTATCTACAGGCGATCCAGACCCACTTTTTTATGAGGATTTGGGAGAAGGCTTTCGGATGTGGGTGACAAGCACATACACTGAACATGGAAGGATGAAAATTTTTTCACCAGATTTTGAGGATAGAGTTAACGGCCTTTTAGTAGACAAGCCCAAAGGTTATTATTCTCTTCGTTGTATAAAAAAAGAAGATTGGGAGTTGTAACGCTGGGGGTTTTAGGGGGCGGGGCCCCACCTTGGTGGCCATGCGCACTAAGCAACAAGTTGCTAAGTGCTGTCCGCCCTTAGGCGTGGGGGTAGGTGGCAACGCAGTGCCGCCGAGGGGGACAACTGAAAAAGGCGAGTGTCGTAGTCTTGCTTGCAAGACTATGATCGAGCCGAACAGTTGGGACTTGAACGAAGTGAAAGTCCAGCCGTCCCCCCTTTACTCCCTATAAATTTTACATGAAATTCACTTCCTACTTCCGACTTCCAACTTCCGACTTTCCTATATTTTCTACGCAAAAATTTTTAACAAGGATATTGTTATGGCAAAGATTGCTATTCTCGGTTACGGTAACCTGGGCCGCGGTGTGGAATGCGCCGTGAAGCAGGCTCCGGATATGGAACTGGTCGCCGTTTTCACGCGTCGTGACCCCGCTACGGTCAAGATCCAGACGGCGGGCGTTCCGGTGCTGAACGTCTCTGAAATGGAAGCCTGGAAGGATAAGGTGGACCTGCTCATCATCTGTGGCGGTTCCGCTACGGACCTGCCGGTGCTCACCCCGAAGTACGCCGCCATGTTCAACGTAATCGACTCCTTCGACACCCACGCCAAGATTCCGCAGCATTTCGCCGCTGTTGACGCTGCCGCCAAGTCTGCCGGCAACATCGCGATGATTTCTGTGGGTTGGGACCCGGGCATGTTCAGCCTGAACCGCGTGTACGCCCAGTCCATTCTCCCGGAAGGCAAGGACTACACGTTCTGGGGCAAGGGCGTTTCCCAGGGTCACAGCGACGCTGTCCGCCGCATCAAGGGCGTGAAGAACGCGAAGCAGTACACCTGCCCGGTGGAAGCCGCTCTCGAAGCCGTGCGTAGCGGTTCCATGCCGGAACTCACCACCCGTCAGAAGCACACGCGCCTCGTTTACGTGGTGGCCGAAGAAGGTGCCGACAAGGCCTATATTGAAAACGCCATCAAGACGATGCCGAACTACTTCGACGAATACGACACGACCGTCAACTTCATCAGCGAAGAAGAATTCAACAAGAACCACAGCGGGCTCGCTCACGGCGGTTTCGTGATTCGTACTGGCAAGACCGGCATGAACAAGGAACACACCCACGTGATTGAATACAGCCTGAAGCTCGATTCCAACCCGGAATTCACGACGAGCGTCCTCGTGGCATACGCCCGCGCAGCTCTGCGCATGAAGGCTAACGGAGTGACCGGTTGCAAGACCGTTCTCGACGTGCCGCCTGCATACCTCAGCACGCTGAGTGATGAAGACCTGAGAGCGCATTGCTTGTAATAGTAGGAAGTAGACGGTAGACAGTAGGAAGTATTTTTTTCTGTCTGGCGTCAAAGCAAAAGAAAATTGCCTCGGGTAAGTCTCGAGGCTTTTCCTATAGGAAAAACTTCTGATTTATCTCAATCTCGATTCCCACGTACTGCGGGCCGAACTTTTTGCGGAGCGTGGTGGTGAGTCCGTCGGATGTTCCTTTGTACGGGTAGTTGAAACGGACTTTCATGGCGGGGTAAAGCCGCTTGATTTCTGCCTTGATGACGTTCGCGTAGGCGCGCTCTTGCGGGCGGGTGGGGTCGTAGAGAATTCCGATATCGGCGTTGCGGACTTTACCGTTTAGCACGGGCGTAAAGCTGTGGATGCCGAGGTGGACGATTTCTGGCTCGGATTTTGCTGCGCGCGTTTTAGAGGCGGTTCGCTTCGGCGAACTCACTTCGACGTTGCTCAGTGCTGGCAGCGAACTTGCCACGAATTTTTCGATGGCGGTGCGGTATTCCTGCCAGTAGGCGGTGGCTTGAGCTTTCGCTTTTTTGGCAGCGGATTTGTTGCGGGCTTCGAACGCATCGTAGTATTCGCTAAAAGCGCTCTTGTTGGTGATGGTGCGGTTCAGGTCAACAAACAGGCGCGAATACTTTCCTTCGCAATAGAATTCCGGCTTGGCGAATTTCACCAACTTGCGGAAAACCTGAACTGCCCCGATATCGTAGGCACGGTGGGTCTTTAGGACTTCGGCAGGAACGGCCTTCTTGAAGGCGGCGGGTAATTTGTTGCTCGCGTGCTCGCATGTAAGTATGAGTTTCATTATTTCAATCTGTCCTTCAAAGAGGAAACTTCCTCTGGGGTCATTCCGAGTTTCCCTAGGTATTTTTCTGTAGCTGCGGCCCAGTCAATCGGCTTGGTGTCGGGAACGTCGATTCCCTCGGCGTGGTACACGGCCTTCAGATTCCTGAGGACGACCGCCTTGAAAAAATCAATCTGTTGTTCGTTCAAGGCAACCTGTTTGCCATTGACTACGGTGAAGTCGTTGCTGAAAGTTTTGGCGTAATCATCTTGGATTTCTTCGGTGGTAGCGCCCATTAAGGCTTCCAAGACGGCAATCATAAAACCGGTGCGGTCCATGCCATAGGTGCAGTGCACCAGATACGGGCCTTCGTGCTCAATCATGTAACGGAACCCTATTACGAGACCTACTTTGAAAATCTCTGAAAAGAATTCCGGGGGAACTCCTAAAAAGATGATGTTTTGTGTCGAATAATAGGTGGTTTCGTAACCCTTGTTGGAGTATGCTTCATTCTCCGAATCGGCTAGGTTGATGAAGGTGGTTACGCCTGCGGCTTGAGCCAGAGAATCGACGTAGTAATTGCGGCCGAGGTAAAGGTAGATGGGACTAGAAGAACGGTAAAGCTTATGTTCCCCCATGCCTGTGGTGTGAACTTCTCTAAAGTTTGCGAATTCTTCAATTGAAAGGTCTGGGTAAGCTTCTAAGTAGGTGTCCATGTATTGGGTGTTTCGCATGATGTCGAGGCCCAATAGGTAGCCGCCTTTTTCTTTCATGGATATGGAAACTTGTAAAGGCGCGTTTTCGGCGGTTATTCCGAGGACATCTGACATCTGGGCGTAATGGGCTGTCAAGACTAGTTGGTCGGAACCCTTGATTGCGGCGACAAGGAATCCTGCGATGGGCACGTCGCTGGAGCTTTCCGCTACCGGCATTTCAAGAGTGTCGTAGCCGTTGATTGCGACTGTTACAATGTCGCCAATTTCAAACCGAGTCAAGAAAGAATCCGCCGGGTAGTTTAGGTATATTTTGTCGGATGTGATTCCGTCTTCTTCAAGTATAAAATGAAGTTCGTTGGAATCTTCTAAGGCTGCATCGTGAGTGGTTGTATCGGTATTTACCGTGTCTACAGTGACCGTCGTGTCAGACGCTGTGTCGGAAATGGCGATTTCTTGGACGCTTGTGTCTGGCTCAGTGGGTTCTTCCAGAACTGTTGCGATTTCTTCTGTTGTGGTTTGAGGCTTTTCAGTCTCATTTGCAACAAAAGTTGAAACGGAATTGCTACAGGATAAAAAAGCCTGCGTGCAAACCAGGAGTCCTACAAGAATCGGCCAATTTTTTCTCATTAGGAATAAATATATTCTTTTAAATTCCGTAGAGTCTATTTTCGGCCAAGCATTTTGCCAATTTCCCGTATTCGTATACAAAGTCGTCGCGGTCGGGGTCTGCACCGACGGCTTTCACGAGGGCGCTTGCGAGCGTGCCGCGCTTGAACATTTCGGCAAGCAAGGCTTGCGAATGAGCGCTGATTTTGGCTTTGACACGGTCCGTGATTTTTTGGATGAGTTCGCCGGCGGTGATTTCGCTGGCATTAATCTTCCAAATATTCAAGAAATCGCGGTCCGCAATAACGGTCTTTTCGGCAGATTTTGTCGTCGCAAGCAGAATCTTGGCGAGAGCGTCGGTATCGAGGGCGCGAATTTCAGTTTCGCTTGCGAAAGCGCCTTCCGCAAGGCCCTTGAGTACGGCGACTTCCCATTCAGCAATGGCAATGTCGGCATCGGGGCATTCCTGAATGTCAACGAGTCGAATCTCGATTGCGCCGCGGTCAAAGCGTGCGATTGCTCCGCGGCTATTCAAGAAGAAGTGGTTCAGCAAATGTTCCGGATCGTAAGGCGCAATATCTGCCTTCACGCGGTTGAAAATCTGTTCCTCGTAATCCTTGTAAGTAAACACCGCTTCGGGAATCACCTTGCCCGTGATGCTCGGGATTTTTTCCTGGTTGTGGCGGTATGTTTCGATTCGGCCATCCAGGAATCCGCAGTATTTGCTGTCCAAGAACGGGCTAGAGGCAGCGATGGCGGGAATCAGCGGCAACAGCGCACGAATGGCTGCGTGCAACTTTCCGAATTCTTCGTCGCCATTGAAGGAGAGGTTGATGTGGGTGGATTGCAGGTTCGCCCAGCCGTGCCCCTTGCAGTTAAAGATGCGGTCGTAAGTCTCGTAAATGTCCAGGCAGTCGTAGGGCCAGAGTTTCATCTCGGCAGGGTCCATAAAGGGGTGGGCCGCCGTGGGGAGCAGCATGGCGTTAATGCTTTTGAGTGATTCGTTCGCTTTCAGAATTTCGTGGTGGAATGTCTTGCCCAAGTGTTTCAGGCTATCGACAGGCTGTGCGCACTTGAATTCCAGCACATGGCTCACCAGTTCGTTGGAAAGTCCAATCGGTCCGTGTTCTACGTCCGAAAGCTGCTCGCCGTTTTTGTCTTTTCCAAGCGGAACATCGGCGCGGGGGAGAACGTTCAAGGAATCACGATCCACGATCATGTATTCCATCTCGATGCCGTAGCGTTGCCAGAGTTTGTAATTCATAAAAAACCTCTAAGTAATGAGCTATGAGCTCGCTCGTAAACTCGCTCTGAGGTCGTGCGTTGCACTTTGTGCTTTTAATTTGGCGCCAATGGCGCGATTATTGAGATTCAAAGCACCGCAGGTGCGTACTCATACCTCAAAGGTACGAAGTGCCGACCTCATACCTCTAGAACCATTCCCTCTCATGTTGCTGCAGTTTATGTTGCGCGGCGTTCATGCGTTCCTCGATGCGGTGGCGCAGCGATCTCATGATGGCGAGGTAAACTTTGCTTTTGCCCACGCCATCTTCGATGCCCGCGTCGATACTTGGGTTGTCGTTCACTTCGATTACAATCGGGTGGCCATGCCATTCCTTCAAATCCACACCGTAAAGCCCGTTGCCGATCAGGCTGCAAATCTTGAGTGCGGTTTTCACGATTCCATGCGGAACCATTTCGATAGGGATGCTTTCGCACTTACCCGAAAATTCTTCGCTTTGCTTGTCGTTGCTTTCCCAGTTGTAAATCTGCCAGTGGCCCTTGGCCATGTGGTATTTGCAGGCGTAAAGCGGTTTGCCGTCGAGCACGCCCACGCGCCAGTCGAATTCCGTCGGTGTAAATTCCTGGGCAATAAGCAGGTCGCTATGCTGGAACATCTCGTCAAGAATCTGTTCGAGTTCTTCTTTGTTGGTCGCCTTCTTGACACCCATCGAGAAACTCGAATCCGGCGACTTGATCACCATCGGAAATCCGATTTCCTTGGCGAGCGTGTGGCGGTTTTCTGCATGGGCGATAATCGTTTTGGGCGAATGAATCTTGGCCGCCTGCATCAGTTCTTGCAGGTACACCTTGTTGGAGCAGCGCAGAATGCTGTCGGGGTCGTCAATGACGGCGATGCCTTGCGACTGGGCTCGGCGGGCGAAACTGTAAGTGTAATGGTTCACGTTCGTGGTTTCGCGGATGAATATGGCGTCGAATTCGCCTACGCGCGGGTAATCCTTCTTGGTAATCATTTCCACGCGGAATCCCGTTTCTTCGGCAGCCTTGATAAAGTTCTGGATAGCCTGCGCGTTGCTCGGCGGCTCGACTTCATCGGGGTTCGTGAGAATGCCTAAGTCGTACAGGTAATCTTCTTCTTTACTGGTGGCGTAGCGCGTTTTTTCGAAGTATTCCTGCGCAAATTTATCGACGAATTCCATGTGCGATTCGGGAATTTCATCCACGCAAATTGGGCGAATACTCTGGATAAACCACTTCTGCTTGAACACGAATTTCGCACGCAGCAGCGGTGCCTGGAACAGGCGGTAAAGTTCCTGCGAAAGCTCCAGGTATTGCGGGCTCACGTTTTGACCGAAGTAAATCGAAAGCACGAATTCCGTGCCGGTCAGTTTGTGCAGGCTCTTTTGAATCAAGTTGTCGATTTCATCGGAAATGTGCTTGATGACCGCCGGGGCCTTGAAGTCGCGCATGTTCTTGACGCCCGGAATTACCTTGTGCCCGCGGGCCTCGGCCAACAGCGATACGTAGTAGCCTTTGCTTTGGTAGTTGTAATCGCGGCAGAGGTTGAATACACGCAGGTTGCGTTCGTTGGTGTATTTGCTCGAAATCAGGTAGTCCTGTGCCGAAATGATATCGATGCCCGGAACGTGTAACTTCCAGTGCTTGGGATTGTTTACAACGATTAATTTTTTCATGATCCTATTTCTTATTCTCGATGACTAGCACGTTGCCGTCGTACGTCATGACGCCGAGCAAGATGCTGTGGAGTAGTCGGAACTTGTCCACCTTGTAGTAAGGGGTCTTGTGGAGGGGGTTGGTGCCGTCGGGGTCGGCCACCATGAATTGATTCTTGTCGTCTATACCGTACACCACGACGAAGTGACCCATGGGTTCGCCGTGGATGTCGTCAAAGACGGACTTGTCATCAGCTCCGGTGAATTCGCGCATGCTGCGGTACAAGTAGGTGGCCGAAAGTCCGCAAAGAACAGGCACGCCCTTCTTGAAATATTTTTCGAACATGGCTGCACGCAGGTCGGAAAATGCCACAGTTCCGCCCAAGTCGATAAAGCGGATGTAGGCCTCAATAGCCTTGCGGAGCTTGGGGGCGTGCTTCGCCTTGTGCAAAAGTTCAAGCTTAGCCTTCAGTTCCGGCATGGAAAGCTCGCTCCAGGTGGGGTCCAAAAGCGTCAGGTTATACGAATGAATAGTCACCTTGAATCCACGTTTGAGCGCGTCGATTCCGAGGAAAACGCCCAGCGTCCCGCCGTCTTCCAAGAACTCAATTTCAGAAATCAGTTGCTTTAGAGAAATCTTGTAGCCAAGGTGGTTATAGACCGCCTGTAGGCTAGTCGGCCCGCAGGTAACGTCGTCGGGCTGCTGTAGAATCTTGATGTCCATCGTTTTGCCTATTTTTGCCTTGTAGGTCGGGACGGTTCGCGGATTTAATCCGTTTGGCCGTACCCGTTCTCGTCTGGCGGCTGTCGGAAGGTTTTTTCGGGTCGTCGAAGGCGTGTTGTAAAGATACCAAAATCTGTAAATTAGGGCAAGGGGGACAAAAACACCTATGTAAACTTAATTTACAAGACAAATTCACTTTATATATATAGATTTGCCTTGTATGAAATCGATTTCTTGGAAGATTGCCTCGGTAATTGCCTTGACGGTATGTTTTGCTTTTGCCGATGATTTTGAAGATGCTCTTGCCTCGGTGGATTCTACGGAAGCGGCGAATATGCCGGGCATGTACGATATCAACCATTTTGAATACATGGACTGCTGGATCGAGTCGGCGGCAAACATTGTCCCGCGCGAACGTAACCGTATCGGAGCCATTCGTGACGAGGCTACGGTGTGCGGTTGCTACACGGTCCGTGAAAAGGGTGGTTTCGGTTGGCGTGCAAACGACGAGGGTAAGAAGATCGTGAAGGTCTGGGACATTCCCAAGCCGCGTCTGCTGACCTGCCCCAAGGGTATGACTTGCTCTCAGGAACTCTACATCTCGCAATGCGTAGACCATATCAAGGAATCGACTCCGATGCTTTCGGACTTTGCCAAGGGCAAACCGCTGGAAGGCGCAATCGCACTCAACTTCGAGGACAAGTCCAAGACTCCGTTCGGCGAATACCTGGAAGCCCGCAAGGCCCGAGCCGATTCGATCAACTGCTTTATCAACGTACATAACAGGCCGGACGCCGGTCTCGAAAGCGACTTGCGTAACCCGTTCCTATTTCACCTTTCGGGCATGCCCCGCAAGCTCATTCCGAGTGCCGTGGGTCGCTTTACCGATTATAGCGATGTGCGCTGCCTCGACAAGGGTGATCTGACCGGCTTTGCCGCTAACGGTTATATCGAAAACCTCCGCCACGTAGACGCCAACGGTCTTATTTACGGCGAAGAAATCGGTTACATGAACGACCCGACTTATCCCAAGAAGCAAGGTCCCGAATGGGGTGGAATCCTCTGGAAGTCCCATTACAAGATGGGCATGCGTGAAGGTATTTCGACCTTCTACCGCTCCAGTGTCATGGACCAGAAAATTCACGGTACGGTCGACAGCTCTTACTACTTCAAGTTCTTGGAAGTGCCTTATACCCAGGGCTACGTGAACGGAACGGCCAAGATGTATTCCTATAAAGGTTTCCTGATGGCCGAAATCCCGTACAAGCGCAATGCCTTGCATGGCCGTATGACAGTGTTCAACCCGTTCAAGAAAAAGCCAGTGGCCTTGACGTTCAACGCGAACAGCCTCGAAGGCTTCGTTGACTTCGGTGAATTCGGTGGCGTGTTCCACAAGGGGCTTCCGAACGGCATGGTGACCTTCTGGACCGTCAAGGACACTTGCTATCGATGGATGCCCGACGAAGAAGTTTGCTACTCTGAACGCATTACCAAGAAACAGTGGGGCGCTTACAAGATGGGCCAGTTCCAGGGCACCATGGAATGCGCCGACGGTACAAAGGGCGGCAAGGACCTGATTTGCCCCGAACTCGACTCCGCTGCAGTCAAGAAACTCGCTATCAATGCAGACATTGCTCTCAAGGAAAAGGAGCGCGCAAAGGCCGAAGCCTTGATGAAGGATGCCGAAGAAGATCTTGCCAAGCAGAAAGAAGCTGACTCTTTGAAGGCTGCTGCCGCTGCGGCTCCTGCTGCAGAACAGCCGGCTCCGGAACAACAGACTGCCGCCCCTGCTGCAGCTCCTGCACCGGCCCCTGCCGCCGCTCCTGTAAAACCGGAACAGTCCGAAGAAGAAATGGCTGCCGCAATCCAAAAGGGCAAGAAGGCTATCGCTGCAAAGAAGTCTGCCAAGGCTGAACCCGAGCCGGCTGCCGCCGCTCCGGAAGAACCGCACGAACCGACTGCACTCGAAAAGGCGGAAAAGGCTAAACTCGAAGCCCAGAAGGCATTGCAAGAAGCCGAGAAGGCTCTTGCCGAAGCAAAGAAAGCTGAACGCGAAGCAATCCTTGCTGAACAGAAGGCCCTTAAGGCAGAACGCCAGGCCAAGAAGGCTCGCAAGGCAAAAGAAAATTCCAAATCGAAAAAGTCGGGCAAGAAAAAGAAGTAACTTCTAGTTCATGGCCGCTGGCCATTGAAATCGAAAAAGGCGCAGACAACTGCGCCTTTTCTTTAACCGACGGTGGGCCGGCAACCGGCTAGTCGTGAATCGAGTTCTTCAAGCTTTCGATGAGTCGTGCAAAGCTCGGGTCGGTTTCCATTTCTTTCTTGATGCTCTTGATGGCGTGAACCACGGTGGAGTGGTCCTTGCCGCCAAAGCGCGAACCGATGGACTGCAAACTGATGGGCGAGCATTCGCGCATCAGGTACATGGCGACCTGGCGGGCCTTCGAAATTTCCTTGGTGCCACGACCCGATTCGGTGAGCTTGGCTTCGGGCACTTCGTAGTGCTTCGAAACGGTGTGGAGAACGGCGTCGAGGCTTACGCGGCGGCGAAGCGTCGGAGCGATTTCGGCGACCACCTTCTGGGCGATGCTCATGTCGATGTCGTGGTGCATCAGGCTCGACTGCAAGGTGAGCTTGATGATAGCGCTTTCGAGGCAGCGCACGTTGCTTGCGATGTTTTCGGCAAGGTAGTGCAGAACGTCGTCGCTGATTTCCAGGTGGCGTTCTTCGGCCTTCTTGTGTAAAATGGCTTCGCGGGTTTCTACGTCAGGCGGCTGGATGTCGACCGTGAGGCCCCAAGCGAAACGGCTGACCAAGCGGTCAGACAAGTTCTTGACTTCGGCTGCCGGTGCATCAGAGGTCAGCACAATCTGCTTGCCGGCCTGGTGCAAAGCGTTAAAGATCAAGAAGAATTCGTTCTGGGTTTCGTACTTGCCGGTCCAGTTCTGAATATCGTCAATCAGCAAGATATCGACTTCGTTTCTGTAGAAGTCGGACATTTCGGTAATGCGCTGTTCGCGCAGGCACTTCATGTACTGCTGCGAAAAATCTTCGGAGGTCAGGTAGCACACGCGCTTAGTCGGGTCATCTTCGAGAATGTAATTACCGATAGCTTGCAAAAGGTGAGTCTTGCCAAGGCCCGAAGAACCGTAAATAAAGAGCGGGTTGTACTGCGTACCGTCGGGGTTCCTAGCAACGGCGAGTGCTGCGTTGAACGCAAGCTGAGCCTTGTCGCCCGGCACAAAATTTTCGAAGCGGAAAGAACCCGAAAGCGGAATGCTCGGCTTCAAGAAATCGCGGAAGCTGTTGTTGCCTGCAGGTGCAGCCTGGGCTACAGCTTCTTGTTGCTGGAATTCAAATTCAATTGCAGATTCGTCGTGCGTGACTTCGCGCCAGGCGAGGCGGATGAGTTCCTTGTAAGCAGAATAGACGGCGGTATCCAGTCCGGGCGGAACGGTAACGACTGCATGACCGGTGGTAAGGCTTGAGAGCTTGGTCTGCGCAAAATATGTCTTATAAACCGTGTCCGAAAGCATCCCACGGAGGTAGTTCAAACATCTTTCCCATTCGGCTTGCATTTCTTCCTCTTCCACTAAAGTGCGAACAAAAATCTATCAACAGGTAGGCCATATAATCTAGAAAATTGCGCCGGAGTGTTGATAAGTTTAGCTTCACATTAAGGCGAAAATTCGTTTTTTGAGCTTGGACCGCAACCCTAAGTCGTTGATTGTTAACAAGATAGAAGAAATAATTTACATTAAGCATGTCGTTTGTGTACAAATTAACTAGATGCTGTGAAGGTCCCACTTTGGGGCTTCTATTTCCTGAATTTGCCTCTATTTTTCTACATTTACGCCCGTATGCAGACGTTTGATATTGATTCCTTGATGACTCTATTGCTCAATACTTTGGATTACTGGTTTTGGGCTCCGCTCGTATTTTGGTTTTGGCTCTATAGATGGTTTTTCCGTGTGTCATACCCGATTTATTTCAAGAAATTGGCGAATAAAAGAGTAAAATGGGCGTATGTTCCTAAGTGGAAGTTTTATTGGAAACCCCTGGATACCTTCTTTACGCTGATTTTTTCGATCGCTTCTGCTTTGCCCGCTATTTGGGCTGTGATAAAGTGGCTTCCGATCTATCCCTGGTTTTATGGTTTTGCCGTTTCGCCCTTGTTTATCCTGTTTGGCCTGCTGCTTCGCCGTGTTGCACGCGGCAAGGCAGCCAAACTTTATCAAGCCGCCTATTTCCTGGAATACCGCAAGGCCTGTTACGAATGCGATATCAAGGGTACTCTCAGGAACGAGTCCGATATTCAGAATCGGACTTTTTGGAGCTTCACCAAGAAACTCAAGAATGCCGAAGCTCACGGACGTTTGTGGAAGTACGTGAATGCCATGGCTAAGAGCAAGAAGATTCCTCGCGATATTTACGCGGAGATCAACTAGTTTCTTCGACAATGTCAAAGGATGTATTGAGGGTTTTGAATGTCGAATATTCTTGATTCAATCGAAGTTGGCGAAAGCACCATGAACAGACGTGAGGCATGGAAGTATGCCGAAGAAATCCTGCTTCAGGTTTCTAGAACGTTTGCGCTCAATATCAATGTGCTCAAGGGAAAACTCCACAAGAGCATTTTGCTTGCCTACCTTTACCTGCGCATTGCCGACACGGTCGAAGACGACCCCGATATGAAGGCTTCTGAAAAAGAAGTCATTCTGGGCAAGTTCGCCGAAATCTTCAAGACGGAAAAACTCCCTGACGAATCGATAGCGGCCTTTGAACAGGCGCTCCCTGAAAGCTGGCGCAAGTCCGAACATCCGTACATGAATCTTTGCCTGCATACTCATGTGGTGGTGCCCCTGTTGCGCGAAATGCCCGAAACGTATGCAGCTCCCGTGCGTGCGGTGACTATCGAAATGTGCCATGGCATGGCAAAGTTTGCGCTCAGGCAAGAGGCTGCCTTAAGTTCCGGCTGGTTCACGCTTGAAAGTGTCGCTGACCTTGATGAATACTGCTACTACGTGGCAGGCATTGTCGGAAAGCTTCTGACGAATCTTTTTGCCGCAGATACTTGCCTGATTAACGATGCCCGCAAGGCCGAAATGCAAAAGCTGGATGTGAGCTTTGGGCTTGCGCTACAGGTGGCAAACATCGTGAAGGACTGCGTCGAAGATTCTACCCGCAGGGTCTGTTTTGTTCCCGAAGAAATTTGCCGCAGGCATGGCTTTGCCCATTCCTATGAAATGTTCGCTGTCCCTGCTGAAGCTGGTGCCCGCGCTGATTTTGACAAGCGTCGTGCCGCGGTAATGGGCGAACTCGTGCAAAAGGCTTGGGGACACTTGAACGATGCGATAGCCTACACCAAGCTTGTTCCGAATATCAAGATGCGTACAAGGCTGTTCTGCCTGTGGCCGCTCTTTATGGCCGCCGAGAACATGAAGTTGATTGGCGATGGCTCGAGTCTCTTTGCCTCCGAAAAGAAGGTGAAAATTACCCGCGACACCGTCAAGCGAATCGTTAAGCAGACGACGTTGCATTTCTATTCGGATTCATGGATCGAAAAGTCTTACGCTAAATTGAAGAGCGAGGCGCAAACCTTATAAACGTCATTGCGAACCCCATAGGGGCGAAGCAATCCAAAGAAGAGTATGAAGAAATTTGATTTTATAAATAAATGGCCGTTTCATGTGGGTGTGATTCTTTTTAGCATTGTGGCTGACCAGTTGACAAAGCTGTGGGCGCTCGTTCGCTTTACTAACGAAACGGGTGCGCCGAACCACGATACGATCAACGTCATCGGTGAATTGGTGCGTTTTCAGTTGGTGTTTAACAAGGGTGCCGCTTTCAGTAGCCGCCCGCAAGACTTGATGCCCTTTTTGCCGCCTTGGCTGTTCTTTTTGCTGATTTCGATTGTTGCAACCATTGTGCTTGTGTGGTTCTACAAGTCCATCGACAAGCGTGATTGGATGAGCCGTTTGGGCGTGGTGATGATTCTCGGTGGTGCCGTCGGTAACTTTATTGACCGTATGCGTTTGCAGATGGTGGTGGATTTTATCGATTGCGATTTCCCGGACTTTATCATGACCCGCTTCCCGACATTCAATGTCGCGGATTCCTTTGTAACCGTGGGCGTCGCGATTGTAATCCTTTCGCCGATGATCCTGAAGAAAATCCATCAAGAAATTAAGAACGAAAAAAATAAACAAGTGGACGTTAGTCCGTAGGAAGTAAACAGTAACTTCCTACTTCCTACTTCCAACTTCCAACTTCCTACTTCTTATGAACTACATCGTTGACGAAAAGCATTCTGGAGAACGCATCGACAAGTTCCTTGTGGGTGTCATGGAAAACGTGTCTCGCACGGACATACAGAAGTTGATCGCCGCCGGCGAAGTCAAGGTGGGCGGCATTGCCTCTCCCAAGAATTTCCGTGTCGAAGCGGGCATGGTCGTGGTGGTGGACAAGATTCCCGAAAAAGAGGCGAGTACGCTGGAACCCGAAAACATTCCGCTCGACATCGTTTACGAAGACGACGATATCGTGGTCTTGAACAAGCCGCGTAACTTGGTGGTGCATCCGGGTAACGGTGTGCAGAACGGGACGCTTGCCGCAGGCCTTCTGTATCATTTTAAAGAAAATTTGTCTGCAGTGAACGGCCCGTTACGCCCGGGCATTGTCCATCGACTGGACAAGGATACACCAGGGCTTATGGTGGTGGCCAAAAACGATGCCGCCCATAGGCATTTGGCTCACCAACTAGAAACGCGTACGCTGCACCGCACCTATAATGCCCTGGTGTGGGGGCATCCTCGCGACTTGGAAGGTACCATCGATGCCCCCATCGGGCGTAACCCCAAGAATCGCCTCAAGATGGCTGTCGTGAGCGATGGCAAGCCGAGCCGCACGCATTTTGTGGCAAAGAAATTTTTCGCCTTCGCAACATTGCTTGAATTGCAGCTTGAATCGGGCCGTACGCACCAGATTCGCGTACATAGCCGCTACATGGGGCACCCGGTCGTGGGCGATCCGCTGTACGACGGCCGCGACGGCTGCCTGAACCGCGTGTCTCCCTTGATGAAGGATGTCGCCGCGAAGGTCCTTGAAATTGCTCCTGCCCAGCTTTTGCAAGCCGTGAAAATTGAACTGATTCACCCGACCACGGGCAAAAAGATGAAGTTCAAGGTGCCGCTCGAAAAGCCTTTCGAACAAGTTCTTAAACTCCTCAAGAAGGAATGCCCGGCTGAAGCTCCTGTCTTTGATGACGAAGATGAAGGCTTCCGCGATTTCGATCCTGAAATGCGCTTTAGCGAAGGCTACGAATCGGATGAAGCTGAATCTGAAAATCTGGATGTGTTTGACGAAGGCGTTTTCCCGGAATTGAAGGAGCGCAAGACGCGCGCCCAGCGCTTTGCCGAACGTGCCGCCCGTGCAGCTAACCGCAAGGCTAAGGCTGCTGAACGTAAGCGTATCAAACAGGAAAAGGCCGCTCGCAAGCGCGGCATTGCTCCCGAAGATTTTGTTCAGCCCGGTTACGAACCGACCATCGACCCTAATTTGTTGTAGTTCGGATTTCGGAATTGTGAATTCGGAACAGGTTAGTTTGTTTTAATTCTGAATTCCGAACTCCGAATTCTGAATTTCATTAATGCCGTAGGCACATTACCTTAGAGGGTATTCCTTGAAGTCCTTGACGCCGAATTCCTTGCGCAGGTAATCCCAACGTACCAGGCGGTTCTTCCAGTAATACTTACGATACAGGCGGCGTGCGACGCGGCTTGTTAATTCGTACGGAATCGTGTGGTGGTCATCGGCCACGCTTTCCATCGAAATGCGAAAATCCAGTTCACCGTTCACGACATCGACTGTTTCGCCGACTTGCACATCGGGAATGTGGCTCACGTCAACCATGGTGGCGTCCATGCACACGCGGCCAAGAATCGGGCAGAGCTGTCCGCGAATGAACACAAATCCCTTGTTGTATTCGCCGCGCAGGTAGCCGTCGCCGTAACCGATAGCGATTGTGGCAATGCGGGTGGGTTGCTGGGCCATCCAGTAACCGCCGTAGCTCACGGTTTCGCCGGGCTTTACATCGTGGATGTGACGAATGGTAGACTTGATTCGCATCACCGGCTTGATCGGCCAGGGGGACGGCGCTGCACCCATGCAGTTGTAGCCGTAAAGGGCAAGTCCCGGGCGAACCATGTCAAAGTGGCTTTCGGGGTGGGTGAGGGTTCCTGCCGAGCTAGAACAGTGGCAAATCTCGGGGCGGAGTCCTTCGGCTTCAAGCACGTCGACCAGGCGGGTAAAGCGCTGAATCTGAATTTCGGTCTTCGGGTTCCCCGGCATGTCGGCGGTGGCCAGGTGAGTGAACATGCCTTCGAAGTGCAGGTTCTTGAGGCTTAAGGCTGCGCGGATGTTGTTAAAGTCTTCGGCGTCAAAACCGTAGCGGTTCATGCCGGTATCGATGGCCAAGTGAGCCTTGCAGGTGGTTCCCGTATCGCGCAGGAACTGATCAAACGCCATGGCGGTACGAATGTCTGTAATGGCTGCGGTCAGCTGGAATTCTACGAAGTAGGCGAAATCAGCCGGAGTGCAGGGGCCAAGTACCAGAATCGGCAAGTCCATGCCGTACTGGCGAAGCAACATGCCTTCGCTAATGTGGGCAACGCCCAGGTAGTCGGCACCGCCGAATTTGGCGGCAAAAGAGCAGGCGAGGCTTCCGTGACCGTAAGAGTCCGCCTTGACGGGCAAAAGAATCTTCGTGTTGGCCGGAATCTGGCTTCTGATAAATTGAATGTTGTTGCAGAGTGCGTCTAAGTTGATTTCAATCCAGTTCGGGCGCGCTATCTTATTTAAATCGGGAGGAGTCGCTAAAAGTTTCATGATGTGTGAAATATAGGTAAGTCCTTTTGCTTTGGTTACATGTTTGTAAGAAAATTGTCCTTTTTTGGGGTGTTCTTATTCCATAGTGGAATAAATCAAGTTGAAAGGTTTTTTGTAAATCAGGCTGGCAGCAGCCTAAGCTTCGATTCGCGCTCAATCTCAGTAATGGCGCGGAGTCTGTTATTTTGTATGAGTTTACAATTTTGCAGATGAAAATTTGTTTACCGTATGCGGTGAAACCTTTTGATTTTTTGTTTGTAGTTTTCATTTTGAAGAAAGAAATATCTTGTTCTAATTCCGAATAAAGGAACGGATATAGAATGAAATACAGATAAACTAATTCCTTTGTTCTGTCGTTTTGTTTCCCTGACATATTTGACTTTGTGTAATGGGCTTGCCTTTTAAAGTCCCGTTCCGGAGTCTGTTCCAAAGGCAAGAATAATGCCCTGTCAAAAGGGTAGTGTCCCTGCCTATACCCTAAAACATCCATCAAAACCCTGTTAAAGGGAGGATAAAATCATGACAGCAGTAATCCAAACACCGGATTCGTTCATCGCGTCCCTGTTGCCGGATTCCGACAAAAAGATGGTGCGCATTGCAGGCGTATCGCTTCTTGTCGCGATTCTTCTGTGCTTCTGGGCAACGACGTACGAGGTGCTGATTGACGATTCCATTTTTGTGGATTCGCCAACCACCGAAATCACAGCAACCATGAACATCATCGATAAAAAGGAGGAAAAAAAGCCCGACAAGAAACCAGAACGAAAACCGAAAGATATCCAAAGTAAAAGGCCTGGCACTGGCGGGAAACCCGTAGGGCGTGGTAATCCTCGAGCCCCGCTCAATCGTGGCGTGATTCATGCGCTAGAGGCTCAAACTGCAAATGCTTCGGCTGCCGCTTACGACTTGATCAGGCAAAGTTTTGCCAAGGATATCGACAAGGTTCTCAAGAATACGAATGGCTTGCAAGTGACCGGCAAGACAAAGATTGGTGAAGTCCGTGGAAAAATTTCAGACGGATTTAACCAAGGCATGTTTGCCGGTGGCAGCGGCGGTATCGGCGACGATATCTCGAACCTGGTCAGTGGCTCTGCTGGAGCTATATCGACCAAGGCTATGGGAAATATAAAGGCTCCCAAGGAAACGGATATTGAGTGGGGCTCCGGCCCGTCATCCCGTTCCGCTGCAGATATCATGAAGGTTGTCCGTCAGCGCACGCCTGGACTACGGCATGTCTACAATAAATACCTCAAAAAGAAGCCGGGGTTCCAGGGAAAGGTAACGCTCAAGTTCACGATTGCTCCGGGTGGCGAAATCATCAGTATGTCGCTGGTGTCGTCCACGACGGATTACAGCGAATTCGACAATGAAATCAAGAAATCAGTCGGTCGCTGGACATTCAGCAAGGTGAAATCGGGCAATACCACGGTGACCATACCCTTCACGTTCTCGGAATAAATTATTTCGCTGCGGTTGTTACGTATTCTCGTCATCGCGAGGTGCGTAGCGCCGTGGCGATCTCCTTTTGCTATATTGTAGTTTGCAAATAGGAGTATAGAAATGACAGATCCTCGCGTTACAAAGCTAGCTGAAAATTTGATTAACAATGCCATTGCTCTTAAGCAGGGCGAAAACATCCTTATCGAAACGACCGACACACCCGACGAAGTCACGACAGAACTTGTGAAGGCTGTCGCCAAGGTGGGCGGAAACGCATTCGTGCATAATTATCGCGGCCGTGTCCGTCGCGAAATGATCAAGTCGGCAACCATCGAACAGATGCAGCTTCAGGCAGACCTCGCTATGGCCGAAATGCAGAAGATGCAGGCCTACATCGCCATTCGCGGCGCCGATAACGCTCTCGAAAATTGCGACATCGATGGCCGCCAGATGCTCAACTACCGCAAGATCAACGAAGACGTTCTCAACTACCGCGTGAATAAGACGCGTTGGTGTGTGCTTCGCTGGCCGAACCCCTCCATGGCGCAGGGTGCCAAGATGAGTTCCGAGGCGTTCGAAGACTTCTACTTCGAAGCTTGCCTTGCCGACTATCCGAAGATGGCCAAGGCCGCCCAGAACCTCGTAGACCTCATGAACCGTACCGACAAGGTCCGCCTTGTGGCAAACGGAACCGATTTGACCTTCAGCATCAAGGATATTCCGGCGATTCCGTGTTGCGGCAACATGAACATCCCCGATGGCGAAGTCTATACCGCACCGGTGCGCAACAGCGTGAACGGCGTAATTCACTACAATACGCCGACTCTTTACGATGGCAAGTACTTCAGCAATATCCGCCTTGAATTCAAGGACGGTAAGATTGTGAACGCCTCCTGCGAATCCGGCGACAACGTGGCCCTGAACGCGCTTTTCGATACCGACGAAGGCGGCCGTTATGTGGGCGAGTTCGCTATCGGCTTCAACCCGTTTGTGAATGCTCCCATGTGCGATATCCTCTTCGACGAAAAGATTGCTGGCTCCATCCACTTTACGCCGGGCCGCTGCTACGAAGAAGCCCCGAACGGCAACATCAGCGCCATCCACTGGGATTTGGTGCTCATTATGCGCCCGGAATACGGTGGTGGCGAAATCTGGTTCGACGACAAGCTTATCCGCAAGGACGGCCTGTTCGTGGTTGACGAACTCAAGTGCCTGAACCCGGACCAGCTGGGAAAATAGATTTTCATAAGAAGGAGGAAATTTGTTGAAAAAACTCTCCATTTTTTTGGGGGCCTTGCTGGCTGTACCATGCTTGGCTACAAATGGTAAAATGGCTGGTGCGGGAACCGCAGAAAGTCCTTGGCAGGTCGCCGATTACGAAGACCTCAAGGCTGTGGGTTTAGGCGACTATGGCATGAATGGGCATTATGTCCTGGTGGCCGATATCGATGCGTCTGCTTCCCGGAACGAAAAGAATGCCGCCGATTCCACCGCCGGTTTCCAGCCGATAGGCGTAGCGTACTATGGAACAGAGCAGTCTTATTTTGGCGGCGTATTTGACGGCGCGGACCATACCATATCGAATCTTTATTCGATGTCGACGGATACTCGTTCAACGGCCATGTTTATGGCTGTAGGCCCTAATGGTGTTGTCAAGAATCTGAAAATGTCCGATTGCTTTATTTCGGTAAAGTTTGTCTGGGCAGCTGGCTCTGTGGCCGTAATGAATTTTGGCTTGATTGAAAATGTTGAGCTCAAGCGTGATACGGTGCGCGCCCCGGTTAGTACGGGTGGTGTTGTGGGTATTAATGAAAACGGCATCATTCAAGATGTAGACTTTAGTGGCGTCGTTTATGGCATTAATGATCGTGTAAGTGTCGGCGGTATTGTCGGTAGCAATTCCGGAACAAAATCGGTTATTCGTAACGTGAAAGTCGATGCCGACATGCGGTCTACTTATTACGGACAAAAACTTGGTTTAGTTGCCGGTGACAATGAAGGCCTAATTGTTTCTGCTGAAATCAATGGAATTCTTGAACATGGAAACCGTTATCTGGGCGGTGTGACCGGATATAATACGGGAACGATTGATTCGTGTGTTTCTCATGGTTCAATTTATTCGATGAATGAAAATTCGGCTGGCCTGGTTGGGTATAATAGCGGAACCATCAAGAATTCCAGTGTCGATGCCGATACGGTTTTTGGTGAATACCGTGGTGCGGCTGGTTTTGTTGGAACGAACGATACGACTGGGGTCATCGAAAACGGCTTTGCCAAGACGAATGTCCATTCCGATAGTTCTGGCGGTTTCGTCGTTCACAATGCTGGTATCATCAAGAATTCCCGTATGGAAGGCACGGTTTCTGCCGATTCTTTCCCTGGGAGACTTGTGTCTGGTTTCGCTTTGAACAACGCCGGCACTATATTGAATTCGTATTCGAAAGCAAATGTTGATGCGTTCAACAATTTGGCAGGATTTGTATTCCGCAATAGCGGCAAAATCGATAGTTGCTATGCGACGGGCCATGTGAATAACGGTAATAAGGGATCCGGTGATACTTATGGTGGCTTTGTCGGTCAAAACGACTCTACCGGAATTATTTCGAATAGTTTCGCAAGCGGGGAAGTCGTTGGTGGCATGCATGCTGGCGGCTTTGTGGGAGTAAATAAAGGAAAAATTCTCAATTGCTATGCGACGGGTGATGTGCATTCGTATTCTGTTTTTGGCGGCTTTGTCGGCGTGAACAAGGGCAATATCTACTATTGCTATGCGACTGGATCTCTTGAAAAAATCACAGGTTATGATGTGTCGTATACGGCGGGCGGCTTTGTCGGTTCCAATGAAGGTCAAATCAATAATGCCTACGCTACGGGAAATGTCACCAGTGAATACACAGGCGCTGGTTTCGTTTCGAGTAACAGTGGAACCATTTTGAATGCCTATGCTACGGGAAAGGTTTCTGGTAAGGTTGAACCTGCTGGATTTGTCGGTACGAATAGAAAGAATATTGAAAACGTATTCTTTGCTGGAAAGACTGTTGCAAGCGGCGCTGAACTTTATGGTGCCGGCTGCTTTGTGGCAGGAAACGACGGATCTGTAAAAAATGCCCTTTACAATAAGGATGGCTGCGGGTTTGGAACGGATTCAACGGTAGACGGCGTTGCGTTTACTGAAATGAAGAATGCGTCTCTATACAAGAACTGGACTGATTTCGACAAGTATTGGACTTTGAACGATACGCTCTCCTTCCCGCACCTTGTGTTTACGACAGGAGTGCTTCCCGAAATTATCGAAGATGGTCCTCCGATTGAAATTGCGAAGCCGAACGTGGTAGCCGTGAAGGGCGCTAATGGCGTTAAACTATATGGAAACCGCCGAAACCTGCAAGCTATGGTAACGCTTTCCCGTTCGGGAATGACGAACGTCAAGGTGTATAATTTGAAGGGGGTGTTGCAAAAGGTTGTTTCGCTTGGCAAAATGAGCGAAGGCGTGCATCAAGTGAATTTGAGTGGTGCCGTAGAAGCTCGAGGCGTTGCTTTGATTGTTCTGGAACAGAACGGCAAGGCTCTGTCGAGGACGCTTCTTCGCTAACGGTTGTTCGTAAAAAAACATTGAAAATAAAAAAAAGCCGTCCTTTGCAGGACGGCTTTTTAAATGTTTTTCGCTTAAGCGAAAGTTGCGCAGTCGCGCAATCTTTCGAATTACACACCCTTAGCGAGAATCTCGCCAATCTGCACGGCGTTGAGGGCGGCGCCCTTGCGGATCTGGTCACCGGTGAGCCACAGCGTGTTGCTGTTCTCGTCGGCGAGGTCCTTGCGGATACGGCCTACGAACACGTTGTCCTTGCCGGCGCTTTCGAGCGGCATCGGGTACACGTAGTTCTGCGGATCGTCCTTGAGGGTCACGCCCGGAGCGTTCTTCAAGGCATTGCGGATTTCTTCGACAGAAACCGGACGTTCGGTTTCGAACCACACGGATTCGGAGTGAGAACGCAGCGAACTCACGCGCACGCAGGTGGCGCTCGTACGAACGTCAGAGTGCATGATCTTGCGGGTTTCGTTGTACATCTTCATTTCTTCCTTCGTGTAGTCGTTTTCCGTCATCTTGTCGATCTGCGGAATCACGTTGTAGGCGAGCTGGAAGGGGAACTTGTTGATGTGTGTCGTCGTACCGGTTTCGAGGATGTCCTTGTACTGCTGCTTGAGTTCTTCCATGGCGATGGCGCCTGCGCCACTTGCACTCTGGTAAGAAGAAATGTGGATCTTCTTGATGTGAGAAATCTTTTCGATCGGGTTGAGCACCACAACCATCATGATGGTCGTGCAGTTCGGGTTAGCGATAATGCCCTTGCCGCCGAGTTCAGACTTGTAGAGCTTGATGTCTTCGGGGTTCACTTCCGGGACAACCAGCGGCACTGCCGGATCCATGCGGAAGAAGCTGGTGTTGTCCACGACCACGGCACCGTTTTCGACGGCGATCGGAGCAAATTCCTGGGAAATTGCGGCACCAGCGGAGCTGAGCACCAGGTCGACACCCTTGAAAGAATCCTTGTTTAGAACTTCGCACTTGAGGGTTTCGCCCTTGAACTTGAATTCCTTACCGGCGCTGCGTTCAGAAGCGAGGAGCTTCAGGCTCTGCAGCGGGAAGTTGCGTTCTTCGAGGATGGAGAGGATTTCCTGGCCCACGGCGCCCGTGGCGCCCATGATGGCAACGTTGCGAATCATAATTAACCTTTATTGTTCGGTTTGTTGTTGATTGTTTGATTGTAAAGCTTCTGTGGCGTTCCAGAAACGCTTCAGGTAGATTTTCATCTGGCCAATCTGGTCTCTGGACTGCCTGTATTGGATCAGTTGCTGCTCCGGGTTTTCCTGGAGCGTGTAGCTGTAGAGCGCGTAGGCGGCGAGTCGCACGCATTCGCTTGCCTGAATCAGTTCCTTGTGCGCATCGCTGGATTTATGCGGGTGGAAAAGCCCGAGAACCTTTTTGTTAAGCGCGATGGCATTGTTGTTGATGGCAAGCGCCTGGCTGCTGCGCATTTCACGCTCTGATTCCGAAATGTTGGACGGCAGGGTGCCGAAGGCATCCATGGAGTTGATGATGTCTTGCATGCGCTTGATGACTGTTTCTGCATCGACCAGATAACTGTCGAGCCTGCTCAAGTCCTTGTCGTCGCTGCCGGCTTTGCCTGCCTGATCGCCGGTGCGAATCCTATGGCGAACCATGTGGTCGGAACCGGGCAGAATCTGTCCACCTTCACCGTTTTGGAATGATGCGATGTAGTCCTGGTACTTGGTATTCATCGCGGCGATTTCTTCGGCGGTGTAGTCCGATGTCGGAATGAACGTCGGGCGGTCCCAGTAGGCAATTCCCATGAAGGCCGACAGCATAAAGAAGGCGAGAAAGATGTTTCCGACCTTCGCAGCGCGGTCGTCAAAGCGGATAAAGCCTATGATAGCGAAGAAAAACAGGCTCGCGAATGACAGCAGGAGTCCGCCGTCGCAGTTGTAGGCAATGAACGAGTTCTTCGCGAAGAAGAATATGCAATCCATTGCCACAATCAGGAATGACAAAAACACGCCCATCATGATTTTGGTGCGTGTTTCTGCAGAAACGGACATGAGAATTGCTGTAAAGGTGATGCCCAGGGGGAGCACCATCATCAAAGCGATATCTGCAATTTGCTGGTTCATTTTTTAGAAAGGCAGATCGTCGTCGACGCCTTCCGGTGCTGGAGCATCGTAAGAGGGGGCGCTTGCCTGGCTAAAGTTGTTGGACTGGCTGTAGGAGTTGCCTCCCTGGAAGTTGCCGCCGTTCTGGCCGCGCGGCGTCAAAAGTTGGAATGTGTCCAGGTTGACTTCGGTGCTGTAACGCTTCTGGCCGGTTGTCTGGTCGGTCCAGCTGCGGTTGGTGAGCGAACCTTCTACATAGAGGGTCATGCCCTTGTGCACGCCGAGAGTTTCCATCGTGTCGGCGATTTTGCCCCAACCCACGATGTTGTGCCAGTCAGTCTGTTCCTTCTGTTCACCATTGTTATCACGATAGCGACGGCTGGTGGCCAAGGAGAACGATACGCGCTTGCGACCTGCTGCGCTTGCGCTAATGACGGGGTCCTTGCCGATATTGCCGATAAGCATCACTTTATTCAAATAAGCCATAATTAATCCTAGTTGTTTTTTGTTCTAGGGTAAAAATAAAAAAATCCGTCTGTCACTTTGTGCCATTTTTGGATTTTTTTTCGTTTCCAGGCCCCGCCAGGCGCCTTTTATTTATATTTTCTTGAAAAAAGTTGTCTAACCCCTAACCTTTAATCACTGCTGACTAAGTTCTGCCAACTGCCAACGAATCACTATGGTAACTCTCGCTCTTACACAATTTGAAAAAGTTTTCCCCGCAAATCTCAAGGGCAAGCGCCTCGGCGCGGTTTTGCACCCTGCATCGGTTCTCCCGGATTTGCACTATACCCTCGATTTACTCAAGGAATACGACGGCAAACTCTTTAAGCTTTCGGCCCTTTTTGGCCCCCAGCACGGTATCAAGGGACACACCCAGGACAACATGATCGAATGGGAAGGTTACACCGACCCCGAACTGGGCATTCCCGTTTATAGCCTGTATGGCGAACATCGCGAACCCACTGCCGAAATGCTCAGTCACGTAGACATGATGCTTGTGGACTTGCAGGATGTGGGCGCCCGCTACTACACGTTTATCTGGACGCTGTTCCTTTGTATGAAAGCCTGCGAAAAGGCTGGAATCCCCGTGATTGTGGTGGATCGCCCGAACCCCATTAACTGCGTAGACGAAGAAGGCCCGGTGCTGGATTTGGACTACACGAGTTTTGTGGGCCTGCACAGTATCCGTACGCGCCATGCTAAGACGATTGGTGAATTGGCCGTCCAGTTCAAGGAAGAACGTTTCCCCAAGTGCGAACTCTACGTGCTCGGCATGGAAGGTTACGACAAAAAGATGTGGTATGATCAGACGGGTCTTCCGTGGATTTTGCCGAGCCCCAATATGCCGACCCTCGATACCGCTATCGTTTACCCCGGCATGTGCCTGTTCGAGGCGACCAACGTGAGCGAAGGCCGCGGCACCACGCGTCCGTTCGAAATTTTCGGCGCCCCGTTTATCGATGCCGTCAAGCTTTGCAAGTACATGAATGACCTCAAGCTCCCGGGCGTGTATTTCCGCGAAAATTACTTCCAGCCCACGTTCCACAAGGGTGTGGGCCAGATTTGCGGGGGAGCGCAGATTCACGTGCTCGACCGCGACAAGTTCCGCAGTTTTGATATGGCGGTAAAGCTGTTGCAGTACATTTTCAACGAATATCCGAAGGATTTCGCCTGGAAACAGCCTCCATACGAATATGAATTCAAAAAGTTGCCCATTGACATTTTGCTCGGTAACGGCACGTTCCGCAAGGAATTTATTGAAAGTAGCATTTAACCATCAAAGAAGAGGAAAGTATGATTCAACAATCTAACGGAAAATTTGAAATGCCGGCACTCCCGTATGCCGCAGGCGACCTGGCTCCAGTTCTCAGCCAGGAAACTATTGAATTCCACTACGGTAAGCATCTGCAGACTTACCTCAATAATTTGAACGCAGCCCTTCCGGGTAGCGCTTTCGAAGGCAAGACTGTCGAAGATATCGTCAAAGTAGCCGAAGGCGGTGTATTCAATAATGCAGGCCAGTTCCTGAATCACTACATGTATTTCATGCAGTTCAAGGCTCCGTCTGCAGGCAACGTTCCGACGGGTAAAATTGCCGACGCCATCGCCCGCGATTTCGGTTCCTTCGAAAAGTTCCAGGAAGAATTCCAGACAAAGGGGGCAGGCCTCTTCGGTTCCGGCTGGGTATGGCTCTCTGCCGATGCACAGGGCAAGCTTGTGATTACGCAAGAAGGTAACGCCCAGAACCCGCTCACCAAGGGCTTAAAGCCGCTCCTTACGTTCGATGTGTGGGAACATGCCTACTACATTGACTACCGCAACCGTCGCCCCGATTACCTTAAGGGACTCTGGCAGATTGTGGACTGGAATGTCATCAACAACCGTCTCGGCTAATTTCAGAACAGATGTAAAAAGAAACCGCTGGTCATTGGACCGGCGGTTTTCTTTTATTGCCTTTTAGATATATGGTTTAGGAACTTACTGCTTGGCGGGCACGAATCCGTCGGTCGTCAAGAGTTCCATGGTGGCCTGGCGGGCGGCAGTGATGCCGGGGCCGGTGCCCAGGGGCATGGGGTTGTTCCAAGTCACGGAACCCTTCCATACGGGCTTCTTTTCTTCAATGGAATACAACACCAGTTCTTCTTCAAAGCTGTCGAGAGCGGCGTTGTAGAGGTTGACCTTGGTAAAGTTCTGGACCAGCAAGTAGTCGGCGTTCTGTTCCTTGGCGTAATCGATAACCGGATTTTCGCTAAGCGAAAGCGAACTCTTGTCTTGCACGTAAGCCTTGGCTTCGACGCCATGAACCTTCAGGGAATCGGCCATCGTGGTTGCGACCTGGTTTGCAAAATCGGCTACCTGCTTGTGGGATTCAGAATAGACGACCACAGTTTTGCCTTGCAGCGGGTGAACCTTGTCAAAGTTGGACATTTTCTGGATTGCAGGTGCGCAAGAGCAAAGCAGGAACGCTGCAAACAGAAGTGTGATTAGTTTTTTCATTATTTCTCCTCTTTTAAGATTGAATTTTCGTGGAAGTCCTTAAAGATGCCCTTGACGAGTTCGCTCTGGGCCCAAAGTTCGTGACCGGTCGTTTTCAAGATTGCCTTCCAGGCAACCTTGCCTGTGCTGCAGTCGTACATGACCGAGGTGTATTCAACTTCACTGGAACCGCCCATGATCATGCCGGTGGAAGCGTCGTACTGCGTGGTTTGTGATTTTCCAGACACCTAGGTGTGCATTAGGTAGGAATCTCCACATTGCTCAAAAAGAGACTTGGGTTTGACAGGATCCAGAGCAAGAGCTTCGTTCTTTTTGTATTCAATTTCGAGATTGTTTTTCTGCGCGTCGTGCTGCCAAATGGAATCGAGCTTGGTGGTGTAGCCGGAGTATGCCTTTTGTTCATCGACAAGGATCCAGAGTTTCTTGCCGTTGATATCGAGCCCAGGAACAGAATTACGCTCAATTTGTGTTCCTGCACAGGCGGCAAGAATCAGGCCGAGCGATAAAGCCATGAGAGAGTATGTTTTTTTACGCATAGTTTGTAGTGTTGTATTATTGTTAGTTTGTTAAAGGTTTGTGAGAGGGCCGGATTATTCATCCGGATTTTCTCGTTCTATAAGTCCGTTCTCGTCTCGGAGCATTTCTTCCCATTCGTAATTGTTGCCGTCTTTGCATTTGAAATAGTATCCTTCGGAGTAAGTTTCGCACAAACTCGAAGGAGTCAATTTCGCAATTTTGGTCTTGTACATTGTTTTGCAGTGGACGGTGGTATCGCTGGCGAGCATATACGGATAAGAGGTGCTTGCTTCAGCTTGTGCGCTGTCTTGCGCGATTTTTTTCTGGATGGGTATATACTTGTTGTCTATGGTAGAATATTCCTGCTGGAAGATTGTGTCTCCTTGCAACAGATTGAATGCTCCTGGTGAATACGTGCATCCGTTATCGCAAGTATACACGTTGACGGTTCTGTCGTAATCTTGGCAGACTGGCTGAACAACGCCGTATAAAGGCATATCTGCTTCCATATCTGCAATGGATTGTTTTAAAGAGGGCTTACTTGAAGGACACCATGATTTATGGAAATAGCTTGAATCCTTGCAGTGGACATTCGGGAATGTGCTTAGCGTGTAGGGGTAATCGCTGTTCACGCTAGACGACGATTCAGTTTCGCCAGACGGTTCCGCCTCGCTAGATGATTCGGGAAGTCCTTCGGAGCTACTGGAAAGTATTTCAGAAGATTCGCTCGAATGAGCCGTTTCCATTTCGGAAGAACTGCTGGGGGCGGTTGCTTCGGAACTGTTGGGGAGTGGAGCCGGAGCTTCCTCTGCTTCGGAACTGTTGGGGAGAGGAGTAATCTCGCCGTGATTGTCTGGAGTTGCTTCAGGTGCGCTGCTGGAATCGCTGTCGCAACCTGCCCAAAATAAGGCTGCAACGCATAAAGCGAGTTTACGCTTGTACTTCCTGATAGACATCTTGTTCTCCTTTTCCCATAATATACCTTTAAAGCGCAAGATTTGCAAACGAATTAATCCAAAACTTTGGACAAATTGTAAATAAAAAGGAGTAAATCACGCTTTTTTGTTTATATTAATAGGGAAATGTTTATCCGTTTTGAGGTGTGGCTATGGAAAACGAACTGACGCTTTTGATAGGGAAGGGGGAAAAGATCCTTTATGCCGGCAAGCCGGACAAAAGGTGCTTTATCTTTGAATGCATTTTCAATCCGCTACTCCCGTTTGCGCTCGTCTGGGGACTCTTTGACATGTTCTTTATCGGGGCTGCGTTCTCTTCGGACAAGGCCGATGAGGCTGCCTTCTTTCTCGTTCCGTTCATGGCGCTGCACATGATGCCGGTTTGGCTATACCTGGGTGGGGCGCTACTTTCGTTCAGGCGGTATCGCAATACGGCCTATATCGTCACGGACAAGGCCATCTATGCTTCCGGAGGTATCTTCGCCAGGACATACAAGTCAAAACCGTTCGCGGAACTTTCGCATGTAGATTTGCACCGCGGCGTTTTTGACCAGTGGTTTGGGGTGGGGTGGGCGATATCATCACGACCTCGGCCCAGGCGAACCCGGCGACGCTGAACGGGCGAGGAAGGTCGACTAATGCGGGCATTTCCATCGACAGCATCGCCAATTATGCAGAAGTGTACAAACTCGTGAAACAGCTGCAAGAAGACATCTACACCGACGTGATGTACCCGAACGACCTGCGCCCCCAGGAAAATCACGGGTACAAATCCAAGTATATGGGGTAGGGCTGTTTACGAAAAGAGTCCCAAGCCAAGCCCGATAAATGCCCTAATGGCGATGACATCTGCGGCATACATATTTACATCGAAACCAAAATTGATTGTCGCGAAAACGGCGTCATGTAGGAGACCTTTATGATAGTCCTCCTTGTCGGCGGGGGCGTTGATAGTATACTCGTAACGGATTCCCAGGGAATAGAAAAACTGCTTGTGCGTATCGTCCTCTGCTGGGATAGATTCATCCCCGGAACTGCCGCTGTAGTAGCATAATTTGACTGTAGGGACAATCTTGTGGTCCGTATTGTCTAAAACCGGATAGCCGTAAAAGAGATACGGGGTCACGCCGCCCGCGGTTTCCCCGCCCTTGTGGTAGATGTCTTCGTAGTGGATGTCGTCCCCTTCATTTTTCCCATAGCCGACACTAAATCCTAAACCGAAGTCCCCTTTGGACGTTGTTGCCTTTACGGAAATATCCCCGCCATAGAACCTGATATTGTTGAAAGACTCGTCTATGGTCGGCATTGCCATGAAGAAAGAAAGGTCAAATGCGAACATTCGACGTGATGCATAACGCCCTAGCTGAGATCTCCCGTATATTCCCAGATGGCAAACATTTGCAACGGAGTCAAGTTGTCGGTCCATAAGTTGTACGTGTTCTCTACGCTCTTTTTTGGATAAAGAATCCCGCTGCATCCTGTATGCATTCTGTATGAGCTCGCTATGCTCCTTAAGGCTCTGGCACGACCAATTAAGCAAATCCTCTTGCTGTAGTGAATCCTGTGGTTCCTCTGTATGTATTGGGATTGAGTCTACGCTTGCTTCGTATGCCTCTGGATCAACACGGTCATAAGCTATGCGGTGGGAGCCCGCAAGAACTTGCGCAACTAGAACAAATATGATTAGGAAGGTCGCCTTCATACGGCTTGAGCTCTGCTTGGTGAATTAGTTACAGCCTGCTTTTTTCTTGAGGTTGTCTCTATCATCTTTGCATGAACTTGCCATGATTTGGCAAACTTCTTCGTTCTTTTTTTCGCGGAAAAGCTGGTAGGCATAAATGCAGGCGGCTTTTTCGTTGCCCGCTTCGATTTCACTCTTGAACAGGTTGTCCGCTTCGGCTAGTTTTTCGCTGTTGTTTTCTTTTTTGGCTGATTCACGGAGCACGATGGCGTATTCCGGATTTAGAATTTTCGTGTCGCCGTTATGGCTGAGCGCTTTTTCGTAATAGTGCTTAGATGTTTCTAGATTGTTTAGACGGCCTTCGGCGGCAGCGAACCCCCAGTAAGACTCGTAGCGGGTAGAATCGATGAGCCATGCCTGGTTGAAACGCTTGATGGCAGTACCTATATCGCCTCGTTGAAAAAAGGACCATCCGACATTCATCATGTGGTCAAAGGATTCTTTTTCCTTGCCTTTGACTGTGTTTAGAAATTCTTGGTCGGCCTGCAATAGTTCGGGACTCTTGGGCTGGTTGCCGTATTCCGGCATTTCGTTGATGCTGCGTTGACGGGGGCCACCCGCACAGCCAATGAGTGCGATAATGCTCAGTGCGGAGATAATGGTCGAAATTTTCATAAAAAATTCTCCTTCATCGAATATTCTTTTCTGGTTGTAAACATACAAAATAAAAATACGTCTAGTCTTTTAAATTTGACGTCTCTGTAAAATTTTTGTGGCCCCCTTGCCAGTTTTTTGAATTATAGGTACATTAAAGCCCGAACGCATCTCGTCTAAGGAAAGGCGAGGTGCGTTCTTTGTTATTTGGGTTTTCCGGCCCTTTGCGAAAGAACGCCTCTGAATAACAACCGGTCGCAGTTTGCGACCACATCAATGGAGGCTATATGAAGTCTAATGAAATCAAGGAACTGTTCAACAAGTTTGAACAAATTGCATGCGAATACGAAGGCATTGAATGCTGGAGTGCTCGCGAACTTGCTGTTCTGCTTGGGTATAGCAAGTGGGAAAAATTTTTGAATGTGATTGACAAGGCAAAAGAAGCCTGTGATAATGCGGGAGAACTTTCTGAGGATCATTTTCCCCGCGTGGGGAAAATGATCGATCTTGCTAAGGGTGCAAGGCGTGAAGTAGATGATTACATGCTTTCTCGCTATGCTTGTTATTTGATTGCGCAGAACGGTGATTCCCGCAAGCCAGAAATTTCCTTTGCACAGAATTATTTTGCTGTTCAGACCCGTGTTGCTGAAATTGTAGAAACTCGTATTCATGAACTTGAGCGTGTTCAGGCTCGTGCAAAACTTGCACAGACAGAGAAGATTCTTTCTGGAGTCTTGTTTGAACGCGGCGTAGATAGCAAGGGGTTCGCTATTATTCGTTCGAAGGGTGATCAAGCTTTGTTCAATATTGATACGAATTTACTTAAGCGCAAGTATAATGTTCCTGCAAGTCGTCCGTTGGCAGATTTTTTGCCGACAGTCAGTATCAAGGCCAAGGACCTTGCTGCTGAAATGACGTCTGTCAAAACGCAAACCAAAAATCTTTTTGGACAGAAGAAAATTGAAAAGGAACATGTGGACAACAACCGTGCTGTCCGCAAGATGTTGCTTGATCGCGGCATCGTTCCTGAAAAGTTGCCGGCAGGCGAGGATGTGAAAAAGGTAGAAAGACGATTAAAAAAGGGTGTTGAAGTGAATGGGGGCCGATAATGAGTCGCAGTTACAAGAAACCGTTTGTGAAAATGGCAAAGGAGGCGCATGCCGGAAAAGAACCGCAAAGAGGTGGATTGTTGGGGCTGGCCGTCCGAAGGTGTCAACTGCCTATTTCCGACCCGAAGGGCATTAGAAAATAGCGAAAATCGCTCGAAAAAGTCAAATGATTTACATTTGTTATGTCGCATAAAAAAGGAAAGTATAATGTTGTCTTTTAAAGAACATGCGAAAAAGTTCAATCTCGACGAAGAGGAGCAAAAAATCCTTGCCGATTTCGAGGCGAGCCATGCTGGCAAGCCACAGATTACCGAAGAACGCAGGAAAGAACTCGCTTCGTTGGCTAATGCCTCCTATAAGTTTAGGAACTCTCGATGATGCCGTGATTGAACTCGCCGCAAAGCTCAAGGCCGAGATGGTGTAGGGCTTACTAAGGTTTGATGGTTATCGGAGTTCCGTCTTTGACGGCGGCGTAGATTTCTTCGATTTCGTCGTTGGAGACGGCGATACAACCGGCAGTCCAGTCCTTCCACCTGTGCCAATATTTGAAAAGAAACGCCGGAACCTTGTTCGGGTAGCCGTGGATCATGATGTCGCCACCGGGCTCGTAGTAGCCTTCTTTTGCGGCCTTGATTTGCTCCGCGTTCGGGTACGAAATCCGGAGCGATAAATGGAAAATGCTCTTGGGATTGTGTCTTTCGATGGTGTAGTCGCCTTCGGGCGTCTTGTTGTCGCCGGATTTGACTTTCGCTCCCACAGGATTCTTGCCCAAAGAAATCTTGTACGTCTTGACGATATTCTCGCCGTTGCGCAGGTGCATTTGGCGCTTTGCCTTTTCTACGAGAATGTTGTCGATGGGTGAGGTGAGCATGGGTTTGGGAATCCTATCCGCCCTAAAACTTGGAGTAATCCCGAGAGACCTCTATTGTTTTTGTGTAGATGTCGTTATCGAATTAATGAAATGATATTGGCTAATGAGTTAATGTCGGCAATTTAGGATTTCTTCTGAAGTATATCTTTTGGTGGATTCCTGAGCCTGTAGTTCGGCATCATGTAACTTGGCATAGATTTCATTTTCAATTTGAAAATGGGCGAACGCTTCCATGCTCATAAGAACCATGTCGCCATAGCCGTCTTTAGTCAAGAACACAGGCTGTCCAGATTCGTGGACGGTCTTGGAAATGTCTTCGAGACAATCTTGCAAGTCTGAAACGGGTCTTATGGCATTCATATAAACCTCACCGGTATAAGCATAATATATACAATTTTGCGCGAGAGGGGAGGGGGATGTTTCTCCTTCGTCTAGTGCACCGCCTTAAAATCATTGGCTCATAAAGAGCCCCTATAAGACGTAAGTTTTGCGAATTTTTACAGGACGTTTTTTTTGTTATCGATCTATTGACTGGAAAATGAAAAGAATGTATATTGTAAATAAGAAAGTTGGAAAACACACGCCTGATGGTGATTCAGGGTCGTAGAGAGGTTACCAACTTTCTTTTTTTATTTTCTTGTTTTCAAAAATTCTATAGTATCTTCATACTTGTTTGGATGAACAGGCGATACGTGGAATCTCTTTGTTGTTTTTCTTCTGCTCTTAACGAGTCTCTATAAAACGACACAATAAATTTTACTTATAATGTTAAATTTTGACAAGAATATAATGTATATTTATAGTATGAAATTTAATATCGACAAAAAAAAGATTGCAAAATCGATGCAGAATGGAACCGCAGTTCCAGTCTGTTCTTTGTTGATTTTGTTTTTGATGTTTATGATGTTTGATTCTGTAGTTGGGTCTATTTTGTCGTTTGTTGCGATTTTGCTTGTGAATTTTTATGTTTTTGCGGGTTCTGATTGGATGGTGTCGAAAAAAATGGATTCTATAAAAACTTTTTCGCGGATTCAGAATGCTTCTTTAACATTTAACCTGATTGAATTCGTTATTTCATTGATTTGCGTCTTTTGCGGACTAGATGGCGATATAGGAATGCTTGGTGCTGGGGTTGTTATGCTGTTACTGTCTGTTGCGGGTATGGTTCACTCAGTATTGCTAAAAGTTGACTACGATTGTTTCAACTAAAAAAATGTTCACTTTTGATGCTTTGTAATATAATTCGCAATTATATTACTATTTATGGCAGTAAATATTTTAGCTCATTTGGGTTTTACCTCTGCTCTTAACGAGTCTCTATAAAACCTACTTTTGAACATACCTTTATTTATGCGGGTTCGCAAGCGTTTTGGTTTGCTGTAAATGAAAAAAAAAACGCCCAGGCTTTGAACTTGGACGTTTTTATAAAAGGCGATCCCGGAACGGGTCCGGGAGGACAATGTGGGGTAGGAGATCACTGCCTACTTCCTACCGTCTACTTCTTACTTCAAAAAGTTCATATACGGCAGCTTGCTGGCGAGTTCCTGCACCTTGTCGGCGTTGGCCATGAGGGCGGAGCGTGCGTGCCAGGATCCGTCGAGGAACTGACCGCGGGGGCCGTCGGCAAGTATCAGCTCGATGGTTTCGTCACCCATCTTGAGCGTGCGGCTTTCGGTGCTCGTCACGAGTTCTTCGCTCGGGTGTGCTTCGATCCAGGCGAGGATCTTGTCGGCCACTTCGTGGCTTACCTTGTAGCAGGGCACGCCAATAGCGACGCAGTTACCGAAGAAGATTTCGGAGTAGCTTTCGGCGATGATGGCGCGGATGCCCCAGCGTTTCAGAGCCTGCGGAGCGTGTTCACGGCTGGAACCGCAACCGAAGTTCTGGTTCGAAACGAGGATGGAGCCGTTCTTGTAGGCCGGATCGCGGAACGGGTGAACCTTGCCCTGAGCGGCGAGGCCTGCGATATCGTCGGCAAAGGCGTTTGCGCCGAGGCCTTCGAAAGTCACGCACTTGAGGAAGCGTGCCGGGATGATACGGTCTGTGTCGATGTCGTTGCCGCGTACAGGAACGCCGGAACCTTTAACAATGTCGATAGAATTCATTTTTTAAATCTCCTTAGCGTTACTTGATGTACTTGCGGACGTCGGTGATCTTGCCTTCGATGGCTGCTGCTGCCACCATGGCGGGGCTCATGAGGATGGTGCGGCCCGTCGGGCTGCCCTGGCGGCCCTTGAAGTTACGGTTGCTGGAGCTTGCGCTGACCTGGCGACCCTTGAGCTTATCCGGGTTCATGGCGAGGCAGAGCGAGCAGCCTGCTTCGCGCCATTCGGCACCGGCTTCCTTGAAAATCTTGTCGAGACCGAGAGCTTCGGCTTCCACCTTGATCTTCATGGAGCCAGGAACGACCCACATCTTCACGGTCGGGGCGACCTTGTGGCCCTTGATGATTTCGGCGGCTGCCTGCAAGTCGCTGAGGCGGCCGTTGGTGCAGCTGCCCACGAAGGCGATGTCGATGGGGCGGCCAATCATCTTGGAACCTTCTTCCCAGCCCATGTATTCATAAGCTTCGGAGATGACCTTCTTTTCGCTGCCGGTAAATTCGTCGATCTTCGGCATGTTGCCGTTGAGGGGGATGGCTTGGGCAGGCGTAATGCCCCAGGTCACCATCGGTTCGAGGTTGTCGCAGTTGATTTCGACTTCGTCGTCAAACTGGGCGTCGGCGTCGGTAGCCACGGACTTCCAGTAAGCAACGGCCTCGTCCCACTTGTCGGCCTTCGGGGCGTACGGACGGCCCTTGAGGTATTCGAAAGTTTTTTCGTCGGGGTTGCAGTAACCGACGCGGGCGCCGCCTTCGATAGCCATGTTGCAGACCGTCATACGGCCTTCCATGCCCATTTCTTCGATGACCGGGCCTGCAAATTCGTAAGCGTAGCCAACGCCACCGTTCACGCCGAGCTTAGCGATGTAGGCAAGTGCCACATCCTTGGCGGTCACACCCGGCTTGAGTTTGCCGGTGAACTTAATGCGGCGAGTCTTGAGGGGGCTCATGGCGAGGGTCTGGGTAGCGAGAACGTCGGCCACCTGGCTTGTGCCGATACCGAATGCGATAGCGCCGAATGCGCCGTGGGTTGCCGTGTGGGAGTCACCGCAGGCAATGGTCATACCCGGCTGGGTCACGCCTTCTTCGGGGCCCACGATGTGGATAACGCCCTGTTCGGTGGTGGCGGGGCCAAAGAACTTGATGCCGTTGTTCTTGGTGTTGTTTTCGATATGGGAGAACATCTCTTCGGAAATGCCGTCCTTGAGCGGGCGGTTGCGTTCCGGGAACGTGGTCGGAATAATGTGGTCCACCGTGGCGAAAGTGCGTTCCGGGAACAGCACCTTCTGGCCTTCTTCGCGGAGCTGCGCAAAAGCCTGCGGGCTCGTGACTTCGTGGCAGAGGTGGAGCCCGATAAAGAGCTGGCACTGGCCGCTCGGGAGCTTAGCTACCGTGTGGCTTTCAAAAATCTTCTGATAGAGTGATTTTCCCATGATTTTGTCTCTTTTTTATGCCTTTTCGATTTGTTCTCCAAGGCTGATTAATTGCGGCGTAAATATAGTAAAAGTCCCGCAGAATGACTGCAGGACTTTTGTTTACCGAAGAATAAAATTCAATCTTCCTAATATTGTTCGACCTGGGTGTCAAACTGGTACTTTTCGTGGTAGTAGCTGAGCATTTCGCTTGTGCTTGTAAATGCTGCTGCGCGAATTGCATTGCGAACTTCAGGATCGTTGCGGGACATTTCGATAATCTTTGCATCTATGTCCTTGAACAGCAACTTGTTAGAGGCCATTGCAACGTGATTCTGGTTGTAGTCCAGGTGATAGCTGCGTTCCAACATCTGGAAGAGTTCGGACTGACACTGGTTTTCAGGCGGATGCTTTTTGGCGACCGGGATGTAGCATTTGTTGATGTAGTCCGTCTTGTAGGCGACGATCATTTCGTCAATGGCAGGGATGTTGTGGTCAGAATCGTGATTGGCGACTTCTACAGTGGGTTTAACGACACCGGAGCATCCGGTAAGGAGGGCGGCGGTCATGGTAGCGAATGCCAACACACGTAATTTCATTTTTTTATTCCTTTTTTCTTTGTTTGAACCTTATCCCTAATTCCAAAATAAAAGTTATTTAAAACGGGGTGTTTTGGCGACCCCCAATATGTAACAAATAGCTTACATCGGGGCTAAAAAAACGCTTAGAGAACACTTTTTGGAGTGCTTTGTGACCGCTATCACTTTTGCGGCTATGTTGTTTGTTTTACAACGAGTGAGTGTTACCGGTTCCTCACAGCATCGGCAGTCGGCTTGAACATGTAGAACCACTTGATCGGGTCTATTACTTTGTACCTAACGTTGCCGATTCGCTTGTCGCCGTTCTTGTCGATGAGCCCAGTAACGACGTGGGCGTGCGGGCCAGTGGTGTGTCCCGTAAGACCGACTGTTGCGATGGGGTCGCCTGCCATAACTTCTTGTCCGTCAAGGTATAGCAACTGGTCGCAATGCATAAAGATGACGACATCTTTTTTGCGCACGAGCCCGATCACGATGCCGCCGCGTTCGTCGCGTGCGGTCCAGGCTTTTGCTGCGAACGGGGCGAGTATTCGGGCGCCCTGTCGGCTGGCCACGTCGATGCCGTTATGTTGCCTGAAAGAGGCGGTGGCTTGGGCGTGGTAAAATTCTGTCAAGTAGGCGACGCTATCCGATACAATCGATGTCCAGTATTTCCAGGCGGCGCCGATAGAATCCGAAGCCGACTTCGCGAAGAAATCGGGACGCGAGAACTTGATAACGGTTCCTGCCGGCGGAATATTCTTTCCGTTGTTCTCCCACGAATTGGTGGGGTAGCCGTTTTCTTCGAGAGTGACCTTGAGATACTGCTGGATCATCTTGTCGTTTGTAATCAAGGCGTTGAATCGGCCGATAGCGTAGCGCGAAATGCGCTGCATGTTTTCCTTGCCGTCGAAGGTGTATTCAAACGACGGCGCAATCGAAAGCTTGTCGCGTTCGTGAATGCGGTCGCGGGTGTTCGAAATGCCTGGTTCCGTTTTGGTCACAAAGAAGAACGGCAATGCAACCGCGAACAGAAGCAACATCGGGAACAGTGTCCTGAATACTTTCGAAGAACCGTCTAGCGGGTTCTTTTCCAGAATCGAGAACTTGTGCAAGTACTCGATAATTTTTGCGAATTTTTCAGGATCCTTTTTCCAGTCGCAGGTGCGGATTTCCTTGTAAAAAGAATGGCTCCGGCGCACCGCCCTGTAGGCGTGGTAAAAGTTCTTCTTGTCGGGCTTTTGCGGGAACAGCCAAAGTAGATTCGACTTGTTGAAGTGCGGCAAGTCTTCCAGGTAGGCAGACGCTTCTGCGGCGCTTTCGCCGTCAATGACGATGAGCCTCGAAACCAGTTTTGCGTAATAGGCTTCCTGGTCGTTTATTTCCAACGGCAGGATGGCTACGATTTGCGCAATCGATTTCTTGATTTGTTGCAGGTTGTGGTACAGGTTCCTGAATTGGTCATCGTCTTGCGGAAAGCACCTGGTTCCGGTAATGGTCCAGCTGTTTGTATCGGAACCGAGTTCGTTGAGAGTTTCTTGCGAAAGTCTCTTTTCGATCAAGTCGCTTGCTGAAATAGCGCCATTCCCTTTCAGGCTGTTCTTGCCAGAAAAGTCAATAACCAAAAAACGAGCGCCGGCGTTTAGCGCCAGCGCAAGGTTCTGTAAGGGTTCAAGCGGAATTTCGGTTTCGCCCGGAAAAGCAAAAAAGGTGATTCCGCCTTGCCTGTACAGGTCATTTAAGACCTTGTGCTGCATTGTCCCCTAATTAGGCCTTCTGAGTGCCACGCGGGTAGGTGAAACCTGCAGGCGGCGCGGCCACGAACTTGTCGACCTGAAGATAGAGTTCTTCAGCGGTGGCGCTCGGGTTAAAATAGATTTCCTGGTTACGGTTCTGGGTGCGGCCCTTCAGGGGTTCGCTGCGGCGAGAACGGCTTACGATACCGAGCGGAAGCACTTCCAGAAGCGGGAGCAGGCCAAAGTAGCGGAACAGGCTGAAGTTCTTCTGCCAAGTGGTGCGTTCGGCGAGTACGGCAAAGGTGCCTTCGAAAATGGACTTGGTCTGGAGCAGTTCATCGCTTGTCATGGTCACCAGTTCATGGTTGGTGGGGAAGTTGTTTACGAAGTTGACCATGTCACCCTTGAGGTAGTTGGCGTCGCAAAGGAATACGAATTTCATTGTTTTACCTGTTTTTGATTGTTGTTTGTGAAAAAATACTTTTTTGGTAATACATTGTCAGCAGACAAAGGCGTGAAAACGAATGCTTTCGGAACTTTTTGTTCCGATTGAATGTAAATTCTTTGTAAAATCGTGAAAATTCGTATAAACTGCGAAAAAAAGTTTTTTCAGCCCGTTCGATGTTTTTTTCGAGGGGGCTTTTCGTAAGTCGTTGATTATCAATGAGTTACGAAGCATAAACCCTTAAATTTGCTCAAAAAAAGGCAATTTAATGGTTATTCAAAATTTACTTTTTAGCGTTTTTTTTTGAAAATGTGCGTTTTATCACGTATAAAAACGTTATATTTGACCTCGTAAAATCGCGCTCGGACTAGCGGGGGCGGTACGTTTTTTGTGAAAGCAAAAGGTGTAATTGGAAGAAGAAATTTATGGGAGATCATAAATGAAACGAAAAAATTGGTCTGTAGCAGCCCTATTGGCGTCAGTCAGTATTCTGGCTTCTGTAGGTATTGCACAGGAAGAAAATAGTGCTCCTTCTGTTATGGGGATTCCGGGGGAATCCATTAACGAAGGTGGCAAATTCGCCCCGATTAAATTGGATAAGTATGTATCCGATGACATGGACAAACCGGATAAGCTGAAATGGTCGGTCTCCGGCAACAAGCAACTCAAGGTGTCCATTTCTCCCGAACGTGTTGCGACGATTGAAATTCCGAGCAAGTATTGGAACGGTTCTGAAGACATTACCTTCATGGCCACGGACTCCAAGGGTGCCGTCGGTTCCGAAACGGTGAACTTCAACGTTGAATCCGTGAACAACCCGCCCGAAGTCAAGCAGATTCCGGACCAGACCATCGACGAAGGTAAGACCTTCACCAAAATCAAGCTCGATGATTTCGTGACCGACCCCGACCACCCGAAGAACCAGATTTTGTGGGAATTCGACATCCAACCGGTGGGCAAGGATCAAGCTGAAGGCGACCTGAATGTGGAAATCGATCCGAACCGCGTCGCCTCCGTGATTATCCCGGACCCGAACTGGTACGGTTCCGCCAAGATCAAGTTTACGGCCACTGATGGCGAATACGCTAGTGCCTCTACGACCGCAAACTTCGTGGTCAAGCCGATTAACGATGCTCCGGTGATCAAGAAGATTCCGGACCAGACCATCGAAGAAAAGAACGAATTCGAATCCATTAGCCTTTCTGACTATGTGACCGATGTCGATGACGATGTCATGAAACTCAAGTGGAGCATTTCGGGCAACAAGGACTTGAAGTTCGATATCGACAAGTACGGTTCTGCAAACATCAAGATCCCGAACGAATTCTGGAACGGCTCTGAAACCGTGACCTTCACGGTGACCGACCCTGCCGGTGCGACCGCCAAGGCTACTGCCAAGTTTACGGTCAAGTCTGTGAACGACGCTCCTGAATTTGTGCAGGAAGTCCAGGACCAGACCATCGACGAAAAACAGGAATTCAAGCCCATCGAACTGGATAAGCTGGTCAAGGATCCTGACCATCCTTTCGAACAACTTAAGTGGACAGTTTCTGGCAATAAGGATCTCGCCGTCAATATCGCCGGCAAGACCGCCACGATCAAGATTCCGTCCAAGATGTGGAATGGTTCTGAATCCATCAAGTTCAAGGTCTGTGACCCGGCTGGCGCTTGCGCTGAATCTGAAAACAGCTTCACTGTGAACTCCGTGAACGACGTGCCGCAGATCGTGAAGCAGATTCCTAACCAGACCATCGACGAAAAGAAGACCTTTGCTAAGATCAAGCTCGATGAATATGTGAAGGATGCTGACCACAAGAATTCTGAACTTTCTTGGGAAGCTGACGTGAAGCACCAGGGCAAGGAACCGCAGTCCGGTACTTTGTCTGTAAACATCGGTGACGACCACGTTGCTTCTATCGAAATTCCGGACCCGAGCTGGAACGGTACCGCTGTGGCAACCTTCACCGTGACTGACCCGGAAGGTGCTTCTGCCAAGCAGCAGGTGACATTTACTGTCAAGTCCATTAACGATATTCCTGTGTTCAAGAAGATTCCGGACCAGACTATCGAAGAAAAGAATGAATTCTCTTCTGTCATGCTTGATGACTATCTCTCCGATGCCGACCACGATCTCTCCCAGTTGAAGATCGACATCGCAGGTAATAAGGACATCAAGGTTAACCTGAATAACAAAACTCGCGAAATTTCTTTCAAGACTCCGTCCGAACTCTGGAACGGTTCCGAAACCATTACCCTGACTGCTACCGACCCCGAGGGCGGTAAGGCTTCTACTTCGTTCAAGCTCGCTGTCAAGTCTATCAACGACCCGCCGACCATGAAGGATATCGCTGAACAGACTATCAAGGAAAAGGGTTCCTTCAAGCCGGTCGAACTCGACAAGTTTGTCGAAGACCTTGACCACTCTAAAGACAAGCTCAAGTGGACTGTTACGGGTAACCGCGAACTCAAGGTGTCCCTTGAAGGCCGCGTGCTGAAGGTGACTCCGCCGAGCCCGCAGTGGAACGGTTCTGAAACGCTCACCATCAAGGTCACTGACCCGGAAGGTGCAACGGATGAACGCACTGTCGCTTACACTGTGGAATCCGTGAACGACGTTCCGGAATTCACGAAGCAGGTTGCTCCGCAGACTATCAAGGAAAAGGAACAGTTCAAGCCGATCAAGCTCGGCGAAATGGTCCGCGACCTCGACAACAAGCTCTCTGATCTCCAGTTCACTGTCGATGTGAAGTCTGCTAACGGCAAGAATGCTGGCCTCACGGTCGAAATCGATGCCCAGCATGTGGCTAACATCAAGATCCCGAACAAGTACTGGAACGGTGCCGACGAAATCACCTTCACGGTCACTGACCCCGAAGGCGCAAAGGCTACCTCCAAGGCTCTGTTCACGGTGCAGTCTGTGAACGACGTGCCGACCCTCAAGAAGGTTCCGGACCAGATGATCGAAGAAAAGCATGAATTTGCTTCGATCAATCTCGCTGACCTCGCTTCTGACCCGGATCATTCCTTCAAGAGCCTCAAGTGGACTGTTTCTGGCAACAAGCAGCTCAAGATTGAAATCGATGGCAACGGTGTTGCCACTATCAAGAAGCCGACCAAGAACTGGAACGGTTCTGAAAAGGTGACCTTCACGGTGACCGACCCCGAAGGCGCATCTGCCAAGTCTGACGCCGTGTTCACGGTCAAGTCCATCAACGACCCGCCGGTCATGAAGGATATTGCTAACCAGACCATCAAGGAAAAGAGCGAATTCAAGCCGATCGAACTCGACAAGTTCGTAAGCGATGAAGACCATGACAACTCCAAGCTCAAGTGGACTGTTTCTGGTAACAAGGACCTGAAGGTCGTGATTGACCCGAAGCATGTTGCAACGATTACCACTCCGAACAAGTACTGGAATGGTTCTGAAAAGATCACCTTCACGGTGACTGACCCGGAAGGTGCATCCGACAAGCGTACGGTGACCTTCAAGGTTGAATCCGTGAACGATATTCCGGAATTCGTGAAGCCCATCAAGGACCAGAGCATTCCGGAAAAGCGTGAATTTGCAATCATTAACCTGAACGACATCGTTAAGGATGCCGACCACAAGCTTGATCAGCTCTCCTGGAGCTTCGACGTGAAGCCGGCTAAGGGTGCCCCGAAGGGTTACACTCCGAAACTGAAGGTTTCTGTCGACGGCCAGCGTATGGCCAAGATCGTGATTCCGGACAAGTACTGGAACGGTTCTGAAGAAATTACCTTCAAGGTCGAAGACCCGGATGGCGGCAAGGCTCATTGCACTGCAACGTTTACCGTGCAGTCTGTGAACGATGCTCCGACCATCGGCAAGATCGATGACCAGAACATTAAGGAAAAGGAACAGTTCAAGTCCTTCAACCTGAAGCAGCTCATCAAGGATCCGGACCATCCGTATGGCCGCCTCAAGATTGATGTTTCTGGCAACAAGGACCTCAAGGTTAATATCGACAACGACGGTAACGTGACTGTCAAGGCTCCGAGTCCGCTTTGGAACGGTAAGGAAAACCTGACCTTCACAGTGACCGACCCGGAAGGCGCTTCTGCCAAGGCCACGGCTGCATTCTCCGTGATGTCCATCAACGACCCGCCGGTCATGAAGGATATTGCTAGCCAGACCATCAAGGAAAAGGGTAGCTTCAAGTCTATCGCCCTCGACAACTATGTGGAAGACCTTGACCACCCGAAGGCTAAGCTCAAGTGGAAGATCGAAGGCGCCAAGGAACTCAAGGTTGCCATGGACGCAAGCCACAATGTTTCTATCACTCCGCCGAACCAGTACTGGCACGGTTCTGAAACGGTCAAGTTCACTGTAACTGACCCGGAAGGCGCTACCGACAGCCGCTCCGTGACCTTCACTGTTGAATCGGTGAACGATGCTCCGCAGTTCGTTCGCGAACTTAAGGACCAGTCCATCGACGAAAAGAGACAGTTCCAGCAGATCAAGCTTGACGATCTCGTGAAGGACCCGGACCACAAGAATTCCGAACTCAAGTGGACGTTTGATGTGAAGGCCAAGTCTGCTGCCGCTCCGGCCGCCAAGGGCAAGAAGGGCGCTGCTGCTGAACCGGCTAGCACCAAGCCTGGTCTGAATGTGAAGGTTGACAACAACCATGTTGCAACGATTGCTATTCCGGACAAGTACTGGAACGGTGCTGCCGACATTACCTTCACGGTGACTGACCCGGAAGGTGCCAAGGCTTCCAAGACCGCTCATTACGAAGTTCGTTCTATCAATGACCCGCCGGTTATCTCTTCTAGCGCTCCGCGTGGTGAATCCATCCGCGAAAATGGCGTGTTCAGAACAATCGATCTCACGAACCTTGCCTCTGACCCGGACCACAAGGCTTCTCAGCTCAAGTGGACTGTTTCTGGCAACAAGTTCCTCAAGGTGAACATGCTCAAGGACAACACCGTGAAGGTGGCTGTGCCTGATCCGCAGTGGAACGGCAAGGAAACGGTGACCTTCACCGTGACTGACCCGGAAGGCGCTTCTGCCAACCACAAGATGCTCTTCGAAGTGTCTCGCGTGAACGATCCTCCTGTCATCACCAAGAAGATTCCTGACCAGAAGATCAAGGAAAAGGAACTCTTCAAGCAGATCAAGCTTGATGAATACGTGAAGGACCCGGATAACAAGCCGAACGAACTCAAGTGGACCGTTTCTGGCAACCGCCAGCTCAAGGCTGAAATTTCTCCGAGCCGCGTGCTCACCGTTTCCGCTCCGGATAAGAATTTCTGGTGCGCTCCGGAAACCATGGTTCTCATCGTGAAGGACCCGGATGGTGCTGAATCTTCTCAGACGGTGACCTTCGAAATCACTTCTGTGAACGATGCTCCGGTGCTCAAGAATATTCCGGACCAGAGAATCAAGGAAAAGGGTACGTTCAAGGAAATCGACCTGAACAAGTTCGTGAACGATCCTGACCACAAGCTTTCTGAACTCACTTGGTCCGTCAAGGTTGCCAAGGTGGGTGCCGCTCCTGCTCCGAAGCCGGCTAAGAAACCTGCCAAGAAGGGCAAGAAGGGCAAGGAAGAAAAGGCTGAAGAACCGGCACCTGTTCCGGCTGACGAATTCCAGATCGAAATCGATAGCCGCAACATTGCTCGCGTCAAGATTGACAACAAGTACTGGAATGGCGAACGCAACGTGACTTTCACTGTGAAGGATCCGGAAGGCGCTTCTGATTCCAAGACTGTGAACTTCAAGGTTGAATCTGTGAACGACGCTCCGGAAATCAAGCCGATTCCTATCCAGAGCATCCAGGAAAAGGAACACTTCAAGCCGCTCGATCTCGCTCAGTTCATCTCTGACCCGGATCATCCGCTCTCCGCTTTGAAGATTGAAGTTGCTCCGGCCCGTTCTCTCAAGGCCTTCGTGAACGCCAAGAAGGAACTCGTCGTTACGACTCCGGACAAGTACTGGAGCGGTACCGAAAAGATCAAGATTGACGTGTATGACCCGGAAGGCGCACGTGCTTCTCAGCAGATTACCTACGAAGTCGTACCTGTGAACGATCCTCCGGTCGTGAAGCATATCGCTGGCCAGAGAATCAAGGAAAAGGAACGTTTCGAAATTGTAGACCTCTCCAAGGTTGCCGAAGACCCGGATAACAAGCCGAACGAACTCCGTTGGACTGTTACTGGCAATAAGGAATTGAAGGTTGATATCAAGGGTAGCCGCGCCCAGATCCTGACTCCGAACCCGAACTGGTTCGGTAAGGAAACCCTCACCTTCACGGTGAAGGATATCGCCGGTGCCTCTGCTTCTACGCAGGCCACCTTCGAAGTGGTTGCCGTGAATGATCCGCCGACCCTCAAGCCGGTGCAGCCGTTCGTAATCGAAGAAAAGAAGACGTTTGCTCCGTTCGACTTCAGCAAGGTCGTCAGCGATCCGGATAACAAGCTCGATGAACTTGTGTGGACTCTCGACAACGAAGTTCCTGCTATCAAGGGCAAGAAGGCTGGCAAGAGCGGCCCGGCTGTGAAGCATGAAATGAACTTCTCTATCGATGAAAAGGGTGTGCTCCGTGCCGAAACTCCGAACCCGTACTGGAACGGTATGGAAGTTGTGACGGTGAATGTGTTTGACCCGGCTGGCGAAAGTGCCTCTATCCAGGTGAAGTACACGGTGAAGCCCGTGAACGACCCGCCGATCGTGAAGGAAATTCCGGGCCAGGAAACTCTCCAGGGCACGACCTTCAAGCCGATCAAGCTCGACAACTATGTGTCTGACCCTGACCATAAGGTTAGCGAAATCCGTTGGGGCGTGACTGGCGCCAAGAACCTCGCTGTGCAGATTAACGGCAACCGCGAAGCTATCGTGAAGCCGAAGAAGGCTGACTGGTTCGGTGACGAAACCCTCATCTTCACTGCTAAGGACCCGGCCGGCGCCTCTGATAAGGCTATGGTGAAGTTCGTGGTGAAGCATGTGAATGCCGCCCCGATCATGCGCGATATTCCGGACCACACGATCAAGGAAGACGATAACAACGGTGTTGTTGCCGTGATCAAGCTCGACCAGTTTGCCCGCGATAAGGACAACCGCTTCGATGAACTCAAGTGGACCTTCACTGGCAACAAGTTCCTGACTGTGAAGTACGACAAGAACAAGAAGACCGCAACGGTTGCCCAGCCGCATCCGAACTGGAACGGTAAGCCGGAAAAGATCACCTTCACGGTGACCGACCCGGATGGTGCCAAGGCTTCTAAGACGGCTCTCTTCACGGTGATTGCCGTGAACGATCCTCCGGAAGCGAACCCGCAGACTTACATGACTCAGGAAGGCGAAGAACTCAAGGTGAGCGCCTCCGAAGGTCTGATGTCTGGCGTGACGGACGCCGATGGCGAAAAGCCGGTGTCTGTGCAGCTTGTGCAGAAGCCGCGCAATGGCAAGATCAACCTGAATGAACGTGACGGTTCCTTCACCTACATGCCGAACAAGGGTTTCTCTGGCCTTGATGAATTCAGCTTCAAGGTCCGTGACCCGGCCGGCCTCGCCTCCAAGGTGACGACTGCCGAAGTGAACGTTTCCTTCAAGATGAAGGACCTCCGCGGTGGCGACACCAAGAAGAAGGCTGAACCGAAGGAAGAGGCCAATGAACCGAAGGAAGACGCTGCCCCGGCTAAGGGAAAGCGTAAGAAAAGAGCAAAAAGAAGATAATTAGCTCGATTCTTTCGAAATTTCGATTCATTCTCGAAATCTGAGTATAAAATCCCGCCTGAAAGGGCGGGATTTTTTATTGTAAAAGAAAGGTGTTGAAACGATAAAAACGGAATTTTGCCGTAACGAGTCGTTTTTTAGCTTTTTTTACCCCTGAAATATATTTTTGAATTGGATGCAAGGGCCTGTTGCCTATTGTAGTTTAGGGATGAATTTATGAAAAAAGGATTGTTTGGTGCTTTTGGACTTTGCCTGTGTGCCGTGATGGGTTCGCAGGCGATGTCTGCTTATGCTGCCGAAAAGGCGGCAGATTTCAGCTGGAGCAACGTGAGCATGGGCGGGGGCGGTTTCGTCTCCGCCGTGATAGCCTCTCCGGTAGACAAGGGACTGTTCTACGCCCGTACCGACGTGGGCGGCGCTTACCGCTGGAACGAATCGACGGCCCGCTGGGAATCGATGATGGACTGGGTCGATGTTTCCGAGCGAGGCCTTTTGGGAATCGAGGCCATTGCCGTTGACCCGCAGGAATCGGGCGTTGTGTATATGGTGGCAGGTACCAGTTACTGGAACAACGGCCGTACGGCGTTCCTCCGCAGTAGCGACAAGGGTGAATCTTGGGAAGTGATTTACACCTGGGACGAAGACGGTACCAAGGGCGCGAAAGTGGCGCGCTTTGGCGCACACGGCAACGGCATGGGCCGCGGAAACGGCGAAGCCTTGGCGGTCGACCCGAACGATTCCAAGATTATGTTCTATGGCTCCAAGAACAAGGGCCTCTGGAAATCGACGGATAATGGTTCGAGCTGGAGCCATGTGGATGCCTGGACCAAGGCCGCCGGGAGCGATACGACGTGGAATGGTTCGGGATTCAGCTTTGTGCAGTATGCGCCGGGCAGTTCCAAGGTGCTGTACGCCGGATTCTTGCGCGAAGGGACGACGGCCAAGGGCTCGTTTGAAAACGTGTTCACCTCGACCGACGGCGGTGCAAGCTGGAAGGCGCTCCCGATTCCGGATTCATTGCGCAGCACGGCCGGTGGAAGTATTGTGCGCCTGATGCCGCAGCGTGCGGTGGTTTCGGGCGACGGAAAAACGATGACGGTGACCTTTGCCGATGGCGCAGGCCCGCATTCCATGATGTGGGACGAAGGCTGGGGCATGATTTACGACGGTTTTGGTCGCGGTGCGGTGCTGCAGCTTGATGTGGCTTCGGCGACTTGGTCCGACGTTTCTCCGGAAAACTTCCTGGACGAAGGCGGTGACGCCAAGTACGACAAGGTGGACGTGAAAGGCATGGTCGACTGCGAAGCCGCTGGCGGCACCAGCAAGACTTGCGAAGAATATTACCCCTACATTGCCCCTTATGGTGGCATAGCCATCAATCCGAAAAATGCAAACGAAATGGTGGTGACCACTGAAGGTTACCGCGGTCCGCAGTTCTGGTACACGGCCACGAGCGATACCAGCGGCAAGTGGAGCGACCAGTGGGGTACTAACATTTACCACACGACCGATGGCGGCAAAACCTGGATTGCAAGCTTCAAGTATTACTGGATGGAAGGCGGTGTGTATCCGACGACCAAGCAGATGGATGCCAATGGAATTGGCTGGATGCATAACGGTTCTATTCACTGGTCCGGTAGCGTTGCCATGGATCCGTTCGACAACAACCGCGTCTTTGTGACTTCGGGTAACGGTATTTTCCGCTGCGACAACCTGAGCGATTATGTGTACAAGGAAGCGGAGAATTCTTGGGAAGAACCACAACTCACTATGAACCAGGTGTGGCATTTCTCGGCGCATGGTGTCGAAGAAACGGTGCCTTTCGAAGTGGTGAGCATTCCGGACGGCCCGATGATTTCGATCATCGGTGACTACGACGGATTCCGTCACGATGACATCGCAAAATATCCGGCATTCAGGCACAAGACGAATGTTGGCGGCGATTATGTATCGTTGGGTACGACGCAGGGCCTCGCTTACGCTCCCAAGAGTGGCAAATTGGCCAAGGTGGCTGACAAGCGAGCCTACGAGGGCCTGTACAATGACATTCCCATTGCTCCGGTGCAGTATTCCCTTGACTCGGGCAAGACTTGGACTGTCGAGACCTATACAGGGCCTGACGAAAAGGCCGCTAAGGGCACGGTAGCTCTTTCGGCAAAAGGTACTTACACCATCTGGGTTCCGATGGAAGGAACAACCGATGTCTACCGCAATTACAACGGCACGACTTGGGAAAAGGTGTCGGGTATCGACAACACCGCCTACGTGGTGGGTGACCCTGAAAACGACGACGTGTTCTACGCCTATACCAAGGCGGACGGCAAGTTCTATAAGAGCTCCGATGCGGGCGCAAGCTTCAAGGCTGTGAGTACGCCTGGTGAAAGCGCTTTCAAGAAGTTCCGTGCCATTCCGGGCTACGAGGGCGACTTGTGGCTGCCTGTCGCTATTCAGGATCCGTCGAACGGAACGCCGGCAAGCGGAAAACTTTTGCATTCGACCGATGGCGGTGCCACTTGGACTGCGGTTGAAGGCGTCGGCTATTGCGAAGCGGTAGGCTTTGGCGCTCCCAAGGAAAAGGGCGGTTATCCGGCAATTTACGTTTTCGCAACTGTCGGTAAAGTGACGGGTGTGTTCGGCTCTGACGACAAGGGTAAAACCTGGACTCGCGTCAATGACGACGGTCACGAATACGGCGGCCTTGCCAACGGCGAATTCGTGATGGGCGACATGAATACCTACGGCGTTGTGTACATGAGTACGGCTGGCCGCGGCATTGCTGCCCGCGTACCGAGCAATTGGGAAATGGGGACATCCAATTCCGATGGCACGACAAAGGTTGCTCCGTCTGCAAAGGTCATGGCTTCCGCTTCAGTAACTTATGCAAACGGCAATCTGGAGCTTCGCCTGAATGCAACCGTTGCTCGCGTGAGCGTGTTCGACATGCGTGGCAAGAAGATTTCTAGCCGCTATTACAGCAGCTCTGCCTCGGTGCCGCTCAAGGAACTGGTGCGTGCCAAGGGCAGCTATTTTGTTCGAGTCGATAACGGCAAGAAGGTCCTGTTTGCAAACCGCGTGATTGTGACGCGATAATGAATTTCAGAATGAAAATGAAAGAAACCCTGCCGACGGCAGGGTTTCTTGTTTAAAGTTGTAAATTTTCGTATCTTGTAGAATAGCAGATTCTATAACTGTCTACTTCCTACTGTCTACTTCTTACTCTTCTTCTTGCTTTCGAGCCATTCGTCGAAGGTAATGCTACGGTCGAGAACGCCGTTCGGTGTGAGTTCCAAGACTCGGTTCGCGATCGTCTGTACGAATTCGTGGTCCTGAGAGCAGAAGATAATCGGGCCCTGGAAGGCGGTGAGGCCGTTGTTGAGGGCGGTGATGGCTTCCAAGTCCAGGTGAGCGGTCGGTTCGTCGAGCAAGAGGCAGTTCGCGTTGCTGAGCATCATGCGGCTGAGCATGCAGCGCACTTTTTCGCCACCGCTGAGCACGTTCGCGCTCTTCAAAGCTTCTTCGCCGGTAAAGAGCATACGGCCAAGGAACCCGCGGATGAAGGTTTCGTCCTGTTCCTTGCTGTACTGGCGCAGCCAATCCACCAGGGAGAGGTCGCAGCCGAAGTAGGCGTCGTTGTTTTTGGGGAAGTAGCTGTAGCTGATGGTGTTGCCCCACTTGAGAACGCCTTCGGGGGCCTTGGTTTCTTCGGCGATGAGCTGGAAGAAGGCGGTCTTGAGCGTGTCGTATTCACCGACGAGGGCCACCTTGTCGCCGCTGTTCAGGCTAAAGTCAAAGTTCTTGCAGATGATGCCGTCGCCGCCGTCGATGGTCGCGTTCTTGACTTCGAGCACGATCTTGCCCGGCTCGCGGTCCATCTTGAAGTTGACCCACGGGAACTTACGGCTGGATGCCGGCATTTCTTCGACGGTCATCTTGTCGAGGAGCTTCTTGCGGCTAGTGGCCTGTTTTGCCTTGGCGGCGTTAGAAGCGAAGCGGCGGATGAACGCCTTGAGTTCTTCGATCTTTTCTTCGGCGCGGCGGTTCTGGTCCTTGCGCTGCTTCTGGGCGAGTTGGCTTGCTGCGTACCAGAATTCGTAGTTACCACCGTAAATGTTAATCTTGCCGTAGTCGATGTCGCAAGTGTGAGTGCAGACTGCGTTAAGGAAGTGACGGTCATGGCTCACGACGATGACGATGTTTTCGAAGCGTTCCAGGTAGTCTTCGAGCCAGCCGACGGTTTCCAAGTCCAAGTGGTTCGTCGGTTCGTCGAGCAGCAGAATGTCCGGGTTGCCGAACAGCGCCTGGGCGAGGAGCACGCGCACCTTGAGGCCGGCGTCCAAGTCTGCCATGAGGCTGTAGTGGAATTCTTCGGGAATGCCGAGGCCCTTCAGAAGCACGGCCGCGTTGGAGTCGGCTTCGTAGCCACCGATTTCGCCGAAACGGGTCTCGATTTCCATGGCCTGCATGCCCTGTTCTTCGGTCATTTCGGGGAGTGCGTAGAGTTCGTCGCGTTTCTTGCCCAGCTCGTAGAGCTCGGGGAAGCCCATCATGACGGTTTCAAGAACGGTATTCTGTTCGTAGGCGAAATGGTCCTGCTTCAGGACGGCGATGCGTTCGCCCGGGTCCTTGGTGACCTCGCCGGTGTTGGGCTCGAGTTCGCCCGAAAGGATTTTCAGGAAGGTGGACTTTCCGGCGCCGTTCGCACCGATGACTCCGTAGCAGTTGCCGCGCTTGAAGGAAAGGTTCACTTCTTTGAAGAGAACGCGGCTACCGTATTGAAGACTGACATTAGAAACGTTGAGCATGTTTAGTAGGAAGTTTGAAGTAGGAAGTAGACAGGTTTGTTGGAAGTAGGTAGTAGGAAGTTAGAAGTTACTGTCTACTGTCTACTTCCTACTGTCTACTCTCCGCCGAAGCTATGCTTCGGCGTTTGCTTTTTCGAGTTCACGTGCGTTGATGATGAGCATCTGCAGGCGGTTTTCGATGTTCGCGAAGCTCGTATCCGGGTCGTAGTCGAGGCTCAAAACCTGAATATGCGGGCAACGTTCCTTCACAGCCTTGGTGAGGCCGCGGCCAGAGATGTGGTTGGCAAGGCATGCGAACGGCTGCAAAATGATGTAGCTGTTGATGCCGTGCTTAGCGTTGTACAGGATTTCGCCCGGAATCATCCAACCTTCACCCGTGTTGTAGGTGGGGTCGATGATGTCGGACACGTAATCCTTGAGTTCCACACAGTCTGCATGATGTTCGTACAGCTTGAACTTGTGCATGGACTTGCGAGCGGTTTCTACAGCGTGCGTATAGACCTTTGAGGTCACGCCGCCTTCGAGACGGTCCATCATCGGGTTTGCAGAGAATCCGCGCTTGATCTTTTCTTCGCGAACCACTTCGTCGACGCGGAAGAAGTCCGTCATACCCGGCAGGTAGACTTCCATGCCGTTGTTCATCAGGTAGTTTTCTACAAAGCCGTTTGCACTCGGGTGGTAGTTCATCAAGATTTCGCCAAGCACGGCAACGCGCGGCTTGCGGATGCCCTTCTTGCGTTCTTCGGTGATTTCGATACCGTTGAACGCTTCGATGCACTGTTCAAAGACTTCGATGAGCTTGGAGGGGCGCACGAGCTGCATGGTGGAAAGGTGGCCGGCAACGCCAATCACCTTCGGCATCCATTCGTCGTAGACCTTCTGGGTGTCGCCGACGTTCACTTCGTAGGGGCGCACGGCGCGGTACATGGTTTCGATGGCGTCCATGGTCACGAGGCCCCACAGCATGTGGAGTCTAAAGTCGAGACCCAGCTGGAAGCCGGGGTGCATGCCCTTGTAGTCCACACCGGTGGTAATGATGGTCACGTCCTTGAAACCTGCTTCGTCAAGGGCCTTACGGGCCAGCACCGCGTACTGCACGGCGCGGCAGTTTTCGCAGTTCTTGGCAAGGCACATGGAAACCTGGTTCTGCGGAACTTCGGGATGTTCCACCAGCCAGCGGAGGGCTTCGCCGATGTTCACCTGGCAGGGGAAGCAGATGTCGTTGTGCACGTACTTCTTGCCGAGTTCGATGGCCTTGCGGTCGGCTACCGGCAGGTATTCGGCGATGTAACCTTCCCGCTTCATGTACTCGCTGGCGAGCACGGTAAAGGCGGGGGAGAGGTTCGGTGTCAGAATGCGGCGACGCTTCTTGTCTTCGGGCAAGAAGGGCGTATGGAACAGGGGCTCGTGGCTTTCAGGCTTGTCGGGCAGGTTTGCTGCACGGCGGGCCTTTACCGTTTCGATAAAGCTCTTGACACGAATTCCCACGGGGCCGCGGGCATCGCCTTCGTCGAGCTTGAGCATGAGCATTTCCTTGTTGGAATCAAGGTGCAGCATGCGCATCATTTCGTCGGTCAAAATCGAGTCGTGTCCGCAACCGAAACTTACGATCTGAGCAAGTTCGATGTTCGGATCCTTCGCGGCAATCATGGTGGCACCAATCATGCGCAAGTGGAAGGTGTTCTTGATTTCGATACGGGTGTGGCTCGGCACATCTTGGTCGAAAACGCCGGGGAGCGATTCGGTGGTGAGCACCGGAATGCCCATGGCGGTAAAGTGGCTTGCGATGTTGTGGTTGATGAGCGTGTCCGCATGGTAGGGGCGGCCTGCAATCACAACGGCAAAGGAGTTCTTTGCGCGTACGTCGTCGAGGATCTTCTGGCCTTCTTCCAAAAGCGTGGTGCGGTAATTGTTGAGTGCCTTCTCGCCTTCGGTAACGGCCTTGTCCAAAAGCTTTTTGTCGAGCTTCCAGTTTTCGTGGAACCAGTCGATGGTCTGGCTTCTGCGGAGCTTGGCGTTGAACCAGTGGAAAATCGGCTGGTCCATGGGAACGCCGTAATTCTTTTCGGGCTCGTCGGTGTTCTTGCAAACGTTCGGGTAGGCCTGCACCACCGGGCAAACAGATGTTGCCGTGAACTTGGTGTGGTCACTCGGGACTGCAACCATCATCGGGAAGAAGATGCGGTCGACCTTCTTTTCAATGAGGCTGAGCACGTGGCCATGTACAAGCTTTGCCGGGAAGCAAACCGTGTCAGAGGGCACGCTGTGGAGCCCCGCTTCGAACATCTTGTAGTCGCTCTGGCGGCTTACCACGACGGTGTAGCCGAGGCTCGTAAAGAAGGCCTTCCAGAACGGGAGTGATGCCCAGAATTCGAGCACGCGCGGAATACCGATGGTCTTGCCGTTGTTTTCCACGAGTTTTGCCGGAGCGTAGTCCTTGACCAACAGCTGGTTCGTGCGCTTGATCATGTCGGGCACGGACTGCATCTTCTTGTTGATTTCGGCGATGAGTGCCTTGGTCTTCGGATCGTTCGGGTCAGCGGTGACTTCGCCGCGTTCGCAGCGGTTACCCGTCACGAAGCTTTGGCCATCGCTAAAGGTCACGATGGTGCGGGAGCAGTGGTTGGTGCAGTACTGGCAGAGCTGACCCGGCTGGTTGTGCCAGCTGAAGGTCTTCATGGCGTCAAGCCCGATAAAGCGGCTCTTGAGTTCCGGTTCGGTCTTGCGCTTTTCTTCCATGAACTTCTTGGTCAAAAGAGCGATACCGATAGCGCCCATTTCACCTGGGCGTTCCGGACGGATTGGCTTGAGGCCTGTGTACTGTTCGAAGGCGCGGAGAACGGCATTGTTCTTGAACGTACCGCCCTGCACCACGACCTTCTTGCCGAGGGTGTTCAGGTTGCGGATACGGATGACCTTCGTAAACACGTTGTTGATAATGGAGCGGCAGATACCTGCGATAATGTCTTCGGGCTGCTTGCCGTCGCGCTGTTCCGTAATGATGGAGCTATTCATGAACACGGTGCAGCGGGAACCCAGCTGAGAGGGGCTCTTGGCGTTGAACGCAAGTTCCGCAATCTTTTCCATTGGAATGCCGAGGCTGCGGGCATAGGTTTCGATAAACGAACCGCAACCGGAAGAGCATGCTTCGTTCAGAATGATACCCGTGACCACGCCGTCCTGCACGGAGATGGCCTTCATGTCCTGGCCACCGATGTCGAGGATAAAGCTTACGTCGGGGCAAATCTTCTGGGCGGCGTTAGCGTGTGCGACCGTTTCCACCGTGTGGAAGTCGGCATGCACGGCCTTCGCAAAGAGCTGTTCGCCGTAACCGGTCGTACCGACACCGAGAATGTTGAGCTTGCAGCCGTATTCTTCGTAACGGTCGCTGAGTTCGTTCAAGGCGTTCTTGAGCACCTGCAGCGGTTCGCCGTTGTTGCTCGCGTAGAAACCATCCACGATGTTTTCTTGTTCGTCCATGAGCACGAACTTCGTGGTGGTAGAACCTGCGTCGATACCCAGGTAAACGTTGAGCGTAGAGCCCGATACGGGCTGCGGGTAGTGGTTGCCGGCCATCTTGTGTTCTTCGAGGAACATCTTGTATTCGGCTTCGTTCTTGAAGAACAAGTCGGCGGCAGCCTTGGCCTTGTTTTCGGCCTGGCGCGTTTCGTTAAAGTGGATGAGCGCGTCCAGGGAGCCTTCCTTGCGGTAGAAGCATTCCTGGTCGGCAAACATGGAACCCAAGGAAAGGGCTGCACCCATGGCCACGAGCACTTCGGAGTGTTCCGGCACAATGGCCTGTTCGTCGTTAATGCCCAGACGTTCCTTGAAGGCGCGGACAAGCGTCGGGTTAAAGGTGAGTGGGCCACCTTCGAAGATCACGGGCGGCTTGATTTCCATACCCTGGGCAAGGCCACCGATGGTCTGCTTCGCGATGGCATGGAAGCTGGAAAGGGCGATGTCTTCCTTGGCGATACCGTTGTTCAGCATCGGCTGGATGTCGGTCTTGGCGAATACGCCGCAACGGCCCGAAATTTCGTAGACCTTCTGGCCGCGCTTGGCAAAGCCTTCGAAGGCTTCGGTCTTGATGCGCAGAAGTTCGGCCACCTGGTCGATAAATGCACCCGTACCGCCGGCGCACACGCCGTTCATACGCATGTCAGAGGCAATGAGCTTGCCGGTAGTCTTGTCTTTTTCGAAGAATACCACTTTTGCATCTTGACCGCCGAGTTCAATAGCGACTCGGGATTCGGGATAGGTTGCGCGCACCGCAAGGGCGTTTGCCACGACTTCTTGTACAAAGAAGGCGTGGGTGGCTTCGGCGAAGGGCTGACCGCCACTGCCGCAGAAGGCGACTCTAAAATTCTTATCGGGGAAAAGTCCGTGGGCCTCGCGCAGCACTTCGAAAACCTTCTGTGCCTGCATGGCGTTGTGGCGCTGGTAGGTATAATGCAAAAGCTTGTTGGTCTCTGGATCGACAACCGCGATCTTCACGGTGGTTGAACCAACGTCCACGCCGACCCATAAATCGTTCTTCAAATTGCTCATAGTGGGCACAAAGATAGAAAAATGTAAACTTTTTAAACTGCTTTTTATCGGCTGAAATTGCCGAAAATCAAGAAAATGTAAAAAGGGAAAATTTTCCCGCGCTTGGCGATCATTTTTTCGCCGAGTCTACCGCTATTCTTTATTGCTATATTTCGCTCTATGAACTACCTTGCGCTTGATTATGGTGAACACCGCGTTGGGGTCGCCTTTGCCGACTCCGAGTTCCGTATGGCTTTTTCGCGAGAAACGATTGACCAGAAGATGACAAACCTGTTTGTTCGCCTAGACGAGTTGGTGAAAATCAACAAGGTAGACGCCTTTGTGGTGGGGATGCCGTATCACCCTGATGGCCGTAAAGACGGCAAGAACGTGGTGGTGGAAAAGTTCATCGAAGACTTGAAAACGCGATTCCCGGGCATGCCTGTGTACACGCAGGATGAATCGTATTCCAGCGTGCAGGCGCAAGAAAAAACCTCTTACTTTAGCAAGAAGAAAAAGCAAAAGAATAAGGCGGTCATTGACCAGTTGGCCGCTGCGATTATTTTACAACGATGGCTTGATGAACAAGCTTAGAGATTTCTCTAAGCTCTAAGTTCTTCCAACTAAGTTCTATTTGTACTTCTTGATAATCACGACACCGTTGTGACCGCCGAACCCAAGTGAGGCGGACGCGGCGACGTCGATGTTGCCTTCGACACCCTTGTTCGGAACGTAATCGAGGTCGCATTCCGGGTCCGGAGTCTCGTAGTTGATGGTGGCGGGGTAGAACGAGTCGCGAATCGCAAGAGTCGAGACGATGGCCTCGCACACACCGGCGGCACCCACGCAGTGGCCTGTCATGCTCTTGGTGCTCGACACCTTGATCTTGTAGGCGTGTTCGCCGAGGGCGACCTTGAGCATGGCGGTTTCGGTCGCGTCGTTCAGGTGCGTCGAGGTTCCGTGGGCATTGTAGTAGTCGATGTCGGTCGGGGCAATGCCTGCATCCTTGATGGCGCGGGTGAGTGCCTTTGCGCAAGTTTCTCCACCCGGGCGAGGGCTCGTGATGTGGTAAGCGTCGGCAGAAGCTCCGTAGCCAGCGAGTTCGGCGTAAATCTTAGCGCCGCGGGCCTTGGCGTGTTCCAATTCTTCGAGAATGAGCACGGCACCGCCTTCACCCATCACGAATCCGGAGCGGTTCAAGTCAAACGGACGGCTTGCCTTTTCCGGGCAGTCGTTGAATTTGTCTGTAAGGGCGTGCATGCCGGCAAAGCTCTTGATGCTGTAATCGGTAATGCCACTTTCGGAACCACCGGCAAGGCAAATATCCAGGCGACCCGAGCGGATGGCGTCGAGGGCGACACCGATAGCGTCAGTACCCGAAGCACAGGCGGTGCAGACCGTATGGGCCTGACCCGTGATGCCGAGGGCAATCGAAACGTTTGCGCCCGCTTCGTTCGGAATCAACTGCGGCATGGCGAGGGGCGAAACCTTGCGCTTGCCGCCATTCATGTACTGCGTGTAGGTGGAATCGATAATGTCCATGCCACCGAGGCCTGTACCAGCGACAATGCCCGTGGTATCCTGGGCTAAGTCTTCGGGCGTAAGGCTTGCGTCTTTGACTGCTTCTTTGGAGGCGGCGAGCAGGAATTGCGTGAAGCGGGCCATGCGGCGGGCTTCCTTGGGGTCGATGTCATGTTCTTCGGGCTTAAAGTCCTTGACTTCGGCCGCAATCTTTACCGGACAGCTGCTTGCGTCAAAAAGGGTGATGGGACCGACACCGCACTTGCCTTCGCGAATGGCCTTCCAAAAATCGTTGATGTTCTTGCCAACGGGAGTCACGGCTCCCATACCAGTGATTACTACGCGTCTTTTTGTCATGTGCACAAAGATAGAAAAACATCATTTTATGCCGGTTGAAAAGTCTTGTTTTTGTTCATTTCCTCAATAATTTATTCCGAGAATAAAGAAAATAATGAACCACACGGATTAGAAATGCCTAACGGCATTTTAGAAAAAATATATAAACTGATTTTGCGTTAGCAAAATCGAATCCGTGTGACACTACCGGGGGGGAGGGGGCAAAGCCCCCTCTTACCCTTCAGACTTTTCTTCGGTCTTGGGCTGCTCCGCATTGGCTGCGTCCTTAGCGGCGTTGGCATCTTCCTTATCCTTGTCGCGGATAGAGGCGCGACGGATTTTTCCGCTGATGGTTTTCGGCAGTTCCGACACGAAGTCGATGATACGCGGGCTCTTGTAAGAGGCAGCCACGTTCTTTGCGAACAGCTGGATTTCCTTTGCGAGTTCCTTGGACGCTTCGTAGCCCTTCTGGAGCACCACGGTTGCCTTCACGGCCTGTCCGCGGGACTTGTCTTCGACGCCTGTAACGGCCACTTCCAAGACGGCGGGGTGCTTGTGGAGCACTTCTTCGACTTCGAAGGGGCTGATGCGGTAGCCGGAGCTCTTGATCAGGTCGTCGGTGCGGCCCACGAACCAGAAGAATCCGTCCTTGTCGCGGGTAGCGGTGTCGCCGGTGTGGTAGACGCCGCCCTCGAAGACTTTCTGGGTGCGTTCTTCGTCGCGGTAGTAGCCGCCGAACATGCCGAAGGGCTTGCCTTCGTCAATCTTGATGATGATTTCGCCGACTTCGTCGGGACCGCAGCTCTTGCCGTCGGCATCCACGATATCCATGCGGTAGCCGGGGGAGGGTTTGCCCATAGAACCCGGGCGCGGTTCCATCCATTCGAAGTTGCCCGTCGTGAGCGTCAGTTCGGTCTGGCCGTAGCCTTCGTGCAGGCGGAGCCCCGTCTTTTCGAAGAACTTCTTGTAAATGTCAAGGTTCAATGCCTCGCCTGCGGTGGTGCAGTACTTGAGGCTTGAAAGGTCGTACTTTTCAACGCCGTGCTGCAAAATGTAGCGGTAAACGGTTGGCGGCGCACAGAAGGTGGTCACCTTGTATTCCTGCATCTTTTCGAGCAGCTTGCCCGGAATAAACACGTTCATGTCGTAGGTGAATACGGCAGAACCTGCAATCCACTGGCCGTAAATTTTGCCCCAGAGCGCCTTGGCCCAGCCGGTTTCGGCAACGGTTAAGTGGCGGCCTCCGTCAATCACGTTCTGCCAGTACTTCGCGGTCACAATGTGGCCGAGGGGGTAGCTGAAGGTGTGGGCGACCATTTTGGGGTTGCTGCTGGTGCCACTCGTAAAGTAGACAATCATAATGTCGTCGTTGTGCGTGGCAGTGTCTCCTGTGGGGCGCGGGAAACTCGGCGGGCAGATTTCGTAGTCGTCGTAGAAGTTAATCCAGTTCTGACGGGACTGTCCGATGGTCACGAGGGTTTCGACAATGTGCGTGTGTTCGCAGGCGGTGTCAATTTCCTTTTGGAGCGCCGGATCGTCGTAAGAGACGACCATCTTGATGTCGGCGGCCTTAAAGCGGTATTCCAGGTCTTCTGCGGCGAGCATGTTCGTTGCCGGAATGGCAATGGCTCCGATACGGTGGAGTGCCAAGAGGAAGAACCAGAATTCGTAGCGGCGGCGCAAAATCAGCATCACGCGGTCGCCCTTCTTGATTCCCTTTTCTACCAAAAAGTTCGCGGTGCGCTGCGAGGCAATCGAAAGGTCCTTGAAGGTAAAGATATGGTTTTCGTCGTTGTCATCGCACCAGACTAATGCTTCGCGCTTGGGTTCGGTCTTCGCGTATTCGTCGACCACGTCGTAGGCGAAGTTAAAGTCTTCGGGAATATTGAGCTTAAAGTTTTCGTAGAGATCCTCGTAAGAGGAGTACTCGGTTCGTGTTAGGAATCTATTGAGTATCATTTGTGTCTCTCCGGTCTCTTATAGATCCTGGTACATAATTTTTTCGCGGTGCTTGGAAGCGAACTTCACAAGCGAAAGCAGGTTTTCTTCACCCATGGCCTTCATGTCGCCGGCGTGAATCACTAGGCGAGGGGTCCCCCTGTAAATAAGGAGGGCGAGGCGCGAGAAAACCTGCATGGCTCCGAGGAGGGCCTGCGGGAAAATTGAGAAGGTCAAAATCTGCGAGAAAGACTGCTTTACTTTCTTACCGACTTTACGGTAAATGTAGAGCATGTCTTCGTAGAAGTTGAATTCTTCGAGCACCTGCTTCTTGAGGTGCTTGTTGTCGAGCCAAACCGGGGCAATGAATCCGGATGGGCGGCCAAAGCCGTGTGCCTTCCAGAGGGCGATGCTTCGGTTCAGGAGCATTTGCGAAAGTTTCTTGTTCAGGCCTGCAAATTCGGCCCCGTTGTGCGAAATGGCGAGCGCGAGCTTGCCGATGGGATTACGCTTGATGAACAGGTCTGCGTTGTGGCGCACACCGTGGAGCAAGATTTCGTAGCCTTCCTGCACGAATTTTCCGATTTCTTCGCGGAAGGCGTCGGCTTCGGATTCAGGGACGCCCCCGATAGAGGGAACGACGGCAATCGAGATGGGTGAACCGGCGGCAGCGGCAATCTTTCGAATTTCTTCGGCGGATTTCTTGCAGTTTTTCACGTTAAAATTATGATAGCACAGCAGGTACTTCTTCTTTTTGTGAAGAATGGCTTCGGCGGCGCGGATGTCGGCAATGTCCTTGTTGATTTCCATAAGGGTAACCTAATTGAATTTTACGCCATATAATATAGAAAATGTGGCTAGAAAAGACTTAATTGTTCGTTCGGGTTTTGAACGTCATTGCGAGCCCTGGAGGGACTTGGCAATCCATTTTCGGAGTTGTTTTCAGCGTTGTTTACAGAATCTGTAACGGATTCGTCTGCGCTGGAGGCGATTTGCGTGAGGAGCCAGGCCTCGTCGTGCACGGGAATCCCGAGCTCGTTCGCCTTCGTGAGCTTGGAGCCCGCCGCTTCGCCCGCGAGGACCCAGCTGGTCTTCTTGCTTACGGAGCCCGATACCTTGCCGCCGTTTTCTTCGATGAGTTTGCGGGCTTCGTCGCGGTCCATGCTCGGGAGCGTTCCGGTGATGACGGCGGTTTGCCCCTGGAACAGCGTCTTCACGACGCCCTTGAATTCGGTGGGGCACCCGAGTTCAATCAACTCGTCAATTTCCTGCGTGTAGCGTTCCGTGTGGAAGAAGTCGTAGACGGATTTCCCGATGCGTTCGCCGACGTCGGTGACGTTTTGCAAGTCTTCGACGGTGGCGGTACGGATCGCTTCGAGCGTGCGGAAGTGCTTCGCGAGGTTCCTTGCGCTGGTGCGGCCCACAAAGCGAATGCCGAGGCCGTGTAGCAGGTTCTCGAGGCTGCGTTCCTTGGAGGCTGCGATTGCATCGAAAACGTTCTTCGCACTCTTCTTGGCCATGCGCTCCTGCGATTCGAGGTCTTCGAGCGTGAGGCGGTACAAATCCGGAATGCGCTTGATTTTGCCCGTGGCAATGAGACTTGCGATGAGGGCGGGGCCGAGGTTCTCAATGTTCATGGCCTCGCGGCTCACGAAATGTTCGAACAGGCATTGGACTTGCGCCGGGCAGTGCATGTTTTCGCAGCGGAGGATGACTTCGTCGTCGATGTGGGTGAGCGGTTCTCCGCACACGGGGCATTTTTCGGGGGCGGTCACGGGGACGGCCCCTGCCGGGCGGAGTTCCTTCTTGACGTCGGTGATTTTCGGGATGATTTCGCCGCCCTTCTCGACGCCGACGGTGTCGCCGTAATGCAGGTCCAGGCGCGAGACTTCGTCGAAGTTGTGGAGGGTGGCGCGCTTGACGGTAGTGCCCGCAAGGCGCACGGGGGCAAGGTTTGCGACCGGCGTCACGGCCCCGGTGCGCCCCACCTGGAATTCCACGGAAAGGAGCGGCGTGTAGGCGCGCTCGGCCTTGAACTTGTAGGCGATGGCCCAGCGCGGGCTCTTGCTCGTGGTTCCGAGGGCGCGCTGCATAGCAAGGTCGTTCAGCTTTACGACCATGCCATCGATTTCGAAGGGGAGGCTGTCGCGGCTCGCGCCGATTTGCTCCGAAATCTTCATGATTTCATCGGTGGTATCGGCTGTCCAGTAGTCGTTCGTGTGGAACCCGAGGCGCTTGAGCTGCAGCAGGTTTTCTTCGTGCGTCTTGTTGTTGCTCTGCGGAATGTGGTAAGCGAAGAATCGCATCGGGCGAGTCTTGCATTCGGCCACGCTCTTGAGCTTGAGCGAACCTGAGACGGTATTGCGCGGGTTCTGGAAAATCTTCTTGCCTTCCAATATAAACTGCTCGTTCAGGCGTTCGAAGGCTTCGCGCTCCATGTAGACTTCGCCACGTACTTCGAAAGTGCCCTGCGGGATTTCGCTCGGGTCAATCTTCAGTTTTTTCGCGTCCAAGGTTTCCGGAATGTCTGCAATCGTGAGTGCGTTCAAAGTAACGTCGTCGCCCTGGGCTCCATCGCCGCGGGTGGCCGCCTGCTTCAAGCGCCCGTTCTCGTAGACAATCGAAAGCGAAACGCCGTCGATTTTCCGCTCGCAAATCCATGTATGAGGTGTGAGGTCGCGACCTTCGGTCGCTTTGGGGTTTGAGGTTTGGGGGGCAAGGGCTGAAATTCCGTCCTCGGCGACTTTCACGAACTCAGCCATTTCTTCGGCGCTGTACACGTTCGCGATACTGAGCATCGGAACCGCATGTGCGACTTTCGCAAAGTCATTCGTCAGGTCACTGCCGACCCGCTGCGTCAGGGAATCCTTGCCGCGCAGCTCCGGGTACTTGGCTTCGAGAACTTCCATCTCCTTGAGCCCGAAGTCAAAATCCTGGTCGCTCATGGGGGAGACGCCTTCCTTGTAATAAAGGCGGCTCGCTTCTTCCAGCTGTTTCTTTAGCTCAAAATACCGGGTGCGGTCAATGTCTTTCTGGTCCATACCTGCTAATATAGAAAGAGTTTAAGGTAGTGAGGTGTGGGCTCGTGCCTGCGGCACTTTGAGGTATGGGCTATATTATCGGCGTGCCGAAGGCGTTATACAAACATTTTGATTCCGATTGAAATCAAAATAATTCCTGCGATGATTTCAGGAATCTTTGTCTTGAATCGTTTGGCGGCGTGACGGCCGATTTCGTACCCGAGAACGCCCATGATAAAGCTTGCAAGTGCAATGGCGCTGGTGGCAAGAACCATGTTCGCGTTCAGAAATGCAAACGAAATCCCGACAGCGAATGCGTCAATACTTGTCGCAACCGAAAGCAGCAGGATGTTTGCAATCGTCAAGTTTTTTGCGGCAATCTGTTCGCCTTCTTGTTCGCCAGAGTCACCACGGACAGCGCCCCAAATCATGCGCCCGCCCAGAATGCAAAGGATGGTGCAGGCGATAGGAGTGCCCACGGAATTGATCCAGCGCTCGGCGAAACTCCCGAGAAAGTACCCGAGCAGCGTCATGCCGCCCTGGAATACTCCGAAGCTAACCGCCTGGAGCATGGCGCGGCTGTACTTGATTCCTTTCTTTGAAAGTCCCGTGGCGATTGCGACGGCGAAGCAGTCCATTGCCTCTACAATCGCGATAATAATGATTTCAATAATGCCCATTTTACTTACTGAATTTATACCTACCCAGCAAATCGAAGTACCTAGCCTTCGGCGAAATCTTTACCGTCGGGCGCTGCTTGCGGATGGCAGTAGTGCTGTTTGGATCAACGAAAAAGAGTTCTTGAACGACTATATCGTTTTTAAAGACCTTTACAGAAAATCCCTTTTCATTCTTATTATAGACCATTACATGGTCTAAAGAGTCGTTACTATATTCATAGCATTTTAGGTCATCAGCTGGATCTTCTATAATGTAGGCATATTCTATTTCTCGATCTGCTTCGGAACTGTAGTTATCTATGTAGATATAAATAAGGGAATCATTTCTAGAAAGATATTCGTAATAGTAATCGAAGGTTGAATCCATGCAGGAGGAGAAGAATTCTGTTTCTTTATAAAACATAGCTTGGTCAAGTTTGCCATTGATATAGTGCTTTCGAACCCAAAAAGTGGTGTCTCCAACAGTTGAATCAGAAATTAGCCCTTCCAAGCCTTTTTTAGAAAGGACACTTTCATCTTTGGATACATGGATGTAATCAACATCAAGATAGATATTTACAATTTCCCCGACATAGCCGTTGATTATTTTTTCAAGGTAGCCATTGTTGTAAGAAAGTTTGACATATCGTTCTTCTCTTATAGAGTCCAAAGATCTATTCAAGTATGCAGAATATACAGAATCAAGGTATGGAGTATTTTGTGGGGTTGACAAAAAATGTGTTTGAGCATTGAACCATGCCTGCGTACATGTATTCGCTGCGGCAAAACCCGCCAAAAGCATTAAGCAAAATAAGATTTTTTTCATTTGTGTCTCCTATGTGTAAAAATAAAAACATATATTTGACACGTGGGGCTCTCGCTCCTGAAGGATGGTGTTTTAGTGAAATTGCGCGTCGCAGCATTTGTATTTGGAGTGGCATGTACGCTTTTTGCGGTAGATGCAGTCTCGAATTTGTCAGTGCTTCCGCCAGTTACGCCTGAACTTAAAACGCAAGCCCAGGAATACTATAACTACGAATGTAAGGCCTGCCACCGCTGGGCACGCAAGTTTGCGGCACCTCCGATGCGCGACAATGTGGAGCATTATGCCGAAAATCCGGAAGGCATGGTGCGCTACCTGATGCACCCGACTCCGCAACACCCCGAAGAATGGCCGGCCATGGAAATCACTCCGCTGACCGAAGAACAGGCGAAAATGATGACGGCATGGCTCCTGTACATTCTCAAGAATCCGGATGATCCGGGAAGGCCGAAGTAAAGTGTGTAATGTGGGATGTGGAATGTGTAATTAAAAATGCAAAAAACAACTCGGCATAACATTTTATTCCGGAATCGTTCGTTCAGAATAGCGGCGCTGGCGTTCGGTGTGGTCTTTGCGTTCTTTTTGGCGGATTTCTTGATGGGGGAGTCGTGCGTTCCTGAACATACTCCGGGGCCGATTCCTTTTGACCACGCGTTGCACGGCGATTCCATCGGTTTGGATTGCGCCGCCTGCCATACGGGCGCTCGCGCCTCGGCGAATGCCTACATGCCCTCCAAGGCGGACTGCATGGACTGCCACAGGCTTCCGTTGACTGAAAATCCGGGAATCGAGACGCTGGATTCCGTCTTGGCCAAGGCCGATGACCGCCCCTGGTCGCACAAGCGGATTTTGCCGGAACATGTGGTGTTCCATCACGGCGTGCATGCGGCTGCAGGCGTTGCTTGCAGCGACTGTCACGGTTCAAACCATATGCAAAACCGCTACGGCGGCGAAAAATTCGACATGCAGAGTTGCTTAAAGTGCCATCGCGGTGAAACTTTCAAAGAAAAAGGCTTTAAACCGGCGGCCACGTACTGCGCCGCTTGCCATCGCTAGCGCGGTAAGGTATCTTATGGGAATGGATCGTCGCGAATTCATCAAGAGTTGCTCGCTGGTGGCTGTCATGGGGCTCCTTTTCGGTTGCCGTAAGTCGGCGGTCCTCGGCGATATCGCGTCGCAGCTCTCGGTGCCCGAACTCAAGCGTTTTGAAGACGAAGTCAAGCTCGCCATGTCTCAGGCGAAAAAATCCCTCGACCTCGTGAAAGTCCCGACTCCGGGTGCCCTCAAGATTCCGGGGGCCTCGACTCTCAACCGTTTCGGCATGGCGATAGATCTGGATGCCTGCGATGGTTGCGGCAAGTGCATCCTGGCCTGCAATCTCGAAAATAACGTGCCTCTCGTTCCCGAAGAAGATGCTGCCCGCGGGCGTTTTATGCACTGGGTCGACATGCGCGGCGGCGCCCCCTTCATGTGCGCACACTGCGGGAATGCCCCGTGCGAGCGCGTCTGCCCGACGGGGGCCGCGAACCACACGCCCGATGGCCTGAGCGCCATGATGTACAAGCGCTGCACCGGAAGCCGTTTCTGCGGCGCGAACTGCCCCGTTCAGGCCCGAAAGTTCAATTTCAACGACGCCCAAAAACTCGGGCTTGCCCGCCAGTTCAATCGCGAAGTCCCGCTCCGCGACAAGGGCGTTATGGAAAAATGCAGCCTTTGCCTGCACCGCCTGCAGAACGACCGCCTTGAATTCAAGACCTCGCTCACCGTGGGCACCGCCGCCGAAGAATGGCGTGGCCGCGGCGTTAAAACCGCCTGTGCCGAAGCTTGCCCCAAGAACGCCATCGTCTTTGGAAACTGGCTCGATGACAAGTCGCCGCTTGTCCAGCTTACCAAAAATCGCGTTCTGTATGCGCCCTGTGAACTTGCCGCACTCGATCCTTCCGTGGTATTTATGCGGGGGAGGCGCTAATGTTTCGCTACCTGATGATTCTAGGGTTAACACTTTTTTTGCCGGGGCTTTATGCTCTGGGGTACTCAGTTTATCAGGGTCCCTCGGCTTGGATGGTGGATTCCCAGACTTTCTGGGGCACGCCTATTAGCCTGTTTGTTTTCTGGATTGGGCTTGCCCATGCCGGCACGCTCCTGTCGGCGATTTTCCTTGCGCTCGATATCAAGCTGGACCGCCGCACCGCCTTGATTGCAGAACTTTCGACACTCGTAAGCCTTGTGTTTGCAGGAATTTTCCCGCTGATGCACTTGGGCGTTATCGATAACTTTTACATGGTGGCCCCCTTCCTCGATGCCCGCGGCAATTTCGCGAATGTGCGTTCGCCCCTGGTTTGGGACTTCTGTTGCATAGCCGTGTATGCGCTCCTGTCGCTCTTGTTCTTTGGCGTGCATTTAAAGTCCCGCGAAATCCCGGCCCTCGATAAATACCGCAAGCCGTTGGCGTGGCTCCTGTTCCCGCTGGTGCTCTGGGTTCATACCATTGTGAGTCTCGATTTTGCGGCGACATTTGTACCGCAGTGGCGTGGCGCATTCTTTCCGGTCTACTTTATCGCGGGGGCGATTCTTTCGGGCCTTGCGCTTGTGAACCTTTTGATTTGCGCCGAAGGCTACCGCGTGCGCCTCTTGGAACGCCTGCAGCTCATTTGCACTTGGATCCTTTGCGCCATCTGGATTTGGGATCTCATTCTTAAAGGATATTTCTGCACTTCGGCGTTTATTTTTGCCGGAGTCCTTCCGCAACTTCGAATGGTGTCGGTGATTCGCGAACACCGTCTTGGTCGAATCTTTTTCTCTGTCTCGATTCTCGTCGGCCTGTTCCTGGAACGCTACTATCTCGTTTCGCCCACGGCGGCCTCGGCAACTTTTGGACGGATTGACTTGGGCCTTGTTGCCTTCTCGGTGGGCGGTTTCATGCTGCTGTTCTTTGGAATTCGCCGTTACTTGAACCGTAATATGGAAGGTGCAGGCTCCTATTTTGGTGAAGTCGACGGCACCGATCTGGCCGAAGCCGAACAAGAAGAATTTGAAAAAGAAAACTTCACGGGCGTGCGTGGCATCCAGAAACTCAGAAAGGGCTTTTACATGCAGCCCTGGTCTTCCGAAGAATACCGCATCCTGCGATTCCCCTTGCTGGTGGGCTTTGCCGCGGCTGTTCTCTTCTCAGTCTGGGTGTGGAGCCAGAGCGTTTTTGCGAATGTCGATCTTTCGATAGCGAACGTGATTCCGCTCCTGTATCCGATTGTTGCTGTCGTGACTGCCTTTACGCTGTGTGTTCGCGCTTACTTTGTTGAAAAATCCTTCGACATGACTCGCCGTGAAAAAACTCTGTGCGTAGTTTTGCTCGTTTTGGCGGCAGCTTGCCTTGGGACGTTCTTTGCGGGTGGTTCTTCAGAAAAATCAGCGAAAGTACTTGATTCGCAACCGATAGGTGTCGATACTCCGGTTTCTCAAAATCATGCCCGTCTCGTTTGGAATGCCCGCTGTGCCACATGCCACGGAACAGACGGCCGCTTCAACGAAAAATTCGTGCGCGAATTTTACCCTGTGCCGCAAAAACTGGATTTGCAACGCCTCGACAGCCTGGGCGCCGATTCCTTGGTCAAGGTGATTCTGAACGGTCGCAACAACATGAATGCCTATGCGGGCCGCTTGACGCCAGAAGAAGCGCTTGGGCTAGTGAATTACATGCGAACGCTTGCCGAAATGCTTTCCGAAAATGCCGCACCCGAATCGGTAAAGGAGGGCGAAAAATGACGCCTCTTGCCAATTCGCTCTCTTGCCTCATCGCTCTCGGTTGCGCCTCGTTCCTGTGGCGCAAGGGCTCGTCACCGTACCGCAATGGAGCATTTCTCGCCGGATTCCTGGTCTTGTTCGGGGTGTTCTGCTATTTTGGCGGCGACATTAACGACCCGACTCTGGAACATTACCCGTTCCGCATGTTGGCTCTCTGCCTCTGCCTTTCGACCACCTCCCTTCCGCTTTACCGCAGGCGTTACCTGGTGCTGGCGCAATCGCTCTGGTGTTGGATTGAACTCTTTGGTGGCATCGCCCTTTATTACCGCGGAATTGACATCGCCTGGACCCGAATTGCGGCCCTACTCTGCATGACCCTTTGCAGCACGTTCCTTTCTAAAATTTCCAAGGAAATGGAATTCTGCTTGATGGTCTTCTGGCTTGCTGTTTGGGTGTTTTTTTAGTAGACAGTAGGCAGTAGACAGTGGTTAGTGATTAGGAAACGAGATTCGTTTTCTTTTACAGGGAAATTTCCTTGAGGTAATCCGCGGTTAGTTTCGACAGCGAAGTGGCCTTGTCGCGCTTGAACTGACGGCGTTTTTTACCTTTGTCGAGCCCCAAGAATTTTGGGAGCATGGTCAGATGGCGGAACGTGAAGGCAGATAGCTGGGCTACGGGGAGGCTCTTGTAATAGATTTCCCACAACGGAGCGATAGCCTGCTTTTCGTGCAAGAATTGCCCTGTTAAGTGTCTGACATAATTGCCTTCGTTTAGTGAGGCTACCAGGTACGGCACGCTAAACATTTTACCGCCGGCGTGTGCCATGCGGAGCGTGTAATCCAACAGTCTGAATTCGGGCGGCATGTCCAAATCGAACAGCCCGGTGCGCTGGATGATCCGGCTCGAAAATACCGCAATCAGCGGGCTCGGTGCCGCGACAAATCGCATCTTCTCGTTTTCAGAAATCGGGGCGAAACCCTTCGCGCCGTTCAAGAGCAAACCGCCGTAAAAGTGACTTTCAAACTTAACCCTCGGCGCAAAGGCATCCACCATCGGGAATCCTTCGATGCATTCGGCCAAACTATTCAGAAAGTCGCGGTCAATTTTCACGGCGGGGTTGGCAAAAACCACCCATTCGGCATCAATGCTTTGTAACGGGCGGTTCCAGTCGCTGTCGTGCAACCAGCCGAGGGCTGGGTCTTCAAAAGGGAGAATCCAATTATTGAATAGCGGGGAGTTTTCTTCGAGAACGATAACGTCAAACTGCCGCATTGCAAGCCCGAATTAGAAATTCACTCGCACGCCAAGCCTGTGTTCGTGACCCATACCTTGGGCAAGGTACGAGAAACTGTAATCAAGGGCAAGCAAGTCCATGGCGTAGCCAAGGCCCGCGCTCAACATGTGGGCGTTGTTCGTTTCATCCGGGCGGTCTTCAGAGGCCATCAGTTCCTTGGCGTCGCGAATCAAGTCTAGCCACGTGCGCTGAAAGCCCGCGCGAACAAAGAGATGCTGGCCGAGTGCGTATTCGCCACCCAAGCTCAAGAAGGCTTCCTGGTAACGCGGGAAATCGTTGTCGACATAAATTGTGAGGCGGGGGAGAATCTTGGGTCTGAAAAAGCCCGCGATGGCAAAGGTCTGCGACATCGGGTAGTAATCGTTCTCACCATCGTCTACGTAGTCGCGCAACAGGCAACCGAAGTCGCGTGCCATAACGGCCAGACCGTAGCGTTTGCTTTCGGACTGCCAGGTGAGACCCCAGTCGAATGCGGCTCCCAGGGCCGTGCGGTCTCCGGCGTCGTCCGTGAGCTTGTCGGCTGCAAATTTAAGAGTTGCACCGAAACGGATATGCTTGAGCGGGAAGGCTACCGAAGCTGTAGCCAGCTGGCTGAACGGTTCGTAGTCGTTGCCCGTGGCATTGCCATATTCATCGTAACCTTCAATGCTGCCGTAAGAAAGCCAGTTGTACGAAACCTGGAAGATGTACTTGCTGTAATGCCCGGTATAGCTGATACTACCCTGGTTGTCGGCCATGTCGCCCGTTTGCCAGTGAACCGATGCAATGTGGTTCTTGCCTTCGGGCAAAATGACTGCAGCCGGGTTCAGCTGGACAATCGTCGGGTCGGTAGATACGCCTGCACCGGGCGATTTTTCAAGAGCGGCATTACGTGGGCTATCAAAGGTATTGATGAACGAAAACACCTCTTGTCCGGCATCGCCTTGAGTGAAATAGGCATGGCTTGCTACGGGAATTACGAGTAGTGCCGAGACCGCTGTCAGAAGGTGTTTGAAATTCATGATTGAAATTTACAAATATTGTTGCAATGCGAGCGGGAAAATCCTCAAAAAAGCGTTAATTTTTACGAATAAATGCAAGATTCGCCTTTACAAAAGGCGAAACGTTTAATATATTTGGGTGCGTTCGGGCTACTAGCTCAGTTGGTAGAGCAACGCCCTTTTAAGGCGTGGGTCGAAGGTTCGAGCCCTTCGTAGCTCAGGAAACCGGTTCTAGATTTTCTAGAATCGGTTTTTCTTTTTAAGACTTTGCTGTCTTATTGGGGAGCAGAATGTCGTCAGTTCGACTAGAATCGTCGAGAGCGAAGCGAACATGACGATTCTAGGCCTTATCTTGAACGGAGTTCAAGCAAGCCCGAAGGGCAAAATGTGAAACAACGTGAACATTTTGGCAATCTGGTTACCCCGGTCCGTAAGGACCGAATAAAAACTATAAATAACTTTCCAAAATGTTGAAATAATTTGCTATATTTGCACACACTCGGGGTGTAGCTCAGCCTGGTAGAGCGTCTGCTTTGGGAGCAGAATGTCATCAGTTCGAATCTGGTTACCCCGATACAAGAATAGCCCCCTTTTGGGGGCTTTTCTTGTATCATAGGTAACCAGATTAGCTTCACCGAAGGTGAAGCCCGAAGGGCAAGCCGGGAAGTGAGCGAAGCGAAACCGAAGCCGGCGCAGCAATCTGGTTACCCCGATATGAAAGTCGCACCCCAACGGGGTGCGATTTTCATATTTGTATAGTCATTCGAACTGACCAGTTCGATTAAATCCGTCGAGAGCGAAGCGAACATGACGGATTTAAGCCTTAACTTGAACGAAGTTCAAGTAAGCCCGAAGGGCAAAATACGAAACAAAGTGAGTATTTTGGCACTCTGGCTACCCCGATAATGCGGCGATGCCTCTCTCCTAATCTAAAATATCAGGCAACAGAACATCTAGCTCCTCGGGTCTGTTAATCCCGAGGATAATTCCTCTCATTTGCATTTTCTGGGTCGTCTCCAAATCGCAAACCGCCAGGACTTCGGAATGGTCTATATAGGCTTCCTTGCAACCGAGTTCCAAAGCCATGCTTTTACAACCAAAGACCTTGTCATCGCAGTACATTATCAAATCAAGAGTGTGGTCCTCGTTCAGGTCTGATTCAAATACAATCGTTCTTTCATGGCCTGCCGTATCCGGATAGAAAGCGTTAAAGAAGTCAGGCACGTTGGCCTTGAGCTGAGCCTTGGTGATAGGGACTGTTGCATGCACGGATTCAGCATCTATGTCGCCATGTCTGCCTACAAATTCGCGGTTGTATATGCTTAAGGATGCCAGTAAGTTAGTGTATGTCATGGTGAGTCCGCCCGGGTTGCGTAACAAATAGAAATCCCCGTAAAAAGATTCCGTAGAATCGCTTCCGTCGTAGGCCCCGATAATCTGGCAACCGCCATACACATTGAAACGGTAGTAATGCGCCGAATCCGCAGTTCTTTCGTTTATGTCTACAGGGCATTCCTCTTCAACAAAGTTGGCGCATCTTCCTGTTTCGGGATTGCAGGCTTCGGCAATGTCGCAGAGTTCAGACCGGCAAATGCAGGCGCCATACAGGAACTGCCCTCCAGACGCGGTGCAGGAATCTTCAAAGAATTCAGGAATAGCGGGAAATTCGCTGCTGGATGACTGGTCCACGGGTAATTCGCTGGAGGAACTAGTCTGTAAATCACTTGAAGAACTTATTAACGAATTGGAGGAAGATTCTGGTGATGGATCGTCTGTAGCTTTGCTTACGTCGTCGCTGGAACAGGCGACAATGCAAATAAATGCGAAGGGTAGAACAATTCCGTATTTGTATTTCATATTTCCTCCATTATTAATGGAATATACCTTTTTAGGGGAGAATATGAAGAAAAAATGAAAATCAGACAATTTTTTGTGATTTGTCTGCTGTATCCAAGACTAGACAATCTTCCTATCAGCAATCCATTTCCGCACGGCTTCTTCGGCGCGGGCGGAAAGAATTTCTTTCTTGTTCTTCTTCTTGAGCCCTTCGTGGTGGGGGAGAAGCCCGAAGTTGAAATTCATCGGCTGGAAGTCTTCGTTTTCTTCGACCAGGCGGTTCATCAAGGAACCGATGCAGCTTTCGTCGGGGAGCGGGTCGGCATGCCCGTGCAAAAGGGTCTGCGCCATGTTCCAGGCGGCGTACCAGCCGGTGGCGACTGCTTCGGTGTAGCCTTCGCTGCCGGTAATTTGCCCCGCAAACCATGTAGGCGGAATGCCCTTGGCACATTCAAGGTCCGGACGCAGGCGAAGCGTCTTGTCCAGGAACTTGGGTGATTCGATGAAGGTATTACGGTGCATACAGCCGAGGCGTGCAAATTTCGCGTTCTTGAGCGCCGGCACCATGGTGAAAATTTCCTTTTGCGTGCCCCACTTGAGGCGCGTTTGGAAACCTACCATGTTGAACAACGTTTTTTGCTTGTTTTCGGCGCGGAGCTGAATCACGGCATACCACAAATGACCGTCGTTTCCAAGCCCAAGCCCTATCGGGCGCATGGGCCCGTGGCGTAATGTTTCGTAGCCACGACGCGCCATTTCTTCCACTGGCAAGCAGCCTTCGAACAGTTCGTTCTTTTCAAACGGACGCGGCTCGGTGCTTTCGGCTTCGCAGAGCTTGCGTACAAATTCTGCGTAAGTTTCCTTGTCCAGCGGGCAGTTGATAAAGTCGGCCGTTTCGCCCTTTTCCCAGCGGTTGCGGTAAAAGGCGTGGTCAAAGTCGATGCTGTCTGTTTCGACAACCGGGGCGATGGCGTCAAAGAAATGCAGGCGGTTGCTGCCGAGGCGCTTGAATATGTCATCGGCGAGCGCATCGCTTGCCAAGGGGCCTGCGGCTACAAGAGTGGGGCAGTCGCCTTCAAGGCTTGTGACTTCTTCGCGGTGGAGCGTAATGTTCGACGATTCAGCAATTTTACGTTCAACCGATTCGCTGAAGATATCGCGGTTCACGGTGAGCGAGTCGCCTGCAGGAACGGCTGCTTCTCGGGCGGAATCCAGCAAAAAACTCCCGAGCATCGTGAGTTCCTGCTTTAAAAGTCCGTGGGCAGATGTAATGCCGAGCGCCTTAAAGCTGTTGGAACAAACTAATTGCGCGAGGTGTCCGTCCTTGTGGGCGGGAGTATTCTTGACCGGGCGCATTTCATATAGGTCAACCTTAAAACCGCGGCTCGCCAGTTGCAAAGCCGCTTCGCAGCCAGCAAGGCCGCCACCAATTACACGTACGCGTTGAGGCTTTGAGGTCGGGGCTTCGCCCCTTTGAGTAATGAGGTCGCTCATTTCATTCGCTTTCAGGTTTTGTGTTGCTAGATTCGGGGTTTTAGGGGTGTCCCCTAGGAGAAGGGGTAGCGAGCTACGAAGTGCGAGCGAGGGGAAAACTTGCCCCTCTTTACTCAGACCTCAGAGGGAGCATCGCGACCGAGCTCAAACCTCACACCTAGTTCGCCACCATCTTGCGGTAGCTTTTGGCGTTCCCAATCCAGAGCTTTACGAGCAGTTCCTCGAGCGAGGCCGAAGTCACGTATTCCGGATCGGCGTCCTGAATCTCGTCGGAAATCATGTTCGCCTGGGTCGGGTTAAGCATGCCGTAATAGAGCGCTTCCATGAGCTGCGACAAGAATTCCGGTGACACACGTGCCACGTATTCCATGTCGTTGAGCGGCGGGAGCTGGCTTTTGTCGGGGCTGAACTGGTCCAAGTTGTCCATGGTCCACAGGTCAGCGGCCTTCCCCATATCGGCGGTCATGGCAACACTCTTGATTGCGGAACGGTATTCGTCCCACTCTTTCGCGGTAGTCTTGCCTGCCTTGCGAATTTTTTTCAGGAAGGAAAGGACCGTGTAGTACAGGTCCTTTTCCCGCTGATTGATTTCCTTTTGGGAGGTTGGAACCATAGGCGACCCTTAGTGGCGGAAGTGCCTCATGCCGGTGAATACCATGGCGATGCCGAATTCGTCGCACTTCTCGATAGAGAGGTCGTCCTTCTTGGAACCACCCGGCTGCACGATGTAGCGCACGCCAGCATCGTGGGCAGCTTCGACGTTGTCCGGGAACGGGAAGAAGGCGTCGGAACCCATCACGACTTCGCCGAAGACCTTCTTTTCGAGGGCCTTGAGGCCGGCTTCGTTAATGCACTTGCCGTTTTCGTCGAAGAAGGGCTTAGCTTCTTCCATGCGGGCGACGTTGTCGCGAACGCGCGGCTGACAAAGACGGAGGTTAGAGTCGATGCGGTTCGGCTGGCCGGGGCCAAGACCCATCACCTGGAAGTAGCCGGGCTTGTATTCGTAGCCCATCACGATGGCGTTGGACTTGGTGTGCTTGGTGACGAGCCAAGTAAAGCGGGCGAGGTCTTCCTTGTTCTTCGGGAACTGGGCCTTGGTCACGCATTCAAACTTTTCGTAGGTGTCCACGTCGCGGTCCTGAACGAGCATGCCGCCAATCACGTGCTTGTACACCTTGCAGTGCGTTGCCTTCTTGATTTCGCCCACTTCGAGGAGGCGAATGTCCTTGGACTTGTTCTTCAGGAATTCGAGTGCGTCGTCGTCGAAAGCCGGGGCGAGCAGAATTTCGACGAAGCGGCCCTTCAGGAATTCGGCGGTCTTGAGGTCCACCTTGCGGGTCACGGCAATCACGGAACCGAAGGCCGACACCGGGTCTCCTGCCCAGGCGGCTTCCATGGCTTCACGGAGGCTTTCGCCAGTAGCAAGTCCGCACGGGTTCATGTGCTTCACGATAACGACGGCATTGCCTTCGCTGAATTCGCGGGCCATTTCGAGGGCTGCGTCAGCGTCCACGATGTTGTTGTAAGAAAGTTCCTTACCCCAGAGCTGCTTGGCGGTGGCGAGGCTTGCTTCGGTGCAAGTCGGGTCGCGGTAGAATACAGCGGACTGGTGGGAATTTTCACCGTAGCGCATCGGCTTCGGGTCAACGAATTTCAAAACGAGTTCTTCGGACATAAGGTTTCCTTTGATGTTTTTACTCACTACAATATAAAAAACAATGTGTAATGTGTAGTGTGTAGTGTGAGATTAATCATTTCACATCCCACATTCCACATCTCACATCTTAAAATAGGCTCGGGGGCGGATTGTTGTCGTCCAGTCCAGCCAAATTGCGGTCGGCATCGGACATTTCGTTAGGCGTAAAGTTGTCGAGCGGGTCTTCCGGTTCCACAATCAGGTTGTAATAAACATTGTTCTTCAGTTCGTCTTCAATGTAGAAGAGCGTTCCGCCCATGGCAGAACCGCAACCGGCGCAGGCGCCCTGGTAGCGGATTTTCAGGCGGTTATCTTCGGTCAAGTCAAGAATTTCAACGTCGCCGCCGTCGCCCTGGAGCATGCCGCGTACGGACTGGTGCAGCCAGGCTTCAATCTTTTCGATTTTCTGAACCTTGGTGAGGGCATTCCATTCGGCGTCCGCTTCGGCGCGGCCTTCGGCGGTTTGCGTGCGGTACTTGATGCGCTCCATCTTTTCTCGCACCAGAATGGCGGTTGCCTTTTTTTCGGGATACACATCGTAAACGCGCTTGATCAGCGTGTTCATCTGCTTGATTTCGGGTGCGTTTGCGGCAATGGCCGGCACGTCCGGCGCGTCGCGGAGTTCGAGTTCCAGGCTTTCGGCGGTAATCGCGCAGGCGTCGTCGATGGTCGCCATCTGGATTTTTTTGCAGAAGGTGTCTGCGAGTGCGGTAAAAATCGGGCCGCCGTAGGTAAAGAACCTGGTTTCCAGAATCTTGTCGCATTCCGGGTCAATCATCAAATAAACTTTAAGGCTGGCCTCTTTGACATCGACCAGGGCGAGGCCTTTTTCGTCGGCTTCAATCTGGAAAATGGCGCCACGGTATTTGGGGGCCTTGGCAATTTCTTGCAATTTTTGGGACATTTCGTTACACGGCGCTTGGCTCAGGTTTTCTTCACTCATGGGCACAAATTTAGAAATTTTGGGCTGTTTTGTGCGAAAAAGCGAAGAATGCAATGTTTTTATAAGTGTGTAAAAATTATTTCAATACTATTCGAAATATTGTTTAAAATTGTTTAAACAGCGTGTTTCTGAGTAAGAAATGCTTATATTGAAGATATCTTTTTCAAGGAGTGACAATATGAATCTAAAAAAGTTGGGCTTTGCAGTAGTTGCTGCATCCATGTTCACTTTCATGGCTTGCGACGATTCCTCATCGGCTAGTTCCGAAACACCTGCAGGCGGTGAAGATCAGCCGTCTCTTTCGAGTGAATCTAATGCCGGTGGAGATGAAGCCCCTGCAAGTTCTTCAAGTGTAGAGAGTTCTACAAAAGAATCGACAGACCCTGCAAAAGAAGGCTCTGAAGGCAAGACAGATGAACCTCCGGCAGCAAGTTCTGCAAGCGAGGAACCCGCAAACGAAGAACCCAATACGGACGCCCCGGTAGATACATCTGCCAATGTTGGCCCAGGTTCGTTTGATTTCGATACTACGGGCTTTACTTTTGATTCCACGGCTTTCGCCGACATGATGAAGTGTGACGAAGAAGGCGCTACCCAGAATATGATGGGTGCTGCCGTGTTGGTTTGCACGGACGGTCAGTGGGTATATGATTCCACAGCGACTGCTGCAGCCAACAAGTGCGATGAAGAAGGTGCCACGAAGACTGAATCCATGGGAATGGGTGACGCCTTTAGCATGGACATGACCTATATCTGCAAGGATGGTCAGTGGGAAATGCAGATGCCCGACTTCGGCGGAATGTTCGGTGGCGACAGCACCGGTGGATTCCCGGGCGGCATGGGCAACTGGGGCGATTCCAGCTTTACGATGCCGGGTGGCGGCGAAATTCCTGAAGAAACTCCTGGCCTAAAGTAGTTTTCTCTCCCAAAAAAACCTAAAAAGCCTCGACTATGTCGGGGCTTTTTTTGTGAATAATCACATATTTTATGCTTGGGTAAATTTTTTTGAAAAAAACTGTTGTTTTTTTGTAATAAAAAGATATCTTTCTTGCAAAACATACAAGGAGACGATGATGAATATGAAAAAGCTTGGATTTGCCCTTTCATTGACAGCTGCATTCGGCCTCATGGCTTGCGGAGACTCTTCGAGTAGCGCAAGTGGCGGCACGCCGAGTTGTAACGTGAGTTCAGACGCTAATTCCGTAACAAGGTCCATGAGCTATGGCGGTGAAACCGTTGAAGTCAAGCAAACTATCGAGGGCGATTATCTTATTACCGCTTCGACCTACAAGGGTATGCCGAAGGAGGCTGTCGAAGAGGAATGCCAGGAAGCCAAGTACGACAGAAATGCCGAAGTCACTTGCGAAGGCAATACGGTAACGACTAAAGTTGAGGCTGCGGGGGTGACTGTTGCCAAACTCAAATCCCTAGCTGAAGGTATGTGTAAGGATATCTCTTCTGGCGTTAATATGGATGACGAAGAGGAAGAGGATGATTATCCGAGTAAGAAAGACAGTCTCGACAACGACACCCCTGTTTATGAGGGGGCCGATGGCGGCAACAGTAATCCTATTGATGACCCTATAGATAATCCTATAGATGATCCTGTAGATGATCCTGTAACGAACCCTGATCCGAATACGACTGTAGATGATCTCATTGGTAGTTATGGCCAGCCCTGTTCTGTCGAAGGTCAAAAAAAGAATGACGTTGTTTTTGGCGTGAATGTTCCCATGATTTGCAAAGATGGTGCGTGGGACAGTGATGATGACGCCATGGAAGAAATGTGGTCGTGCAGTGTTGAAGGTGCTACGAAGGATACCGTCATCGCCGGCATTTCCATGACGTTGACTTGCGACGAAGGTGAATGGACCATGGATGACTCGTCTTCCGAAGAGATGCTGAAGTGCGACCAGGAAGGTGCGAAGAGCACTTTGATGGGTTTGCCCGTAATCTGTAAGGATGGCGAATGGGAAGTGGATGAAGATTCTATGGATTGGGGCGACTGGGATGATGGTGACATCATTGTCGACTAAACCGACCTAAAAACATTATAACGAAAGCCCCGACTAATGTCGGGGCTATTTTAATGATTTAGATCCTTCCCCTGAAACAAGTTCAGGGTTAGGATGACAATTACGCTTTTATAATCGTATCCTTCGCGAGCACGACGATGCCGGATTCGGTCACATGGAACAGCTTCTTGTCGCGTTCTAGGTCGTAGCCAATCTGGAAGCCGGCCGGAATGTGCAGGCCCTTCTCGATGATAGCTCGGCGGACCTTGGCACCCGGGCCAATCGTCACGTTCGGGAACAGTATCGATTCTTCGACAAGGGCATCCTTCTGGATAGAAACACCGGGGGAGAGAATGCTCTTGACAACGGTGCCGCCGCCAATGATACAGCCCGAAGACACGATGGAGTCGATGGCTGCACCCTGGTGGGCGTTGCCTTCGCCGGCAAAGAACCTTGCAGGTGGCTGGTTCCAGTTGAACGTACGGATGGGCCAGTAGTTGTTGTAAAGGTCGAACGGCGGATTTTCGGAACAAAGGTCCATGTTCGCTTCGAAGAAGGCATCGAGCGTACCCACATCGCGCCAGTAACCCTTGGTGCTTGCCTGTTCGCCGCGCACGATATTGGTGTTGAAGTCGTACACGTAAACGGGGTAGTCTTTGTACAGGCTCGGAATAATGTGCTTGCCGAAGTCGGTAGCGCCGTTTTGAGCACCCTTCAAGAGTTCGCGCACCAGGAACTTACTCGTAAAGATGTAGTTGCCCATGCTCGCAAGGCAGTAGCCGGGGTTGCCGGGCATTTCTTTGGGGTTCTTGGGCTTTTCTTCGAAACCGATCATGCGGTTGTCGGCATCCACTTCGATAATGCCGAATTCGCGTGCTTCAGAGACCGGCACCGGAATGGCGGCAATGGTCAAAAGGGCGGCGCGGCTCAGGTGGAAATCAATCATCTGGTTGATATCCATCTTGTAAATATGGTCGCCACCGAAAATGGCCACGAGGTCCGGGCGTTCGTCCGTAATCAAGTTGATGTTCTGGAAAATGGCGTCGGCAGTGCCCTTGTACCAGTCATCGCCGGTGCGCATCTGTGCAGGAACCAGGTCCACGTACTGGTCGAGACTTGCGTTCAGGTTCCAGGCGGCAGAAATGTGCTTGTTCAAGGAATCGCTCTTGAACTGGGTCAAGACCTTGATTTTAAAGATGCCGGAGTTGATGAAGTTGTTCAGCACAAAGTCGATAATGCGGTAGGTTCCGCCAAAATGGACGGCAGGCTTCGCGCGGTCGCGGGTGAGGGGCTGTAAACGGCTGCCTTGACCGCCGGCCATGATCATGCAAAGGATGTTTTTCTGGTGTTCTCTAGAATAAGACCAACTCATATAGTAATAACCTTATAATGAGGGCTATAACGCCCTTTTCGTGTATACAAGCCTAATTTATGTAATTTTAGGCTAAATGAAAAGATTTTTACAAAAAAAAACGAATTTTTTTTGTGCTCGCCAGTATAGGGCGGACTGCGTGTGGCGGATGGATGGGGTGATTTAGTTCAAAAAATTGCCAATGCCCCTGCAATTTGGACATTGTTTTTTGTAAATTTTACCGCGTTCGAAATTATCGAAACTAAACGTTAAACCAAACAGGAGCTCATAATGAGTCTTACCCTTAACGATATCAAGCACCCGAAGATCAGTACTTGGGTGAATGAAATGATTGCCATGTGCGAACCGGACAACGTCGTTGTCGTTGACGGCTCCAAGGAAGAATACGATGCCCTTATGCAGAAGTGCGTCAAGGCTGGCCTCGCCACGAAGCTCGCCAAGAAGGAAAACTGCTACCTGTTCCGTTCTCTCCCGTCTGATGTGGCCCGCGTCGAATCCCGTACCTTCATTTCCTCTGTGAAGGAAGAAGATGCAGGTCCGACCAACCACTGGATCGACCCGTCTGAACTCAAGCAGACGATGCGTAAGCTCTATAAGGGTTGTATGCACGGCCGTACCATGTACGTGATTCCGTTCTGCATGGGCCCGCTCGGCTCCCCGATTTCCAAGAACGGTATCGAAGTCACGGACTCCGAATACGTTGTTCTCAACATGGACATCATGACTCGCGCCGGTAAGAAGGTTCTCGACATCTTCAATGCAGACGTGAACGCTGACTTCGTTCCGTGCCTCCACTCCGTTGGTAAGCCGCTCCGCGAATGCGAAAGCGACAACGGCATCTGGCCCTGCGCTGACGTTGAATACAAGTACATCACTCAGTTCCCTGAAGAACGCCTCATTTGGTCCTACGGTTCGGGCTACGGTGGAAACGCTCTTCTCGGTAAGAAGTGCTTCGCTCTCCGTATCGCTACCGTTCTCGCTCGCGACGAAGGCTGGCTCGCTGAACACATGCTCATCCTCAAGCTCACCAACCCGAAGGGCGAAGTCAAGTACGTGACTGGCGCATTCCCGTCTGCTTGCGGTAAGACGAACCTCGCCATGCTCATCCCGACTATCCCGGGCTGGAAGGTCGAAACCATCGGTGACGACATTGCATGGATGAAGTTTGGTAAGGATGGCCGTCTCTACGCCATCAACCCGGAAGCCGGCTTCTTCGGCGTTGCCCCGGGTACTTCTGCAGAATCCAACAAGAACGCTCTTATCTCTGCTGAAAAGAACACGATTTACACCAACTGCGCCCTCACTGAAGACGGCGACGTGTGGTGGGAAGGCATCGGCTACCCGGCTAAGGGCAAGCTCGTTGACTGGAAGGGCAAGACCCGTGACGCTCTCCCGAAGGACAAGGCTCCTAAGGGCGAAGAAATGGCTCACCCGAACGCTCGCTTCACCGCTCCGGCTAAGCAGTGCCCGTGCATTGCTAAGGAATGGGAAGATCCGGCAGGCGTGCCTATCTCTGCAATCCTCTTCGGTGGCCGTCGTCCGTCCACCATTCCTCTGGTTCACCAGTCCCTCAGCTGGAACCACGGCGTGTTCCTCGGCTCCATCGTGGGTTCCGAAATCACGGCTGCCTCTACGATTGACGCCTCTCAGGTCGGTAAGATCCGTCGCGACCCGTTCGCAATCCTCCCGTTCTGCGGCTACAACATGGGCGACTACTTCAAGCACTGGATCGAAATCGGTAAGAAGTCCACTGAAGACAAGCTCCCGAAGATCTTCTACGTGAACTGGTTCCGCAAGGATGCCAACAACGAAAAGCTTCCGGGTGGCTTCATGTGGCCGGGTTACGGCGACAACAGCCGCGTGCTCGCTTGGATCTTCGACCGCTGCAACGGTGTTGACAACGCTGTCGAAACTCCGATCGGTTACATGCCGAAGGAAGGCGCCATCAATACTGATGGTCTCGCTGACTACTATAAGGAAACTCTCCCGGAAATCACGAAGGTTGACGTGGAAGGCTGGAAGAAGGAACTCGCTGACGTTAAGGAAAATCACTATCCGAAGTTCGGCAAGCACCTCCCGAAGGAACTTTCCGACATCATCGACATGATCCAGGATCGTTTGAATAAGGCATAATTGTTCGTAAACCGAGAGTTGCGGACAAGCTTGCTTGTCCATAACCGAGGCGAAGAACAAAGGACTGCATAGCAGTCCCATAAGCCGAGCGTCGCAGGGAAATGCTTGCATTTCCCTATGACCGAGAGGCGATATGCCTGCGCTCGAAGAGCGCAACGCATAATCAACCTTATATTCCTAACGGAAAACCTTAAAGAAACCGCGACTAGCTTTCAGCTGGCCGCGGTTCTTTCTTTTTGAAAAATCACAGATCATTCATTAGATCGGTGGAGCTTTTTTACTCGTCCTTGTTATAGACTTCCAGTGTGTCGCATATTATTTGATCACCTGTTTTAGGGTCGCTAGAGCAATGGACGGAGACATCGAGTTTTGGAGGTTTCAAATCGGTTGAGTCGTTTGAAATGTAAGATTCACATTCTCCCGGCAATGGTGCGATAAGGCTGTCCAATGTGACCGATTCATCAATTTTTGCGATGCACGCAAGATCTAGCCTTGAAGTAAAACGAGTAGAACATCCTTCTCCGTAAGAAGCTAGGACACCGTTGACAGAATTGCATTCGTTGGCAAAGGCAATGCTGTCTAAGGGACAAAAACTAGAATCAATATCATATTCGTAACTATTGGCTAACAGATAGTGCGCGTATCGATTTCCGTCATTTTCTCTGAGAAGAATGGTTTTCAAACTATAGGATAGTATGACACTGCCCCACATTTGACCGCCGTTTTGTATTGGATATTTATAAACGTTGCAAGACCGTCCTTCTGGATTTGTATGAAGGTAAATTTCTTCACGTTCAGTCTTGATGGGGAAACTGTATTCCACAGGAGATGTTGGAGCGACTGCAATTGAATCATAGAAAGATGCTGAGCATTCATTGTCATTTTCGGGGCACATGTCGCTTGCTTCAACATATGTGGGTGGGCCATACGAAAGAATCGCTTCCTGAATGTATTGCCGGTCGCTTTTAGTCAGGTTGCCTGTTGGAGTATCGACTGTGCTAGATGACAAAGCTTCTGCACTTGATGATGACTGCGCTTTAATCGAATCAAGTTCTGCAGTTGGGTTGGTATCTTCGATTGCGCCACCAGCCGTATTCGGAGCATTAGAACTTGCTTCGTCGGAACAAGCGGCAAACAAAGTTGCCGTAACAACGACACCGAGTGTTTTATAGAGCTTTTTCATACTACACCTCACAAAGATTAATTATCTTCCCAAAAACTATAACCTAAAATAACGTTATCGCTACCAGAATTTGCGTGTCTCAGAATTTCTATTGTTAGATCTGCGTTTGAGGTTGTTGTAAAATCAACAACTTCAAAAGAATTATCTATACTAATAGAGTGTGCTACTAATTTCCCGTTTTGATATATACGTAAGTCAAGATCTTGTGCAATACTATGGTTGTTTGCAATATAATTTCCTGAAGTTAACCATGAAATGGCTGCTCTGTAGTGTGTATTGGAATGAATGTTTGTTTCTGTGAAAGAGATTTTGTTGTTTGAGTCAAAACAACATGAATTAATTCCCTCCCAAAAGTTCATTCTCGTTCCTGATAAACTTGAAAATGTAGAGATTCCCTTTGCTGCTACGGTTATGTTGTCTTGGTCGTGGGTATTGGCATTTGCAATAGAATTTTTTTCAGATGCCATAAATACTGCTTTTAAAAGTTCTGGATGCCATTTTAATATTGAAATATTGCTCATTAAAACGGCTGCCATTCCTGCGGTATAAGGTGTGGCTGCGCTGGTTTGAGAAAATGTTCCTGACCATGTATGATTGTCGATATCAGTAAATGTGTATACATTGGGAAAAATGAATTCTCCGTAATTTCCTACTTCGGGTTTGTCATTTCCCATAGAGGAATTACCCCATCTAGAATAAAAACCGTAAGCCCCATTAGTAGGACTGATTGCTCCAACAGAAATCACATTAAATGCCGTTGCAGGAGCTAAAACGGAAAAGTTTCCGTTATAAAGAGTTTGGTTGCCTGCGGCAAAAAAATGAGCAACGCGGTTATTATATACATCGTCATCAAATCTTTTGTCTGTTGGAGAATAAACACTGTCTGTACTATGACTCCATGAATGATTTCCTATGCTAATCCAAGGGAGTGTACCAAATGGATAAGGAATGACGTTGAGTTGATCATATCCGAATACTGTGGCGTCTGGGGCTGTCTTCTGAAGGATTGTTACAACTCCAGTTGGATGATATTTTTCACCTACGGTACATCCACCAACCTGATAAAAGTTTGAAGTATAGTTATGTGATTCAGGACATCCAATTTCATCAACGTAAATGCCCACACCATACCCTTTAATCGAATTATTGTGGGCTATGTCTATTTCGGATAATGAAAAGATCACGCTGTAATCTACTGCGTAGTTTTCAATGTATTCATAAGCTTCTTGAATGAAGACTTTCCTTGGACCGGAAATCAATTCATTTATTTCCGAAGCGGTAAGTTTTGCTCTAAAACCAAATTCTTTGTAAGATGTATCTAAGTTTGATTCTGTGAGTGTGATGAAGTCGTTTTCACTTACTTTTTTTCCGTCATACCAATATGAAGGAATTTTGTCTATCATTTCGTATCGGCCAAAATGGTTGTGTATTGGTTTGTTCTCGTCTAAAAAAGCGACATCGACTTCTAATGTTTCTTCTGGGAGGATTACGTAATTTTTAGGCTGATTCTTAGAACCGTTTTTTCTTCCTAGCACATTTCTAGAATGTTTGTCAACAATTATCTTCGGTTTGGAATTTTGATTGTTTTCAAGAAACCTTTGTACAGGTTCCGATACAATGTTTTCTAAATGCAGTGGAGGAAGATAATCTCGCTTCGCGTAGATTATTGAAGCCAAACACATTGCTGCAAGTACAATTTTGTTGCTATGCATAGTATTTTCTCCTTTATTTGATTTTAAGTGTATCGCATGTTTTGACTTCATCATTTTCATATGAACATCTGACATTTGATATGGGCGGAACCAAATCATTAATATTTGCGCTATTGACAAAAGTGTTGCATTCTTCTGGCAAGGATGCCGTTAGGCTATCCAACGTGACAGAATCTTGAATTTTTGCTATGCACATTAAATTTAAGACGGGGGTAAAACGGGCTGAACAACCATCTCCGTAAGATGTCAAAATCCCGTTGATTGCTTGACAGCTGTTAGCAAATTCAGTACTATCTGCGGGACAATCTTTTTGGGGATTGCTGTTATATCCATAGCTGTTGTCTAGCAGGTAATGTACGAAACGACTTTCTTCATTATCTCTTATAAGAATGGTTTTCACGCTATAAGAAGGGCTTTGTTGAGCCCATCTGCGTGCACCATCTTCAAGAGGATATTTTTCGATAAGGCAATCTCCCTTTACTCCATAATAAGAGAGAATGTAGTTTTGATAAACTCGTTCCCGTTTCGTACTAAATCCATATTCCACGGGGGTTGCTGGTAGCACTGTTACGGAGTCATAGAAAGAAGCTAGGCATTCTTCATCATCTTCGGGACACATGTCGCTTGCTTCAATATATTTGGGCGGCTCATACGAATTCAGTAAGCTGTCAATAAATAGGCTATCGCTTTCAGTTAGGTTGCTTGTCAAGGCGTCTGAAGCGTTTGATAAAGATTGCTCATTGCTAGAATCAACATCCGCAATAGGGGTTTTGTTCGGAACGTTAGAACTTGTTTCGTCGGAACAGGCGGCTAACAAGACCACCGATATAAGGACTCCGATTGTTTTATACATCGTTTTCATGTTAGGCCTCCTTCTCATTGGTCAGTGGGAAAAGTTGCAGGTTTAAACGGTAAACGTTTTCTCCGCCTTTTTTTCTTGTGGCGATAGAAATGACTTTTTTGCGAAGTTCTTTTAGTTCGGCGACAATTTCATTGAAATCGTCCTTGTCAATACCCATTGTAACGCCGCTAAAATCTCTTTTTTCTGAGGGGACATTTTCAATGGCATTCTTGGCAAATTCTGCCATTTGACTTTGCATAGATCGTACGGCTAAAGGAATTGCTGCAGAAGATACCTTTAATACCTTGTCGGCAAGTTCGTAAGTGTCTTCGGCGGTTTTGGTTAAAAAGTGGGATTTGACGAGAAAATCCAGCGATGCTCGAACTTCAGCGGCTGTTATGGGTTGTGCGCAACGTTTGGCTATCTCTAATGGTTTTGCTCCCGGCATCATGGGGGCTAGTTCCCTGATAACTGGGTATTGCCAAGACTCGTAAAACTTGAATGATTCGCCTTCAAGAACTCGAACCTTGTATTCCTCCGCAATTGTTTGCATTTCTTCGTAGGCTTTCTTGCGTTCGTTCTCTTTTTTTGCTTGACAGAATGTAACCAAAGCTCTGAAATATACCAGTTCATCTCCGTTCAAAGCCATGGCGTTTGCAACGCGTTCAACTCCAAGTTTGGAAAGTCCGTTTTTTCCGTCGCAGACCATTTTCAAGAAGCTAGCAGAATTTGAACCGGCAAGTCTTGAAAAGTCTCGCCAAGTAAAAGCACCGATCCTTTTGTGCTCTTCGTAGAAATCTCTCAAGTACTTACGATAGTCTTCATATTCAATAATGCGTTTCATTATATACTAAATATACATTTGTTTTCGCGATGATGCAATATTTTCTGTACAAAAACTTGAATTTTATTCAAAAATGCACAATTTTAATAGAAATACAAAAAAAAATGGAAAATTCAGAACAATTCTGAACAAAAAATTTCTTGAATTATAAGGTCATTGTTAATTTTTTTAGTTATATTCCAAGTTGGAATAATCTAACAGATGAAATTCTGTGGAATAAGAAGAAGGTAAAATATGAATCGTTATGACTTGGTTCTTCTGGGCTTGATCCTCGAGAAGCAACGTAGTGGTTACGACATCATTACCGAGGTTCGTAATCGCGAACTGGACCGCTGGGCAAACCTCAGCACCTCGACTGTTTACAACAGGCTTTCGACACTCGAAAAGCATGGCGATATTGAAGGTCGTGCCGAACGCGATGGCAACCGCCCCGAACGTGTGGTTTTCACGATTACCGAAAAGGGTCGAGAAACCTTGCGCAAGGAGGTGCTTAAGCATTTGACCGGCTTTAACGATGACCCGAGAACGCTCGGATTCGCCTTCTTGTTCGGTGCCGAACAAAAGGAATTGATTCGCACACTGGAAGCGCATGAACGCCGTCTGGTGAAAGAGGTAGAACGTTTGGAACAGATGATTGCCGAAGAACCACGCCCGACTTTGTTTGCCGAAGGCCCGTTCCTGAACTGCATGAGCCGCGACCACATTCTGGTGGAACTCAAGTACGTGCGTGCCGCTATCGGAATCTTGCGCGACCCGGTTCGCAACAAGAAACTCGACGGCTACTTCTACATCAACTTTGGAAACCGAGACTTTGAGAATTTCAACCAGAAAGGTTAGAACTTAGAACTCAGAGCTTAGAACTTAGACTTTTTCTAAGATCTAAGAGCGAAGCGGTCTAAGTTCTGCCGACTAAATTTTTATATTTGCACTTGAAATTTTAACCCCCTCTTACGGAGAAACAATGGCTACAAAACAGACCAAGAAGAGCGCCCCGAAGGCCGCCAAGAAGGTTACAGCTAAGGCTGCAGCTAAGTACGGCTACTTTGACGACGCCAAGAAAGAATACGTGCTCACCACGCCGGCAACCCCGATCAAGTGGTGCAACTATGTTGGTACTTTGAACTTTGGTGGTATCGTCGATACGACTGGCGGTACCCTCATTTGCAAGGGCGACCCGGCCCTGAACCGTATCACCAAGTACATCGCCCAGATGCCTTGCTCTGACTTTAAGGCCAGCACCATCTATATCCGCGTGAAGAACGCCAAGGGCTACACCGTGTTCTCTCCGTTCGTGGTTCCGACTCTCACCAAGATGAAGAAGTGGGAATGCCACGTGGGTCTTTCTTACATGCGCTGGATCGCCGAATGCGAAGGCCTCCGTACGCAGGTGACGATCTTCGTTCCGACTGGCTCCAACACACTCCTCCAGGACATCCAGGTCACGAACCTCGACAAGGCTTCCAAGGAAGTGGACATTATCCCGGTTTATGAATTCAGCCACTTCGAAGCTGAAAAGCAGCTCACCAACGCCGACTGGGTTCCGCAGACCATGACCCTCAAGGGCCACTGGGAAAAGGACGGCCACGTGGTACTCGAACAGTACGCTTACATGAAGCGTGACTTCGCTGTGAACTACGTGACTGCTAACTGCAAGGTCGGTAGCTTCGATGGCGACCGCCGCGTGTTCCTCGGCGCAAACGAAATGGGTTCCTGGGCCGCTCCGCTCAGCCTCGCCAACAAAGAACTTTCCAACAGCGAATGCGACCGTGGCGACAACATTGCCGCTCTCATGATCCACGCTGGCAAGATTGCCGCCGGCAAGACCTTCCGCACCTGCACCCAGCTCGGTCAGGAACAGAGCCTGAAGGTTGCTGCCAAGGCTATCAAGAAGTACCGCGACTTGAAGAACGTCGACAAGGCTTTCGACGAACTCGCCAAGTTCTGGGAAAAGTACCTCTCTACGATCCAGGTGCAGACTCCGGATGCAGCGTTCAACTCCATGGTGAACGTCCACAACCCGCGTCAGTGCCACACCACCAAGAACTGGAGCCGCTACCTGTCCCTGTATCAGCTGGGCTACGGCACCAGCCGCGGTATCGGTTACCGTGACTCCAGCCAGGACCTCATGGGCGTGATGAGCCACATGCCGGAAGAAGCATTGGAACTCGCCTTGAACCTGCTCTCTGTGCAGCGTCCGGAAGGTAACGCCATGCACCAGTACGCTCCGCTCGCCCTTGCCGAAGACAACGGCAACGAAGCTAACGCCGGTGACTCCCGCGAAAAGAAGGGTGTGCTCGACGAAAACGGCAACCCGGCTTACGCTGACTGGTACGGCGACGACCACCTGTGGATCGTTCTCACTATTGCCAACTACCTCAAGGAAACCGGCAACATGGACCTCCTCAAGAAGGAAGTTCCGTTCTACGAAGCTGGCAAGAAGCGCGCCCAGCGTGAAAAGGGCACTGTGCTCGAACACCTCAAGCGCTCCCTCAACTTTACCCGTACTCACCTCGGTAAGCACGGCCTTCCGCTCCTCGGCTTTGCCGACTGGAACGACTGCATGAACCTCCCGCTTGGTGCAGAATCCTCCTTCAACACGGGCCTGTATGCTAAGGCTCTCCTTGAAATGATGGACATCTGCGAAGCTCTCGGCGACACCAAGTCTGTCGAAATGTACAAGGGCTGGTACGAAGACGTGAAGAAGGCCTTCAATGACTGCGCTTGGGACGGCAAGTGGTGGGTCCGCTGGTTCGACAAGCAGGGCAACGCCTACGGCACCAACAAGGCCAAGTACGGCAAGATTTACTGCAACAGCCAGTCCTGGTCTGTGATTTCTGGCATTGCTACTGGCGACCGCGCAGTACAGGGCATGGACAGCTTGAACAAGCTCCTCAACACCGCCAACGGCGTGAAGAGCTCTACTCCGGGCTACCGCGGCTTCGACCCGAACGTGGGTGGCATCTCCACTTATCCTCCTGGAGCCAAGGAAAACGGCGGTATCTTCCTCCACACCAACCCGTGGGTGATGATTGCCGAAACGATTCTCGGCCGTGGCGACAAGGCCTTCCAGTATTACAGCCAAATTAACCCGGCTGCCAAGAACACCAAGCTCGACGAGTTCGAATCTGAACCGTATTGCTATCCGCAGAACATCCTCGGTGACGAACACAAGCAGTTCGGTATGGGCCGTAACGCATGGCTCTCCGGTACCAGCTCCTGGACCTACCAGGCTGCAACGCAGTTCATCATCGGTGTCCGCGCAAGCTTCAAGGGCTTGATTATCAACCCCTGCATCCCCTCCAAGTGGGACGGCTTCAAGGTGACCCGCAAGTTCCGCGGCGCTACCTACGAAATCGAAGTGAAGAACCCGAAGCACGTGTGCAAGGGTGTCGCCGAGATGATCGTCGATGGCAAGAAGATTGATGCTGACGTGGCCCCGATCTTTACGAAGGGTACCCACAAGGTGGTTGTCACCCTTGGTTAAGAAACACATATTGCCGTCGCGATAGTTCGTCACACTCGCCCTCACGTACGCTTTGTACGCTACGGGCGAGCGTTTCTGCTCTCGCTAGGCTCTCTGCGTTTCTTGAAGGATTTGTCTTTCCCGCCTTGAGCGGGAATCTCCTTTGAAAGGTCTGCTTCTCACGAAGCAGACTTTTTCTTTTGTTTGTATTTATATTTAGGGTGTGAAGTTTAATCGATTGATAATTTTGTTGTTGGGCGTCTCTCTCGCTTTGTTGGCGGGGTGCTCGATGCGGCCGCCATCGGCGGGGGCCTTTATGTCGGCCTACCAGAATCGCGACAGCATGAACGGCTTCTTGTTCGAATCCTCAATTTCGATATATACGGCGTCTACGTCCGATTCAGCGATGAAGACGCCGGAAAACGAACATAGCCCCAGTGTCTGGGAAGATGTCGTGGAAAATGAATGGCCGTTCGATTTTGGCTTATCGATCCTTCACTTCAAGAATCATCTAGGCCTTGGTTTTGGATTTCAGTTCCTTAATCCCTACATCTCTTTAGGGGCTGCCTTTGACCATTTCGGTATCATGGGGTGGACAGACTGGAGGCTTATTGCTGTTTGTAATGGTGAACCTGAAGCGTTTCGAGGCGGTATTAGCGTAATGGAACAGATTTTGCCGACTCCCAATCTGTCTGTGGGATTGTTCCAGTTTGCGTCCCGCACCGAGGCGCTCTACATGGCGGGGGGTGGCGATGTCTGGGTGCCCTATAAGGAAGATGACGTTTCTAATTCGTATAGTTGCTGGGACGACGATACGGACTGCTACTGGAAAAAAGAGAAGTCGGACTTTGCCGAGCCCTATTACTACGGCTTTATCGAGTTTGGTGGAGGTACCTATGTGAGGTACAAGATGAACGCGGTTTTAGGCTTGGGGCTTGAGTTCAGGTACAGCTACGATGTAACCTACAAGGCGAACCGCCTAGCGTTTACCATGAATCTCTTTTTGGGCTGATTCCTAGAAGAGCTCTTATCTTTTAAAAAGTCCACTTCGAAGGAATCGGATTTTTTATTTTTGTGCGCATGAAGAATCTCGATACGACGCTTTATTTTATTACGGATAGCACGACTGTGCCGGAAGATCGTTTTTTGCCGGTGGTGGAGGCTGCATGCAAGGGGGGGGCGACGATTATTCAGTTGCGCGAAAAAGACCGGTCTACCCGTGAATACTTGGAACTTGCTAAGGCGACGCACGAGATTACGGCTCGTTACGGGATTCCCTTGATTATCGATGACCGCGTGGATGTGGCCCTGGCGATTGGTGCCGAGGGCGTTCATGTGGGGCAGTCCGATATGCCGGTTCGCTTGGCGCGTAAGCTCATGGGCGAAGGCGCGATTGTGGGAGCAACCGCAAAGACGGTGCCGCAGGCGCTTGAAGCTTATGAGCAGGGCGCAGATTACCTGGGATGTGGCGCGATTTACCCGACCACGACTCACGTGAAAACGGTGATTACACCGGTAGAAACCTTGAAAGACGTGGTGAAAACGGTGCCGATTCCGGTGAATGCCATTGGTGGGCTCAACAAGGACAATATCTTTGTGCTGAAGGGCTCGGGCATTGCGGGCGTTTGCGCCGTGTCTGCGATTATGAAAGCTGCGGACCCCGAAACCGCGACGCGAGAATTGAAGCAAGCTTTTCTAGAGCTTAAAAAATCGGTGTAGATCCTTCGACACGAAACCTAACGGTTTCTGCTCAGGATGACACAAAGAGTCATTGTAATGACAGAAAGAGTCATTGTAATGACTCTTTCTGTCATTTGCTGCCGCGGAGCTTTTGCCCAGCCTTGAGCGGGGCGCCGGGCTTTAAATCATTGATGCGGCAGAGCGATTCGATTGAAATATTGAACCAGTTGGCGACATCCCCTTGGGAGTCGCCGGCTTGTACAACGTAATAGTTGTAGTTGCGGAGTTGAGCCTGAATTTTGCGGTGATCGTTGCGGGCCTTTTTCATCGAGAATTTGTCGATACCCGGCTTTAGCGACCAGTGCGGGAAATCGATGACGGTGGTGGGGTCGATGTTTACTTCGCCAAACCGGATTTCAAAATGCAAGTGCGCCGCCGAAGACCTGCCAGAGTTGCCTGCGAGGCCTACGATATCGCCGGGGAAAACCTTGTCGCCGACCTTGAGCAGGCGCTTAGAAAGGTGGGCGTAAAGAGTCTCGATTCCGTTCGGGTGCTTAATGAGTACGTAGTGGCCGTAACCGCCCTTGTTGTAGCGCGACATGGTGACTTCGCCGGGGTAGGCGGCCACGACAGGTTCGTCCTTGATGACGTTGACGTCTACGCCGCGGTGCAGGCGGTGGCTGCGGATGCCGTAGGGCGAGCCGATGAGAGCCTCATGCGTGATAGGCGGGAGGATTGTCGAAAAGTCGAAGGAGTCGACCATTCGTGCGGCATCTTCTTCCTTCTTTTGCTGCTTAGCCCTTTCGCGCTTTTTCTTCTTGGATTCGACGATTTCGTATTCGACGCCCTGCTTGTCGTAGAGCAAGGCCTTGGTGAAGGCTTTCGGGTCGTCTTCGCTGAGTTTGATTTTCTTGGGCTTCTTGGGCTTGGCTTTTTTTGATTTTTTGGAGGACTTTTTGGAGTCGGATTTCTTTTTCGTCGTTTGGGCCGAGGTTTCTTTTTCGGATTTTTTGGCGGTTGCGGTTTTTGCGTATGCGGGTGCACTCGTGAAAGAGATTGCCACGATGATCGCGACAAATAAACCCATCCACTTGTGAAGTCCCAAAAAGCTCATTTAACCAAAAGAAAATTCTTGTGAGTGAAATTTACTTTAAAAATGCGAAGAAAACGGCTGCGATAATGCAAACGAAGGCCACGATGTGGTTCCAGTGCAGCGCCTCGTTGTTGAAAACCGTTGTCGCGATGACTGTGAATACTGTCAGGGAGATGGCTTCCTGGATGATTTTAAGCTGCATCAGGGTGAAGGGGCCTCCGTTGATGCGGCTACCGATGACATTTGCCGGAACGGCGATGCAGTATTCAAAAAAGGCGATTCCCCAAGAGGCTACGATTACGAGAAATAGCGGCCAATCGGTGCTGATGTGCATTTCCTTGAGCTTGAGGTTTCCGTACCAGGCGAAAGTCATGAATACGTTGGAACAGCAAAGGAGAAGAATGGTGAAAATGCCGGCTTTCATAATATAGTAGACAGTAGGAAGTAGACAGTAGTCAGTGGTTGGTGGTTAGTGATTCGCTCGCAAACGGTAGGGCTTTCCGGTGCTCATTTGGTAGGCGAGGCGGGCGCGGACTTGTTCCAGGTAGGTGATATACTTTTCGCTTTGGTAGTCGCGGTAGGTCCAGTCGAAAGCGTGAAAGTGCCCGTCCTGAAAGTACAGCGTGGGTTCTACGAAAATGCCGCGTTGCATGTATACGCGCTGGCGCTGGTCCTTGGTGGTCGCTAAGAAGAATTGCCCGAGCGTCATGTAGCCGGGGTCCAGGTTCACGGGGCGAAGACCGGGCGTGCCGTTCTGCTTGGCAATTTCGAGTTCGACGTCGTTGCTCCAGAGCTTGATGTCGACGATGGTTTCGCGGTCGACCAGAGTCTCGTAGCTGAAAAAGGCACGCACGGGGGCGTTCCCGATTTCGTCGACGTAGTAGTTCGTGAAGGTAAACGGGAACGGCGGGAGCGCAAGCTCCTCTTCGCCAAAGCGGTCGCGGAGCGTGTCGCGCACAGCCTCGACTGCCTGGGAATCTTTCGCAAGAATCCCTACGATTATCTTGACCTTGGCTGGTGTCCTAAGTTCACCCATGAGCCGTAATTTAGTAATTTTTAATTGTTAATTATTCATTTCTGACTATGAAACTGTATCTTCGACTAATCCTAGCTTCATTTCTCATCTCACATTTCACATTGGTCTTCGCCGAGGCACCTCGTGTGGTTCCCGAAATTGTGGATTCGATTCCCCACGAAAAGACCCATTTCACGCAAGGTCTGTTTTTTGACGGAAAAGAACTGATTGAAACGACCGGTCTGTATGGAAAATCGGGCTTGTACCGCCGCTTGCTTGACGGCAAGATTCTGGATTCCGCCAGGCTTGAAGACAAGTATTTTGGCGAAGGCTCGATTGCGGTGGGCGACGACATTTTCTACTTGACCTGGAAATCCAAGAAGGCCTTTATTTACAGCCGCAAGCCTTTTGCGAAAAAGGGCGAATTCAGCATTCCTACCGAAGGCTGGGGCCTGACCTATTGGAAAAATGCACTCCTCATGAGTAACGGTTCCAGCGAATTGTTGCAGATTGCCTTGGGCGGATTCTACGTGGTGGGGGTCATTCCCGTGACCGATGGCGGTCGCCCGGTAAAGCTCTTGAACGAACTTGAAATCGTGGGCGATACGCTTTATGCGAACATCTGGCAGACAGGCGCAATAGCTGTCATATCTCTCCCGAGCGGGAAGGTAATTCGCTACTTGGATTTAAGCCGCAAGGTCGCCGAAATCCAGCGCAAGCACCCTGACGTAGACGTCCTGAACGGCATCGCCTACGACGGCAAGAATCTTTGGATTACCGGCAAGAACTGGCCGTTTATTTATAAAATTCGGAGTTCAGAATTCTGATTTCGGAATTGTTTTTTAACTCTGAAATCCGAAATCTGAATTCTTAATTCTTGAAGCTCCACACGATGCCGTAGGCAAAGCGCAGCCCCTCGGGCGTATAGCCGCTAGCAGGCATGTAAATGCTGTGGTTGAAGTTTTCGATTCGGGTGTATAGCTCGAAGGTCAGAATCTGCATGCGGGCTTCAAAATCGAGCGCCAGGTACTTCTTCATAAGTTCCAGTTCGGGCCCGCCGTGTTCACCAATCGTACAATCGTAGCGTTCGCCGAACCACTGCCAGTCCACACGCACGCTCACACCCAGGCGGTCTTGCACAAAGCGATTCTGCCAGTGAATGGAGCCCTTGTAGTAGAGTTCCGGCGTGTCAATCAGCTTGAAGCTGCGGTCGAGCGTTTCGCCGCGTTCCAGGTAAAATTTCCAGTTACCGAGCCTGAAGCCGACTTGCAGAATCCAGTCGAGGCTGTTCACGTTGTCGATGTTGCTCCAGGTGTAAACGTCGTCGATGGCGTCTGTAGAATCGACCGCCCCGTGCTTGACCCAGCGGGGCTTAATCAGGTTGTCTACGTTTTCGTAGCGGAGGCCGAGCCCGTAAAAGACTTCGCGCTGCTGGTAGCCTAAATTCAAGGTGTAGCGGTCGCGTTCTTCGTACTTGAGGTCCTTGCGGTGGAATGCCAGACGGCCTGTTTCGTCAATCTTGAGCTGGCCTACATCGGGGAACTTGTTGTCGTGTCGCCAGCCGGCGCTTGCACGCAGGTGGTACGGCAAAAAAGCGAGTACGTCGGCGGAGTAGGCCGGAGCGATATCGACGGAATCGCGTACGGAACTGTTGCGCTGTAAGCCCGTTTGCGTGCGGAACAGGAGCTTGTTCCAGAGGGTGTCCTTGAGTTCCAGGTAGCCGACTTCGCGGTCTTGGTAGTAAGTGCGCGTAGTGTCGTTTGCACTCGTGTTGTCGGTGTTCAGGAATTCGTACTTGAACTTGATAGCCGGATTGAAGATGGTGTGGTAGGCGATGCCGAAGTTTCCGAGCATCGATTGGTAATTCGTGGTTCGTACGGTGTCGTAGAAGAGCGAATCGACGAGTTGCCTGCCCAAGGTGTCAGTGTATTCGTGCGTTTTCCTGAAAATACGGCCGAGCGAATCCAGTTCGATATCGTGTTCGGTGTATTGGAAATCAGTTGAAAGGGTAAGCTTACGGGTGGGGTAGAATTCGACTCCGCCGCCGTAGCCGAAGGTGTGTGTCTCGATGACGTAGGGGTCGGTCTGGAATGTGCGAACCGCCTTGTCGAGCGTGTCAAGCAGAACCTTGTGGTTCGTGTTGTCGGCGTTACGAAGGTTTATGTAGTTCAATTTAGCGAATGCCTTACCGAATCCGAATCTCCAGGTGAGAATTGGCTGGATGTGCATACTGTTCATGGCGATGTTTCGCCCGCCAAAGGGTATTTGCGAGGAGTCGCGGCCCATGGCGAAGTAGGGCGAGTGAGTCACGTTCTGGTAGCTGTATTCCTTGGAATCTACGTCGGAATGACTGGCGAGCCCAAATTCGAGCGAAACGGAATCGGTCACGAGCCTGCGGAAGTCTAGGCGCAATGCGTTACCGCCAAAGGCGGGGCGTTCCCAGTTGAGGTCGGTCACGGGCGTGTCGACCGGGACTCCCTTGCGTTCTTCGGTCAGAATTCCGTTTTCACCGTTCAGCCCGAGGGTCGTAGCGTCGTAACCTAGCCGTGTGGTAAAAAGTCCTGCAAGTTTGCTCGGGTAGCGGGTCTGGATCGAACCCATGCCCAAAAAGTCGGCGTCCAGTTCCGGTGCGCCGAGAATTGAGGTGCCGAGCACCCATTCGGACTTTTGGCCGGAGATGTCGTAGGTGCGCTGCATGAGTCCGCGAAGGGGGAGTACCCAACGGCCGGCGTCGGTTTCGCGTGGGGCGGGGTCTATTCCCCAGGGAGTCTTGTAAACGGAATCCTGCGCTTTCGGGAGGTTGTACGGATCCGGCTTGATCGGCTCTGCGAATAGGGATGTCGCCAAGAAAAGAAGAATGAACAATGAACAACGAACAAAGAACAATCTCGTATCATTCTTATTTTTTAATTCATCATTATTCATCACACATTCCACATTAAACGTTCTACATCACTAACCACTTCCAACTTCCTACTTCCTACTTCCTACTTCCTACTTCCAACTTCCTACTTCCTACTCTCTTTAGTACCATTCCGCTCTCAGCTTTTCACGGCGTTCGCGCAGGGCGTTCACCACGGAGTAAGGCATTTTCATGCAGTTGGGAGGGTATGCGCCAGCTTCGGTATGGAAGTCCGAACCGCCGGTGCCTACGAGTCCGAATTTCTGGGCCATTTCTTTGTACTTGCGGCCGACAGCTCCCTTCTGGGCGGGGCTGTAGACTTCGATCCCTTGTACGCCCCATTCCACCATGTTCTCGATGAACTCGTCGGAAAGGCCCGACTTGTAGGGGTGGGCGAGTACGGCGATTCCACCGGCGTTTTCAATGAGCTTGATAGTCTGTTGCGGGTTCAGCCCCTTCTTTTCGACAAAGGCTACGCAGCCGTCACCTAAATATTTGGTGAATGCTTCAGAGAAATTCGAAATGTATTCTTCGTCGACCATGGACATGGCAATGTGCGGGCGGCCGATGACTTTACCCTTGCAGTAGCTCACGACTTTTTCGTAGGTGATGTCGATGCCCAGGGCGTTCAATTTTTTGATGATGGCCTTCGCACGGGTGACTCGCTGTTTCGCGAAATCCTGTAGTTCCATGTTCAGGGCGAGGTTCGTCGGATCGCAAAAGTAGCCGAGAATATGGATATCCTTGCCCTGCCACACTGCCGAAATTTCGATGCCGGGAATGATTTCGAGGCCAATTTCCTTGGCGGGTTCTACAGCCAGGTTATAGCTGTCCAGGTTGTCGTGGTCGGTAATGGAAATGCAACGAAGACCCTTGCGCTTGCAAAGGGTGAGCAGTTCTTCGACCGAAAGGTTACCATCCGAAAGCTTGGTGTGCATGTGGAGGTCCGCATACCCGCCGTTTTCGGTGATAATTGTGGGAAACCCCTTTTGCATTACTTGACCCCGTAGTACTGACTAATCAGGGCAGCTTCGCTCATCTTGTTGGGCTTCAGACATACGTTCAGGAACGGAAAGCAATGTTCTTCCGTAAACCCGATGCGGCAGTTTGCGCCGCTTTTCTTTGCCAGGTACAGTGTAGGCCAAAAAACTTCGCCAAGGTAAATGCAAACTTGTGGGCCAAAATCCTTGATTTTGTATTGCAGTTCTTCAAAGGCCGGTTCACCATAGCGGCATTCAAGCTCGGTATAGTAGATTGCGTTGGCACGTTTGGCCGAGACCAGCACCTGCATTGTGTCGGGGGAGCAAAGGAGTGCGTTCTTGAAGAAGGAGTCTGGCATTCCTTTCACAAATGCAGTCGACTTGTCGATGTCACGTGAAAGGAATACGACGGTCTTTGGATTCCCTTGGAGCGCGGCCGGGAAGTTGAACTCTCCGGAGTCATCTCCGGCTACATCCAAAAACCAGCGGTACAGTTTTTCGGGACTGTAAAAACGCTTGAAAAAATAACGTAAACGATCTGCAAAATACGGTGACGGTTTCACTTAAACTCCAATGCACTTTTTTGTATAATATACTAATTTTGGGCCATGCCAAAACAGAAATTCTATGCGATAAAGTCCCCGAACGAAAGCAAAATCGTCATGACGTGGGCTGAGTGCGAAAAACTGACCCATGGTGTCAAGGGTGTACTTTTTAAATCATTCGGTTCGCGTGCCGAGGCCGAGGCTTGGGTTTCTGGAATGGAGGCTCCTGTACCCGATGGAATCCGCGTATTTGTGGACGGATCTTTTTCGCCGAATTTCCCGAAATCGGGCTGGGCGTTCGTGGTCACCGAAAACGACAAGGAAATCGCCCGCGGTTCCGGCATTACGGCATTCGATGCCGAAAGCCGAAATATTGACGGCGAAGTCATGGCCTCTTTTCAGGCGATGCGCTGGCTCGATGCTAACGACAAGAGCGGCGTGATTTGCCACGACTACGAAGGCATTGCCCGCTGGGCCAAGGGTGAATGGCAGGCAAAGAGCAATATCGCGAAGCGCTATGTGGCGGCAGCCCAGCCATACTTGCACCGAGTAAGTTTTGAAAAGGTTGAAGCCCATACCGGCGTCAAGTGGAACGAGCTTGTAGATAAACTTGCTAAAGAAGCGATTGCCCGCGCCAAGAAAAAGTAGGCATCCGCCGCTTTAAATGTTTCCTGATTGTAAAAAAAGAGGTATTTTGCAAACAGTTGTTTGCAAGATTCGGTACAAAGTTCCTTTTTTAAAGTTTTGAAGACTATTTTTGATTCGCCGGCGAATGTCGGCAATTTGCTATCCACCCGATGGCGAATTTTCAGTTGGGAAGCTCCGCCAATTCTAGGTGCGGCGGGGCTTCTTTCAAAAGCGCAAGAGCGTTATTTCTTGCGGTCTTGCCAGGTACTTTCGTTAAAGAGCTGGCCTTCGGAAAGGCCGTACTTTTCTTGAATGCCCGCTTCGCGGATGGCGTCTTCGATAGAGATTTTACCTTGGATGGCCTGCGTGTAAATGAGCACCTTGCGGCGCACGGTTTCGGCGTCTTCGGTGAGCATTTCGAGGCGGAAGTGGTTCACGCCTGCGGTGCGGAGGCGGGGGAGCAGTTTGAGGGCCGATTGTGGTTTGCCCACAAAGAGCGTGTTGCGGCATTCGGCGTCGCTCTGCAAAAAGTGGCGTTCGCCCTTGTGGTCCAGAATTTCCACCTTGTGCTTGGTGCAAATCTTGCCACATTCGGGGAAGCGGCTGCCCGTGGTAAGCGCGCGGGCGAAGGCGCAGTATTCCGAATGGAAGGCGGGCATGTACTGGTGCAGCGTAAGTTCGAGGCGCTCTCCGTCGATGTTTTCGAGAAGGTCGAAGAGTTGCGTGCTGTTGAGGTCCCACGATGGATGGAGCGTCGAGAGGCCTTGTGATAGGAGCCAGTCGTAGCTTGCGCTGTTGGCGGCATTCAGGCTGTAGTCGCCGGTGAGCGGAATCCCGCTTTCTTTAAGGATCGAGAGCGCTCCCAGGTTTCGCACCAGGGCAAAGTCCGGGCAAAGCCGCAAGATGTTCTTGAGGTAATGGCTTTCGCCCGGCTTGTGGATGCGAAGCGTCGCCATGCCCGCCGCAAAGCCGAGGTCGCGAATTTGCTGCAGGGATTCGTCGTATTTGACGCCCCAGTCGAAATCCATGATAACGCGGTCGATGGCGAGGCCTTCGAGGGCAGCGATTTGGTCTGGATTGCGGACAAGGACACTGATAATCGGACGCTTGGTTGCAAAAGTTGTGCCGCTGGCGGCAGGTGCACCGCTGCTAGCTGCGCCGGACTTGAACTTGTCGCGGGTCTTGTTCAAGAATTTTTTGCCGGCCTCTGCACTCGGGTTCAAAACCTTCCATTCGGTGCGCTTTTCGTCGAGCTTTTCGATGGCGGCCTGGCGGAGCGTACGAAGGATTTTTCCGGGGATGAATGCGCCGCGGTCCACTTGAATGTCCAAGTGCTTTAGCTGGTAGGCTGTGGCGCTCAGGCCCGAAAGTTCTTTTTGGGCAAGTTCGCGGAGCGCCTTGTCGGCATCGTTTCCTTTGTTGCGGGCTTCTTCGAGGGTAAAATCGGCCTCGACTTCGACGGCGTTTTTCGGCGTGTCGTAAACGGAAAGCTTGAGCGGGCCGCCGATTTTTCCTGAAAGCGTCATGTGGACCGGCAAGCGTGCGAGTAGTTCGCGGTCGGTAAAAGTCTTGCGCAGTTCGCGTTCAAGCGCGGGCGAGTCGTTGCGGTAAACTTGCATGCCCACGGCAATCTGGCGGGTATCGAATTCACGCCCGAATTCAAGTTTCAAGAGCTTGGGGTCGCCGCGCTTGGCGTGCGGTAAATGTGTGACTTGCGCGGCGTACAGGCGGCTGCCGATGCTCACGCCGAGAGCCGCATTTTCAAACAGGATGCCGTCGCCCGGTTGCGGGTAGCAGGCTTTTTCGCCGGCGTCGGAGATTGCACTGTCGAGGCCGACAATAATCTGCCCGCGGTCTGCCTTCACGACTTGCCCGAGGACCATACCATGGTGATTGCTGAAGGTGCCGTTCACCAGCTCCTGGTGATTGTCTCCGTCGAGCCAACCGGTGGTAAGCCCGCGGCTGAATAGCACTTCCAAGGGCTCCATGTCCTTGGCGTCAAGCGGAATCCGGTTCAACGCCTTACGGTAGGCGCGTGAAACGGCGGCTACGTATTCGGGGCTCTTGAGGCGACCCTCGACTTTGAGCGAATTTACGCCGATTTCTTCGAGTTCCTCTAATTTGGGGAGCGCGCACAGGTCGCGGGTGCTAAAGAGGTATTGGGCGTCGGTGTCGCGGAATTCCTTGCCGTCCACAAAAATGCGGTAGGGGAGTCGGCAACTTTGGGCGCATTGGCCGCGGTTCGCGCTGCGGCCGCCGAAGTTTTCGCTGGTCAGGCACTGGCCCGAGTAGCTCACGCAAAGGGCTCCGTGAATGAAAACTTCGAGTTCCAGGTCGGTGGCGGCCTTGATGGCGGCAATTTCTTTCACCGAAAGTTCGCGGGCGAGTACCGCGCGGTTGAATCCGATGGATTTCACCAGGTTCACGCCCTCGGCGCTAGCAAGCGTCATTTGTGTGCTGGCGTGAATCTCTTGGTTCGGGCAAATGGCGCGAATCAGGCGGGCAAGACCGATGTCCTGGATAATGAAGGCGTCGGGTTCAAGCGAAATGATTTTTTCGAGGAATTCAGGCAATTCTTGCAGCTCGCGCTCAAAAACGAGCACGTTCATGGCTAAGAAGGTGCGCACTCCGTGAATGCGGGCGTAGCGGATCATGTCGCGCACGTCGTCAAACGTAAAGTCTTCGGTGCGGCCGCGGGCGTTCCAGTGGGGGACTCCAAAGTATACGGCGTCGGCTCCGTTGTTCACGGCAGCTTCGAGCATTTCACGGGTTCCCACCGGTAAAAGCAGTTCCGGCGATGTCTGCGCGCTTGAATTCATGTGGGGAAAGATAGAAAATAGTAGGCAGTAGACAGTAGGAAGTAGACAGTAGGCAGTAGACAGTTGGCAGTAGGAAGTTTTATTATATTTGTTGCATGAATCGTTTTGTTACTTTATCTGCAATCGTCTTTTCTGTTTTCGCGGCATTTTCATTTTCTGGCTGCACCGACGAGGCGGCTGAGGCCGAAATGAACCGCTTGAAGGCTGAAAATGCTGTGCTCCAGGGCCAGGTAGATTCGCTGCAGAAAAACCTGGATTCTCTGACCGCCTATGGCGATTCGGTCAAAAGATCGCTGGAAAAGCTGGATATGCACCCCTAACCGCCCTAGGTAGTTCAGAAGCCGGAATTCTGATTTCAGAACTGATTTGGCTAAAAAGACGAAATTTTTAGCTCTAATAACTCTGAATTCTGAACTCCGAAATCCGAATTTTCTTATATTTGCGCCCGTGGCTCACAATGGTCTGCTGCCGCGGCAGCGACCCCTTAATGTTTCGCTGGCCCAATTTGCCCGAAACCTTATCGCCGTCAAGCCTCTCAGGAGGCGCTAGTAAGATGGCTTTAAGCACACACAAACACGAACCAGCCACACCGCCTGCGGGTTTATTTCCAGCCTGCACCTGCGGTCAACCCTTACTTATGAGGTGCCCCGAATGGAATACATCGCACTCGCACTCTCACTCGTTGCAGTGATTCTGTGCATCGTTATCCTCACGAAGGTTAACAAGCTCCTTACCATGCTTCGTACCCCGATTTTCAAGAAGCTCACCCCGGACATGAACTTGAAGCCGGCTTCCCGTCGCCCGATCAGCGCACAGGAAATGGCTCAGCGCGGTGAACGCAAGGAAAATCGCCAGAACAACAATGGCAAGGACCGTCCTGCTAAGGAAAATCGCGACAACCGCGCCGCTGACAAACAGCAGCAGCCCGCTCGCGACCGCAATGAACAGCGTGATCGCAACAACAACCGTCGCGATCGTCGCGACCGCCGCGAAGGCCGTCGTGATGTGAACGTTGAAGCTCAGAACGTAGCTGCCGAAGCCCAGGCTCCCGCAGCTGCTCCCGCCGTCGAAGCCGCCCCGGCCGCCGCTCCCGAAGCACGCCGCCCGCTCGCTCCGCGTATTCCGGTTGAAACTCCGGCCGCTCCTGCCGTCGAAGCCCCGGTTGCTGCTCCTGCAGCACCTGCCGCTGAACCCGCAGTCGAAGCCGTCGAAACCACCTTCGATCCGTCCAAGGTCCGCTACGGCCGCCGCAACGTGATCAAGAAGGCTCCGGAACTCGCCGACGAAGACTAATTGAGCACGCGCTAGCGCGAAATTGAAAGCCTCCGGTCATCGACCGGAGGTTTTTCGCTTTTTTCAAAGCGAACAATGATTCGAGAAAAACAAGATATTTTTGGGGGGGTGTGTATAGTTGTTTTTGGGGGAGGGGCGACGGAGTGATTTGAAGGGGCGTACAGGCTATAATAGTTTTTAGGAGGCGTTTGGCCTGTACAAATCTGCAAATTTTAGATAAATTAATTTGTTTTGAGCCTAAAAGTACAGGCTAAATATCATTTCCCAGTGCCGTAAGCCTGTACTGCCACATCGTACCACCCCAAAAGTACCCCTTTCCCCAAAAAAAATACAGGCCAAAAGAGTCCATCGACATCTTTTAGCCTGTACAACACCTTTATAAATTTGTCTAGAATTCCACGAGGCCCTTTTCGGCGTCGGCCAGAATCACCTTGGTCGCCATGCCCACGAACAGGCCGTGGCCCACGATACCCACGATGTGTTCCAGGTCGCGAGCGAGCTTGTCCGGGTTCTCGATAATGCCGAACTTGGCGTCAGCAATCAGGTTGCCGCTATCGCTAATCACCGGACCGTCCTTGCCCGGAGCGCCCATGCGTACCTTCAAGTCGCCGCCGAGCTTCTTCACGCGTTCGGTCACCACGGCGATTGCGCCCGGAATGATTTCCAGCGGTACTGCGAACTTTTCGCCGAGCTTGTTCACTTTCTTGCCGCTGTCCGCGATGATCACGTAGTTGTCCGTCATCGAGGCCACAATCTTTTCGAGCAGGTGGGCAGCCCCGCGGCCCTTGATCAAATTGCGCTGGTCGTCGATTTCGTCGGCACCGTCAATCACCATGTCAAGGTGGCTTACTTCGCCCATTTCCTTCAGCGGAATGCCCAGGCTTCTGCACTGCAGCGTGGTGCTCCAGCTCGTGCTCACGCCCACAACATGCAAGCCTTCTGTCTTGATGCGCTCGGCAAGGCGGTTCACCATGTGGGCGGCGGTGCTACCCGTTCCAAGACCCACGGTCATGCCGTCCTTGATCATATCTGCCGCGCGAACGCCTGCAGCCTTCTTGAGTTCGTCCATCGATGCCATTAGCGCCATCTCCTGTTGTGGTTGTTGTCGTCAAAATCTTCGCCGTCGGCCCCGTCGAAGCCGTCGTCAAAATGGTCAAAATCTTCTTCGCGGTCGGGGTAGCCGCTTTCGAGCTCGGTAAAACTCGGCTGCTCGATGGCGACCACCGTCACGTCGAAAGTCAGGTCCTTGCCCGCAAAGGGGTGGTTCCCGTCCACGACCACCGTGTCCTTCTTGATTTCCTTGATCGTGTAAATCCCGTCGGATTCCTCGTCGTCGTCCAGATTCAGCCCGTCCACGAACTCGTCTGCCGTCTCCGGCAGCTGGAATTCGCGCACGTCCTCGTCCATGTACATCTCGAGCTCCATTCCGAGCCAGATTTCGCCCACCTCGCGGAGCTCGTCCTTCGGAACCTCCATCACCAAGTCGGGGCGGTAGGGGCCGTAGCCCTGTTCAAACGGAATATCCACGGAAAAACTTTCATTCAAGTGACGGCCTTCCAGCGCGTCTTCAAGCCCCGGAATAATGTTATTGAACCCGTGAATGTACACGAACGGGTAGCTCGCGGGCACTTCTTCGAGAATCTTTCCGGTGCGTTCCTTCAAGGAATAGGCAATGCTGACCTTCAGCTTGTCTTGAATCATTTCCATACGCGCCCAAATATAGCAAAAGGCGAGTGATGCGAAAACGTGCTCGCATGTTTTCATATCCGAGCCGTACTATATGCACTCCGAAGGAGTGCCAAGATAGAAATTAGACGAGAGACGAAAGACGGGAGATTTTCAACCTAATTACGGGTGGGGGAGGTTTCCCCCTGCTTGCAGCCTTGCCTTGTTGTCACCCTGAGCGAAGCCTGTCATTCTGGAGCGAAGCGATAGAATCCAAGGCAAGTCTTCCAGCACCCCCTCGCCTAAGGGGACACCCCTTAAAAACCCCGGATTGTAATGTGGAGTGTGGAATGTGTAGTGTGAAATGGATTTGCGTCATTCAAGGTCAAATCAATGACCGAATCAGCGCTCATCATCACTACCCGTAAGGCGAGCGATGCGAAAACAGGCCCACCTGTTTTCATATCCGAGCCGCAGGGGAGGCGCTTTAGTGCAGACGTGGTTCAAGGCTTTCAATCTTGTAGTTGTTAACGCGCTTCTTGGAATTTTTCATAGATTTCTTATTTTTAGACATAGGTTCTCCTTAGGGCATGCCCCTCACGCCCTAATTTTATTGTTAAAATTTTGGTGATTAAATTACTAGTGAGTCAAGGTGTTGTTAGCATCCATCACACAACGGATTGAACGAAAAGTATTTCGAGTTATATCAACACCAGACAAATCAGCATTATTCGAAATAGAATAGAAATACACTGCTTTTGCAACATTACTTTTCAAAGCAGAAGGCATCCAAAAAACAGTATACACGTCACCTGCCGGTAATCGATCCGTTGGAATAATCGCCATTCCTGTTCTATTATAACCTGCATTCTCTTCCCATAAAATTTTAGAGCGCAAATCGCCATCAGCATGCGCCCATTCGTACTGATTCATAACATGCCAGCCGTCCGGGCAAATTCCTTGCCAACGGACTACACGAGGATCGCTGGCTTTTTTTACAGCATCGGCAAAACTCTTGCACGCGTCATTGCTATCCACGGCAACTGAATCGCAGACCTTAGGCAAATTCATAGCCTCAGCCCAGGAGTAAAGCCCTCCAAAATGATTGTCACAGAACCATTCATCGTCTACATAGCATAATTTTTCGGTCACTTTATCGTCAAATTTTGTCGTACCGCTAGGGATCATTTTGCCGTAATTCAAGTTTTCGGCCATCACATAGAAAGTGTCTCTTCCCTTACCGTCTTCGGAGCGCCAAATATATTCCACATACTTGTATTTTCGGTTATCACGCGGGTCCTTGAATTCGAAGTATTCGCCATCATAGCCCGCAAAAAGGCTGTCCATGTTCGGGTGTTCCTTGTTTTTCTCGATTGCTGCAAGGGAATCAAGGGAATCTTTACGAACTGTGTATTCGACAACCCAATTGTTATTCTCGCAAACAAAATGCGTGATTTTTTTTGAGCTTTCAGTTGTCAGAGTATCCCCATTTTCGCAAAGATGAAATTCCTCGCTACTACTCGACTCGACCACTGACGAACTACTATTCTTTCCACTTACAGAACTAGAGGATTTCTCTTCTATCGACGAAGAAGACTTTTCCTTACCGGAACTCTTTTGAGAAGACGAGGATTGGAGATCCCCGCTCGAGGCGGGGATGACAGAAGACGAAGAATCGTCGCCCGGTTCCGGCGAAATAGAAGAAGAGGATTCATCTCCGCATGCAATAAGCATGGTCAGGAGAACAGACAGGGCCAAAACGCTTTTAAAAATCTTCACAGAAGACCTCCAATAACCTCAAATATAAAAATAAGTTGTGTATAGAATAGGCGGCTTTTCGACCGCCTGAAGTAACTATACCGGAGCTGCGTCCAGGATTTCGTTCATGAGAGTCTGGTATTTGACGCCGGTTGCAGATGCTCGGCGCTTGTAACGTTCTATCACGCGTACAGGCACGCGCAACGTAATGGGCTTTGTAGCATTCGCCGCCCGTTTTGCCCTGATTTCTTCCATCGTCTCGTGTGCAGCCTGCTGAAGTTGCGCAATACGCTCTGCGGAATGCTCGTCTTCCTTTAACAAGCCTGCTTCAGATGCCGCAAGAATTTCTTGTTCATATTCGTCTAATTCGTACTTCTTGACATGTTCTTCAAAAGTAAGCATTATACACCTCCATGTTTCTTTGTTGCCACTCTACTCGGAAAAGCTGTCTTAAGAAACAGAGTTCCGTCTGGTTGAATTACATATGGCACTTGCCACACATAATCCCTGAAAAACACCCACGCGATAAATTGATTCGGATATTTTTCCTGATTTGGGTGTGGAAAATCTCTGATGATTTTTCCATTTTCCATTGCCTCGGAAATTTCTTCGAAAGATACGCTTCGCTGTCCGTTTTTCAATAGTTCATTTTTTTCTGGATTCCAGTTATACCTCATATACAAATATACTTCTGTATGCACAAAAAGTCAATACTTTCTGTATGCTGTTTTTTTGCAAGAAAGCTTCCCGCGAGCGAATAGAGACCGCCCCTATTCCTTTATATACACGCTTATTTGACGCTTTTGAATACCATTCCTACTTGTAAAATTTTTATAACGCGGCGGAGGTGCGTGATTGGGGGAGTAGGGCGCTTGATATTATTTTTCTATGAAAGCAAAACTCGTTTTATTACTATATTACAGCCATGCTTTACGGAATTTGTTCTGATATCCATTCGAATGCGGTTGCCTTTGAAGCGGTTATAGCTTCTATGAAAGACAACAACGTCGATAGGAAAGTTTGCCTTGGTGATTTAGTGGGGTATGGTGCCGATCCGGACGAATGCGTTCGTCTTGCTCGCGAAAATATGGACATTTGCATTATCGGTAACCACGACAGTGTGGCGATCAAGCATGAATCCAGCGCCGGGTTCAACCCGTATGCCAAGCAGGCGATTGAATGGACCCAGAATCATTTGTCCGACGAATCCGTCTCGTTCTTGAGGACGCTCCCGTACATTTGCGAAGAAAACGATATTTGCTTTGTGCATGCCTCTCCGCTTTCGCCCGCGGACTGGGTGTACGTGACCGAGCTCGAAGACGCCCTCGACGCTTTTGAACATTTCAAGGGCCGCTACTGCTTTGTGGGCCATACGCACAGTCCGGTGATTGTCGCAAGCCGCCCGAACGCCATTCCGAAGATTCTTGACGAATATGAATACAAAATCGAGGATACGGAACGCCTGCTGGTGAACGTGGGCAGCGTAGGCCAGCCCCGAGACCGTGACCCGCGTTCTTGCTGGTGCCTGCTTGATACCGAGACCAAGTGTGTTCGCCTGATTCGCGTGGACTACGACGTGTACCAGACGCAGGAACGCATGAAAAAAGCCGGCATGCCGAGCTTCCTCATCGACCGCCTCAGTGTGGGCAGATAACAGTGTGTAATGTGTGGTGACTAATGTGTAATGAATTGTCGGATTTCACATATTACATCTCACATTCCACATCTCACACTACACACTTTTTCTAATGAAGTGGGTTCTAGCAGTTTTTGGTAAGGCGGGTTCGCCGTTTATTGCCGACGAGGTCGACAAGTACGTGAAGCGTTTGCGTGGGGGAGTGTATCCGCTCGAAGTCGTGGAACTCAAGGAATCCAAGGTAGATGACCGCGTGCAGGCGCTGGCCCAGGAGGCGACCCTGTTCGACAAGAAATTCCCGAAGTCGGAATACAAGCGCGTTATTTTGTCCGAAGAGGGCAAGCTGATGGACACGGTCAAGCTGTCGGACACCTTGCGTGACCGTTTTCCGGGGAATATCGTGTTTTTGATCGGGTCGGCGTATGGCATCGACGAAAACTTGAAGAAGACCGCCGACTTGCTTCTTTCGCTTTCGCCGCTGACTTTTACCCATGACCATGCCCGTGTACTTTTCGTGGAGCAGCTTTACCGCGTGCAGATGGTCATGCAAAACCACCCGTACCATCACAGGTAAAAGACCGCTCGGCTCTGAAAAATGGGAAATTTTTTTGAAAAATTGCGTTTTCACCCCTTGACAGCGGACCTTTTTAATTCTATTATTGTGCGCGTCCAAGCGACTATGGATGATTAGCTCAGTTGGTAGAGCAGCTGACTCTTAATCAGCGGGTCGCAGGTTCGACCCCTGCATCATCCACTTAAAACCGTCTCACCCCGAGGCGGTTTTTCTTTTTTTGCCTGCAAGTCATTCCGGCCTTGAGCCGGAATCAGCACTTTTCGCCGGATTCACTTTATTCTATATTTGGCGCCATGAATTCCGAAATCGAAAAACGCCGCACATTTGCTATTGTCAGCCACCCTGACGCGGGTAAGACCACCATCACCGAAAAGTTCCTCTGGTACGGAAACGTCATCCGCGAAGCGGGTCACGTGCGCGCCAAGGCGAACCGCAGCTACACGGTGAGTGACTGGATGAAGATCGAACAGCAGCGTGGTATTTCGGTTTCGAGTTCCGTGCTGAATTTTCCGTTCGAAGGTTGCATGTTCAACCTGGTCGATACCCCGGGGCACCAGGACTTCTGCGAAGACACCTACCGTGCCCTGACTGCCGTCGATGCCGCCCTCGTGCTTATCGATAGCGTGAACGGTGTAGAAAAGCAGACCATCAAGCTCATGGATGTGTGCCGCATGCGCCATACGCCCATCATTACGTTCATCAACAAGATGGACTTGGATGGCCGCCACGTGCTCGACCTGCTCGACGAAATCGAAAGCATTTTGAAAATTAAGGTCGCCCCCTTTACGCTCCCCATTGGCGTGGGTAAGCTGTTCAAGGGCGTGTATTCCATCGCTGAAAACACCTTCCACACCTTCAATAAAGAAGAAGGCCATCAGGAAATCATCCAGATGGAAGGCCCGGATGATCCGCGCCTTGTAGAAATGTGCGGCGAAAACTGGGTCGCCCAGTTCAAGGAAGAATACGAGATGGTGACTGGTGCCATGGATCCGTTCGACCACGAAAAGTTCCTGAAGGGCGAAATGTGCCCCGTGTTCTTCGGTTCTGCAGTGAACAACTTCGGTGTGCGTCAGCTGTTGAACGCTTTTGCAAAGCTTGCGCCGCCCCCGATGGTTCGTGAGACCGACAAGCGCCCGGTGAGCCCCGACGAAGATGCCTTCAGCGCCTTCGTCTTCAAGATTCAGGCGAACATGGACCCCAAGCACCGCGACCGTACGGCATTCCTGCGTATTTGCTCGGGCAGCTTTACCCGTGGCGAAAAGGTTTACCACGTGCGCACAGGCCGCGAAATCCGCCTGGCCGCCCCGACCGCCTTCCTCGCGAAAGACAAGGAAGTTATCGACCACGCCTGGGCGGGCGATATCGTGGGCATCAACGACCCGGGACTTTTCCGCATCGGCGATACGTTGACTGACGGCGAAAAGATCAACTTTACCGGCATTCCGGACTTCGCTCCGGAACACTTCGCCCGCGTAACGCTTTTGAACCCGCTTAAGTCTAAGCAGATGGCGAAGGGCCTTGCCGAACTGAGCGAAGAAGGCGCAACCCAGCTGTACGAACCGCTCAAGTCCGCTATTCCTGTGATTGGCGTGGTGGGCGAGTTGCAGTTCGACGTGCTCAAGTTCCGCCTGCAGAGCGAATACGGCGCCGATGTGTCGCTGGACCGCGTGCCCGCTCATGGAATCCGCTGGGTGTCGGGCCCCGAAGCCGATGTGGCCAAGTTCGCTGAAGAATACGCGATGGACTGCATGATGGACAAGGAACGCAACCTCGTTTGCCTGTTCCCGAATGAATACCGCTTGAACCTTGCCATCAAGAACTACGAAAAGCTGACATTCGCTGCCACCTCGCAAGGGTAGTGGAAATGTTTAATGTGAAGTGTGGAATGTGGAATGACTAATTTCACATTTCTCGTCACACTTTTTTTGTTTATTTTGTTTTACGTTTATGGACTCTAAATCATAATCCCTAAAACTTAGTTGAATTATCTTCTTTGGAGATGACTCAACTTTCATCTCACATTACACATTCCTAACCACTTCCTACAGCCTACTTCCTACTTCCAACTTCCAACTTCCTACTGCCTACTTCCTACTTTTTATATATTTCCCTTACACAGGCGAGTATTGTGCTTGCCCAGATTTTTTAACATCAAAAAGGAAAAACATGAAACGTCTCCCCATTGTTGCTCTCGCAGTATGTTTCGCTGGTCTCGTTGCCTGCAATCAGGCTTCCGCCGGCGGTTCGTTCAACCAGCAGGCCAGGCTTGACAACCTCGAAAAGGATTTCAAGCAGGTCAAGGAAGAATTCGAAATCATCAAGTACGCTCTCGACAAGCGCGGCATCTCCCTGGAACAGGCCCGCGCCGAAATGGAAGCGGACAACAAGGTCTGGGACATTCCCGACGAAGACAGCCCGGTCTTTGGCAACACCAAGAACCCGAAGCTCACGATTGTTGAATTCACTGAATTCCAGTGCCCGTACTGCTCCCGCATCGCTCCGGTCATGAAGGAACTCAACGAAAAGTATCCGGACAAGATCAAGTTCGTGTACAAGCACTTCCCGCTCAGCTTCCACTCCAACGCCCGCTCTGCAGCAGCCTCTTCTATCGCAGCACACAAGCAGGGCAAGTTCTGGGAATACCGCTACGCCCTCGCTCCGCATAGCCGCGAACTCGGTGATTCCATCTATGTCGAAGTGGCCAAGCAGATTGGCTTGAACGTTGAACAGTTCAAGAAGGACATGGTTCTCGATTCTGCCATGAATGCCCGTATCGACAAGGACTTCCAGCTCGGTACCGAAGTCGGCGTGCAGGGTACTCCTAACTTCTACATCAACGGCAAGCGTCAGGATCGCTTCAGCCCGGAACTGGTTGAAAAGCTCCTGAAGGAAGCCAAGTAATCGCATTGGCGGTTCAATCTGTAAACGCGACTTTAAGTCGCGAGCTCCCTTTTTGAACGCGAAAATTTTAATTTCAAAATCAAACTAAAAAACACAAAAAAAGGACACGATCATATGATGAAGCGTACATTGACTGCCGCTACCGTCGCCCTTCTCGGCTTCGGTGTCACGGCTACAATGGCTCAGCCGAAAGCTCCGCGTGTAGTTCCTTACAAGTTCTTCGACGAACAGTATCGTCCGGGGGGCTTTGACTACGCTTACGGCGGCAAGAGCAAAGGTATCACCATTACTAAGGACGGCGGCTACAAGTCTAAGGCAGCCTTGAACATCAAGCTTGACCCGAGCGAATATTCGGGTGCTTCTGTTTGCTTGTACAACGAAACCTTCGACCTCAATAAGTTCATGCTCGACTCCAAGCTCGAATTCATGATCAAGGGTAAGAAGGGTGGCGAAGCCGTTAAGGTCGGTCTTTTGGATGAAGAAGTTTCTGACGGCAAGAAGACTCAGGTCGTTCTCCCGATGAACAAGTACATCCAGGGCGGTGCCGTGACGACGGATTGGAAGAAGGTTTCCATTCCTCTCGTGGACTTCCCGGACCGTGGCTTGTACTGGGACAACACCCGTAAGTCTGAATTCCCGGCCCGTATCGACTGGGACAAGATTGCAGAAATCCGCTTCTCTATCGACAAGAGCGGCGCTTCTGACTTTGAAATCTGGGTCGACAACATCGAAATCGTGAAGGGCAACAAGAAGGCCGCTCCGAAGAAGAAGGTTGTCTACTGGGATGAAAACAACGACGTCATTGACGGCCCGAAGAACCCCGAAAAGCTCGACGGCAAGGCTAAGCCTGTCAAGAACGGTACGTTCTACGATAACCAGCTCAAGGGCTTCAGCTACAGCTACGGTGGTCTCTCTGCCCAGCGCGAAGCTGATTCCAAGACTCAGGGCAACCCGAACGTGCTCGCCCTGTACATCGATAACAACGACTGGTCCGGCGTGACCTACTCTCTTGGCGAAGGCAAGTACATCGACCTTTCCAAGGTCCGCAACAAGGGCGGTCTCTACTTCTGGATCAAGGGTAAGCTCGGTGGCGAAAAGGTGTACGTCGGTATCCTCGACAACCAGGGTAACGACATCAAGAGCCAGACCAAGATCAGCCTGAACGACTGGATCGAAGGCTCCAAGGTCAGCAAGGACTGGAAGCTCGTCAAGATTCCTCTGAAGAAGTTCGGCGACAAGGGTAAGGCTTGGGACGCTAACAAGCAGGCCGAAGTTGCCAAGGACGTGCAGTGGAACAAGATTCAGGAAATCCGTTTCTCTGTGGGCAAGGGTGAAAACCAGGGCGAACCGGGCAAGCCGGCTCCTGTGACCATCTTTGTGGACCAGATTACCTTCACCGAAAATATCGACTGGGTTGACCCGGATATCAAGTGGGATAACTGGAAGTCCAAGGCTCCGGATGTCGTGATTTCTGACTTCGAAGGCAAGTTCGCCAAGGACAAGTGGGAACCGTCTTTCGGTCCGAAGTCCAAGGCCGAAATCGAAATGCCGTACAAGAGCTCCAAGCTCGACGGCAACAGCCTTTACATCAAGCACTTCGAAATGTCCGACTGGGTGGACTTCGTTCTTGACTTCACCAAGAATACCGCCGCTCACGACGCCAAGCAGCGTGACTGGACGAACCACTGGGGCATCATGTTCGACGTTTACTCCGAACGTGCATGGCAGTCCATTACGGTTCAGATCGGCGACGCCGGAAACGAACTCTTCGTCTCCAACACCGGTGTACCTCGCGGTCGCACCACGGTGATCGTGCCGTTCCGCACCTTCTCCAAGTTCCCGTACTACCAGCCGCCTAACGCCAAGGAAAACGGTCAGTTCGACCTCAAGGGCGTTGTCTCTCTCGACTTCAAACCGGGTGGAGAAGGCTCTAACGGTAGCTTCGAAATTGACAACATCAAGCTCACCAACCAGAAGGAAGTCAAGGCTGCAGCCCGTCCGGCTCTCGTGAAGGTTGAAGTCAAGGGTACCGGCGACGTGATCAACCCGAACATTTCGGGCGGTCTCTTCGGTATCAACGCTGCCCTTTGGGATGGCGACATGCTCGACAATCCGAAGTTCAAGGTTCAGACTGCTGAATACGCCAAGCGCATCAACCACGGCATCATCCGTTACCCGGGTGGTCTCCGTGCCGATGACGACCACTGGAAGGAAATCCTCGACAACCACGACTGGATGGTCGATACCGACGAATTCCTCGCCTGGTTGAAGAAGACCGGTTCTAACGCCATGTTCACCGTGAACTTCGGTTCCGGCACCGAACAGGAAGCCGCTGCTTGGGTGAAGCACACGAACATCGACAAGAAGGCCGGCATCGTTTACTGGGAAATCGGTAACGAAGTCTATGGTAACTGGCACCCGTACTATGAAAAGTATGGTAAGGACGGCGGTACCATTTATGGTAAGCGCGCCCGTAAGTTCATCGAAGCCATGAAGAAGGTTGACCCGACCATTAAGGTGGCCGTGCTCGGCGTGCTCGATGGCCAGTGGAACGACAACGTGCTCAAGGAAACCGGCGACATTGCCGACGGTCTCATTGTTCACCACTATCCGCAGCACTTCGGTGAAGAAAACGACTTCGCCCTCCTCTCTGCTCCGCAGGACCTCGTTCCTATCTACAGCCGTCTCCATAAGGTTGTGGACAAGTGGACCAGCCACTTCAAGAAGGACAAGAAGATCGAACTCTGGCTCACCGAATGGAACTCCGTGGACTTCAACCCGGGTCCGCAGACCATCGCTCTCGAAAACGGTCTGTTCGTTGCTGACTACCTCGCTATGCTTGCCACCGAAAACGTGGACAACGCACAGTACTGGGATATCCACAACGACATCACTCCGGAAGGCGGTGACTACGGTTACCTGACCCGTTCTGCAGAAGAATGCATGAACTGCCCGCGTCCGAGCTATTGGGCATTCCAGATGGCTTCTGACGCTCTCCGCGGCAAGCTCCTCAAGACCGAAATTTCCGGTGACAAGGAATCGCTCATTACGACCTACTACACCGAAAACGGCAAGAAGAAGAGCCTCCTCGTGATCAACAAGAGCCCGTACAGCGACTACGAACTCAAGTTGAACATTCCGGGCTTCAAGGGCAAGGCCACTGTCCAGACTCTCGACCGCAGCACCGAAAAGCTGAAGGAAGGCTGGGCAAACGATCCGTCCAAGAAGGCCAAGAAGGGTGTTGACGTGAGCAAGCCGATCAAGGTTGGCAAGCGCACCGTCACCCTCATCACGGTGGAATAATTCTCGCTTAAAAGCGAAAAAAGGGGCCGCAGCAATGCGGCCCTTTTTGTATTTGTGTGGGAGTTCTTTTAAGCTGTTGAAAATCTCTACGTACAGGCTAATTCACGTTTTTGTTTTTTTTGGCCTGTACATTTATGTCAAGAAAAGAATGTTTTGGTGTCTTGTACAGGCTTAATTAAGCGACTTATTGCGTTTAGCCTGTACTTTTTATACAAATTATTGATTTAAATGAGTTTTGAAGTGTTTTTGTACAGGCTAAACTCATTCATAAATGATATCTGGCCGGTACAACGTGTTTGTAGACAAAGTAATTTTTTTAGAAAAAAGCAAAAAAATACAGGCTAAATCGACTTGAATTCTCGTTTTAGCCTGTACAATTTTTTTTTTTTCTGAGCTTTCTGGGCTTGAAACCTATCTTTCCAAGCGGAAGTACACTGCTGCAAGCGGCGGGAGCTTGATATTCAGGCTCCACTGGCGGTTCTGCCACGGAATGTCCTGCGTCCAGACTTCGCCAAAGTTACCCACGTTAGAGCCGCCGAACATGCTAGCGTCAGTGTTGAAGATTTCCTTCCACTTGCCGCGGGTCGGAGCGCCCAAGCGGTAGTCGTTGCGAACCACCGGCGTGAAGTTGAATACGCAGAGGATTTGGTTCCCGTGGTCGTCCTTACGCACAAAGCTCACGATGGAATTGTCGGCGTCGTCGCACCAGATCCATTCAAAGCCGGTGTAGTAATGGTCGATTTCCCAGAAGGGCGCGTTTTCCTTGTACAGGTGGTTCAGAACCTTCATCATCTGCAGGAGCTTGCCGTGGCTATCCCAGCTGATCAAGTGCCAGTCGAGCGAGCGCTTTTCGTTCCATTCGCGGAACTGACCGAATTCGTTGCCCATGAAGTTGAGCTTCTTGCCCGGGTGCGCGTACTGGAAGGCGTAGGTGAGGCGGAGGTTTGCAAACTTCTGCCAGTTGTCTCCCGGCATCTTGCCGAGCATTGAACCCTTGCCGTGCACCACTTCGTCGTGGCTGAACACCTGGATGAAGTTTTCGCTGTAGGCGTACACCATGCTGAAGGTCAACTGATTGTGGTGGTACTTGCGGTGAATCGGTTCATGCTGAATGTAGCTCAAGAAGTCGTTCATCCAGCCCATGTTCCATTTGTAGTGGAAGCCGAGGCCGCCCTGTTCAGGCGGACGCGTGATGCTCGGGAAGCTGGTGGATTCTTCGGCAATCAAAATCGCATGTGGCGTGAGGCGACCCATGATGCTGTTCAGGTGCTTCAGGAATTCGAGCGTGTCGTAGTTGATGTTGCCGCCGTCCTTGTTCGGGACCCACTGGCCGGGGCCCTTACCGTAGTCGAGGTAAAGCATCGAGGCCACGGCGTCAACTCGCAGGCCGTCGCAGTGGAATTCCTTGAGCCAGTACATGGCGTTTGCGATAAGGAAGTTCTTGACTTCGTTACGGCCCAGGTTAAAGATGTAGGTGCCCCAGTGCGGGTGTTCGCCCTGGCGCGGGTCGGCATGTTCGTAACAGGCGGTGCCGTCAAAGCGTCCGAGTGCGTGGGCGTCTTTCGGGAAATGTGCCGGAACCCAGTCCACAATCACGCCGATTTCGTTCTGGTGGCAGAGGTCCACAAAATGGCGGAACTGGTCGGGTGTGCCGTAGCGGCTCGTGGGGGAGTAGTAACCGGTCACCTGGTAGCCCCAAGATTCATCGAGCGGGTGCTCGGCCAGCGGCAAAAATTCCACGTGGGTGTATCCCATTTCCTTGAGGTACGGAATCAAGGTTTCGGCAAGTTCGTCCCAGTTCAAGAAGCGGTCCGGATTCGCGGGGTCGCGGCGCCAGGAACCGGCGTGGACTTCGTAGATGTTCATGGGCGAACCGAAGACCTTGGTTGCCCAATGCGTAGACATGTAAAGTTCGTCGCCCCATTCGTAACCGTCGAGGTGCGTGGTGATGGAGGCGGTTGCCGGGCGGACTTCGCTGAGTTTTGCGAGCGGGTCCACTTTAACGTGCAGGTTGCCGTCGGCACCGTGGATTTCGAAACGGTAGAGTTCGCCTTCGCCAATGTTCGGAATGAAGATTTCCCAAATGCCGGTAGAGCCAAGCATGCGCATCTGGTTGCGGCGACCGTCCCAGCTGTTAAAGCTACCGACCACGGAGACCGCGCGGGCGTTCGGAGCCCAAACGGCAAAGTGTACGCCTTTAAAGCCCTGGTGTTCTACAAGGTTTGCGCCCAGCTTGCGGTACAGTTCGTAGTGCGTGCCGCTCGAAATCAGGTGGCGGTCAAAGTCGCTAAGTACAGGGAGGAATGCATACGGATCGGTGAGCGTGTATTCGTTGCCGTCGTCTTGGCGAATGATCAAGTTATAAAAGAACGGTTCGTATTCCTTGTCCAGAATGGCTTCAAAAAATCCCGTGTTGCCAAGCTTCATGAAATCGAATTCAAATTCGCCGTCACAAGATTCACCGCGAATAAAGCTTGCCTGCGGCTGGTATGCGCGAATCACCGTCTTGACGCCGCGGTCCGTGTTCAGCGGATGCAAACCTAAAATCGAGAACGGGTCTTTGGTATTGAAATCCCAAATGGCACGCATGTCTTCTGACGTAAGGCTCGTAAAATCATTCCATTCCATACAAAACTCCTGTAATTGGTCCAGACCAAGGAGGGCCCAAAACACCTTGTTGTAATGTCGTAAATATAACTTAATCAAAAAAAAGGGGGCTTTGCAATTCTATATTTGGGGCATGTACAGGCGAGTCCTTACGATTCAAGATATTTCGTGCTTTGGACAGTGCTCCCTCACGGTGGCGCTGCCGATTATTTCTGCGTGCGGTGTAGAGACGGCGGTGTTGCCGTCGGCGATTCTTTCGACCCATACGGGTGGCTTTACAGGCTGGACTTTCCAGGATCTGACTAAAGAAATGTTGCCGATTAGCGAACACTGGCGTGTGGCTGATATCCGCTTTGATGCGTTCTATACCGGTTATCTGGGTTCAATCGAGCAAATTAACATGGTCAAGCACATCATGGACACGAACGGTGTCGATGGTGCGATTCGGGTAGTCGACCCTGCCATGGCCGACAACGGGGCGCTTTACCCCGGCTTCAATATGGAATTTGTCGATGCCATGAAGGATTTGTGCGCCCATGCCGATGTTTTGCTTCCGAACATGACCGAAGCTTGCATGCTCACGGATACGGAGTACAGCGAAAATATTGACCGCGAAACGGTCGAACTGCTTTGCAAAAAACTCTGCGAACTGGGCACCAAGTCGGTGGTGCTGACCGGTGTCGGATTCCGTCCGGATTATACGGGCGTCATGCTTTACGACGGCAAGGAATTCAATTACTACGAGCACAAGAAAATTACCAAGGGCTTTAACGGCACAGGCGACTGCTATGCCTCGGCTTTTGTAGGAGCCATGCTCCGCGGTCGTCCTATGGTCGATGCGGCCCGGATTGCGGCGGACTTTGTGCTGGAATGCATCGAAAAGACTTATGAAGACAAGTCTCACTGGTATGGAGTCAAGTTTGAACTTGCGCTCCCGAACTTGATCAAGAATTTAGCAGACGAGTAGGTATTTATGGCGATTGCGATGGAAGAAACGGTTGACCCGATGCAATTTACGCAGGTGTTCAAGGTGACGCCCGAAATGATTGACGACAATCATCATTTCAATAACGTATGGTCGGTGCAGTGGATTCAGGACATCGCCATTGCTCATTCGGAGCAGGTGGGCGGCACAGCCTTGATGCGTGAACTGGGTGCCGGCTGGATGATTCACGTGCAGCACGTGGAATACAAGAACCAGGCGTTCTTGGGTGACGAAATCCGCGGAACCACGTGGGTCGCCGCCTACGGTAAAGTGGCCAGCTTACGCAAGTGCCGCTTTGAACGTGTCTCTGACGGTAAGGTGATTTTCGAATCGGAAACCCAGTGGGTGCTTGTCGACATGAAACGCGGCCGCCCCATGGCCATTTCCGATGAAATGAAGAAACTTTACGTCGGACACTAGACCGTGCTTAATGTGAAATGTGGAATGAGGAATGTGAAATGATTCATCATACATTTCACATTACACATCACACATTATAATATTTTCTTGACCAAATTCTGGATGAACGCGCGCCAGCCCTTGTCGCCCTTCTTGTGGTATGGCGGGTAAAGGAATGTCATGGTGTCTAATGCGCCTTGCCGCATTACATTGCGTTCGTGGCTAAAAGTCTTGAATCCGTAAATTCCGTGGTAATTGCCGGTGCCGCTCATGCCGACTCCGCCAAAAGGAACCGACAGATTTTCAATTTGCAAAATGCAGTGGTTTACGCAGGTGGAACCTGATGAGGTGCGGGCGATAACTTCGTTGATTTTCACTTCGGACTTTCCGAAAATGTACAGTGCCAGCGGCTTCGGGCGACTTTGCACGAATTGTATCGCATCGTCGAGATTTTCGTAGGCAATTATCGGGAGAATCGGTCCGAAAATTTCGGATTCCATAATGCGCATGTCGGCGGTGATTCCCGTGAGTACGGTTGCGGGAGTGTATCTGGTGCCACTGTCGCAGAATTCCGCGCCGCCGATGACGGCCTTCGCACCTTTTGCAAGCGCATCCTCAATGAGCGCTTGGTGGCGCTCGACGGTGCGGCTTTCAACGATGTGTACAAAAATCTCGGAGTTCCGGCGGGCGTCTTCGGTTTCGCCGTACATTTTCTTTATGTTGTCTGCAACGGCTTCGGCGAGCGGCTGCATTAAACGTTGCGGGCAAAGCATGTAGTCGGGAGCGATGCAGGTTTGACCTGCGTTCAGGCACTTGCCCCAGGCGATTTTCTTTGCGGCATCCTTGATGTTCACGTCATCCAGAACGATTGCCGGCGATTTTCCGCCGAGCTCAAGCGTCACGCTGGCATGAATTTTTGCCGCTTGTTCTGCCACATGGGCGCCCACGTTCGGGCTACCCGTAAAGAATACATGATCGAAGGGGAGGGCGAGCAACTGGTCGCCAATTTCGGCACCTGCGCCCTGCACAACGGCGACTTCGTTTTGCGGGAAAACGTCAGAAATCAGCGATTCAAGAAATGCCGCTACATGAGGCGTCTTGTGGCTCGGCTTTGCTATCACCACATTGCCGGCAGCGACGGCTGCGACGACCGGCGAAATAAAAAGCAAGAACGGGTAATTCCACGGTGCCATAATCAGCACGCGGCCCTTGGGTTCAAAATGGCTCACGCTTGAATTCAGCGGGAACAGAAGACTAAAGTTACCGTCTTTATCTTCGACCCAATCGGGCAAGTGGTTCACGGTGTGGTCGATTTCTTGCAGGGCAGGGTAGACTTCGGTAAGCCAGGCTTCGGTTTTCGGCTTGTGGAAATCGGTCCATACGGCATCATAAAATTCCTGCTGTCGGGCCACAATGACCTTGCGGAGTTTAGCCAACTTGGCGATGCGTTCCTTCACGCTTAATTGTGCAATTTTCCAGCGGTTTTCACCCTGCGCATCAAATATGTTTTGTAAGAAATCTGACATGTGGAACAATATAATTTTTACTCATACGTCTTAGGCCTAAAGTCGCTTGATTTATACCATTGTAGCGAGTCAAATGATTCTATCCATAAAAAAAACTGTCTACTTCCTACTGTCTACTGCCTACTTTTTTATAAATTGTAATTATGGCTAGTTTGATTGAATACAAAGGTAAAAAGCCCGTTCTTGGCGAACGCGTGTTTATCGCAGAAGGTGCCAAAGTCGTTGGCGATGTAGAAATTGGCGACGATTCGTCTGTTTTTTACAATACGGTTATCCGTGCAGACCTCGCCGAAATTCGCATTGGCAAGCGAACCAATATCCAGGATAATGTGACCGTGCATCTTTCGACAGGAGTCGGCGTGCATGTGGGCGACGACGTGACCGTGGGCCATAATGCCATTTTGCATGCTTGCGATGTTGACGACCACGTGCTGATTGGCATGGGTGCAATCCTCATGGACGGCGTACACATCAAGTCGAACAGCGTGGTGGCTGCCGGTGCCGTGGTGACGCAAAACAAGGAATTCCCGGAACGCAGCTTGATTGTGGGTGCTCCGGCCCATGTGGTGCGTGAACTGACCGAAGACGAAATCCGCAAATTTCACGAAAATGCGGAACATTATTTGGTCATTAAAGAAGAGTTGAGAAACTCTTAACGCTTTTTTGCTACAAAAAACTTTGCTTTAGACTTGATCCTTTATATAATTATATTTTAGCTGTGATGTATAAGTTTGTCTTTCTCATTAATCCGATTAGTGGCGGCGGCCAGGGCAAGGTGATTCACCAGTATTTGCCCGAAATCATGTCTTCTTTGAATTATACGGAAGACCAATGGAAGGCCGAATTTACCAATATCGATGGGTTAGACAATCAGATCAGGGACGCTCTTGCCAATACCGAAAAACTGGTGGCCGTCGGTGGCGATGGCACCGTGTCTTCTGTCCTTTCGGTCATGGTCTCTTCGGAATACGCGAAGTCCGTAAAAATCGGCCTGATTCCGCTGGGTACTGGCAACGACCTTGCGCGCGTGCTGAACCTTTACAAGCCCTATGTAGACAAGGGACTCTTGTTCTTGGTGCGTCGCTTGCTGCAAGCCAAGGCGCGCCCTTTCGATATCTGGAAGGTGAACGGGAAACTTGCCTTTGCGAACTATTTTTCGGGCGGTATCGATGCCCGAATCGCTCACGACTTTAACCGCGCCCGCGCCAACGGCGAATTCAATTCGAATTCTGTGCTGGTGAACAAACTGCATTACGTGAAGAGTTTCTTTGCGGACCGCTCTTACCAGCTTAAAAAGGGTAAGCTTTCGTTTGTAGATGCCGAGGGCCGCAGCTGGCAAAAAATTCTGGACGGCCACCGCACCGTGATTGTGGGCAATATCCCGAGTTTTGCTAGCGGTACGAATCCCTTCTACAAGTCCGACATGGCAGATGGCTTGCTCGAAATCGTATGCGTGCCGAACATGTTCACGTTCTTGCTGGCCATTGCGGTCGGGAACTTGCCGGTAATCGGAAACCTAGTCAAAAAATATTTCATCAAGACTCGCAAGGCGAAATCGATTAAACTGGAATTTGCCGAAGACGAATTTTTGCAGCTCGATGGCGAAGACTTGAGCGGTAAACTTGGCGGCCATGTAGACATTGACTTTGCCTGCAAGGTGCAGATTATGGCGCTGGGGGAATAATGTTCTCCGTTTGCTGTGCCGAAGTCCTTGAATTTTTACGCAATACAGAATCGATGGAATGTAACGTCTTGCGCGAGTCGCCAGAGGTTACTTTAACAGGCTTTGCTGCACTGACGCAGGCTCGCGAAAACGACGTGAGTTTTTGGGTGGGTCGCGTCGAGAGCGTGACGCATGCAAACGGTCCTTCGAACGATGATTTGAAAAAGACGGCTGCCGGCCTCTTGTTCGTGCCTTCTGCAGCGGTGCAATCGGGCGAGATTTCGTTCGCCGAGATTTTCCCGAACGCAAAGAACATTGTCGCCGTCAAAGAACCTTACCATGCCATGGTCAAGTTCCTGGAACGTTTCGAGGGCAATGGCTTTAATGACAATATGGAATCGGGCGTGCATTTTGACCGCGACTACATGGGCGTGGACTATGGCGAAACCGGCCCGTGGATTCACCCGACGGCAGTTGTGGAAGGCTTTGTCGACGAAGGTTGCTTTGTCGGGCCCGGCTGCGTGGTAATGCGAGGTGCAAGTGTCGGGCGAGGCTGCCGCCTGGAATCGAACGTGACCATTTACCCGAATGTCATCGTGGGCGAGGGTTGCATTTTTCAGGCAGGCGTCGTGGTCGGTAGCCGCGGGTTCGGATTTTACGAGCACGAAGGTGAACGACGTATGGTGCCGCATTTTGCGGGCGTCCGCATTGGGAATCGTTGTAGCTTTGGTGCGAATACGGTCGTGGCGGCCGGATTCATTTCGCCGACGACCATCGGCGACAATTGCCACTTGGATTCCATGGTGCAGATTGCTCACAACTGCGTTTTAGGCAACAACATTTACATGGCCTCGCAGACGGCGCTCGGCGGCACGACGATTCTCGAAGACGGCGTACAGTTCGCGGGCGGAGCCAAGGCGGCGGGGCACTTGACCGTGGGCAAGAATGCGATTGTGACCGCGAAAGCGGGCGTGACCAAGAGTGTTCCCGCTGGCAAGACCGTTGCTGGGTTCCCGGCGATTGACATCGAAATCTGGCGTCGTCAAATGGTCGAACTCCGCATGATGGCGAAAAAAAAATTGAAGTAGACAGTGATTAGGGATGTGTAATGTGAAGTGTGTGATGAGAGATTATTTATTTCACATTTCTCATTTGTCATTTCACATTGTTTGAGTGTCATCCTGAGCGAGTGTAACGAGTCGAAGGATCTTTTGTTGACTGAGGCTTGAAAATGTCTTACTGCAGATATTTACTATTTTGTAGCTCGTAATGAGTAATGTGTGTGAATTTAAATCCCCCAGCTTAAGCTTTGGTTCGACATCGGTTTCTGTCGAGCCGCTGGAAAAGGATCCGCAGAAGGTTCCTTTTGTGGCGTGGTATGTGGGCGAAAAGCTTTTTTATCGCAGCGACGCGTGTCATTGTTTTGAAGAACTTGAATTTTTTGCGAAACGTACCGCCGGTTATAGGTTGAAGGACTCGGCGGATTCTGCGGCGGGGGAGCCTTCGCTGCAGTTGCTTTCGCCGGAGCATTTGGCACCCGTGTTCCTGATGTGGCCGCACCGGCGCTTTAACGTGCGACTCACTGATGCTACAAAGCCCGAAGTCCCGATGATGGACGGTTCGTCGATTCCGTTCTTCTGCGAAATGCGAAAATTTTGCGGAGCGCCCGAAGAACTCGTCTTTTACGATGCCCCCGTACACGCCGAGTGGGACTTGCATGCCGTCGGAATGTCATTGCGAGGAGCCGAAGGCGACGCGGCAATCCATGGTCATGTCCGCATTACGCCGGCGGAAACTTTCGAAGTCGAATACGTGCTCGATCGCAATACCGCCCGCGACGGTTACGACCTGAAGTCGGCGGCGTCCGTCTCCATTTATTCGCCCGAGAACTTGTACCAAATTTTCATGGCACGCACCTTCATTCACCAGGTGGAACTGGAGCGCGCCCGTGCGGCAGGGCTCCTCGCCGGAGTCGATGAATCTTGCGGACTCCTGCTCGCAGCGGGGGATTGCGCGGCTCAAAACAGCGCCTGTTCGCCCAAATTCCGCATCGCAAACGAACCTGCGATGCATAAAATACTAGATTTGATTGGAGACCTGAGTTTTATCTGTCCGGCCCTTCCGAGGGTCAGAATCGAAATCACCAACGGTGGGCATGTGTCCCACCACCAAATCATGGAGAAAATCATTCCTTATGTCAATGCTGGAATCTTTACCCAAGTCTAACGTCGATGGAATCCTCTACGATGCCGAAGTCGTCCACAGCGTGCTTCCGCAGAAGGCCCCGTTCGCCTTTGTCGATGAAATCCTCTCCCTCGATGCTGAAAACATGGAAATCGTTGCCAAGTGGCACTTGACCGGTGAAGAAGGATTCCTCAAGGGACATTTCCCGGGCAATCCGGTGCTCCCCGGTGTGATTCAGATTGAATCCATGGCCCAGGCCGCTACGCTCCTCACCATGATCGGTCGCGAAGCCGAAACCACGGGCAAGCGCCCGGCATTCATGGGGGTCGAAAACTGTCGTTTCCGCGCTCCGGTGATTCCGAAGGCCGAAATCGTTCTGAAGGCCAAGCTCATCATGGCCCGCCACGGCATTTACAAGTACAGCGGCGAACTCCTGACCGTCGATGCTGAAGGCAAGGAAACCCTCTGCACCAAGGCCGACTTCAGCGCCGCCATGGTCTAAGTTTTTCAAGCGCCCTAGTGGAGCCACACGGATTCGATTTTACTAACGTAAAATCTGTTTGTGTAAAAATGTTTCCCTGATTGTCATGCCGCACTTGATGCGGCATCTTTTTTTTAATCTGCGAAAAAACTATACTTAGCTCGAATTATTGTTGGAACCCCGGAGGTCTTCTGTGAAATATTTTGCTGCGTTGTTGCTTCCTGCTGTTTTGTTCGTCGCCTGCGGTGACGATGACAGCAGCAGCTTCGTTGAACCGGAAAAGGAATCTTCGTCTAGCGAAATCCTGAGCAGCGGCGACGGGACCAGTGACGGCAATGGAGACAAATCCAGCAGCAGCGTCTCGTCCTCATCGAAGAACAGTTCTTCTTCTGCGAAATCCAGTTCGTCTACGGATTCCAAGAGCAGTGGCGGTGAATCCAGTCCCGCCTCGTCCAGCGTTAAGTCGAGCAGCTCGGGGACTTCGTCAAGTTCTGTTTGGACTAAGCCTTGTTCTAGTGAAGGCTCAATTCTAGACAGGACCGATCGAGAATCTGGCAAAAAATTGGAATATATCTGTAAAGATGGCTTCTATGTTCTGTATGTTCGTTCCAGTTCCTCGTCCGTGCCCACCAGCAGCTATTTCAACATGGACAGTCTTTACAACAGCAAGTATTCGTATGGGGAATTTGTTGACCCGCGTGATGGGCAAAAGTACAGGATTTTAGACACGAAATTCGGTTACGATGGCTTTGAAAATATGACCGTATTCGCGACCAACCTTAACTATGGAAAACAAATCCCGTTAAATACGACGGTGTTTGACGACAATGCTCCCGAAAAATACTGCTACGACGACGACCCGTGGTTCTGCGACAACGGGTTCGGCGGGCTGTACAGCTGGAGCGAGGCGATGGGCCTTCCGAAGGCATGCGACAGCGTATGGACGGGAACGACTCCCGCCTGCCCGGACTCGATATTCCCGGGCCGCGAATACGATCATGAATGGGATCGTTTGAAGATACAGGGGATCTGTCCGGAAGGGTGGCACGTGATGAATAGGCAAGAATGGGGCGCCTTGAAGGGGGCAAGTGAAGATGATTATGGTTTTGTGTCGAAAGTAAATGGCGGGAGCAACAGCCAAGGATTCTCGGCCTTGTATGGGGGAATTGCTTTGGCCATAACAGGGGAATACCAATATATTAGAGTTTATGGACGTTACAGATTACCGTTTGAATCATCTGCCACTAATGTAACTTCGATATCGTTGGGGTCGGCTGCGCGGGGTATAAGTAGAGTCGATTTAAAAATGAATTCTGACAAGCCGAACGGCCTGTCTGTCCGTTGCGTGAAAAACCGCTAATCATAGCAAGATTTTAAACAAATTAATTATGCTTTTCCTTGAAAAGCCCAGGGGGTTATATGTCTAAGAAGAAAAGCGACGGCGAATGCCTGGCCGCTAAGCGAACATTCGTCGGGCGAAGCCCGAGGCCATGTGAGCTGCGGTGCAGGCAGAGCCGAAGCGCTCTTCGCAATAATGACTCTTATTAAACAGAAATCACGTTAGTGATTTCGAATTCGTGTGGCTTTTTTACGGATCTAGCAATTCGCCACGAATCACTTCGACTTGATCCCCGACCAAACTGATAATGTTGGTCGGGTTTATTTCGATGGGGCCGCAGTCGACCATCATGTCGACGGAATGTTCGAAGGTCTTCCAGATGTCATCGGGTTCGTACATGTCTTCTTCGGTGAGTTTGGCCGCCGTGCTCAGAATCGGCTTGTCGAAATGCTGGAAAAGTTCCTTGAAAAACGGGTGCGTTGGCATCCTCACGCCGATTTCCGGACGCTTGACGTCTAGACGGCGGGCGATATGCGGGTCGGCGGGGAGAATAAACGTATAGGGGCCGGGAACGCGCGGCTTCATGATGTTGAACGCGAAGTTGTCGACGCGGGCGTAATCGGTGGCCTTACGGATGTCTGGGATGATGAGCGCCATGAAGAACTTCTTCATCGGCTTCTTGAGGGCATAAAGCTTGTGGATTGCCTTGGGCGATTCGGCGTTGCAGCCAATCGCGTAACCAGATTCAGTGGGGTAGAGAACAAGACCGTCGTCTTCGAGGGCGGCAGCGGCAAGCTTCACGATTCTCGCTTGCGGATTTACAGGGTGAACTTCAAAACGCATATTAAAAATTTAGAATAATAGTTCTTTTTTTACAAGATTGTTATTATCCTAACCACAAACCACTGTTTACTGCCTACTTCCTACTTCCTACTTTTTCTATCTTTTCAGCGTAAAAATTATCGGAGATATCATGTCCAATTATTGTCCTGTTATCGGTCTTGAAATCCATTGCCAGCTCGCAACTAAAACCAAGATGTTTTGCGGCTGCGAAATCGAAGTGAATACGACCCCGAACAAGCACGTTTGCCCCGTTTGCCTCGGTATGCCGGGTGCCATGCCCGTGCCGAACAAGAAGGCAGTGGAATACGCCATTCGCTTAGGGCTAGCCCTGAACTGCGAAATTGATTTGAACGCCATGTGGACCCGCAAGAACTACTTCTACCCGGACCTGCCGAAGGGCTACCAGATTACCCAGACGGGCGGACTTCCGGTGTACGACCACCCGATTTGCAAGAACGGCTGGCTCGAAATCGTCAAGGATGACGGCACCAAGAAGCGCGTGGGTATTACCCGTATCCACATGGAAGAAGACGCCGGCAAGCTCATCCACGACATGAGCCCGACCGAATCCCACTTCGACGCGAACCGCTGCGGTACGCCGCTTTGCGAAATCGTGACCGAACCGGATATCCGTAGCCCGGAAGAAGCCGTGCTCGTCTTGAAGAAGATCAAGCAGACGCTGGAATACACCCGCGTGTCCAACGCCAACATGGAAAACGGCAACATGCGCTGCGACGGCAACATTTCTCTCCGCAAGAGCGAAGACGCTCCGTTCGGCATCCGCGCCGAAATCAAGAACCTGAACAGCTTTACGAACCTCGAAAAGGCTCTCTACTGCGAGATGAACCTGCAGGCCTCGACGCTCGACGCCGGCAAGGAAGTGGAACAGTGCACCAAGCGTTACGACCCCAACGCGGACAAGACCATCGTCATCCGCTCTAAGGAAGACGCTCATGACTACAAGTACTTCCCGGAACCGGACATGGTCCGACTTGTGACCGACCCGGCCTTCGTGGAAGAAATCCGCCGCACGCTTCCGGAACTGCCGGATGCCCGCCGCAAGCGCTTCATGGACGACTTCGGTGTTTCCGAATACGACGCCATGGTGCTCACCGAAGACCGCGATGTGAGCGAATGGTATGACACCGCCGCGAAGAACTGCAAGAATGGCAAGATGCTCGCCAACTGGGTGATTACCGAACTTCTGGCCAAGGTGAAGGAACTGGAAGGTGGCCTCAGCGCCCTCAAGATCAAGCCCGAAGACCTCTGCAAGCTCGTGAACCTCATTGCCGACAACACCATCAACGGAAAGATTGCAAAGACGGTCTTTGCCGAAATGTTCGAAACAGGCAAGGACCCCGAAGCCATCGTGAAGGAAAAGGGCCTCGTGCAGGTGACCGACACCGGTGCCATCGAAGAAGTGGTCCGTGCCGTGTGTGCCGAAAACGCCGCCCAGTTCGCCGAATTCAAGGCCGGCAAGGTCGCGCTGAAGGGCTTCCTCGTGGGCATGACCATGCGCAAGTCCGGCGGCAAGGCTAACCCGGGCCTCGTGAACCAGATCCTCGACAAGCTCGCGAAGGAATAATGGATAATTCGGAGTTCGGATTTCGGAATTCGGAATTGATAACAAGGTCGCTGAGCTCGCCGAAGCGCCTTGTTTTTGCTGTTCTCCTCGCCCTATTTCTTGCGATTCCTGCGGTTGCCGCGGACAAGCTCGACAAGTACGACAGCGCTTATGTGAGTACGCTGAACATGACCGACGAAGAAATCGCGGAAACGTACGGCATCGACTCAACCAAATTGAACCAGGGGCCGACGCTCCAGGAGCTCAACGAAGAAAATCCGACCTACGTTAAGCGTGAATACAACCACCGCCAGCAAGTCATTGTCGGCAGCATCGTGATGCTCTGTGTCGCCGTCGCCATGGTGCTCATGAACAACTACAACCCGAAACGATAAAATTTCCCAACCACCAACCACTATTTACTAATCACTATGTCCTACACAGACGAAGCAAAACAGAATTTCAAGGCCCTCTCCAATAACCCTTACCCTGGCCGTGGCATTATCCTCGGCGAAAGCGCCGACGGCAAGTCCTACGTGCAGGTCTACTGGATTATGGGCCGCAGCGTCAACAGCCGCAACCGCGTGTTCGAAATCGAACCGAAGACCGGCTTCATGAAGACGAAGGCCTTCGATGAATCCAAGCTCACCGACCCGCACCTGATTATCTACTACCCGGCACGCCACACTGCCGACGTGCAGATTATCACGAACGGCGACCAGACTGACACGATTTACGACGCCATCAAGCTCGGCGGCACCTTCGAAAGCGCCCTCCGCACGCGCCAGTACGAAGACGACGCCCCGAACTTCACGCCGCGCATCTCGGGCATCCACTACAAGAACGCTAGCCCCGCCGTTTACAAGCTCTCCATTCTCAAGAGTAGGGGCAACAGCGAAGAAGCCGGTTGCGAACGCATGACGTTTGAATACGAGAAGGCTTTGCCCGGTCTCGGCCACTTCATCAGCACCTACGAAACTGATGGTAGCCCGATTCCGTCTTTCAACGGTTTCCCGAAGCTGATGCCGATTTTTGACAACGCCGAAGACACGCTCAAAAAGTACTGGGCCGCCCTCGACAAGGACAACAAGGTGTCGCTCATGGTCAAGTGGATTGACAAGAAGACCTTCAAGGCCAAGACCCTGATTGTCAATAAGAATAAGTAAAGTAGCAAGGCGAAAATCGCGAACAAGGCTACAGTAGACTGTCAACCACTTACTGTCTACTTCCTACTATTTACTATTTACTTCTCCACCACGTTCCCGAGGATGTGGTGGATTTTTTTGATACCATCGAAGGCCGAGGGGCTGCTGATGTAGTAGAAAATTTGCTCCACGAGCGCGTCGGTATTGAAGTCGTAAGACGGAATGCGCAGCAGGTAGCTTTCCATGGAGTTGTCGAAGGCGATGTAGGTCGGCCCGATGTTTGGCTGCGGGATTTCCATGTTGTTTTCTTCGGCCATTTCCATGAAGATTCCCGCGACTTCGTCGTTTACGCAAATCCAGGGCATGTTGTTGCCGTTTGCCGCCTGGAATTCAAGGGCGCGTTCGGCGAGCGTCTTGAGTTTTTCCTTTTCTAGGCTGCGTGCCATGATTTCTACGGAGAGCTTTTCGACTTTCTTGCGGGCAATTTGTTTGTAATCCCAGGGGCTAGCAAATTCGGCGTCCACGTAGGGGTGCACCACCAGACCCGATTCTTCGAGGCCGGTCAAGCGGTCCTTGGACCAGGAACTGTTGTGGTACGGAGAAAAATACCCGACTTCGGTGACTCCGAGGCCCAGCAGGTAGCGGCCGATTTCTTTGCCGGGGTTCTTGCCGAAGGTGGAGTTGAAGAATATCCAGTTGTCCTTGCGTAAAAAGCTCTTGGGCACGGCATCGATAGGGTGTTCCCACCATACGGCCACGGGGAACTTGGCGTCGGCGAAAAACGTCAGGAGCGGCCTGAAGTTTTGCACCAGGAGCGTCGAAAGTACTGCCCCCACAGCGTTCGGATGTTCCGAAAGTTTGCAGGGCTTGCCGCTACGGTCAATGAGCTTGCCCGTGGCGTCGTTAATGCCGAAAAGAGTCAGCTTGTAATGATTCTTGCCGGCAGTCTTGTAAATCAGTCGCAAGAAGTCCAGTTCGCGTTCGCTTTCGGCGCTGAATCCGCCCCAGCTGTTGCATCGCGTCACGAAAATGAGTTCGCTGAGGGGAGCCTCGTCTCTTTGCTGCTGCTTGCGATAAAAGACATACTGGCGGCCTTCCTTTTTCAGGATTCCGCGTGCGACCTTTTCTTCCAGGAACTTGCGGAGCGTGCCCTGCGAAACATTGTAGCGGGCAGAAAGTTCTTTTGAAAGCGGTAGCGGCTGCGAAGGTTTCAGGTAGCCTTGCGCAAAGTCGCGTTCGAAAGCCTTTGCAAGCTTTTCAGAGACCGTCTCGTGAACGTATGCAACCCTGTTCTTGAGCGGGGTTGCTCCCCAGAAACAGCCCTTGCCCTGGATTTTGCAAATTTTTCCGGCGGATTCCAATTCAGAAAGCGCCGCCTGAACAGTGCCAGACGATGCTCCGAAACTCTTGATCATCGAACGCACCGACGGAAGCCTGTCGCCCTCGGCGAGGTTCATGTCAAGCAAAGCCTTAATAATCCGCTGTTTCATAGCCGAAAATATAATAAAGAGCCGAGCGGTCTGTGTGAGCCACAAGCGGCTCGGCGTAAGCGAGCCGTGTTGGCGACCTTTGGACACTTGGCCTTTTATACGACTCTTAGTGCTTTAGCACTTAGTGGAGTTATGCCCTTTGGGTAAGGCCTTAGTGTACATGGCCACCTTTAGGTGGGAGCGAGGCGACGTCACATTTTGATGTACGCAATAGAGCCGAGCAGTCTGTAAACAAATAACCTGCGCAGGGGAGGTTCCTGCGCAGGTCGGGGTTGTTTGGGGGTTGGATGAATGGTTTCTAGAAATTGAAGTCAACCTGATAGTTGGCCTTGTTGTTCGGGTTCACGCGAGCGCCCTTGGCGTTGACCGTTCCGCGGATTTCCTTGTTCTGGAGCTTGGCGCGGTTCTGGAGAATGCCGGTTTCCTGTTCGCTGCTGGAACTGGGCGGAGTGAACTGGCTGCTGGAGCTTGGCGTAACGCTAGAAGAAGAGGCCACGCTCGAGGAACTCGGGGTAACGCTGCTCGAAGACTGGGGATTTTGGCCCTGGCCGTTGAATTCTGCATCGCCTGCAGCATCCTGGGGAACCTGGCCGTTGAAGTTTTCCTGACCCTTGCGGGTGAGGGCCAAAATCAGCATGCCGTTCCTGGAATAGATGTTCTTGTCGGTGAGATCTACGCGGTTGCCATCGAAGGTCCAGTCGCCCTTGCCCCAACGGGAGCCGTCAAAATTATCAAAGTTGTCAGACCAGTCAAGCGTAAAGTCGCTGCCGTTCGGGCCTTGGCCCGGAGTGTACTTGTAAGCCTTGACCCAGTTGATGAACTGGAAAAGCGGAAGCTTGGATTCGTCAAACTGGCCGACCCAAGCAGCACTTTCGGAAGACCAGAGGTTAAAGCGCAAGCCCTGCGTTCCCTTGAGGTCGTTTACCTGGCCGCCTTCGGTCTTGCGGACTTCGACTCCATCGACAGTCCAACGGACGTAATTAGGAGTCCATTCGAGGCCGTAGGTATGGAACGCCTGGTCTGCAGCCGGATTCACCGCATGGTGTTTTTCGCTTGTTTTCTGAGCACCGGCCTTGCCGGTAATGATGTTAGATTGGAAACTGCCTGGGTTTTTACCCAGAACTTCGATATCGACTTCGACCCAAGGGCGTCCATCTGCAATTTCGGAACCATTCTGGTAGAGGAACATGGAGCTGACAGTACCGGAGGCTGCAGCCATCTTCATGCGGGCTTCGTACTTGCCGTACGTAAATTCATCCAGAGTATAAAGTTCTGCTCCGGAATAAGCTTTGTTTTGTGCCATGGTTGCTACCGCCGCGATTGCGAGAACGGAAAGAGTCGTTTTAAGATGCATCATGCCTCCAATTAACACATCCTCATCACCAATAATGAATTTATAAAGAAAATGCAGACGTTACAACGCCTGCAAGTGTTAAAATAAAACAAGTGTATCGATAGAATTGTGCCGAAATAGGAAAAAACAGTCTTCACCACGATAAATGTCTTTCGCTTTATTTGCTTCGCTCTCTACTCAGAAAAAAAAAGACGGTAAAACAGCCGGAGCTTAAGTGTCTGACTATTTCCCTTGATTTCTATAAGTTATTTAAATCAAGTCTATCATTTATTACGAGGCTGTCTATCTCATGGTTAATTTGTAGCTGAGGCATTTTGTTTTGTTTGTTGTCAGAATTGCTAGGGGGAAGAGGCATTTTTGTATTTTGATATGTCTGATAATCCCTTCCTTCTTGCACTAATCTAGTTCGATTAGCCGCATTTCCGATTCCATTAGATGCATTGCATCCGCGTGGATCCTGACATGCGCAACTAACAAGAAAAAAGACTATAAAGCAAATGAAGTAATTCATGTTATAATTCTACTACTATACCAAAGCCGAATGGGAAGATGATTTCATCTCGATTGAGAGATCCGTCATCTATATCGAAATTGGTATAGTAACTTCCATTACCAGCGTAGAATTGAAAGCCTAGTTCAAAATATGCCCCAAAATGTTTAGTAAACATATGTTGATATCCACAACCGAATATTAATCGCCAATAATTTATGTCGACATTTTTTTCTTCAAGATACGTGTTGTCGCTATTCGCATTAAGAATGGTAAAACCTTCTAATTCTCCTGTTATCCATTCGGAAGAATGAAATATATAAGGGCCAGTCAATCCTTGGAATCTATATGTTAGGCCGATTCCTCCCATGAAGTCGTAATCAGAATCGTAGCCACTCAAGTGTATATTAGCGGATAGATGCTGGTTTATTATTGAATATTCGACTCCGACCATTCCATGGTAAGGACCAAATCCGAGAGATGCTCCAATTTCTGCAAAGCTAAATCCCGCAAAGATGGCTAGCAATAGAAATATTTTTTTCATATTGTTTTACCTATAAGATAGGGTATATTTCTGTTTAATATGCTTTATAAGGTCTGCAGGAGCGTTTTTACTAGTTTTTGCTCTAAATTCATGGTTCCCATGACGAACATAGTGCATACCTATAACAGCGCCGTTGTATTCGGTAACTACGTTAACACTAGGATCGTTCGTGTATTCTTTTAGGTCTTCTAACTTATTTATTGGAGTCATTGTGACTCCATTATCTGTTGATGAGTTTACAGATACTTGAATTCCTCCTTGGAATGGAAATGAAAGTTTGCATCTACAATACTTTTTTTTTTATTTTGATCTCCTTCTAGTATATGGTTTGATAAATATACTACATATGCAAATTATAAATTGGTACAAATGTTCATTTCTATGTTTTTTTTACAATAAATTACATAAAACATGTTGTTTGTAAGTAAATGCATTTTATTTAAGGAACGAAAAAATTCGATTTACATAGAAAAAAATACATTAATAGGTCGATTATGACGCTATTGATTCGTTGCATAACTATTCTGCAGAAAAACATATCGACATGGGAGCACGTCCATAACTACTATGTGGACAAAAGTTCCCATACAATGGTTTGTTTATGAAGTTTTTAGGTACTCAAAAATTACAAATTCAGCGATTCCTGTGCGCTGGCTTCTGCAAGTGCTTTCGGAATCGACTTGTGAAGCATCTCGTAGGCGGTGCGCGTGGCGGTACGGCCACGCGGCGTTCTCGCGAGGAGCCCCTTGCGAATCAAATACGGCTCGTAGACTTCTTCGAGGGTGTCTGGCTCCTCGCCGAGCGCAGCCCCGATGGTGCCCAGCCCCACGGGGCCACCGCCAAATTTGTCGATAATCATCGAGAGAATTTTACGGTCCATGTGGTCGAGGCCTTCGCCGTCGATTCCAAGCATTTCAAGAGTCTTGCTCGCCGACATCAAGTCGATAACGCCTGTGCCGCGAACTTGAGCCACATCTCGGCAACGCCTCAGCACGCGGTTTGCAATTCGAGGCGTTCCACGGCAGCGACCGCTCAAAAGCCTTGCGGCATCTTCTTCGAGCCCCACGTTCAAAATCTTCGCGCTACGCATCAGAATACTCTTGATGTCGTCTTCATCATAAAGCTCCAGGCGGTACTGGAGTCCGAATCGGTCGCGCAGCGGGCTAGTCAAAAGGCCACTGCGGGTTGTCGCCCCCACCAGCGTAAAATGCTTGAGCGGCAAGTTCACGCTGCGAGCCGCCGGCCCGGAATCCAGCATAATATCAAGCCTGAAATCTTCCATAGCGGGGTAGAGGTATTCTTCCACCACGCGGTTCAGACGGTGAATTTCGTCAATAAATAAGATGTCGTTCTCTTGCAGGCTCGTTAAAAGCCCCGCCAGGTCGCTGGCCTTTTCAAGCACCGGACCGCTCGTGATATGGATATTCACGCCCATTTCTTTAGCGATAATTCCGGCCAATGTCGTCTTGCCAAGTCCCGGAGGACCGCAAAAAAGGCAATGGTCCAGCGAATCGCCGCGGTGCTTGGCGGCTTCAATCGCAATCGAAAGGCTTTCCTTGATGTTCTTCTGTCCGGTAAATTCTTCAAGAGAAGGCGGTCTCAGGGAACGCTCCACATCGCTTTCGTCACCGGCACGGCGTTCAGGAGATATGATTCTTTGATCGTCCATTTATAAATCCTGCATTTTCATGGATTGCTTCGTTGAGCTAGACTCTCCTCGCAATGACGTGCTTATAAATACTTCAAAGCTTCGGGAATAAGGGTTGCCGCATCCGCAGAATCACCCAAGATTTCTGCAGCCTTCATCACGGCCTTTTCTGCTGCCGGATCCTTCACGCCTAGCGTATGCAAGGCAAGAACCGCTTCCATCTTCGGGCCGGTGAGAGCGCCCATACCTGTAATGCCAGAGCCTTCGACATCGCCCAGGGCCTGCATCATTGCTCCCGCCTTGTCCTTCAGCGAAAGCACCATCTGCTCGCAAGTCTTTTTGCCAAGCCCCTTGATCTTGCCGAGGGCGCTCTTGTTGTCGCTGGCAATCATGTTCAAAAGGTCGGCGGGGGAGCTACCGCTCAAAATGCGTTGGGCAAGTTTCGGCCCTACGCCGTTCACTTCGAGCAACATGATAAAGGTGTCCTTCTCGGTCTTGTCGGCAAAACCGAACAGCGTCATGGAATCTTCGCGCACTACCAGGTTCGTGTAGAGCGTAACCTCACTTTCCACCTCGGGCAATTTGCCTGCAGTGTAGGCCGAAATATTTACACCGTAGCCCACGCCGTTCACGTCCACAACCACGAAAGTGGGGGACTTTTCAACCAAAATTCCGCGAATTCGTTCAATCATGCCTGTACCATAGCAATAAACATCTGTTCACTGCACAAATATATACTATTTATAGATTCGTGTCAAGCAATTCTTCACTTTTTTTCAAAAATCGTTGTTTTTTAACGAAAGAAAAGACCTTCGCTCGACCGGTCCTAAATTAGCTATTAGAAGTTTTTCAATTTGTCTATTAGAAATTAAACAAGAGGGCCAAGCTAGCGGTTGTTATCACGCTGGGCTTATCGTCCGCATTAACCCAATTGCCAAAAGAAGCCGAGACATCAAGTGAAATACGATGGTTGATATCGTATGTCCCACCAAAATACGGCTCAATATATACTTCGCCACCACCATGAGATACCAGGAAATCGTAATGCTTGAATGCACCAATGCCTACGGCAAGGTTTGTCCCGATGTATGGGGTAAATTGCGGCGAAAGTCTAAAATCAAGTTCAGTTGCGCCAAATACCGATACGGGCGCTTCGTGGTCATCGCCTTTAGTTTCGAAATTGATCCCGAGTTCGGAACCGAAATTGAGCATCTGGCTGAATTCTACGGAATATTGCGCGCCAACGTTGAATCCCCACGCTCCTTTTTCGTTATAGGAATCATCGCCCACGGGAATAAACACGTCTGTAAAAGCGTTCATGGAAGACAAGAACTGGTAACGTGCCGACAATCCGATGTTTCCGAGGCCGTCCATATCTTGTTCGTTTCCGTTGTCTTGGGTCATGATACGGTACGGTACACCGAGTGCAAGCTCTAGCTTCGGAATAACGGTGTATCGGGCACTGGCAGCTGTTTCCAATATGCCGAAATCATGGCGGGTATATTCGTATGTTTGTAATCCGGCGTCAATCTTGGCTTGACCTTTATGATTACCAAGAACGGGGAATAGATCCCATGAAGCAAAAGCTGTACTTGCCACGAGAGCGCTTGCAAGAAAGATTTTCCTAATCATATTTCCAAACTATAAAAAAACACCCGGCAAAGGGTGTTATTTTTTTTAAACAGGATTTTGGACTAGGGGCTCTAATGATTAAAAAGGTGTAAAGAGTACGCCGATTCTATAAGCTAGACACATGATATCTGTAACGCCGACAAACAGTTCGTTGTTATAGACGTATCTTTTACGTTTAGAACGGTGTGAATACTAACCCGACGTGGATGCCTAAAAGACTGATGTCCGAAACACCGACAAACAGTTCATCATCGTAAATTTCGCTCCACTGAGCTTCAATATGAGTCATTAATGTGAAATACTTATTGATGATGAATGACCCTCCGATGAGAAGCGCTGCATCGACAGCAGGTCTTAAGTTATGGTCAACAAAATCAACGGATTTGTATTTATCTTGAATCGGAATGGATATTTTGGAACCGACTTCAAACATCGCCGGGGTAGTTCGTCCCTTTAGCGCAAACAGCAGGGGGAAACTCACGCGCATTTGGGAGATATTTCCATGTTCCGGCTCACGTTTTTTTTCTTCAAACCAAGGACTTTCGTCGGAATCGTTTGTTTTCAGGAAAAAGTCTTCGTTATGAATGAGATTTGTGTATTCAAAGAGGGCTCCGACTTTAATGGCGACGGTAGCTTCGTTCAAGGGAATTGTAGCAATTAAACCCACGTTGACAGGATAACCATGGAATAATGTAACCGGTTCAATTTCCTTGCTTGTTCTATCACGATCGTAATAGGCGTATCGGTCACTGCCGAATAGCTCTTTTGCACCAATAGAGGCCAATAGGCCGACTTCAAAACGGAAGGGAATCGTAGGCTTTTTATCTTCTTCGATTTGTCTTTCAACTTTTTTGACGCTATCCTTGTACGCCTTGGTTTCCGTTTTCTGGATTCGGATAATGCGGTAACCTTCTGGCGTACGTTCCGGCAAGACCTCTTCAGCGGGGGATTCCTCTGGTGCGGTTTCTAGAATAGCGGTTTGTGCCAGGGTAGAATCTTCAGTCGTCGAGGAATCTTCTTGGGCGAATACGAAAGCAGCTGTCAAAAGGAGAACGCCAAGTGTAATGTGTTTCATATAATTCTCCTAGTAGCAAAGATTATCGTTGAGGTATTTTTCAAGTTCTTCTTCGGTGAAATAAGCCGAACAACTTTCTTGAAATTCTTCCACGGCCTTTCCGTTGTAGCCCAAATCAACAGTTGTCCCGAAAAGACCTCCTGCTCCTGCTCCTATGCCAACCATTCCCACGATTATTAAGCCAACATTGGCTGCTCCTTCGGAATAAAAGAGGAAAATCGGGGCCGCTGCTAAAGCTCCTAAACCCATAATAGCGCCTCCAACAATAGCACCATAGGTGAATCCGTGAAGTGCATGGTTTCTTGCAAAATCAGAGTTGTTCCTGACGCCGTTTTTGCATAGGGTAACGCTATCCCTAGGAATGGCAATAAAAAGGCCATCCGCGGGGGAAGTCATCTCAAAACCATTACGGTCTTTGAGCGGAACAACGATATTCCTGTTTTGGGGATCGTAACAGAAATGATTAGCGGTATAGAACTTTACGCTGTCTTCGCTGCCGGGAGTTTTGATTTCGTAGGCAAAATCACTTCTGTATCTGGTGTTGATTTTGGCATCTTCGTACTTGACAATTTCGCCCTTGCTATACTCGGGCTTGTCAAACGGATGGTACTTTTGTGTCGGATTCGTACATCCTGTCAAAACAAGAAACAATGAAGCAATAAATAACAGAACTCGCATAAAACGGATTTGTTCTCCTCGAATAACTTGTATGTTGAAAATATACTCAAATTTCACGAATATCGCACAAAAATGAAAAAAAGTGTGATATCTTTAGCGATTATTTAGTTTACATAATCCGCATTATCGGCAATAATAAGTCACGGAAAAACTGCAGGGAGGTCTGGATGGATCATAACGTTAAATCCATTTTATTATATTGTCGATATGAAACGAATTTCGTCGACTCAGTTGAAGATTGTTGGAATCTCCATTTTGGCATTGTTGCTCGCCAGTTGTGCAATGACCAAGAAACTGTCGGCGGCAGATATTCTTTCTAAAACGAAGCTCGAGTTTGAATCGCTCTCGCTTGACTCTGCGAGCATCAACCCGGATCTTTTCCCGAAATCTGACGACCTGAAGAAGGGCCTGTTGCCGAACCCGCACGTGATTGCCCTGGTGCAGGATTTTGCCCGCGGAATCCTGGAAAAGGAGATTGGCAAGGCGCATTTGACCGTTGGCCTGAATGCCAAGAACTCGGGCAAAGATACGCTCTGGATTCGTGGCCTGATGGCAAACCTGGTGCTAGATTCCCTGATGGAGCTTCCTGTGGCACTCCGAGACACGGTTAAACTCGTTCCTGGAGACAACACGGTAATTCTGGTGACCGAAATGCCCATTGACCGCCGTATTTTCAGGCTGATGGACGTGAATGTTATCCATATCGTGGGCCGTATGGATGTCTCGCTGGAGGCAGGGGATGAAGCTTTTACGCTCGAATTTGACCAGGATCGTAAAATCAGCCAAGAAGAAAAGCAGGCGCTTGCCGACAAGGCCCGCACCTCGGTTTTGGACAACATTGTAAGCGACTGGGTCGGAGCAATTGGATTTTAAATAAAAGAATTGGTGTTTATGAATAGAAAATTCGTACCTGAAAATTTGAATGTAGACAGTGTAGAAGACGTTACCCGTCTTTTCGAGACTCTTCTCGATGAAAATATCCCGAACTCCCCCGACGCCCTGCGTGCCTGGATCTTGAAGTGGAGTGAACTTGGGTCTGTATTGGCAGAGGTTTCTAGCCGTCGTTACGTGGCCATGACTGTGAATACGCAGGATGAAGCAGCCGCCAAGGCGTACGAAGACTTTGTCGGAAATATCGACCCTGTGATGAGCGAATTCGACGACAAGTTGAACAAGAAATTGATGGCGCACCCGGCCAAGGACCTGCTGAAAGACGAATTCGGCGTATGGTTCAAAAGCGTGCAGGTTTCTTTGGACCTGTTCTCCCCCGCAAACATTCCGCTCGAAACCGAAGAAACCATGGCGGTTCAGGCTTACCAGAAAATTACCGGCGGCATGAGCGTGGAATTTGACGGCGGAATCAAGACCATGCAGCAGCTGGGTGCATACCTTGAAAAGACGGACCGCGACTTGCGCGAACGAGCATTCCGCACCATGTGGGACCGCCGCCTGAAAGATAAAGATGCCTTGGATGCCTCTTTCGACAAGTTGTTCCAGATTCGCAACAAAATTGCAAAAAACGCTCATTGCAAGAACTTTATCGACTACATCTTCTTAGCCAAGCGCCGCTTTGACTACTCCCCTGCAGACTGCAAGGCGTTCCATGAAAGCGTCGAAAAGTTGGTGCTCCCGCTTCTCAAGGAAATCTACAAGAAACGCGCCGAAAAGATGGGCCTCAAGACGCTTCGCCCGTGGGATTTGAGTGTGGATCCGCTTTCACGCCCACCCCTCAAACCGTATCAGAACGGCGAAGAATTGATTGAAAAAGTCGACCAGATTTTCGAATCGATTCACCCGCAGGCGGGTAAGTGGGCCCGCGAAATGCAGGCCAAAAAGCTTATCGATCCGGATAGCAGGCTCGGCAAGGCTCCGGGCGGCTACCAAATTGGTTTTGACGAAAGCCGCCTCCCCTTCATTTTCATGAATTCGGCCGAAACCGACCGTGACATTTACACGCTGCTGCACGAATCGGGACATTCTTTCCACCAGTATGCGCTTGCAAACCAGCCGATTCTCGCTTACCGCGACGTGCCTTCGGAATTCGCCGAAGTTGCGAGCATGAGCATGGAACTGATCGGCATGAGCAACCTCAAGCCCTTCTACGGCGACGATTCCGAGGCTATCCGCAGGAGTATCGAGGGCGAACTTGAAGACGTGATTTGGCTGTTCCCGTGGGTGGCAAGCATCGACAGTTTCCAGCATGAACTTTACAGCCGCCCGAACCATACGGCCAAGGACCGCGAACAAATCTGGAAGGGTATCATGGACCGCTACGATGCGGGCGTGGACTACTCCGGATTCGAATCCGTGCGCATTAACCTGTGGCAAAAGCAGCTGCACCTGTTCGAATGCCCGTTCTACTACATCGAATACGGAATTGCACAGCTTGGCGCGCTCCAGGTGTGGGCAAACTTCAAAAAAGACCCGAAAAAGGCCATTGACGACCTGTTTAGGGCCGAAAGTTTGGGCGATAGCCGTCCGCTGCCGGAGCTTTTTGCCGCCGCAAACATCAAGTTTGACTTTACCGCGAAAACCATTGAGCCGCTCATGCAGGTCGTGTGGGACGAGTTAAACTAGACGAAAGAACGGCTCTTCGAGCCTACAGACGAAAGACGAGAGAAAAAAATGCATTTTTTTCGTAAAAAAGCCCAAAAACGCTTGACAAACGAAAAATAAAATGGTATATTTGGCGCACATCCTGGAGGGATGGCCGAGTGGTTGAAGGCGCACGCTTGGAAAGCGTGTTTACCTCACGGTAACGAGGGTTCGAATCCCTCTCCCTCTTCTAAACATTTTCAGAGGTACCTAGATGGCTGAAGAACAGAGAGTCTATCTTGATGACATTTACGCTAACGAACAATGTCAAGGCTCCGTTTTCCGCGCAGTGGTCATGATGGCCCAGGAAGCCCGCTTTGTGAACAAGCAGGCTACTCAGGGTTACATTACTCTTACCAAGAAGCCGACCACCATCGCCATGTACAAGTTCAAGGAAGGCAAGCTTTCCATTTCTGAAAAGAAGGCTGGTGAACAGTTCGATAACGAAGCCGTTGCTGCCGCCGAACCGGAAATGACTTCCGAAAACGTGGCCCAGGTATCTGCTGCTGCAGACGACGCTTTCGGCGCATAGTCCACGCAATCGTCAAAACATTTCGTTAAAGCAACGAATCCTTGTTGAAAAAGCGACCTCTAATCTTAGAGGTCGCCTTTTTTTCTCCTTTCCTGCTCTCCTTTAGTATGCCAGTTTGCTCGCTCCCTGAGTTTTACTGGCCCCACTGAACTCCCAATCAGCTCAGGACCGCTCGGCTCTATCGCACTATTGAAACCGTGGTATTGCCTCGCTACATTTGGGCACTCTTCGTATAGTACGTCTCCGGGAATGCCTTTGCTGCGCATTGATTGCACAACATGCGGAGCCTTGTTTCGGCAACGGATGTCACGCGGATCTGCGCGCCGCAGTCAGCACACTTTGTAAGAAATACCATGGAAAGTGGTGTGGTCGAGGTATGAGTGCCGCGAGCCTCGCCCACCTTGTGAACCGTATTACGGAATACGATTTCGCCGTCTGCATTCTGGATGATTTCACGAGTGATGCAGCAGTCAAAACTGCGTCCGCGACGGTTGCGCATACGCATGTTGAAGCTTGCATTCACGGTGTCATTGCGGAATGCGTTCCAGTCGCTAGCATGGCGGTACAGGTCGGTTACGTAATGCCACTGCAGTTCCGATGGCTCGAAACCGAACATGCGGCAAAAGCGCCTGTTTCCGCTTAGAAGGCGGCCGTGTTGGTTGACCTCAAAGTAGGCCAATTCGATAGAGTTCTCTGTCATCATTGTGCGCCTCCTTTTAGATAGTGCCGGTACAAGACATCGGCAGAACTGATCGCTTTGTTCCCCAATCGCGCATCTATAATAGAGATATCCAAGTCCTTGTCGCCGAATACGAACGGCGTTTCAATAATGTTGTCGGCGGTAATGTAGTTGATGTCGGCAATCTTGGTAAGAGTCTGTTCGGCAATCAGGAAGCCGTCCTTGTAAAGCATCACGTGCTTGCCGTCCCAAACGCCGGTCACGGTGATTTCTTTACCGACTTCAATCGTTGCCGAAGATGCGACTGCCTTGTCATGGCAAGAGCTGTAGTCGAATCCGTTTCCGATAAAGAATGCTAAAGCGGGTTCCTGGACATAGCATACCGATTTTGTAATGGCGAGGTTGAACAGGCCCTTCTTTCCGAATACATTCTTGCTGTATCGCAGCGATTCCGGGAACGATGTTACCTTGAAAGTGATTTCGAACGTAAGCTCTTCAAGACCTTCTGCAAAGACGAGAGAATCGTTTACAGTGCTTTCGTTTGCAGGCATATTGGATCCGTTCCAATGATACACGAGACCGTAATCAGGATCGTTCGGCAAGAGGATGACTACGTCGGAATTGTTGTCTGTCGTATCTTGCGGAGGGACAGATGTTGTGGCGGAGTCAGGCAGGGGATCAACCGGATTCGGATCAGGAGTCGTGCCGATTACAGGCGGCATCACGACTGTCTGAACGGGTGGAGCTTCAAGATCTTCGGCGTCAACATTGTTGGCCACGCTCGTCGGAACAGGACCTAATACATTGATACGGGAACCATAAGTCAAATAGTAATTGGATTCCGAAACATTTCCCTCAGATGTCACGGACTTCACGATGAATGAATAGGTTCCTTTAGGAACAGCAATTTCAAACATGCCGTCGGAATTGCCCTGCACGTAGAACGTGGTATCGACTAAAGCGATTTCAATAGAATTGTTGGTTTCCAGGTCTTTGGCTACGTAACCCTTGATATTGTAAAAGTGAGTACCTAAAGTGGGTTCGGCCGTGGGGATTTCCGTATTGGCAGAATCTCTATTAATCACCGGATCAATTTTTATGGGGTCATTTATATCAATAGCGGGGCCTTTACTGTCTTGATAACCAACACTGCTGACGCAATAGGTTGAATCGTTTCTCGTGATGCATTTATTTTGGTCAGTATTCTGTTTGATGTCGGTGTTGTTTTCTTCGTTAACTCCGGCGACCGTATTCTGTTCTTCGTCTACCCCGCCAGCCCAAAAAACACCGCATGCAGACAGCGTGAATGCGAAAGAAGCGATAGCCCAATGGCCAAGACCTATTTTATTAAGCCTAGTCATGATGCTCCTCCCCGGGCAAGGTTTTGGTGAGGGGGAACAACTGCACGTTTAGTCTGTAAACGCGTTCTTCGCCGGAATCTTCCATCACGATCGAGCTGATGCGACGACGGAATTCGGCGATTTCTTTAGTAATTTTTTCGTAGGCGGTTTCGGAAATGCCAATGGTAAGGCCGGAGATGTCTCGTTCGGCTACCGGAACCTGGTCGAGGCTTTGAACGCCGAGCTCGCCCATCTGGCGGTGCATTTCGCGGATGGCGAGCGAGGTGACATCGAGATTGCCCGTAGTCACGGAGCGATTGCTCTGGCTGTAATGGCCCTGCTCGTCTTTTTCGAGGAAGCCGTTCTTTTCGAGCAATTTGAGAGAGCTTTTGACGTGAGCCGCATCGCTTCCAAAGACGAGCTCCCCCGCCATCTGGGCGGGTGTTGCGCCGTTCAGGCGCGGGGCCATTTCGCGAAGTACGGGATTCAGCCAGCTGCCATAATAGTCGTACTGGTCTTCGCCCACGAGCGCAAAGGAATTTTCGTTGGCAATGTTGCGCATTTCGGCAAAGATTTTCTTCTTTGCGGCCGAAGACTTTTCCTGATTGAATGCAACCAGGTGCCTGAAGTACTGCAGGTCGACACCGACAAGGCCCATAGCGGATGCGACGCGTTCGATACCCGCTTCGCTCAAGTTCGCCTTGCTGTCGCAAACCAGTTTCAGGAACACCGGAGAGGAATAGCCAGCGGCTTTGGCAAAGTCGCGCCATGTAAAGCCGGAACGCTCCTTGCGTTCGGTATAATAGTCGCGAATATAAATGCGATAGCTGGTATATTCCATTACAGGTTTCATGTCTCTTAATATATAATCTTTTCTTAACAAAGTCAACAACTTATGATACAAAAAGTTAAAAAAAAACGAAAATTGTCTATTTTCGCCGATTATGAATCGTAATCAATGTTTTCTCATGATACAAGCGTGCAAAATTCATTGATGAAAGTCATAAATTAATGCAAAAAAGGCCCTCGGACATTATCCGAGGGCAAAATTCTGTATCATAATCGAGCGGTTTTGTGCGAGCGGTCTTGTGTTCTTACCCACGGCTGTGGGCGTAGTTCTCTTTCTTGTCTTCGTACATGAGGGCATCGGCTTCGCGCATCGCCTTACGGACGTCTCCCCCGTTTTCGTCGTGGTAGAACCCGATAGCGAAACTCACGTTGCCCTTGACCTTGGATTTTTTGCGGAGCGTTTCGACTCTAGCTTCAAGGCTTTCCTTGGGAACATCGATTGCCACGACGACAAATTCGTCGCCACCTGCACGGTAGATTTCACAATCCGAGAAGGTCTGCTTCAAGATCTCTGCGGCGCTCTTCAAGAGGGCGTCGCCGGCATTGTGGCCTTCGTTATCGTTAATGGGCTTAAGACCGTTCAAGTCTGCAAAAACCACAGAAATTGTTCTGTAATTGACTTCGCCACTTACAAATTGAAGCACCCTGTTGTTCATGGCGTTACGATTGTTCACGCCAGTCAACAAATCCTCGTTGCTCAAGAAGCTAAGGCGTTGCACCAGCTTGTAGCTAGCCACTTCAGATGCAATAAAGAATGTCACCAATTCGAGGGTTTCTTTAATATGCAGGACTCTGGAAGTGTCAAAGTTGGTCGCCCAAATGAATCCGACAAATTCGTTGTTGTGCGTCAACGGTAGCAAAACCAGGCTTTTAACACCGGCTTCCATCATCGTCTTGTGCCAGTTCGGGTTTCTCTGGCGAATAATTTCCATGTCCGCGTCGTTCTGGATAATCAGGCAATTGCTCCCCTTAAGAGTTTCTATCCAGGATTCTGCGATATAGATATATTCGTTGTTGAATACTCTATCAAGATCCAGCGGAGGCATGTCTTGCCTTCGGGCACAAGTCAAAATGGAGCAGGTTCTCTCCTTGAAGTCGGTCAATAAAACGCTGCAGGTGCTCGCTTTGCAAATAATGCGAACGTCTTCAATCACCTCGTCCATGGTTTTCCTGAAATCCTTTGAACCGCGCAACTTGATGCATGCCTTGAGCACGTTTTGCGAAATTTCAGAAGAAAGCCTTGTGGAGGTGTCAAGGTCTTCTTCGGGCTGGATTTCAAGGGTAAAGACGCAATAGCCCTTTTCGTCGTCTTCGACATCGACGGGCATCAAGAATTCATTGATGCAAAAATTAAAGCGTTCCGGGCGAATGTAGGCATGAACCGGCTTATGCAGAATGGCGCTCTGGTAAACGAACTTCTCGAAGTTCAGTTCCTTTTCCATGTACCGTTCATAATTGGAGCCCGGAACAAAAGTCTGGGTGAATACGGAATTGCCGTCCTCGTCTTTTCTTTCCATGGACTTGATATAGATTTGGTTACCCGCTTCGATGCGGATAGTCCCGATACTTCCATCGGTACGCTTTTCTACCGATAGAATACTCGTCATAGTCGGAAAAGATTCAACGAATTTTTGCAATTCTTCTTTTTTCATTTTCGTCTTAATTCAGGGAATCGATCGTAGTATTGTTTTTTGTCTTCGTACATAAGGGCGTCGGCTTCGCGCATTGCAACACGGATGTCGCCACCCTTGTCATCATAGTAAAATCCTACCGCAAAGCTGACATTTTGGGGGTCCGCCGAGTCCTTCCGGATTTTTTCGACGCGCGATTCAATCTCTTTTCTAGGTTTGTCCAAGGCGATAATCACGAACTCGTCGCCACCGGCTCGGTAAATTTCACACCCTTCGAACGACAACTTGAGAATCAAGGCGGCTTCTTTCAGCAGGCAATCTCCTGCGTTGTGGCCTTCCTTGTCGTTAACAGGTTTGAGCCCGTTCAAGTCGGCAAAGACAATGCCAATCGATTCAGGCTTGCGCTCGCGACCGGTAACCATACGGAGAACTCGGTTGTTCATAGCGTTACGGTTCAGGACTCCCGTCAACAAGTCTGTCGAACTCAGCATTTCAAGGCGCTGTAGAAGTTGATAGTTGGCAATTTCTGAGGCTATGAAGAATGTCGTAAGTTCAAGAGTTTCTTTAATGCGGTCGGTATCCTTGGTGTCGAAGTTGGTCGCCCAAATGAATCCGACCGTCTCGCTATTGTACTGAAGCGGGAACAGAACAAGGCTTTCCACTTCGGCGCTTTTTAACGACCTGTACCAATTGGGATTGCGCAGCTTGACTTCCTTCATGTCGTTTTCGTCTTGAATGACTAGACAATTGCTTCCGTCAATGGTTTTAAGCCAACTTTCGGCGTATTCAATGAAGGAATCGTCCAAAAAATTTTTGAGAGAATGTTGCGGCACGCCGACTGCAATATCTTCGCTTAAAAGACTGCAGGTCCTTTCTTTAAAATCAGTAAGCATGACACAGCAATAGCTTGCTTCGCAAGCGGTGCGAATATCATGGATGATTTCATCCATCGTTTTCAGGAAATTCGTAGAACTACGAAGCTTGATGCAGGTCTGCAAGACTTGCGATGTTGCCTTGGCAGACAAATTCGTCATCTGTTCTGTATTTGCTTCGGTCGAGAGTTCTTGGGTGTAGGTACAGTAATACTTGTCAGGATCGTCAATATTTAATGGAAGGCTGAAAATGTTGAACCAAATGGGGAAACGGTCCGGGTGGATATAGGCGTGCATTGGTTTTTTGTTGACTGCGCTGGCTACAACAAAATGTTCAAAGTTTAAATCCTTCGGGAGATAGGTCGTGTATTCACATCCGGGAACAAATCCATTCTCGTCTTTCATGGCTATGGGGGCGTTTGCTTTGTCAAAAGAAGCAACATATGCAGGATTTCCCACTTCGATTCGTATTTTCCCGTAAGACCCGTCTGATTTTTTTTCGACAGATATGATACAGGTCATTGAGTCGAAATGATTGACATAATCCTGTAGATCCATATTAACAGCCCTCCATGTGTATTATGTCTGTGACATTATCCTTCTTTGTGTATTATAATAGCACTTTTTCAAAGAAAAAGTGCTTTATTTGTAAAAAAAAATGGGAGTTTTTTTATTTCAAATTGGAATATTCACAGGTGAAACGCTATTTGGACAGGTCCTTTACGACCATGATTCCGCTGCGTTCGATTTTGGGGTACTGGCGCATGCCTTCGCCACCGCGCCCCTTGTCGAGCACCTCCAGAAGCTCACCCTTGGTGGAATACAAATGCAATTCCCAGGGGCCATTCGGGGCGTTAAAATAGCCCGAATTCTTCTGCACATTGCGCTGGAAGGTTCGGTTGAGGCGGTCTTCTACGCTGCGGGCCTGCACAAGCGAAATATCGCTGAGTTCCCAAGAAATCGGTACCCCGCCCATATCGTAAATCAACAAGGCATCGGGGTCCGAATCTTCTTTCATGGTAAACTTCCAGCTAAAGCTCTGCCAGCTGGTACTCAAGTCCAGGATACGGCCGTTGGCGTAGGGCGTATATTCTTCGGAATCTCGCTTGATATTCACATTCAAGGTGCGGGGCTTGTCGGCCTTGGCGCGCATGCTGAAAATGTAGGTGATACCTTCGCGGAGCGAAAGTTTCTGCTTGAACTGCAGGTTCCAGGATTCCTTGCCTGCCTTCTTGATGTCAAAACGGACAACGCCGTTCGTGACCTTGACGTCGGCCTTGCCGCCCCAGAAGTCCACTTGCCAGTTGGTTAGCGGTTCGTCGGCAGAAAAATCGCCATTTTGGATCAGGTTTGCATCGATTGCCTGGGAGCCTGTATCAAAATTTTTCTCTTGAATGAATGTCGGAATGACGCTCGTGTTCTGGATGCCGTTCGGGTTATCGACGCAGACTTCCTTGCCCCAGCCCACCAGGGTATTGAATGAGCTATGGACTGTCATATCCATTTCGGGGCTGTCGAAGTTACCCGGACCCCAGCTCCAGGCGAGCCAGCCGATGCTCAGGCGTTCGGCTTCGGCCATAATGAACTTATACGGGATTTCCTTGACATCGCCAGCGGCAACAGGAGCGAATTCGCCTACGATCAGCGGCAAATTCTTTTCGACGGAGGCTTCGAGTACGCCGCGGATTCGGTCTTGAACGGTAGCGTAGCCCGTAGCTTTCGGATCGTGACGTTCCGAGGGCCACCACATGTGCAGCGAGAACAAAAGGTTGTGTTCCGGATCGGCCTGCAAAAGCTTGGGGCCAACTTCAAGCAAATTCTTTTCGCTTTGGCCCCACTGGTCGGCGTCAATCATCAGCGGAATGCGGATGTTGGCGGCGCGCATCCTGGTGACAATGGAATTATAGACGGTGAAGAATTCGTCTGCGGACTTGGATTCTGCACCCGGTTCGTTACCGATGTTCAGAATCAAGTACTGCTGATGGTTCGAAATCATCTGCACCGTTTCTTCGCGGAGCCAGAAATCGACAGCATCGCCCAGGCGTTCCCAGTTGCCCGTGGTATCGTGAATTTCGGGAATGGGAATCATTCCGTTAGCAATGCACTGCGCAATAATGTTGTCGAGGTCGCTCACGCGGCCGCGGGTATTCCAAACGATTCTTACGCAATTGGCTCCCGTCTTGGCTATTTCGGGAATGGTTTTTCCTTCGCGGTCTGTCCAAATAAACATATGGTTGATTCCACGAAGAATCACCTTTTCGTTATCTTTACTGTATAAAAAACGATCTTGTACAAAAAAGCCAGGTTTTGCCGAAACCATATTCATAGCAACTATTTCTCCAATATTTCCAAAAGAAAAATACAATTATTTGCAGGAACAGGGGCTTTTTTTTTGAAAAACTGCAAAAAATTGGTTGGAAGAATATCAACAAGAGCTCATTTGTCGTTCTGGCAAGTGGTTCCAATAGCGAACAGGCAGGCATCTCCTTAAAAGTTTGGGGTTTTCGCGCTCCTTGATGGCTATCGATTTGTAATAATCCTGCCAAAGGCGGACCATTTCGTCGGGCGGAGTGGCCTTGGTGACTGCATCTAGGTTCGGAATGGTGATTTCTGCAAGCTGATGGCCCGCGTAATACACGCCGTAACCGCGTTTGGAATCGTAAATCGCCCACTTTTCGTTGGCGAATCGCCCGCGAAAGTGCCCCACAATCATGTCCAAAATGTCATATTTGGGTTCGATTTCGGCGAAATACGTGCCGTCAGATGTCTTGCTGAAGCGAACAAGCCCGAGCATTCCGCCAGCCTCGTGCCTTACTGCTCTAGCCGTCAAGAACAAGGGCAACATTTCGTCGGAGGTCGGGTTCTTGGCGTATTTCGGGTCTTTTCCGTCGAATACTTTGCGGAGGTAAGCGAGAATCTTCATCTCGATGCCCTCTTCTTCGGAGCGGAATGCCACATGCAATAGCTCCAAAATATCAGCGCTGGCGTTATTTTCGATAGCCCGCTTGAGTCTGGCCGCTTCTTCTTCGGACGTTTCGATGCGGAAGGGCTGCATAAACAGGTTGCAAGGCGCTGTACTGCGGTCGCCATGAATCTCGCCCACTTCCAGGTGCTGGCGGTAAATCTCGAATACGACACTCAAGAAGCCATCGAAGGTTGAATCGTAAGAAATGGAAAGCATGGGATAAGGATGTGAGATGTGAGATGTGAAATGTGAGGTGTGAAGTGTGAGGTGTGAGGTGTGAAGTGTGTAGTGTGAGATTATTCATTACTCATTTCACATTACACATTTAACATTATATATGCAATTAACCTGCGGCGGGGAGTGCAAGGGGTTGGTTGGAGAACAAATCTAGCTGCAAGGGCTGGGGCTTGGGGAGCAGCAAAGGTCGGACCATTTCAGGGTAAAGCCTGCGCAAACAGGCGGGAGTATCCGGGTGGTAAATAAAGTACTGCGCCCTTTTGAGTACAACGCCCATCTTTTTCAGGTGTTCTAGGCGGATTTTAGAGAACCTGCGCCCCGAAGCGATCAATTGCGCTGATTTGACGCCAATGCCCGGCACGCGCAAGAGCATCTCGTAGTCGGCGGTTTGAATGTCGATGGGGAAAAATTCCGGGTGTCTAAGAGCCCACGCCGCCTTGGGGTCTAGCTCCAGGTCCAGATTCGGGTGCGCCTGGTCGACCACCTCGTCGTAGCCGAATTTATAGAATCGCATAAGCCAGTCGGCCTGGTAAAGCCTGTGTTCGCGCAGCAGGGGCGGCTTTGTCGTGAGTGCAGGCAGGCGCTTGTCGGCGTTGACCGGTACATAGCCCGAAAAATACACGCGCTTCATTTGCTGCTGCTTGTAGAATCCGTTAGAAAGGGTCAGAATTTGCAAGTCCGACTCCCCCGCTGCTCCTACAATCATCTGCGTACTTTGACCAGCCGGTAAGAATTTAGGCGAATAGCGGCATCGCTCGCTCTTGTACTCCAGTTTCTTTTCGGCAAGAAAGTTTATGGGCGTCATGATAGAGGCGTGATTTTTTTCGGGGGCCAAGTATTGCAGCGCCCTGTCAGTCGGGATCTCGATATTCACGCTGCTGCGGTCGGCATAAAGCCCCGCCTGGTACAAAAGCTCGCGACTTGCACCGGGAATTGCCTTCAGGTGAATGTAACCGCCAAATTTGTGGACGGTGCGCAGTTCCTTGGCGACTTGAATCAGCATTTCCATGGTGCGGTCAGGACTGCCCACCACCGCAGAACTCAAGAAAAGGCCCTCTATATAATTACGCCGGTAGAATTCCAGCGTCAAGTTGATGAGTTCCTTGGGCGTGAACGTGGCCCGAGGGATATCGTTACTGCGGCGGTTAATGCAATAGGCGCAATCGTACTTGCAGGCGTTGCTCATGAGCACCTTCAAAAGCGAAATGCATCGCCCGTCCGATGACCAAGTGTGGCAAATTCCTGCACTACAGGCACTCCCGAGCCCACCCTTGGGGGCTTGTCGCTTAGATCCGCTCGAAGAACACGACACGTCGTACTTGGCCGCGGCCGAAAGAATATTCAACTTTTCGCGAATGTCCATAATTGCCTTTTTGTTTAGTTGCACCTTTGTTCACTAAATATAAGTATAACTGCACAAAAAAGCAAGTGGTATTTAGAATTATTTTATTCCATTTTTGCTGTACATAAAAAATAAGACCCCGTAGGGTCTCATTTTATTTATCTTGGCTTGGAATTTGGACTATTTCACCAGAATCTTAGCGGTACGGGCGTAGCGATCTCTTTCAATGCGCACCACGTAGTTCCCCATGTTCAGGTGAGCGAGATTGAAGCTCTTGGAAGAAACCACCGATTCGGCGAAGGTTTCAACCCTGTGGCCCATCATATCGAACACCTGTACGCGAAGCATTGCGGGCTTCGGCAGCACAACCGTCAGTTCGTTGTTGACGAAACCGAATTCGAAACTCGGCACGACAGTAGCGATAATCGCAGTCTTTTCGCTGCTGGACGAAGTTTCCTTGCTGCTAGAAGAAACTGCCTTATCGGAGCTGGAAGAAACAGTCTTTTCAGAACTAGAACTTTCAGGTTTCGTCGTTTCGGAACTGGAGCTTGTAGGCTTAGTCGTTTCGCTGCTAGAAGAGGTTTCCTTGCTGCTCGAAGAATCAATCTTTTCAGAGCTGGACGAAGTGGATTCAGAAGAACTGCTCGAAGCCCTAACAACATTGATCTTGCCTGTTATGGTCGTTATTTCCGAATAAATATCCGTCAGTTCCAACGAATAAACGTATTCCTTGGCTGCCGATTCAGAATCCACGGTACCATAGATCTTGACTTGCTTCTTTTCTGGATCTTGTTCCATTTTCAAATCAGCGGGTAAGCCAGAACCTTTTACGAGTTTCAGGTGTTCATACCGATAAACCATCGGAACGATGTCTTTGCCGGCAACGACCGTTTGATTAGCGCTACCTTCAATAAGATCAAATTTCAATTTTACAGGTGTCACGTTAATCGTTGCGTCTGCTGTCGCGCTGTTGTCGGTGCCTTTGATTTTGAGAGTAATCTTATATTCTCCCTTGGCATCTTCTTTAAGTACGCCATAAACAGTCACCGTATTATTGTCGGGAATGACTTCGTAGCTACCCGGGAATCCGGTAAGTTCAACAATTTCCGACATATGTTCAACGTTGAAAACGATCGGCTTGATCGAATCACCTGCGGTTACTGTCTGAGAAGCATTTTTGCTCACAACAACCTTAGTCTCCATAACCTTGTGAGTCACTTCGACAGTCGCCTGTGCTTTGGCCATTTTATCACCATCTGTTGCTTCAAGTTCAATGGTGTATGTTCCGTCTTTCGTATTTTCGTCAATGTAGCCCGAAACCACGATTGTCATGCTTTCACCGTCTTTCATGGCGGAGAATTTTCCCGGCGGAGTCTTTGTAATCTTGAGATCGTTTGCACCGGTAAATGAGAATGTAACCGGCTTGATCGAATCACCAGCGACAACCTTCTGGGTAGCATTTTCAGAGACGGTTAATGAAACCGGTTTGCCTGTGACTTTGAAAGTGATTTCGACACTAAGCGTATCCTTTTCGTCTTGCGTTATGCCACGAACCTTGTATTTATACTCGCCTGTTGCAACGCGTTCATCAATTTTACCGCTAATTTTAAGGATTTGTTTTTCGGTATCCTTGTCTACTTTGATTCCTGCAGGCGAACTGCTATAAATAAACGATTTAATGCCGGCATATTCAATTTCGACATCCGAAATGGATTCGCCCGCTTTGACAGACTGAGTTGTTTCGCCCTTGATGACTTTGAGAGTCGTCGGCCTTGCTTGCAAATTGAATGTAAAATACGTAATAGCAACTCTGCCATTATCATCTTCTACAAGGATAAATGGCTTGATTGTTGTGGGAACAACAAGATTCCGTTTAATTTCTCCGGAAACCGTACAAGAAACTTTTTTTTCAGATTGGTTTGCGGTGCAGGAGGCCGACAAGCCCAAAGCCGAGAAACCTTCTGTTTTAAGCGCACCTTTGGCTTTGGTGTACACGATTTTTGTTTGTTCGATATTGTCACCTACAGTCACCGTCTGTTCAAGTTTGCCCGACAGGACTTCTTCTGTAATTATTGGCGACGCAACATACTCTTCTTCAGCAATAGCTGCGGTTGCAAAGAAAAAGGCTATTGCCAATGAAATCATTTTTTTCATGATTTCCTCCTTCATAATTCCATTTTGATTAAAAAATATAAACTTTTTGATATGGTAACCAGTGCTCCGATTAATATTAGCCCATTGGCCGTATTTTTTTTATTTTATGGGTATGCAATTCGTTGAAAAATTGCGGGAAAAACCCGCGGTTCAGAAGTTAGAGAAGTTTTTCCCGGCTATAGCGTTCTTGGGCGGTTTTGCCTGGGATTCCATTACGCTAGGCCAGATGGTCTATGACTCCGATATTCTGATTTTGCTCGCCTACTATACCGGCGCACTTATTTTGGTGATATTGCTTTCGGCGCAATTGGAACACCCTGAAGGATGGACTAAGGAACGCTTGCAGGCGCTTGCCAAGGCGCAAGCGAAGCCGAAGCCTGCCGCAGTCGCACCGAAGGCGACAAAGGTTGCACCCTCCCCTGCGGAAGAAAAATCTGAATCCGCAGAACCTGTTTCTGAAGATTCCGTTTCTGAAAATCCAGATGTAAAAATCGAAGAATCTCGTCTTAGAAGGGCCGCCGCATTCATCGCAGAAAAAACGCCCGCCCGCGCCAAGGAGGCCGCCAACCGCGCCGCCCTGGAAGCTAAAGAAGCGACAGCCAAGGCCGCAGCCCTTGCATCTGCAAAAGCCAAGGAAGCGGCAAGCCGTGCCGCCATCGAAGCGAAAGATGCCGCTGTCAAGGCGAAGGGGGCTGCCACCAAGTTCGCCAAGAACGTGGGTTACGAATCTACGGCAATCCCCGAAAATGCAATCGTCGTGCGCCACCGTTTTTTGGATCGCGAATGGAGCGAAACCTGGAAACAGCGCTTTACTTGGGCCGTGCAATTCTTCTTTGGCGGTCTGTTTAGCGCCCTGGTGGTATGCTACTTTAAGAGTAGCGGCTCGCTCGCCTCGTTCTTGCTGGTAATTTTGCTTGCCATTTTACTTGTGGGTAACGAATTTTTGCAGAAAAAATACGAAAGCTTCGGCGTGAGCCTTGCGTTCTTCTGCCTTTTGGGCACCATGTTCATGAACTTTGCCATTCCGCACTTGGTTCACCGAATCGGATTCATTTGGTTCTTGATTAGCACGGTGCTTTCGTTTGGCTTGTGCTTGTTTATCTGGAAGATTTCGCACCGCAAGAAGTCTATTCTGGTGGCTCCGGCGCTCATCAGCATTTTCTTGATTGTGGCTTACATTATGAACTGGGTGCCGCCTGTACCGCTGGTGCTCAAGCAAAAGATTGCCTGCCAGAACTTTGACAAGGCAAGCTATAGCTGCGATGTAGATGACCCGAGCTTGCTGCAAATGATTGGCCTCAAGATTCCGAGCGTGCATCGCGTCGACAGCAGCGAAGTCTACTTCTTGACATCGGTCTATGCGCCGGCAAAGCTCAAGGCCGAGCTTGAATATTTGTGGTATTACCAGGACCCCAAAACGGGCAAGTACATGCTTACGGACCGTATTTCTTCTGGCCGCATGATGATTAACGGCGGCCGTGAATCCGGATTCAGGACGTTTACCCGCAAGAAGAACACGCCCCCGGGCAAGTACCGCGTCGAAATCGCTTACAAGAACGGGGCCGTGATTGGTTCGGGAACCTTCGAAGTCTTTGGTGAACCCCCAGAAGACGGCTTTGTCCGCGACACATTGAGGTAGTTATGATCGATCCGGAAAACGACCCGATTCTCAACGCAAGTTCCATCAATAGTGAAGACTATTGGTTCTTGAAATTGAACAATAATAATCTAAATTTGGACCATGAACAAAATCAAGACAGCAACACTGCAGGGCAAGTGGACGGGCAACAGCCAAACCAATAACCAGTGGTACGTGGACCAGGCGCTTGCGCTCAAGGGCAAGGGAATCGACCTGGTCGTTCTCCCCGAGATGTTCCACACGCCGTATTTTCCGTTCGAAGAAAATGCCGACTTTTTTGACATGGCTATCGAAAAGGATAGCGAGATTGTCAGGCAGTGGCAGGGAATCGCCAAAGAAATCAACGCGGTCATCGTTTTCCCGTTCTTCGAGAAACGCGCCCGAGGCATTTACCATAACAGCGCCTTCGTTTTTGAACGCGACGGTTCGATTGCAGGCCTTTACCGCAAGAGCCACATTCCCGACGATCCGGCTTTCTATGAAAAGTATTATTTCATTCCAGGCGACACCGGTTTTGAACCCATCAAGACGAGCGCCGGTACGCTGGGCGTGCTGATTTGCTGGGACCAGTGGTTCCCCGAAGCGGCCCGCATTATGAGCCTGAAGGGCGCAGACATTCTGATCTACCCCACTGCCATCGGCTGGATGAAATCGGAGCCGGCTGAAATCTACCCGCGCCAGCAGGACAGCTGGGTCACGGTGATGCGCGGACACGCCATTGCGAACCGCACCTTCGTGCTTTCGGCAAACCGTATCGGTACCGAAGGCGAACTCACCTTCTGGGGAACGTCGTTCGTGGCCGCTCCCGATGGCTACTTGATTCACAAGTGCGATACCGATTTCTTGGGTGCAAGCATTGTAGAAATTGACCTGAAGGAAACCGAAGAAAATCGCCGCTGGTGGCCGCATTTCAGGGACCGCCGCGTAGACCTTTACGGCGACATTCTCAAGATTTGGTGCGATAAATAGAACGGGCTTCGCCCTACAGACGTGAGATTTTTTATGGCTAAAGCAACTGTAAGATACCCCGCTGAATGGGAAGAACAGGCCGCCACGTGGCTCGCATTCCCGCACAACAAAAAGAACTGGTACGGTGAACGCGGAGAAATGATCCGCAAGTTCTATATCAATTTGATTCGCACGATCAGCGAATTTCAACCTGTGAACGTGCTGGTTCCTAAAAAGGATTTTTTGACGACGGAAGAAAAAATTGCCGTTGCCGACCGCCCCTATCCGGCCAGTTTCTTTACCATCAAGACAGACGACATCTGGATTCGCGATTACGGTCCGTTCTTCTTGAAAAAAGGGAAAGAGACTATTGTTTCGGAGACGGTCTTTAACGCCTGGGGCGCAAAGTTTCCGCCTTGGAAAAACGACAACGAAATTCCCGCACGAATCGCCGACATTTTTGAATACAAAAAAGGCGTGAGTGTCCCGTACATTTTTGAAGGCGGCGCTATCGAAGTCAACGGCGACGGTCTCGGCATTACCACGCTGGATTGCCTGACGGGCAAGAACCGCAACGATGCGAAGGACATAAAGAATGTTGTCAAGGCTCTTTGCAAGGCATTCGGGCTCCGCGACATGTTGGTGCTCCCCCACGGTTTGCACGGCGACCACACCGACGGCCACATCGACAATGTGGCGCGTTTTGTGGCGAAGGATCGCATCGTGATGTGCGAGGCTAACGACAAGCGCTCCCCGAACAACGTGATTCTGACCGAAGCGAAGTACTTGATTAAAACCTGGCTCAAGAGCCATTACGGCAAGTCGGCGAAGGTCGATACATTGCCGCTCCCGCCGCAGCGCAAGCTTGACGACGGACAAATTCTGCCGGCCAGCTACATGAACTTCATCTACGCCAACGGGGCACTCATTTTCCCGAAGTACAAGTCACCGAACGACGCTGTCGCCAAGCGCTACTTTGAAAGCGTGTACCCCGACCGCAAGGTCATCGGGCTGGACTGCCGCACCGTGATTGAGGAAGGCGGTAGCCTGCATTGCATGAGCAAGCATGAGTGTTTATAAGGCGTGGCCGACGCAGCCAAGAGTATACCGACGATAAATCATTTTTTTTTGCAATACCCTCACAACAAGCATTGCTGCTTTAAATTTGTAATAGTATTGCTACTTACAAAAAAGAGAATGTTTTTAAGCATTCTCTTTTTTTTTATTAGATATAGAACTTTTTTACATCGGCTCGTCTTCTAACAACTTCTGCACATATTGAGCGTAATTCTGCAAGCTCGGGTCACGCGCGCCCATCAAGAGAATCGTGTCGCCGGGCTGGGCGTATTCCACCATTTTCTTGGCGCATTCGTTGCGGTCGGCGATGTAGACGGCTTCGCAGCCCTTGAGCAACAGGTCATCGGCAAGGTCACCGGCGCTGATGTCGCGGGTGACGGTGCCGCCGGCGTAGTAGATTTCGCTGAAGAACATCACGTCGTTTTCACGGTCGTCGTCAAAGTCCTTGGGGCGAAGCGTCTTCGCGATAAATTCCACAAGGTCTTTGCGCAGGAATCGCGTGGGGCCAAAGCCATGAGGCTGGAACCAGGCGATGACGCGGCCCTCGGTAAAGTCCTGGGCGCTCTTGATGCTGGCGGCAATTTTTGCCGGATTATGGGCGAAGTCATCCACCAGAGTCACGCCGTTGAAAGTCCCTAAAATCTGGTGACGGCGGAACACGCCGGGGAATGTCGCAAGGGCGTCGGCGCAAGTATGTAGCGTTACCCCTGCGCAGAGGGCGGCAGCCGTTGCGGCCAGGGCATTTTCCATATTGTGCTTGCCCGGGAGCGGCACCACGAACTTCACAAGTTCTGCATTGTGGCGCACACGGAACTGAATGGACGTGCCGACTGACTTGAAGTCCGTGCCCTGCACGCCTACGTAATTTTCAAAGCCAAAATCGAATTCGCGACCGGCGCTGAACTTCTTGGCCAGCGGGTGCGCATCGTTTACAATCAGAATCTTGCCGTTATCGAGGATGTTGTGGCTGAACTTGAGAAATATTTCCTGGAGTTCGCTCAATTCCTTATGATCCTTGTCCACATTCAGAATCAGGCCGATTTCGGGTTCGTAACGGACCAGCGTTCCGTCGCTTTCGTCCGCTTCGACCACGAGCCATTCACCCTTACCGGACACGGCGTTACCGATTTTGCCTTCTTTCTGCAAGTTCACGAGGCCCGCCCCCGTCATGACCGACGGCTGGAGGCCCGCATATTGCAAAATGTGGTAAATCATGGCGGTCACGGTGGACTTTCCGCTGGTGCCCGAAACGGCGATGGTCTTTGCTTCCTTAGAAATCTTTGCGAGCATTTCGCTGCGGTGCATCACCGGGATTCCCAGTTCCTTGGCGCGCTTGAGGTCCGGATTCGAATCTTCGATGGCGGTACTCACCACCACCGCAGAGAGACCCGCGACAACGCCCGAGCCGTCTTGCGGAAAGCACTTGACGCCACATTCTTCAAGCTGGCTCATGACGAGCGGCTTTTCTGCCGCACCGAACTGGCGGTCCGAACCGCTAATAGAAACACCCTTGCCAACCAAATACTGGGCGATGGCACTCATGCCCACGCCCGCAACACCGATAAAAAAGTAAGATTCCATGTTAGGAAAGTTAGAAAACAGAACTTAGAACTTAGAGCTTAGAGTATAGAGAAATAGGCTTTTTTTCGTAATTAGTCTGAGTTCTAAGTTCTACCAACTAAGTTCTTACTAACCACTGCCTACTGTCTACTGCCTACTTCCTTCAAAAACTTGTTGCCTGAAACTGAACACCTTTTTATATTCATACCATGAACTTCTCGGATTCAAGATTCACGACGATTGCGCACCGCAATTTGTGGGGGCAGTGGACATTCGTGTTCGAGAAATCCAAGTTGTGTAGCCTGCGATATACGGGAGAAGGTGTGCCAAGTTCGGTTCAGGCCTGCGCCTATGCCGAGCCGGATGTGATTCAGACACTATCTTCGACGGTGGCCCGCGCCTACCGCAAGGCCGTGCAACAGCTTAATTTGTATTTAGCGGGTAAACTCCACGAATTTTCGCTCCCGCTCAAGATTTACGGCACCGATTTCCAGAAGAAGGTCTGGGAAGCCATCACCGAGATTCCTTACGGAGAAACGCGGACTTACCAGCAGGTGGCCGAAGCGGTTGGAGAGCCCCGCGCCACGCGTGCCGTGGGCGCCGCCCTCCGCGCGAACCCATTACAGATTATACTCCCCTGCCATCGCGTGGTGGGCAAGGGCGGAAGCCTGGTCGGCTACGCCCTGGGGCTCGACCTTAAGCGGCGTCTCCTCGTAATTGAGGGTGCAATCCCGCAGGAACTCTTATTAGAGTAAGCTTTCTTGCCGAACGTCGACAACGTGCGCTTTTTATAATTTGTTAAAAACACCCCGGAGAACCGAGGTGTTTTTAGACGATATAAACCAAAGAATGAGGAGTTCTCATACTTCTTTGGTCTGTTTATTATGCCGAGCTTTGGTAACAGGTATTAAGCTGTTATCAAAGCGAAGGAAGACCAAAGACTGACTAACCTTTTGGAGTTCTCATACTTCTTTGGTCTATTTATTTTGTACTTTAGGCTTCCGAGATTGCGGGCGGAGTCTAATGAATTTTTTACCGCTGTGGACCGGGAGCTGTTTTGCACCCTCGCCAGCATGCGACACGCGGACCTCCCCCGCTAGTTCCGTCTGCCCAGTAAATAGGTTATGATTGATAGCCATACTTTTCAATTTACTAAAAAAATTTTTTCTGTCAATAACACAGGTCCTTTTTCGCACCTAAAGGCAATTCTTGGCCAATTCGGAAACGACAGATTACTATATTTCACGCCGTTATTATCGGCTTTACGCCTGCAAAAAAGGAATTAGTATGAGAAACTCGCTCAAGATTGAAGGTCCGGTCAAGACTTACCTTAAAGAAGACGAACTCCCGAAAGCATGGTACAACGTCCGTGCCGACATGAAGAAAAAGCCCGCTCCGCTCCTGAATCCGGCAACCGGCAAGCCGGTCACGTTCGAAGACTTGCAGCCGGTGTTCTGCGACGAACTCATCAAGCAGGAACTCGATAACGATACCGCATACATCGAAATTCCTGAAGAAATCCGCACTTTCTACAAGATGTACCGCCCCTCTCCGCTCGTTCGCGCTTACTTCCTGGAACAGGCACTCGGCACTCCGGCACACATCTACTACAAGTTCGAAGGCAACAACACCTCGGGCAGCCACAAGCTGAACTCCGCTATCGCTCAGGCCTACTACGCCAAGAAGCAGGGCCTCAAGGGTGTCACCACCGAAACGGGTGCCGGCCAGTGGGGCACCGCCCTTTCGATGTCCACCGCCTTCTTCGGACTGGACTGCCAGGTTTACATGGTGAAGGTTTCTTACGAACAGAAACCGTTCCGCCGCGAAGTCATGCGCACCTACGGTGCAAGCGTCACCCCGTCGCCTTCCATGACGACTGAAATCGGCAAGAAGATCAACGCCGAATTCCCGGGCACCACGGGTAGCCTCGGCTGCGCCATTTCTGAAGCCGTGGAAGCCGCCGTGAAGCAGCCGGGTTACCGCTACGTTCTCGGTTCCGTGCTGAACCAGGTGTTGCTGCACCAGTCCGTCATCGGTCTCGAAACCAAGGCCGCCCTTGACAAGCTCGGCGTGAAGGCCGACCTCATTATCGGTTGCGCCGGTGGTGGTTCCAACCTCGGCGGTCTTATTAGCCCGTTCGTCGGCGAAAAGCTCCGTGGCGAAGCCGACTACGACATTCTCGCTGTGGAACCGGCCAGCTGCCCGAGCTTCACTCGCGGTAAGTACGCCTACGACTTCTGCGACACCGGCAAGGTCTGCCCGCTCGCCAAGATGTACACGCTGGGCTCTAGCTTCATTCCGTCTGCAAACCACGCCGGCGGTCTCCGCTATCACGGCATGAGCAGCATTCTCTCCGAAATCTACGACCAGGGCCTGATGCGCGCAACATCTGTGGAACAGACCAAGGTGTTCGAAGCCGCCAAGCTCTTCGCCCAGACCGAAGGCATCCTCCCAGCTCCGGAATCTAGCCACGCTATCCGCGCGACGATTGACGAAGCTCTCAAGTGCAAGGAATCCGGTCAGGCCAAGAACATCGTGTTCGGCCTCACCGGCACGGGTTACTTCGACATGGTGGCCTACCAGAAGTTCAACGACGGCGAAATGGCTGACTACATCCCGACGGATGAAGAAATCGCCAAGAGCCTCGCCCAGCTTCCGCAGGTGTAACAAGTACACGCTAAGCGCTAGAGGCACGAGGTCGTGCCTTCGGCACTTTGAGGTATGAGCAAATATTAAATGAGCCCCGGATTTAATCCGGGGCTTTTTGCTTATATCTTTAATCGCTCAGTCCTAGTTCTTGCTACCAGTGACGCGGTAGCGGAATTCTCGCCCGTTCTTTTTGAAGCGAACGAATAGGGCTTGTTCCTTTTGGTCGTAATAGAGCTTTGGCTGAACAGATTCTACGGCCTGCAGGCGCGGCAAGCTGCGGATTGCAATCGTACTATCTTGTGCCGTCGAATCTGTTTTGACTGAATCGATTTTAGAAGAATCTTGCTGAGTGGAGTCCGTCTTCACGGTATCTTTTGAGGTCGTGTCAGGCTCGGGTTCTTGCGCCTTCAAAAGTTCCAGCATTTTTTCGGCATAGCGTTCGCCAAACGTCTGGTAACCTTCGCGCGTAAAGTGCAGCGTATAGCTGGCTTCCTTAAGTGCCGGGCACCCCTGGGCAGAAATCAAGTGCCCGTTCGGGATAAGGTCTGCCGCCTGCTTTACAGCGTCGTTGCGCCATCCGAGGTCACCTGTCGGAGCAAGTTCACCGATTAGAATCGGAGTCTTTTCCGGGTCGAGTTCCAGCTCGGCAATCAAGTCGTCGTAGACCTTTTTCACTCGTTTCGGCCAGTCGTTCATCTGGTAATCCGCTTCGCCCTGATGGAAGAGGAACCCTTTGATGACACCTTTCTGCTTTGCGATTTTACCCATCTCGACAATGCGCTTGTAGGCATCGCCGCCGTATTCGTCCAGGTACTGAATCCACCAGGTGTCGCCTTTGTTCTTGGCATTCTGCACGTAACTCTTGTTGCGGTCCTTGTCGAACAGGTCAATGCTCTGCCCGCCAATCGCCACGTTCGCGACAGCCACCGTAATGCTATCCGGCAATTCCTTGATCATTTTGCGGCCGAAGAAATCGACAATGCCGACCTTGGATTGGCTATGCCCCATCGGGGGTGCCGCCGGGTAAAACTCGCCCACCTTCTGGTTCGAATGGTTGCCTGCACGCAACACCTGGAACCGCGGATTTGTTTGACGATCCGCATCGGTCACTGTTGCCTGCCCCGACATATTCGATTGTCCGTAGGCCAGGTAGATATGCAGATTAGGGTCTTGAGCCAAGGCGGCGACACAAAGCGCCGTCGTTAAAAATAGGGATTTTCCAAACATGTAAACCTCCTTTTTTCCACACCAAACAATACCAAGATAACAAATGCAAATGAAAAATGGAGTTTGCATTTGTACAAAAATGCATTTATTCGTTCTTTCTACGCCCCGTTAGCTGGTAGCTGTATGTTTTCCCGTGTTTCTTTAGATGGATAAAGAGAGCTTGCTTCCTGACATCGTAGTACAGTTTCGGTTTCACGAATTCCTTATGGTACATCTTATCAAGAGAATCGGCTACGGCCTGTTCCCTCAGAAGTTCTAGCATTTTTTCAGCGTAGCGTTCACCCAGAATTTTGTAACCTTCGCGGGTATAATGCAATAGGAAGGTTTCATGCGTTACGGGGTCAGTTTCTTTTTGGACGGAGCAACCTTCTGCAGAAATCAAATGCCCGTTCGGAATCATTCCTGCCGCGATTTTTACAGCAATATTCCGCCATCCAAAATCGCCTGTGGGTGCAAGTTCGCCAATCAAAATGGGCGTCTTTTTAGGGTCCAGATTTAAATCGTAAAGAAGGTCGTAATAAACCTTTTTGACCCGTTGCGGCCAATCGGGCATGTTGTAATCCGCTTCGCCCTGGTGGAACAGGATCCCTTTGATGACGCCTTTCTTTCTAGCAATTTTACCCACTTCGACAAGACGCCTGTAAACGTCGCCCCCATATTCGTTCAAAAGCGGAATCCACCACCAGGTTGTTCCGTGACTTCTCATTCTCTCCAGATAAGCCGTATTACGGTCCTTGTCGAACAAGTCAATGCTCTGCCCGCCAATAGCGACATTTGCGACGGCAACGGTGATAGAATCCGGAAGTTCTTCGACCATCTTGCGACCGAAGAAATCCGAAATTCCGACCATGGATTGGCTGTTTCCCATTGGAGGCTTGGCCAGATAAAACTCGCCTACCTTCTGATCCGAAAAATCGGCGGCGCGAAGTACCAAAAAGCGGGGGCTTGTTTCAAAATCAGCGTCGATATACGGGGCAACACCTTGCATGTTGGATTGTCCATACGCGAGATAAATGTGCAGGTTCGGATCCTGCGCAAGACTCGCCGCACTGAACAAGGCCAGTGCTATGAGGACAGTTTTTAGCATTCGACGCTCCCCCCTCTTATGCTAACCATTATTATAACAAAAAATGAACAAAGGGGGAAGTCTCCCCCTCGCTCACACGGCGTTGTTCGCTACCCTCCTCTCCTAGGGGGCACCCCTAAAACCCCGTTTAACGCAAGTTCACGCGGTGCATTTTATTAGATTCCTTGCTGCGAATAAGATATGTGCCCGCGTTCAGGCCCGCCTTGCGCAAAGATTCTTGCAGCGAAATTCGACCTTGAGTTCCGTTTTTAACGACACCCAGATACTTTCCGTTCAAATTGAACACTTCAAAAGTATCGTCCGCCAAATTCAGGCGCAGGCGTTGAGTATTGATTAATTTAGAAGGACCCGTTTCAGTCGAATCGTCCGCCACCGCATACCATACGGCCTTATCCAGGCTTGCGGTCGCATCGGTAGGCGGAGTCGTGAGGTTTGCGCCATAGTTTGCATTGTTAAGCATTCCGTTGTCGACCATGCCGTAGAAGATCCCCTTCGAAATTTCCTTGTCGAAGTTGTTTTCGAGGTCGCCGCGCAACTGCGCCGTGCCAGAGAGCTTTTTGCCGTTTAATGCCCACATCACGCCGTAGACTTGAGCGTTGTCGGTCACCGTCGTATTCACGATAATCGAAAGCGCGCCAACCTTAGCCTTGCCGGTAATGCTTCCGCTCACGAGCCAGGCGTCTTCTTCGAGCACGGCATCGTCGCCAATGGTACCTGCAGTCACGAGCGCGCGCCCGCGGACAACGGCATTCCCGCTAATGGTTCCGCCGTCTATGACCGCGAAATCCTCGATGCGGGCGTTTCCAGAAACGGTGCCGCCGTTCACGACCGCATCGGGACCCACATACACGGAGGCGTCAACCTTCGCCTTGCTGCTCACGAGGCCGCCGCCGTTACTGTGCTTGGTGTAGCCGTTTGCATTTACGGGCTTCCAGAAATCCTTGTTGTAGCCTTCGGGAACGCCATTCACGACCTCGATCATGTACGGGTAGCGGTAAATGCTGTAGTAGAACTGGTCCCACAAAATCGTCTGCATCTCGGTCGGCGTCGCCGTCACGGCAAGCCACAAAGCCTTGTCGCTCGCCTTCGTCTCAATTTCAAGATTGAATCCGGTTCCATGCTTCATCTCGCTGTAGCGGGGCGTTCCGTCCGCGCCCTCCGCGACTAGCCCGACCGTCCAGCCCGAGGCCGGGTCCGGCAGCTTGTCGGGCGCGTAATTGCACCAGTTGTATGATTTTCCCATGTAGTGGTCGGTGTTGTCGCCAAAGCATTTATACCCGTTCACGGCCGGCTTGTCCTGCACGATTCCGCGGAACTTGACCGTCACCTTGCCGGCGGAATCCGGATAGATTCGCACCAGGTTGTAGCCCCAGCGCTGCGGAGCCCAATAACTCGGCGAAATGTAGCGGTCCGCGCACTTCTCGCCCGCCGCGCATTCCATCTTGTTCAGCATGGTCACGCGCGTGTGTCTGCGGTAATTGTCGCCCCAACTGGCGTCACGACGCGTCTTGAATTCATAATCGCCATAGGATTTTTTATACAAAGCCTTCTTTGCGGGCGTATACTCGAGCGTCGCATTCTTCATCGCGAACTTGCCGAACTGCTGGTTCAGGCTATCGAGCGTCCAACCGTAAACCATCATCATCGCGGTAAACGGCGTCTGCTCCATGCGGCCGTCTTCGCCATCGCGGATCGATTCCATCCAAATACGATTGACTTCGTGGGCACCCTTGTGGCCGCCGCCGAATTCTTCCTTGAGGTGCTCCAAGAACTGCCAGTTGCAGTAGCGGTCGCGCGTGGAACCGTAATACAGGTATGGATAATTAATCAGGTATTCCGAGCAATGGGCGTCATTCGGATTGTACTGGTGGGCCATCCAGTTCGCATGGCTTTCGGCGAACCAGCCCGAATGGCTATTGTTACCCATCCAGCCCGCAACCCCTTGCAGGCCATGTGCGAACTCATGCGACGTACCCCAGTAATCTTTGAGCGAGCCCACGCCAATCCACATTCCGGGGCCGAATTCATTGTTCAGGCCCTTCACGTAATCCTGACCGCCGTAGAGCGCCGCCATGACGGAATTATCGAACACGTAGATGTTGCTCTTGAGTTTCTTATCCGGGCTTTTCGGGAACGGAAGCATCCAGCCGAGCGAATCGATATAGAATGAATAAACTTTTTCAAGCGACGTGAGCACGCCCTGCGCATCCGAATTCGGAATGGACACGTTGTTTGCCTGGCCGTCGTCTGTCGTCGGCTTCTTGCAAACTTCAAAGTGATCCGATTCCGCAATCAGTGTAAAGCCGTTACTGGCACACTGGTTTACCCATTCAATGGCGGCGTTCGCGCTTACTGCACCTGCGCAAAATACCGCCATGGCAAAATTTATACCATGATTGATTTTCATACATTTTTCCCAAACAACACACCCACACGGGCGATATAAATAAATATAAGCTCGTTTAGCTAAAACGAGCTCTTGTATACAAAATTAAACAATCTGTCGCTGTATTTTGTTCAACAGGCAAAACTACTTTTTTTCAGGCTCTTTTGTCTTTTGGTCTTTGGCAGTCGAATCCTTGGTTTTCTGGTCTTTTGCCTTCGAATCTTCGACTTTCTTGTTCTTTTCGGGGCGGCCAATATTCTTGTAGTTCGGCGTAATGCTTATGCAGGCCGGAACCTTGGGAGGTTGCCTGTAAAGTGCCAATTCCTTGGTAAAAACGCCCTTTGCTTCGGAATACACGCTCCATTTGGTGCCTGCAGGGCAATTCTCGATAGGCACTCTCGAAATGGCGGTAAAGCGTGCACCAGTCACTTTGTATTCAAAGTAGTCCGAAGACGAGGTGTCCGGCAATTGCAAGGCCTTTGGCCCTCCAACAGTCTTTGTCCTGCCAAAATAGGCCTTTTGTGCCTTGATATAGTCCAGAGTATGCTGTTCCAAGTCTTCGACCGCAGAATCGACGGACGCAAGCTTGGCCGATTCATGACAGCTGCGAATACCTGCGAAACCGCCCACTAAAACGACAATTGCTGCAACCGGAATGGCCAGTTTTTTTAGGGGAATCTCACCAATGTTTTCAATTATTTCACGGAAAGAAGTCTTTTCGCCTTCTTCTTCGGTACCGTCAGTTTCCCATTTAAGGAGCTTGAGGGTCACAAGAATATGCACAAAGAACCTAGGTAAAGCAAGCCCCACCACGGCAATAGCCAACAACACGATTGCAATAAACAAGAGAACCGTCAAGGCCGATTCTGCTGAAGGAAGTAACCCTTGAACGTCTTGAAGCATCTTGAACAGCTGACGGTCTTCGGCGAAGTTCTGAAGCGCCATTCGGCCCGTAAAGCTGTCATAGCGAGTCAAGCCAAGCTGAACGCCTTCGGATGCCATTTGCAGCACGGCAGCAAGCGCCCGTTCCAGGAACAAGAAAACCATGCCCACTAGGGCGATTAGCGATGCTATCAACCGTGCCGTGCGTACCGGAGTCAGTCCCTGGATCTCTTTTTCTTCAGTCATAGGCCCTTCTTAGTTTGCAATGTGTAGTGTGAAATGTGTGATGTGTAATTACTCATTCCACATTTCACATTATTTCACTCCTGCCAGTTCCTTCGCGAGCTTTTTCGCGGTGGTAAAGTCGGCCTTGCCCGTACCGAGCTTAGGCACTTTTTCGACCTGGAATGCGAGCGACGGCAACATAATCGGCGGGAAATTGCTTGCACGCAATTCCGAAATCACGTCCTTCGGGTCTTTTTCGCCTTGGTACAAAAGAACAATCTTTTCGCCCTTGGCAGAATCTGGAATGGTCGTCACGAGGTAGTCACAGCCTTCCAGAACCGGGGTGTCTTGAATCTTCTTTTCGACGGCACCGAGGCTCACCATTTCGCCGCCAAGCTTTGCGAATCGGCTGTAGCGGTCCACAATCGTCAAGAATCCGTCTTCGTCAAGGTAGCCCTTGTCGCCCGTGCGATAGTAACGGATTCCGTTGATTTTAACAATCACGCTGTTTGTGCGGTCCGGATCCTTGAGGTAGCCCTGCATCACCTGGCATCCGCCAATCAGAATCATACCCGCTTCGCCTGTCGGGAGCGGAATGTTCGTTTCGGGGTCTACAATCAGGAACTGTGTTCCCGGAAGCGCGGGGCCCACGGTGCCGGGCTTATGGTTAATCTGGAGCGTCGTGTAGTCGTTGTGCAGCGTATTTTCGGTATTTACCGAGGCCACCGGAGCGGTTTCGGTACAGCCGTAGCCTTCGTAGATTTCTTTACCGAACTTGAGGCGGAATGCTGTTGCAAGTTCCGGGCGCAAGGCTTCGGCACCGGCAATAATCATGCGCACGTACTTGAACACCAACGGGTGCACGTAACGGCTCACCGTAAAGGCACGCAAGAAGGTCGGCGTTGCGACCAGGCAGGTTACGTGGAATTCGGCGCAAACGCGGGCCATGGTCTTTACGTCGGTGGGGTCTGCCACTGCCACAATCGGGCAGCCTTCGGTCAAGTTCAAGAGGGTCGTAACCGTAAGGCCAAAGCTATGGAACAGCGGGAGTTCCGAAAGCATCACGTCGCCGCGGCTCACGTTAATAATGCAGGCTAGCTGCTGAATGTTACCCATCAAGTTCCTGTGGCTGAGCATCACGCCCTTCGGAGTTCCCTCGGAACCGGAACTGAATACAATAACAGCGGTATCGTCAATCTTGGTACGCTTGCAGAAAATAAAGCGAATGAGCCAGCTCGGCATAATAATGCAAAGGAACAGGAGAGCCGCAATCTTTGCCTTCGGGATTTCTTTCATCAAGTCTTCGGCGTAAAGAATGCGAAGTTTGTCCGAGGCTATTTCAGAGTAGTCGTTCCCTCTCCCCTTCAGTTTCTGGATAAATTGCCTGCTCGAAATGACCGTCGTCACGTCGGCGCGTTCGCAACAGTACTTGACGTTTTCGACCGACGAGGTGTAATTCAAGTTCACATTCGTCTTGCCCATGACCCAGAGTACCAGGTTCACGATGACGCCAGCGGGGCTCGGCGGGAGCATGATACCGATATTCTGTTCATCATTGCCAAGCTTTTTCTTTAAAAGACCGCGGAATGCCATAACGGCGCCCATGAGCTTGTAACCCGAAAAGTGTTTGCCGTCGGGGCTGTAAATGGCAGGCCCGTGCTTCACGTAGCGCTTGCAAGTACGAATCCAAGACGAGGCAATCGGGTGCACGAACTTGACTGCGTACTTCCAGGCATCAATCGAAATTTTGCGGACAATGGCGCGAATCTCGTTAGGAGGCGTCGTTGCAGGAATGGCCTCGCCAAAGGCAACCGTCACGGAACGGTCCGAAGACGCGCCGTACATGTTGGAGCCGCTATAGCTGTAGTTGGAGCCCCAAAGGCCCTGAATGTAGAACGGGACAATCACTGCATCGGTCTCGTCAACAGCCGAAGAATAGTCAATGGTAAAGGGTTCCACGTGCGGGGACTTGGACACCTCGCCTGTGGGGAATATGACCACGGCTTTACCCTCCAGAAGATCCTGATGGATTTTGTCCATGGCCTCTTTGGGGTTATTGTTGTCAATACGGATCATGCCCAAACGCTTGAGGACTGCGCGCAGGTACCACTTTTCAAAGTGGTCCTTGTTGCTTGCAATGCAAAGCGGACGGGGGGATGCCATCTGCAACATGGCCCAGTCGATAAAGCTGTGGTGGTTACCCACCAAAAGCACGGGACCTTCGTTCGGAATATTCTGCACGCCAAGCACGCGAATGCGGTAGCGGTTGAACACCAGCTTAAGAAGCGTGCGGAGCAACGCCTGCGGCAAGTTCGAAATGGTCCATACAAACACCACCAGCGATACGATGGCGATTCCGAGGAAGTACAGTTGCGGACGGATGTTGGTGTAATGGACCATTAAGGAGAATAGGAACAAGAAGGCAATCAGCACGATTGCCTGGATCATGTTTGCTAAGGCCAGCACCGAACCGGAATTGTTTGGGCGCGTATTGTATTGCAACAAGGCGTTCACCGGCACCAGGAAGAGACCGCCGAACAAACCGGTCAAGGAATAAAGAATCACCAGGGCTATGGGGTTCACAAAGAACGGCACCAGGAACATGCAGATGGATACACCAATCATGCCCATGGGGATAAAGCCGGTCTCGATAAAGTCACGGGACTTGGTGGCCGCAATAATGGAACCAATCATAAGGCCAACAAAGGCGAATGCTAGGTAATTCTGAATAGTGTCGATTGCATAGGAGCCTGACACATCCTGATACATGAGCACGAACACCTGAGCCAAGGCCCAGAACATCGAAAGGGCGATAATCGAAGCGCGCAATGTCGGCACTCGCCAACCGAGGCTCAAGTGCTTTTTCACGTTCTCGATATTCACGTTCGGGTTTTCGTACTTGACCTTGGGCACCATAAAGCTAGCCACTGTTCCAAGCACACCGACACCCGCCAAAATCCAAGGAATCACGAGTGATTCCGAAGTAATACGGTGAACCGCTGCATACGACTTGAGCGATTCCAGGTTAATGAGGTTTACCCCCACCACTGCAAGCCAAGACGCACAAATAATACCGCCCAAGCCAAAAATCTGCAAAAAAGCATTCGCAAAACTCAAGTTGCGAACGCCAAACATCTCTTTAAGAATACCGTATTTTGCGGCACTATGGATAGCGAAACCGCAACTCAAGCCAATAGACAGCCAGAACGCCACACGCGGGGTATTGCAGGTCACAAGAATCGCCTGAGCAATCACAAAGACCGTCATCATGAGTGACGACCAGGCAAGCACCTTGTTCTTGGAAAACCTATTGGTAAAGAACCCCGCAAAGAACACCATTAGAATATATGGAGCGAGGAAGAAGATTTGCAGCATGAACGCTTGCCAGGTCTGTCCCGAATCCTCGTTCACAAACGATCCGGACAAAATCTTCTGGGCATAAATAAACACGCCCATTTGTACAAAGGTCATCGCAAGGATCGACAAGAAATATCGAATCGTACCCTTAGTTTTCCACATACAATACCTTCTAAAAAGGATGAAGTTATTACCAGGATAATTTAAAAAAATCCCTAGTTGGATTCACTAGGGGTTTTCCGAAATAATCTATTTAAAAGCTTAGATTGTAATCAAAAGTTTAACAACAACTTACGGCTTGGGCGGCATGCCGATTCCAGCCGATTTGAAGGCTTTTTTGGCGATAAAGGGCATTGCGATAAAAATCATGATATAGCCGAATACAAAACAGGCAATTTGAGAGCCCACGAACATGGGCATAAAGGGCGGCTTATGGTCGGGCGGCATGAGCACAAAGAACGCAAAAGTCACCATGACAGCCGTCATGAGCGGCGTGTAAATCAGGTTAGAAACGAAGGTTTCGATGGCGTGAGTCGTGATTTTATGCGGCGTCAGGTGGAATTTTCGGCCAAGAGCGGCGTTCACCTTGCCCATGGGCACCACAAACCCGATGCCAAAACTGACCACAAAACTGAGCAAAAAACTGCCGAACCAGCCGATAATAATCGGGGCAAGTGGCATTCCGGCAGGGCGTTCCGCCGTCGCGGTACCAAAAATACTGAGTGTAAAGCTCATCCACAGAGCCATCATAAACGAAATTCGGAGGCCGACAGCCTTCATTTGAGCCGGAGCAGGACCGCGATTTGGTGATTCTGTATTCATAAGGACTCCTTCTTATAACTTTTGTTTACAAAGATATACTCTTTTTTCATGAAAAAACATTTTTGTTCAAATAATTGTAAAAAAGTCGTTGTATGTTTCAAAACAAAACAACTTTCTAATCTTTGCACTTGGCATGAAAATTGCTAAATATGGCACGGAAAATGTAAAACAGAGCCCCGACATATCAATGTGAGGCATTTTTAAAGGATTATTTAGAAATGGCAGAAGATTTGAATCAGCAGGAACCGACCGCAGAAGAAAAGGCAGAATTCGAAGCAGACGTGCTCAAGGCCGCCGAAGACGCTATGAAGATGGAAGCCGAGGCCAACAAGGCTGATGCCGCAGAACGTCATTGCGAGGAGCAAGGCGACGAAGCAATCCAAAAAGAAGCATCAACCGAATCTGCTGAACAGCCTGCAGAACCCGCTGCCGAAGACCCGACTGCCGCGCTCAAGGCCGCCCTTGCCGATGCAAACGACCGGAACTTGCGCCTGATGGCCGAATTCGACAACTACCGCCGCCGTACTGCCAAGGAACAGCTCGAACTCATCGAGACCGCGAACGGCAAGCTCCTTGAAAAGCTCTCTGAAGTGCAGGACAACTTCGAGCGCGCCTTCGCAAGCGAAAACAAGGCCCAGGATTTGGAAGCCTTCGAAAAAGGCATGCAGATGATTTACAACCAGTTCGCAAAGATTCTCACCGATGCAGGCCTCGAGCAAATCGACCCGACGGGTGCCGAATTCGACCCGAACATGCACGAAGCCCTGATGCAGCAGCCCAGCGAGACCGTGCCCGAAGGCCACGTGGTCACCGTGTTCCAGAAGGGCTACAAGCTCAAGAACAAAATCTTGAAGACCGCGAAAGTCATCGTCTCTTCCGGGAAATGACACCCATTCAGCAAGCTCAAGGCAGGCTCCATGTCATCCTGAGCCCTTCGGCAAGCTCAGGGTAAACTCCGTCGAAGGATCTCCGAGTGACACTCCCCCGCTATTTAGGCACAGCTACGCTTTGTACTGTGCCATTTTTTCGTGCAATTCCAAAAAATAGTCGAAATCGCTGTGGAAAAGCTTATCCTGAACCACGCGATATTTTTCCCATTCCGTAATGGCGTGGGCCTGGGCCACTTCCATCGAAATCTTACCCGCATTCGTCAAAAGTTCGTGCTCCGTAGCCTCAAGAATGCGGTCAAGGTGCCTCGCCCAGTCTTCCATCGTCATAGGAATGTGCCTTGCGGCCTGCATTTCTGCAAAATCCAGATAACCCGAGACAATCAGCTCCAGGGCCTTGAGTTCATCTTCCTCAAGGTAATTCTTTGCAACAACTACGTCGGACTGAAGAATTTTGCCCTTTGGAGATGCAGCCCAGGTCTTTAACCCCATGTGCTCCTTTTGGCTGTCAGCCCGTTCTACAATGAGTTCCGCCGCCGTATGGCCGTGAATCGCCCAGTGGAGTTTGTTTTGGACTTTCTTGAAAAAATCCCGGGTGATTTTTGCAGAGGGATCGTAATCTAACGCAGTCGAATAGATATCGGTCACCTTCTGGTAAAAGCGTCGCTCCGACACGCGGATTTCTCGAATGGCTTCCAATTGCCGCTCGAAATAGTCTTCGGTAAGGATTGTCCCGAAATTCTTGAGCCGCTCCTTGTCCATGACCCAGCCCTGGATGGTGTAATCCTTGACAATTTGCCCCGCCCATTTGCGGAACTGCACCGCCCGCTCGTTGTTGACCTTGAACCCCACGGCGATAATCATCTGGAGGTTGTAGTGCATTATTTCACGGGAAACCTGTCGTGAACCTTCTGTTTGAACTATCCGAAAATTTCGGATAGTTGGATTTTCGGGCAATTCACCATCTGCCAGAATTTTTGAAATATGGTCATTAACCGTACGCACATCGACCCCGTACAGTTCTGCCATCATTTTTTGCGTGAGCCATACGTTTTCGTCTTCGTAACGCATTTCGACGCTCTGTTCGGAACCGCCAACGGCTGCTACATAAGTCAAGTATTCTGCAGCGGAACTGCGGATAGACACGGGATTGAATTTTTGACCATTTTTGCTCATTTGAACACTAATATATATAAATTGAACTCCCCTGTCAATAGCCGGAAGGGACAATTGTATAAGACTCAGGGTTTTTCTGTCCGTTGTGTAATGGTTGAATAACCACCATTTTTAAACTGTAAAATTTTAAACAAAAAATCAAAAACTAGGCATTCCGTACAGAATGCCATTGAGGGTTATTATGTCCAAGAAGTTCAATAAGAAAAATTCCACTCGCAAGAACTACAAAATGGACGCCTAAAGGCGTCTACAACGCAAGCGTTTTGACGTCTACGACGTCCGTAGCTGCGGCTCGATAATGCAAAAACAAGTTTTTTGCGCTATCTCGCCTTGCATCCTTTTGTCGCGACACTCACTTGCACGCTACTGAATCTCTCGATAAACTCGATTGTTTTGCTAAATGAACAAGGTAAAACAGGTCGGGATATGCTGCACTTGTTCGTTGTGGCCCAAGTCCTTGGTGTATATCAGGTAGCGGTCTTGTATCCGTTCGCTGAACTTTTCACAGAAGGCATCGAGCGAAGCGTGTGTCCTGTATCCGGAGGACTTGACTTCGATAGGGCAAATCTTTTTCCCGCGCGAAAGGATGAAGTCAATTTCGTAATTGTGTTTTTCGTCTTGTGCCCAGGTGTGGTAAAAAAGCTTATCGCCCTTGGCTGTCAGCATCTGAGCCACAAGATTCTCGTAAACGTAGCCCAGGTTTGCGGACAGTTTATCCGAAAGCATTCGTTCGTAGATGACATTTTCGGTAAAGTTTTTGTCCCAAAATGCAAGTGTCACGAACAACCCCGTGTCGCAGACAAATAATTTGAACCGCTCTTGATTCTGTGTCAGGGCCATGCCCACATTGGGATCGTCGCAATGGTAGCAGACATTCACTGTTTTGCTGTCTTCGAGTTGTTGCAGCAGGCTGTTTTCTCCAGCTTTTCCGACTTTTCCAATGATGCTAGATGTCACGTAGCGGTTCGCTCCACGACTGAGTTGTGCGGGAATGCTTTCAAACAGTTTTGACATATTCCCTGACGGGTCCAATTTCAAAAAATCTTCGGTGTAAAGCTTTATGATTTTACGTTTGATAGCATCGACCTTGCGCAGGTCATTTGTTTCTAGATATTCGACGACGGCTTGTGGCATTCCGCCGACTAGCGCATAAAGCCGTAGGCCGCGCATGGTCGTCCTGAATGCGGCACCGAGCGGCAACTTCCTTTCGAAGAACTTGCTCAGCGCGGGTATGGTCACTTCGTCATTCATTGCCCAGCGGAATTCCTCGAAATCCATGGGGTACATTTGCAGTCGGTCTTCTTCGCTGGGAATGGTGATGTTTTCCGTGTTTTTCTTGATGCTGATAAGCGACCCCGTTTCGATGTAGTCGTAGCGTCCGTCTGCGACCAGGTACTTTATGGCCTGCCGCGCGTTGGGGCATTTTTGGACTTCGTCGAAGATGATTACTGAATTGCGAGATTTCAGTGACTTGTGGAAAATCGCCTGTAGTCGCAGGAAAATGAAGTCCAAGTCCATGAGGTCGTCGAACAGGGATTTGACTTCTTCGGAGGCCTTATTGAAGTCGATAAGGATGTATGTTTCGTACTCCCTAATGGCGAATTCTTCGACAATGGTGGATTTCCCGATTCGGCGGGCTCCTTCAATAAGTAAGGCAGTCCGTCCCTTGCTTTCGGACTTCCATTCGAGCATTTTTGCGTATATTTTGCGTTTAAATGTAAATTTCGGCATATTTTATCCCCCGAACATGTCTAAATATACATAAATTTTTCTTTTCCCGCAAATTTATTTTGAGCAAAACCACCTTTTCCCGCAAATTTTTAAATTAAAAATTCGACATTCCCCGTAAATTTATAATCCAGCAGTTTACGGCTGATTCGGGGCCGGAATAGCCCGACAGAGCCCTGACTTTTTGCTCATTTGAACACTTATATATATAAATTGAACTCCCCTGTCAATAGCCGGAAGGGACAATTTGTGCGAAAATAAACTAAATTTGGGGTGTAGATTTTTGAGGTTACCGGAGGTCTTCTGTGAAGATTTTTAAAAGTGTCCTTGCCCTGTCCGTTCTCCTGACCATGCTTGTTGCATGCGGAGGCGATTCCTCTTCATCTTCTGTTTCCCCAGATCCCCGCCCCTGTGAGGATCAGAACGAAGATTGTGACGATACCAGCTCTAGCAGTGGTGAAGTTTCCAAGAATTCCTCGAGTTCGCAAAAGAACTCCAATAAGGAAAAGTCTTCTTCCTCGGTAGAAAAGTCGAAGTCCTCCTCTTCTTCTAAAAAAAATGAAAATTCCAGTTCGTCGGAAGAAAAGGCGAAGGAATCTAGTTCCTCGGTAAAGCCGTCTTCTTCGGATGCCAAGTCCAGCAGCAGTGAAGAAGTGAAACAATCGTCTTCAAGTGTCGTGCCGAGTGGTTCTGCTAGTTCTTCATCAAGTGCTAAGGCTGTTATGGGTGGTCCGTGTCCCAAAGATGGAGTGCAAAAAATTATTGGAGGGGAGTATGCTGAATGTGTTAATGGCGTATGGACTCTCTATATTCCGCCTTCTTCTAGTTCCACACCCAAGAGCAGCAGCAGCCGGGGCTATGACTCTTTGCCGAGTCCGTTGCACTATAATATGAGCTATGGCGAATTTACGGATACTCGTGACGGAACAAAGTACGCAACAATTAATATTGATAACAAGTATGGCCCCGATAGTGTCCATCTAGCTTTTACTGTATTTGCCCAGAATCTTAAATATCATGAAAAGATGGTCGCTGGTACAGAAGAGCAAGAAGACGACACAAAGGTTGAAATATACTGCTATAACGACAGCATTGAGTATTGCAATGACTGGTGGGGCGGCTTGTACCAGTGGGCTGAAATGATGGCTTTGCCGTATGAATGTAACAGTAAAAATTGTGCCGATTTGATTGACACTGATGGAGACGGTTTCCATCAAGGTATTTGCCCGAGTGGCTGGCATGTAATGACCGAAAGGGAATTGCTTGCGGCATCTTATGCTTCAGACGTTGGCGTAAGTGAAATTGAACGATCAAATACTATAAAATCAGAAATTTCCTTTTCGTTGGTCGGAGGAAGAAATCTTACCGGAATGAGCCTAATTGCAACAGGCTATCGTTTGAATAGAATGGATGGAAATAAATTGGTTGTGTTCAAAAACCTTGGATATGGATCACTATTTGATTTTCCTACAGAATATGAAGCCGTGGACGCAGCTACATGTAGAGGTGGAGCTGTGTATTCTGATGATGCTTATCTGGCAGGGGGTAATCAAAAAAGGTACGGCGCTTCCGTTCGCTGCGTTAAAGACTATTAATTCTCTCCGCCTTCTTTAGGCCTAAAATCCAAAAAGTTTAACAAAAAAACAAAGATTCCGCTGAGGGGCGGAATCTTAGGAGTTCTTCTATGTCCAACAACAAAAAAAACAACAAGAATAAGAAAAATCGTAAAAATTTCACTCTTGAAGCTCTTGAACCGCGCCTGCCATCAAGTGCGGCAAGACAACCGGAGATGAATGCCCTAAGGCGGAAGAAAATGTGTCGTTGAGCGAACATTAGAGGCCGAAGGCCGAGGCCATGTGAGCTTAAAGCCCCATGCGTTAAGCTGGGACTGTAGCGAGAGTGAGACGCGAGTCGAACGGTCGTGTAAGAGCGAGACGAGCATATTTCTGGAGCCGAGGGCTGCCTGATGTCGGGTTTTTAAGGGCAGAGCCCTTAGGCGAGGGGGTGCTGGAAGCCACGGCTATGGATTGCTTCGTCGCTTTGCTCCTCGCAATGACGTGCAAGCCGAAGCGAATGTTGTTAGCAAGCGAACGAGCCACGGAAATTTCCGTCTGTGAGTAATAAGCCCCAAGCGTTAAGCGAGGGCGATCGCGAGAGAGAGGCTGTAAAGCCGATCGGTCGCTCCTTGAGCGGGTAACAACATCGCGAAGGCCATACGCATAAGCCGGGGCTGCAAGCAGGGGGCTGCCTCCCCCCCCCTTTTGAAAAAATGTCAATGACAAATTAACCCCGTGGTATTCCGCGGGGCTTTTCGCAATATATCTTTATCTCTGGTGTAAAACATGTTTGGAGATTAAGATGAAAAATATTTTATCCGTTACTTCTGTATTGGCTTTGGCTGGAATGGCCTTTGCCCAGCAACCAATCATTACAACCAACTACACGTGTGACCCGGCGCCCTATGTCCATGGGGATACGGTTTACCTGTACACGACCCACGACGAGGACAATGCCGAAGGGTTCGTCATGTACGACTGGCTGTTACACACGTCTACAGACATGGTCAACTGGACTAGCCACGGGGCTGTGGCCTCCCTGAACGATATCCAGTGGAGTACTAAGACCAATGGCGCTTGGGCCGAGCAGGTTGTGTTTCGCAATGGCAAATGGTACATGTACGTCCCCATTCATGGTAACGGAATTTCTGTCCTGGTGGCAGATAGTCCCTACGGCCCCTTCAAGGAACCTCTGAACAAGGCCTTGGTTTGGCAGCGGCAACATTGGAACGACATCGACCCCACCGTATGGGTGGATGATGACGGCCAGGCCTATTTGTACTGGGGAAATCCCGACCTCTATATGATCAAGCTTAACGAAGACATGATCAGTACTTCCGGCAATATTGTTACCTACCCCAAGATCAAGGATTACCAGGAAGGCCCTTGGCTCTACAAGCACGATAAACATTACTATATGGCTTTTGCTTCCACCTGCTGTGCCGAAGGCATCGGTTACGCCATGAGCGACTCCCCCACGGGCCCCTGGACCTACAAGGGCGACATTATGCCTCATTCCTCCCGCAGTAATGGAAACCACCCGGGAATTGTGGATTACAAGGGGAAATCATACGTTTTTGGCCATCATTACCAGCTTTGGCACCAGAAATCCGATAAAATGGGCCTTAAGTTCCAGCACAAGGAACGCCGTTCTGTTGGCGTTGCCGAGATGAAGTATAATGCCGACGGAACCATCCAGAAGATTGAGTGGTGGCCGGATAATGGTGTGGCCCAGCTGGAAGATTTTGACCCGTACAAGCGCGTGGAAGCGGAAACCATGTCGTGGGGCGAAGAAGTGAGGGTCCGTAAGAGCGGTGCTGCCGGCAATACGGTTCTCACCAACCTTACCGAAGGCAAGTACACCAAGATTAGCGGCGTGGAATTCGGTGACGCCGGCGCAGAATCCTTCTCGGCTTCCGTTTTGAGCGTTAAGAGGGCATCCTCCGTTACGGTTCGCCTGGACAAGGTGGATGGCCCCGTGGTTGCCAAGGCTGAATTCAGTAAGGACGGTCTGGTGACCGTGCCTGCCGAAGGTGCAGTTGGCAAGCATGATGTATTCTTCATGTTCGCAGGTGATTTCGAAGCCGATTACTGGGAATTTGAAGACAGCAAGACCGCAGTTCCTCAGGGGCCGTTCTGCAAGGCGAAACTCAACGACCCCGAGGCAAAATGCAATTTGCCGGTTGTGGGCGCGAAGGTCGAGGGCACGGCCAACTTCATCGACTTCGAGAACTACGACGTGGGCGGTGCCGGCAAGGCCTACTACGACGTGGATACCAAGAACCAGGGCGGCGAATACCGCGAAGACCGCGTGGACATCGTGAAGAACGGCGACGGATTTGCCGTGGGCTACACGCAGAAGGGCGAATGGCTTGAATACACCGTGAACGTGCAGGCCGGCGGGAAACTCCCCTTCGAGCTCAGCTACGCGAGCGGCATGGACAACACGGGCGTGCGCCTGTTCATGGACGACGAGCCGATTACCGACACGCTCGCGCTCGCGGGCACCGGGGATTTCGACTCCTACGGCACCTTCAAGGGCACGACCACCAAGGAACTCACCACGGGCGAGCACGTGCTCAAGGTGCTTGTGACAAGCGACTACGTGAACCTCGACTGGATTGCATTTGGGGAAAGCGAAGGCAGCGCTGAGGATATCCGCAACGGGACCACGGGCATTGTGCCGAAAATCGCCCTAAACGGCGCCGGAGCCGCGGGCATGGCAAACGCTTTCGCGAGGGCCGCGGGCAGCTACAGGGTATTTGACCTGATGGGCTCCCAGCTCGGGAACATCCGCCTGAACGCCGGCGCGACGCTCACGGACCTCAAGGCCGGACTCAAGACCGCCGGCTTCGGGAGCGGCGTCTACGTCGTCCGCAACCCCGCCGGAAAGACCCTGAAATTGCAAGTCGGGGAATGAGTTCTCGCGCATCTTAAACCGCGCGCAGCCTCCCCCATACTTTAAAATACCCCGACCTCTCGTAAAGAAGGCCGGGGTTTTTAGCGTCAATGTTTAATGCAATTTTATGCAAATTGCAGAATGTTGAATAAAATTGCAGTATTTTTATTAAAAATTATTGCTTTTTGCAGTCAATAAATGTATATTTGTAAGGTAACAAAGGAGCATTATATGGCACAGGCAACGATATCCGCACGCATCGACAGCAAGGACAAAGAAAGCTTTGACAAGTTCTGCAGCAATGTGGGGCTGTCCACTTCTGCCGCCATTTACATGTTCGTGAAAAACGTCATCAACGAGCGCCGCATCCCCTTTGAAGTCCGCGAGCCCTCCCCCCGCTACAACGCAAGCGATATCGAAGCCCTCAAGAAAGGCATCGAGCAACTTAACGCCGGGAAGGGGATTGTGAAGACAATGGAAGAACTGGAGGCGATGGAGAATGGCTAAAATCGCTTTTTCCGAAACTGCCTGGCAAGATTATCTTTATTGGCAACTCCAAGACAAAAAGACCCTGAAAAGAGTCAACCAATTGCTAAAAGACATTGAACGCAGCAATTTTGAAGGCATCGGAAAACCCGAAGCATTGAAGGGCAACCTTAGCGGATTCTGGAGCCGCAGAATTGATGACGCAAATCGACTAATCTATCGTATCAATGGTGAGTTCATCGATATCCTTTCGTGCAAAGGACATTACGAAGACGTTTGACGATTAATGGGGGGACGCCTCCCCCTGGCTCGCACTTCGTTGCTCCCCACCCCTACTCCTAAGGGCTCTGCCCCTAAGACCCCGAATGGCGCATCAAACTGAGTTCCTCCCCAAATATTGTTTTCCTTCCGCTAATTTTGTATATTAAATCTTGACAGGCACTGGTAGCGGATTTCCGTCTACAAGCCACGTTCGACTAGAAAAGCCGACTTTTGACGCCTTCGGCGTCCGTGGCGGCGGCTCAGAAATAAAATCAAACAAGTTTGATTTTGCTTCGTTCGCCTTGCATACTTTTGTTATATCCCATAAATTCTAACTCCTTTTTTATAAAAAAAGGCTTTTTTTGTTTGTTAATGTTCAACTCTATTGACAGATAATCAAAAATTGATTATATTCAACAATGTACAATGTAACCATAACCAAAAAGGCGGAACGTTCGGCAAAAACGATGCCTAGAGCGGTGCAGAACAAGCTGAAGGCTCTACTGCAATCACTAAAGGTTTCGGGACCTATACAACCACTTTTCTGGCATTACTCAAAGCTTGGCGATAATAGGTATCATTGTCACATCGCCTTGAATTGGGTCGCTTGCTGGACATGCGAAAATGGGTCGATAAATATTGAGGTATACTATGTTGGCAGTCGTGAAAAAGCCCCGTATTGAAATTCGTGCGAAGCATATCCCTGCTCCGCTTGTCAGGTTCTTGAAGGATACCTACAAGCCCGAAAACGTCGCGGTCTGCAAAAACGAGGATTCCATTCCCTTCGAGGAGTCTGACTGGTTCAAGAACCTGGATTCCACCCCCGGCGAAATGATTGTCGCGAACCGCGATTTGCGCAACTGGTCGCAGGTCACCCTTGCCGAAAAACTCGGAATTCAGGTCCAGAACCTCTGCGCCATGGAAAACGGCCGCAGGGCGGTATCCCGCAAGATGGCGGTAAAGCTCGGCGAAATCTTCGGAACCGACCCCACCGCATTCTTTGATTTTAGTAAGTGAAGGGGATGCCTCCCCTATGATGGATTTTTGCTAGGAATTCATCAATCCCTTGATGAATTTTTCTGCATCGGCTACTGGTGCTTCGTTTTTGATTTCGGCGATGGCTTTGGAAAGTTTTGCGTATATGTCATTCCAGGGCGTGGTGCGGCCGTTCAGCATATCGCCGTAGCCTTTCTCGAGTTCCGCATCGAAGCGTTCTTTTGACCATGTGGCGGCATTTTCAATCTTGTTCATGTCATTCAACATACATATTTGCCCGCACAAATGCAAGTTTTTTTTCATGATAAAATCAATCTCTTGACAATAGGATAATCTGAAAATAGATTTGAGGTATGATGATAAAATCTACATCGACTTTCGATAGGATTATGGCGGATCCGAAGCAGAAAGGGACTTTCGAAAAGGAATATGCCAATTTTCTTCAGTCAGAAATGAAACTTCAGAATGCTCTTGCCGAGGGCGAAAAATCTGCCGAACAAGGCGGCTGGCTTTCTGCAGCGGATGTGCGGAAGAAATTCTAGTCCCTCCCCTCCCCCAAAAAAATAGTTGGTCACTAAGGTTGCCAATTAAGACAATTCGTTTTGTAAAATTGTCAAGTTTTGTTTTGTATTTTTGTTCGATTTTGTTTTGTATTTTTGGAAGAAAAATGCCGAATTCTTTGTAAAAGCGCATTTTTATAGCATTTTTCTTGAGATGTCGGTGCGTTTGGTCACGGGGTGGTTGATTTTGGGGTGGGGTTAAGCGTCCATCATCAAGCGCGGTTCAAGAGACTCAATTTTGTAGTTGTTACGACGATTTTTCTTGTTGTTCTTAACGTTCTTGTTTGACATAAATAATTCTCATAGAGCTTTTCTCAAAGCCCTGTTTTTTGTTTAAAATTTTTAAAGGAAGAAATCTAGCTCACCTAGATTCCGACAAATAATTCTTTACGCAGCGGACGGGAAGGCCAAAGTTTTTATCATGAATCCTATCATACATAAAATATGAATAACGGTAATCAACCAATCCATTCGCT
>CACVQR010000005.1 GCA_902756345.1 Fibrobacter succinogenes | reverse complement strand
AAACCAGTCGCTTCATTATATCTTGTAACAGATTTTCCCTCCTCTTTACAAGTCCACGCCTTACTTGACGAAGATTTTGCATTCGAGCTACTGCTAGATTGTACCGTTATTGCGGAACTAGAATTTTTCTGCGAGCCATTCGAATCAGGCTTCAAAGACGAAGAAGAACCATTCTCCCAACCATTCTCGCCGACACTCGAACTGGAACCAAGGTCCTCATTGCTACTCGACGAGATTTCACCGATTGGATCGGGAGCGGAGCTACCAGACTCATCGCCGCACGCAATGAAAATACACGCAAAGACAAGCGCAAATACTAACCGACCAAAAATGGATTGCTTCGCCCTTACAGGGCTCGCAATGACGTTTGTAAAAATCTTCACAGAACCTCCAGTAATCTCAATCGTTTTTGCCAAATTTAGTTAAATGTCACAAGAATTGAAAATACCGACCCCAAGGATCGGCTTTAGATCTTTTAACCTAGCATAAAAAGCTATTTCAAGGCTAGCATCGCCGCAATCACGCTATCCGGCACGTTCTGCGAACGCAAGTAGTCGGCCCGTTTGGTGTCGCGAGCAGCATTGTCCGCATCATTCTTTTTGCGTTCCTGTTGGACGCCCTTTTCCATGCTTCGTATTCATGACGGTCGAACATGTTTGCCTCCAGTGCTTTCAAAAGTTCAGGGTTCATGCGGCTTACGCGCAGGCGGTCAAGTGCATTCGCAAAGATCGGGTCTTCTGTTTCGGGAACCTGGAGCGGTCCTCTCGAAATGAGCCGGAGCCAGAAATCTTCGCGGGTTTTTACGCCTTTGCGCAACTGCAAAAAGTTGGGCAGATCGACAATAATATACCTATTTTTCCGCGAGATGGGAAGGGCGTTTCCCGACTTGACCTCGTGTTCGCTATAGGTGGACCAGACATCCTTGTAGATTTCCTTCGACCGGAGTACCGGATTGTTGCAAAGCCAAATGGATACTGTTTCCGGAAGTTCGTAGTAACGATACCTACGTTCCTCTTCCGGCAGGCCCAAGAAATAGTCCGATCGGTTAAACTCATACTTGCCGCGCAGCGTGAGGTACGAATTGTAGAGCTGCATACGGTCGAAAAAGAACGAGTGTACTTTATTCTGCATTTGACGCTTTCAGCGTCCGCTGCTTCGCCTCAGTTATAAAAACAAACTAGTTTGTTTTTGCAACATTCGGCTCGCACGCTTTCCAATGTTGAGATACCGATTGTCCCGAGTGTGTACCCAGACGTCAAGACGTGCGGGGTCATTTTCGGGCATGAAAATATCGATGGGTTTCTCGAATTCGTATTCGAGGTCGACAATTTCATGGTCATGGTCCAGCTGGAGCAGGCTGTTAAGCACATCGCGGATCGTGTCCTTGTCGTCCATAAGGATGCGGAAGGTCGCCGCGTATTTGGGCAGCAGGAATTCTTCGCCACGCTCATTTGTGACGATGTAGTTTTTTTTCGAATGATTGGTATTAGCAGACATGAGTTTCCTTTCGTGTTAAGTTACGGGTACCCCCTATTACCTAACACGCTTTTTTCAGGCGTTTGAATACCATTCTCGCATGTAAAATTTCCAAAACAGCAAGCAGGCCGGAGAACATACTTTCATTTCATCAAATATTTCTATATTCACGCCATGCTACTTGCGCTATTCAAAATGTCCCGGCCGGTGAATATCGTGATTGCGATGGTTACGCTCGTAATCGGCTACTACCTGCTTTCGGCGTTGCCCACAACGACGGGCGGTATCGAATGGTTGCCGCTTGTTTTGCAGGCACTCGGTTTTGCATTTGCGATTGCCTTTGCAAACATCCAGAACGACATTTGGGACTTGGATAGCGACCGCCTGAATCGCCCGGAGCGTCCGCTGGTGAGCGGAAAGGTTTCGGTGGCGGCGGCGCGGAGGGCGTGGATTATTCTTCTTGTGCTCACAGTTGCGGCGAGCCTTGCCGACAGCCTGATGACCAAGACGAACTTCACGGCTTGCATTTTCTTTGTGCTACTCAGCGCGCTTCTGGTCGCCTACAACAAGTGGCTCAAGCACATCCCGCTTTTAAAGAACATGACGGTTGCCATCCTTTGCGCAACACCCCTGATTCTCTGCCTGTTCTACCCCACGGGCCTCAAGGAATCCATCGAATCGACGCTTGGAATTTCGAACAAAATCGGACTTCTCTACCCCGCGATGCTGTTCGCAATACTCCTCACGACCGCCCGCGAAATCTACAAGGACCTGGAAGACGAAACTGGCGACCTCAAGGCTGGCATCATGACGTTCCCGCTGATTGCAGGCGCCCCCACCGCAAGGCGCCTCGCCGGCCTCATTTGCCTTTTCACCTGGGCCATTTTACCGCTGCCTGTCGCGCAGGGTTACTACCCCATGCTTTTCTTGATTATCACCGGAATCGCCTTTACCCCCGCCGTCATCGCGATTCTCGTTTTTGCAAACAAGCGTAACTACCGAAACGCTCAAAAACTAGTGAAAATCGCCATGTTCGCGGGCCTTATCGCCCTTGTCGTGAGCTGCTAAAGGCAAATCCAAAGACGAAATTGTAAGTTTTTTGTATTTTTCTTCTATATTCCATGATTAGGAGGAAATATGAAAATCACAAAAATAATCCCAGCATTATTGTTTTTACCCCTTGGAGCATTCGCCCTAGACCCCCCGATAGAACCGACTAAAACGGTGGAAGTTTCTAGCGAAGACAATTTTGAACATCGTCATACCGTTGACGGCTGTTGGGTGCTAGATGAAGATACTGACTACATATTAAAAAAAAACGTGACATTATCTCATTGCCTTTATATCAATCGAGCATTCATCACCTTAGACCTTCATGGGTTTAAACTAACACGCGATTCGCTAAACCATTCGAATGAACAAAAAGGAGAAATTTTCGTCGTCGACGGCGCACTAATAATCGAAAACAACGATGAGTCGCGGAATGGCGGAATAATTGGAGACTACGTTACAAATACAAATAATGCTCCTGCAATTTTAGTCAATGGCGCCATGTTCCTGCAAAAGGGATTTATCCGATCTAATAAAGATGTAGATCCGGTCATTAACGTACAAGGAGACCTTAAAATAGGCGAAGGAATGATTTACGCCAGTGATATAGGGATTGTAGCCCAAGCCGGTTCAAAAGTCAACATGAAGGGTGGTTCAATTGATGCAAACAACAGAGGCATCATCGCAAACAAAGGCTCCAAGGTGACCATTTCCGGTGGGTCAATCTATGTAAACTACGCCGTAGAAGCTTTCGAAGACATCGATATTTCCGGCAATCCTCATTTTTACAAGACCGACGCAATCGTCCTGTCCAACGGAAAGAAAATCAATATTGTAGGCGAATTAAAAAGCGATGCCATCATCAACCTGAACATCGCAGAACCTTTGTCTGACAAAAATCCGAAGATTGCCCTTTCCACAAAATCGGAATACGTTACCAAAGACGCCATCAATAATATCTTCAGACATGTCACAGGAACAGCGACTGGTTACGAATTATACGCCTATAACAACACGCTCATGCTGAAAAAGGACTACCCCGCTATCCGGTACATAACCGAAGACGGGAAAACAACAGCATACATCGATGGCGACTACTACGGATCCGTCGGCGACGTCGAAGAGAAACACGTAGACTCCGTCGTTTTCGAAAGAACGTTCCCTCTTTCAGCAAACGGATACTCCACAATCATGCTCCCCTTTGCAGTCAACCTGAATCAACTGAGTGGAGTCAAGAATATCTACAAATTCCGAGGAGTCGAAGAAGTCAACGGCAAAATGGAAGTGCAAGTTCAAAACCTAAAAGAAACCTTCGATAACGAAAGTCAAGTCCATACCACCGCATATACCCCGTATCTCATACAGATGGAATCTGAAACCCTCGAAATCAAGGGTACTGTAGATATAGAAAAGACTCCTTTTAATCACGACTTCTTATACCAGAGTGGCAGCTGGTTTATTGACGGCTCCGATGAATACATGGAATTCACACAAGAAATGCTCGAAAGCGGCAACACCTATGGATTTAACGACCAAGTCACAGAAACCTTCAAAACCGCAGGCCAGTTTGTCAAAATCGGTGCAGGGGCCACGCTCCCGCCCTTCCGAGCATTCATATTCACAAGAGATATTTTCACTCCAGAACTCAAGGAAAAGAATCGTCCTGTCACCATGGACGTGGTCATTGTCGAAAGTACCAACGGCAACGAACATACGACAGTTATCGGGAGCATCAATACTCGTTCCGGCGAATTCAAGATGAACCGCAACTACGACCTTAAGGGCCGCAAGCTGAATGGCACGCACCAGGCCCGCGGCGCTTACTACGGCAAAAAAATCTTAAAGAAATAAGGAGAACTCCATGAACAAAGAACAGAAAAAAAGCTATTTCGCCCCCGAGTTGAAAGAAATCAAGCTCAAGAACCAGGCTCATCTGCTGCAGAGCAGCAATCCATACACTGGCCAGCTTTCGGCGATTGATTCTTCGCTGGACAAGTCTGACAAAGCATAACATTTTACACAAAACGTAAATTAAATCAAAAGGCTTTACATTCATTGTAAAGTCTTTTGATTTTGCAATTAGTTTTTTTTGTTTTTAGCCCATTTTCGTCAATTCGGCACATTTTTTGCTTAACAAGGGCGGCCGTTCCTTCGCTTGCACCCGTCCGGGTGGGCTATGACCTTCGAGGTAGAGGGAACATACATTTCAAAGAGGCGTTATGCTCGACGAATTGCACGAAGAATGCGGAGTGATCGGCATTTACAATGGCGACACTGTCGTAAGGAATATTACCATGGGGCTTTACGCCCTGCAGCACCGCGGGCAGGAAAGTGCCGGATTCGCGGTCACCGACGGAGACAAGATTCGCGTCCGCAAGTCCATGGGACTTGTATCGACTCTTCTCCGGGAACACGACATCAACGAATTTGACGGATTTGCAGGCATTGGCCACGTGCGTTACAGCACCACGGGTGCTTCAACCTTGGCCAACGCGCAGCCGATTTTGGTGAGTTGCAAATGGGGCCAGATTGCAGTCGCCCACAACGGTAATATCACCAACGCCGCCGAGCTCCGTGCCGAAATGGAAGCCGACGGCCATATTTTTCAGACAACATCTGACTCCGAAATTCTGTTGCACGAAATCGCCCGCACCGAGGCCACCGACTTAGGAGACGCCATCAAGAAGGCCATCTCCAAGTTTACCGGCAGTTTCTGCCTCGTATTCATCAGCAAAGACACCATGTACATCGCCCGCGACGGATTCGGATTCCGCCCGCTGTCGCTTGCACGCATGGGAAAAGCCTGGTGCGTTGCCAGTGAAACCTGCGCCTTCGACTTGCTGGGCGCCCACTACATTCGCGACATCCAGCCGGGCGAATTCCTGACCATTACCAAGAACGGGCTCCATTCCGAACGCTTCGTGCAAAAGGACCGCTTGGCCCACTGCATTTTCGAATACATCTACTTCAGCCGCCCCGACTCAAAAATTTTTGAACAAAGTTGCGACAAGATCCGCCGCAAGATGGGCAAGCAGCTCGCCAAGGAATGCCCCGTCGATGCCGACATCGTGATTTCGGTGCCCGACAGCGCCACTACCGCAGCCCTCGGCTACGCCCAGGCGAGCGGCATCCGCTTCGAAATCGGGCTTCTCCGTAACCACTACGTAGGCCGCACCTTCATTGACCCCACGCAGAACGTGCGCGAACAGAAAGTCAAGCTCAAGTTCAACCCCATCGAGGGAGTGCTCAAGAACAAGCGCGTCTGCGTCGTCGAAGATTCCATTGTGCGCGGCACCACGCTCAAGATTCTATCCAAGATGCTGCGCGATGCCGGCGCTCTCGAGGTCCATATTCGCATTGCATCGCCACCCGTGGCGCACCCGTGCTTCTTCGGCATGGATTTCCCGAGCCAGGGCGAACTGGCCGCAAGCTCCATGACTCCTGCCGAAATCGCCAAGATGCTCGGCGTCGAAAGCCTCGGCTACCTGAGCGTCGAGGGCATGAAGGAATGTACCGGCGAAGGCGAAAACTACTGCGCCGCCTGTTTTGACAACGACTACCCCGACTACATCGGCAGCGATTCCAGCAAAAATAGGTGCGGGTAACTAAATCTGGTTATAAGTCCACTTGACGTGATCGAGCATGAACTCGTGGGCATCAAAGGCGAGCCCGAACTGTTCCTGGATCTTGCTTACGTCAAAGAGCATGGGCTCGTCACCCCAGCCGAGGTCCGTTTCGATGATTTTGGACTTGCAGCCGGGCTTCATCGAGACCATCATTTCAGCGATTTCTTTCCAGCTCATCCAGACTTCGCCAAGGCCGAGGAAGATTTCTTCGTTCTTGTCAGATTCAAGCACGCTCAGGTAAAGCTGAGCCTGTTGGCTTGCGTGAATAAACTGCGTACCGTCATTCTTGATGATGTTGATGTCGCGATTTTCCTTGACTGCCTGGGCCATCGAGAAGAATCGGCGGTCCGGCTGAGAGCAGCCATCGGGCCATGCAGGGTTACCGAACGTATAGCCCGGGCGAATAATGTTGCGGGTCATCTTGACTTCGGGGAACTGAGTTCCGTAGCCATGCGTAAAGCCAAGTACAAAGGCTTCGCCGGCGGCCTTGGTGGCACCGTAAAGATCCATCGGCAAGTTGCTCGTGATTTCGCGCATCGTGGGGCGCATGCGGCCCATTGCAGCCGTGCTACTCGTGTAAATAAACTTCTTGCAACCAGCCTTTGCTGCATTCTCAAGCAACATCACGGTCGCCCTGGTGTCGTTCATTAACATGGCAGAAGGCGTGTCGCCCCAGCCGAGTGCAATATGAATGCAGGCATCGCAGCCTTGGAGTCCTTCGGCCATCAGGTCAAAATCTGTCAGGGCGCATTCCACAAAAGAAACGTTGGAATTTGCCTTGAGTGTCGGGACCTTGTTGGGGTGCCTAGTCGCAATCACGACTTCGTGACCTTTTTCCAGAAGGGCCTTGACCACGTAGTGACCTATGAATCCTGTTCCACCTGTAACGAATACTCGCATACATATACCTCTCTAATACCTACAAAATACAAACCTTTTGCAATGCGGGCAACCTAGTTTACAAAAAAATATGGAATGAGGAATACGATACAGTCTACCGCCTACTTCCTACCGCCTACTTCCTACCGCCTACTTCCTACTGTCTACTTCCTACTTCCTACTTCCTACTTCCTACTGTCTACTTCCTACTTCCTACTGTCTACTTCCTACTTCCTACTGTCTACTTCCTACTAATTTACTACATTATTCACAAAGTTTTTTTCTAAAGAGGTTTATAATGGCTCGTATGCGCGTACTCGTTTTAATGGGTGGCCCGTCCACCGAACATGATGTTTCCGTTGTCAGTGGCACCGGCGTTGTTCGTGCCATGAACCCGGACCGTTACAACATTCATCCGGTGCTCATCGACAAAGACGGCACCTGGCACTGGTCTTCCCGCGAACTTTCCCCCTACCAGAAGGACAACTTCTCGGTCAATTACTTCCGCGGACTCGAAGGCTCTGCCGCAAACTGCAAAAAGTCTCCGGCCCTTTCTGAACTTCCCGACGCCGACATCGCCTTCCTCGCCCTGCACGGCAAATGGGGCGAAGACGGCCACATCCAGGCCATGCTTGAAAACTGGGGCATCCCGTACACCGGTTGCGGTCTCTTGGCCTCGGCACTTGCCATGGACAAGGTGAAGACTAAGGAAATTTACAAGGCAAACGGCATTCCGACGCCTCCGTACCGAGTCATCTGGAAGCACGATTTTACTGGCGATACGCTCGTCTCTGTTTCCGACGAACTCGGATTCCCGCTGGTGATCAAGGATCCGCTGGGCGGCTCCTCTATCGGTATCGGTATCGCCAAGGACTTGGACGAAGCCGGCAAGATTGCTCAGGACCTGTTCAAGGATTCCAACCGCCTGCTCTGCGAAAAGTTCATTGCCGGCGAAGAAGCAAGCTGCGGCTACATCGAAGGCGAAAAGCCGCTCCCGCCGACCGAAATGCGCATGACCACCCGCGAATACTTTGACTTTGAAGCCAAGTACAACGGCGAATGCAAGGAAATCACTCCGGCCGAATTCGAGCCCGACCTGACAGCACGTATCCAGGAACTCGTGAAGAACGCCCACTACGCCTTGGGCGGGGCAGGCTACAGCCGTACCGACGTTCGCATTACCAAGGACAAGCAGCTGTTCGCTATCGAAACGAACACGCTCCCGGGCATGACTCCGACTTCGATTCTTCCGGCCGAAGCCGCCAGCATCGGCATTACCTACAGCCAGCTGATCGACATGATCATCGACAAGAGCCTGTACATCAAAAGATAAAGTTGGTAGAACTTAGTTGGTAGAGCTTAGATAAGAAAAACTCTTCTAAGTTCTAAGTTCTAAGTTCTAAGTTCTAAACTCTAAGCTCTAAGTTCTAACTATGTTCGACTTATTTGTAGATACTTCGCGCAAGGGAATCTCAATGGCGCTTCTGGAATCGGGCGCCGCCGCCCCCCGTTACTTTGAATCCATTGACGAGGCGGCGCGCGGAGAAACCGCATCTGCCATGCTCGACGCATTGCTTGAAAAGGCCCACGCGAGCCTCGACCAAGTCACGCGAGTCATGGTCACCCTCGGCCCAGGGTCTTTCAGCGGACTGCGCACGGGAGTCGCCTTTTGTGAAGGCTTAAGCTTTAGCGGCAAGCGCAAACTCTACGGCGTTTCTACGCTGCAAGCCCTCGCCTGCTTTGCCGGCGCGTCCGCAAGTACAGCAGTCGTGATTCGCGCCCGCAAAGGCTACTGGTACCTGCGCCTAGACGAAAACGAAAGCTTTATCGAGACAGTCCAAGTGGTCGATGCCCTCAAGGCGAATCCGGTAAAGACAGTTGTCGTAGACGAGGCCGCCCTCGCCGACGAAACGTTGCCCGCCGTTTTCAAAGAAATCGGAGCCGCAACGATTCTCGACAAAGGCCGCCCCCTAAGCGATTGGGCCAAGCTCTTTAATTCAGTCACCCCGAGCTTGATGCAAGAAGCAAACTACATTCAACCGTCGTATTTCGAAAAATTGCACTGAGTTTGTCCATAGTCTCAAGGATTCGCGCCATGTCCATTCGCAAAATGAATTCCGCCGACATTCCCGCCGTACTGAGGATTCAGGCCGAACTTGCGTTTCAAGACTGGAACGAGCGACAATACGAACAAGAACTCAAGGCGCCCTACACTTACGCCATTGTCTACGAAAACGAAGGAACCATCGAAGGCTACGCCGTATTCCATTTATTGGGCGCAGATTCCGAGCTGCTTTCAATTGCCGTAAACAATAGCGCTCAGCGCAAGGGAGTCGGTTCCAAGCTTTTGCATGCCGGGCTTTCGCAACTGGATTTAGACAAAACGGACTGCTGCTTTCTAGAAGTCCGCGAAAACAACATCAAGGCCCGCAACTTCTACGAAAAGCACGGATTTAATTTGTTCGGAATCCGAAAGAAATATTACGCCGATGGCGAAAACGCGGCGCTTTACCGCACCGAAGGAGCTCAAATTGGCTAAGCTACCTACCAAAAAACAGATTCAGAAAAAGAAAATCATTCTAAGCGCAATCGCTGCCGCTTTCGTTTTCTTGATTATCGTCTTCTACATGGTCATGACGCGAAGCGGCCATTGGCTTGTCGACGACGATGAATTCGACCATGTAAAGTGGGCCGTGGTTTTAGACGGACAGTCCGCCGACATGGAACGCATTGACCTCGCCGCCGAGCTCATGGCCAGCGGAAAGGTTGACTCCGTGCTCATTCTCGGCCGCCGCATTCTCCGCAACCGCAGCAACGCCGAATTCTACCTCGAAGATTTCATGCGTCTCGGCAGTTTTGACAGCAACGCAGTCTATATCGCCCGACACGACGACCCTTCAACCATTGGCGAAGCCTACACCATTATTCCCTGGCTCAAGTTGCACCACGCAGACACCGTCTTGCTCATTACAGGAGCCGCCGCCACGCACCGCGTCAAGCGCATCTTTAGCGTACTCTCGGGCGAATCCCCGGTATATCTGACAACCGACGTACACCACTACCAATACAACGCCGATTCCTGGTATTCTAGCCGCGAATCCCGTAAGGAATGGCTACGCAACTGGTTATCGCTTGCCGCCTCTTATTTCGATTTGCTCCCGGCAGGCAACCTCACCGAAGCCGATTCCTTCTACTACAAGCCCATTGTTTCGGCCAAGGAATACGAAGCCGAAAAGAATCCGATAGTTGATTTGCAATCGCTGCTCCCGAAGGTCAAGGAAAAGTTGGAAGAACCGGTGGAACTTCCCAAGGATACCGTCGCCAAGGACACTGTCGTCAGCGACACCACCAAGAAAGAATCCGCTAAATCCGACAAGAAAGAAGCAGATAAAAAGGATTCTGACAAGAAGGATTCCAATAAAAAATAATAAAGCGGCACCTTTATTTAGGAGGTGCAAAGCAATGCAAGTACTGCGGTAAGCGGCGCATTCCAGTTAATGGCCGTTTCGTTACTTGCAAACGAGCAGCGTTCATCCGTATACGAGAATCCAGTTTTTTCGCCCGGATAATGCGGCGCACGGTGTTTGTCCTGGCGATCGCTGTTGATGCCACCCACCAGAAGTCCCGGAATCGGTTCATCGACGCCATCGGAATGGCTCAAACGATGATGCGGGTCTTTCGGCGAGCTCCACGCGGATCCCGTCACAAAGCTGACGTCCACCGGATTGCGGCCGTAAATGTAATTCACCAATTCGCGGCACCAGAAATCGAGCGACATCCCGCCCAGACTAGGCGCCCAGCGCTTTACGATCGCAAGCGTCAGCGCATGGTTTGCAATATCGCCGTTGCTGCCCCAAATAAACCTGCGCACGGGAATGCCGTAAGCGTCGACTCTCTGCAAGTCAATGATTTCGCGAGCGGTCATGGCAAGAGTGGTGCGGGCCGCAATGCGGAATTCTTCGTCCTGGTCCTGCAAGGCGAGCGCAATCCAGCCAAAATTCTGAGTGTCGCGCCAGTCCAAGCAAGACTTGGGCGGAATGAGTTTCATGTCTTCCAAGAGCAACGAGCGCAAGCTTTCGGCGGTAAGGCCTTCTACAGCTTCGCCGCGGGCCAGCAATTCGCGGTAAAGCATGGCGCGGGCCCAGAAAAATTCATCTTCGGCATGTTCGTCGCCGTAACCGCCACTGCCTTCGGTATTATGCGGCCAATCTTCGAACGGTCGCGATGCAGCCCAATTGTAGGCCTTTACCGCGGCTTGCAGGCAGCGTTCTGCGAACGCCGTATCGCGTTTGCGATACACGCGCGAAGCTGCGGCCAGCGAACCAGCAAAATTCAGCGTCGAGGTTGTCGACTTTCCCAGAATCATGCGCTTTTGCAACAAATCGGAATCGCGAGGTGAAACAAAGCCGTCCCAATGTTCGGGCGTCACCTTAAAGAACACACCGCCATCGTTGTCCTGCATGCGCAAGAAAAATTCAAGTTCAAAACGGACTTCGTCCATCAGGCTGTACATCTTGAGGCCATCGGGTCCAATCACAGGCTCGGCCGAATTGATCGCCTTGTAGGCACGGTTTTCACTCACGGAATCCGCATTCAATTCGCAAGCGAGCAGCAAAGTCGCAACAGACACGCCGCCATTCACAATATACTTGCCATAGTCGCCGGCATCGTACCAACCGCCATGGGCGTTCCATGATCCTTCACGATTCATGCTCGGGTGGAACCCGATACAATCGTCCAAGTGTGCAGCCGGCCTCGACCATTTACCCGCAAAATCGGGCGTCAAATCGACACCGCTACGCTGGTAATAAAAAGACTTGATGTTCGCAAGCAACTGGCGGTAAAGCCATTCCGTCGAAATTTCAAAAGGTTCGGTTTCAAAAACCAGGGAATCTTTTTCGGCAACGTTTTTCTTCCGAATCTGGATAACAAAGATTCCCATTTGCGTCACTTCCGAAAAGTCCCCTGACCAGAGGGTTTCGCCAGTATATTCGCAAACGCCGTGATGTTCAAAAGACCCCTCCACCAGAGAGCCTTCCCACACCATTAACAAGTCTTCATTTTGGACACATCTTGCGACACGGAATTTATAGGAATCCACACCTTCATTAGCAGATTTAAACTCCTGCGGATTCACAAAGAAAATCTTTGCCGCATCGGTAGCGTAACCGACATGGTTGTAGCGAACAGGAATCTTCATATGACAAGAATAGTTATTCATTGTACTATTCTCTAGCTCCCTTGTATACATATCTGTTTACCGCTGCAACCGCGCATATTCCAAATCCATCCCTAATGATAACGAACTATAGCAAATTCTATGCTATAGTTCGAAAAAATCCCTAAAAAAAGCGTAATTTTTTGTTAGGGTTCGCTAGAATTCGTAATTCAAGGCTGCGATTACGTAGAAATCCTTATACTGGTCGGCCTTGTTATCCGGGCGGTAGTTGAGAAGCGTCCCCACAGTCCAATCAGAATACAACGCCGGAGAATGATGAACGCGCAACTTTGCGGAGGCGTCAAGATCAAATTCCATTTCGTCGTAATCCTTGTTTTCGATTTCATAGCTCAACAAGTTCTGGCGAAGGCTACCCGACAGCGTCAAGTCCAAGAAATCCGGCTTGATTTCCATTTCCAGATTGTCCATCAAGTTCCATTCGAATTCGCTCATGTCGTTGCGGTTGTAAATCTTGTACCTGGGAGTCAAAGAAACCGTATTGCGAATTCCTTCGAGCGTTGTCGTCAAAGAAATCGGATAGCGCTGTTCCAAGTAATCGCTGCCATGCAGGTAATAGCCGAGAATGCCGTAGGTCTTGTTCTTGAACTGGAAGTGCGAAAGCAGGCGGTCCTGTTCAAATTCAGACATGTCTGTAAACACCACCAACACGCCGCCGATTTTCAGCACATGTTCGGGCATCTTGTAGGACCAGCCCAATTCCATGGTATGCTTCATCAGTTTTTCGGTGAACTGGGTTGCCAGATAAGGCTCGTCGGCCAAGGCGTAGTAATCAGCCCAGCGGGCAGAGTCAATCTTGATCGTATCAATGCCGTTGAAAACCTTCATCGACGGGCGGCCCTTGATTTCTTCGAACCACGGGTCATTGTAAACGCCCGAGGTGGCAGTATAGTTGGCATACAGGCGCTGCGGCGTGCTGCGAGTTCTGTAGTTGAAGGCATACTTGAGCGTAAGGCCCATCTTGTCGTTCAACTTGAAATCATTCTTCACGTAACCGTCATGAATGTAGAGCGTTCTCACAGGGTCCTGTTCATGTTCCTTGAGCCAGTTGGTATGCGCCCCCGGGAGCCCCCACTGCGTACCCTCACCCATTCCGAACAAATTGTAATCGTTACCCTTACCTGCCGCGTTTTCGACATTCAAGCAATAACCAAATCCGAAATTCCAGAAGTCGTAGATTTTTTGCTTGAAGTTACCGCCGAGCATACGGGAATTCTGCAACAAGTCTTCGGAACCGGCGCTGTAATACTCGCTGCCCACGTATCTAAAGAAGCCTTCGACAAAAGTACGCGCATTCGACCACTGATACGCTCCAGAGAATGCCCAGTGTTCATGCCCCCAGAATTCACCACTCGTCGGTTCAATGTCATCGGTGTGGATTGTCTTGGCGACTTCACGAGCCTTATTCAAAAGATACTTCAATTCTTCGCGCATTTCAGCCGGAGTCTTCATCGAATTTTCGCCAAAAATCTGTTCCAGCTTTCTTGTACTGAGCGAATTCACCTCGTTCACATTGCTCATCAGCTTGTTGAGCAAAGCAAAATTGGACGGATCGAGCCCCGCTTCCGAGAACACCTGGTTCACGGCACGCATCTTCGCCGCATTCAGCGTGTCTGCGGCACCCACAGCAATCTGACCGTTCAACTTGATATCGCCCGGATAAAAGAGCCAGTTACCATCGGCGAACAGGTTTCTCGAAGACACCACCGGTTTCACGGTATTCGTGTTCGGGTCCATGCCGTCTCTCAAGAACGGATCTTCCAGGTAATCTTTGCTTGTCACAAAGCCCAAAGTCCCGTTAAAGCGGCGGTGCATATTCCAACGGACTTTTGCGCCACCCACCATTCTCTGGGCTTCGGCTTCGCCGTCGTCCACGTAATCCTGGTAAACGTCGTAATTGCGTTCACCAACAGTCTTGGGAGCATTCATTTCGCCCATGAACACAGAGCCCATGAACATCGGGTCATTGGCCGAATTCTTGAACACGTTCACGTCGTAGCTTGCCCCAAAGGCATGCAATCCGGCCAAGTAGAGTTCACCACCGTTGGTATAGAAATCACCCAACACCAGGCGTTGCATATCGTCGGTATAGCTGGCCTGGAACTGGTAAACCTTAAAGTGATCCCATGCATCGCTCGAGATATCGGTCACCACTTCGAATGTCGCACCGGTCGGCGATTTCATCAACAGGCTTGCATTCCAGTTCGTAAAGAATCCCGGAACCTGGAAATAGTTGATGTAACGTTCGCCGGGCTTCACCGTGTCTTCTTGCGAAACATAATCTTTGCCCGAAGAATTGTGGCGGGTCAACACCTTGTGGTACCCCAGTTCAATGCCCACGTTACCCGAAATACTCCATGCAGAATCTTGAGTATCCTTCAAGGAGCCCGCATACTTGGCGCCGTCGGCATACGGGTTCACCGGTTCTTCACCAAGAACACTCTTGTATTCACCCACGTTTCTCGAGAACAGCTTCGAATTGTCCCCCAGAGCCGGGCGGACATCTTGCGGCGGAATGTCGTCGGCGACAAAAGCAAGCTCATTGTTTTCGACTGTAGAATTTCTTTGCGTCAGCACATTGTCGCCAAAATCGACAATACCGACTTCGTTCACATCGATTTGCGTACGCATCAAGTTCACAGACGAATTTTCACCTGCGACAAGAGCCACATGATTGCCCGAAAGCGTAGACGCATCAATATCGATCACGGCACTGTGCGTCGCCCACACACCGACATTCATACAGTCTTCGACTCGAGTCCACTGCAACGCCACAGAGCCGTTACGCACAAAAACGCCAGCACGGTCCGCACGCGAAATAACACCGTCGCGAACATCAAGCGAGCCGCTTTCGACCGCAATGCCGAACATGGCATTTTCAATATTTGTCCCCTGAATTTCAGAGCGTTTGGCACCCGTAACCGTAATACCGTTCCACATCTTGCCTTCTTCGGCAGAAGTCATGGTCACCGCATTACCCTTTTCGCCCATAATGGCAATCGAGCCTCCACGGACGTCAAGCCCCGTACCTTCGGCAAAATAAAGCGCCGTGCCCGCTTCGACGACAAGCGCCTTTCCCTCGGGCACGACAATCGTTTCATTCACCAGGTACGGCGAGTTGTCCTTCTTTAAAAATCCGGTAAGTGTACCGCCTATGATGCTCTTTTTGAGCGCACCCTCATCAACGGCAAAAGCACTCACGTGGAGTGCTGCCATAATGAGCGTGGATATAAACCATCCCCTCATTTTCATTAACGAACCTCGTAATCCTTCTTAGCTCTAGCCGTGTATCCACTCTTGTGGACGACTTCGATATCTATATGGTTCTTCGCATCACGCGAAAGTGTTACCGGAATCTGGTAATCCAAAGTATGAATCTGCGTCAACGATTCCTGCAAGATAATCTTTCCGTTAAATCGGACTGTCACCTTGTTCAAGTATTCAGGATCGTTTTCTGGAATCCGGATTCTAAACTGCAGCGTTCGCGTAATACGGTCCTCAATATCTTCCGGCGGAGGCGGGACCTTCAGGATTTCCTTCGGACCTCCAAAGACTTCGATTGGGAATCGCTTGTTCGGATAGCAGCCCATGGTCTTTGTGAGTTCAACTTTGTTTGCAGCCTGGTCTTCGATACGGACTACGTATTCGTGGCGGCCCTTCTGGAGTTTTACTCTCTTCTGGGCATTCTTGGTAATCGCTTCTTCCGAAATCTGGCTACCGTCCGATTCAATGGACATCACGGCGGCATCGTTCTTCATGTCGCCTACAGACACGTTTGCAACGCAGTGCAAGGAGTCGTAAGACGAAATCGTTGCGGTCGGAGCCTTGGTATTGACTCCGGAGCAGGACTTGTTAATCTGCAAGTCAATCGTCTTGGAATTCGTGAGACCAGCACCATTGAATTCAAGCGTTGCCTTGTCTGCTGTCCAAAGACCGTTTTCGTCGCTAATGGCAATCTTTTCAGAGAAGGTGTGAGCCTTGCCGTCGGCGGCGCGAATCAAGTTTTCCGAAGTAAAGCCCTTGCCCACCTTCAAAATCAACGATGCATTTTCGTCAGAGGTACGGTAAGAACCATCAATCGAAAGACCGCCTTCGCAGATTTCTACCGGAGAAGTCGTGCTCAGGATAAAACCATCGGCCGGAAGCGCTGCGGCAGCCTTCTGGGCTTCTTCACGCAGTTCTTGCTGGAAGGTAGAGTCGGCCTTCTGTACTTCAGCCTGCAATTCCTTAACCGACTTGGACTTGTCAGCCAAAATCTTGCTCAAGCGCTTGGCAAAGCGGGCTTCACCCGAAGAGGCAAGCTTTACGACCACCAGGGAATCCTTTCCGAACGTGGTTTCGCCAGCCCCGATAAACACCGGCTTGTCGGAACCTGCGGGCGTAATTTCGAGCTTACCGGTCTTAAGGCCTGCAAAGAACACGCCTTCGCCGCCAATATAACCTTCGGTACCGCGAATCGATGCGGTTGCGGTTCCGGTCTTAAAGATAAACTTAGATTTCTTGTTTTTGAGTTTGTGAACGGCAAAATTCAAGAACCCTTTTTCGACATCGATCTTAGTTTCAAAGCCACCTTCGTCGTTGGGTTCAAAAAGTTTTTCCATTTCGACGATCGTGTTTTCACCGATCATAATGGAGCTGCCGTCAGGGAGACCGAACACGACTTCGGATGCGACACCCGTACGCACCTTGTCGGACTGATACACGTTGCGACCAGTCTTAAGCTGAATCCATTCGTTCTGTTTAGCTTTCCAGCGGTCCACTTCACCCGAGGCAAAACGGACTTTACCGATCGCTGGCGCAGAAAATACCATTGCCGGCATTACGGCAAGAATCATCATTGAGCGTAAAAATGTTTTACTTGAAATGGATACTCTGACCATCATGTGCCCCTTTCTATATCAAGTAAAAAATATTCTTTTTTTACGCAAAAAGCATTACTTTTTTTTATAAGGTGATATAAATCAAGCCCTAAACAGGCTTTTTTTAGCCACCGGCGAGCTTTACCGTGTATCCGCGCTTTTCAAGCTCGGTTTTTAGCAGATTTCGCTTGTCGCCCTGGATTTCGATCACAAAATCCTTGACCGAGCCGCCTACCCCGCACTTTTGCTTGAGTTCGCGGCCCAATTCCTTGAGTTCGGCTTCGTCGAGCGGCACGCCAGTCACTACACTGGCCATTTTTCCACCCCCAAGGCGCTTGAGCTGGATTCTTACCACACCATCACCCTGCGGACGCTCCGCTTTGGGCTTTTCCTGCTTGACGCGGCCCCCCAAAGCGGTAGAATAAACCAATGTAGAACGTTCTTCGATACCCATTGCAAACCTCTAGTCGTTTTTAATGCCCAATTTTTCCATGGCAATCTTCTTGCCGGTCTGGAAATCGCACTTTCCGGAGCCCAATTTGGGCAAATCATCGAGTTTGAGCACATAAGACGGCAGCATCAGCGGCGGAAGTCCCACTTGCTTGAGCCTGTCCTTGGCCTCGTCCTCGGAAATGTCGCCCGCAAACAGGAGCGCAATCTTTTCGCCCTTGGAGCCATCGGGCACGGCCACCGTAAAGTGGTCCACACCTTCAAAGAACGCCGTTTCCGAAATCTTGAAGTCCACGGAACCAAGGCTCACCATTTCGCCACCGAGCTTTGCGAAGCGGCTGTAGCGGTCCACAATGGTTAAGTAACCGTCTTCGTCTACATGGCCCTTGTCGCCCGTCTTGTACCAGCGGCGGCCATTGATAATCGCAATTGCCTGCGCCGTCTTTTCGGGATTCTTGAGGTAACCCTTCATAATCTGGGCGCCACCGATCAAAATCAGGCCGTCTTCGCCAATGGGCAATTCTTCCATGGTATCGGGATCCACAATGCGGAACTGCGTACCCGGCAGCGGTGCGCCCACGGTACCCGGCTTGTTGCCCACCAGAACCGTTTTGTAGTCGTCCATCAACACGTCCTTGGTATTCACGGCTGCCACAGGAGTCGTTTCGGTACAGCCGAAGCCTTCAAAGATTTCAAGCTTGAATTTGGTGCGGTAAAGCTGGCGAACATCCTCGCGAATCTTTTCGGCACCGGCGTAAATGCGGCGCACGCTCGAGAACATCAGCGGGTGCACAGCGCGGTTCACGCCCCACATGCGAAGGAACGTGCCCGTCGCCACCATGAACGACACCTTGAACTGAGCACAAATGCGCGACACAAGCTTTGCATCGGTCGGGTCGGGGCAGGTGGCCACCGGCACGCCTTCCACAAGGCAAAGCATCGTCGTAATCGAAAAACCGAATGCATGGAACAGCGGGAGCGAACCCAGGAACACGTCATCGGCGCAGGGATTCAAAACGCTTTCGCACTGTTTGATATTACCCATCAAGTTGTAATGCGTGAGTTCCACACCCTTCGGCCTACCTTCGGAGCCCGAACTAAAGATTACTGTAGCCACATCGTCAAGCGTGACCTTCTTGAAGAAACGCAATTCCAGGTACCAGGCCGGCAATACGAGTACTCTCAAGAAGTTGAGAATCATGGTTCTCTTCGGAATCATCTCCTTAAGGTCTTCCATATAGTACACTTTGTACTTTGAAAGCAGAATGTCCATGTTAATGCCCTTCTGCTTCAATTTCTCGACAAAGACCTTGGCCGTAATAATGCTCTTGACATCGGCAACACCACAGCAATAGTCCATGGTTTCAGGCGTATTGGTGTAGTTCAAGTTGTAAACCGTCTTACCGCGCACAAGGCATGCCATGTTCGCAATAATGCCCGGGCCCGAAGGCGGAATCAGCACACCCACCTGCTTTTCGCCGACAGTTAATTTATCAATAACCCTCGCAAAAGAAAGCACTGCAGTCGTAAGCGTATGGGCAGACAAATGCTTGCCATCGGGACTATACACCGAAGGACCACTCCCCACCTTCTTTGCCGTACGGATCCAGGCAGAGGCCACCGGACGGAGCTTACGGATGTATGTCTCCCAGGCGGTAATAGAAAGTTCCTGCACAGCGCGCTTGATCGTTACCGGGTCTGCTTCGAGCGGGAGTTCGTTACCGAAAGCAACCGTCACAATTCGTCCGCCCGAATGCACCAAATCCTTGAAGCCGGCATCAGCCATAGAATACGAACTGCCCCACAGGCCCTGCACGTAGAACGGCAGCAGCTTTACCTTGGGTACATCGCGAATCGCCGCCGAATAATCCAGCCTAAAGCGGTTCATGTTACCCGTCGAAGTCATTGCATTTTCGGGGAACATCACCACCGCTTCGCCACGCAAAAGGGCATGGCGCGCCTTTTCCATTGCAGGAGCCGGGTTCGAAATATCCAGGTTGATAGTCTTCATCTGCGAAAGCAGCAGACGCACGTACCACTTTTCATACGGTCGGCGCGTAATCACAAAGCGCAAGGGTCTCGGGCTTGCCATCTGGATCAGCGCCCAGTCAATGTACGAGATATGGTTACCCACCAACAGTACCGGGCCTTCCCACGGAATATTCTGCACGCCCGATACCAAGAACTTGTAGTGGATCGAAAGCGCGGAACGCAGCAACTGGCGAAGCAATGTATGCGGCATAGCCCAAAGCGCCCACACCGTACCGGCCAAGCAGAAAATACCTAGAATAAAGAACAAGTCCATGCGTTCAAAATTCAGGTACTTGAGCGCCACAATCAAAAGCACGTCAAAAGCGATAATGCAAATGTTCTGCACCGCATTGCTAATCGAAAGCACGTGGCCAGCCGAACGCGGCTTGGTATTGTACAGGAGCATCGCAAACATCGGAAGCGCATAAAGGCCGCCACAGAAACCGAGCAAGGCAAACGCAACCGCATTGTAAGGACGCGGAATAAACGGAATAATCAGAATCAAGGCGGCAGCACCGGCCGTTCCCAGCGGAATAAGTCCCATTTCAATAAAGGCCTTGGACATGCGCATGGCGTAGTAAGAACCAAGCACCAGGCCCACAATCGTCCCCACAATCGCATAGTTCGCCATCAGGTCCTTGTCGAACAGCGAACCCGAACCGAACATGTCTTGCACAATGAACAGCAGCAAGAATATCATGACCCAGAACATCGAAAGGCCAATAATCGACTGGCGGAGCGCACGGTTTTTCCAAGCCTTCTTGAACTTGCGGCGGGTAAAGGCAAAGTTGTAGTAACGACTCCAGGGGAACTTCATTTCGGCATCGTAGGCTCCAACAGAGGGAATCGCAAAAGCAAACACGGTACCAAGGAGTTCCATGACGGCTATGCCCGCAACAATCGGGAGCACGCCCTGCATCAGGTGGGCAAAGTCAAGCGTCTGCGGAGCAATCTGTTCAAACGCCACCGCGGTCGCCGCTGCCGACAAAAGCAAGCTTACAAAGGTAACGATCGTAAACCGGCCGGCCCCATTGGCAAGCATACGAACGCCCACCAGTTCCTTGAGGTAGCCGCTCTTTGCCGGCGAGGCTATGGCCTGCAGCACAAAGAAGAGGGCCGCCGCCGCGAACACAAATGTCATACTACCGACATACGCCGCCACACCGAACACGCCCACAGCCGGGACCATGAGCAGCGACGTTATACGCAACACACGCTCCTTAGGGTACTTGTCCGAAAAATAGCCCGCAGGCGTTATAAGCAGCACACAAGGCAAAAGAATCAAGAGATGCAGAACAATGAACGAACTGTCACTAGATTCGAACAAATGCAAACGGTTAAGCACCAATTCCAAGAGGGCTACCAGGGCCGTTGTCGAAGCCACTTGCGTAAAAACGACCCCGTAAAAAGCGAATGAACCTTGATGTTTTTCCATTTATAATTCCTTGAATTTATGGGGTAAAAGATACACTTTTTGTATGTAAAAAACAGAAAACCCCGGCCGAGCCGGGGTCTTTTTAACACTTGATTTTCAGAGGTTTCTTGCCGCGATTAGTGTTTCGGGCGGCGGTAACCGAAGGACTTCAGGAGTTCGTCACTATTCTTGATGACGTCGCCCTTACGCTTTGCAGAAGGACCGAAGCCGTCGCCAGTTTCCCTGTACTTCTTGGCGTTGAAGTCAGAAGACGGGAGCGTACAACGGAGCTTCGAACGGATAGTGGCTTCGACCTTGTAGACATAGGCGCCAGTAGCGTACTGTTTGCCGTTATCAGCCTTCACAAAGCCGTTCTTGTCCGGTTTCTGTTCGAAGTACAGGTTCAACACGCCTGCTTCGTCGGTAAAGCTCGGGTCGTTCAAATCCTGCTTGAAGTTGAAGTAATCCACGAAGTTGCCCAGAGAGGTGTACACCCAGATCTTGGCATGCAACTTGGAATCGTACAGGTTGAACTCGCTGATATCGCTCGGGATCTTGACGCCGTCTTCGCAGTACTTTTCGACGTACTCTTCGACGGAGATCTTGGTGGCGTTATCGGCATCTACACCTTCGAGCGGAATCGTACCGTCAGACACGACGATATCATCCAAAGTGGCAAGGCCGCTTACAGTACCGTAACCTTCCTTCGGAACAATCACCGGCAACTTGATATCCAGAGCGAGAGTCGGGCCCAAGTGACCCTTATCCATTCCCGGATATGGTTCTTCGCCGCTACCTTCCTTGGTCTTGAAGCTGCCACCGATCAAGGTTTCAACTTCCTTGCCCGTAGAGGGGTTCTTGATGCTCACTGCGAAGGTTTCACCCTTCTTCGGCGGGTTCACAGAGTAGTATTCTTCGACCTTATCCTTGTCAATTTCGGTAACAGGCTGTTCCACAGCGATATTCACGCTCTTGGAATCCTTCATCATGACAGACACCGTATCAGAGGCTTCGTTGCCTGCCTTGTCGCGGTAGAAGCGCACGATGATATTCGGTCCCTTTTCAAGACCCTGGATCGTCAGGGAATCCTGTTCCACACCGTTCACGGTCCACTTGACTTCTACGAAGTTCGAGCGAATAATGGAGTACGTGACCGGAGAAAGGATTTCGACAGTCGGAATCGTCTGGTCAAGCACGATGAACACGGATTCGGTAGCAAAGTTACCGTAGATGTTCTTGTAGGTGTAAGTCACAGCGTAGCCAATGTCGCCTTCGGCGTTCTTGACCATGTTGCCCTTTTCGTCGACAGCGTAAGACACAACCGTCGGCATACCCAGGCCATCGATGCTAACCGTAGTCACCGAGAAGATACCTTCGCTCACGTTGGAGTTCTTTTCGGAATCCTTGCCCTTGCCGGACTTGGAGCCCTTCGAAGAAGCACCCTGATACATGAGTTCGCCGTTCGGGCCCTTGGCGAGGATTTCACCCGTCAAGGCGTCAGCAATGTAAGAGACTTCCACTTCCTGGTCATCCACAATCGTCTTGTAGGTAACCGTAATGATTTCCACGGATTCGGTCTTGCCCTTGGAATTGATCACCGAGGCCTTGACCGGTTCGCCATCCTTGTCGACAATGTAAGATACGGTTACCGTATCGCCGCCGACAAGCTGCGTGTAAGACACCTTTTCAGAGTTGCCGTTCACCGGTGAACGGGTCACCGGACCAGTCGGAGTTTCGTCGAGCATCAGCTTGCTGTCTGCGATTTCGTTCATCTTTCTGAACGTTGCGTCAGGCACCTTCACCGGTTCGAGGTTCACTTCGAGAGCGAACGACGTATCGCGCTTGTTGGCCGGATCCTTCACGTGCACGTACACGGAATCGCGTTCCTTGTTCACGTAGATGTTGGTATCGGCATCGCCCATATCTTCAACAATCGTGAACACGTTTTCGGCCTTGACATGCGTCGGGTTGGCGAACACTTCGACAACAGGCACTTCGTCGTTGAACATGATAACGACGGTGTCACTACCCGGCAAATCCTTAGACGGATCCTTGTAGGTAATCACAATGACATTCTTACCCTTCTTCAGGACCGTATCCTTCGAAACGATATCGTCGTCCTGACGCCAGGTAATCGTGCCGTTCTTCTTGTTCGTATAGACTGTATCCGGGTAGTTCCAAGTAGAATCGACATTGTCGTACTTGGTAATAACCACTTCAGACTTTTCGATCACGTTCGTCACGTTGATCTTGACCTTGGCAGTGTCAGTGAACTCACCGTCATCCACCTGCACATAGACCACGTAGTTCTTCTTGGATTCGTAATCCAAGGTATCCTTCAGGATTACGGCACCCGTGTGCGGGTCGATCATGAACACAGCGGTATCGCCGCTCACAGCCGTGTAAATCAGCGTGCTGTATTCCTTCTTCTTATCCGGATCGGTAGCCTTCACCGTATCGATAACGGTCCAGACCGTGGTAGATTCCGGAACGGCAATCGTCTTGTCCGAAATGGAAGGCGGTTCGTTCACGTCGTGAATGTTGACTTCAATTGTCTTGATGGTGGTATTAGGTTTGCCATCCTTGGCAGAAATCAACTGACACTTGCAGTTTTCGTCGTACAAGCTGTCCGGAACATCCACCAAGTCAGTGACAGAGACTTCAATCTTAACCGTCGGATTCTTTTCGTAGTCAAGACCGGCACACTTGTCCCTCTTGACCGTCACGACACCAGTATAGCTGTTGATTTCAAAGCAACCGGTCGGATCCTTCACAATCTTGAAGGTCATCACGGAATCGAAGCGGTCTACGTCAAACCACTTGATGGTATCGACAACGGTACCCTTCGGCGAATTTTCGTCAACACCGATCGTTTCGGTCAGAATCTCAGGATTTTCGTTTAAGTCAATCAACTTGACAGGGACCCTCAAATTGGTGTATTCTTTCTTGAGGGTTGTATCGCCATACGTCATGTACACCCAATACATGGAATCCACACCGCAGGTATACTCACCGTTTTCGCAGTCAAGCACCACATTCGCACGAATCATGACACGCATCAGGTCCGTAGAGTCCTTGTCGAGCCAGAACAATGCGGTATCACCACCCGTCATCTTGAAGGCGTTGTCGTACAATTCCGGGTTCCTAGACAAGGAGTCAATATCGCTCGGGTGTTCCACGTGGCCAAGGGAATCGTTAATTTTATTGTTTTCGGTAATGACGAGCGGCCAGACATCGAACAGCGGCTTTTCATTTTCGTCAGTCACGCGAATGGTACGGTAGAGCGTGTCGGCCAAGCCCTTCGGGTCAGTCACGACAATACCCATCGTGTATTCCGGATCCGGATCGTTACGAGACGTTGCATTTCTGAGAGTTTCGTAATCGAGGAGTTTTTCATCCTTAACTTTTGCCGTAATCACGCCATTCTTGTATTCAATCGTAAAGAGGTCAGAGCCCTTCGTACCCACGCTCGGGATAGTCGTACCGACATCAAACCACGTAACCTTTGCTCCAGCGACATGGCCCGTATCTTCGTCGACCACATGGTACTGGAACAAGATTTTTCCCGTCGGAGTGACAATAATCTTATCACCCGTTTTCGGATCCTCCGGGTTTTCCTTGACACCCACGGTCAACGTATCGGTCGGCGTAACGCCACGACTGGTGGTATCGCAAAAGGCAACACAGTTCGGATCAGAATCGTCATCACCATCCGGATCATCCGGGCCGTCAATGACAATCTTCGGAACTTCGTTGAGATCCTGAATGTCTACAGTCACCTTGGCGGTGTCATAGAGGCAGGCGCCATCGTACTTGCCCGTCGAGGAATTCAGTTCGCAGTTCGAAATCAAGACGTCGAATACGTACTTGTGAACGGCCAATTCGTAGTCCATCTTGGTCGGGTCATTCACCTTAACCTTGTTGGAATCCATCACGAACGCGAAGGTGTCGTCCTTACCGATAATGGAGTATTCCAAGTGACCAAATTCCTTGACGTGCTTGGAATCCGGTTCGGTAACATCGAGCTTGCCAATAACCGTACCCTTCGGAAGGTTTTCATCCGGTTTCAAGTCAGCGTCTTCAGCCTTCGGAGCTTCGTTCACATCGACAACCTTGATAATGCGATGCAATTCATCACCCATACCAGCCGGGTCTGCCGGATCCTTCACAGAAATGATCACCTCGTGGGATGCTTTAATCTTTTCATAGTCGAGTTTTGAGCCGTCCTTTACCGAGACCACAAGTCTCCAATCTCCATTGGCATCCTTCTTCATATTCACGACAAAGAGGGAATCCGCTCCAGAACCATTCGTATTCTTGAGTGCAGCAACCAACGTATCCTTATGACCGGTTCCAACGTCTTCGTCACGAACCAGGTAATCGGCAATAACAAACCCAGTCTTGGAATTTTCTTTAACAGACAATGTCAAGACAGAGGTAGAAGTGGTATCGCGAGGAGTATCGCAATTTTCCGTGCAAAGTTCTTCTGTTTCCTCCACACATGTTTCACCAACACATTCACTGCACTTGGGGCCTTCGCACGGCGGAATAATGATGGTCTTTTCAGGTTCGTCCGTCACAGAGAGCGAGACCTTGGCGGTGTCATAGAGGCAGGCGCCATCGTACTTGCCCGTCGTCTGATTCAGTTCGCAGTTTGCCACCAGCACCTTGAAGGTGAACTTTGCCGTCGGCTGCAAAGCTTCGTAATCCAAAGCCTTGACATTAGTCACGACAATCTTGTTAGAATCCATATCGAACGGGATGTTGTTTGCAACCCTGTCAATGATAGAGTATTCCAAATGACCGAATTTCTTGACATGCAAGGTATCCGGGTCAGAGGCCGGCAACTTGCCAACAACAGAACCATTCGGCGTATTTTCCTTAACAGAAATCGTCGTATCGGTGCTTGCAAATTCAGGAGCTTCGTTCACGTCAACAAGATCGATTCTGTAGTTGAAAGTAGCAGTCTTGCCGTCGGCATCGGTAATCGTCAACTTTACATTGAAGATGGTGTCCTTGGGGAGAGCTTCATAGTTGATACCGCTCTTCACCACAATCTTCAACGAATCACCCTTAGTAACAGCCTGGAAGTATGTTGCAGCCACACCACCGGTCTTCACGTCAGTAAGTTCAGCCGTCATGGAAGCAATCTGGCCCTTATCCGGGTCCGTAATCTGGAATGCATGAACGAGTTTGCCCACAGCCGTATTTTCGTATACGTCGGATACTTTACACTGCTGAGGCGTATCGTCCGTAAAGCAATTGATTTTCGGATCTTCCGGAGCGTTCTGGATTTTCACGGTGATCTTGGCCGTGTCAGCCAAGCAATGTTCGGTGTACTTGCCCGTCGAAGCGTTCTTCAAGCAGTTCGCGACTTCCACATCGAAGGTATACACGACATTGTCTTCGTGGTTCATCTTCGAAGCGTCGCCCACGTAAATGGTAGAATCCGTACCGCCCTTCATATAGAACGGAACCGGATTAGCAGGATCTTCAATAATCCTGTATTCCAAATGCCTGTAATTAGCGTTCTTGGAGTCTGGATCCGAAGCCTGAACAACACCAATCGAGGCATCCACAGCCAGGTTTTCGACCGGATACAGAGTAAGTGCTTCTCTGGTTTCACCAGCCGGAAGTCCATCGTTTTCGCCACGAACACCCGTGATTGCAGGAGCTTCGTTGACATCCTTAATAACAATAGTCTTCTTGACCGAAACAGCATTGGAACCAGTGGCACCACCACGGTCCTTCACAGTCATGGTAATGCTATAAGAAGACTTTATGGATTCATAATCCAGAAGATTGGGATTCTTGACGGAAACAACCAGCCACAATTTTCCTTCTGCATCAGCAACCGCGTGATCAGTCACGACGAACAAATCATCAAACTTCGAGCCGCTGGAAGCATCGTCGGTTACAACATAGGAAACAACCAACTCTGTTCCGACATCAGCGCCATCAACATCCTTGACTTCAATCTTACCGACGACAGCATCAGGGATGACAGGCATGGTCTTCGTATTTTCATCGATTTCGAAAGTCTTGCCATCATCAATGATCACCGGCGGTTCATTAACATCAAGTACCGTAACCGTCACATGAGTGAGGGTATCAAGGCATGCTTCAGTATACTTACCTGTAGAAGGATTCTTCAAGCAGTTGCTAACCTTCACATCAAAGGTATACTTGTAATCCTGATCCTTCAAAGATTCGTAATCGAGCTTTTCTGTAGTCTTAATTACACCCTTTGTGCTAACCGGGATTTCAAACGGAACAGGTGTCGAACTAACGATGGTGTATTCCAAGTGACGGAAGGCCTCGTTCTTGCTATCAGGATCCGTAGCAATGACTTCACCAACTTCGGTGCCAATCGACTGTTCTTCCTTCACACTGAACGAAGAATTCTTGTCAACACCCGGTTTTTCGTTCACGTCAATGACGTTGATGGTACGAGTCGTGGAATCACTGATGGTACCAGCATTATCCAAACGGAGCGTTACCTTGTAAGCTGTCTTTGCAAGAGTTTCATAATCAAGATTCGTTGTCTTAACGCTTATCTTGATATAAGCAGTATCAACAACATCAGGATCCTTAACAGCGTTCTTCACCAAATCAAAACTGAACAGGGATTTTGCCGCCGTAGCATCAGCACCGTCAACAATAAGTTTAAACTTGCTTGAATCAGCAACATCATATTCAACATTCTTGACCGGAATGGTTGCAATCAAAGTCGGCGCGGCCGTATTTTCATTGACATTATATGAGGACACCTTATCATTAAATTCAGGGCCATTCATATCAGCGATAGTCAATTCAAATTCACCATCGCGCAAATTATTGGGCATCACGGCGCCAGTCAAGTTAGAAATTTTCAAAATGAGCTTTTCGTCCGGCTCCTTAACACCATCTTTGAAAACGTTGATATAAATCTTTTGATCATCTGCCGGCTCATAGGCATCTCTCTTAATCGAAACAGATTTTGTGTTCTGTCCACAAATCGGGAACGAGGCCTTCGAACCGGTCACACCAATTTGGAAGTCCGCCTTTTCTGCATACCCAGCACCCTTGCCAACAACATCAAAGCAATATTCAAAGTGAACATCAATTTGTGCCTTAGAATCAAGCCTTATCGGAACCAGCGCATCCAGGTTATTTTCAGGGAATTTACCACCAGAAATTGCCTTCGGGTCAATATTCAATGTATCCGGATCAAACGGAACAAAGCGGAATCCAGAGCCATCAAAATTTGCATTAATAGAAACAACATCAGCAAGCAACTGACCGGCCAAAGTCATCTGTTGTTCTATATAAATTGTTCCTGTTGAAATATACGTTCCCTGCATAGAGTCAGCATGAACCAAGGCAGCCCAATGAATATCATTCGGCGTATAGAACAACAAGTTACCCGCATAGTCTTTATTTGCTACACCAGCTCCACCCGAGATAGACCACTTCTGAGCGTTTGCATCATAACTAGCATCAGCACTCCACCTACCATCAGTCCACGTCGCAGTGGAATCAACATAAGCAATACGAACTTTCGGGTGTGCAGAACCAAAATCAAAGCCGTTCTTTACAAAGATTCTAGTCAAACGACCTCCATAGGGCATTCGAATAAGAAGCACACTATTATTAGCAAATGTAAAATGGTCAACATAGTAATCATATGGACCACTACCTGCAGGGACGTCGATGACAGCCATCGAATTGTTCATTTCATAAGACGGTAGGTTCGTGCCAAAATTACTTGCCGGGTTTACAGGGACTCTCAATTGAGAGTTTATTTGGGGGACAGTATCAGGACAATTCGCCTGACCATAAACAGGCTTTTGCTGAATAGCATCATTATACAAGCTAACAACATCGCCAGAAAGACACTGAGGGCCATAAACAGTTCCGCTCCAAGTGGAATAATTGCCCAAAGTAACACCCCCTGTCACACGAACAGGTCCTGTAGAGAACAAATCATTGCCATTGCTAAGCAAAATTTTGCCACCAATCAAGATCGGACCACCAACAGTATGCTCATCATTAGCACTACTCATATCAAACGGACCTGAAGCAGTACCGAACCATCCAGAACTGTCTGTAACCTTGATATTTCTTCCTCTAAAAATAATACCATGGGCACCGAACATCTTGTATTTCATCAAGTTGTCCCAGTATTTTTGCTGATCAGGAACAGCAGACCCATCTTCATGTGAGAAAACAAATGGCGCTACATCCGCTGCAAAAGCGGGGACCGCCAAGGCCACAACAAAACCGAGTTTAGCTATTATGCTCTTTCCAAACCACATAATAAACTCCTAAAAATTAAGTGTACTATATACCCCTATATTTCACCACCATAAAAATACAAAACTTTTTTAATTATTACAATAGTGATACTGCATAAAATGTTAATAAGTTGTTGTTTTACCTACCATTTTGTGTATTCTGAGTTAAAAATGACGTTTTTCCGTGATGTCCGACACCCCAAACCGGCGCCTCCAGTCGCCCCTCGAACGAAAAATTTCGTTTACAAGTAAACTATTTTGATTTTTTTCTTATAAATTATATGCCAATTCTAACAAGCTACCCCCGAGCCTTGGCCCGGGGGTTTTGTTTAAGAAATTGCGTACGAACTCTTATTTCTTGTTTGCCGGACGCTTATAACCGAAGGGTTTCAGCAGTTCATCGTTGGACTTCGTCACGTCACCCTTGGTCTTGGTGGTCGTGCCACCGAGCGGCGGGACAGAGCAACGCAGATGGTTACGCAGACTGGCATCCACCTTGTACAAGTAGGCGCCAGTAGCCAAAAGCTTACCGTTCTTGGCATGTACGTAACCGTCCTTATCCGGTTTCATTTCGAAGAAGATCTGCGTAACACCGGCTTCGTTTGCGAAGCTCGGGTCATTCAGTTCCTGCGTAAAGCTGTACTTGCCCACGAAATTGCCAAGCGTCGTATAAACCCAGATATCGAGTTTCAGGCTGGAGTTATACAGGTTAAACTGGCTGAAGTCGCTGGGGATCTTGGTACCGTCTTCGCAGAATTCAGACACATATTCTTCGACCGTGTATTCCTTGTAGTCCTTCTTGGCGGCGGCATCGAGCTTGGAGGTGTCGACACCGATACCGGCAGAAGATATCATACCGTTCGGAAGAATCAAGTCGTCCAAGGTAGCAAGGCCACTCACGGAACCGCTCTTGCCGTCGCTAATCGTCGGGAGAGTCACGTTAAGAATGAGCGTCGGGCCCAAGTGCTTGGAACTCTTGGTATTCGCATACGGCTTTTCACCGCTGCCTTCCTTGGTCTTGAAGTCGCCACCGATCAAGGTTTCCACTTCTTCCTTGGTCGTCGGGTTCCTTACGCTAACCGCGAAGGTCTGACCCTTCTTGGGCGGATTGTCGGCGTAATATTCGTCAACCTTGTCCTTGTCGATCACCGTCACCGGGCGTTCCACGGCAATTTCTAGATCCTTGCCTTCCTTCATGAACACACGGACCGTATCAGAAGCGATGTTACCCGCCTTGTCCTTGTAGAAGCGCACGATAACGTTCGGGCCCTTCACAAGTCCCTGCGTGGTCAAGGTATCCTGCTTTTCGCCGTTAACGGTCCATTCAACCTTCACGTAGTTCGCATGAGACACCTGGTTGTCGAGCGGAGAAAGGATTTCCACCGTCGGGAGCGTCTGGTCGAGTACCACGAATACGGACTGTTCGGCCACGTTGCCATACTTGTCGGTGTAAGTGAACGACACCTGGTAACCACGGTCGCCTTCCGGATTCTTGACCAAGTTGCCCTTCTTGTCGACAACGTAGGTCAGTTCAAGCACCTGGCCGGACGTTCTGTCAAGATATTCGTAAGAGACCTTAAAGATACCGGTAGAGCTGTCGGAGTTCTTGGAAGACACAAAGCCGCCGTTACCGTCGACATTCAGAGCCATACCCGTCGTCGCGTCGGCCTGGTAAGAAATAGTCACCAGTTGGCCGTTGATTTCGGTCTGGTAAGACACCGTAATCACTTCGATAGAATCGACCTTGCCCTTTTCATTAACGACAGCCTGCTTCACAATATTACCCTTGGTGTCGGTCACGTAGCTCACGGTGACTTCGGTACCGGCAATCTTTGTCGGGTAGGAATTCAGAACGCTCGTGCCGTTGATCGGGGTTCTCGTGGTATTCGGGTTCAGTTCGTCAAGCGAAACCGTCTGCTTTGCAACCATCGAAAGAGCATCGTAAGTAGTCTGCGGCACAGCTACCTTCTTGGTGATATCGACCTTTTCGAACTTCAAGGTGTCCTTGGTTTCGCCCATAATCGGGTCGTAATCCGTAATGTACACGTTGATGTTGCGTACGGAATCCTTCACGTACACGTTCGTATCGCCTACGGCCGGCTGCTCCACAATGGTATAGATGTTGCTTGCGAGGTTAGCGTCGCCGCCGGCATCAACAACCACCTTCGGCGAGACATCGCTAAAGTAAGCAATAAAGCAATCTTCGGCACAGCCTTCAAAGCCGTCTATATCACAAGCTTCCTTGCAAATCTTGTTGTATCCCGGCACAAGATTCGTGTCAGCACAGGTCAGGTTCTTCTTGTTCACTTCCCAGCAGACATTGATAGAATCCTTGTTCGTGTGGATAATTTCCGGGTAATGCCAAGTCGAATCTTCGTTGCTTGCCACCGGGATTTCAACAACCGGAGGCAGAACGTCGATTAACTTCACGACAACAATCTTGGTGTCGGTACCGCCGCGGCCATCGTCAACCTTGACCTTGATCGAAATCGTCGGATTCTTTTCGTAGTCAAGTCTGTCGCACTGTTTGGTTGTCACGACTCCGCTTGCAGACACATCAAAACACTTACTCGGATCTTCGACGAGAGTCCAGGTGAGCGAATCGCCGTCTTTATCGGTAGCTTCCAAGGTATCCACCACCGTACCCGGGTCAGAATTTTCCCTGACTTGAATGGTATCCGTGATAATCTTCGGAACTTCATTCACATCATTGACAGTAATCGTAATAGTTCCGACAACATAGAGCGTCGGATCGTTCTTGTCGGCCAGTTTAACATCAATTGTATAAACATGCGGTTCGGTTTCGTAATCAAATTCCTTCTTGGTCTTGATTACGCCTTCGGGAGTAATCGAGAAGTAGGCTGTGTCGCCGCCGACAGCGGTAAACACATCTTGTCTGTACACGGGCACGGAGTCGTTTTCACCCCATTCAAGAGAGCCAACGACGGTTCCCGGAACTTTATGTTCGTCGACATCAAATTCCTGATCGTCAAGAATCGGATTTTCGTTGACATTGCCAATCGGGATAATAATCGTCGTATCAGCCTTCATCTTATTGTCAACATCTTCGACATGAACTTGAATATCGATATACTGAATCTGTTCAAAATCAAACTTGGTCGAATCCTTGACGCGAACCGTGCCATCTTCGTCAACCGTAACAAAGTCACTGTAATGGCTAGTATCGCTCAGACTATACTTGCATTCGGGGCAACCAAAAGCACCATGAACACCGCGCAAGGTATCAATCACAAGACCATTCAGAGGATTTTCGTTAACCGCATGCAAAGTGTCTTTTTCGAACTTGAGCGGCGGAAGATCCGGATCACTGATTTCCAAAGTGATGAACCCATCATGAGAGCCGTCCTTCAGCGTTGCTGCATTCAGGTTCTGAATGATAATCCTAAAGGTTTCTTTTCCAGGCTTGCCGTCTGGACCTTCATCAATTTTATCATCAAACGCAGTCAAGATGATAGGGTCTCTCAGGTTCTTGCTATCAATATCAAAATAGGCCTTGCCAGGATTGACGCATTTCGTTCCATCGAACAATGGAATATCTGCAGTAGCGATATCAGCGCGAGTGGCAAGACCATTGGGATCCTTGCCATCTACGGTTCCACCAAAATCAAAGCAATATTCGAAATCGATAAGAGTTGTGGCCTCTTTGTCCAGAGCGATTTTAACCGTATCTTGCTTGTGACCTTCGACCAAATAAGTCTTTACGCCTTCTGCAGTATTCAAAACAGGAGGATCGAACGGCACATAGCGGAAAGAACTTCCATCAAATTCATGACCAATTTCGAGTTCGTTGGCAAGAAGCTGACCGGCTAAAACCAAGTTCGGACCGACCTTTATCTTTTTCTTTGACAAGAACGAACCCTGGAAGAAAGATCCACCATTCATTGCAGACCAGTCAATACCCTCTTTGCAATGGAACAATACGTTTCCTGCATAGTCTTTATTCGCAACAAACGTAGAATTCGTAACATTTACCCATGAGTCCCCTAAGTACTGAGCACCTTCGTCAACATAAGCCACTTGAATTGTCGAACTGGAGTTTGCAACGATTGTGCCACTTATAAACAGACGAACCAAATTCTTGTTGTTCGCCATACGAACAACTATGCTCGAATTCGCACCCATAATGATGTTTCCACCAACATAAACGTCATATATATTCGAGCCATTACTATTAGGCGGAACATCAATGTTATAGGTTTGGCCATTATTAATGGTTATATCGCTATAAATAACGTTCGCACTTGCAGGAAGAGCCGGCACATCAGGAATTGTAAGATACGTCGGGACTTCAGGAACACTGTCGTAAGAACACATACCAAGCTTGGCGGCAGCCCCTTGAGCAAGCCTACCTACAGGATCTTTATCGTTTTTAAATTCAGCTTGGATGGTTGAATTCTGATTCTTGGTGGAAGCAACACCCTCGATGCAATGCGTTCCGTAGAAGGAATTGCCATTTGCACCCGAATTAAAATCACCCTTAACACGTGCTGGGCCACTTAAAAAAACATCTGGTCCATCTTGGAAAACTATTTCACCGCCAATATAAATCGGACCACCTAATTTATGGTCACCATTAGTCAATTCCATACTACCATGAGCAGTACCAATGGCACCGTTGACATCGGGAGCACTCGCATGTCCCATGGAGATACCAAAAGTACCCCACATCTTGAAGGTCATCAATTTATTCCAATACTTCTGGTGTTCCGCTTTTATAGCGTCATCCATCGTTTTCGGATCACTTACATCCGAAAGTTCATTGTAATACGTTGCAAGGCTATCGAAAACCAACGGCGCGACATCTGCAGCCGAAGCAACCCCCGCTGCCATCAGCACGAGCCATAATTTGTTTAAAAAGTTTTTCATGTTGATTACTCTAACCATCTTTTACCCCCTGTTGTATTACAGGATTTCAACTCCTGATTCAAAAATACATAAAAAAACTTTACATAGGTTACTTTTTTTTCACAAAGCTAGCCTTTTTCATGGACAAATCGTCCACTTTTGTTCCGAAAATTTGTTTTTGCCGCTTTCCCTTGACAAAAATCACGAGATATTGCTAAATTGCGGGTTCCTAGGCCCTGCGCAATGACTATTTGCGGGCAACTCGCCAGGGCGAAAGCAGCAACGGACTTGTGAATTTTTATGTGCTCAGGTCGCCTAGGATTTTTTTTCGCCCTTAACAGGGCTTTTTTTTTATAAAAAAATAGATTCCGTCGCTACGCTCCAGGATGACGTTGCACCAGTCTACTGTCTACTAACCACTGCCTACTGTCTACTAAAAAAATGATTCTTTGGACGATTCGCCACACCAAGCCCTACAACCCGAACGATGTCTGCTACGGCAGACTGGACTTTGACGTCTCCCCTACTTTCGAAGAAGAAAGCGACGGAGCCTTGAAGGCATTGCTTGGTGCAGGCGCCAAGCCCACGCGCATGTTCACCAGTCCCCTTCTCCGCTGCCTGAGGCTCGCCGAGAAGGCCGAAAAGGCAACAGGGCTAACCATGGAAAAGCGCGAAGAAATCATCGAGATGAACTTCGGAACCTGGGAAGGACAAAAACTGACGGAAGTTCCCCGCGAAGAGATGGCCGCCTGGGCACGCGACCTGCGCGGCTACAAGTTCAAAGACGGCGAATGCTTTTACGACATCGACCGACGAGTGCAGTCCCTGTTGGACACGCTCGCTGACGACGGCGAGTTTTTATGGATTACGCATGCAGGCGTGATCGCCGCCTTGCAGCACTTTGCCTGCGGACTGCCCGACAAGGAATTCGTGGAAGGCGCATTCAGCTATGCCATGGTAACCCGATTCGAATTCAAGCGTGACGCCGAAGGGCATTACCGCGGAACGTTCACGAAGATTCACGACGGCATCCAGATGGCGCCGCTAAAGATTGGATGAAAACAATGTGAGATGTGGGATGTGAAATGAGAAATTTCATTACACATTCCACACTCCACATTACACATTAATTAAAAGTCAAATGACATGAGGGCCTGGAGGCCGCCGCCTAGGCGTGGCAGTACGGCCAAGTGCATGGGATTGTCGAAGTCGCTTAACAGAGCATCGACAGCGGCATCGCCAATGGAGTATAGATAAAGTAACGCAATCGCCCAAATGTACTGGTTGCGGTTCTTGCGGTAATAGGTAACGCGTTCATCTACACGTTCATATTCTTCGGACGTCGTGCTTTCTTTCTCTACGACATGCTTGCGGTCCAGGTAGTATTCCACCATGTTCTGCGATGTCCAGATACTGGTGGCAGAACCGATAAAGGCCATGTACAAAAGGCCCTGCTTGCCGAACTCGCGGTTGTACATTTGTCCGAATCCGGGAATAATGGACCAGAGCAGCGCCTTTTTCATGCTCTTGAGTTCTACACTGCGGTAATTGTTGTTGTACCAGATTCCAAAGGCATCGAAGAAACTGTACAGGTAAAGGCCGTACAACCAGGCAGTTTCTGCCTTGCGCAGGTCTTCCTGCTCCATTTTCTTGTCGCTCTTTTCGTGAACGCGGGCAATGAATTCGTTTCGCTTGGTGTGGTACGCTGCAAGGCTGTCGCGATTTGTTTCGCGAAGCATTTTACTGGTAAAATAGGCCACGGAGTCGCGGAAGGGTTCCGCCTGTTCGAGTACACGCCTGTGCTGGTAGCTCTTGTTAGCTGTGACCTCGTACAAAAGCAGGAGCTCGATACCTGTAATAAAGCCGCCGCGCACGTAATGTTCCGTATAATACTGGCCGCCACCCGGGAAAATCGCAAACAGCATGGTCAGCGGCAAGGAATTGCGCTTGGTCGGGATGTCCCATTCGTTTACGGTAAGCGTATCGATAGCGACAATGCCCGTTTTACCCTTTTGCAAGGGGTCTGCACCGGAATCGGGCGTAGCCCCGACTTCCGCGGGCTGTTCTACAGCATTTTCGGCCACACTGTCGTCGGCAAAAAGCGGAACTGCAAGCAGCACCGACAGGAATATGCCAAAAACAAACGAGCGTAAAAACATCGGGGTCGAATATAGAAAAAAGTCGATCCACTTCCTACTTTCTAAGGCCCACCGTTCACCACTTTTTTCTACTTTTTTTGCATATTGACTCCATTGTCAAAATATGACATAAACTTTATGTATATTTGACAACGTAAAGGAAACAACATGAACAACGAAATGAATATCAAGGAACTTGCACAAGAAATCCAGAAAGCGCTTTTGGCTCGCGGCGAAATGATGGCCACCGCCGAATCGCTCACGGGAGGACTCGTAGCAAGCCACATTGTCGATATTCCGGGAAGTTCCGCCATTCTGGCCGGCGGCATTGTCGCCTACCAGAACGAGGTAAAGGAATCCCTGCTCGGTGTTCCGCACCAAGTGCTCGAAAATCAGGGTGCAGTCTCGGCCGAAACGGTAAAAGCCATGGCCGAAGGCGCACGCCAAAAGTTCGGTTGCGAATGGGCAATTGCCACTTCCGGAATCGCAGGCCCTACCGGGGCAGAACCCGGCAAACCCGTCGGTACGGTATGGATGGCTGTCGCCAATAGTTTGCAAAACGAGGCCTTTTGTAAAATTTTCGAAGGAAACCGCACCGAAGTGCGCGAAAAAAGCGTGTATAGTGTATTGGGCAAGCTACTTTTTTTGCTGAATAACCAAAAAAGCACTTGCACAAGTGAACACTAAATGTTATATTTAAAAACGAAAAAACAAAATGGAGTCCAACATGGCTAAGAAAACAACAAACACCCCGACAAGCAACCTTTCCGCAGACAAGGCCAAGGCAGTAGAAGCCGCCATCGCCCAGATCGAAAAGAATTATGGTAAAGGTTCCATCATGGCTCTCGGCCAGCAGCCCGTCGAAGATATCCCCGTTATTCCTACGGGTTGTATCCAGCTCGACATGGCGCTTGGCGTAGGCGGTTTCCCGCGCGGCCGCATTATCGAAATTTACGGACCTGAATCTTCCGGTAAGACTACCCTTACCCTGCACGCCATTGCCGAAGCCCAGAAGCTTGGCGGGGTCGCAGCCTTTATTGACGCAGAACACGCTTTTGACGCCGTCTACGCCCGCAAGTTGGGTGTCGATATCGAATCGCTCCTCGTTTCCCAGCCGGACACTGGTGAACAGGCCCTCGACATCGCCGAAACGCTCGTCCGCTCTGGCGCTATCGACATCATCGTGATCGACTCCGTGGCAGCCCTTGTACCGCAGGCCGAAATCAATGGTGAAATGGGTGATAACCATGTGGGTCTGCAGGCCCGCCTCATGAGCCAAGCGCTCCGCAAGCTCACCGGCATTCTCTCGAAGTCCAATACCTGCATGCTGTTCATCAACCAGTTGCGCATGAAGATTGGCGTAATGTTCGGCAACCCCGAAACCACCACCGGCGGAAACGCCCTGAAGTTCTATGCGACCCAGCGTATCGATATCCGCCGCATTGCTGCAATCAAGGACGGCGAAGAAGTCATCGGTAACCGCACCCGCGTGAAGGTCGTGAAGAACAAGGTGGCAGCCCCGTTTACCCAGTGCGAATTCGACATCCTTTACGGTTGCGGTATCTCGCGCGAAGCCTCTATCCTTGACCTCGCTACCGAACTCGACATTATCCAGAAGAGCGGTTCCTGGTTCAGCTACAACAACGAACGAATTGGCCAGGGTCGTGAAAACACCCGCCTGTTCCTGAAGGACAACGTAGACCTCTGCAACGAAATCGAGGCTAAGATTCGCGAAAGCATGAAGGACGTCGAACTGTTCAAGCTGAACGAAGGCGATGCTATCGAAGCTGACGACGGCGACGAAGTCAGCGTTAGCGAAGACGCATAGTCCCCAACCCAAACATTTTCTTCCTGAAGAGCAACAAACCCTGGCCTATCCTTTAGCCATTGGGATGGGTCGGGGTTTTCCTTTGTTTAAAATTTTCTATATTGACGAACATGAAGGCAGAAATTTTCAAGGCAACTTTGCGTACAGCGGCAACATTCTTTGCCCTTGCATGCACTGCCGCCCTTGCCCAGACTTCTTGCCCGCACTTTTTACTGGAAAGCCCGATGGTCGTAAACATCGAGGGCTTTTTTATTAACGAGAAACTGTCGCGCGTGTCGCTTGACGTGGAATGGAGACACCACCCCGAAGCGCTTGACACCTTCTTCGTGAACCAGCCCGACCACCAGCCGTTCAACTTCATTACCGCCGGCGAATACCGTTACATGGAATTCCCGAACGCCAAGGTGAAGCGCCAGCTGGGAACGCACCACTTGAAAGAACACATCGGCGAAACTCCGCTGAAGCTTGACGACATGGAACTGCTCGCAAACGGCCAGTTCCTGTGCCGCGACTCGACGATCCAGAAGCCGAACATTCTTTCGACCGCATTCTCCATGGCCTGGTGGAGCCTTGTGGCAGACAGCCTACCCCACCCGACAAGGGTGACCATGAACGGCCCGCGCAAAGAACGACGCGTGTTCACGATTCGCCAATGGCGCAATTATTCCGGCGAAATGCTGCCGACCTTGGTGAAGGTCGAAAACGAAAGATATAACGGCGAACTCTGGATCCGCAGCGCCTATACCGTGCAGGCACTGCAGGCCGACCCGCTCAAGAACAGCGTAGAAGGCAAGCAGAAACCGCCACTGCCGGATTTATTTAGAAAAATTCCTGTGAAAGGGGAAAGAAAAATACCCCTGATACTCAAGCTGAATCAGGAACTGCTGCGCGAGTGATCCGTTATAGAAGCGCTCTTCGGTACGCCTCCAGCCTCCCACTTCCAAAATAACATTCTGCAAGCCCTCGTTCCAGAAGAAATGGGCGCCGAGCATGGCTTTGCCGTAACCGAGCGATTCCTTACGCACGGTGTTCTTTTCGCGCAAGAAACCGGTCTTGTAGAAGTTGGATTCAAAAATGGCGGCGAAATGGTTTGTCAGAGGAATACGGCCGTAGATATCAAGCACTAGCAAGAAATCACGGCTGAACACGGGAATGTTGCGGCGGTAGTCGTAACTTTTACCATCGAAATCGGTACTGACATCGGACAATATGTAATGGAACTTCACGCCAAGAACCGACCCCTTGGGCAAGGAATAGCTGAGGCTCAAAGACATGTCGATCAGCTGCGTGTAATCGAATGCGGCATCCTCGCCATAAAGATTGTCGGTCACGTAGTCGGCATTCCAACTGTCGGCAATGCGGCCCACGCCCTCGACTTCGGCTGTCACCATTTCGAGGTTCGAGCGCATGTAGATATAGCTTTCGTAAACGATATTGCCTTCGATTTGCGGATTGGTCTTGAAGGGGCGAATGCCAATGCCCGCCAGGTAACCCGCATAGAACGGCGATACTTCGATGGCGGCATCCATGCGCAAGTAAGACGGGAGGGATTCGAGCCGTTCACCGTAAGCAAGTTCGTCGAGCGGTTCAAGCCAAGTGTAATGGAGCATGCCAGTCGCCTGCGGTAGCCACTGGCCCCACACAAACGGCGTATTGCCCATGATAGTCCACGAAAGGTTTGGCCCGTAGCGGAATCCAAAATTCGCATTTTCATTGAAACCATCGGCAAAAGACGCGACGTCACAAGTAAAAAAAATTATAGAAAAGGCCAATAATTTCTTAAAATAAGTCATTTCGGAATAAAATTTAAAATAATTTCCCCATTTGCGCCATAAATTCTTATTTTGTAGGCATTAATTTATAGGAGTCACAATGAAACTCTCTCATATTTGCTTGCTTGGCGTGAGCGCCCTGATGTTCTGGGCCTGCGCCAACCGCTATTCCTCCCCCATCTTGATCGAACGCGGTGAAGGTCGCAACGAATACGAACGCGAATACTTTGCCATCAAGGAAAGCATGGGTATCGACAAGCGCCTGAAAGACGTGTTCAAGCAGGGCTATATCGAAGAAGGCATGACCAACGACATGGTGAACCTCCTGTGGGGACCTCCTGACCACGAAAAGACCACCGAAAAGCAGAGCATTTGGGAATACTACACCCGCGAAGGCGAACTCATTACCCGCCTCTTCTGGAAGCACCCCGACCAGGCTCGCTTGAAGGGCTACGAAGAAGAATGGATCCTGGAAAAGATCGAAGGCGACCGCTACGGTGGTTCTCCGGCTCCGACTTCCAAACATTCCAGCAACTATTAATAGACGTTTTTTATGCGAAAGATTCGCCCTCGGACTACCGGGGGCGGTCTTTTTTTACTAAATTTAGGCGCGTTAAATTTTAAACAACTCAAGGAGTTAATTATGCGTCAGTATATCATTGCTGGTAACTGGAAGATGAACAAGACCGTTAGCGAATCCATTCAGCTCGCTAAGGACATCGTGGAAGCCGTTAAGGACGTGAAGAAGACCGAAGTGGTCATCGCCCCGACTTACCTCGCCGCCGCCAAGGTCGCCGACGTCATCAAGGGTTCCAACGTGAAGCTCGCCATCCAGGACATCCACTGGAAGGACCAGGGCGCATACACGGGTAAGGTTTCTGTGGACATGGTCAAGGAAATCGGTGCCGAATACATCATCATCGGTCACTCCGAACAGCGCCAGTACTTCCACGAAACGGAAGAAACCGTGAACCTCAAGGTCAAGAAGACCCTCGAAGCCGGTCTGAAGCCGATCATCTGCATTGGCGAAACCCTCGACCAGCGCAACGGTGGCATCCTGAAGGAAGTCCTCGGCCTCCAGATCAAGGGCGCCTTCAAGGACGTTTCTGCCGAAGACGCCGCCAAGTGCGTTCTCGCTTACGAACCGGTTTGGGCAATCGGTACTGGCGTTACCGCTACCGACGAACAGGCTCAGGACACCCAGGCCTACGCTCGCTCCGTTGTGAAGGAAATCTACGGTGAAGCCGTTGCCGAAGGCATGCGCATCCAGTACGGTGGCTCCATGAAGGGCGCCAACGCTGCCGGCCTCCTCGCCCAGAAGGACATCGATGGCGGTCTCATTGGCGGTGCAGGCCTCAAGGCTAACACCTTCAAGGAAATCATCGACGCTGCCGAAGCTCGCTAATTAAAACTTTAAATTCAAGGTAAAACGACTATGACAACACTCTTTTGGATTGGTATCGTCCTGCACGTGTTCCTGTGCCTCTTCCTCATGTTGCTCGTTCTGGTTCAGAACGACAAGATGGGCGGTCTCGCAGGCCTCGGCGGCATGACTTCCCAGTCTGCATTCTCTACCGCAGGTGCCGCGACCTTCATCCAGAAGTTGACCCGCGTCGTGGCCGTGATCTTCTTTATCGTCGTGTTCGCCCTCGGCCTCATTACTGCCAAGCAGGACCAGGCTGTGGAAGAATCCTCGATGCAGAAGGCTACCCGCGAAAACGCTGCTCAGCAGCAAGCCCCGGCTCCGGCTCTCCCGGCTGACTTTGCAGCTCCCGCTAACGCTGCTGCACCGGCCGCCGATGTTGCTCCGGCTACAGAAGCTCCTGCTTCGGAAGCTCCGGCCGCTCCGGCTGAAGCCAAGTAAGGTTTTGTCTCGCGCGGCTTAGGCTGCGCAGGCAACGCTGCGGTCGTGGTGGAATTGGTAGACACGCTAGCTTGAGGTGCTAGTGGGAGCGATCCCATGACAGTTCAAGTCTGTCCGACCGCATTACGAAGTCCGCCCTTGTGGCGGACTTTTTTCGCTAAGTAAAAATGTTAGATTTCTTGATATGAAGCACGTTCTTATCATTCTTTGCCTCGTCTTGAGTTCATGCGGTTGTTGGGACCTGAGCGAGCACTGCCAAGAAGAAAACGAAAAGTTCTTCAATAACGAACGCGACGGCCGTCTCTGCACAGACCTAGACGCCGTTGAAAAATGCAAGACCGAGCAACGTGAAATTTTTGCGACTCAGCAACAAGAAAGATTACTTAACATCGATTCCCTGTGCCGTGCAAACACAGAGAAAATTAAATGTAAAGATCGAGAAGAATATGGATTCTAATCTTATAGCCCCTGTTGGCATTTTGGGCTTTGGCGTCGAAGGCCAGAGCACGTTCGATTACCTTGTACGTAACGGTGTCAAGGACATCGTTGTCATGGACAAGAACCCGGTGAAGTTGCCGGAAGTTCCCGCCGGCGTGAACGTGAAGGTTTGCAGCGGCGAAAATTATCTGGATGGCCTCAAGGACTGCGTGACGGTGGTACGTTCTGCAGGCGTCTACCCCATGAGCCCCGCATTGTTCAAGTTCCAGATGAACGGCGGGATGATGACTAGCCAGATTCAGCTGTTTTTAGAACAAACTAAATCAAAGAAGGTTGTAGGCGTTACGGGCACGCTCGGCAAGGGTTCTACCGTGAGCATGATTAGCCACATCCTGACCAAGTGCGGTGTGAATAACGAGATTGGCGGCAACTTCGGTGTGCCGGCGCTTGACCTTTTGAAGGACGAAACGGCAGACCGAGTGAGCATTCTGGAGCTTTCGAGCTTTCAGCTGATGACTTTGTCTGTGTCGCCGGATGTAGCAGTGGTGTTGCGTGTTTCCACGGAGCACCTCGACTGGCACCAGAGCGTCGAAGAATATCGCGACGCCAAGGCGAACTTGGTTCGCTGGCAAAAACGTGACGGCGCATGCGTGTATTTGAAGGACGCTGCCCCGACGGCAAAGATTGCAAGCGAAAGCCCCGCCAAGACGAAATACGCCGTGAGCCTTGTCGACGGCCCGAGCGCTGGCGACGGGGACGCGGTGATTGAAGGCGCCACGCTCACAATTGACGGCGAAAAATTGTTCCTGTCGGACTGCAAGGTACGCGGTATTTACCAGCTTGAAAACATGGCTGCGGCGACCCTCGCTTGCAAAGCCTTGGGAATCAAGGTGGCCGACGCGTTCGAAGCCTTGAAGAGCTACGAGACGCTCCCCTTCCGCATGGAATTCAAGGGCGAAAAACGCGGCATCGAATTCTTCAACGACAGCTACGCCACCCGCCCCGACGCGACGATCGCCGCGACCGCCAGCATGAAGCGCCCCTTCGCGCTGATTTTGGGCGGCTCCGAAAAGAATGCTGACTTTACCGAGCTTTCGCAGATTCTGGTGAACGAACGACCGAACCTCAAGCGAATCGCGCTCATCGGCGCTACCGCCGAACGCATGCTAGAATCCTTGCAGCAGGCCGGGCTCAAAGTCACCGCAAACATCTTCCCCACTTTGGAAGAAGCTTTTGCAGACAGTTTGCAAATCGGCGAAGGCGGCACCGTTATCATGAGCCCCGCCTGCGCAAGTTTCGGGCTGTTCAAGAACTACAAGGTCCGCGGCCAAGTGTTTGACAAGCTCGTCGCCGATTTGTAATTCGGATTTCAGAATTCAGATTTCGGAATTATCAATTTTAAAGTTATGCCGCACCCTGTGCGGCATTTTCTTTTTTTTCATTTTTTTCAAAAAAATTCGTCCTTACCCCTTTACAAGCGTAATGAATTATACTAAATTTGGGCTGTTCCGCTAAGGACCCCGCGGTCGTGGTGGAATTGGTAGACACGCTAGCTTGAGGTGCTAGTGGGAGCGATCCCATGACAGTTCAAGTCTGTCCGACCGCAGAAGAAAGACTCAGTGAAAACTGAGTCTTTTTTCGTCTTAACGAGTCGTGAGGGCGAGAGTGAGGCGATATGCTACAGGTCCTTTACGCAACGGACGGGGCGACCAATGCTCTTGTCTTTTTGGGTTAAGCGCGCTTCATCACCATAACCACCACTGACCAAGGACAAGCAAAAGGCGTCAAGACTACTGCCGCCATCGCTTGCACTCCAAAAACAAATCTGTTCACCCATAAAGTTGAAAAGACCATAGACGTTCCTTTGACCAGCAGGAAACGCCGAGAATCCGAATTCATCCGTGCCGTTTTCGTCATTTTCCCAGCCGTATGTGGATTTGAGTTTTTTTCCAGCAATCTTTTCGCCCCCAACAGATGCGACCAGAGTGCCCAATTCTTCTTTTTCAGGCAGGTGCCAGCCCTCGGGACATACACTGCGAAATGGGTATTTCTTCGAACAAATTGCCATATAGCCGCCTCGGCAGCCTTTCGTAGTTCCCGCACTGTCCATCACGGCAGACCAAGTGTAAAAGCGACCATATCTGGCGCAGTATTCTGCAGAATCGTTATAGCACCAGCTAATGGAATCGGAAGTGTAGGCCTTACCGAGTACCTCAAATTTATAGGGAACACCAGTGTATGCATAATTCAAGTTCTCTGCCATCCACGTCTGCTCACCAATTTTGACAGTCCTATATGTATGTCCGTCACGTTCGTCTTTAATGCAATTTTCATCCGTTTCAACATCACATGGCTCTCTTTCCTGCATCAAACTTGAAGACGAAGATTCACTGCTAGATGACTTTGGCTCGGGAATCGTAGACTCGTCACTAAGACAGCGGATGGAATATCCGCGGTCGCTGCTGCCGACGCGGGAACTGATAACGTCCATGAATACTCCATCAGAGTTATTCATTAGACCCATATCGATTGCCCCGCCCAAGACGCGGTACGAATAAGAGGATGTCCAGAAATCAGCGCGGAGGCCTTCATCGAAATAGTCGCCATCGAAACTGCCGCCGAACCGGCCTCCGACAGGGAGTGCCGAGAATCCGAATTCATCTGTGCCGTTGCCGTCGTTTTTCCAGCCACTCTTGGACTTGAGCGCCTTGCCGGCATCATCTTCGCCACCAGCCACATCAATCAGAACTCTCCATTCCGTCGTATCGGGCAAATGCCAACCTTCAGGACAAATTCCGCGCACAGGGGGTATCGGGGTGCAATGTTCGCCATTGCCACAGCCCTTGGCATTCTCGCCGTATTTTCCGACACTGTCTATTGCAGCGCCCCAAGTGTAAAGCCTTCCATATTTGGTGCAGTTACTTTTTTCGTCGTCATAGCAGGCACTGTTTCCTACCTTGAAGTTCAGATTTTCGGCCATCCAAATCTGCGTACCGATCTTGACAGTCCTATATGTCTGACCGTCACGTTCATCCTCAAAGCAATTCTTGTCTTTGCCCACAACGCAAGGTTTCTTCTCTGAACTAGACGATTTCGCAGAAGAACTACTGGACTTCACCTTCGAACTGCTAGAATCGTCGCAGTTCTTGCAAACAGACGAAGAAGATTCCTCGTCGGAATTAGACGCAGAATTGCTGCTGTTGTCGTCGCCACAAGCTACCAACACCGCCGCCACTGCCCCAATCATTAAGAATTCTTTCAAAGCCATAAGTTCGTCTCCTATTAGGCATTTGTAAATATAGGCAATCTCTAAAAGCCTGTTGTTGAATTTGTCCTGTATCCACCGGACTTTCTGCAAAGATAATCCCTTGAGCGACTCTTTTTTTGGAAAATACTGGCGTACGAGTCCGTTCATGTTCTCATTTGCCCCGCGGGCCCAGGAGTGGCTGGGGTGGGCGAAGTCTCCGATGCGGCTCTTCTCATCGACTATAGCGGGGCGCTCGTTTTCTTTCCGGATTACCTTACATCAGTTGCATTGGCGATGAAAACTCGCGATTTATGCGACAGTGCCGAACGGTCATAAGCAATTTCCGTGAGCCACGAGCGACTCGTTTTAACGAGTCGTGAGGGCGAGAGTGAGGCGATATCACATTTTCATGTATGCGACAGAGCCGAACGGTCATAAAAAGTCTCCCCGGTACAAAGTACCGAGGAGACTCCGTTGGAGGTGTATGTAAGAATTACTTGGAGGTATTCACCATGAACTTCTTGCTGCCATTCACCTGCTTGAGCATGTACACGCCCTTGGCAAAGCCTGCGGCATTGAGAGCCTTGGAGGCAGCCATGCCAGACAGGTCAACCGTACCGACCTTGACACCAGTCAAGCTGAACACGTTGTAAGACCTTTCGATCTTGTTCTGGAGCTTGAGCGCGGCAATAGAGGTCTTGCCCGGATCAGCATCCTTGCCTGCAGCAAATTCAATGTAGTCAATGTCCATCCAGTCACCGGTCACGGTGAAGCGGAGGATATGCTTACCGGCAGCAAGCTTGACGTTTGCCTGAACGACGTTGTAGTCATCGTAGTTTTCTTCGCCGTCATTCTTGGGCACAGCGATTTCTTCGGTGATGTTTTCGCCGTCGATAGCGAGCTGGAAACCAGAAGTTGCATTTGCTGAAGCCACAGAAGCGAACATGGTGTAATCACCAGCTTCGGCCACTTCTACAGTATATTCGAGCCATTCGCCGGTCTGGTTGTAACCCACAACATAGCCATTATTCTTCTTGTAGATATCAACGCCGGTGCCTTCGCGATAGCTCTTGCCGCCATTGCTTTCGGCGCCGTGGTCGTCAGAATCGTTGTCAGCGTAAGAGTCATTGCCTGCGCCATAGCCCGGTTCGTCGAAGTTTTCCATTTCAATTTTACCCGGAATAGCCCAAGCCTTGCCGCCGAACGGTTGCTGCGGTTCAGGTTCGCGTTTGGTGCCCTGGAATTCCCATTCCAGGATACCCATAGTCGAATCCTTTCCATTATTCTTGAACACAAAGAATAGCTGGTCCACAACGCCGCTAAGGCCCGTCATGGCACAGTCATTGTCCGTGAAAGTCATGTTGTTGCTGGTCTTCGCCAGTTCGCAGGTACCGGCAAGTGTTCCGGTGGCACTGCCCTTGTGAATTTCAATCTTGTTGCCATCGCCAACGTTCGCGGCCTTGATGCGGAGGTTCTCGGCACCGTTACCGAAGTCCACACCAGAAACACGGATCCAGGATTCGCTACGGCTCGTGAGCGGCAGCAGCACGTGCTTCACCGGCTGTCCCTTGGTCCAGTCGGTACGGCTACGGATGTTCATCTGCTTGGAACTCGTCGTTGCCTTGTAGGTCTTGTACGGGTCAAAGTTCTTGATCTGCTTCGGGCCTTCGCGGGTGAAGGTGAGCTTGTTCATCTTGTCGCCACTCCAGGTGAGTTCGTCGATGGACACGCTTCTGTGGTTTTCGTAGTTCGGGTTTTCGGAACGCACCCCCTGTTGCGTCGTTGCGGCCGGATGGTTGTCGGAAGTCACCAAGCGGCGATCGTGATACACGGCATACCACTTGTCCTTAAAAGGAGCGAAGCCCTGGTGGTTGTTACCGCCTTCGCCATGAGCGTCTGGCACAGAGCCAATCCCCGGAATGACCGTACCCACAAAGGTATAGGGGCCCCAGATATTGTTAGACATACCATAATCAATCACCTGACTACGGTTGTTGAAACTCAGGTAATAGGTGCTACCCTTCTTGTGCAAGTAAGGAGCTTCAAAGGAGTTCGGCAAAGAAACCTTCTTAAGAGAATTCTTGTCGAAAGTAATCTTGCCGTTGCTTTCGGTAAAACTGATAATGTCGAAGTTGTTGCCATACGGGCGGCTGGAACTTTCGCCACCACCGAAAATCACGTAACCCTTACCGTCGTCATCAATCAAGATGCCCGGGTCAAAGCAATGCGCAATGCCGTCGCAGCCACCGATAAGGCTACCGCCACCTGCAATTCTATTGACGCCATGAGTTTCCTTAACAGGGTCGGTATAGGGGCCGTCGATCGCGGGCGCCGTAATCATGCCCACGCCGCTCGCGCCATCAGGGTAAACGATATAGACCTTGCCATTCTTGACGGCGATGCCCGAAGCCCAAGTGTTGTTCGGGTAATTGCCGAATTCACGCCTGGAGCGGAAAATCATGCCGTGGTCAGTCCAGTTTTTCATGTCTTCAGAGGTGAAGGCATAAAGACCGACAATGTCGTAGTTCCAGTTCGTCTGGTTGTTGTAGTCATCCACATCGGTCAAGATGTAGAAGGTATCACCATCGGAGGCGCAAGAGGGATCCGCCAGATAGTGGTAAGAAGAAATGGGGTTGTCGGCCAAGCCGAATACGGCAAGGCCAGCCACAAGGCAAGCAGCCTTTTTCCACACCTTTTTGTATTCCATTTATCACTCCATGCAGGAATCTACACACGTAGACCCATCCGAAATTAAAGTTACCCCTTTTTGGCTCCAAAAAACACATTTATAAGGGGATTCCTATGGATAAATTGACAACGGGGCGGCGTAGCCGCAGTAGGCAGAACCTAGTTGGTAGAACTTAGAATTATTTCTAAATTTACGCATAATGAATCGATTTGAGCTCCTAAAGACCTCCAAAAAGTCAAAAGCGCGTCTTGGCGTGGTCCATACCGACCATGGCGACGTGACAACGCCGATTTTTATGCCTGTGGGCACCGAAGCGACCGTAAAAGCGGTCACTCCCGCGCAACTTAAGGACATCAAGGCCGAAATCATTTTGGCAAACACCTACCACCTTTACCTGCGCCCCACTACCCCGCGTATTGCAAAAGCGGGCGGGATCCACAAGTTTATGGGCTGGGACGGTCCGGTTTTAACGGATAGCGGCGGATTTCAGGTGTGGAGTCTGAAGGATTTGCGTAAAATTACGCCTGAAGGCGTGGAATTCAGAAGCATTCTAGACGGTTCAAAGCACTTTTTCAGCCCGGCAAGCGTCATGAACGCCCAGCGCGAAATCGGCGCGGACATCATTATGGCGCTCGACGAATGTACTCCGTTCCCGAGCACCGCCAAGGAAGCCGAGCATAGCCTCAAGTTCACGCTCAAGTGGACCGCCGAGGCCATGCAATGGCTCAAGGAGCACCCGCCCATTCATGGTTACGACCAGCAATTCTTCGGAATCATTCAGGGCGGTATGCACAAGGACCTGCGCAAGCAGGCTATCGAGCGTATTGCCGAACTCGGCCCCGACGGTTATGCCATGGGCGGACTTTCGGTCGGCGAGCCCACCGAAACCATGTACGAAATCGCAGACTTTTGTACCGACATTTTGCCGCAGGACCACGCCCGCTACGTGATGGGTGTGGGAACGCCATGGAATTTGCTGGAACTCATCGAACGCGGGGTCGACATGTGCGACTGCGTGATGCCGACCCGCAATGCCCGCAACGGCATGTTGTTCACCAGCGAAGGGGTGTTGCGCTACAAGGCCGCCCGCCATGCCGAAGAATTTGACAAGCCGGTCGACCCGAATTGCGACTGCTACTGCTGCCGCAACTTCAGCCGCGCCTACTTGCGCCACCTGCACCACGCCGGAGAATCGCTCGGATTTACGCTCGCGAGCATCCACAACCTGCATTTTTACCTGCACCTGATGCGCGAAGCCAAACAGCATATCGCCGACGACACATTTGAAGAGTGGAAAAGGGAGAAGTGCGAAATTCTGCAGCGAGATTTGCAATAGCTTAAATGTGCAATAATTTAAATGAAAAAACTCCGGTTAAACCGGAGTTTTTTTAAAGGTGATCCCCGCCTTCGCGGGGATGACAATTGAGGATTAGCGGAGGCTGATGCGGGCAGTCTGAGCGGCCTTCACGGTCTTGACGCGAACCACGTAGTTACCGCGGTTCATGCCTTCGAGAGACACCTGGTGGTTACCGGCGGCGCTTTCGAGGCGGTTCATGACCATGTTACCCTGCATGTCGAACACCTGGATGCGGGCTGCAGCGGCGGTCGTCACGTTGAGTGTAGAACCGTTCACGCTGAGCTTGAGCTGGCCAGCGGACTTGCGAGCCATGCGGACACCCACAGAGTTGGCATTGACGCACTTGAAGTCATCCACAAAGAGGAAGTTGATCGTCGGCTGGTATTCAATGTTCTTGTAACCAATCACTTCCCAAGCGAACTTCTTGATGTTCTTCTTGTTCAAGTCGACCGGTTCACCCCAGCTAGGCTGAGCAATATCATCCCAGCTGGCCACAACGGTCGTCCATTCAAGGGCATCTTCGAAATTGATCTGGTGATATGCGTAATCAGCCACCTGACCGTCTTGGATCTTGAAGGTATGAGCACTACCTCTGTAGCGGTAGCTCAAAGCAGAGCAAGCGCTCAGGTCAACACCCTTAGAGGTGTCTGCGTTGGTATTGAGGCCGAGAGCGACAAACGGAGCTTCCTTATAGGCTCCCTGATTCCACTGGATTTCAGTCAGAGCTGCAAAGCCCTTCGTTGCATTAGCGGCATCGGCTGCGCCCGGGAACACCACGACATAGCCACCGAGAGTGTTATCATAGACATTAGAGATCTTGGAAAGCCCACCCGGCTCCTTATCGGTATAGGCATACCAAGTACCGGTTGTTGCAGCAACTTCATCACCATCTTCGAAGTCATCGATAACCATGAGTTCGGTAATCACCGGAGCGACAGAAGAAGAAGAGAGTGTCGGAGTCGTGCTGGAGCTGGACTTGCCACCCTGGCCGTTGCTAGAGCTGGACTTGCCGCTCTGACCATTGCTGGAACTGGACTTGCCACCCACAGAAGAAGAAGACTTCGGAGTGTCACCGGCACCACCGCTCACAGCGGTGAAGCTGTGGCCATCGCACTTCACATCGTCGATGTAGAGATACGGATACTTGGGCTGGTTCATATCGTCCGGAACCTTTTCGAGGCCCTTGATTTCCCAAGAAAGACGAGTTGCGTGAGCCATGTTGATCGGCTTGGAACGAGAATCGTCACCCCAAGTTTCCTGCTTCAGCATGTCAGTCGTGATTTCGACTTCCTTCCAGCCTTCGGAGGCATCCTTGTTCACGCGGTGATAGTTATAGTCAGTAACGTCAGTCGTTTCGATTGCGAAGTTGTGGCTTGCACCCTTGTACTTGTACTTGATCGTAGAGCACTTGGAGAAGTCAGCATAAGCCTTCGGAGAATCCTTCTTTTCCTCCTTCAGGAGAGTGAGGAACATCTTGATATACGGACCGTAATCAAGAGTACCCTTACCAATCTTCACGTCCTTAAGGGCGGCCATATACTTGGAAGTATTCTTGCTATCGCCGCTGACCGGGTAAACAACCTGGTAGGTCGAGTTGCCAAAGTCGTCTTTAATCACGTCGTTAGAAATGGAGCTCTTACCGCCGTTTTCCTGGTCTTCGACAGCAGCCCATGCACCGCCAAGGTAACCATAACGGTCACCATCTTCCATGTCATCGAGAATGGAAGTCGTAGCACCATTAGCAACGCCCGTAGAGAAGCCGGATTCTTCTTCGGCATCACCATTCTGGAGGCCGCAATCCTTATAAGAAGCGCCACCGAGCTTGCCCTTCACATACTTACCAGAATTGGTGTAAGTGAAACCATTTTCGAACACGGCGTTAGCAAATGCAGCAGAAGTTTCATTCATAGCAGAAGCGTTCCAGTTCGTCCAGGACACGCCCTTCTGAGCCATCCATTCTACCCACTGGTTGCTGGAGCCTTCATCCGGCTGGCCATCACCGTTGGCATTGACAGTACCCCATTCGGTAGCGAACACGGGAACGCCCTTACCCATTGCAGATTCCGCAGCCTTATTATAGCCGCCATCGCCCATTCTGTGCGTTGCAGCGTAGAAGTGGAGCGTGCAACCATAGTTCTTGTCGTTGATACCTGCGTTAGCGCACTTATCCGGCTGACTGGACCATCCCGGGCTACCCACAAGGATGAGATTGTCGGAATACTTACGGATAACCGGAATCACCTGGTCGGCATGCTGCTTCACGGCATCCATGCTACCGGTCGGTTCGTTCCAGATTTCGAAAATCACGTTATTGTACTTACCGTATTCCTTGGCTGCATATTCGAAGAACTTGACAGCATCATTAGTAAAGCCTTCGGAAGATTCGATGTGCCAGTCAATGATGACGTAAATGTCCTTATCGACAGCAGCATTCACCACGGACTTGAGCAAAGCCTTCTGGAAGCCTTCGCCACCCGTCGTGTAAGAACGGCCCGAGCTATTGAACTTTTCGTCAGCGGCACCGAGAGCAAAACGAACCACTTCAACGCCCATGTCATCAACCAAGCGATTGATACCCTTTTCGGAGTAGAAGTCGGTAGAATAGGTATTGCCCGAACTCCAGAAAAGGCTCATGCCCTTCACCTGGACAGCCTTGTTGGCATATTCCGGGCAAGAACCGGAAAGTTTGCCACCATTGGCCTTAAGTTCGCCGTAAGTGCTAACAGGGCCTACCCTGCTGGCACTGATTGCCATGGCGGACACCGCAGCCATAGACATAATCGCAAGAATCTTTTTCATTCTAGACCTTTTGGTTTATGTTAAAAACCAATCCCTTATTAATCCCACATAAAAAATAGTAATGAGAAGAATAATTTCCTTGTAATATTTTTTTATAGTTTTTTTGAGCCCAATAGCCAACGCGTTTCTAAACATCTTTTTACAAAAAGAAAGCCCAACCCGAAGGCAGGACTTTCTCCATTGTAAAATTTCAAACACCTCGATTTTACAATTACTCCACAGACTTGCCCTTTTCAACAGCGTCGGCAAGGGACATGCCAGTAAATTCCTGAGCGCTGAACCAACGGCCACTCTTCTTGTCGTCGAGCATGACAGACACCATGGAACCCGGAATCACGCTTTCGGGGGCGTTAGGAGCGTTGGGGCCACCGAGATCGGTGCGCAACCAGCCCGGATCCATCACGTTCATCATGACATCGGTACCATTCAGCTTGCAGGCAAAGTCCTTGACAAATTTTGTCAGAGCAGCCTTGGCGCAGGCGTAGCCCATGAGTTCGGGTTCGTTGGCGATGCCACTAGTGGTAAGCTGCATACGGCCAAAGCCGCGACTGATCATTCCCGGCAAAAAATGATAAGCGATCTTGATTGGTGCAAAGAAGTTCACCGCCATGGCCTGGTGGAAGTCTTCCATGGTATTGGTGAGATAATCGGTAAAGTAGTGGCTCATGAGGCCGGCGTTGTTGAACACGATGTCGACCTGCACGCCCCAGGAATCGATCTCGGCGAGAGCGGCATCGATTTCGCAAGCATGTTCGAGGTTGCAACCCACTGCGCGGACTTCGACACCGTACTTCTTGATTTCGTTCATTACCGGTTCAGCATGGGACTTGTCGCGGCCCTGCAGAATGATATTTGCGCCGAGCTTCGCCATTTCGATAGCGGTGAGACGGCCCACTCCGCGGCAGCCGCCAGTAATCAAGGTCCATTTGCCCTTAACGTCGATCATAATTCATCCTTTATTTTTCTGCGAGGGTAACCCCACCCTCTCGGTTTATGAATATAAAGATAGACTTCAGCGAGACAAAAAGCACCGAATTTTTCAAGAAATCTGTATACAAGAGTAAATAACGTCAAAAAAACAAGAGGAGATTCCCGCCTACGCGGGGAAGACAAAAGCAGTATATTCTACATTTGTTCCAAAATTTGAAAGGATGTGAAAAATGAAAAGCTCTAGAGACAACTGGGGTTCGAAACTTGGTGTGATTCTCGCGGTCGCGGGTTCCGCCGTCGGACTTGGCAACTTTTTGCGTTTCCCGGTGCAGGCAGCCACAAACGGTGGCGGCGCATTCATTATCCCTTACCTCATTGCCTTCTTGCTTTTGGGCATTCCTCTTTCTTGGATGGAATGGACGCTTGGCCGCGCTGCCGGTAACAAACACCACGGTACCGCCCCCGGCGGATTCCACTACATTCTGAACAAGAAACCCTGGGCCAAGTACCTCGGTTCGCTCGGGCTCTTGCCTCCGCTGTTCATCAGCTTCTACTACATCTTTATCCAGTCTTGGATTCTCGCGTTTACCTACTACTCTGCCACAGGCAAACTGATGGAAGTGGTCGCCGGCGGTTACGAACCGATGAAGGAATTCTTCGGCAACTACATCATGCTGAACACTAAGGTCGGCCCGGTTCCTGCCGCGATCCTCTTCTTCTTGCTCACCTTCGCCTGCAACATGGGGCTCCTGTCGTTCGGCGTACGCAAGGGCATTGAACGCGTGAACAAGATTACCATGCCGATTCTTTTGATTATGGGCATTATCCTCGTGGTGCGCGTGCTTACGATTACCGATATCGGTAAGGGACTCGCTTTCGTGTGGAACCCGAACCTTTCCGAAATTCTCAACCCCACGGTTTGGCTTGCGGCTTCTGGTCAGGTCTTCTTTACCATGAGCCTCGGTATGGGCATCGTTTTCTGCTACGCCAGTTACCTGAAGCCCAAGGAAGACCTGGTGCTTTCGTCTTTAACGGCAAGTGCCACCAACGGCTTTGCAGAAATCATCCTTGGCGGCACCATCGTGATTCCGATGGCCGTACTCATTGCCGGCAACAACATCGAAGAATGCGCTAAGCTCGGCACCTTCGGCCTCGGATTCCAGACCATGCCGTTCGTATTCGGCCAGCTACCCTTTGGCGGATTCTTCCAGACGCTGTGGTTCGCGATGCTCTTTATTGCGGGCGTCACGAGCGCCATTTCGATTATCCAGCCCCTGATCAGTTTCTGCGAAGACGACTTGAAATTTAGCCGCAAGGGCTCCATTACCGCCACCGGTACAGTGACCTTCCTGGGAGGCCTTGTGGGTATTTTCGGCCTTGCAGCAGGCGCGGTCGATGAACTCGACTTTTGGGGCGGAAGCTTCTTGCTGGTGGTTCTCGGCACCATTCAGGCGTTCATTTTCTCGTTCGTACTCGGCCGCCGCAAATCCGACGTGATTGGCGAAGACGGCAAGCCGGAATGCGAAGCTTTCGCATTGATGAACGACGGCGCCGCATTGAAACTTCCCCGATTCTTTAGGCCGATCATTATGTACGTGTGCCCGATTTACCTAGCAATCGTGCTAGTCGCCTGGATCATTCACGACGGCATGGGCGTGCTCCTGTTGAGCAACGTTCCGGCCGACGCCAAGGTCACATTCCTCGGTAGCGAATTCTCACAGATTGGCTTTACCTGGGGCGTCCGCGGATTCCTGCTCGCACTCGTAGTACTCTTGAATATCGCCATCTACTACGCCTGGAAGGAGAACGGCCCGGCCAGAAAGACCACCGTTCTCCACAAGCAGAATATGACCGTCGGCAATTCCGACGAGGAGGCATAACATGGAATTTTCTACTAGCGGCCTGATTTTTATGGTCCTTTCGTGGGCAGGTATTATCGGGATGTGCACCTTCTGCTTCTACAAGGTGTTCAAGAAGAAATAAGTTGGTAGAACTTAGACGCTTCGCTTGTAGAACTTAGAGAATATTCTAAGATCTAAGCCCTAAATTCTAGCTTCAAAGCTCTAAGTTCTAAGATCTAAGTTCTAACTGAGGATTTATGAAACTGACCAAGTACCAGAGTTCCATTGCGTACCTAATTTTTGTTTTCTGTAGCATTTTTGTGCAAATGGGCCTGTTCGTCCATTTCCAGAGATGGCTGTCCATCTCGTTCGAGGGGTCCGCCTTCTGGTGGCGCAGCATGCTTTTACAATTTGCCATTTTTGCACCGAGCATCTTTATGCTCCCGGCAGCCAGCTATTTTGCAGGCCGATTCCACAAGGGTCGCGTCATGGCATGGTCCTCGGTGGGAATGCTTGCCTCCGTGATTGCCGTCGTAGTCTGTTACGTGGCGGGCGCAGAATGGGTCGCCTACGGACTCCTCGGGCTGTACGGAATATTCCTTGCGGTACTAAGCCCGGCCAAACTTGGAATCATGAAGGAAATGGTCGAAAGCGAAGACCTCGTTAAAATTAACTCCTGGTATATGGCGCTTTCTGTTCTCGGTACTGCTGCAGCGGCTTTCTTCGCCATGGGACTTTCTGGCAGGCCTGATTCGCCCATCAGTATCGACCTTACGCTTTGGATTTATCTCGGCTTAAGTGTCGTGACAACGATTGCAGGCTTTTGCATCAAGGTCGGCGAGACGCACGACAACCTCAAGATGCGTTCCCCCATGCGAAATTTCTCGGCCACCTGGAGCCACCCGATTGTACGTCTTTCGATTCTTGGTCTTGCCGCCTTTTGGGGCGTGACGCAGATTTTCTTGATTTTGATTCAAGACTTGGCGAACATGCTGAACACAGCCGTGATTCCGATTTCCATGTTCATCGTGACCGCCGGCTATGTGGTTGGAGCATTCTCTGCCAGTTGGGCTTCCAAGGGCTTTGTCGAAACAGGCCTGATCCCGTTTGCAGCAGTAGCCTCCGCTATTACCATGTTTGCACTCCCGTTCGTACATAACGCCTGGTTGCAGGCGATCCTTTACGGCATTATCGGCTGGAGCGCCGGCTGCGCCTTCGTGATTTTGCGTACGGTCATTCAAAGCTACACCCGCCCCGATACAGCAGGCCGCATTCACGCAGTGGCAAACTGCATTCAGATGGCTGCACTCGTGCTGATTATGGGCGGCCAAACATTGCTCCTCATCTTTACGCCGATTACGCTCGATTACTGCTTTATGATTTTAGCGGTAATCCTTGCACTTTGCTTTATTGCAACCCTCAAGAACAACCCGATGGCCCTTTTGCGAGCAACACTCCGCTTTGCATTCGCCTTTGTATTCCGTTACCGCGTCAAGGTCATGGGTGTGCAGAACATTCCCGAATCCGGTCCGGTTCTCTTGGTGGGTCCGCATTTCAGCTTTATCGACTGGGCGGTGCTCCAGATTGCTTCGCCGAGACCTCTCCGCATTGCAAGCAACCGCAACACATTCGCCGACTGGTACCAGCGTTGGTTCTTCCACGGGAACTTCCTAATTAGCATTAACCGCCGCGATCCAGGCCCCGCTATGGAAGAAATCCACAAGGCTCTCTTGAATGGCGAAGCGGTCGTGATTTTCCCTGAAGGCGAAGTTTCGAAGACCCCGTTCGTATCAACCTTCTCGCTCGATTATTCCAAGGCCATCGAAGGTACAGACACCCCGATTGTCCCGTTCTATATTCAAGGTCTTTGGGGCAGCCGTTACAGCCACGCCAGCGAATGCGTAAACCGTCCACAGTCATTCAACCGCATTATTAGCGTCGGTTTTTCGAAGCCGCTTCCTACGAACGCAACCGAAAAAGAAATCCGCCACGACCTGGAACTTCTGGACACCGATATTTGGAATGCCGCCATGGACCATTCCGCATCGATAGTCCCGCTTTGGTTCAAGGCTATGCGCAAGCGCCGTTCCCGCGTGATGCTGATTGACCCCGCCGGCAACCATGTCAACGGCTACGACATGATTCGATTGTGCCACCACTTCGGCAAAGTCATCAAGTCTGTCGCGAAGGGTGACCGCAATGTGGGCTTTATGCTTTCGACTAGCCGCGATGCAGCTCTTGGCATTATGTCGATTCTCGGCACCGGCAAGACGACGGTGAACCTGAACTATTCCGCTCCGGTCGATACGATTCTTGGCTGCATCGAAAAGGCAGACATTTCTACAGTGGTTACTACCCACGCCTTCTTCGACAAGCTCTGTGGAAAGAATGTCGCCTTCGGACAAATCGCCGGCAAATGCCAGATGATTTACCTGGACGAAGAAGAAGCCAAAATATCGACCTTCTGTCGCCTAGTTTCGACATTTATCATCCATTTCTGTCCGGCAGCGGTTTTACGCCATCTATGGTTTACCTCGGCCAACCTGAACGACGATGCAGTCATCCTGTTCAGTTCGGGTTCCGAAGGTACACCGAAGGGTGTTGAACTCACCCACAAGAACGTGATCTCGAACGCCCAGCAGGGAGACCACATTATCAAGCTCCGCCGTACCGACGTGATGACATCGTTACTTCCGCTGTTCCATTCGTTCGGTTTTACCATGACATATATGATGCCGCTTTTAGATGGAGTGCCCATGGTGCTCTGCCCCGACCCGACCGACATCAAAACGCTCGCCCGCGTGTGCGCCCAGTACAAGACCACCATTATGATGGGGACTCCGACTTTCCTGCGCGCCATTGCCATTAACCGCTGGGTCCACCCGATGTGTTTGGATTCGTTGCGTTACATCATTGCCGGTGCCGAAAAGCTGCGCCCCGAAATGCGCGAAACATTCAAGCTCAAGTTCGGCAAGGATGTTTACGAAGGCTACGGTTGCACCGAGCTTACACCGCTTGCAACGCTCAACGCCCCGAACGTATTGTTGGACGACTTCCTGACCATGGAAAAGTGCAGCGACAATTCAAGCATCGGCATGTCCGTACCGGGTTCCGTCTGCGCCATCATCGACCCGGAAACCAACGAATTCCTGCCCAACGGCGAAGAAGGCATGCTGGTCGTGACCGGTCCCCAGGTGATGAAGGGCTACCTGAAGGACAAAGAAAAGACTGACTCCGTGGTCATCAATATCGAAGGTCGACGTTGGTACAAAACCGGCGACAAGTGCAAGCTCACTCCGGACGGATTCGTACAGATTCTCGGTCGTTACAGCCGCTTTGCAAAGCTCGGCGGCGAAATGATATCTTTGACCGCCGTGGAACTCCGTATTGCCGAATCGGGCATTATGGGAGAACACGAATTCGCCGTAACCGCTGTTCCCGACTCCGCAAAGGGTGAAAAAATCGTGCTCTTGGTCAAGGATGGCAACGCAGAAGAAATTTCACGCGCACTCCGCAAGTCGGGCATTCCGCCACTCATGCAACCTGGTGCCGTATTTGTGGTAGACAACATTCCGAAGCTGGGGTCTGGCAAATGGGACTTCAACGGAATGAAGAAACTGGCCTTGGAGCTTGTTGAAAACAAAGCCTAACCCCATTTAAAACGACTATTACACAGCAATTTGTAAACCCCATACAAATTGCTGTTCTTTTTTTAGATAAAATTGTATATTAAAGTTCACTGGAGAAAAATAAAATGGATCAGATTGTTAAAAAAGTTCAGGAATTAGGACTGACGCTCCCCAAATGCCCCGCACCACTCGCAGCCTACGTACCAGCCACTCGTAATGGAGACACAATTTACGTTTCAGGCCAACTGCCCTCGATTAACGGAGACTTTTCGGCTTTCTGCGGCTCCGTTCCGACAGAAGTTTCTGTTGAAAAGGCTGCCGAAGGCGCTGCAATTTGCCTTATGAACAACGTTGCCGCCGCACTTACGCTGCTTGAAGAAGACGAAACTCTTCGACTCGTGCAAATGCAAGGTTTTGTGCAGTCTGCCGCCGGATTCCATGAACAGCCGGCCGTACTGAACGGAGCCAGCGAACTTGCCGTGAAAATTTTCGGCGAAAACGGAAAGCATGCCCGCACGGCAGTGGGCGTTTCGAACCTGCCCAAGAATGTCGCAGTCGAAATCAGCTGCACTTTCCAGGTTTTGAAGGCCGAAGCCAAGTTCAACGGACGTTACGGCTGGATTGAAGGCTAAAAAAGTCCATTTTTCATAAAAAACGTCCTTTCCGAGACTCTTTCGGCTTCCGAAAGGGTCTTTTTACTTAAGCTTCACTTCAAAAGTACACGATTTACTTTATTCAAAATTTAATTTTTAGCAAATTTAAGCACAAAACACACCAATTTCAAAAGCTCAAAACAAAGACTTTTTCAAAAATAGAGTAAAAAACAGCAAACTTTTTAGAGTACAAGGTATAAAAAAGCACAACTTTTCAAAAAAACTTTAAAATTTTCAGATATTTCAAAGTAAATATCTTGCCACTACAGGGCATTCGTTCTATATTTCAGCCATATTTTTTGAACAACAACCCGTTAAGTACAGGAAATTATATGGCAAATTCTCCATTAAGTGGCGCAGAGGTGATTATTGAATGCCTCAAGCGCGAAGGAATTGATACCATTTTCGGTTATCCCGGTGGATCGGCCATCCCGATGTTCGACGCCATTCTGGATTCCAATATTAAAGTCGTGTTGACCCGCCACGAACAGGGCGCTACCCACATGGCCGACGGTTACGCTCGTCAGACCGGCAAGGTCGGCGTCGCTCTCGTCACCAGCGGTCCGGGCGCCACCAACACCTTTACCGGTATCTACACCGCCCTTATGGATTCTAGCCCGATCGTGGTTCTTGCCGCCCAGACGACTACCCCGAACCTGGGTAAGGACGCCTTCCAGGAATGCGATACAAGCGGTATGACTTTTGCAGCCGTGAAGCATTCTTACTTGGTGAAGGATTCCAACGACCTTCCGCGCGTGATGAAGGAAGCCTTCCACATTGCACGCAGCGGCCGTCCGGGCCCCGTGCTGATCGATTTGCCGAAGGACGTGACCGCGGGCCCCTGCACCGCTCCGTTCACCGACAAGATGGACCTTCCGGGTTACAAGATTCCGAGCTACGCTTCTACTGAAAGTGTTGAGCGTGCCGCCGAATACCTGAAAAAATCCAAGAAGCCGCTCTTGCTCGTGGGCCACGGCGCCATGATTTCGGGCGCTAGCCGCCAGGTGAAGGAACTCGCCGAAAAGTTGAACGCCCCCGTGTGCTGCACTTTGCTCGGCCTCGGCACCTTCCCGACCGACCATGAACTTTCTTTGGGCATGCTCGGCATGCACGGCACCGTGTACGCCAACAAGGCCGTTCTCGATTGCGACTTGATTCTTTCGATCGGTAGCCGCTGGGACGACCGCATTACCGGAAAGCTTGACGTGTTCTGTAAGGATGCTATCAAGATGCACATTGACATCGACCCGGCCGAAGAAGGCAAGGTGTTGCAGCCGGATGTGTTTATGTGCGGCGACGCAAAGCTCGTTTTGGAACAGCTCCTCCCGCTCGTGGGTAAGCTCGACACCGCCGAATGGGTGAAGACTTGCCAGTCCTGGAAGAAGCGTTTCCCGCTGACCTACCCGAAGCAGGGCGGTCTCCGCATGCAGCACATTGTTCAGACAGTTAGCGACCTCACGCAGGGCAAGGCCATTGTCACGACCGACGTGGGTCAGCATCAGATGTGGGTAGCACAGTTCTTCCACACCAACTATCCGCGCCAGCTCCACTCCAGTGGCGGCGCAGGAACCATGGGCTTTGGCCTTCCGTCTTGCATTGGCGCCGCTTTCGGCAACACCACCGGTTGGCCGGTGATTACCTTCTGCGGTGACGGAGGTTTCCAGATGACCGAAGCAGAACTTGCAACGGCCGCCATCCACAAGCTCCCCATCAAGATTTTCGTGATGGACAACAAGTACCTGGGCATGGTGCGCCAGTGGCAGGACATGTTCTACGACAAGCGTTACAGCTGCGTGGACATGAAGGGCAACCCCGACTTCGTGAAGCTCGCCGAAGCTTACGGTATTCTGGGACTGCGCATCAAGCGTAGCGCCGACGCCGAACGCGTAATCCAGAAGGCTCTGGAATACAACGAAGGCCCGGTGCTCATTCACTGCGAATGCGAAAAGGAAGACAACGTGTTCCCGATGATTCCGGCCGGTGCTCCGATTACGAGCATGATTACCGAACAGCCGAAGACTCAACTTGAAAAGCCCACGGGATCGACCTAAGGAGATAAGCCATGTTAAAGGATAAAGCACATTCTATTAGTTTGTTAGTTGCAAACCGCCCGGGCGTGCTCGTGCGCATTGCCCTCGTGTTCTCCCGCCGTGGTTACAACATCGACTCCCTGGTGGTCTCCCCCACGCTCGACCCGAACTTTAGCCGCATGAACATCATCGCTCACGGCAATCCCGAGATCTTGATGCAGATTATCAAGCAGCTCGAAAAGCTCGTGGACGTGGTGCAGGCCAAGGACCATACCGATACCGACGCCGTGGAAAAGGAACTCGCACTCATCAAGGTGCGTTGCACTCCGGACCAGCGTACCGAAATTCTGCAGCTTTGCGACCACTTCCACGCCAATACCGTGGACATGACCGCGACTTCGATGATTATCCAGATCACCGGAAACAGCCAGAAGGTCGACACGCTCAAGAGCCTGTTGCAGAAGTTCGAAATCGTCGAATATATTCGCACGGGTAAGGTCATCATGCTCCGCGGCGAAGAGCAGACGTAGCGAACGCGAAGCGTTCGCAGTAGACAGTAGACAGTTGTCAGTAAACAGTAGACTGCAGTCTGTTTTCTGTAGACAGATGCGCCTGGTTAATGCCAGGCGTTTTTTCTTGTATCTGGTCACAGGTTTTTGCAGATTGGATTTTCTTGTAGAAATCGGGAGCCAGTTTATATATATTTTAACCAGAAAGGAGGAGTTCTGCCATGAAAATCGAGAAGAAAATCGTCAAAAACAGCGCGAAGCTAAGCATTGCCGCCAAAAGCGCCATTGCAGCATCGCTTGGTATTGCGGCCGTTGCATTGACCGCTTGCGAAGAAAGTGGCACCGCAGCGGCCCCTGATCAGCCCGTTCTCGAGAATCCTGAAACAGGAGCTCCCGAAAACGAAACTCCGAGCAGTTCAAGCGTTGTCGATATTCCTCTGAGCCACGAGGCTCTTAGCAGTTCGGCCGTTGAAGCGCTGTCGTCTGCAGCAGAACCTTTGAGCAGTTCATCGTTTGAAGAACCGTATCCACCCCCTGAAGCGGGTACCATCGCCGCACCCACCGACGAAGACATTTACGGTCCGAACTCCAGTTCTTCTTCAGAAGAGGAAGCACAAAGCAGCTCCGCTGAAGAACCGGTACCGCTCGCAGGCGATCCCATCATTGTTGAAGAAGAAAGTTCATCAAGCGAAGCGGAACAGCCCTCCAGTTCATCCGTCAACACACTCCAAGCATGCCCCGAAAACGACCCGTGGTGCATTCAGGTTCACATGTGTAACAACGAGGACGGTTGCATGGCCGCAAGCATGGTATCCACTTACGAACGAAGCGACATCGCCGGATGAACTTAGTTCTATGCCTTACGGAACAGTGCAACTTGCGCTGTTCCTATTGTTATTACAAAGACTCGCAATCCGCACGCCACAACGTGATGGACGACAAAACGCTTGAGCAGGCGATTCGCGTGGGGCTAGAGCGTAGCCTGTTTTTTAAGCAGACTTATCTGAACATCACCTTTTTCGGTGGCGAGCCATTGTTGCGCAAGGACAGCATTTTCAAGGGCGTGAACATAGCCAAGGCATTCCTTGCCGAGGCCATGGACAAAGGCGAAGCGCCCAGCAACTTCAAGCTCAATTTTGCCGTCAACACCAACGGCACGCTCTTTGACGATTCTTTTTTTGACTTTTGTGAGCGGGAGCATTTCCGCATTTACCTTTCGCTTGACGGTCCGGAACACCACCACGACATTGCTCGCCGTACCGTAAACGGCTGCGGAAGTTTCAAGGAAATCGAAAAGAACATTCCGCGATTCGTAAAGTTAGGCGCAATCGCCTTAAGTACGGTAACACGCGCCCACATAGAAACCCTTGCCGAAAGCGTCAAGTGGTTGCACGAACAGGGATTCAAAAGCCTTACCACGAGCGTCGATTTTGACGGCAAATGGAGCGGCGAAGATTTTGACAGACTTGCCCTACAATACCAGAAGATGGCTTTGTACTGGAAGAAATGTCGCGATAAAGGCGACAAGATGTTCTTGGGCACAATTCAGGACAAAATAAAATTATACCTTGCGAATTTACGGTACAGGCAATACTCTTGCCATGTATACAACGGAGCTATTGGCGTTGCGACCAATGGCAACATGTTCCCTTGCACCAGGTTCATTACCTCAAACAATAATCCGCCTTACTTACAAGGCAACGTCTTCACCGGATTTAACGAAGACGCTTGCGAACAAATTAGACAGTTCCTGGACAACGACAAAAAAGAATGCGAGGGTTGCGACATTCGCTACCGTTGCTGCGCTCATGAATGTGCCTGCACGAGCTTTTACAGCACGGGCTCTATCGAGGGAGTATCACCCGAAGTCTGCACGCATGAACGCATGCTCGCCGAAATCACCGACAAATTAATTTTTCAATAAGAATTACAAGTTCTCTGGAAAGCCGTAAAAGGAGATCCCACCTTGGTGGCCATGCGCACTAAAGAGCAAAGCTCTAAGTGCTGTCCGCCCGGCATTCGCCGGGATGACAAAGAGAGCGTCAAGATTGTCAACGAGGGAATCAAAAACCGAGGACGGCTTCGGAAATTTCGTTAGCTTCGTCAGAATAATCGTCAGCGTAGTCCGGATTGAATTCGCCCCAGCCATCACTGACGCCGCAACCCACGCCCACATCTAACGAAGACCATTTGAATGCGCCGTACACGCGTTCAAATCGATCCATCAAGTCAGCAAAGAAATCTTCAGGGAGTTCATCTTCGATGAGTACAGAACCGTCCATCGCCAAGAGTTCGCCTTCGGGTAATTCTTCGAAGCGGCATTCGTATTCATCCATCATGACGTCGTCAACCGAGTACCACTCGCCCGAATCTTCGCTAGGCAGGTCCATTTCGGGATACTGCTCCATCAGGGCATCATAAACGCCGGAAAGTTCATCGGTAGTTCCGACAAAACGCATCAGTATTCGACAATTCATAGAATCTCCATTCTTCGAGTAAATATAGCCGTTTTTAATTATTAAACAGCAATTCTAACCCCAAATGAACCCAATACACCCCTAATCAGCCAAAATGGAACTTTTCGTACCGCAAAGTAGTTGCAAATCACATAAAAAATGTAGAAATAAGAAAATAGTAATAAAATTTTCAGTTATTTCCTTGTCAGCACCCCCGAATTTTTATATCTTATGTACCAGAACTCTTTGTTCTCCTCCTAACCCCCAAAAAACTAGTCCGGCTCTGCTGGGCTAGTTTTTTTTTGTTTTTTGCCGAAAAAAGCAAAAAAAGCTAAATTTCGGAATACTATGAAAAAGTCAGTACCTATTACGCTGCTCACCGGCTACCTCGGAGCCGGAAAAACCACCCTTCTCAATTTTGTTCTCAACAACCAGCAAGGTTACCATGTCGCCGTGATTGTAAACGACATCGGCGAAGTGAACATCGACCAGACTCTTATTGAAAAGGGCGGAAACATCACTAAAGAAGACTCCGGCAAGGTGGTGCCGCTGTCCAACGGCTGCATTTGCTGCTCCCTGAAGACCGACCTTTTGGAACAAATTGCCGAACTTCTGGAAATGAACAAGTTCGACTACATTCTGATTGAAGCCAGCGGCATTTGCGAACCGATTCCTATCGCACAAACGATTTGCATGGCCGGCGCCCAGTTGCAGAGCCGCGACGGCCGTCCGCTCCCCTGCCACCTGGACAACATCGTGTCCGTAGTAGACGTGGCACGTCTCGCCGACGAATTCGCTGGCGGCCAGAAGCTTTTGTCCAAGGATCTTGAAGAAGAAGACATCGCGAACTTGCTCATCCAGCAGATTGAATTCTGCAACACCATCGTGATGAACAAGGTTGATAGTTTGTCTAAAACCGATCTCGAACACGTGAAGGCCGTGGTTCGCGCCTTGCAGCCCGAAGCCAAGATGATCGAGACGAATTATGGCAAGGTCGAAATGAAGGATATCCTGGACACCAAGCAGTTCGATTTTGAAAAGGTCGGCAACTCCGCCGCTTGGGCCAAGGAACTCATGAAAGAAACGTCTCCTGAAGACGAAGACGACGATGACCATGACGAGCATGAACACCATCATCACGATGATGATCATGACGAACACGAGCATCACCACCATGATCATGATGACCACGACCATGAAGATCACAGCCACTGCGATCACGAACACGGCGTGTGCCATTGCGGCCACCACCATGACAAGGACCATCCGCATGGTGACGAATACGGCATCAGCACGTTCGTGTACGAACGCCGCCGCCCGTTGATCCGTGAACGCTTTGAAGTGTTGCTTGACGACTACCCGACTAGCATTATCCGCACCAAGGGTCTCGTGTGGTTCGAAGATGAACGCGACAACAGCTACCTGTTCGAACAGGCCGGCAAGCAGGCTTCTGCCCAGAATTTCGGCCCGTGGTTCGCCAGCGAAAGCGAAGCAGAACAGAAGCGAATCCTGCGCGAAAATCCGGACTTGCTCAAGGTGTGGGACGAAAAGTACGGCGACCGTATTATCCGCCTCGTCTTCATCGGCCAGCACATGGACAAGAAAAAGATTATCGCTGCAATGGATTCTTGCCTAGGCGAGTAAAAAACAGCTCTATCGCATAATTTCGCCCCGACAATGTCGGGGCGTTTTTATTTTGGCTGGATGTTGCATATACAGCCCAAATGTTGCATATAGAAAATATTTTTAAAAAGAATTGCAAAATCTTGTGATTTTTCTTAAATAACTTAACTTTTGTTGCATAAAACTATTGACAGGGGGATAAAAAAGAGATATATTCTTGGCATAACAGGATGGAAAACAATGAAACCGATTATCGAATATTCAGACTTTCGCCAGTATCTGCTGGACTACTACGAGGAGCGCAAGCGCATTTCCGCTTTCTCGTGGCGCGAATTCTCGAAAGTCGCAGGCTTCACCTCTTCTTCTTATATGAAGGTGGTGTGCGACGGAAAGAGCAAGCTCAGCAAGATTGGTGTGGAACGCGTTGCCGCGGCAATAGGACTCACGGGGTTTGAGCTCGACTATTTCCGCGCGATGGTCAAGTTCGGCCAGGCCGCAAACGAAGAAACCAAGAAGGCCGCGTACCGCGACATGCTCGCGATTGCGAAGGTGCATAAGGTGCGCGTGTTGGAAGGGGACTTGTTCGCCTATTACGACACTTGGCGTAACCCCATGATGCGTGAACTTGCCCCGCTGATGCCCGGCGCTACCCCGGGCGAGATGGCCAAGATGTGCTACGCCGAGACATCGGCTCAGGAAGTCCGCGAATCGCTTGATTTTTTGACTAGGACCGGGCTTCTCAAGAAAGAAAAGGACGGTGCCTTCAAACAGTCCGAAACGTCTGTGAGCGGCACCCCTGATGCAACCAGGCTTGCACTCCGCGGAATGCACCGCCAGATGGCACAGCTTGCCGCTCCGGCTCTTGAGTTGCCGGCAACCGAACGCAACTTCAGCGGCGTCACCATGGGAGTGTCTCGCGAGAGCTATGACCGCATTGTCAAGGCGCTAGACGATTGCCGCCGACAGATTATCGCAATTGCTGCCGAAGACAAAGGCATCGAACAGGTTTACCGTTTGAATTTACAATTATTCCCGCTTACTAAAAGCGTAAAGGAGAGCAAAAATGAAAAAGCTTAACATTTGCATCGCGGGCGCAGCCGCCCTTCTCTGCTTCAACTGCGGAGATTCCAATAGCGTAAACGTTTCGGGCACCTCCGAAGAACTGAACGAAGTCGCCGACAAGGGGTCTTCGAGCTCGGGCACGCCCGGGGTAGAATCCTCTAGCAGTATCGGAGACCAAAACCAGAATTCCTCGTCAAGCGGAGATGTTCAGACTCCGCAGATTAACGACGGCTCGCTGGAAGCCTACCTGCAGCAATACGGTCTCGAAACCAAGCACCGTTTCGACAAGGCCGTGCTTGCATTTAACAAGAGCGAAATGGTCTCCAGGACTCCGGCTATGGATGGCTCCACAAATTCCACAGAATTTGATGGCGAAGGTGTCCGCAAGTTTGTACAGCAGAACATCGGCGCTATAGAAGCGCTGTTCCCGAAGGCTGCAGCCAAGTACACCGACCTGGTTGAAGCCACCAAGAACGGCACGAACGAATGTTCGCTCTACTCCTTCAACCTCTACGGCAACGAAAAGTATGCCGGCCACGTGCTGGAATACGTCTCCCCCGACACCATGAAGGTCGTGGATATCGAAGCCAAGAACTGCGAAGAAAATACGAGCAACCAGATTGTTCGATTCCTGTTCAGCTACTGCGGTGACGTGAGCGAGGAACCGGTCGTTGAACGCACCACGGCAAAGTCGGACATCGCCAAGGAAAACTGCCCTGCCAGCAAGACCGACGACGAGTGGGTCAACGTGATTGACTCGAAGGATATCGTCACGAGTTCCTCTTCGGAAACACCGAGTTCTTCTGCCGCAGAAAATCCGGCATCCAGCTCCAGCAAGGAAATCGAAACATGCCAGCATATTTCCGATTACGACGGAATGACCGCAAACGGCAACTGCAACAGCAAAACAGACACAAGCATTGTTATCGACTGCATAACCGGCGAAGAAATGAAATGTGTTGACAATTATTGGACACGCGCAAATGCTTGCGCACCGGGCAGCGACTGTGACGGTGACGGCATTCCTGACGGAGTTCGCAGAATTGACTTGGAGCCCTGCGATACCGACACATTGCTCTATTTCTACGGACGCAGTTACCAGTGCATTGAAAACAAGTGGGTGTACCTGCCGCCTCCGGGCCCAGACAGCACCTATTCCCAGGCACGTAATGTCTCGGTACTGCCTCGCCAGGGAATGGCCGTAACCCCGCGTGTCGTGATAGTAAAGAATGCCGACGGAACCGTTTCTATCCGCGATGATGGTTACTATGCCACAAACAACTTCGTTATCAAAGATGTTTACACAGAACTTTCTGGAGACACCATTATCGTAGACGTTATCTACCCTGACGGAGCAAACCTACACTCCTACCAGATTAGCGCGCTCACGTTTACCGTCAGCAAGGAATACACAAACGTCAAATACCTGAGGTACAAAGACGACGATCGTGTAAAGCCTTTGTTCGAGGAAGACGAATTGCTCCCCTGCGCAAGCAGTTCTACTTGCCAGGAGTGCGGAGAAGGTCTCGATTGTTAATCCGCTTTATCTCTTAAAGCGAACCGACAACTCGTTTAGCATCGGCCATGGCGCGGACCACAAGGGACGCGCCATTTGCGCAGTCACCGACTGCGTAAATGTGGCGAGCCGGGTCCGGAATGATCGCGGTACGCGGCGTGAGTTGCAGGCCCAAATCGTTCACGATGCCTTCTGCCGGGACCCCGGTGAAGCCCATGGCGAGCACTACCAAGTCCGTCTCGATGACTTCGGTAGAATTCGGGACTTCGTTGGGTTTGAGCGGGCGGCCCTGTGGGGACATTTCCCATTCCACGCGGACAGCTTCGACACCGGCGACGCGGCCATCTTTCACGATAAACTGCTTGGAAGACACGTTCCAACGGCGTTCGCCACCTTCGTGCTGGGCGTAGCTGGTACGCAGCATGTACGGCCAATCCGGCCACGGAGTGGACGGGGAACGTTCCTCGGGCGGTTTGGGCATGAATTCCACCTGAAGCACGCTTTCGCAACCTTCACGGATGGCCTTGCCCACGCAGTCGTTACCCGTATCGCCACCGCCAATCACCAGGACCTTGCGGCCCTTCGCGCTATACTTTTCGGGATTGCTTTCGCCCGGCATTTCGGCCCCGTGCAGAAAATCGAGGGCAAGGAAAATTCCTTCGGCTTCGCGGCCCGGAATTTTCAAGTCGCGGGCGTTCGGCGTACCGATAGCGAGGAAGACTTCGTCAAAATTCTTGTGGATGTATTCCGCCGAAATGTCCTTGCCGATTTCGGTGCTGCAGACAAACTTGATGCCAGCTTCTTCGAGGAGCTTGACACGGCGATCGATAACCGACTTGTCGAGTTTCCAGTTCGGAATGCCATAGCGTAAAAGACCGCCCACCTTTTCGCGCTTTTCGTAAACGGTAACGGCGTAGCCCTTGCGGCGGAGCGCTTCGGCAGCAAAGAGCCCTGCAGGGCCCGAGCCGATAACCGCGGCTGTCTTGCCGTTCCATTCGGCGGCAGGGAGCGTGACGCGGCCTTCTTCGAAAGCTGTTTCGATGATATACTTTTCAATCTGGCGAACCATCACCGGATCGTTATGCACATTGCCCGTACAAGCGGATTCGCAAAGCGCAGGGCAAACGCGGCCCGTAAATTCGGGGAAGAAAGCTGTCTTGCTGATGATGTTGTAGGCACGTTCGGCATTCCCTGCAGCGACAGCCGCATTGAATTCGGGCACCAGGTTACCCAGCGGGCAACCCGCACCGTGACAGAACGGGATTCCACAACTGTGGCAGCGTGAACCCTGCTGTACGATTTCCAGTGAAGTCAAGCGGCGTTCGACTTCGTTGTTGTCCTTGATTCGCTCTTCGACAGGGCGGTAAATATCTGCGATTCGGTTAATTTGCTGCATAAAAGACTTCAACTTTTATAGTTAAAATTTTAATGTTTAGTAAGAAGTTTGAAGTAGGAAGTAGGAAGTTTTATAATCGCGGCAAAGCCGCCTTACTATCACTGTCTACTGCCTACCGTTTACTGTCTACTTTCATTCAGCCCTTCTTTGCCAATGCGTTTCTGTAATCCACCGGGAAGATTTTCACGAACTTGGGACGTTCGCTGTTCCAGTTTTCAAGGATGCGCTTACCCTTTTCACTACCCGTTGCCTGAACGTGCTGTTCAATGTAATCGAGGAGTTCGCGTTCGCTGTCGGTACCGGCAAGTACGCTTTCAAGGTCCACGGAGCCCACGTTGCAACTCAGGTCGAAGTGACCCGTTTCGTCGTACACGTAAGCAAAGCCACCTGTCATACCTGCGGCGAAGTTCACGCCCACGCGACCGAGTACCACCACGCGGCCACCCGTCATGTATTCGCAGCCGTGGTCGCCCACGCCTTCCGAGACAAGGAGCATACCGGAGTTACGGATACCGAAGCGTTCGCCAGCAAGACCGTTGATGAACACCTTACCCGACGTACCACCGTAACCGATCACGTTACCGGCAATGACGTTGTCTTCGGCCTTGAAGGTAGCGTTGTGCGGCGGGCGCACGACAATCTTACCACCCGAGAGGCCCTTGCCCATAAAGTCGTTCGCTTCGCCTTCCAAATCGAGCGTGACACCCGGAGCAAGGAAAGCACCGAAGCTCTGGCCCGCAACACCCTGAAGGTGAATGCGGATGGTATCTTCGGGAAGGCCCTTCACGCCAAAGTGTTCGTCCACTTCGCCGGAAAGTTCCGTACCCACCGTACGGTCGGTGTTGTGCACCACCGTACAGAGTTCCACAGGAGTACCCTTTTCGAGAGTTTCCTTGACAAACGGCAAGAGTTCGCGGCGGTCGAAGTTGACCAGTTCTTCCTTGACGTAGTTCTTATCGTAAGACTTGACGCCACCCTTGACGGTTTCGAAAATCTTGGAGAAGTCGAGGTTCTTTGCTTTGTAGAAGGCGATGGCGGAATCCTTTTCGAGCAAATCGCTGCGGCCACAGGCTTCTTCGAGAGAGCGGAGACCGAGGCTTGCGAGGATTTCACGGACTTCATCGGCGATAAAGAAGAGGAAGTTTTCCACATATTCCGGCTTGCCAGCAAAGCGCTTACGGAAGTCGGCATCCTGCGTAGCAATACCCATGGGGCACTGGTTGGTATGGCACTTGCGGTCCATTACGCAACCAAGGCTAACGAGCAAGTTCGTGGCAAAGCCAAATTCTTCGGCACCAAGGAGGGCTGCCACCACAATGTCGCGGCCCGTCTTGAGCTGGCCATCGACCTGAAGCTTGATACGACCGCGCAAGTCGTTGAGCACAAGGGTCTGTTCCGCTTCGGCAATACCGAGTTCCCACGGAAGGCCGGCATGCTTGATAGAAGTCAGCGGAGATGCACCCGTACCGCCATCGTGGCCAGAAATGAGCACCACGTCGGCATGAGCCTTGGCAACACCGGCAGCAACCGTACCCACACCCACTTCGGACACGAGCTTCACGGAAACACGGGCCTTCGGGTTGGAGTTACGCAGGTCGTAAATGAGCTGGGCCAAGTCTTCGATAGAGTAAATATCGTGGTGCGGCGGAGGAGAAATCAGCGACACATTCGGCGTACTGTGACGGATGCGAGCCACAAAGTCGTTCACCTTGTGAGCCGGCAGCTGGCCACCTTCACCGGGCTTTGCACCCTGAGCCATCTTGATCTGCAAATCCTTTGCATGGCGCAGGTAGTCAATCGTGACACCAAAGCGGCCCGAAGCAATCTGGCGGATAGCGGAGCTACGGATATCACCGTTAGGAGCCGGAGTATCGCGATCCGGGTCTTCACCACCTTCGCCGCAGTTACTCATGGCACCGATGCGGTTCATGGCGATAGCGATGGTTTCATGAGCTTCAGGGCTCAAGGAGCCAAGACTCATAGCGCCAGCCACAAAGTGCTTGACAATGGATTCGCGGCTTTCGACTTCGGAAATATCGATCGGAGTCGCTTCCTTGAACTTGAAGAGGCCGCGGAGCGTTGCCTGACGTTCAGACTGATCGTTAATGAGCTTGCTGTAAACCTTGAACTTTTCGTAGTCGCCGCCCTGCACAGCCTGACGGAATGCCGCCAAGGACTGCGGAGTCCACAAGTGTTTTTCGCCTTCTTTGCGGTAAGCGTACTGGCCACCGGACTGAAGTACCTTACTTGCATCGGCAAAGGCAATCTTCTGGCGTTCACCCACTTCGGCTGCGATTTCTTCGAGACCGATACCTTCGATACGGCTTGCGGTACCCGGCAAGAACTTTTGGACAAGTTCATGATTCAAGCCGACCGCTTCAAAAATCTGAGCGCTGCGGTAGCTACGGAGGGTAGAAATACCCATCTTCGACATAATCTTGAGCAGGCCCTTATCGACAGCCTTCACGTAGTTGGCGGCAGCAGTGACCGGGTCTACATCGAGGTCACCGTTGTGGCACATGTTGGTAATGCTCTGGAAGGCCAAATACGGGTTGATGACCGTAGCACCGAAACCGAGCAACAAGGCAAAGTGCATGACTTCGCGGACTTCGCCGGACTGCACCACCAGACCGATTTCAGGACGCACTCCCGCTTCTACAAGGGCGCGGTTCACGCTAGCCGTAGCAAGCAGCGACGGAATAGGCACGTAGCCCCAATCGACGTTCTTGTCGGTAAGCACGATGATATCAAAGCCCTCGTTCACGGCACGCACGGCATCGCCAGCGAGGTTCTGCAAGGCGGCTTCCAAGACTTCCCCATTACCACCGAGCGGGAACTGCATCTTGAGTTCCTTGGCTTTGAAGGCCTTATCGCCGATATTTTCAAAGCGGCGGATTTCGTCTTCGGTCACGATCGGGCGCGGAATCTTGATGAGGTGCGCCTGTTCCGGAGTCTCTTCGAGGATATTGCCGTGGTTACCGATGTAAGTCGTAAGGCTCATCACCAGTTCTTCACGAATCGGGTCAATCGGCGGATTTGTAACCTGGGCAAAGAGCTGCTTGAAGTAGTTGAACAGCGGTTGCGGCTTGTCCGAAAGTACGGCGAGAGCGGCATCGTTACCCATAGAGCCGATAGGTTCTGCACCAGTCTTTGCCATAGGCTGCAAAATAATGGAGAGGTCTTCGGCAGAGTAACCGAAGCGCTTCTGCTGCACCAGAATATCGTCAGGAACGTCGGCCGGATTGATTTCGCTAAAGAGGCCACGAACGCTCATCTTGTTTTCGGCGACCCAGCGACGGTACGGCTTGCTACGGGCCACGTAAGCCTTCATTTCGGCGTTCTTCAAGATGTGGTGATTTTCGAGGTCGAGGTAGATGATTTCACCGGGTTTGAGGCGGCCCTTTTCTTCGACTTCGTCGTCGGCCAAGTCGAGTACACCCGTTTCAGAGGCCATCACGAAGAGGCCGTCTTTACATAAGGTGTAACGAGCCGGACGAAGGCCGTTGCGGTCGAGGATTGCACCGGCATTCACACCGTCGCTGAACGCGACAGCGGCAGGACCGTCCCACGGTTCCATGAGCATGGATTCGTATTCAAAGAAGCCACGCACGTCGCGACCGAGGTAATGCTTTTGACCCCAGGCCTGCGGCAAGAGCATCATCATCGCATGCGGGAGGCTACGGCCCGCAGCGACGAGAAGCTCAAACATGTTATCGAGGCTGGCAGAGTCACTCTGCCCCGGCATAATGAGCGGCAAGAGCTTTGGCAAATCGTCACCGATAACTTCGCTCTTCAGGAGCGGTTCGCGGGCGCGAAGGCTGTTCAGGTTACCGCGCAGGGTGTTGATTTCTCCGTTATGAGCAAGGTAACGGAACGGGTGCGCCAACGGCCAAGTCGGGAACGTATTGGTAGAATAACGCTGGTGCACGAGAGCCAAGGGGCTTTCAAAATCGAGGTCGTTCAAGTCCTTATAGAAGCCTTCGATCTGGCTTGCAAGCAACAGGCCCTTGTAAACGATGCTCTTGCGGCTGCAGCTGCAAACATACACGCCCTTGCAGGTCTTTTCGACCAGGCGGCGCACCACATAAAGCTTGATATCGAATTCTTCGTTGGTCTTGAACTTGGAGCCGTCAAAGAACACCTGGCGAATATGCGGCAAGGTTTCGCGAGCGGTGTGACCGATGGTAGCGGGGTTCACCGGAACTTCGCGGAACTGGATGACATCGACGCCTTCGGATTCGGCAACGCGCTTGATTTCGGCATCCAGGGCGTCGGCGGCAAGCGTGTTTTCCACAAAGTACATTGCCACGCCGTAACGGGCCGGAAGGCTCGGGTAGAGCTTGCGGAAGAACTTATGCGGCATAGAAAGCAAAAGGCCAGCGCCGTCACCCGTTTCAGGGTCGCCACCAGCCGCACCGCGGTGCATGAGTCTCTTCAAGACCGTAATACCCTGCAGCACAATCTGGTGCGAGGCCACATTATTAATATTGGCAACTAGGCCGACACCGCAGGCGTCGTGTTCGTTGGCCGGATCGTAAAGTGCTTGAGCGTTCATAAATAATCCTTGTTTTTACTTTTTTGCGCTCCGTATCTGCAAAATCCGTGCCAAACAGACAAAACACCCGTCAATTATTGAAAAAGCGGTCAAAAATGTAAAACGAAAGCCGAATCCTAAAATTCGGCTAAATTTTCGATTTCAAAAATTGTAAAGAATTACACTGGTTTTACAATTCTTGTAACAAACAAAGGGAGAAGCCTCTCCCTCACTCCAGCCTTGCCCAAAATCATCAAAGCAACTGATACACGTCACAAACGTCCTAGGGCAAGTCTGCCGTTACCCTCTCGCCTAGGGGGCCACCCCCTAAGACCCCCAATATTTATTCGAACACTTTCTTCTTACGTTGGTCGCGACCGATCAAAATAAGGCTCACGACCACACCGGCAAGCAGCGCCACCGAGGTAAAAATCCATGCGGTAGAATGTCCGCAGGTTACCTGGAAGAACAGCACCGAGAGACTCCAGCCGATAACCGTCTGAAGCACCATCATAAGTGTTCCGTAAAAGCGCCCGAGTTCGCGGAAGGCGGTTCCCATGGCCGCAAGGCACGGCACATAGAGCAAGATGAACAGCAGGTAGGCCAGCACCTGGAAACGCCCCAGGTTGAAATGCGCCTGCATCGTCTTGTACGCCCCTTCGTTCCCGGCACTTTCGGATTCATCGATGGCATCCTTGACGCCCAGCGGGTTTGCAATCGAGGTAAAGACTTCTACCAGGTTCGCCGGGACACTCACGAGAGCTTCTTTCACCGTGGATTTCAGGCTAAAGCCCTCGTCCGCGGCAGTTTCTTCCGGGGTCGCGTCGGCATCCCCAGCCGTCGCAGAATTTTCAGCCGCATCACCCGTGCCCTCGATGGCATACAGCGAATTGAGCGTTCCGACAATCGCTTCTTTCGCGAAAAGCCCCGTAAAGAGAGCCACCGAAGCGGGCCAGTTATCGCGTTCGACACCGAAGGGTTCAAACACCGGCGTAATCACCGTACCCACGGCGCTCAGCACCGACTTTTCGTTGTTTTCGTTGCCGAAACTTCCATCTGTGCCGACGGAGCCCATAAAGCCAAGCACCGTCACCATAATGAGCACGACCTTGCCCGCACGGAAAACGAATTCCTTGAGGCGGAGCCATGCGTGGCGGAAAAGGTTGCGCACCTTGGGCAAATGGTAAGGCGGCAGCTCCATGATGAACGTCGATTCCTTGCCCATGAAAACCGTATGGCGCAAGAGCAGGCCGTAAATCAACGCAATTACGATGCCCGTCAGGTAAATCCCGAACACGAGCGTCCCCGCACTTTCGCCGAAGAACGCCGCGCCAAATAGCGCATACACCGGGAGGCGCGCACCACAACTCATGAACGGCACCAGGAACAAAGTAAGGAACCTTTCACGCTTGTTTTCGAGCGTACGCGTGCCCATGAGCGCCGGCACCGAGCAGCCGAAGCCTACAATCATCGGCACGAACGCCTTGCCCGGGAGCCCGAGGAACCGCATAAATCGATCCGCCACAAACGCCGCACGCGACATATAGCCGGAATCCTCGAGGAACGAAAGGCAAAGGAACATGAAGAAGATGACCGGAATAAACGTCGACACAGTCTGGATGCCCGTACCGATGCCGTTCGCCAACAGCGCCACGACAACGCCCGGAGCGCCAACCTTCGTCAGGAGTTCCGTCATGCCGTCCACGAAAATGCCACCGAACAGGATGTCGAAGAAATCGATAAACGCGCTGCCGACTTTCACCGCAAACCAGAACACCAGATACATGGCAATGAGGAAAAGCGGAATTCCCAAAATGCGATTCAGGAAAAGTTTATCGAGTTTGTCGGTTCGCGTGCTCGTATTGGTATTGTCGCGGATGACCGCCTTCGCAATGTCGCGGGCGTAGGAATAGCGGGAATCAGCCAGCGCAAATTCCACCTCTTCGCCCAAGTCTTCTTCAATCTTGTCGTGCGGGATTTCGACACCGAGTTCGTCGGCAAGTTCCAGCACTCGCCCGCTATGCTCCAGGTACTGCACCGCCGTCCAGCGCGGGCTTGCGCCAAGCTTGTCGGCTACGGGCTTGAGCGGCACCGCAATTTCTTCAATCAGCTTTTCCAGGACTTCGGAATGCTTGACCGCCTTCGGGAGCGGCAATTCGCGGCTGTTATGCAGCAGCTTGTGCAAGTCGTTCACGAATCCTTCGCAGCTCTTGGGCGAAACCGCCGTAAGGCCAATCGCCGTCACGCCGAGGATTTCTTCGAGCTTGTGCAGGTCCACATGGATGCCGCGGCTCGCCGCAATGTCCATCATGTTCACCGCCAGGACCATCGGCACGCCCTTTTCCATCAGCTGGCTCGTGAGGAACAGGTTGCGTTCCAGGTTCGTCGCATCCAGAATGTTCACGACCAGGTCCGCTTCGCCCTTGAGCAAGTAATCGAGAGCGGCACGCTCGTCTTCGGAGTTTGCAAACAGCGCGTAAATACCCGGCAAGTCCACCACGCGAATCGTGTGGTTGTCGAGCTTGAATTGACCTTCCTTCTTTTCGACAGTCACGCCCGGCCAGTTGCCCACAATCTGGTTCGATCCGGTAAGCGAGTTAAAGAGCGCCGTCTTTCCGCAGTTCGGGTTGCCCGCAATCGCAATCGTGAAAACTTCTTTCTCGATAGGCATCAGACTCTCCTCAACTTGAGCACGTTGGCTTCTTGTTTACGGAGCGAAAGCCTGTACGAAAGCACGCTCACCTCGACCGGGTCGCCGAGCGGAGCCACCTGCAAAACCTGCAGCACCACGCCACGCACAAGCCCCATCGACAAAAGTTTGGACTTGTACTGAGAATCACCCGTGTTGTATCCAATAATTTCGGCCTTGTCGCCTTTTTTAAGTTCCGAAAACTTCGGTTCGTTATTCATACACCAACGATTTACTTTTTCGTAGATTTAGCGGCAGTCTTCGACTTTTTTGCTGTCACACCCGTACTAGGGGTATTCACAAAATCCTCGATTTTCTCGAGAGTCTCCGCCGAAAGAATGTGTTCCATGCAGCAGGCGTCCTTGTCAGCAATCGCCTCGGAGATACCGAGCTTGATCAAAAAACTCTTCAGCAGAATGTGACGGTTCAGAATCTGGGACGCCACGAGCGCGCCTTCCGAAGTGAGTTCGACACCGCTGTAAGGTTCCTGCGTCACAAGGCCGAGTTTTTTGAGTTCAATCACCGCCTTGGCAACCGACGGCATCTTGACCTTGAGCGCCGCCGCAATGTCGCGGACACGGGCAATCCCGTTCGCAAGGCGCAGCATGTGCACCATTTCCAAGTAGTCTTCAAGGCTCTGGCTTAACTTTACTTGTTCCATAGGACGGCTCCGATTAGACGAAAAACACACCTTATATATTAGTCAACGCTAAATTTAGAAAGCCTCGGCTAATTAGTAAAGGCTAAACTACGAAAAGAACGCCAAAAAGCCACCCCGCGGTTAAGCAGGGTGGCCTTATTGTATGGTGATTGGACTAAATCTTAGTCAGCCATCGGAACGATGTAGTAGGCGGTTCCGGTGGTCACGTCCATTTCCTTGGAGACCTTGCCGCTAGCGATGTCGTAGCGGTAGATAGCGCCGCCCTTCTTGTCGGCATGGCCCAGGAGCACGCTCTTGCCGTCGGCATCCAGGTGAATGGACGGAGCGAACCACGGGATGGTCGGAGAAAGATCCACTTTTTCAACGGTCTTCTTGTAGACATCGACAACCACAAACTGCCATTCATAATTGTTGAAGTTGCTCGGGTCGGCAAAGCTGCCGAAGAATCCCATAAACTTGCCGTTACCCATGTAGGTGCCGCCCACCATCAGGTTGTTTTCGTTCGTTTTCTTGCCATCGTATTCGGCATCGTGCATGCGGAAAACCCAGTCCTTGTCGAAGTCGGTTTTACCCTTCTTGATGCGGATCCAGCCTTCCTTGTAACCTTCAACGTAGCAGTAAGAGGCGTTGGAATAGAAGTAGATATCGTCCTTTTCATCGACAAAGGACATGGTGTTGTTCATGTCGTCCATGCCGCCAACGGCCGCGACCTTGTCGCTAAAAATGGCCTTTTCGACCTTGTCTGTTTTCACGTCGATAATCACCACGGAAGCGCGCGGGCCCGCAATGAAATTGTTGAAGTCGACGAACTGGCTCAAGGTCAGGAACATCTTGCCGTCACGGATTACGGCGGAGCCCGGAACCGATGTCAAGGCTCCACTTTCTTCGTCAATGTACTCGGAAAGATCGATGGTAGCCGTGGTCTTGAGCGTTGTCGGGTCAAGGGCGGTAATGGCGTCGCCCATGGACTGTTCCACGTACATCTTGTTTTCGTCAACGAACTTCATCATGATGGCGCGGGTCCCCTGGAACTTGGCCGTAGCGGAGGCCTTGGCAGGCATATTGCCGTCTTTATCCAGTTCGTAACGCGAAAGGGTGCTGTTCATGGCGTCGTCAGTGGCGAGCACGTAAACGGAGCCGTTGAAGTACGCGACGCCGCCAGCGTTCGGAGCTTCGATAAAGTCTTCGACAACCTTGGCCTGATTATCGGAAAGAGAGGCTGTTCCGACAAATTGAGAGGCGTCCATCATAAAGGAGAGCAGGTACTTGTCCCCCGAAGAAGAGCCGTTGTCGCCAGCAGAACTGGAGCTGGAGTCATCGCCGCAGGCCGCGAGCATCATTGTGGACGCGATTGCAGCAATCGTTATTTGGTTTTTGAAGAGGTTCATTTGTTTTCCTTTTTTGTTATAGTGTAAACTTGACTTTGGTCGCAAAAGCACGACCGGGCTTGGATTCACCGTACTTGTCATACACCCGGACATCCATGAAGTTGCGGACTTCGAAATTCCAAGAGAGCATGTTGGCGAGAATGGAGTATTCCACGCCTAAATCTTGGGTGAACGAGCTGGGAATGGTGCGGTCTTGCCTTTTGGAGACCTTCCAGGAGTAGTAATATTCATCGGTGTAGTTGGCAAGCCAGTAGAGCTTGAAAAAGTCATCTCGGTAAATCAGGTCGCCCACATGGAATTCTGCGCCGAAGTTCATGTAGAGCGTAGGAATATTCGGAACGGTCAGCCCCTTGGCGATTCCGTAGGCCAAATCCGCTTCGCGGCTTTCGGCTTCTTGCCTGGTGAGGTTGTAAGAAAGTGAAATGTATTCGTTCACATCGACTGCGGCGTCGATTTCAAAGCCAGTCGTCTTGGTACCGACACTGTTGTAGTAAGGGCGCGGAACCGACGCGTAGTTGTTCCAATAAATGCGGTCTTCCATGAGCATGTAGAACCAGTTGAATTCCAGATGCAACTTCAAGAGCAGCGGAATCTGTCGCATATCCAGTTCGGCACCTGCGGTAAAGTTGTCGGACTTTTCGGGTTTTAAGTTCGGGGAACACTGCACATACATTCCGTCGCCAAAGATTTCTTCGCGGGTCGGGAACCGCAGGCTATGCTGGTAGCCACCCTTGACGGCAAACTGCTCAACAACCGACAAGTCGTCAATCAATTTGACGCGGAAATTTTCGCTGTAACCGAAATCCTTATTTTCGGCATAGTCGTCTGTCAACTGCTGTATACGCTTTTCGCCGTCATCGTCCGCCTTAATGGAGTAGTAATATCCCTTGACGCCCGCCACATTCTGGATTCGTTCGTTCCAGAAGTTATTTTCGAGAGAAAGCCCCGTTACAACGGAATTGCTGTGCCCGGGGAATCCGGCGCTGTTGAGCGTCTGCCCTTTAGCGGCGCGCTTGTCTTCCGGATCTTGCGATTCGTAGCGGTAAAGGCCGCTCCAGGTGAGAATGTGGTTTTGCGTGAACGCGTAGTCAAAATTCCAGGGAGCTACAATCGTTTGGTTTTCGCGTTCAATATGCGATGCCCCACCCATAGAAATTTCACCAAAGGCGGTATTCGCTTCGCGAACATTCTCTTTGTCCCAGCCGTAGTAATAAGTATGACTCGTATCGATGACAGCCTCTTTACCGAAGGCGTAGCTGAACAAAAGCGCGGCCGAAAGCCCCTTGACAAACAAATTCGCCTTTTCGAGAGAAAGGTTCACGCCGTACGATTGCGCATTGGAGTTCGCCTCTTCGATGCGGTGGGAATTCGACTGAATTTCTTTATCCATCGCGTTGTAAATCACGCCCAAAGTCGCCTTGTCAAAGAAATATTTTTCAAACGAGACATACGGCAACACGTTGTAACTGTAGTAGCGGTCGTGATCTCGCGATACAACCGTGTCCATGTAGGGTGTGGTGAATTCGTAATCGTTGTCGGAGTAGTTGTAATAGGCCGAAATTCCGGTGGCGATAGCGCGGCTCTTGGCCGAATCAGTTACCCACACGTATTTTGCGTCGAGCGAGGCCTTGTGTGAATTGAAACTCCCGAAACTGTAAGAGCCCGTAATGGAACTCTTGGGCAAATCATGCGTTACGATGTTAATCACGCCGCCCATGCCGTCGGTCGCGAAGCGTTCGGGCACATAGCTCTTGTAAATCTCGATGCGGTCAATCTTGTCGATGGGAATATCGTTGACGGAGAAATTCCCGTTGCCGTTATCGACAGGGACGCCATCGACAAGCACCTTCACATTTTTGCCTTCCATGCCGCGGATGTTGATTTTACTTTCGCTGCCCATGCCTCCCGACTGGCGGATTTTTACGCCCGAAGAACGATTCGTGGCATCTGCGATGGTGGCGCTGGAGCCCTGAAGTTCCGTGGCATCCATGACCTTGACCGATTCGGCCTTGGTTTTCTTGTCGACGGGTGCGGCTTCGTTGATTCCTTCGCCTTCGATGCCCATCTCGTCGAGGACCGTTACGCCGGACGAACCCGATTTCGCTGCGGACTGTTCTGCCGGAGCGCTTTCGTTTGTGGAGGTTTCCTCAGCAAAAACATCGTCAAAATTCGTGATTTCTTCGGTAGATTCGGCGTTTTCACCGTTCGCCGATTCTTGTGCACGCGTAGCCACAGAGGCAATCGCAACCATCACCAACACGAGAGTTGTCAATTTGTATGCAATTAAGTGTTTCATCGCGCCCAAATTGAGAAATATGCGTAAGAAAATTCTACTCCAAAAGGTTTGGCGAAAATCTGAATGGGTTAGGGGGAAGCCTCCCCCTCGCTACAGCCCCGGCGTTTTTGTCATCCTGAGCGAAGTGTAACGGAGTCGAAGGATCTCGCCGGGTCTTCCGCTACCTCCTCTCCTAAGGGGTTCCACCCCCTAAGACCCCCATGCCGGAATCGCCTTTTTTCGTCATTGCGAGCCGAAGGCGAAGCAATCCATTCCAGCGATTATACTACATTTTCCCATAGACATAGCCCTTTGCCTCACGGCTTGGGGCGCAGAGATTAACGTTGAGTTAGCTCTTATTCTCGTTATCGAAATCTGGTAAATTTTGAAATTCCGCGAGATTAAGGCGAACACTCACGTCCAGCAATGGGCGTGGGTCGTTTGTGCTTATTGCGGAATAGGTTTACCAGAACCTCGATAACGGTAAGTTCATTCGACGCCACGCTTTTTTTGTGCACAGGTTTCGGATGAATTGAAATAAGGGCTGAAGGAGCCCTTGTGAGCCTGTTCGAAAGATTGCAGAAAGCCACGTCCGAAGAAGATGTGAAAGCCGAATACATCAAGGCTTTGCGCCTCAAGGGCGTTCAGCGGAACCTCATCGATATACAGACGCGCGAAGTCTGGTTCGAGGCGAAGTTCGGCTCCAAGAAATCCCTCTACGAGATGTTCACTCAGTTGCTTTTTTACATTCACCGTGCTCTGAAAGACGGCGAGCGCATCCCGCCGTTCCTCTGCGTGGTCGATAGCGTGAAGGCCGCCATCATGAAAACTGATGTGGCGCTTCCGCTTTTGCAAGACAAGAACGTGAAGATCAAGTGGGGCAAGTCGGCGAGCGACGTGACACGCGATGCGCTCGACATGGTAAGCCAGTACATCGGCACACATTTCGTGAGTTTCAATATTGAGACACATGAACAGGAATTTATTGACACCCTGCGGAATGCCATCGACAAGGGCGAAATCATCCGCACGCAGATTACGCCCGACAACCTCAAGCAGGTTTTTGACAAATGGGTCGAGATGGTCGGGAAAGAAATCGTGAACGCTCAGCCCGAAGATTACGCGGTGCTGTTTTTTGCCGACGTGATGAGTGACGGGAAAACAAGTACTCACGATGCTTTGCCAGCAGAACTCTTGCATCGAGGTGACAAACCTGTATTTTTGTTTAAGGGCAAGACCTACGAACTGGGAAGCCTCGAGGGGTATAGCCGTTTCTGGGCGATTTACCATAGGCCGCCCAAGGAAGAATATCGCAGTTATCTTTTGGAACGCCGCGACAGCTTGATTCCCGTAGATGAACGGACATTCAAGGGCGCTTACTACACGCCGCTCCCTGTTGTCGACAAGGCATACGATTTGCTCGAAAAGACTCTCGGCGCAAACTGGCAACGTGACTACTATGTGTGGGACATGTGCTGCGGAGTTGGCAACCTTGAAGCCAAGCATGGCAACCATCGCCATTTGTTCATGAGCACCTTGGACGAAGAAGACGTGAACATCATGAAGGCGGCAAAGATTTGCGTGGGTGCGGAACGCTTTCAGTACGATTACCTGAACGATGATATTACGGATAGTGGTGAGATTGACTATAAACTGACAGACAAGATTCCGCAGAGTTTGCGTGACGTGATTCGAGATGCGAACGAAGGTAAGAAGAAATTACTTGTGCTGATAAATCCTCCGTATGCGGAGGCGACAAATGCCGACAATACGGCTAAAGGCTCCAAAAAAGAAAATAAGACTGGTGTCGCTAAAACTAAATGGGCCAATGTCGGTATGGAAAAATATGGGAAAGCCTCAAATGAATTGTTTACGCAATTTATTTCACGGATGGCTAAAGAAATTCCAAATGCTACTCTAGCAATGTTTAGTAAGCTTAAATATGTCAATGCCCCAAATTTTGAATTGTTTAGAAAAGAATGGAATTCAAAATATTTAGATGGTTTTGTTGTCCATAGCAAGTCTTTTGAAGGGTTAAAAGGAGATTTTCCAATTGGGTTTCTAATTTGGAAAACATTGAACAAATCGACAGAATTTCCTTCTGAGATAAGTTGTGAAGTTCTTGACAAGAATTCAATACCTATTGGTTCTAAAAGTTTTTTTAATATAAACGAAAAAGATTACCTGAGTAAATGGATTGAAAGGCCTCGAGCAAATAAAGAAGATGTTTTGCCATTGAGTAATGCTCTTTCACCAACGGAAGGAACTCCAAGAGTTAAGAATTGGAGCGAAGATGCCATAGCGTATATGTGTGCGGGAACGAATGATGTTCAAAATGCATCCAAATATGTATATATACTATCGTCTGCAGCGGCAAGAGGTAACGGCTTCTATGTTAATGAAAAAAATCTTTGGAAAGCGGCTGTGATTTTTGCCGTTGAAAAAACTACTCCTCATACTTGGCTTAATGATCGCGATCAATTTCTTCAGCCCAATACAGAACTTTCTGAAGAATTCAAGAACGATTGCCTGGTCTATATGTTGTTCAACGGTTCGAACCTCACCGCAAGTGCAAACGGCTTGGAATGGAACGGCAGACAATGGAACATCGTAAACCATTTCATCCCCTTTACCGAAGCCGAAGTAGGTGCACCCGACCGTTTCGAAAGCGACTTTATGGTCCGCTACATGGAAGGGAAAACATTTAGTGCTGAAGCCCAGACCATCCTTGACGAAGGTAAAAAAATCTGGCAAGCCTATTTCATGCAGTCGTTCAATCACAAGATCCGCGACGAATTCAAGCTGAACCGCACCGATGTGGGTTGGTATCAAATCCGCATGGCTCTCAAAGCCCAAAACGAAACTGGAAACGCCATCCCCGTTCACTTCGAACCCTTCGAAGCCGCCTATAAAGCCCTCTCCGAAAAACTCCGCCCCCAAGTCTACACCTACGGATTTTTAAAATAGAGTGTTATTCATGTTTGGTGTCAGGGCTAGATTTTCCCATAAGCACATCAAAGACAAACCATGTTATAAAAGTGCATAGGAGCAATGCCCCCGCAAATAACAAAAATGTTGCAGGTTCGCTTGTGAACTCATCCCATTTCTGCCAGGCTGTGATTGATATGGCTGTGATGAAGACGAATGGAATATCTAAATGTTTCTTTCTCAAAAAATGAAACAACGGCTCTATGATGCAAAACCACAATAATACCGCGATCGTGCTCAACACATAGAGCGGAATCAAGATCATCAGCCAGATGATTGAACCGTCGAAAATGTATTCAAACAAGTCGTTCATAGTTTAAGTATTCGGTGGTTGGTTCCTAAAAGATAATTTAGAATTCCTCGTTGTCAATTATGCATCCGCCAATTTTAAAATCTTCCTTTGTGGCGTTTGGCTCGAAAGAACATTTTTTCATGTTGGGTAAAATGTAGGGGAATGTGCGATTGAATCTACAGTTGTAAAATTCGTAATGGTATGGTTCCTTCTTGTCAAATAGATTGGCGTCTTCTTGATAGAAAAAATTGCAGTTGTCAAAAGTCGCTTCGCCATTCCCGCGAACGCAAAAGCATTCTTTTTTAAATTCTTCAGTTGCAAAGAAAGAGCAGTAGGAGAAATGAGTTTTGTCGCTATTATTGTTTTTTAGCTCTATGGGCCCTCTGGGCATGCCATCCCCTGCGTCCCGAAAGTTTTCGAAACAACAACTGTCAAATATTCCTGATGATTCATCGATGATTCCAACTCCGTCCGATGTAGTACTTCCTATAAAACAGTTGTGGAACTCTCCATGAGATTTGTTTAGAATAAGAATATTATACCATGTTTCATCGTACGACATGTGACAGTTGGAAAAATATCCTTGAGCACCATCCAAAAGCCGTATTCCGGCATTTTCGAATCCATAAAATGTGCATGAAATGAAAATGGGGGATACGTTTCCTTCAATAAAAACGCCGTTGTTGAATGTGCAATTCACATAAATTGGATTTTCTGATGAAATGTGAACATCTTCATTGAATTCTTGATTATGGTATTTATTGGTTGTGAATTTGAGATGTTCGTTAGCATATTTCAAGGTTAATGTTCTAGTAATAGTGTCGCTGAAAAGAACATCAATTCTTTTATCTCCTTTTTCTTCGTATTTCTTTAGAATTTGACCATAGCCGAATTTGTCATGGTAAATGAAATCTCCAGAAGTACTTGTTTCGTTTGATTGTCTTGCTGAAAAAATCTTTGATTTTTGTTTTATAAATGCAGGTAAAAAATCTGTAGCAATATATTGCTTGTGAAATTTACTCCAATAATTTTCGCAAGGATTTTCAGATCCGAGTAATGAATTTTCAATGTCTTTTGGAATCTCTGTAAGCGTGTTCCCGTATTCAAACAGTTGTACGAGTACAAAGAAAATGCCGTTTCTACCGCAAGTATTGTGACCAAAGCCTCCTATGCGGATTTCGTGCATTTCTGAAAAATATTCTAAAGGTTTAGCTGTTTGAACTCGGTGTAATTGACAAGAAAGACTAAAATGAATGTAGAAACCATTCCCCGAATAATTTGGAATCTGTATTCTGCCGATTTCGACGGTTATATCTTCGTTTCTTTTACAACTAATATCTAGCGAACAGAATTTTTGTGGGAGAATGATATAGTTGCTTAAAATCTTGCGTGATATTTCTGTCAATTCCTCGAGAGAAAAACGGTTTGCGCATTTTGTCTTGATAAAAATTTTTCCTCGGATTTTAACTTCGGAGCCTTTGACAAAACGGTAAAGTTTAGGAAAAAGACTTTGCCCGACTTCTGCGGAATTCAACAGTAAAATATCTTTGATTTCACGGAGCCATTGTTTGCCTCGATTGTACGGAAAGGCGAAGGTCAAATTTTTAGGCTGAAAAATAAAATTAGCGAAATGCGATTCTGGGGCATCATCCAAAATAGCGACGAGTTCGTCGTACGAAATGTTTTGGCAAGATAAAAAAGGCTTACGAGGGTAATGTCCTTGCCCCGCAACAACCTCTGATAAATCTTTTATGCTGGCAACCATAATTATTCCTTTCTTCCTATAAGAAAATAATAAAATGTGGTGTCATATTGTGTCATTATGTGAAAATTTCAAAAAAATTATTTCGAATGTCATAATTTGACGGTCTGTAAATCTATATTTTATAAGAGAATAAAAAATCAGGAGCAAATGATGACGGAAAAAATAATTGTTCATGATTCGCTTGAATTAAGAATTCTTGTCAATAGGACCATTATTAAGAATGGACCTAATTGTAGTTTGAATTTTATTGATGTGTCTAATATAACGGACATGAGTTTTCTTTTTATGAATGCTCATTTTAGCGGTGATGTGTCTGAGTGGGATGTTTCCAACGTGAAAAACATGAGAGGTATGTTTTGGCAAGCTGATTTTAATGCTGATATTTCAAATTGGGATGTGTCTCATGTGACCAATATGAGCGAAATGTTCTTGTATTCATCCTTTAACGGTGATATTTCCAACTGGAATGTTTCTAATGTCACAAATATGAGAGGATTGTTTTGGAATTGTAGCTTTAATGGTGATATTTCTCGTTGGAATGTTTCAAATGTGAAAGATATGGGTTATATGTTTTTCAAGTCTCAATTCAGAGGAGATATTTCACATTGGAATGTATCAAATGTGAGAGACATGTGCCATATGTTTGAGAATTCGTCTTTCAACTCAGACATATCGCAATGGGATGTTTCAAATGTAAAAAATATGAATGAAATGTTTTGCCGTTCCAAATTTACAGGAGATATCTCTCATTGGAATGTCGAAAATGTCACAAGCATGCGTTATGTGTTCTGTGATTCCCCTTTTGAAGGCGACATTTCCAACTGGGATGTGTCCAATGTCGAAAATATGTATTGCATGTTTTGGGGATCGCTGTTTAATGGTGATATTTCTAACTGGAATGTGTCTAATGTCACGAATATGACGGGACTTTTTTGGGAATCGCATTTTAATGGAGACATTTCTAATTGGGATGTTTCAAACGTTAGAGATATGTGCTATATGTTTGAAAAATCTAAATTCAACGGAAATATTTCAAATTGGAATGTTTCTAATGTTACGAATATGAGCCGAATGTTCAGTGATTCCTGTTTTAATGGGGATTTGTCAAAATGGGATGTGTCTCACGTGACAGACATGAGCGAAATGTTTCGTAATTCAATATTCAATGGAGATATTTCGAATTGGAATGTATCTAACGTTGAAAATATGGACAGTATGTTCCGCAATTCTAAATTTAACGGAGATATTTCGCATTGGAATGTTGAAAATGTTACCGATATGAGTCAAATGTTCAGTGATTCCTATTTTAATGGAGACTTGTCAAAATGGGATGTGTCTCACGTGACAGACATGAGCGGAATGTTTCGTAATTCAATATTCAATGGAGATATTTCGAATTGGAATGTTGAAAATGTTACAAACATGACCGAAATGTTCTGTGACTCCTGCTTTGATGGTAATTTGTCTGCATGGGATGTTTCCAGCTTAAAATACAATATAGATATGTTTAAGAACACAAAGTTTACGGGGGATGTTTCTCATTGGGTGGTTGAAAATGACTATGATGACTGGTGATAGATTTATGCTGCGACACCTTGACAATCCGATTTTGAAAATCTATATTTAGTGCACAGGTGTGTAGAAAATAGTTTTTCGCGCACGATGCAAAATAACCTAAAGCCCCGCTGTTTAACGCATGTCCGCGGGGAAGGAGTAAAAGATGAAGAATACGCTGAATAGCGGTTGTGTTGACGTTTGGCTTGACGAAATAGTCCCTTGCCTCAAGGATACCGAAACGGGTGAAATCAAAGAAACCGTGGTGTTCAAGATTGAGAGCCGCTCGTTTCTGAGAAAATTCAAGGAAAAGGATGGATGGGGAATCAATTGGATTGACGTTCCAAAAGATGTCGAGGTTTATGCACTTGCCTTAAAGGAAAACAACGAAATTCAAGGGCTTGTAGGGGTAAGGAACGATGTCAATGCGCAAGCAGCGTATTTGCATTGGGCTTGTACGGCCCCGCACAACAATAAATATTTGTTCGGAAAACAGAAATTTAGTGGAGTTGGGGGTCATCTTTTTGCAATCGCTGCAGACCGTTCTATGTTATGGGGGTATAAAGGCTATATTTATGGATTTGCCCTTAACAAAGAACTGTTAAATCACTATATTGATGTTCTAGGAACATCTTTTTTAGGTATCCTGCATCCGTTTCATTTTATGCTTGATAAGGGTGCTGCGCAAAAACTTTTGGAGGTCTACACCTATGAATGGAATTAGAAAGCCTGCGGTCATTCTGGCGGACTCCATGGAAGAATATTTGGCAATGCCGGATCCGTACAAGAACCCTCCAAAGAGTAAGCTGAATATTTTTAAACTCGGTGAATATGCCGAGCGCGTGGGCAAGAGAATCGAGGATTTGACCGCCGAAGAGATTCTGCAGTTTAAGGTGTAAAAAAGGAATTCGAGACTTATCGGAATATTCCGGCCTTTCCGTAGAAGATATCGTTGTCCTGCGCAGCCAACTCGAAAAATAATTGACTAGGTTTTAGAGCAAAATTCGTTTGGATTGTCTCTATCCAAATGGAGCAGTATTTTTTTGCCCCGTTTTATATGTTTTGCAGCGAAAAACGAGGGTTATATGAAAAAGAAATCTCTGCTCTCTTGGATTTTTCTGTTTGCCAGAAACAAGAAAAAATACTACATCGCAAGCATTTTCTTTGCGCTCTTGCGCGTCGCTTGCGGAATCGCTCCTTACATCATTATCGCAAACATCGTGCGCGAACTGCTTTCGGGTGTGCGCGACTGGGATGTTTACCTTAAGGAATGCCTGATTATTGCGGCGTTCTGGTTCGGGAATGTCCTGTTCCACAGCATTTCGACGACGCTTTCGCATGTGGCGACTTTCAACGTTCTCGGCAACATCCGCAAGGATCTTTGCGACAAGCTATCGCGTGTGCCGCTGGGTTCTGTTCTCGACATGCCCTCGGGCGCGCTCAAGAACATCCTGGTAGAACGCATCGACAGCATGGAAACGACGCTTGCGCACGTAGTCCCGGAATTCACCTCGAACCTGATTCTCCCAGTGCTCATGTTCGTCTACCTTTTCCATATCGATTGGCGCATGGGACTAGCCTCGCTTGGAACGCTCCCGATCGGTATGGTCGCCATGGCCGTCATGTTTGCCGGAGCGCAAAAGTGGTTCGACAATTCTATCCAAAAAACGAAGGCGTTGAACGACACCGCGGTTGAATACATTAACGGCATCGAAGTCATCAAGGCATTCGGCAAGTCAAAATCGTCTTACGACAAGTTTGTTGTAGCAGCAAAAGAAGGGAGCGACTGTTTTGTCGAATGGATGCGTCGCTGCATTTGGCCGCATTCACTTGCCATCACGGTCGCTCCTGCCACACTATTGACGGTGTTGCCGTTTGGCGGTTACTTCTATTACAACGGTTCCATTACGGCAGTGGATTTTATCACCGTCATCATCGTTTCGGTGAGTATCATGATGCCGCTCCTCACCATCATGAGTTACAGTGACGACATCAGCAAGGCGGGCGTCATTTTCGGTGAAGTCGGCTCGGTGCTCGAAATGAAGGAACTCGCACGCCCCGCGGCCGACAAGCGCAAACCCGCCGACAATTCCATCACATTGAAAGATGTGCGATTCAGCTATCATAAGGGAATCGAATGCGAAGAAAAGAAGGAAATTCTCCACGGCATCAACATGGTTCTCCCCGAAGGAAGCTTTACCGCATTCGTGGGCCCGAGCGGTTCGGGCAAATCGACGATTGCTCGCCTTATCGCCTCGCTGTGGGATGTTGACAGCGGCGACATCGAAATCGGTGGCGTGAACATCAGGGATCTTTCGCTCGAAGAATACAACCGCCGCATCGCCTACGTTTCGCAGGACAATTTCTTGTTCGACATGTCCGTCCGCGAGAACATTCGGCTCGGGCGGCCGACCGCATCGGATGCCGAAGTCGAAGAGGTGGCGCGCCAAAGCGGCTGCTACGAATTTATCATGAGTCTCGAAAACGGCTTCGACACGATTGTCGGCGGCTCGGGCGCCCACCTCTCCGGTGGCGAGCGCCAGCGCATCGCCATCGCCCGCGCGATGATGAAAAATTCTCCCATCGTCATTTTCGACGAAGCGACCGCCTATACCGACCCCGAAAACGAAGCCATCATCCAGAAATCCGTGGCAAAACTTGTTAAGGGCAAGACGCTCATCGTGATTGCTCACCGCCTCTCGACCGTCAAGGACGCCGACAAGCTCTACGTCATCAAGGACGGCAACATTGACAGCTGCGGCACGCACCAGGAACTGCTCGAAAAGGGCGGCCTCTACAAGTCCATGTGGCAAGCCCACATCAGCGCCAAAGATTCCGAGGAGGATGCATAAATGTTCGATACTCTCATCAAGTTCTTCAATTTCTGCAATGCAGAAAACCGCCACAAGTTCTACGGCTCTATCATCGTGGGAATTTTCAATTCCTTCTTCATGGCGCTCCGCATCGGTGCCATGGCTGTCATGTTGCAAGGCGTCATTCGCCATGTGCAGGGAATTGCGCCGTTTACCATGGACACCGTCTGGCTTTCGCTTGGAATCATGGTGGCAAGCCTTATCGGAGCAACAGTCACCAAGCGCATCATGAGCATGTGGCAAACCGAGGGCGGTTACCGCACTTGCGCCTCCAAACGCATCGAAATCGCCGAACACCTGCGTTACCTGCCCATGGGCTACTTCAACAAGAACAGCCTCGGCTACATCACCTCCGTCACCACCAACACCATGGAACAGCTTGGCGATGTGGCAACACGCGTTGTCATGATGGTTACGCAGGGCATTCTCGACACCATCCTCATCATCGTGATGATTGCCTTTTTCGATTGGCGAATTGCGATTGTCGCAACCATCGGCTTTGCGCTCTTCCAATTCATCAACACGCTCATGCGCATGAACGTCCGCGCCGTTTCTCACGAAAAAGTGGAATCCGACAGCAAGGTGGTCGAAAAAGTTCTCGAATACATCCAGGGAATCGCCGAAGTAAAAGCCTACAACATGACCGGCAAGCGTTCCAAGGAACTGAACGAAATCATTGATAGGAATACCAGCGCCAATATCGGCATGGAACTCAAATGCGTCCCACTTTCGAACTTGCAGACTTTCGTCGCCAAGCTCACGGGCGTTGCCATCATGATGTTCTCGATTCATTTCTACCTGAACGGCACCATGGAACTTGCCAACTGCGCTGTCATGCTGGTGTGCTCCTTCATGCTCTTTGCGGCTCTGGAACTGGGCGGTAGCTACGCGGCCCTCCTCCGCACCGTAGATATCGCCGTGAACCGCGCAAACGATATCTTGAGCAAGCCCACCATGGACATCGATGGCGAAGACGTTGCCCCCGCCAATCACGATATCAAGGCCGACGGTATCGATTTCGCTTACGATAAGCGCAAAATCATTGACAACGTGACGCTTTCCATTCCCGAAAAGACGACTACGGCCATCGTGGGCCCGAGCGGTTCGGGCAAGACGACGCTTTGCCATTTGCTCTCGCGCTTCTGGGACGTAAACGCAGGTTCGGTGACCTTGGGCGGCCGCCGCGTGCAAGATTACAGCATGGACAGCCTCATGAAGAATTTCAGTTTCGTGTTTCAGAACGTGTATCTGTTCCGCGATACGATTGAAAACAACATCAAGTTCGGGAATCCGAGCGCAACGCACGAGCAAGTCGTAGAAGCCGCCAAGAAAGCCTGCTGCCACGACTTCATCGAAAAACTCCCCGACGGCTACAACACGGTCATCGGCGAAGGCGGCGCAAGCCTCAGCGGCGGTGAACGTCAGCGCATCTCGATTGCACGCGCCATCATGAAGGATTCCCCAATCATCATTCTGGACGAAGCGACCGCGAACGTGGACCCGGAAAATGAACGCGACTTGATGCTTGCCATTCAGGAACTGACCCGCGAAAAGACGGTCATCATGATTGCGCACCGTCTAAAAACCGTGCGCCACGCCGACCAGATTATCGTCTTAGACAAGGGCCGCATCGTGGAACAGGGCAAGCACGAGGAACTCGTGAAGAACGGCGGAATCTACGCCCGGTTCATCGATTCCCGCCGCGAAGCCGTCAGCTGGAAGCTGTAATGAATATTGCCGCTCCCGGCGTGATGATGGGGGCCGGCGGCGAGTTCCTTTCTCAGGAGGCTCGTTTGGACGCGCTCCCATCATAAAATTCTCCATTTAAATCATGGACAAGAATGTCATTGCGATTGGTTATGCTATAGCGGCGGCCGCATTTTATGCACTGAATGTTCCCTGCTCCAAAATGCTGCTGACCCACATTTCGCCTGTATTCATGGCTGGGCTACTCTATATTGGCGCGGGGCTCGGCATTGGCATTCTCTACCTGTTCCATGTCAGGCGCGAGTCCCAATCGGAACGGCTCTGCAAAAAAGATTTTCCCTACACGCTGGGCATGGTCCTGCTCGACATCGCAGCGCCCATATTGCTCATGTTTGGCGTCAAGTACGGAACGTCCAGCAACGCATCGCTGCTCGGGAACTTCGAAATCGTCGCGACAACGCTGATTGCGCTATTCATCTTTAGAGAAAAAGTGTCTACGCGTTTGTGGATTGCTATTTTATTCATAACGATATCCAGTTTAATTCTCTCGTTCGAAAATGTCGACGGATTTAATTTCTCGATCGGCTCCATCTTTGTTCTCGGAGCGACCATCTGCTGGGGGCTAGAAAATAACTGCACCCGCAAAATTTCGGACAAAAGCACATACCAGATTGTGACCATAAAAGGCCTCTGTTCCGGAATCGGTTCCATCGTCGTTTCACTCGTCACAAGCGAAATGAACTTCGCCGCAAAATACATCCCGCTCGCCCTGCTGCTCGGCTTTGTGGCTTACGGCCTGAGCATTTTCACCTACATCCGCGCACAAAAATACCTGGGAGCCGCAAAGACCAGCGCCTTTTACGCCTTCGCGCCCATTATCGGCGTCCTGTTTTCTGTCGTGCTCCTGAACGAAAAAATCGCGCTGCAATACGTCGTGGCGTTCCTGGTCATGATTGCCGGTACCATTTTTGTGGTTTACGATACGCTTGTCCGCTCGCATTCGCACATGCATCAGCATATTTTCACGCACACGCATGGCGGCATAACCCATACACACGTTGTTACGCATTCCCATTTGCACAACCATGTTTTTTCCGATGCAAAGCACGGTCACAGCCACGACATCAAGGACCTAGAGAAAATCTCAACACACTGATGAGGAATTTAAAATTGTCCACAAAGCGTAACGAAGTTGCGTCTGCAACTTCGAAACTCAGGTTGTCAGGATTCTTCGCCTTAATTCATAAACCGGCGCGAAAACGTTCCATATATTCATAATAGACCCCACTAGGGAGCAATATAGTTATACGCAACGACAGCGTTTTTACGTGCTACGGCATCGTCGAGGAATTCGAACATAGTGCGGTAAGCGTAATCGCGAACATCCTTACGAGAAAGGAACAGGTCGTGCATACCGTCTTCAACGGTCACCGTTGTGACATCGGGACCCAACTTGGGAGCCCATTTTTCCAAAAGGTTCACATCCAGCATGCAGTCGCAACGCATGTAGTCTTCGTCCCACTTGACGTTATCGACCGTGCAGCCGCTACGCATCATGAGCACAGGAGCCTGAATTTGCATTCCCGCGTGAATCCACTTAATGCCTCTCGTGGTGGCGCGAAGGTAGCCGAAGTATTGCTGCGGCCATTCATCACTCTTTAATTCCGTATTGAATTCCCATTCGCCTCTTTCAGTTTTCAAAAGAGACATGTTGTACTTGGGAGATTCCTGCTTAGGCGCAGCTGCATCGGGCATCAAGAGCGCGACATCCGAAAGCATGGGGAACGCCACAGTACGAACGAACCAGCTGTTTTTATAATCAAGGAAGGGGCTGTTCAAGACGAGCGCCGCAAAATCTTCACTATTGCGTTCGTTCAGGTAATTCGGCGTAATCAAGCCACCCTGCGAATGGCCTATAATGACATACGGCAAGCTGCTAGAAATGGAGTTCCCCGCAATTTTCTTGCTGAGCGCTACGGCAGCATCCAATTCGGCGTAGTATTCCTTGACGCTGCGCATATCGGAACGCGGATCGCCTTCACGGTAAGAACGCCCATTGTAATGCAGATCTATTGCAAAGAATGCAAATCCCGCCGAATCCGACTTTTCGGCAAGTTCTTCCTGGAAGAAGTAATCGTTGTAACCATGCACATACAGGACAATTCCACGCGGGCTAGAAACCGGCGATACCGTGCGCGGCGAACTTCCGAAGGAGTATTCGATTAGCGTCGAATGGAAAACCTTGTCGTAGGGTTTTACCTCAATCGGGTAAACCGTATAAGGCGCACCAAGTTCCGGATCAACCGACTTTTGCGGCAGGGAATTATCAACAAGGGTCTGCAAAGCCGATGTCGTAAGGGGTTTACTGTAGGCCTCATCACGTTTCTTTTCTTTGCAGGCAGCAAGGCAAGCATTAGCGGATGTGGCAGATAGAAGTGCGACCATGGTCGCGGCAATGAGTGTTTTTGTCCTATTCATGCCAATACGATAAAAAATCGTACAAGTTAACTCTACTCCAATTAGGCCAAACAAAATCCGCTATGCATTCAGCATAGCATCAATCAACTTTTCCTGATTGCCTTGCAGCAGGTACTGTTCCGCGATTTTTCCGTGTTCCATGCGAATGACGGACTGGCAACAGTTTAGAATGAATTCGGGATCATGCGTAATCACGAGTAGCGTTTTTCCAGTGGCGGCTAATTTTTGGAGAGTTGCCGAAACGGCAAGCATCTGTTTGTAATCCAGGCCGCTGGTAGGTTCGTCGAATACGACAATTTCGCGCCCGCTAGAAACGCCGCTGCCGATAGCCACGCGTTGCTTTTGGCCGCCCGAAAGCGCCATCGGGTGGCAGCTAGCATAATCTTTCAGGTTAAGCCTTTCAAGGATGTCAAAGGCGGCGTTTTCATCTTGCGGATTCATGCCCAGCAAGATTTCGTCAAGGACGCTTTCCGTAAACAGCTGGTGGTTCACGTCCTGCATAATCAGGTACGCGCCGTATTTGCGGGCCTTGCGCTTTTGTCGCCAGGTTCCGCGGAGCCCGCACAGCACCTGGGCCAGCGTCGATTTGCCCGCCCCATTATGGCCGATGATGGCGGTGATTTGATTGCGCGGGAGTGAAAGCACCGGAATGTCTAAAACCGGGAATTTGCGGTTGTAGGCAAAATGGAGATCATTGAAGACGATTAATTCTGTGGTAGATTGCTTCGCTTCGCTCGCAATGACGCTGGAGAGCGTACTCGCAAAGACACCTTTCTTGTCGTGCCCGCGCAGGCGGGCATCTTCTGTTTCACCCAGTTGTTCTAAATTCATGCAGCGCAGTCCGAGGCTTGCCGCATATTCCGGGCCTTTCGCCTCAAGTTCAGTGGGAGTCCACTCGTACGCAATGTAGCCGTCTTTTACATAGCAAATCCGGTCTGCGATTTCACGCAGGTAATGGATGCGGTGCTCCACGATAACAACGGTCTTGCCGCGAGATTTCCAAAACCTGATGATTCCGGCGAGGTCTGCGACGGTCTTCAGGTCAAGATTAGCCGATGGCTCGTCGAGAACGAAAATTTCCGGATCGGTCGCAGAGACCGAGGCGCAGGCGATTTTTTGCTTTTCTCCGCCAGAAAGGTGGAAGATATTTCGGCCCGCCAGATGTTCTATGTGGAATTCCTTCACGACGCGATCCACGCGCTCCCGGATTTCTTCCGGGTCCATTCCCAAGTTTTCACAGCCAAAAGCGATTTCGCTGTCGGTATCGATGTTGAAAAACTGCGAACGCGGATTTTGGAAAACGGAACCCACATATCGTGAAATTTCGGCGAGTGTCATATCGGCGGTATTCTTGTCGCCGAGCAATACGTCGCTCGCCATCGTTCCCGATTGATAAAGCGGAATAAGCCCGTTGATCAGCTTTGAAATAGTCGTCTTACCGCAACCCGACTCCCCCACAAGCACAACGCATTCGCCGGACTTGATTTCGAAATTCAAGTTCTTGATGACGGCATCGTCCAAGGAATCAGAGTAAGAGAACGAGACGTTTTTTAAGGTAATATTCATAAATTGGGATAGACAATTAAGATAGATTGCTTCGCTACGCTCGCAATGACGTAACAGCACTAATTACGAAGTGAAAATATTACAATTACCGCAATACAATAAACAAACACGATAACATCTTGAACATGGAACCCGATTTTGACAATGCAACTGCGTCTCGTTTCTGGCGAAAGTCCGCGCGTCGTCGCCGCCACCGAAAGTTCATCCCCGATTTTCGTGAGCGACACCAGCAGCGGAATGAACCTGTATTCCAAAATGGCAAGCGGGTTCTTCAATGTACGCAGGCTGAACAGGCGAATACCCCGCATGCGCATTGCATTCCCGATATCGCGGGCTTCATCGAATACGGTCGGAAAAAAGCGAATCATCACCGCTAAGGGAATCGTCACTTTGTTAGGAATATGCATCTTCGACATTCCCGCCATGAACTCGTTCACCTTGGTGGTCGTCATGACATAGTAAAAAATAACGCTTATCGGCATCACATGCGAAACAAGCATCATCGTCGAGACAAACAGCGTGCCCGCCAGCCCGACATCCATCGTTTTTAAATAATCAAAACTGAATGCAGATATTGCGTACAAGAAAGAAAAGAGCAGGGAAAACCGCCATCTTTTTTCAAGCACCAATAAAACTGCCGGCAAAACAACAATCATGGCGCCGTAAATCACTGGTGCGGAAAGAATGACGCTGTTCCCCGCAATCGTTAAGAACAGTTTTGTCCGAGGGTCCAATTTCACCGGGCAAGACCGATCCGTTCAAAATGCTTTTTCATGATGCGGCGGGCCACGAGTCCACCGATAACGGCACCCAAGATGCCGAAGGTGTAGATTCCGACCAGGGGCCAGATGCTGTTAGAAAGTTCCGCCAGCTTCGCAACGTAACCTTCGTCGCACATGCCACGGGTATATTCCAGATATTCCTCAGTATAAAGCCAAAGCGGAAGCATCATCGAAGAACTCATTAGGCTCAAGACAATGTTTGCCATGTATAAGCCGACAAAATTTTTCCCTATGATTTTCAGAATTGTTCCCGACAGTAGCCCAACTGCAAGGCTTATCGCAAACATGATAACGCCCTGTCCCATTATCAGCATGGCACTGCCGAAAATGCCGCAAAAAAGCATGCAGCACAGAATCGGCCTTTCTATTTTCGAATAAAACAGGAACATGGGAACGCTCGTCACAAGCGCGATACTCGCGGTCGAAAAAACAATAAGGGCGGGAATATAACCGATGCTTGAAGACATAAATCCAAGCACGATATAAAGTGCCGAAAATATGCCCACATTCACCAGGTCGCGGACCAACGTATTCGATGATTTTTTGCCGGTCGATCTTACATTACTCATAAAAGTCTCCAATTGCAAACAAATGCATGCCAAATAGAGTTTTTAGGCGCTCTTTTTTCTACTCCATTTAGACAAAAAAAGGACCGCGGCAAAACGCCGCAGCCCCCTTTTTGCGCATTATGCGAGGTAATTAGAAGCTGTACACCGTTTCAAGACCGAAACGCAGAGCATTGTCGTCTTCGTTATCCTGCACGGCAACATCCACCATGCCGAAAGCGGTGATTTCCAGGTTTTCGACCGGAGTGATGTAGATGCGGCCACCGACATCGAACGTAGCAGCGGTATCGTCATCATCATCCAAGGTGTGCGTGTGGTATTCCACGGGGATACCGAACTTGATGAATTCTGCAAGCTTGAAGGCGGGTTCGGCATACACGAAGAAGTATTCCGGAATTTCGCCGTTGTCAAGGTCGCTTGCATCTTCGGCGGCATCGCCCCTGTCAACAATGGCATAGAAGGCAGTCGTCTTGATATCGAACATACCCACTTCGAAAGTCGGCTCAACCAAGAAGGCGTGGGCAGTAGACGTCCAATCCTGACCTTCCACGACATCGCCGTCGTCACCCAGGTAGTCGGCATGGAAACCATACACTGCCCTGAAGCCGAAACCACCGAGAGAGAGGCCCGCCTCTACACCGGCATGGAGTTCGTTATGCTGAGTGGTCTGGAAGCTCTTGTAGTCCACATACGGACGCAAGTGCTGACCGGCATAGTCGAATTCGTAAGCGGCGTGCACATCGTAAACCTTGGCACCTTCTTCGTCGGCCCAGTCGTTATCGCCACGACCAAAGCCAACACCGAGAATGAAACCGGCCAGGTCAATTTCAAGACCGCGGATATCGTGTTCCTTCATACCGGCTGCGTTATCGGCAGGATCGTCGTAGTCATAGTAGGCAACGAATGCCCCTTCCGAGAAGGTCAAGTCGCCCAGCTTAACCGCAAAGAAATCAGCCGGCTGGTACTGAACGTAGGCACCATTGTAAATGGCGGCCGGATCAGTCGTTTCATCGTCGGCTTCGAGACCAACGAATGCCGACCACTTTTCGTTGAACTTGACTTCAAAATTCAGGTCGAAGGTAGAAGCATAGCTGTGGTTCAGGTCATCTTCTGCCCAGACATTGCCTGTGTAAGCATCAAATTCCACTTCGCCATTGTACTTGACTTCCATCTGGGCTTCCGAAGTGCCTTCGTTCATGCTAGCCTTGAGCATGCCGAGAGCGTTACCGGCGGCGTCGGCGACTTCGCCCGGGTTAGTGTTTTCGGCAGGAGCGGATTCAACGGTTTTTTCTTCGGCAGGAGCGGCAGCGACAGGAGTTTCCTGAGCCGGAGCAGCGGCAGGGGCTTCCTGGGCAGGAGCCGGAGCGGTCTGAGTTTCAGCAGGGGCAGCAGCGGGAGCTGCAGCAGGAGCTTCCGCAACAGGCGCTGCAGCGGGGGCTTCGGCGGCAGGAGCAGCTTCCTGAGCGAATGCGGGTATCGCAAACACGGAGGCGGCAGCAAGGCCGAACAAGAGATTAGAACGAGATTTCATCTTTCTCTCCACAGACGGATAAGTTTTCTCATTTCTGTAACACTCCGTCATGGTTTTTACAATTGGTGTTACAAAAACGCTTGGCTATCGCCTTCTGTATGCTATTGTTGCAAAATGCGTGCCAAGATGTTTCAGTTTAGTTCCAGAAATTAGACTAATCTAATTCAAAACTTTTAATGAAGGGCCGGCAGGTTTTGGGCCCACCAGCCCTATTCTTGATTCTAAAGGTTAGTCTTCGAAGCGCTTTTCCTTATTCGCCTTCATGCCGAAGAGTTTGAGGAAGATTCCAGTACCCACGAGCACCACGATGGCGGCGACAATCCATGTCATGTTTCCACCAACAGGCACCTGGTAAAGGAGTACCGCCACAGCCCAGGCAAGGAGTGTTTGCACCGTCGCCATGAGGATTGCGAGACCGAGGCCGATTTCACGGGTAACCACGCCCATGGCGGCAAGGCACGGCACGTAAAGCAAGATGAAGATGAGGAACGCAAACACCTGCCAGCTAAAGCCATCCACCGGGTTACCGTTCTTGTCCGGATTGTGGAAGTAAGAGCGGAGGTTGGCGTAGATGTCGGCGGTTTCAGAAAGGTCGCCTTCTTCGAGAGCGCCCATTTCGTCTTCGGAGAGTTCGAGACCTGCGGCAGCGAGCTTAGCAAACACGGCTTCGCGAGTCTTTTCGTCCTCTTCTTCTTCGCCGAAGGTTTCGATGGCTGCATATTCTTCGCAGGTCAGCACCTTGGCGTCGGTAATCTTGTCCAGAGTTTCTTTCTTGAGTTCGGCGGCTTCCTGGCCTTCCAATTCGCCGGAGGTTCCCAGCGGGTCGGTAAGCGAACCGAAGACTTCGGCGAGGTTAGCAGGAATCGAGCCGAGGGCTTCGAGCACAGCGCCCTTGATGTCGGGTGCGCCACCTTCTTCCTCTTCTTCGACGGGACATTCATCGATGCCGGCGATAAGCGGCTTTTCTTCTGCAGGAGCGGCTTCGGCAACGGCTTCTGCGGGTTCAGCGGCACTGTCAGCGACAGCGGCAACCTGTTCCGGAGCCGGGGCTTCGGCACTGAGATCCTTCGACTCCGAGCCCAGCTCTTCGCTCAGGATGACACCTTCTTGCGGAGCGTTTTCCGCAGCAGGAGCCTCGGCATTCTCCCCCGCCATAGAATACAGCGAGTTCATGGTACCGATAACGGCTTCCTTGGCCAACAGGCCTGTGAACAGCGACACGGATGCAGGCCAGTTTTCTTTTTCGACACCGAAGGGTTCGAATACCGGCGTAATGGCCTTACCGATTATAGAAAGCAAGCTGTTTTCGGAGTCGCCGTTACCGGCAGTGAACTCGTTGGACTTCACCACCTTGGATTCGTCAACAACGAAACCTTCGGGGAGAGCGACGTTTTCAGTCTCGCCTTCTTCATTTTCCTTGACCATCTGGTAGCCGTCTTCGGCCTGGACAATTTCGGTCGTCTTGCCGTCAACATCGACATACATCTTCTCCACAATACCAAAACTGTTGAGGAACCCGAGCACAGCAACGGCAAGCGTAATCACCTTACCGGCGCGCCAGATGTAGTCGCGCAAGCGCTGCCAGCAGTGAATCATCAAGGACTTGAACTTGGGCAAGTGATACGGCGGAAGTTCCATCACAAAGTTAGAAGCCTGGCCCTGGAAAAGCGACCTCTTCAGGAACAAACCGTAAGCGATGGCGAACAGCACACCGGCGAGGTAAAGCAGGAACACCACCGTGCCCGCCATCTTGCCGAAGAATGCCGCCGCAAACAGTGCATACACCGGGAGGCGTGCGCCGCAGCTCATGAACGGCACCAAGAAGATGGTGAGGAAGCGTTCACGCTTGGATTCCAGCACGCGGGTGCCCATAATGGCCGGCACGCCGCAACCGAAGCCCACCATCATCGGCACGAAGGCACGACCGGGGAGCCCGAGGAATCTCATGAAACGGTCTGCAACGAAAGCCGCGCGGGCCATGTAACCCGAGTCTTCGAGGAACGAAAGGCACAGGAACATGAAGAAGATGACCGGGATGAAGGTCGAAACCGTCTGGATACCGGCACCGATACCGTCGGCGAGAACTGCCGTGACAAAGGAGGGGCAGCCGAGTACATCGCCCAGCAGGTAGCCGAGGCCATCCACGAAAATCGCACCGAACAGCACGTCAAAGAAATCAATGAACGCAGAACCGATAGTCACCGCAATCCAGAACACCAGATACATGATGACCAAGAAAATCGGGAGTGCAGCCCAGCGGTTCAAAAGAACTGCGTCAAGCTTGTCCGAGAAAGTCTTCTTGGCGCGCGCAGAAACAATCGCCTTCCCCGCCACCTCGTGAGAAATGGAATAGCGGTTTTCGGCCATCGCAAATTCCGGCTCTTCGCCCAGAATCTTCACGACTTCGGCCTTGTCGAGCTTCACGCCCGCTTCGGCGAATTTGTCTGCATAGCTCTTCTGGTTGCCCAAGTACATGAGCGAAACCCAACGGGAGTCCGCATCCAAAAGCTTTGCGACCGGAGCCACCTTCGGTTCCAAAACCTTCACGGCCTCTTCGACCTTGTCGCCGTAAACCATCTGCTTCGGGAGCGGCATCGGGCTCGCAAGCACGTGGCCCATCTGGCTAATAAAGTTAGTGACGCTCTTTTCACTCACGGCAGAAAGCGGAATGCACGGCACGCCGTAGAAATCAGAAAGTTCGTCGAGATCCAGCTGGATTCCGCGATTTTCGGCAATGTCCATCATGTTGACGGCAATCACCATCGGAATCTTCATGTCGGCAAGCTGGCTCGTAAGGAACAGGTTGCGTTCCAGGTTCGTCGCATCGACAATGTTGATAATCAGGCTCGCTTCGCGGCTGAGCAAGTAATCGACAGCAGCGCGTTCGTCTTCGGCATTTGCGAACAAAGCGTAAGTACCCGGAAGGTCTACCAGGCGAATCTGGCGGTCGCCCAGTTCAAAGTAACCTTCCTTCTTTTCGACCGTCACGCCAGGCCAGTTACCCACATGCTGGCGTGCACCCGTAAGGGCGTTAAAGAGAGCCGTCTTACCGCAGTTCGGGTTACCGGCAATTGCAATCGTCAAAAGTTTTCTGGCAGCCATTATACCCTCCTCAACTTGAGAACATTGGCTTCTTCTTTTCGGAGCGAGAGCCTGTAAGACAATACGCCTACTTCAATCGGATCACCGAGGGGGGCCACCTGCAAGACTTCCATTTGAACGCCACGCACAAGGCCCATAGACAGAAGCTTCGACTTGTAACGGGAATCGCCTTCGTTATAACCGACGATCTCTACCTTGTCGCCCTTCTTGAGTTCCGAGAACTTGGGCTCGGTACTCCACTTTTTCGTTTGCGACTTTCCGCCGCAACCACAATTACAGCTCATATCATCCTCATATAAAAACGGGAAAACTCTTGAGCGGAGCCTTCCTGTTTACTTTGTGTTTTTGACAACCCTTAGTTTTTTCACCGAAGAAACTTTTGCCGAGGCAATCGCATTCGACGGTTTCACAAAATCTTCAATCTTACCGAGCGTTTCTGCCGAAAGAATATGTTCCATACTGCAAGCATCCTTGTCGGCAATCGCCTCGGACACGCCCAGCTTAATAAGGAATCCCTTCAGAAGAATATGACGGTTCAAAATCATGGCGGCAACACGTTCGCCCTCTTCGGTGAGTTCCACGCCGCTGTAGGGTTCCTGCCTCACAAGGCCCATTTTCTTGAGTTCCACCATGGCCTTTGCAACCGATGGCATTTTCACGCCGAGAGCCGCGGCAATATCCTTGACGCGGGCAAGCCCGTTCGCTAGGCGCAGCATGTGCACCATTTCCAGATAGTCTTCTAAGCTTTGAGTCAGTTTTGTATGGTCCATTTCAACTAGCCTTATTTAGACGCGGCTAATATAGTTTAATAAAACTAATTAGGCAAGGCTAAAAATATTACCGAATTCGTATTTATTTAGATTAGACTAATTTTATAAGAAAAATTTACATTATTTTCACCATTTTACCCTTGTTTTTACAGTTAGTTTTATCTAACTTTTAGTTAGACAAGTCTAATTCAGAATGTCGCCATAGCTTTCGGACTCAGGCTTGTTAGGTTGAATCAAAAAATCAATTCCCTCTTTTGTGTCTCTTTGGGAATAAAGGTGCCCCCGCTCAAGTAGCTCTGAGCAGGGGCATTTTTGTTTACTATTCAAGTTGTCCTACATTTTTCACCAAAAAAAAACGCAAAAGCAGAAGCATCGCGACATCTTTTGTCGCAGTAATAAGATATATTAAGTTTTAGAGGTTTATTATGGCAGAAATTACCCGCGGCGAACGCACCGTCCAGCTTTTTGCGCTCCTGATTTCGAATCCGAGCAGAGCCTACACCATCAACGATTTGATGGCCGCATTAGAGATTCCTGAAAACGAGCGTCGCAATGTGCAACGAGATATGAATTTCCTTGCCTCCATTAATGGAGGCGCCTATATCCGCGTGAGCGGCGACCGACGAGCCTACCTTTATCAATCTGCAATTAAATCGGCGGACAACCTGTTGTTCCCGAATTTTGAAAACACCATGCTGCATTTCGTGTTCCTGCAGCGCATCGCGAACATGTACCCCGCCGCAAGCGAGACTGTCACGGATTTGCTTGAAAAAATCCAGAAAAGCCTGCCTTCGAACGAAAAAAAGGCCGTGGAACAGCTCGCTCAAGACCTGAATTCGCGAATTCTTTTTGCGGGAACCCCTCCCATGTTCGAGGAAGATTCCAGCGAAAAACTCAAGGTGATTCTGCGGGCGATTCACGAACGCCGAAAAATCCTCGTCACCTATATCAGCGAAACTGGGAATATCCCTCGTATGCGGATTCCGCTGATGGTCATCTTGTACCAGGGCGAAATCTACATCGGTTGCGAGTCGCAGTCGCATCCTGGCGAGACTTATACACTCAAATTCCGTCGAATTCAGAAGGTCGAACTCACCAAAGAAACCTTTCAGGACAACCCAAAGACGCTTGAAATGTTGCGCAAACGTGTGCAGCTCGGTTCTGCCATTTTTGGGCCGCAAGACCCGAAAGCCGAAGATGTCGAAATCGTGTTTAGTAGCCACGCGCAGCATTACCTCGAAGAAAAGCCGTTCCAACGCTCCATGAAGGTGGAAAAACTCCGCGACGGCCGTCTGTTGGTCACGATGAAGGCCCTAAACGACGAGCTTCTTTTCCGCTGGGTACTTTCGTACGCCGACAGCGCCGAAGTCATCAAACCTATTTCGCTCCGCGAAAGGTTACACAAGTTCTCATTTTACCTAGAAAGTACTTACCACAAGGCCCCCTGGCGGTAGGTGATTGCAATCGACAAAAAAACTGAGCAAAGTGGCTTTCTAGCCACTTTTTTTATTGCAAAACGAGCTTCAATCACGTCAGTATTTGTCGCAGTAAAAACATATTTTTAGAAGTAAATCAAAACAAGGAGTGCAAACATGAAAAAAGGGTATTTCAAGGACATTTTAAAATCCCTACAAAAAAGCACTGCAAAAAAAAAGATAGGGGTAAATTTTGTCACGCTGAAAAGTTACGAATACTGGATTCGCATGCTGAGGGCATCCAAGAACTATCCCGATGCAGACGACAGTATCGGCATTTTCCCAAAGAAGAACGCATCGCGAATTTTGAAAGGTCTTACTGCACATTTTGAACTTCTGAACAAGGCCGAAGATAAAAAGCCAAAGGCTAAAGGCCCAAAGCCTCAGTCAAAGCGAAATCCATTCGACGAATGTTTTTACGGACGCGAAGACGGCGAAAAATCAGAATCCTATAACGACCGCAAAAGGGCGGTCAATAAAATTCGCGATACCATCAAGAATTGCGGATCCACCGAAGAAATTAAAAATGTCACACACAACACCCTTGTTGGAGAAGACATCTTTAACGGGCCCGCAAAAAAGATCTTTTTCGAGGGCGTCGCTAAAGAACTCATGGAATTGCTCAAGGCAGGGCGCAACTTGAACGACCCCTACCTAAAGCGTCTTGACATTGTGCAGAAAGCGTTCAACCTAGACTCCGTCGAAATGGAAATCTTGATATTCTCGTGGATTTTCTTTAAGAAGGACATTTGCGACCCCCTTCGCGACATGATTGGTTCGCGAAGATTCGGTGATTGCGTTTTTACCGATGTATTCGCATCCATTTATCCTGAATTGGATATAGAAAAGGCATGTTCCAACAAGTCATCACTCAAGCGGATGGGACTTGTTGATAACGATCTGGAAATTTCAAAGAGAATCGGACTGTTTCTAGACGGGGTCTCGGGAAACGACCTTGATTCACTCTATTTCAAGATTTATGACGGCAATAGTGTGCCCTATAAAAAGCTGTGCAACAACAACCCGAAAGTAGAAGTCGCCTTTGACTTATTGAAACATGTAAAGGCAAATCAAGGAATCAATATTTTCTTCTACGGAGTCGAAGGTACCGGCAAGACTGAACTTGCGAAGGCTATCGCAAAAGAACTCAAACGTCCGCTAGTTCTTACCAATATCAGCATTGATGGCGTTCATAGAGAAAGCAAGGAAGATTCAACTATCCAAGAGCGTTTGGGAAGCATCATGTTCGCGGCGACCAAGTACCAAAACAAGCGAGCCATTCTCTTGGTGGATGAAGCCGATGTAATCTTAAATTGTTGTGAAAAGGGAGCTCTCAACTTTTTCTTGGAACAAATAAATGTCCCTGTTATTTGGATTTCAAACAACATTCACTTTATCGAAGACAGCACACTTCGTCGTTTTAATTATTCCATTGAATTTGAGCGCCTTGATTCCGAAAAGCGTTTACAAATTTGGCAGTCCGTCATTAGCGAGCAGGGCACCGGTAAAATGCTTGAACCCTTGACGGTGCAACAGTTTGCCGACACCTACCCCATTACCGCCGGTGGCGTGACCCAGGCGATTGCCGGAGCGAAACTACTACAGGAAACAGGCAGCAAAATTCCGCCAGAAAAAGCAGTCCGTATCATCGCAGAAGCACAGACAAATTTACTTTCCTTAAGTCGTGAATACACCAAACGCGACAAAGAAAGCCATGCGCCCAAATATATCCTTGACGCATTGAATGTCGAAGGAGACATGAACCGTATTATGAAGGTGGTGCAGTCTTTTAACACTAAATGGGAAACCATGCAGGAGATGGATTGTCCGGAGTCTTTGAACATATTGTTCTATGGTGTTCCCGGTACGGGCAAAACAGAACTTGCGAAGCACATTGCAAGAACTCTGGACCGCAAATTAATCGTCAAGAAAGCGAGCGATCTGCTAAGTCCCTATATTGGCGAAACCGAAAAGAAAATCCGCAAAATGTTCCGCGAGGCAGAAGAAAAGAAAGCAATTCTCTTTTTGGATGAAGCCGATAGTATGCTCAGCGAACGCGCCGGTTCTGAACACAGTTGGGAAGTGACGCAAGTGAACGAACTCCTGACGCAGATGGAAAACTTCAAGGGGATATTCATCGCGGCGACCAACTTCAATGAAAATTTGGATGCCGCCTCACGCAGGCGCTTTGCGCTTAAACTCAAATTCAACTATTTAAAACCCGACGGAATCGAAAAGGTGTGGCAAGCCTTCTTCCCGAAAGTAGAATGCTCCACAGCCGCACGAGACCTAAAGGCTCTCGCTCCGGGCGATTTCAAAGCTGTTTATGACACCTTCAAATACTACGAAGAAAGCGAGGTAACCACAGACAGCATCCTGGAGGCGCTCCGTCATGAAATAGAATGCAAAAATACTCGTGAAGGCCGTAGGATGGGACTGTAAAATATCAGGAGTTTTCATGCAATTCGATTTAATTAAATCTTTCAGCAATGATGAAAATCAGGTTGATTACGGTTTCGTCTTTGGCGATGACCGTCAAAAAATCCTGCTGATAAAGGCGGGACAAGACGGTTCCATTTATGGGTATCGCAACAAGTACCTGAAACTTGCCTGCGAAATGCGCGAGCTGTGCGGGTTCTCGGTGGTTTGCGCGTCCACTCCATCATCTGACATCAGCCAGATGGCGCAATTCGCCAAAGTGGTAAAATCAGAATTTGAAATCGGTGGCCATACCCAAATCTACTTTATGGGAATGTCAATGGGCGCCTCCATCGGGTGCATTGGTCGATCTCTATTTCCGGAAATCAGCCGATTCCTGTTGGTGAATCCCCCGCTCATGATTAACACGACTCGGATATGCCGCAGCGCCAAGGCATTTGACGGAGACATGATGACATTCGTTTTCGGGAGTCTTGATCCTTCAGCACACTTGGCTGGGCTACTCAAATTGCACGAACGCGAAAACGTCCGCGTTGCCATCATCCCCGGCCAAGACCATCATTTTTCAAAAAACAACTTTAACTTGCTAGAGCTCATAAAATCAACAATTCTATAAAGAGATGCCATGAAAATATTTATATCCGGATCAAAGTCCATTTCAAAGTTGCCCGAATTGGCAAAAATATTCATCGACCAATTCATCGAAAACAACGATGAAATTCTTGTAGGAGATTGTTACGGCGTTGATGCGGTAGTACAAAAGTATTTAGATTCCAAAGGATACAGCAACGTGACCATTTATTGCAGCGGTGAAACGCCAAGGAACAATTTTGTTACGGGGGCAAAAGTACGTTCTTGCGCAGAAGCCGCCAAAGGCCTTACAAGAAGCGCATTCCATTATGTTAAAGATATTCAGATGACACAGGATTGCGACCAGGCTCTCGTGGTTTGGGACGGAAAAAGCAAAGGCACCGCTGAAAACATCCGCCGCGTAAAGGAAATGGGGAAACCGTACAGAATTATAAACGAGGATTGACTAATAATTTTTCCATCAGTACATGATAAATTTCAGTATTTTCAATCTGCATGATGGTAGTGATTTTGTTGCCCGCATCTTTACTTGATGCACCGCAGTGGAAAAGTTTTTCGCCTTTTAAGCCATAATCCAAAAAGATGTAACGGTCGTGGAACTTTTCTTTCGTCCTTTTCTTGTCAAATTTAACATCTGGGCGAGCCTTCAAGAAATCCTTCCGAATCTGTTCAGTAAGCGATTCGTAACCATTTTCATCGCTATAAATCGTTACGGAAATGCCCTTGGCGATTCCGCGCAGCAGGTCAAGCGTCTTCACACCGACATAGTCATCGATAATAGTGATGGACTTCTTCGCCATACCGTAAATCTGTGTATAGGCAACATCGGCGTCCAGCTTCTGCCCGTTCAAAATCAAGAAATGCTTGAAAGTCGAAGGATCGACAAAATTTTCCATGACCTTCTGAAGGTCGGACTGAATGACTGCAATATCCTTGGTATTCCGTTCCGTTTGCATGGCAATTTGGGCAATACCGTCATAACCCAATAAATTCCGATTTTCCGCAATGATGTAGTCCTTCATCTGCTTGAAAAGACGGATAAGAGCCTTACTTTGCGCTGTCGCCCGTTCGCCCTTAAGAACCGTCATGAGCATGTAAACGCCCTGTTCGGTAAATGCGTATGGAGCATACTTTATGTTTGAACCGCGAGAACCCTTGTTCAAGGTCAAAAATTTTGACCTTGAAGATTCGATGTTTTCAGATTTCATGTTCAAGGTGCAAATTTTGCACTTTGAAAGTTCTTCAATTTCCTCCGAATTCAACTGAAAGCGAAAATCTTCATCGAATTTTTCGATGTTATTTTTAACCTGCTGATTAAAAACTTTGGTACTATACCCATAAATTTCCGCCAAATCAGCGTCAAGCATAACCTTGAGCCCGCGAATAGTATATATCCGCGACTTGAGCATATTTTCGTCTATCAGGGAGAACTCTGGTTTGGCAATCGCCGTTACATCTTTCTTCATTTAAACTCCTTCTCGTCTACATGCAAAAAAGACGAGACTACACACTTGTTCACCATAAATATAAATTCATGGATGACGATTGTCAAGGGGAATAACAATTAAAGGTGAAAATTTTGCACCTTAGAAACTTGAAGTCAAAAATTTTGACTTCAAGATTTTTCTTGCAACTGAATCGTTATCGGGAACGGAATTTCATTTAAGAAGTTTTCCGTTTGTTTCAAGATACCTTGCAAAGCTGGGATTCGTTCTAGGTAATTTTATGACTGCTCGCAATAAATTGGAAATTTCTCAATGAAATTTGCGAGATTATCGAGAGTGGCGCCGAGGTCACATTGACTACGCCGAAACGGGACATTGAAGGACTCCATATCAGCATACTCAAAATGGATACTTAAAAACTCTGCCTCGCAATTCACGGTAAGGCTGATGGAACCCCGCCCCTCAAAAGATTTAGAAATGCAGATGGCCTGCGTCTTGTCGCATTCGCGATAGCCCCTGGAATCCTGCTTATAGGAAATCTCAAAGCCGACATCTGGCTGCGCCTTTTGCAAGCGAACAAATGTCACAAAAACACAATCCTTATCCGGAAAGAGTCCGTCCATATTGCAGGCGTAAATCTTCTTAACAAGTGGTTGCCAGAAATTATGGCCGGCTTCGGATTTAGATTTGGCGGAATTTTCTGAATGGTCGGGCATAAAGTAAATTGGAAAAGTGAAGACACCTTCAAAATACATTCTCTACGCGACAGATATAGTCATAAAAAACATAAATAGTTTTTGAAAACTTTACTTCAATGTTTATTTCCGCAGTTTCATAGGCAAAAATATTTACATAAGTGCGGTGCTTGATTGTCCAAACAGTTATGTATAACCTCTTCATCGTAATATAAGATTGCCATCTTTATCAATTGCAGTTAAATCACTATGTCCATTGCCTACATTACGAACTTGACTACCTATAATAAGAAGAGGACTTTTTTCTTCGTCATAATCGTTAACATTTTCGCCAAGGATTCCAGTACGGTTGAGCAGAATATCTTCAATATCTTTTCTGTCAAATTGATTGAACTAAAATCATTTTTTTCTAAAGGATTCAATCCCTTTTTGCTTGAGGACAATTCGTACATTTTATATCTCCGTCAGGTATTCACTTTTTTCAAGGATTCTTTTACCCTTTCCAAAATCGAATTATTTATTTTAATTCCGTCATATTGCATATATTCTTGATAGTTTCCAACACGATTTTTGTCTATGTGAACATATCCGTCCGAATCAATTTTAATAATTTTAGCATCGCTATCAAACAGAAGATGTAAATCTGACCTTAGTAAAATCCCGTTGTCAACAACTTCATACCCGCCGTCTTTTACAGCTACAATATGGGCCGCTTGAAGAACTTCAGGAATAGCGATTTGCGTTATGGCACATTTCCCATCCAAATCAAAAAGATTCCTACGGAAAGCCGATTGGTCTCGTACAACTTGCTCTGTAGTTCTAGTTTTTCTCCTTTGTGAAAGCCCCTCTCTAAGCACAAGTTTTTTGGGATTTTTTATTGAACTATAAGTAACTTTCCCGTTATCATCATCAGCAAACCATAACACGTGAGATATTCGACCATTTTCTATATGATATTCCTCTTTCCCATAACTAATTCCATTTGGAGCACTCTTTGGATGTGTTTTCACATATTCTTCTATTTTGTCATTTTGTTTTTCATCATACACAATCTCAATAAAATCACTCTTGTGCACCCATCTTATATGATAAGAAGGAACTTCTTCTATTTTTCCATTTATTTTCCAAAGTGTTTGATAATCAGCTTCTCCAAAATCACCAATTTTCGATTGTGTTACTTTTAAAGGCACTACGATCAATTCATCAGGATTGTACTTTATTTGCAATCCTTCGTAATTTATAAATTCAATAGACATTGTCTTTATCTCCTTTTTTTGGAGGGGGTTAAACCTTTTCCTCATTTTCCATTAATTTTTTGTTGACCGCATCAACATAATCATAAACTGGTCCTGACACAACAACCTTATTTTTGCCATCGCTTTCCTTTTTTACAATGGTTTCTGCAACATTTCCGAAACCTATCGTCAACCAATATTTTTCATTTTCAAGAGCATATTCCCATGTTGAATTCACAAATTTTCCCGTATCAACACGAACTTCACTTACAACCAATTTCCATTCATGGGTATTAAAATTCTGCATTTTCTGAATTATCTCAGCTGGGACAACTCGTTCCTTACATCGTTCTACAAAATGTTTTGCCGACAAATTTAGGGAACAAACTGAATCCATTTTATAGTGAATTCGCTCAAATAATGAGCGTGGGCCACTATCTATATGAAATCGAGCCTTTTGGAAACGTGTTGTCATATAAATTTCCCCAGTCTACCTTTTCTCCACGGTTTCGTTTTAATCTTTTTGGAGAAGTCCGTCTAGATAACCTTTAATTGCTTTATAGTGCCCAATTTTTGTTTCTTTTTCAATATTATTTCCATGTGGAAATGGAACAGCATAAAACATCGTTGAGCAATTTTCAATTATTCTGCCAATTTCCCCATATTTATTTTTATCAAATTTCACGCCCATGTATGCTAAGAATTTATCTTTAACGGTACCATGTAGCAAAACAACGACTTTAGGAGAGTTTCTCTTTATTAGTTCTTTTAGATGCTCGCAATCATCGTCACTGGGATTAATGTCTTTGCCGTTACTATTTACAACATTAGGAACAAGATCCGTTATACCATAAAACCATCCCTTATAATTCTTTTCATTTTTACCAAAGATTTCATCATCGGCATATAGTTTATCAACATTTTCTGTAATCAAGCCAGAAGCGAGCAATTGATTCCAAAAGGCTTGATTCACGGAAAAATAGTGCCCATTATCATCAGAACCATTGGCAGGGTTTAGAGGAACGAAAAGGATATCAAGCCCTTCTTTAACAAATGGTTTCAGTTTTGATTCTTCCATTTTTTCCTTCCTTTGTGGTTTATTCGGCCATTTAAAAGAAATATACCCTATTTTAACATCATTGAACATCCTTTTTTTTTTAGGTCTTCTTATTAATTCAATGGCAAAAATTGATTTTAGTCCAATTTCTATATAATTATATCAAATTCCACCGTTTTCTAGTATTTTCACATGTTATATTGTATTTATAAATGAACATGTTTTACTTCAATGCTTATTTCTGCAGTTTCATAGGCAAAATTGTTCACACAAGTGCGGTACTTGATTGCCCAAACAGTTTTGTATAACCTCTTCATAGCTTTTATTTCATTATACTGATGAAAAGATTTTCCGATTAAATTTTGAGAAAAAGAAAAACCCGATGGCAGAACCTATCGGGGAAAGTGGTTTCTTAGAATTTGATTTTAACATTACTCATTTTTAAATTGGCTTTTGGAATTCTATTTTCTAATTGGACCCTCATCGAGTGTCTTGACGGAGTTCCTGCTAAATGTATTGTCCGATGACAATTGGGGCATAAAGCGGCAACATTATCAATATCGTCCTCACCGCCTTTGCTTAATGGCATAATATGATGTACTTCAAAAAAAGGTTCTCCATATCTATCAAAAAAGGGAGGATCTTTTTTGCAATATTCACACTTACCACAGGATCTTAACAAAGCTATCCGCTTTACCAATGAACTTCTAGAGAAACGTTTTCCCTTGTATTCAACATAAGGATTCGTTTTTGCAGATTTCACTTTTTCTAGTAGTTCCTGAAATTGCTTATTTCTTTCATTTTCTTCATCATAGACAAACCCATCGGAATTACTGATTTCCTGTAAATCGGGCATTTCTAGATAAATTTTTATATTATTCCATTTTGTCAATTCAGTTTTGCAATCTTTACTTTTTGTGCTAGAAAAGTGCATGTCTATTATTTTCACAATTGCAGGCCATCTTTTTTCATCAATCTCCTTTATACTAGGACGCTTCCACTCATCTTTTCCAAAGACAACCTTTACCGCATCATTTATCTGTTTTGAAAGCAATAAAGAATATTTAGAAGGACATGCATAATGATATGTTAAAGGACTTAGTTTCTTTTTTAATTCGTTATATAATGTAGGGGGAACATCATCGCGAGGAATTCCGTATATATTATCTACCGCTTGATAACGGCAGCCTGCTTGAATGCCTATAATTTTGTTAGAAAAAGAATTTCTTTTTTTATATGTAACGCTGATAAGCAAAAATTCTTCATTAGGATTACGAATGGATTTATTGCGCCAAGCCTGAAAATATCCATATACTTGATCATGATATTCTCGAAAATTAACGCATTCATGGAAGCCATTGCCGGAAGGCTTTTCCCCAAGAATATTTTTGTATTCTTTGTACGATTTCGGGAATTCTTGATATCTTTCATTGACCCCACGAGTGTCCGCATTCAAGGCCACAACGAATATTTTCATATAACCATCCTTTTTTGATGTCCGTTCTTTTAAATCTATACTCATTTTCCTCCAAAAATTCAAGGATAATACTCCAAGTTGGAATATCTTTACGCATCATGCGTTAGGCCTCCTGTCACTTGGCTGTTTATTGCGTTAGGGACAGTTACCCGAAGGGACGAGACTTGCGTAAGCAAGGCTCGGTGAGCGCGCCGTTAGCGGCGTGCGAGTATGGCCCGACCCGCTAGGGGAACGCCCATAAGGACAGTTTTCACTACGGTTCTAGTTTGTTGTAATTAGGGATGGGTAAATCGTAGGGCAGAATGCGACTGTCATCGTCACCTTGGACTTCGTTGTTGAACGCCCCGATGACGCTCATCCAGTTGTTCGTGCACTTGTCGCTAAAGATGCTCCTGCATTTTGTTTTCAGGAACTTCATGAGCATCTTTTTCTCGTTATCGTCCAGGAACCAAACGGATTTGTTGTAAGAGGAGCCCAGTTCGTATTTGGGTTCCAGAAAGGAGATGCGCGCGCACTTAGTCGCGAGTCCTCGTTTCCAATGGTTGTACAGCGTGAAATACGGTTTCTTGCCGGGGCCGATGTCGATGACTGCGCGAAGGTCTATATTCAGACTCTTGCTCCATGCTCCGTTACAGGACATCATGTTGAATTCCGAAAGTTGCAATTTGCCATCGGGCGAATAGACGTTGATTTGCCTATCGGATTCATAATCCAGATCGTTGTCGACGGGCAGGTACATGATGGAAAAGCTATAGACCGGGCAATAGAAATCTCCGCCCTTGACGTAATCCCGCAGAACTTTTTTGGCGGTGCGAAGCGACGTGAAAATTCCCAGGTCATGGTCAACGGTATCATAGCCCCGTCCATTCGGCAGTATCGTTGCCGCCAGCTGATAAATGTATCGTCTTCTCATAGTACCTCGCTTTTGTTTAAAAACTCAATGTGTATCGCACTTCGAATTGTTCCGGTTTCATGCGGACAATGTCGTGGAAGGTGTAGAGGCTTGATTCGCTGTCGTAGAGGAGCGAATCTAGTTCCCAAGTGACATCGTCCTTGACGAACTTGTCGACGAGCAGCATCTGTTTCCAAGGGGGAACGAGGTAGACCTTGTGACGGTCGGTGTAGTGTTCGTTCGTGCTTGAGCAGATGTTGATGGAGCCCCAATTTGCGTACCAGAAGAGCAAATCGCTGACGTATTCGTGTTCGCCCGCGATGTCCCAGTCGTTGCTAGGGCAAATTTCGGCTTCTAGTTCGTATTCCCTGTACCACTTGTGATTTTGCGCGGTGAGAGCGGCGATGTCCCTTTTGGTTGCCTCGAAGGTGCGGGCGATGCTCCGGTGCAGTTCCCTGAAATACTGGTCGAGCGCGATGAGCTTTTTCATGTTCGTGTAGGTCCAACGGAAATTCTTGTTCAGCATCTTCTGGCGGTCGCGCAGGAATTCGGTGTGGATTTTTGTTTCGAAAAGTTCCTGTTCAAACCTGCTTTGGGGCATTTCTTTTTTCCACTTCTCGACACAGCCGCGTTTGCGGCCGTTATCGAAGTCGCGGTAGAAATTCCGGAGAATGTCCCACCGCGGCGCGCGTGAAAGAATCCTAGTCATTGAGACTCCCGTTTGAAAATTTTAGTGAATTTCGTTATTCACTAAAAATAAATAACGACTGCGACAAATAATGTCGTAAAAGAACGCATCCATAAAAACACGAAAAAAGTGGCATTACACCACCTTTTAACGAGATTTTGTGGAATTTTAGGGCTGATTCCGCTTCAACGGAGTCATGCTCTTGGCGCAAATCGCCATGGTCGAGAGGTTATGCAGCAGGGCCGAGGTCGAGGGGGCAAGTATTCCGAAGAAACCTGCGGCCAGGAGCGACGTGTTGAAGGCGACGATAAAGCGGTAATTCGCCTGGATGCGTTCCATGAGCTGCGTACTCAACGTGCGGAGTTCGGCGAGGTCGCGCAGGTCTTCGCTGCGGAGGGTCACGTCGGCGGTTTCGCGGGCAATGTCGCTGGCATCGCTCATGGCGACCGACACATTCGCAGCGGCCAATGCGGGCGCATCGTTGATTCCATCGCCCACCATAATCACGCGGCGGCCTTCGGCCTTCATTTTTTCCACATAGCGGTGCTTGTCTTCGGGCAGCACCTGCGCAAAGAAGGTGTCGATGCCCAAAAGTTGCGCCGTGCGTTCGGCAGCCTTCTGGCTGTCGCCGGTAATCATCGCTACATGCTTGATTCCGCGTTCACGGAGCATGCAAATGGCCTCGGCCGCTTCGTCCCGCGGAGGATCGCTAATGCAAAGCACTCCCGCGAGGTTCCCGCCAATGGCAAGGTAAATCACGGATGCGGCTCCGGCGAGTTCGTCGATTTTTTTCTGTTCCGCCTCGTCCACTGCAATCTTTTCGTCTTCGACGACGAAATGCTTGCTGCCGATAACGGCGCGTTCACCGTCGAGTGTCGTCGCGATTCCATGCGCCACGATGTATTTGACATCGGCATGTTCTTCTTCGTGGTCGATTCCCCGTTCGGCGGCACCGCGCACAATGGCGCGCGCCATGCTGTGCGGGAAGTGCTCTTCGATGCAGGCCGCAATGCGCAGAATTTCTTCTTCGCTGCGGTTTCCGAACGGAATCACGCGTTCGAGTTTCGGTTCCGCCTTGGTGAGTGTTCCCGTCTTGTCGAAAACGATGGTGTCTGCAAGCGCGAATTCTTCCAGGTACTTGCCGCCCTTCACGGTCATGTTGCGGTCAGCCGCTTCGCGCAGCGCCGAAATCACCGAAATCGGGGTGGAAAGCTTGATGGCGCAAGAATAATCCACCATCAGAATCGAGACGGCCTTGGTAATGTTGCGCGTAAACAGGAGCGTTAGCCCGAATCCGATAAAGCTGAACGGCACGATACCATCAGCAAGGCGTTCGGCGCGGCTCTGGATAGAGGCCTTCAGGTCTTCGGAGCGGTCGATGAGTTCGATGATTTTTTGAATCTTGGTGTTGCCGCTTACAGCCCGCACCGACACCACAATGGAACCTTCGTCTACGACGGTGCCCGCAAAAACAGACTTTCCGACCGTCTTGTGCACTGCCTGCGATTCGCCCGTCATGGTCGCTTCGTTCACGAACGCATCGCCTTCGGCAACGGTTCCGTCCACCGGAATCATGCTGCCGGAACGCACACGCACGAGGTCGCCCACCTGAACATCCTGCATACGCACCTGAACATCGACGCCGTCCTTGACTACCCACACGCGGTCAACCTTAACGGCAAGGCTTGCGGTAAGGGCGGTTCGCGTACGCGCCTTGGTGTAATCTTCCAGAAGGCTGCTCACGTTCAGCAGGAACATGATGGTTCCAGCCGATTCGTAATTGCGCTGCAAGATGCTCGCCCCGATGGCGGCACCGTCCAGCACTTCGACGGAGAGTTTTCCTTCGCCAAGGCAGTTCAAGCCCTTCGCCACAAACTTGAGGCCCCTGTAAATCAGGTGCGCCGTGCGGATGGGAGGCGGAATAAACAACTTGGCAAGGTAACGCCGCGCAATCATGAACGCGAGTCGGTTCTTGAATTGCGTGTCGAGTTCCTGCAGTTGGTATTCGGTATCGGGTTCAATTTCCGGAAGATTAGCAACGTTTAGATTCCGGACGAAATCAATCACCTGTTCACGATAGCCGTCTTCGTATTCCAGCAGAATGCCGCCGTTTTCCGAATGGACTACCGCTTTCTGGACATAAGGTACACTCACGCATGCCTTGTGGATGCGCGGTTCATGCATTTTTTCAAACGCATAGGCCCCCGCCCGAAAGCGGATACGCCCCGGCTGATCATAGGTAATTCTGAAGTTCATAATAAAACAGGGATTTTAGGTTTGAGGTATGAGGTATGGGGTATGAGCTCGGGCTTACGCCCCTTGAGTCTTGCAATTGCAACTCCGTTGCCTTGATTTGCTCAAAGCCCTGCTATTGCAGGGCGAACTCAATGCTCAAAGGGAGCCGAAGGCGACCGACCTCATAGCAATGCTTACTTACCTGCTTCTTTCTTTGCGTCGTTGCAGATGTCGGCAGCCTGGTCCTTCATATCCTGGAAGGCGGCCTTGGCGTCGGCGGTAATCTTCATGCCTTCGGCAAGTCCCTTGACGGCATATTCGCGGGTTTTGGGAGCCTTGAGAATCTTCTTGATGATAGCCGGGCCAACGACACCGGCCACCACACACCAGAACTTTTCATTTTTCCATACGGACATAGCTTACTCCTTTTGTTCCGCCCTAATGTCATCCCCGCGAAGGCGGGGATCACCATTAAAGCTTTGTTGTTCTTTGCTTAATAATCTATCTAAATTTTTACCAAAAAACAACTTACATACAAACTAACAAACAGACTTCAAGCCCAGGTCCCATAAGCTTTCCGAGCGACTAACATTGTTGCAAATTTGAAATTTAGTTGAAAACTTGAAACTTAGTTAGCAGCAACACAACTTAGTTAGAATCAACTATCTGAAACTGTATCTAATCTTGGTTGCGAAGGTGCGTCCCGGTTTAGATTCTCCATACTTGTCGTAAACGGTTTCGTCCATAAAGTTATCGACTTCAAAGCTCCAAGCGAGTTTGTTTTCCCACACGGAATATTCAATACCCAAATCCTGCGTGAACGAGGCGTCTATTTTCCGGCTCTGGCGAGAACTGATTTTCCAACCGTAATAATATTCATCGGTGTAGTTAGCAGCCCACCAGAACTTGACAAAATCGTTCTTATTGAATATATCGCCCATGTGGAATTCAGCGAGGTAGTTCATGAAGAATCGCGGAATGTTCGGGATAATCGCATCTTCAAGAATACCCTGCTTCGCATTGTAATCTATGTTGCGCAAATCCTGGAAAGTCCAGTTCGTTCCAAGCAACACCCATTCATTCACATCAAGTTTCACATCGCCCTCGTAGCCCCAGCCGCGAATCGGGTCCATGTTGAAATACGGCACCGACATCTGAGAAGCGCTCATATAGTGAATGCGGTTCTTGTAATAGGAATAGAAAACGTCGCCATCAAATCGGAACCGCGCAAACAGCGGAATTTCTTGCAAATCAAGAGACAGGCCTACGTTAAAATTGTCCGCTTCTTCGGGCTTGAGGTTTGTCGCAGCACTCACGCGGATTCCATCGCCAAAGAGTTCATCAGGCGTGGGCAGACGTACCGCATGCTGGTAAGAGCCCTTGACCGCAAGCGGTTTTACAATCCGGAACATCAAGCTTTCATCGTAGCTAAAGTCCGTATAATCGTTCGTTTCTAATTTGGCCTGCTGTATCATACTTGTAGAAGTATTTGAAATTTCAGCCTTCATGTAATGGAACTTGAAACCCAATAGGTTCTGGAGTCTCGAATCAAAGAAATTATCTTCAAGCGAAAGCCCCGTCGTCACCGAAATTGTCTTGCCAGGATAGCCTGCCGTATTGAAACCGACCATTTCGGAACCCAAGTCATCTTCAGGATCTTCCTTGTGATACCGGAAAAGCGTATTCCAGTAAATAAATTGATTCTTAAAGAACTGATAATCCAGATTCAGTAAATTATTGAAATCGTACGCCTGCACAGTGCGGAATTTCGGAAGTCCCATCGAAGAAATTTCGCCCACATTCTTTTTGGCGGTATCGCAACTATACCAGTTGCGGCAATGGACACGACTCGTGTCAATAACCTTGTTTTCATTGTATCCAAACGAAAAATGATTGCCGAAATTCAAGTCTTTTACAAACAAATTCTTCTTATCGAGTCCGAATATAGCGCCTAAATTATACCCTTCGGCAGTCGCTTCAACAATGCGGTTCGTTTCGCCTTGAATTTCCTTATCGAACGCACCGTAGCTTGCACCAAGCGAAACCTGGTCGAACCAGGCATTCATCAAGTTCGCAAAGGCCTGTACATTGTAAGAGGTGTAATGGTCGTGATCGCGAACGACGCTCGTATCTTTACCTGTCGAGCTTTTCATGTAAGGCGAAGTAAACTTGTAATCATTATCGGAATGATTAAAGTAGCCCGAAACACCCACTTCTAGGCCAACACCACCCGCAATGCTATCAATCAGGTGGCTTGCAGTAACAGAAGCCTTGTGCGTATTAAAACTCGAAAGGCTGTAAGAAGCATCAATCGAATTGGCAGGGCGTTTCTTGGTGATGATATTGATAGCACCGCCAGCGCCATCTGTCGCAAAACGCGCCGGAACATAACCCTTGTAAACTTCGATATCGGCAATCTGGTCAATAGGAATATCGTCAAGGCCCAAGTTGCCCTGCGTCTCGACAGGGACACCGTTTACCAGCACCTTGATATTCTTGCCTTCCATGCCGCGAATGTTGACCTTGCCTTCGCTACCCATGCCGCCCGACTTGCGCACTTTCACGCCCGAAGCGGAATTTATCGCCTTCGAGACAGTCTTGCTCGTATTCTGCATTTCGGCAGCATCAATCGTGGCAACCGATTCCGCCTTTTTGGCCTGTTTCGCCTGTTCCGCCTCGATTTCAGATTCCACCGAGAGCTCATCCAGCTGCGTAACACCCGATGCATTGGCTACGGGAGTACCTGATTGCGCCGTCGCGCTGTTTGCGTTGTCAGTTGCCGCATTACTTTCCGGAGCAGATTCTTCAAGAAAATCGTCTATCGAGGTAATTTCATCATCTTGGGCACGGGCCGAAACCGCACCAACCGTTGCAAATATAAGGGCAAGCGTTGCCGCCTTATAAAAAATCATCTTTTTCATCGCAGCGCAATTAAGCAATTTTCAGACTAATTTTCTACTCCAAACGGGTCTTTGAAAATCCGAATAGCTTTTTGAATTTTGAATTTGCGAATCAAAAAAAATCCGCCCTTGCTTGAGCAAGAACGGAAGTTTGTGTTTATGAGGATATTGAGGGTTTATGGAGATTCTTTTGCTTACTTGAGCGGGACAAGCCACATCGGAATCGGTTCCACTGTAGCAATCTTTTTAGCCTTTCCGGTCTTCGGGTCATAACGGAAGTAGGCATTGCCGTCTTCTTCGGTAGACACAGCAAAAATCACGGTACCGTCTTCATCAATGTACTTGCCGTAGCTAGCCCAGCTAGAAGAGTAACCAATCGGGAGAGCCTTCATGGTCTTCTTGGCAAGATCGATTTCCACCGGCTTGCAAGTGTTATTGTGGTAGCTATCCATATCAGTCCAAACCTGCTGCAGGTCCACCATCACGTTCAAGAATGCATAAACCTTAGTTCCATTCGCGTAGGTAGTGGGGCTCAGGTACTTGAAGTTACCTTTCTTGGTAACATCATCGATAGCGACGTCCTTGGTTACGAGCCAAGCATAATCCTTATCGAACTTGGTTTCACCCACCTTGATACGCAGGAAGCCATCAACCTGGCCCGGAGCGTAGCCCCAGGAGGCGTTACTGTAGCAGTAAATGTAGCCATCAGCGACGATGAAAGCCTGATTCTGAGAGTCGTCAAGAGAGCCCACAGCAGCAACGCGGTCATCTTCAGCCACGGCAATCACGGAATCCTTTTTGATGTCAATGATGGCAACCTGAGCGGTATTACCGGTAGCATAGTCGCTCACGTTCTGCAACAGGCCAACATAGAGCCGACCGTCCACGATTACGCCTGTACCCGGGCTCACCACGAGAGCGTCCTTGTTCTTGTATTTGGACAGGTCAATCGCGCCCGTGCGCTTCATGGTCTTCGGGTTGATGATGAGCAGCGAGTCAAGCATGCCGCCCAAGTAGGCTTTTTCTTCATTCACGAAGTAAATGTGGTTCGCCCATGCGCCAGCAAGCGAAAGTTCAGCCGTCTTGCTACCAATCTTGTTGTTTGCATCGAGACTGTAGCGTGCAATGGTTCCCACATCAAGGTCGGCAATGAACAGGGAATTGTCGTAATAGACAACGCCTGCGCGGGTTCCGACTTCGATATAGTCGGTGCCGATATCATCTGTATGGTCCAGCGACATCGTGCCGATGAACATCGTTTCGCCCGAGGCAATCGAAGTTGCAAATTCGCGTTTGTATTCGCCTTTTTCTTCCTTCTTGGAACTGCTGGAATTATCCTTGCTATCGCTAGACTTCGCCTCGCTGCTGCTGGACTTGCCCTTACTGCTACTGGACTTGTCCTTGCTGTTGCCGGACTTTTCGGTCGAAGAACTAGAAAGTTCCTTGTCGTTTTCAGAGCTTGCCGAAGAAGAATCGTCGCAAGCAACCAGCATACCGAGCGACACAATGAGCGCCGCCAAGAATCTTTTTTTCATAAATACTCCTTGAAATTGATGCGGAAAAACCGCGTTTGTTAATTTTGCGGAGCATTTTAGAAATGATTTTTGGGGCGTTCTACTCCAAAAAGGAATGAAAAAATCCAATTGGATTATAAAGCCAAAAACTTCATTTTATCAATGTTAGGCCACCATTTAATTCCATTTAGTCATTTTTCAATCCATTTAGACGGAATCGTATTCAAAATATGATAAGCTCAAAACAAAATTAGCCTTGACGAAGTTTTGTTTACTAATTAGATTTAGCTTACTTTTTAAGACTAGACTAACAAAGCCGGTTTAAAGAGATTTTTGAGGGAAATATGTTGAACATTAACGGAATTAAATGGTTGCACAAAGTCGGGTGCTACCATACAACGCTTGAAAGGGATCCGCTCCTGGTTCTTGAATTTTGCCGAAAGGGGCAAATCAGCTGGGCCGGCGGAGCACTCCCCTGCAATCAGCTGAAGGCAGGAGAAATGCTGGTTTACGACGCATGGACTTCGGGAGCGCTGACGCGTTCTGCCGATTACTGCGGCGACCGCATTTTGTTCTTTGAAGAATCGATAAGGTACATCCGCGAACATTTTGCAGGATTTTTGATTGACATCAAGATGCTCGCACAGAAAATGTGCCGACCGGGCCGACCGTTTATCGTCCACACCAAGGAAGAAGTCGCTAGCGCCTTCGAAAAAGTCGATAACAAGTCTAAGAACTTGCAGGCGGAATACGGCAGGCTCGCCATTTTGGAACTTTTGCTCACCCTGAAGAATCTTGATACACAGCGAGAATCCATTTGCCGCGAATGCAATTTATCTTCGATGCAAATTGAAAAAATCTACTGCATCCGTTCGTTTATCTGCGAAAACATGGACAGCCATTTTACCATCGAGGAACTTTCCGACAAGTTTGACATGCCGCCTACCGCAATGAAACTCTGCTTCAAGAACGTGTTCGGTTTGCCGGTATTCACTTACGCTCGCCGCGAGCGCATGAAACTGGCTGCCAAGCAACTTCGCGAGTGCGACCGCGGGATTCTCGAGATCGCAGGTGAAGTCGGTTACAATAACGGGAGCAAGTTCGCCCACGCCTTCCAGAATGTGATGGGCATGACCCCGAAGGAATACCGGAAAAAATACAGGATGACAAACGTCGCATAATTATGAAAAAGACATTCTCTAAACTCTACGCTTACATGGGTTCGCGAAAACCGCTGTTCCCGCTAGCATTGATTCTCTCGGCATTGAGCGCCATCGCAGGGCTCGTGCCGTTTTTACTGATGTGGCTGATTGTCCGCGAGGTTATCTCTGGCGGTGACATGACGAACATCAAGATTTTTGACTACTCCATCGGAGCGGTTCTCGCCTCGGTCGCAAGCGTTCTGCTCTACTTTGCGGCCCTCGCCTGCTCGCACTTGGTCGCGTTCAGGCTCGAAGGAGACCTGCGTCGGTTTGCCATGAAAAAACTGATGAGTGCACCTCTCGGATTTTTCGACAAGAACCCGACCGGCAAACTCCGCAAGATTATTGACGACAACGCCGCGATTACGCACACCTTCATTGCGCACCAGATGCCCGACATTTCGGGCACAATCTTGATTCCCGTCGTGGCGCTCGTGATGATGTTCAGCTTTGACTGGCGACTTGGCCTCGCCTCTTTGGTGCCTATCGCCTACGCCATGTTCATTTTAGGCACCCTTGGCCGTAGGGGAACCAAGTTCATGGAACGCTACATGCAGGCCCTCGAAGAGATGAACTCCGAAGCGGTGGAATACGTGCGCGGGATTCCCGTAGTCAAGGTTTTCCAGCAGACCATTTTTTCATTCAAGAGTTTCTACAACAGCATCGCGACCTACCACAAGATGGTGACAGCCTATTCCGACAATTGGAAAGTTCCTTACTGCATCTACACGGCCCTCGTGAACGGCTTCGTACTGTTCCTGGTACCGACGGCAGCGCTCATTATCGGTAACGACGGCGATGTAAAACTCACCATCGTGAACATGATGATTTACGTGCTGGTGACGCCGCTGTTTTCGCAGTGCGTCATGCGCAGCATGTACCTAAGCAACGCTACGAACCAGGCGGGGCTTGCCATTGACCGCATCAACGATATTGCACGCACCAAGGATTTAGAAGTTTGTGAAAATCCCGTACCGATGCAAAAGTTCGATGTAGAATTCCGGAACGTGAACTTCACCTATCCCGACACCAACAAGCAGGTACTGAGCGACATCTCACTCACGGTACCGGCGGGCCATACGGTAGCACTTGTCGGGCCTTCGGGTGGCGGCAAGAGTACGATTGCAAAACTCCTGCCGCGATTCTTCGATGTCGATAGCGGCGAGATTACCATTGGCGGTGTTCCCGTAAAGCAGATTGACCCGAAGGAACTGATGAAGAACGTTTCGTTTGTATTCCAGAATACGCGACTTTTCAAGATGAGCATTCTGGACAACGTTCGCTACGGCATGCCCGACGCGACTCTCGAGCAAGTAAACAAGGCGCTCGATCTTGCGCAGTGCCGCGAAATCATCGACAAGTTGCCCGGCGGTATTGATACCGTTATCGGGAGCAAGGGAACCTACCTTTCGGGTGGCGAGCAGCAGCGAGTGGTGCTTGCGCGCGCCATCTTGAAGAACGCCCCCATCGTTGTGCTCGACGAAGCGACCGCCTTTGCAGACCCCGAAAATGAACGCCTGATTCAAGAAGCTTTGCACAAACTGGCCGCAGGCAAGACCGTTCTGATGATCGCCCACAGGCTTACAAGCGTGGTGAACGCCGACCAGATTATCGTTGTGGAAGATGGCGAAATCGCTGAACGCGGAACGCACAGCGAATTACTTGAAAAGAACGGCATTTATGCCAAGATGTGGGCCGAATACCAGCAGTCTGTCACATGGACCCTCGACAATTCCAAGGATAATGAAGGAGGCGAAAATGTATAAGTGGGTTCAGAATACTTTTGCTCTATCGGAAGAAGGCTCGCGCACGTTTGTCCGTGGCGTCGTCTGGACATTCCTGCACTTTGTTTCGCTCATGTTCCCGATGATGATGCTCTTTTACTTTTTGATGGAGCAGATGGGCATTGGTGAATTTGCCGGCAAGACTCCGCACGGGACATGGTTCTATGTGGGCATTGCGGTAATTCTGTTTGTGGTGATGCTTGTCATTTACAGGTTCTCGTACAGCGCGACTTACAGTAGCGTGTACGACGAAAGCATGCGTCGCCGCGTTTCGATTGCCGAAAAACTCCGCAAGTTGCCGCTCTCCTTCTTTGGCAAGAAGAACCTTTCGGATTTGACTTCGACCATCATGGACGATTGCAACGCACTCGAAATGATTTTCTCGCATGCGGTGCCGGAACTTTTCGCCGCCATCGGGAGCGTCACCATAATCGGAATCATGCTGTTCTGCTACAACTGGAAAATGTCTATCGCGCTTTTCTGGGTGGTGCCCGCAGCAGCATTGCTCATTGCGCTTTCCAAGAAAATTCAGGACCGCTGGTTCCAGAGTTCTTACAATGCGCGTCGTGAAATCATGGAAGACATCCAGGAAGGCCTCGAAAACGTGCAGGAAATCCGTTCCTACTCGGGCGAAGCCGCCTACCTCGACCATTTCGACAAGGACTGCATCAAATACGAAAAAACGCAGATGGATTCCGATATCAAGGTTGGCATGTTCCTGAATTCGGCGCAGGGCATTCTCAAGATGGGTCTTGCCACGGTGCTGATTACAGGAGCTCGCCTCTGGACCAAGGGCGAAATCGATGTATTCACCTATCTGGTGTTTATCGTGTGCGCGGCAACGGTCTACAATCCGGTTTTCTTGGTGTTCAACAATCTCGCCGAGCTCTTCTTTGTGAATGTGCGCCTGCGCCGTTTCCGCGAAATGGATCAGATGAAACCTCAGGAAGACGTAACGGCATTCGTTCCACAGAATTACGATATCGAATTCAAGGATGTCGACTTCAATTACAACGAGAACAAGCAAGTCCTGAAAAAAGTTTCGTTCACGGCAAAGCAGGGCGAAATCACCGCACTTGTGGGGCCGAGCGGTAGCGGAAAGACAACCGCCGCCAAAATTGCCGCACGATTCTGGGACATTCAAGGCGGAACGGTAACGCTCGGTGGCCAGGATATCAGTAAGATTGACCCCGAAACGCTCCTCAAGAACTTCTCTATCGTCTTCCAGGACGTGGTACTGTTCAATACAAGCATCAAGGACAACATTCGTATCGGCAAGCGCGGAGCCACCGACGAAGAAATCTTGAAGGTGGCAAAGCTTGCGGGTTGCGACGAATTCGTGCAGAAGATGCCGCAGGGTTACGATACCGTCATCGGCGAAAACGGCGACACACTCTCGGGCGGTGAACGCCAGCGCATTTCCATTGCGCGCGCCCTGTTGAAAGACGCTCCGATTATCTTGCTCGACGAAGCAACCGCAAGCCTCGACGTAGAAAATGAATCCAAGATCCAGCGCGGCATTTCGCAGCTGGTGAAGGGCAAAACCGTCATCATCATTGCGCACCGCATGCGTACCATCGCAAACGCCGACAAGGTCGTGGTTCTGCAAGACGGAAGCATCGCCGAAACCGGCTCCCCTGCTGAACTCAAGGCGAAAGGCGGGCTGTTCTGCAAGATGCTTGAATTGCAAATGAACAAAAATTAATACAAAATTAGCCTTGACAAACTCCAAGGCTTTTTTGTATATTTGTTAGAGAAATCTAACTTCACAATTTATTTGTAGCTTGCAATAAAATGAACCGTCTTTTAGATCACCGTCTCGTTCGCCAATGCGCACCAACACTCGCTGGGCTCAAGGTCGGAAGCCTATTCTGCATGGAATCTTCACCCAGCGATGCTCTCTGCAAGCAGCTCGCTCACTGGAACAAGGAACTTAACCCTCGCGGAGTGTGCGTGCGCGTTATTGCAGAACGCTGCGGTCGCAGTTTTATTTACGTCTATCGCGAAGACGCTCTGCAAAAGCTCATTGCCGAACCGGAAATCCGCCATTTTCTGGCTGCCTACGGCTACGTCGATTTTAACACCGACCACGCACTCGCCTACATGACCACAAGAATTCGTAAATGCCACTGCTTTCCGCACGAAGTCGGTCTTTTCTTGGGCTACCCCCTCGAAGACGTGAAAGGATTCATTATCAACGGCGGCAGAAACAGCAAATATACGGGCTACTGGAAGGTTTACGGCGATGTAAGCGAATGCGAAAAACGATTCGCCTGCTTTCGCAAATGCTTCAACGTATTCAACAAACTATTTGAAAAAGGCTACTCGCTGCCGATGCTGACCGTCCGAAACGCAGCGTAGCCCATAATCTTAACCTCTTTAAATCACCTAGGAGAATCACAATGGAAAAAATTGCAGTAATCTACTGGAGCGGAACAGGAAACACCGAAATGATGGCAAAATACGTTGCCGAAGGTGCCAAAGCAGCAGGTGCCGAAGCCGACGTGTTCAGCGTTTCGGATTTTTCTCAGAATCAGCTGGCTGAATATGCCCGCTATGCTTTGGGTTGCCCCGCCATGGGCGCCGAGGAACTCGAAGATTCCGAATTCCAGCCCTTCTACGAAGCCGTCAAGCCCGCTCTTAACGGCAAGAAAGTCGCCCTGTTCGGCTCTTACGGCTGGGGTGGCGGCGAATGGATGAACCCGTGGAAGGCCGACGCCGAAGCCGCTGGGCTCGTGCTTGTGGCAGATCCGCTCGCCATCGAGAACGCCCCCGATGACGCCGGCAAGACCGCTTGCCAGGAACTCGGCAAGACTCTCGCCACCGCCTAAAATGACATTTTCTTTTTTATAGTGTTTTGGTTAGCTTCAGCCCCGACGGAACAACATTCCGTTGGGGCTTTGCCGTTCCCCATTTTTCTATCTTTTTGGTAGTTATGTCCTACTTCGACTACACGGCAAATACCCCGGCATGCGAAGAAGCCTTGCAACGATTCTGCGAAGTTGAACGCAGGTTTATCGGCAACGCCAATTCGAATCACGAAGCAGGGCATGCCGCAAAAGCATTTCTCGCCCAGGTGACCGATTCCATCGCGAAACTTTTGGGCGTAAACCCCGACGAAATCATTTACACCTCGGGCGCCAGCGAAAGCAACAATACCGCCATCCGCGGCATCGTCCAGGCCAAGCGCCATGTGGGCAAGCACATCGTCACGAACCCGCTGGAACATTCTTCGGTAAGCGCAACGCTCACGGCCCTGCAAGAAGCGGGCTACGAAATCGAGATGGCAAAAATCGGCACCGACGGGAAAATCGACCTGGAAGACTTGAAGAGCCTGCTCCGCAAAGATACGGTGCTCGTGACGGTAAACGCGGTCGATAGCGAACTCGGGACGGTGCAGCCGCTGGAATCCATCAGTAATATTGTCCGCGAGTTACCGAGCTGCAGCCTTCACGTGGATGCAACGCAGGCCATCGGCAAAACGCCTATAAACCTGAATTTGGCAGACACGGCAAGCATCGGCGCGCACAAGTTCTACGGGCTTTCGGGCAGCGGGCTTTTGTACAAGAAAAGCGGAATCGCCATGGAACCGCTCATTTACGGCGGAGCAAGCACCACCATTTACCGCAGCGGCACCCCGACACTCGCGTTGGACGCATCCCTCGAAACGGCACTGTCACTTGCCGTGGAGCATTTCGAAGAACGATTTGCCCGCGTCAAGGAGCTGCGAAAGATTTTGCAAGAAAAACTCTGCGGCTATCCGAAAGTCCGCATCAATTCCCCCGCAGACGCTGTTCCGCACATTTTGAACCTGAGTGTCGCGGGAGTCCGCGGGAACATTTTCCAGAAAGCTCTTTCGGACAAAGGAATTTACGTGTCGGTCAAGTCCGCCTGCAGCGTAGATGCGCTCCCCTCCCGCGCCGTTTTTGCCGTCAGCCGCGACCGCAAAAACGCCTTGAACTCCTGGCGCATAAGCCTTTCGCACCTCACCACCGAAAAAGAAATCGACGAATTCATGGCCGCATTCGACAGCTGCTACAAGGAACTTTGCAAATAAACGCAAAAAAGGTAATGAAAATGGCAAGAGAACTTTCATTTGTCCAAAGCGTAGAACGGAGCATTTCGAAAACTTACCGCGAAAGGCTCTGGACGCCGTTCATTACCGCCATCAAGAACTACAAGCTCATCGAAGAAGGCGACAAAATCGCCGTCTGCATCTCTGGCGGCAAGGATTCCATGCTCATGGCGAAGCTCATCCAGATGCTTCACCGCCACAGCGACGTGAAATTCGACGTGGAATACCTGGTGATGGACCCCGGTTACAACGAAATCAACCGCCAGAAAATCGAAAGCAACGCGAAGCTCCTGGAAATTCCCATCACCGTTTTCGAGACGAACATTTTCGACGTGGCAAACAACACCGAACGTTCCCCCTGCTACGTTTGCGCCAAGATGCGCCGCGGCCACCTCTACCACAAGGCAAAAGACCTAGGCTGCAACAAGATTGCGCTGGGTCACCACCTCTCCGACGTCATCGAGACCACCGTCATGGCGATGTTCTACGGCTCGCAACTGCAGGGCATGATGCCCAAACTCCACAGCCTGAATTTCGGCGGCATGGAACTCATCCGCCCTATGTATTGCATCAACGAGCAAGACATTATCAACTGGAAAAATTACAACGGGCTGCAGTTTATCCAGTGCGCCTGCCGCTTTACCGAAAGTTGCACCGTCTGTGACAACGGCGGTGGCGGTAGCAAGCGTCAAGAAATCAAAGCGCTCATCAAGCGCCTCAAGCGCGAAAACCCGAACATCGAAAAGAGCATCTTCAACAGTCTGCACTCCGTCTGCATCGAGACATTCCCCGGCTACAAGGCCGGCGGCGAACTGCATTCGTTCCTGGACGATTACGAGGAACGCTTACCGCAGAAAGGGTAAACGAGCCGTATTTTTTGAGCCCGTCCGTTTGGAGTAGAAAAAACAGCGCTATGGCTCTATTTTTCCCTCAAAAATTGAGGGTTTTATGCAAGTTTCTCGTGTCAACAAGGTTTTTGCCCGATTAGGGCGTTTTCAGGTGAAGTTTCGCTGGTTGATTCTGCTGGTAACGGCAATTGTGACTTTTTTGGCGTGCCTCGGGCTCCCGCAATTGCAGATGACGAGCAGCGAAGAGGAATGGTTTGACGACTGGGATAAGGTGAAAATTGATCAGGCGCACTTCAACGAAAAATTCGGTAGCGACGACGGCTACATGGTGATGGTCCGCGCCGACGACGTTTTTGCGCCAGAGGTGTTGCAGGCAATCGACAGGCTTTCGCGCAGGCTCGAAAACGAGGTCCCGTATGCCGACCGTGTGGTTTCACTGACGCACAATTTGTCGATTCCGGTCGCAAATGACGAAGGTTTTGAAGTCATCAATCCCTTCGAGGGCGGCGTTCCCACTGACCCGCAGGAACTGGAAGCGAAAAAACGGCTAATTCTTTCTCGCGAATCGCTCGTGAACAACATCGTTTCTGACGACGCGAAAGAAACCTGGATTATTCTCGCGCTGAAATCATACGAAGGCGGCGTCAATTTTGGCAAGGACAGTATCGCGCCTTTTGCTCGCAACGTCATCTATTCCGACGAATTCAAAAGCGACAAGTTCGAGATGCTCCCGACGGGCATGAGCTACACCGAGATGGAAGAAAACGAAGTCATCTCGCGAGAATGCGCCATGCGTATCGGTTTCGGGTTCCTGGTGATGCTTGTATGCCTTATCTTGTTTGTAAGGTCGTTGCGTGGCGTGGTGGTGCCCGCGATTGCAACAGTCGGCGGCATCGCTTCGGTACTCGGCATTAATGCGTGGCTCGGCGTTGTCGGCGACGAGAGCATGGTCGCGCTCCCGGTGCTTTTAGGCATGGCACTTTCGGTGGGCTATTCCATTCACTACATCAATTCATTCCGCATGCACTTTAGGCGCACGGGCAACCGCCGCGAATCCGTGATTTACGCCGTCGAAGAGACGGGCTGGCCCATCCTCTTTACCGTCATTACCACGGTCGCATCGCTGATTTCGTTCCTGTTCGCAGGCATTCGCCCTATCCGCTGGATTGGCGGGATTTCAGCGGGCATCGTCACGATGGTTTATCTGTATGTCATCATCTTGATTCCGATTCTCATGAGCTTCGGCAAGAACGCAGAACCCGACCCGACGCAGGTAAAGTCCGCAGGGGCCACCAAGGCGGACATTCTCTTTGAATTCTTCGGGCGCAAGGTGTGCAGGCACAGCGTTATTGTCGCAGTGATTTCGGCCGCAATTATGCTGTTGCAAGTTCCAGGCATGATGCGTATCGACGTGAATATGGACTACACCGAAACTATGGGCGAAAAGATTCCCTTCGTGGTGCGGCTCAAGGACATGCTCAGCGGAAAACTCGGAAGCCTTTACGACTTTAACGTGATGGTGGAATTCGATGACGCGGATGCGCTCAAGGATCCCGCCAATATGAAGCGCATCGAGCAACTTGAACAAAAACTCGGAACGCTCCAGCTCACGAAAATTTCGGGCGACAAGCCGCGCGTGCAATCGGTGACGCGCCTCGTGAAAGAGATGAATCGCACGCTGAACGCCGACAGCATCGAGTATTACAAGATTCCCGACGCGCAGGACATGCTCACGCAACTGCTGTTCCTGTACGAAATCTCGGACCCCGACGCGCTCTTTGAACGCATGGACGAAGAATACAAGACAACCTTCATTCACATAGAACTCGCCGGCTACGATGCCAACAAAATCGTAGAAGACCTGGATTCGGCAAACGCCTATGCCGCCCGCATTTTCCCCGACGCAAAAGTCTCCGTGGTGGGCGAAGTTGTGAACTACGCCGAAATGAACGGCAAACTGGTCGGCGGACTTCTGCGCTCCTTCGGCGGTTCATTCGTGATTATCGCCATCATGATGATTCTTGCGTTCGGAAGCATCAAGGCGGGCCTTATCGGGATGATTCCAAACGTAGCGCCGGTTCTCCTGATAGGCGGCGTCATGGGCTATTCGGGCATGCCGCTCGACATGATTACGATGATCGTGATGCCAATGATTTTGGGCATCGCCGTCGACGATACCATCCACATGAACAACCACATCAAATACGGCTTTGAACGCACGGGTAGTTACAGGCACGCGTTACTGCTCTCTTACCGCGAAATCGGAAAGACCATGGGCATGACCACTTTCATCCTTTGCGCGATGTTCTTCGTGTTCATTTTCAGCCCCATGGGGGCCCTCCACAACGTGGGTTTGCTCTCCATCGTGGGCCTCGGTGCCGCACTCCTTGCCGACTACACGCTCACCACGGCGCTCGTGTACCTTACAAAACCATACGGAAAAGGTTAATACTATCTTTATGGCATGAACGAGCCCATATTACAAATTGCCCAAGGTCTTGCCATCCCGTTTTTAGGGACGGTTCTTGGAGCCGCCTGCGTATTTTTTATGAAGAAGCAGATGGGGCAAAACCTCAAGCGCGGACTTTTGTCGTTTGCGGCGGGAGTCATGGTGGCGGCATCCGTCTGGAGCCTGCTTTTGCCTGCAATCAGCGCGAGCGAATCGATGGGCAAACTCGCTTTCATCCCGGCGACGGTCGGATTCTGGGCAGGCATTCTGTTCCTGTACATTTTAGACAAAATAACGCCACACTTGCATCTGGGTAGCGCCACGCCAGAAGGCCCCAAGGCAAAACTCAAGCGCACGACCATGCTTACGCTGGCGGTAACATTGCACAACTTGCCCGAGGGCATGGCTGTCGGTATCGTTTTCGCAGGCTGGCTTTCGGGGAACGTGGCCATCACGCTTTCGGGTGCGTTTGCGCTTGCCATAGGCATTGCGATTCAAAATTTCCCTGAAGGGGCGGTGGTTTCGCTCCCGCTCCGTGCCGAAGGGGCTTCCCGCAAAAAGGCTTTCGCCTTGGGAGCGCTCTCCGGAGCCGTAGAACCCGTAGGGGCCTTAATCACGCTGCTTGCGGCTGAGGCGCTCTCGCCGTTCATGCCCTATCTGCTCTCGCTTGCGGCGGGCGCCATGATTTATGTCGTAATCGAAGAAATGCTCCCCGAAGTCAGCGAAGGAGAGCATTTTGATGCAGGCACCATCCTTTTTGCCGTAGGCTTCACGCTCATGATGGTGCTCGACAGCGCGCTATAATTTTTCCGTTAGAAAATCAGCAATCCGATGTGGTAGCCGATAAAGGCGAGCCCCAAAGAAAGTGCCAAGTAGTAGCCCATGATGGTGGCTAGCCACTTGAACGAGCCCGCCTCGCGGTAGGTGGTGCCCATCGCCAGCACGCAGGGAACATTGAACATCGATGCAAACAGGAATGCGAGCGCTTCGGGCTTGGTGATGGTACTTGCAAGAACCTCGCCCAGGTTTTCACTTGCCGCCACGCGGGTCACGAGCGAGAACGCCTCGCCGGTGTGGTTGAAGAGCGTACTCATGATGCCAAGCGAAGCTTCCTTGCTGAACATGCCGCCCAGATAAGAGACGAACAGCTCCCAGCGCATACCGAAGAACATCGTCACGGGCTCAATCGCATTGCCAATCTTGTACAGGAGTGTATTTTCCACATTCCCGTCGCTTGCGTAAGAGAGCGCCCAGAAAAGAGCCGCCACCATCAGGATCATCTTCAAGGCCTTCTTGAAAATGCCCCAGGTGCTGCGCCCGACCATCGCAGCAATCATCTTCCAGTGCGGCTTGTGATACGGCGGGAGTTCCATAATCATGCCCACGCGTTCATTCTGCGGGACAAGTTTTTTGCCGAACAGGCGCGAAGACAGGTAGAAGCTTGCAAAAATCAGCGCCACGTAGCCGATACCGAACAGCGGTGCGGCCGACCCGAAGAAAGTCGACGCCAGGAACAGCACCACAGCCACCTTGCTCCCGCACGGAATCGCCCACAACAGAACGAGCGCAAGCAGGCGTTGCCCGCGGGTATCGAGTACGCGCGTGCCGCAAACTGCACCCGCAGTGCATCCAATTCCGGAGAACAGCGGCATAATCGCCTTACCCTGCAAACCGAGGCGCGAAAGCCAGTTGTCGAACGCATACGAGAAACGCGCCATGTAGCCGATTTCTTCGAGAATGCGGAATACGAAAATGATGGAGAAAATGAAACTCGTCATACAAATCGTGATGCAAGTTCCACCGACGAGCACCAGATTGATGAACGAAATCACCACAGGCCAGACGCCAAGTGCGCCGCCAACACGTTCTACGAGCGACTGCAATACAGGCTGCATTCCAAAGCCGATTCCCATGCCCGGGAAAGCGAGAATCATACATGCAATCAGCGATACAACCATGATGCCGAAAGCAAAGAACTTGCCCTTGATATGGTGCGTTGCGATGCGGTCCCACTTGCTAAAGACTTTCTCGATGGACTTGGGCGTTGCCGATTCACGCACAATCTTTGAAACCCAGCGATACTTGGCTTCACCAGTAAGAATACCACCGTCACGCCCCTCGTCGCTATCGAGGATTGCATCAATCGCATTCTTCCTAGCGAACGGGAGCATTTCATTCACCACATCGCAAATGAGTTTGTCTTTTTCGAGGAGTTTTTCCACAATCCAGATTTTTTCGCACACGCCGTATTCAAAATCGCCTAAAGCCGCTTCGATGCGGCTAATGAGACTATCCGTTTTTTCAGCAAGCTCTCCCCCGCCAACGAGTTCCTCGCGCAGGCTCCCGCTATCCAGGCAAACGGGCGTCTTGATAGCCGAAACCATCTTCTTGAAAAATTCCGGATAACGTTCCGTTTCGGCCGCACTGAAGCCAAGCACCGGAACGCCGAGGCGCTTTTCAATCGCAGCCACGTCAATCTTCTTGCCCGCCGCTTCGGCCACATCCATCATGTTGAGCACCAGCATCACAGGCATGCGAATGCCCACAAAATCCGCCAGCATGTAAAGGCTGCGTTCCAGCTGCGACGCATCTACCAGGATGCACACGAGGTCCGCCTTGCCGCTCTGAATGTAGTCGCGTGTGACGACTTCTTCTTCGGAGTTCGCCGAAAGTCCATAACTGCCCGGAAGGTCAATTACTTTATATGTCGTACCATCAAAAACAAATTCACCCTCGGCCTGTTCCACCGTTTTACCGGGCCAGTTGCCCACGCGCTGGTGAAGTCCCGTTAAGTTGTTAAAAAGCGTCGATTTACCGGAATTGGGTTGCCCGAGCAAGGCAATAGTCTTGATTTCGCTCATTTTTACGATTCCACCTTGACAAAAATCTGTGAACATTCCTTGTGATTGACAGCGATAACCGTATCGCGGCAAAAAACGAGCACCGGCGAGCGCCCGTCATTCTTGAGAAGCGTAAAGGCGGAACCCGGCGTAAGCCCGATGGAAACAATTCTTGAAATAAAGCGGGAATCGCCCTCGATCTGGGCGACAGTTCCGCAACGATTCTCGCCCATTTCGGCGAGACTCAATCGGTCAACAAAATCAGCATTTTTCATGCGCCAAAAGTAGCCGAAAAGCGCTCAAAAAACCGCTCCAAATAGACTACGGGGAATCCAGAACGATTTACAGTCCGTTCGGTTTTAAGCAAAACCATTTGGAGTAGAATTTTTAGGCCCATATCCCTATTTTTGCACCGCAAAAAAAAGAGGATACAATGAGCCTTCCAAAAATCAACATTGAAAAAATCAACGAGCGATTCGGCCGTTTTGGCGAATTTTTGCTCGGTCACCGCGCCATTATGCTGGTGGCGTTTGTCGTTTTGCTTGCGGTTTCGATCGTGGGCATGAAAAAAATCTACGTCGAGGCCTCGTGGGACAGCTACTTTATCGAGGGCGACCCGATGCTTGTCGAAACGGACAAGTTCAAGGAAACTTTCGGTAACGACTATTTCGTGGGCGTGCTAGTAGAAAGCGACCATTCCATCTTGACGCCGGACAACCTGAAACTTTTACGCGAACTTTCGAACGAACTGCGCGATAGCCTTTCGTATTCCGACGGCAAGGCGACTTCGATTGTCGATTTGGAATACATGCTCGGTACCGAAGAGGGCATGGAAATCACGCAGATTGTGCCCGAAGAAATTCCGACAGACGAAGCGGGACTTGCCGAAATCGAAAAGCGTTTGGCTGACAAGCCGGAACTGGCGAAGAAGCTTATTTCGAGCGACCGCAAGCAGGCCTTCATCAACATCAAGCTGCGCCCCTTCCCCGAAGATTCCGTATGGAAGGCTGAAGGCGAAGCGAAGGGCGTGAAGGCAGAAGCGCCCGACATGAAAACGGGCCGCGAAACGGCTGCAATCATCGCAAAAGAAAAGTACGCACCGCTGAATCCGCGCGCTACGGGCATGCCTTACCTGAGTTTCGAGAAGATGACTTACATCGGTCAGGAAATGGGCCGTATTTTCATCATGACGATTCTCTGCGCCATCATCGTGATGTTCTTGGTGACGCGTTCGCTCCGCGGAATTGTCTCTCCGCTGATTACGACTTTTGCAGGCGTCATCATGACATTTGGCCTGGTGGGTTATCTCGGACTTTACATGGATGCGACCAACATCATGGTGCCCGTGATTTTGGCCTTCGCCGTTTCAATTGCATACAACATTCACATCAACTCGTTCTTCCGCAAGAACATGATGCTTACGGGCAAGCGCAAAGAATCGGTGCTCTACGCCATGCGTGAAACCGGTTGGTCGGTGCTATTCTCGGGCCTTACCACGATTGTCGCGTTGCTCAGCTTCCTTTCGGTGATGCTCAAGCCGATCCGCTCCGTGGGCATTCTCTCGTCGATTGCTATTGCGTTTATTCTGCTTGTAGCACTAACGGTTTCGCCGATTCTCCTGAGTTTCGGCAAAGACAAGAAGCCGAACGCCAAGGTGCTTGAACGCGGCGACACGCGCATGGGAATCATTCTCGATTCTATCGGCAAATTCGTTCTCGGGCACGGCAAGCCGATTGCGATTGTATTCGCCATCGTGACTGCAATTTCTGTTTTCGGACTCACCAAGATAGAACCCGCCTTTGACGTAGAACGCACCATGGGCCGCAAGGTCGAATACGTGAACAAGATGCTCTACGTGGCAGAATCCGAAATCGGAAGCTTCTACTCTTACGACCTGGTGATTGACTTTGGTACAAACGACAAGGCCAAGGAAGTCGAGAACCTTAAAAAGTTGGAACAGTTGCAGGAACACGCCGGCAACTACCCGCTTACCAAGCGATCCACCTCCATTCTTGACATCGTCAAGGATCTGGACCGCACGCTGAACGAAAACCGTCAGGATAAATACGCCATTCCCGAAACGGAAGAAGAAGTCGCTCAGTTGCTTTTGCTCTACGAAAACGCGGGCGGCAGCGAAGCGAGCTACTGGATGGATTACGATTACAGGAAGCTCCGCCTGATGATTGAAATTTCGAGCTACAACTCCAACGAACTCCAGAAGGAAATCGAGGACTTGCAGAATTTCGCACGCAAGCTTTACCCGGACGCAAAGGTGACTGCAGTGGGTAACTTGCCGCAGTTCACCGCCATGCAACAGTACCTGGAAGTGGGCCAGATGACTTCGTTCCTGATTTCTGTAGTCATTGTGGCTGTCCTTTTGATGATTGTCTTCGGCAGCATTCGCACGGGCCTTATCGGCATGATTCCGAACATCGCTCCGGGTATTTTCGTGGGCGGCTACCTCGGACTCACGGACATTCCGCTTGACATGATGACCGCAACACTCATCCCGATGATTATCGGCCTTTCCGTTGACGACACAATTCACTTTATCAATCACGGGCATGTGGAATTCGACCGCACCCGCGATTACCGCGAATCCATTCTCAACGTATTCCGCACGGCGGGTCCGGCTCTCGTGATGACGACGATTATCATGGTGGCAACCTTTGCAGGCTTTACCACCTCGGCCGCAACGCAAATGTTCAACTTCGGCTTCGTGGTGTTCGTGGGTCTTGTCTCGGCACTGCTCGCCGACCTGTTCGTGACACCGCTTTTAATCAAGAAATTCAAGATTTTTGGAAAATAGGAGAAAAATATGAATATGAAATTCACAAAAACAGCCGCGACAATTATTGTCGCCTTGAGCGTCATGGTGAGCGCAGAAACATTGACCGGCCGCGATATCGTGCAAAAAGTGCATGACCGCCCCGATGGCGACACCCGCAGTTCCGAACTCTCGATGACTCTCATCAACAAGAGCGGGGCCAAGCGCGAACGCAAGATCACCTCGTTTGCGATGGACGTGGGCAAAGACACCAAGCAGATTATGTTCTTCCGCTACCCCAACGACGTGAAGGGCACAGGATTCCTGACGGTCGATTACGACGACATCAACAAGGATGACGACAAGTGGCTTTACCTGCCCGCCATGAAAAAGACGCGCCGTATTAGCGGAAAGAGTTCCAAGACGGATTACTTCATGGGTTCCGACTTCACTTACGACGACGTTGGCCAGCGCAACATCGACGAAGACACCCACAAGCTCCTCCGCGAAGAAAAAGTGGACGGAATCGATTGCTGGGTGGTTGAATCCGTGCCGAAAAAGGGCGACGAAATCTTCTCGAAAAAAATTTCCTGGATTCGCAAGGACTGCCTGATTGCCGCCAAGGTGGAATACTACGACAAGCTCGGCAAGTTGCACCGCTCGCTGAAGGTCGAAAACGTGGTTCAGGTTGACGGCTTCTGGTCTATCGCCAAGATGAGCATGGAAAACGTGCAGACCAACCACAAGACGCTCCTTGAATTCGGAGACATCAAGTTCAACATTCCGCTTGACGCAAAGACATTCACCGTCCCGCGCCTGGAAAGAGGACTGTAAAATAGACGAAAGAACGGACCTTCGGTCCTACAGACGAAAGACGAGAGAGTGTCATCCTGAGCGGAGTGCGAAGCACGAAGTCGAAGGATCTAGTTATGAATAAGATTGCTGCTTTTACGATGGTTGTTGCGGGGACGGTAGCGAGCGTTGCCTTCGCCCAAGAATCTCCATTCCAGTTTAACGGGTTCGTGGATACGTATCACGCCGTGCAAACGCAACATCCGCACGATTTTACCACGTCGCGAACGCGCCTGCGCGCAGAACTTCGCGTGGATTACGAGAACGCCTACCTATTCACCAGCCTGAATGGCGTACACAACAGCATTCTCGAAGACCGCACCGGAGTGCAGTTGCAAGAAGCATATTTCAACTACCAGAATGACTTTCTTGAAATTCGTGCGGGCCGCCAAATCGTCGTGTGGGGCGTTGCCGACGGACTTCGTGTTACCGACCTGATTTCGCCTGTTGACTACACCGAATTCATGTCGAGCGATTACGATGACATGCGAATGGCCGTTGATGGGTTCCGCATCAAGTACCCCGGCGAGTGCATGAATGCCGAAGTCGTGTACGTGCCTGTGCCGCGGTATTTTCAGATGCCGCTCGGCGAAGACAACCCGTGGCGTCCTGAATTGCCCGAGAAGGCGGGTCTCGATTTTCCGGAAGGCCCCGATGCCAAATTCAAGAACGGCGACTTCGGAACGCGAGTTTCGTTCTTCCTCTCGAATCTAGACTTTTCCATCTCAGCACTCCATACGCATAACCAGTCGCCCGTTACGGTCGTAGGCTACGATCCCGTCAAGGATTCTATTGTCATCCACGGCATTCACGAAACCATGACCATGTTTGGCGGCGATCTCTCGATGCCTCTCGGAGAATTTGTGATTCGCGCTGAAATCGCAGAATACTTCGGTGAAGCGCTCGGTTACGCAAGCAACCTCGATTACGCCCGCAAGAACACCTTCAATGCCCTCGGTGGAATCGACTGGTACGCCGGCGACAACTGGACTTTCATGGTACAGTATTTGCACAAGTACATCGCCGACTATTCGCATAACTTGGCCGCCGAAAAGAATTCCTCTGAAATGACCTTCCGCATTTCAAAGGAACTGCTGAACAACACGCTCAAGCTCTCGCTCTACGGAATGTTCGATATAGACAACCTTGCCTATTACGCGCGCGTTTCGGGCGATTACTCAGTTACTGACCAAGTGATGCTCTCGCTCGGTTACGACCACTTTGGCGGCAAACGCGGCCAACTCGCAGGCTACGACAAGAACCGCGAAATCTGGGCGAAAGCGAAGTACTACTTCTAATAAGACCTAATGTATTTTGAATTTGAATCAAACTCCCGCAATCCCTATTCCGCGTTCACGATGCGGCGTGTATTTTGCTTTGGCATTGTTATCGCCGTTTTGCTGCACGCAGGCTTTTACGCTTGGGGATTCCTGAAGCGGACGCAGGTGGTTACCACCCGCGAAGACGCCGAGGTGATTCATGTAGAGCGTTTGCTCTTGCAACCACCTCCGCCCCCGCCCGAAATCAAGAAAATCGTGAAGAAGGTGGTTCGCGCAAAAATTATCCCGAACATCGTGCAAGATACGGTGCCGGAACCTGAACCGGAGCCAGAGCCGGAACCGATTGTGGTTACGGATGCCGAACCCGTTGTCGAAGCACCGCCTGAGCCAGTGGCACCGCCCCCACCGCCGCCACCTCCACCGAAACCTTCGAAGGATTCGCTGATGAAGGTGACGAAAGCCTACCTTATCGGGCTTTCCAAGGCGTTCGAAAAGCAGAAGGACTACCCCGCTACAGCCCGCCGCCTAAAGCAAGAAGGCACCGTGCGCGTGCAATTCACCGTTGCAAAAGACGGAAGCATCAGCGGTGCGGTTGTGGCAAAGCCGTGTCCGTATTCTTCGCTGAACGAAAGTGCGCTTGCCGCCGTGCAGGCCGTGCCCAAATTTGATCCGATTCCAGCTGTACTTGGCAAAGACACCTGGAAAATGGAAATTCCAATCAAGTATAACCTTCACTAACAAAGGAGATTCCGGCTCGGAGGCCGGAATGACATAAACATGAACTACATCTTAGACTTTATCCAGCAGGGCGGCGTTATCGCCTACGTACTCGTAGCGATGAATTTCGTCGGTTATTCCATCATCGTATGGAAAATCATCTCGCTGATTCTCTTCAACAGGAGCATCCGCAAGCGCCTTCCGTCTAAAATTCTGCATCGCGTGGTGAGCCACAACACCGACCACCACATCATCATGGAAAGCATCCGCACCGAAATCGCGCTCGCTTTCTCGCCGCTGCAGAAGGGTATGACTACGATTGAAAACATCGCAAGCATTTCGCCGCTGCTCGGTCTTTTGGGCACCGTGTTCGGCATCTTCAACGCCTTCAGCGTCATCGCCGTTTCGGGCCTTTCTGACGCAGGCGCATTCGCAACAGGCATCAAACTCGCCCTCATTACGACGGTGATTGGCCTCGTGGTCGCCATTCCGCACGTCATCGCGTTCAACTACTTGAACGCAAGCATGGAATCGGAGCAGGACAACGTTGAAAACGATGTGCTTTTGCAGCTGGGCCGCATTCTCAAGGAGAAAGACCACCTTCGTTCTCAAAACGAGGATGCATAAATGGCCAAGCGCACCCGCCGAATCCGCCCCGACATGACGCCGCTCATCGACTGCGTTTTTTTGCTACTGGTGTTCTTTCTAGTGACATCCGTCTTTAAGCAAGACGAATCGGTGCTCAAGCTGATTCTGCCCGAAACACAGACCGAAACCAAGCGCGACACGCCCGAGGGTCTGTACATCGAACTCTCTGAGACGGAACTCGCCTTTAATGGCCAGCGCGGAACCCCCGACGAACTCCGCGAAAAGGCCTCCACGGTGCAGAACAAGAAATCCCCTGTCGCCATCAAGATCGACAAGGGAACCACTTACGAGCGCATCGCCGTCATCCTCGATATTTTACAGGTACAAAAGCTGTACAATATCCAGCTGATTAACGAGATGGAAAGCGCGGAATAAGGCCGCTTGCGGCATTCTTCTGCCGCAGGGTTTTATACGCGGCCCGCGAACTGGTTCGTAAACAGCAACAGCCCCGAAATAAAGATTATAACACCGCCTGCGAGAGTCGCGACGGTGTATATTTTTGTCGCAATACGGGTATGGGCACTTCCCTTGTCAATTCCCTTGCGGAATGCCACGGCCGCAATGCCGAAGGCCACATTCGTAATCGTCATGCCGATGCAAATGACAAGCGCACCCAAGAGCGAAAGCGCCACCATGGAATTCAGTAGGCAGAACAGAACAATCAACGCCACAGCCGGGCAGGGCACAATTCCCGTAACGGCGGCAACTCCGATAATTTCACGCCAGCGGGCAACCGGCGGGAGCGCAATTCCAGAGCTAGATTCCGCGCACGCACCATCTTGCGCGGCCTCTTCCGCGGTATCAATCCGAGCGGCACAGCCACAGCCCTTGCGCGACTTAATCACATCGCGAATTCCAAGCACCACCAGCAATACACCCGTGAGCATAATCAGCGCGTAACTCGCCCGTTCAATTCCGATGCGACCAGTCTCAAACGCATTAAACACGGTCGCCTTGAAAATTGCATACAAAATAAGCAACAGCAGAACAGCACTCATCGTATGCGTTACGGTAATGCCTGCGCCAAGCGCAACACCCTGCCGCCAGCGACCCCGACGCGCAATAAAGTAACCCACAACAATCGACTTGCCATGTCCGGGGCCAAGCGCGTGCAGCATGCCGTACACAAGGCAGATGAGAAGGAATTTCCAGATAGCGCCCCAGTCACCGCTTTTCATTGCCGAAATCGCCGCAGTCAACTTTTCACGAAGCACCTTCTGTTCCTCCGCAATCACCGTATAAAAAGACCGCGTCTTTTCCACCGTTTTTTTTGGCACCGCCGCAGGCACAGCAGACGCACCTTCAGCAGGCGCCACCATTTCCGCAGCAGTCGGAGTATCTCCCCCACCCACGTCAAAACGTTTCTTCTTGACAGCCGCCGAAGCCGCCACCGCAATCAAAAGAACAAACAAAAACACAATAGACTTCTTCATAAAGCCCCAGCAATCACTTTTTAAACCTTAAAAAAAGACCTTCCGTATCACTTCTGAAAGCCCGGAACAAGGTCAATCCACGAACTTCGTCAGGAAAGAACTCGACATCAAGTCCATCAGGTGCATCGACATCCGCATTTTCCATATCCGTCGTCATCTGAATGTAATTCGTCTGGTCACTGACAACAATGACAAGCATCGTGTATTCCGAAGTTGCCGGAATAGAATAAGCCACCTTAAAATCCAGCACCAATTTTCCATTTGTCATAGCCACCGAAAACCCTTCGATTTTCTGTGCCGGAGCAAACTTACTTTCAACCGTTACATAGTTAAAATAGCCGCTTTGCTGCAACGGATCAAGCACGAGTCTTTTCACCTCGTCGATTTCGTTCCATGTAATTTTACCATCGCCATTTTCATCTGCAGAAGCAAACATTGCCGCACTGTATACCTCGTCAAAGGTCCAACGATTCTGGACCCCTGTAAAGGCATCTTGACTGAATACAGCCTTAATAGACACGTCGGCAAACACATGCGGGTGCGCCTCGGCCATGACAACAAAGCCGACTAGCAACAGCAATATATACGACAATCGCATCCGCAAGATTTTTCCTCAATTTCAATCTAAATATAAAAGAAAATTTTACCTTTTTTTATTCATTTTTCGTAAAAAATCCATATATATATAGAACTAGTTATTTTTATATTTTCCGCTCGTCTTTAGCTTTGGGCCCTCGCATGATTCGTTTTTTTGTTGCCGTTCTTGTTGCCGCTTCGTTATCGCACGCAATTACCTCTATCCCGATTAGCGGAATCAAGGCTTCGGCAACGCTGCCCGACATTGGACAAACCACGTACAGACCCGAAAACATGGTCATGAAAAAGCACGTGCACCCGTTTTTTCAGGTTTGGGGGGCCAAGTACAAGAACAAGCCCATCACCTTGGAATTCTTGGTAGAGGCCCCGCGTTTGGACCTTATCACCCTTTATAACGGTTTTTTGCGGGATTCTTCGGCTTACACAAATTACAGCCTCGCAAAGACCATCAAGATTTACCAGAACACCACCGACAACCTGATCAAGGTGCATACGCTTGCCAAGCCCAATTGGCGCGGGCACAAAGATCCCCTTGCCGACGTAATCATGTTCGAAAAGCCGCTCAAGAACGTATTCAAGATTATCATCGAAATCGAAGATATTTACCCAGGCAAGCTTTACCAGGATGTATGCATTGCGTTAATCAAATTCTGGGGATTCACCCGACTGCCGCACAAGCCCAACTTTGCACAATTGACCGACGTGCGCGACGGACAGACCTACAGAACCATTAGCGTAGGCGACCGCATCTGGATGGCCCAGGATTTACGCTACAAGACCAGCGGCAGCCGCCCCTTTACTGACGCCAACAGGCCCAATGTAAAAATCCCGACGGATGCAGGCCTTGAATACCCTACCGCCGACATCGAATACAATATTTGCCCCGAAGGCTGGCGACTCCCGACCCAGACAGAATTTGCAAACTTGCTCTCGGATCTTTCGCCTACGGCCTCTTACGACGACTTATTCTCGACCGCTTACCGCAGGCCGCGTTATTCTATACACCAAATTGGAAAACTGAGCGGATCACAATCGTATTCTACCGACGCCGAAGTATTCTTCTACCCCACGAACGCTTACGGCATGAACTTTTCGACTCTCACCCGCCGCTATTACGATAGCGAATGCACCGAAGAAACGGGCGAAACTTACGCTTTCGGCTCTTACTGGACCCTAGATTCCAAGGAAATCCCACTCTGGCCCGACGAAAACGGCAATGTAGAAGTCAAGCAATTAAGGCATTACCGCTTTGGCGGCACCGATTACTGCGAAGCCATGCTCTGCCACGAAGACTATCATTTTGTCCGCTGCATCAAGGACGACGGTTACACGCCTCCGACCTATACAAATTCAGAAAGCCCCGACACAGGCTTTACAGATTCCGTAAATGAATAAGCGAATTTTCAATTTTTGAAAAAGATTGAATTTTTGTAAAAAAAAGAAATTTGGCGATTCTACAAAGAATTCGCCACTTTTTGATTTTGGCACGCGTTTTGCTTTTATGGCACCGAAAACAAAATTCATAGGAGATTGCCATGAGCAACGAATACAGATTAAAAGCCATCAAGGAAATCGCGAGCGAAAACGCAGGCGAAAATATGCCTGCCGCCCCCGCAAGCCTCGACTTTTACGGAGAGGATGTCTTTAACGCAGAGGCCATGCGCGCCTACCTGCCCAAGGACATCTGCAAGAAGCTTTTCGCCACCATCGACGAGGGCGCACCGCTTGACGCGAGCATCGCGAACGAAGTGGCACATGCCATAAAAAAATGGGCCATCGACCGCGGCGCCACCCACTTTACGCACTGGTTCCAGCCCCTCACCGGTTCCACCGCCGAAAAACACGATTCCTTCCTGGAACCCGAAAACGGCAAGGCCATCATGGCCTTCAGCGGCAAGAACCTGATCGTCGGCGAACCGGACGCATCGTCTTTCCCGAGCGGCGGCCTCCGCTCTACTTTCGAAGCCCGCGGCTATACCGCCTGGGATCCGACCTCTCCGGCCTTCATCAAGCGCCACGGCAACGGCGCAACGCTTTGCATCCCGACCGCATTCTGTAGCTACACCGGCGAAGCCTTGGACAAGAAGACTCCGCTTCTCCGTTCCATTCAGGCTCTCCAGAAGTCCGCCGACCGCCTTATGGGTCTCTTCGGCGTCGCTCAGCAGAAGGTCACCGTCACTCTCGGTGCCGAACAGGAATATTTCTTGATTGACAAGCGTTTCTACCTGCAGCGCCCGGACCTGTACCAGGCCGGTCGCACCTTGTTCGGTGCAGCCCCTGCCAAGCACCAGCAGATGGAAGACCACTACTTCGGTAGCATTCCGGCTCGCATCATCAACTTCATGAACGACGTTGAAAAGGAACTCTGGAAGCTCGGCATTCCGGCCAAGACCCGCCACAACGAAGTCGCTCCTGCACAGTTCGAACTTGCCCCGATGTTCGAGGAAGTGAACCTCGCTTGCGACCACAACATGCAGATTATGGAAGTGCTCCGCCAGGTTGCCGACCGCCACGGACTCGTTTGCCTGCTGCACGAAAAGCCGTTCGCCGGCATCAACGGTTCCGGCAAGCACAACAACTGGTCCGTGAACTACGGCAAGGTGAACCTGTTGAACCCGGGCAAGGACCCGCACCAGAACGCCATCTTCCTCACCACGCTCTGCGCTGTCATCTACGCTGTCGACACCCACGCCGACTTACTCCGCATGGCAGTCGCTAGCGCCGGTAACGACCACCGTCTCGGTGCCAACGAAGCTCCTCCGGCAATCATCTCCATGTACCTGGGCGACCAGCTCGCCGACGTCATCGACCAGCTCGAAAAGGGCGATCCGAAGTCCAGCAAGCAGGCCGGTGCACTGAAGCTCGGTTCTGACACTCTCCCGCCGCTCCCGCGCGACGCTACCGACCGTAACCGTACTTCTCCGTTCGCCTTCACCGGCAACAAGTTCGAATTCCGCGCTCCGGGTTCTAGCCAGAGTTGCTCCGAACCAAACGTTATCCTCAACACCATCGTCGCCGAAGCCTTCGACCTCATCGCCGACAAGCTGCAGAGCGTTCCGGCCGACAAGTTCCACGAAGAACTGCAGAACCTGTTGCAGAAGATCGTGAAGGAACACAAGCGCGTGATTTTCAACGGCAACGGCTACACCGACGAATGGGTCGAAGAAGCTGCCAAGCGCGGCCTCCCGAACGTTCGCACCACCATGGAAGCCCTCCAGGCCCTCGCCAAGAAGGAAAACGTGGCTCTGTTCGAAAAGTACGGCGTGTTCAACAAGCGCGAACTCGACTCCCGCTACGAAGTCAACATGGAAGATTACCACAAGAAGATTCACATCGAAGGCAAGATCGCTTTCGACATCGCGAAGAACGTGGTGCTCCCGCAGGTACTCTGCGCCTACTCTAACGCATTGAAGACCAACGAGTTAGCTAAGGGCCAGGGCTTCTACGCTGTAGACGGTTACGCTCGCGAACTCGGCGACAAGCTCAAGGAACTTGAAGCCGCAGTCGCCCAGATGGAAACCGCCCTCGGCGAAAAGCACGAAGTCATTCTCGACGCTATGGCAAACCTCCGCATTATCGTGGACAAGATCGAAAGCATCGTGCCCGACGAAAAGTGGCCGCTGCCGAAGTATCGTGAGATGTTGTTCATCTATTAGTAGATGAATAACATCGGCTGCGCGTCGAAGGTGCGCAGCCAAATGCCAATTTATTTACTAATTGTACTCCAAAACCTCATAATAATCCGAACCTCAAAATGCAATTCGTCGGCCCCGCGCCGGCGGATGCTTTTAAAAAAGTTTAACCCCTCGTGACTCAAAAAAATTATTCAAAAACACTCTTCCTCCCTTGGCTCAAGATTTACTATATTTTGAGCCCGATGAAAATATCGGAAACCATCGTGGCACACCAGAGCGCAGCCGTTGCAGCCATCTCGCAACGGAACCAGCCGACTCTCCCCGGGCATCTGATTTTCATTTCCGTCTTTAATTTTTTCAATCGTTTGGCAAAAGCATTTGGCTTTTGCCTTTATTTTTTACTGTCACCCTGGAGCAAGGCCACGCCGCGCGATAGGGTCCATATGGATTCTATCACCCTTACAGGGCTCCAGAATGACATTACAAAACAAGTTTTCACTTAACGCGAGCAATATATGACCGATAAATTCAACTGGAAAGCGAAACGCGAAAAGAAAGCGTTTTTGGCATTAGCGGATGGAACCGTCTTTAGGGGCTATGCCTTTGGGCAAGCAAATGATACCGTCGGCGAAGCCGTGTTCAACACGGGCATGGCCGGTTACAAGCAGATTCTGACAGACCCCTCTTACGCAGGTCAGTTCGTGGTGTTCACCACCGCCGAAGTCGGCGCCTACGCAGCAAACCATGAAAAATCCGAATCGCGCGACGTGTTCCTGAACGGAATTGTCGTGAACTCGTTGGATGAAGTTTCTAAGGAACTGAATGAAGAAAGCCTGCACGACTACATGCTCAAGCACAACAAGCCGGGCATTGCAGGCGTCGACACCCGCGCCCTCACAATTCATCTGCGCAACAACGGAGCCCAAAAGGCCTACCTCCATGTAGACGACACCGACATGAGCGAAGAAGAAGCTATCCAGAAGGCTCAGGAATGGGTCGGTCTAGATGGTCAGGACTACGCCAGCAAAGTAAGCGACCCGAACGGCTACGAGCTCAGCACCGAAGGCGACCTGCACGTGGTCGCACTCGATTTCGGCATCAAGACAAATATTCTTAGAAACCTGGTAAAACAAGGTATGAAGGTCACTGTGCTCCCGATTACCGCCACCTATGAACAGATCATGGCAAAGAACCCCGACGGCGTGTTCCTTTCAAACGGTCCTGCCGACCCGAACAGCCTTCCGCAGGTTGTTGCCGTTGTCAAGCAGCTTTTAGGTAAAGTTCCTCTGATGGGCATTTGCCTAGGGAACCAGTTGCTCGGCCTCGCCTTTGGCGCAAACGTGTCCAAGCTCAAGTTCGGCCACCACGGCTGCAATCATCCGGTCAAGAACGTAAAGACTGGCGCCGTCGAAATCACGAGCCAGAACCACAACTACGCTATCGACGCCATCACGCTCCCCGAAGAAGTCGAAGTCACTCACATCAACCTGAACGACAACACAGTCGAAGGCATCCGCCACACGACCTTGCCGGCATTCAGTGTGCAGTACCACCCGGAATCTGCTCCGGGCCCGAACGATTCTCTCTACCTGTTTAGTGAATTCAGACAAATGATCGAAGAATTCAAAGCAAAACAAGTCAGCACCCCCAAGCCCGCTGAAGTCCCCAAAGAGGTAAAAAATGTCCTCCTCTAAAGCTGCCGCAAAAAAACAGACCAAGTACATTTTCATTACCGGCGGCGTGGTCAGCTCCCTCGGTAAGGGAATCACCTCCGCATCGCTGGCGCTCCTTCTCAAGAGCCGCGGCTACAAGGTGTTCATGCAGAAACTGGACCCGTACCTGAACGTAGACCCGGGCACCATGAGTCCTTACCAGCACGGCGAAGTTTTCGTGACAGACGACGGCTACGAAACCGACCTTGATTTGGGCCACTACGAACGTTTCGCAGGCGTGCAGTGCTCCAAGGCATCGAGCTACACTTCGGGTCGCATCTATTCCTCCGTGCTCGCAAAAGAACGCGCGGGCAAGTACCTCGGCGGCACCGTGCAGGTAATTCCGCACATTACCAACGAAATCAAGGACGCCTTCCGCTCTGCAGCCGAAAGCGGCGCTGACATCGTGCTCTGCGAAATCGGCGGTGTCGCAGGCGACATTGAATCGCTCCCATTCCTCGAAGCCGCAAGACAGTTCCGTTTTGAAGTCGGCGTGGAAAACACCTGCTTTATCCACCTGGTTTTGGTGCCTTACCTGAAGGCCGCAGGCGAACTCAAGACAAAGCCTTCGCAGCACTCGGTTGCCGAGCTCCGCAATATCGGTATCTTCCCGGACATTCTCGTGTGCCGTACCGAAATGACAATCCCGCAAGATCATCTGGACAAGCTCGCGCTCTTCTGCAACGTAAAACCCGAATGCGTCATCGAAGAAAAGGATGTGACTGATTCTGTGTACGCCGTGCCCCGCGAACTTTCCAAGCAGGAACTTGACCTCCGCGTGTTGGAACAGCTCCGCCTGAGCGTGCACCCGATTATCCACTCCGAATGGGACAAGCTCGTCAAGAAGGCCACCCAGCCCAAGTACGAATGCACCATCGCGCTGGTGGGCAAGTACATCGCCATCCGCGACGCTTACAAGTCCGTGCACGAAGCCTTGCAGCATGCCGGCATGGAACACAACGCCAAGGTGAAAGTGGAATGCATCGAGGCCGAAGAGCTTGAAAAGAATCCGAGCCTCATCAAGAATGCGGACGGCATTCTGATTCCGGGAGGTTTCGGAAGCCGCGGCGTAAACGGCAAGTGCGTCGCCATCAAGTATGCCCGCGAACACAAGGTTCCGCTGCTGGGAATTTGTCTCGGCATGCAATGCTGCGTGATTGAATTTGCACGCAACGTACTCGGCTGGAAGGACGCCAACTCCACGGAATTCGACGAAAAGACAGCCCACCCGGTCATCGACCTGATGGACGAACAGAAGAACGTCACCGAAAAGGGCGGCACCATGCGCCTCGGCGCTTACCCGTGCAAGCTCATGAAGGATTCCAACGCTGCCAAGCTCTACAAGAGCGAAAAGATTAGCGAACGCCATCGTCACCGCTACGAATTCAACTACAACAGCGAATTCCGCGTCGCCTTGGAAAAGGCGGGCCTGAAAATCGCCGGCACATCGCCCGACGGCAAGCTCGTAGAAATGGTGGAAATCAAGAACCACCCCTACTTTGAAGCCTGCCAGTTCCATCCGGAATTCAAGAGCCGTCCTACGGCACCGCACCCGCTGTTCAGCGGGCTCGTAAAAGCCGCCCTCGCGCAGAAGAACAGCAAAACAAAAACCGCGACCGCAAAAGCCGCGCAGAAGAATTTGAATGGAGGCAAGAAGAATGCCTAAGCGTACAGACATCAAGAAGATTATGCTCATTGGCTCCGGCCCGATTGTGATTGGCCAGGGCTGCGAATTCGACTACTCCGGCGTGCAGGCCTGTAAGGTGCTCCGCCGTGAAGGCTACGAAGTGGTGCTGGTGAACTCCAACCCGGCCACCATCATGACCGACCCCGAAATGGCCGACCGCACCTACATCGAACCGCTGAGCGTCGATATTTTGCACGAAATCATCCGCCGCGAACGCCCGGACGCCTTGCTTCCTACTCTCGGTGGTCAGACTGCTTTGAACCTCGCGATGGAACTCAATGAACGTGGCATTCTCGACCGCTACCAGGTGGAACTTATCGGTGCAAAGGCAGAATCCATCCAGCGCGCCGAAGACCGTCACCTGTTCAAGGAAGCCATGCTCAAGATTGGGCTTGACCTCCCCCGCTCCGGTTCCGCACACTCCATGAGCGAAGCTACCGCAATCGCCAACACCATCGGCAGCTGGCCCTTGATTATTCGTCCGGGCTTTACGCTGGGTGGCACGGGCGGCGGTATCGCCCACAATCCCGAAGAATTCGAAACCATCGTGAACCGCGGCTTGGACGCATCGCTCAACAACGAAGTGCTTATCGAAGAATCGCTGCTTGGCTGGAAAGAATTCGAAATGGAAGTCATGCGCGACAAGAAGGGCAACGCCGTTATCGTGTGCTCCATCGAAAACCTGGACCCCATGGGCGTGCACACCGGCGACTCCATCACGGTTGCTCCGATCCAGAGCCTTGATGACCGCGCCTACCAGGCCATGCGTGACGACTCCCTGAAGGTCATGGAAGCCATCGGCGTGGAAACCGGCGGATCCAACGTTCAGTGGGCCATCGAACCCAAGACCGGTCGCCGCATCATCATCGAAATGAACCCCCGCGTAAGTCGTTCTTCTGCTCTTGCCTCCAAGGCGACGGGCTTCCCCATCGCAAAGATTGCAGCGCTCCTTGCCGTGGGCTACACGCTCGACGAACTCCGCAATGACATTACGCAAACGACCCCGAGCTGCTTTGAACCGGCCCTTGACTACGTGGTGGTGAAGGTTCCGCGCTTCACCTTCGAAAAGTTCCCGAAGGCCGATTCCACGCTCGGCACCCAGATGAAATCTGTGGGCGAAGCCATGGCCATCGGCACCAACTTCAAGCAGGCCATGCAGAAGGCTCTCCGCTCGCTCGAAACAGGTTACAGTGGATTCGGTTGCTGCGCCAAGTGCGAAAAGTTCAAGGAATACGACGACGAAACGCTCACCAAGGAAGTCGCCCGTCCGAGCGCCGAACGCATCTTCGTGCTGTACGAAGCCTTCCGTCGCGGTTGGAGTATCGAAAAGCTTTACGAACTCACCAAAATCGACCGCTATTTCTTGCGTCACTTGGAAGAACTCGCCTACTTTGAAGACGAAATCAAGGCTGCCAAGTCTCTCGCCGGCCTCGCCAAGAACATTCCGCTGTTCCGCCAGGCCAAGGAATTCGGCTTTAGCGATATCCAGATTGGCTACATGTTCCACAAGCGCCCCGAAGACGTCATGGAAGTGCGTAAGCAGATTGGCCTCAAGCCGAGCTACTACTCCGTAGACACTTGCGCAGGCGAATTCGAAGCCATTACGCCGTATTATTACAGTTGCTGGGCCGAAAATTCCGAACCAGTCCGCACGATTATCGGCAACCGCGGCAAGAAGCGCATCATGGTGCTCGGCGGCGGTCCGAACAGAATCGGTCAAGGCATTGAATTTGACTACTGCTGCTGCCACGCCGCCTTTACGCTGCGTCGCGAAGGCTACGAAGTCATCATGGTGAACTCGAACCCCGAAACGGTTTCCACCGACTACGACACCTCCGACAAGCTCTACTTTGAACCGCTCACGCTCGAAGACGTGATGGGCATTTACGAACGCGAAAACTGCGCGGGCGTGATTGTGCAATTCGGTGGTCAGACTCCGCTGAACCTTGCCATGCGCCTAAAGAAGGCCGGCGCAAACGTCGTAGGTACAAGCCCCGAAGACATTGACCTCGCCGAAGACCGCGACTTCTTCAAGCAGCTGGTCGACAAGGTCGGTATCAAGCAGGCCGCATCCGGCATCGCCCACAACGTGGAAGAAGCCTTGGCTATTGTCGACCGCATTGGCTACCCCGTGCTTGTGCGCCCGAGCTTCGTTCTCGGCGGCCGCGGCATGGTGATTGTCTATAAGGAAAAATACCTCCGCAAGTTCGTAGAAGAAGCTGCCGCCATTGGCGAAGGCAAACCCATCCTCATCGACCGCTTCTTGGAAGACGCTACCGAACTTGACGTGGACTGCATCAGCGACGGCAAGCACACCGTGGTGGGCGCCATCATGGAACACGTGGAACCCGCAGGCATTCACTCCGGCGACTCCGCAAGCGTCATCCCGCCTATGACGCTTTCCAAGGAAATCCAGGACAAAGTTCGCCAATATGCGAAGGACTTTGCAAGGGAACTCCACGTGGTCGGCCTCATGAACATGCAGCTCGCCGTGAAGGATGGCGAACTCTACATGATCGAAGTGAACCCGCGCGCATCCCGCACCGTTCCGTTCGTCTCCAAGTCCATCGGCGTTCCGCTCGCCAGCTACGCAAGCCGTTGCATGCTGGGCGAAACCCTCGAACAAATCGGCTTTACCGAAGAAGTCCACGTGCCTTACGTGAGCGTCAAGGAAGCCGTGTTCCCGTTCGTCAAGTTCCCAGGTGTTGATATCACGCTTTCTCCGGAAATGAAATCCACCGGCGAAGTCATGAGCATCGATCGCGACCGCGGCCTTGCCTACCTCAAGAGCCAGCTCGCTGCAGGCAACAAGGTGCCGAGCGAAGGCAACATTTTCGTCTCGCTCAAGGACGAAGACAAGCAGAAGGCCGTCCCGCTCATTCGCCAACTCGTGAACCTCGGTTACGAACTGTACGCCACCCGCGGCACCTCTACGATGCTCTACAACGAAGGCATCAAGACCCGCGCCGTGTTCCGCATCTCCCGTGGCCGCCCGAACCTGTTGGACCTCATTCACGACAAGGAAGTGCAGTGGATCGTGAACACCACCGAAAACGGCGCCGAAGCCATGGTCGACGAAATCCAGATGCGCTCCAAAGCAGTCGTGTCCGGCATCCCCATCACCACGACGATCGCCGCCCTCACCTCCACCGTCGAAGGTCTCATGGACAAGCACGACTTCGGAAGATTCGAAGTTTGCAGTCTGCAAGAGTACCATAGGCACGTGAAGAAGTGATACAACATGTCATCCTGAGTCCTTCGACAAGCTCAGGATAAACTCCGTCGAAGGATCTAAAGCATTAAGCGCAGACTCAACACGAGCCTGCGTTTTTTGCTTTAACTAACCCTATATCTTGAATTGGGCTATTTCAAAATCATATGTTGCATTTTTGCATTGCTGCATTTGACCATGTACACACCGCGGCTTAAGCCTGCGTTTGTCATGGCGTTGCGGAGATCGCCGATATGTCCGGCTTGGAATTCACCGATGAACGCGCCGAGCAGGCTAAATACTTTATATGTACTTTGAAGGCCTTGGGGCGCAGCATGCGTCCCGAAGGCAATTGCATCGGTAGAGTCTGAAGGCGGTTCTACCTTTGGTTCTTGCCACAGAACGAATTCGACGGTCGTTGCACTGCGGGCCGGGACGCTGTAACTGCACTTTGTACCATCAACCTTGACTTCGCTTCCTTCCTTGAGGTTACTATTGTCGTCGGTGACGTAGGGTTTAAAACTTCCAATTTTTGTGTTTCCGAAATCAAAGTCCGCCTTGAATTCCTCGTTTTTGGAATTGAGAATGACGACTGCGATTTTCGTCTTGAGGGAGTCGCGGTAGGCGGTGACCTTTACGTTTGCTTCCGGATTCTTGGTGGCGTCGATTCTCCAGGAGCCGGGTCGCGCGAAGCGGCTGAAGTTCCCCATGACCCAGAGTCGCTTGGTAGGCTCCACATTGTCGGGGTTGCCTTGTCCTTGCGGCCAGAGGGCTCCGTTGCCGCAGCTGGCTTCGCTGCAGGAATAAATCCACCAAAAATGCCAGGCGTTCATGTTCGCAATAGTCAGGGCGTCATGGATTACACCTGCAACGCGGAGAGCACTTCCCATGCCCACGTCTTCCTTGTTACTTCCAAGATCATAGACTTCGGTTTCCCAGAATTCCTTGCCGGCTTCGTGAATTTCGGGGTAAGCGGCCGGGTCTCCGCCGTATTCGTGCGTCCCAAAAATGTCCGTGTATTTCAAGGCGGCAGGGTTGTTGAAGAAAGCTTTTTTGTAATTGGGGAATCCATACCAGTTGATAGCTTCGGTGCCAATAATTTTGATGCCCGTGGTATCGAGGGTGGGGCCAAGGTAGTCGCCGACCCAACGTGCCAATTCATCGGGTTCGTAGTGGTTGTCTCCGGTGCCGTCGGGCTCGTTTTGCGACGAAATTGCATATAGATTAACGCCAGCCTTCCGCATATCTTGCGTAAACTTCAAGATGGTGTTGGCCCAGTCCTGAGCGTGATTGAAATCCAGGTGCTTTTTGTCACCGTCGTAATTTATGGTGTATCTGGATGTCCACGGGGCTGCCCAGACCTTGACGCCGTATTCACTCGCCTTTTTTGCGATACTCGTTTCAGATGTGGTGCCGTCCGGGGCGATACGGATGCGGTGCAGCGTAAGCCCGGCGCCACTGGTGGAGTCCCAAAGGAAGGCGGCATTCTTGTCGGTGATGGAACCGGCCCATGCCGAGGCGGCCCCAAAGCCGCTGATGCGCTGGTATTCCTTGCCGATATCTACGTTAATCGTTGCCGCACTGGCGAGGGTGCCCAAAAACGCGACAAAACCTGCAAAAAAGGGAAATTCCTTAATTGAAAACGACATAAAGCCTCCCATACGAACTTTACTTACTATAAAATAAGTTGAAAAATTCGTTTAATATAAGGCTTTATTCGAATTCGTTTTGATAAATTGACAACAGAATGATGTATTTATCCGCTAGAACTTCTCGAAAAATTCCCACGTAGCTTGTGGCACCCAGGACTGCTGCTGGCCGGGGTCCTTGTGGTCCCAAATGTGGCCGCCGCTCTGCGTGCACCAGCGAACGGGGAATCTTTCCTCGACGGTCGTGTAGTCGTAGCACTTGTGCGGGGCGTTGCGCTGGGCTTCTTCGGCGCGTTCGTTCTTCGCCTTGCCGCCTTCGGAGTTGAGAGTCAAGATGATGTCACGCGCGTTCCTGCCCATTTCAGGGGTGCACATGCCATCATCGAGGCCGAGCACGCCCATCCAGCCGATTCCCATTTTCTTGCGCTGCGGGAGCCAGATGTTGCGTTCCGCGGTTTCGTAAACGGCCACTGCGCGGAGCACGTCCTGGTGGTTCCACGAAAGGCCATTGCTGAACATGGCGCCGTAGCTGAATCCCGTGGAAAAAACGCGGCTCGAATCGATGCAGAAGTTGCCTTCGAGATATGCGAGGAGTTCGTCAAACAGGAGGTAATCATCCTGCCCCCAGGGCAGCTGGTTTCCATTGCCTTCGGGCGCAACGAAAATTGCGGTTTCGTTCTTGTCAATCCATTTGAGGCCATGATAGCCTTCATCTTGCACGATACTTCCGGCTCCGCCCATGCACTGCATTCCGAAAATGAGTTTGTACGGTTTGTTCTTGTCGTAACTTTTCGGCATGTCAATACGCACGGTACGCACGCCCTTGCTCCACCTGAAATCAATGTAGGGCTTGTCGCCACGATACTTGTAATCAAGTTTCGTGTCCTTGCCACAACCACGAGTGGGGACCGGGTCGTTCTTGAGGCCCCATCCGTATTCGTACTGCGGTTGCGGCGGTGCGGTTTTCTTGAGCGTAAGCGCAAGATTCGTGTCAAGATTGTCGAGCTTTACATTGAGGGTGTCGAAACCGTCGGCAACAACGCGCAGATTGTCCGAATCGCCCACCTTGAGAAGCGCCTTTGCTCCGGACTTCGCGCCGAATGCCGTATTGAAACTTCCATCGGCGACAAACTGGAACGTTTGCGAAGCGCTACCTACGCGGACGCGCGCGAAATACTTGCCCTGCGCTTTCACGGAAGACTTCATGTCAACCGTCCCCGAGCCGTAGAGAGTTTCATTCAGCAGGCGGTTTCCGAACACGTCGAAAATCTGCACCTGTACCGGAGAATTTTGCCCCTGCGAAAACGATAGGATGCCGTTGTTCACGGAGAGATATCCGACAGCAGTCCTGCTCGCCAATGCCTGCGATTCCTCGTCCTGGTGAATCGTGAACGCGCCCGAGGCATCCGTTTTCGCATTGAGGCCTTTTTGAACAAGCAAAACATCTGCGCCACGGATAGCCTTGCCACTATCATCGCTCACCTTGCCTGTCAGGGTAAACGCATTCGCCGACATTGCAGACAACGCCATAATAACGCCAACGGACACACCGGTCCATAGAGCATGATTCATAAAACCACTCCTTTTTTGATTTTCTATTCCAGAAAATACTTTCAAAAAAATTGTTCCGCTCGCATGTAAACTTTTTTCCGTTGACATCGCTGTCCACAAAAAATTCCAAAGGTCATTTATTTCTAATTTCCGTTAAAAAAAGGATCAGATTTTATGAACGAAGCGGAGAACCGCCAAAAGGTCATTGTCCGGACAAGCATCATCGGCATCGCGGCAAACATCGTGCTGTCGACGTTCAAGGCTTTCGTCGGTTTTGCAACAAATTCCATCGCCGTGACGCTCGATGCGGTGAACAACCTTTCTGACGCTTTGTCCTCGGTCATTACGATTGTGGGCGCAAAACTTTCGAACAAGTTGCCCGACAAAAAACACCCGCTCGGTTACGGTCGAATCGAATACCTGAGTGCAATGGTAGTTGCGGCAATCGTGCTTTACGCCGGCGGTACCTCGGCGGTGGAATCCGTCAAGAAAATCATCCACCCCGAAGCAGCGGACTACTCCACCGTCTCGCTGGTGATTATCGCCTCGGCGGTGGTGGTAAAACTCGTGCTCGGCAAATTCGTGAAACGCCAGGGGGAGCGCGTGAATTCGGGAGCGCTCGTAGCATCGGGTGCAGACGCGCTGTTCGACGCCATCCTCTCCCTTTCGGTGCTGGCATCAGCCATCGTCTTCATCCTCACGGGAATTTCACTTGAAGCCTACGTGGGCCTCGTGATTTCAGGATTCATCATCAAGTCAGGTATAGGCATGCTGATCGAAACCCTGGACGACATTCTGGGCAAGCGCGCCGATGGCGACCTGGTCAAGAAAATCAAGGCGCTACTCACCGAAGAACCGCAAGTCCGCGGAGCCTACGACGTCATTCTCAACAATTACGGTCCAGACAAGTTTCTCGGTTCCGTGCACTTGGAACTCCCCGATACCATGACCGTCGAAGAAGTTGACGTACTGACCCGCAGGGTACAGGCACGCGTACTCAAAGAAACCGGCGTGATTCTCACGGGCGTAGGCGTGTATTCACACAACACCAAGAATGACGAAGCTGCCAAAATTCGCAGCAACGTGCTGAAGTTGGTAAAGGAGCACCCTTGGGCATTGCAACTCCACGGCTTTTATGTGAACCTTGAAGACCGCACCATGCGTTTTGATGTGGTCATGAATTTCGAGGTCAAGCCGCAAGAAGGCCTGGACATTCTGCACAAGGAAATCGGCGAAGCCTACCCCGACTACGATTTACATATCGCCGCCGATATCGACGCATCGTAACGCCGACTGATTTGTTTCTTTAGTTTTTAAAACGGTTGCACACCTAGATCGGTGTCGCCGTTTTTTACTTTTGCAAGGATTTCAAGCCCCGTCAGGTCTTGCATCATGCGGATGTTGTCGTCTTCCATTTCGAGGTTACCGCTAGAGCCGTAGCGGTTCACGATGAGGCCGCGAACATCGAGGCCACAGCTGCGAGCATACTCCACCGTAAGTACGCAAGCGTTAATGGAGCCGAGAGCCGCTGTCGTAACAATAACCAGCGGAAGGTCCAACATTTTCATAATATCGACGAGGAATACTTTCTGGTCATCGTAGCGGATGGGGCAAATGATTCCGCCGCTGCCTTCCGCAAAAACAAATTCGTGGCGAACGCAGGCCGCATCAAAATCGGCTTTGACTTTCGCGAGTTCTACTGGATTGCCTTCTTTGCGGGCAGCGAGATGCGGCGAGACCGCTTCTTTATAGACATAACTCACGAGTTGTTCTTGCGTATCGGGAAGATTTGCGATGCGTTTCACGTAATCGGCATCACCTGCAACCCATTTGCCGTCGCGGAGTTCTGCGCCGCTGAGGGCAGCCTTATAATAGCCCGCATCAATGCCGGAATCGCGCCACTTTTTTACAAGGAGGGCGGTGATGAATGTTTTGCCGACATCGGTTCCGGTGGCTGTAACGAAATAACCCTTAGGTTTAGACGAAAGATGAGAGACGAAAGACAAAAGATTTTTGAGGGGCATATTTTTAATCAAAGTTTTTTATGGTTTTAGCAATGGTTGTTGCGGCAGTTTGAAGCTGTTCGTGCGTGTGCGTTGCCATTAGGCTTGCGCGCAGGCGGGCTTGGCCCTTGGCGACTGTCGGGTAACGAATGGCAGGAATCAGGATTCCCGCATCCTGGAGTGCGGCGGATATTTTAAGTGCACGGCCTTCGTCTCCGATGAGTATCGGAACAATTGCAGACAGGGACTGATCAACGTTCACGCCTTCTTGCTGCAAGGCATCGCAGAAAAATTTCACGTTATCGCGCAAGTTCTGCACGCGTTCTGGATGCGCATCGATGTAGTGCAAGTTATTGCAGGCGGCAGCGGCAACGGCAGGAGCCATCGCCGTCGTAAAGATAAAACTGCGTGCCTTGTTGCGGAGGAAATCAATCAGTTGCTGCTTGCCCGCCACGAAGCCGCCCTCGGCGGCGACGGCTTTGCTCAATGTACCAACGGTTACATCGGCATGAGCACAGCCGTAGTGTTCGGCAAGGCCTCGCCCGGTCTTGCCGAGCACGCCCGTGGCGTGCGCTTCATCAATCATCAACAAAACGCCCTGCTCCCTAGCAATCCGTAGGAGTTCCGGCAAATTCGCAAGGTCGCCATCCATGCTGAAAACAGCATCCGTCACGATAAGCCCGCGGAAGGGCCGCGCATCTTGTTTTGCAGGCATTTCACGTGTGCTAAATTCTGCCTTGGCCGCCGAAATCACACGTTCCAAATCCGCCATATCGTTATGCTTGTAAACAAAGCATTTGGCTCGCGATAACCTAATTCCGTCGATAATGCTCGCGTGGTTCAGTTCATCGCTAAAGACAAAGTCGCTCTTGCCACACAAAGCCGAAATCGTACCGACATTCGCCATGTAGCCCGTATTGAAGGTAATAGCGGATTCTTCGCCCTTGAATTTCGCGATAAATTCCTCTAATTCCTGATGCGGAGTCTTGTTGCCTGTCGTAAGGCGAGCGCCGCCGCTACCAGTCCCCCACTCCAAAACCGCCTGGGCCATCGCCTGCTTGAGTTCGTCCACGTTCACCAAGTCCAGATAAGAATTGGACGCCAGCAGAATCTGTTCCTGCAAAGCGCCACTTGGCATACGGATTTTTACCCGCGACGATTCCGGCGTTTCCATCAAGCGCATCGAGCGGTAAGTGTTATTCGCCCGAGCCGTTTCCAAAGCGTCTTTCGTAAATAAGTCTAAGATTCTTTCGTTCATGCTATTCTGCCCTAGATCCTTCGACTTCGAACCTTTGGTTCTCAGCTCAGGATGACAATCTAAGTTCTGCCGACTACTTCCACCAGCACTTTTTTCTTCTGCAAGTACTCGATACATTCTTCGGCACTCGCCTTGCGCGAATCAAACAGGAAAATGCGGCCTCCGTTTTCGTCGCCCATTTCCTTCATCTTCATGATGCGCACGTAACCGAGTTCCTTGCTCGCGACATAGCCCGTCACGTAATTCGGGTCATCGCTCACGCAAAATTCCGCAACCATTCCGGGAGCGTTCGCCACCTTGGTCGCAAGTACGATGGCTTCGTTGAAGTGATTCTTGCAGCCATCCACTTCGCTCGAATGCAGTGCATCCATATAAGTTGCGCGCACTCCGCGTTCGTGGTCTGGTTCCAGGCGCTCGCCCGTCGCGATATCGTACAGCATCGCGCCACGCATCGGGAAAGTTTCGCGCAACAGTTCCGGCAGCTTTTCACGAATGCCGGCCGCAGCGTCGCCAACCACCCCAAAAGCCTTCTCCAGCCCTTCCTGCCACGTTTCCACATCGATACGTGTCACCGGCAAGGCCTTCAAAATCTGGATATCGCTTTCATGAACCTTTTCGATTTTCACATTGATAAAATCAGGATCGCCCTTGGAATGCGTCATGGCACGGCGCACCATCGCTGAACATACCGCTTCTACAGAGTCACGGTCCACAATGCGTTCGGCGCCGGAAATGTGCTGCTCACGCTTTTGTTCGCCCTCGCCCACTTGCTGCGAGGCTCGCATTTTTAAACTATAATAATCCATCACTTACTCATGAAAATCGTCTTCGCCTTCTACGACAGGCGCGGGTTCACATTCGCCAATCATCTTGATGGCTTCGCAGATGCGGTCGATTTCAGAATCAGTCGTAATGAACGGAGGCATCGTGTAAACGTAATTGCAGAAAGGCCTGAGCCACACGCCGGTTTCGCGAATCACGCGCAGAATGTCGTCTGCGGAAGGTTTCGCCTTCAGTTCCAAGACTCCGATAGCGCCGAGAACACGCACGTCCGCCGCATTTTCAAGCGCACGGAGCGGCTCCAGATTCTGCTTGAGGCGTTTTTCAATTCGTGCAACACTAGCCTCGTAATTGCGACTTTCGAACAGCGAAAGCGAAGCAATTCCTGCGGCACAAGCGAGCGGGTTCGCCATGTAGGTAGGGCCGTGCATAAACGCAGGAATCTTGCTGTTCGTAATCGTTTCGGCGACCTTCTCGGACGCAACGCAGGCCGCCATCGTAATGCATCCGCCCGTGAGCGCCTTGCCGATGCACATGATGTCCGGCTTTATAAAGCCGGCGCGGTTTTCACCAGCATTCGCTCCATTTTCAGCGGTATGCATCATCGCAAAGCGCGGTCCCGTGCGGTAAAAACCAGCGGCAATTTCGTCTAGAATCAACAAGATTCCGTAACGGTCACAAAGTTCGCGGAGCGATTTCAGGTAACCCGCATTGTAAAGCCACATGCCGTTTCCGCCCTGGAATACGGGCTCACAAATTACGGCAGCAATTTCATCCTTATGTTCTTCGACGACGCGTTCCATTGAAGCGAAATCCGCCTGGTTCCAAGCCTCGTCAAAGCGGCAGTTCGGACGTTCCGCAAAATAATGATGCGGCATGATTCCACGGAAAAGCGTATGCATGCCGTCCGGGTCGCTAAGCGCCATCGCACCTGCGGTATCTCCATGGTAACCGCCCTTCAAGGCGACCAACTTGCAGCGCTCCGGATGTCCGAGGGAATACTGGTACTGCACCGCCATCTTGGCGGCACATTCCACGGCAATGCTTCCCGAATCCGCAAAGAAAATCTTGTTCAAGCCTTCGGGCAAAAAATTCACCAGCTTTTCGCCAAGCTCAATCGCGGGCTCGTGCGTAAAACCGCCGAACATCACATGGCACATCTTTTCGCTTTGCTTCTGAATCGCCTCAACGATTTCAGGGGCGTTATGCCCATGCGCCATACACCACCAACTCGAAACGGCATCAATCAATTTCAAGCCGTCTGCCGTTTCTATCGTTGTTCCGTGAGCTGTCTTGGCGAGAAATCTTGCGGGAGTATTTTTCAGCGCCGCATACGGATGCCACAAATGCTCGCTATCAAAATCTAAAAGTCTTTTCATCCGCGCCCAAATATAGAAAAATACTATATCGCCATCGACGCGCTAACATAGGTAATGCGGTTTACTCCAGGTACACGACTTCACCCATTTGCGGCATAAGCACGGGCTTGCCCGATTCCTGGGCGGCGCGTTTCGCATTTTCCAGCGGTTCCGTGTACGAATGCTTGCTCAGGCAGAACTTGGAATGGTGAACCGTCATGTAGCGGTTTGCATCCAGTTCCACCATTTCCTTGCCCAGGTATTCCGGCATGGTGTGGATAAGCGACCAGTCCTTGTCATACTGCCCGTTTTCAAGAATCGCCAAATCGATGTCGGTGAATTTCTTTCCGATTTTCTCGAAGTGCGGACCATAACCCGTATCGCCGCCAATCCAAACGGTGCGCTTGGGAGACTTGAAGGCGAATGATGCCCACAGGGTCTTGTTCTGGTGAAGATCGCGGCCCGAAAAATGCCTTGCCGGAGTCGCCGTCACGCTAAAGCCATCACCCAAGTCGGCAGATTCCCACCAGTCGAGTTCAGTAAGTTTTTCAACGGGATACTTCCAGTATTCAAAATGCTCACCCACGCCGAGGCCAGTCACCACGCGCTTTACGCGGGGTTCCAGTTCCGTCACCACCCGGTAATCCAAGTGATCCCAGTGGTCGTGGGTAATCACTAGGTAGTCAATATCCGGCATGTCGACGGGCTTGTAGATGTCCGTTCCCTTGAACATCTTGTTCACGAAACTCACCGGCGAGCCCTGGTAAAAAACCGGATCCACCAGTACCTTCTTTCCGGACAAATTAAGAAGGTACGAGGAATGCCCGAACCACACAATCCAATCGCGGTCCTGCGGCAGCGATTTCAGGTCTGTCTTGATGACGTTCATTGCGGTATCGGGAACAGTCAGGCTCTTGTCGCCGAACAGGAAGTCCTTCCATACGGCAAACACGCTCCTGTCGCCCGTCATGGTGACGGTCTCGACCTCGTTTACGAACTGTTTGCCATCGTAATTCGGCGACTGCTTGATGCGTTCAAGGCGCTTGCCTTGCGGAATATGGCCGAAGCTCGCCTGCGATAAGAACAACACGCCCACGTCTCCCAAAATAAAAAGTACAGATAAGATAATCGCCGTAATCATGAGTTTTTTATTCTTTCTAAAACGCAAGCGAATCTTCCCTCTATCGTATAAAGTTCGTGAAGATTTTCTTTTCGGCAACGGGCTGCACGACACCCGCTTTCTTGCCCGCTTCGATGCTCTTCAGGATCCACGCCATGTTGCGGCCCAGTTCCTTCATCACCTGCACGCCCTCATCGTCCTTCAGCACATCTTCCGGGCTGGAACCGTGAACCATGTTCCAATAGCGAGATGTCACCAGGGGCTGTTGCGCAAAGGTGGGGTACTTGTTCAGGGCGTCGAGCGTTGCGGTAGTGCCGGCACGGCGGGCAGAGGCAACGGTTGCTGCCGGCTTAAAGAGAAGTTCCGCTTCGGCGATGCCGTAAAGCCTGTCCAGGAACATCAGCATTTCGCCACTCGGGGATGCGTAATACACCGGAGAGCCGTAAACGACGGCGTCGACCGTTTTAAGGATTTCCTTGGCTTCGTGAACCACGGCGTCGGTTTCGCCCTTCAGCACGCGGCCACCCACGAAGAAGATTTCTGTCTCGATGCCAGCGGCCTTGAGTTCGCCAGCCACCAGGCTCAGCGCCGTATAAGTGCAACCCTTTTCACGACGACTTCCATTGAATAAAACGACCTTCATCATAAACTCCTTTGTCTTTTGCCTAAAATAAAAAGTTTCTTTATTAAAATTCTACTTGTCAAAATCGTCCGGGGATTCGAACAACTTTTTCTTCAGCTGCATGAAACGCCTTTCGTTGGTGGCGATGTCCAGGTTCCCCACCCGAACCGCTTCCCGATACAGGAGTTCCTTGTAGCGAATCTTGTTCATGACCACCGTAAGGCGGGCCATTTCCTTTTCAAGAATCTTGCGGCGGTTTTCAAAAAGGGACAGCCTTTGGGAAAGCGTGGAATCGCCCTCGTTGAACCACTCGATGTACTGGCGGATTTCCTTGATTTGTAATCCCGAATCCTTGAGGCATTCAATCATGGTAAGCCAGCGAAGGTCTTCGTCGCTGTAGGCCCGCACGCCCGAGGCGTTCTTCTTGACAAAGGGAAGCAGGCCCTCTTTTTCATAGTAACGCAGGGTGTAGGCCGAAAGCCCTGTTTTCTTGACAACATCGCCTATAGAGTAAGTCATGTTTACAAAATATAAATATTTTCGCCCAAATGATAGAGTTAGAGCCAACTCTAAATAAAATTTTTCAACTTTTTTCACAAAAACTCAACACCTAGAGTCAACTCTAGGTGTTATATTTCTTATAGAACATTTTCAAAAGGAGATTTTATGTGCTGTTTTGTCGTGCCCATGGCCGAAGCGGTCGTCACCACCATCGCAACCCTCGTGTTGCAACAGACCGACAAGTCCAAAAGTGAATCCAGGAACCTGGAAGCCGCTGTTTCCGGCGCTCCGCAGCCCTTCTATAAAAGCCTGCGCCTGCTCGCCCGTATGCTCTGGCTCGTGACGGGCGTCCTGATTATCGACCATGTCATGAACGGAGAACTCATGTGGAGCTATCCCTTCTTTACCGCTGCCACAAGCCCCGAAGGTGTTTCCGAGATGGTCCGGGAAATGTCAACGGTAGGCGTTGCCATGTCGGCATTTATCACGTCCGTATGGGCGGTGATGATTATCGCACGCAAGTACAAGGCCCAAACCCTCGCCAAGGCCGAGGCTCACTCAAATCACTGACCTTCGGTCCGAACCACGGCCTAATCACTAACCACCAACCACTAAACTTATGGATAGAAGAGACTTTTTAAAAACCGCAGGCGCAGCAGCACTCGCTTCCGCCGTATTCACACCCGCTTTCGCGAAAGGGAAATCCATGGAACAGAAGGAGCCCGGAAAGGACGTTTCCAACGTCTATTTCACCAAGGACCTGAGTGCCGCAGGCCTCATCAAGTTGTACAAGAAAATCAACGAGGGCATTACCGGACGCGTGGCCATCAAGCTCCACACCGGCGAAAAGAACGGCCCCAATATTTTGCCCCGCGAATGGGTCAAGGAATTCCAGGCACAGGTTCCCAACTCCAAAATCGTGGAGACCAACACCTGGTACGAAGGCGACCGGTACACCACCGAACAGCACCGCGAAACCCTCAAGGTGAACGGCTGGACCTTCTGCGATGTGGACATCATGGACGAAGATGGCGAAGTGATGCTCCCCGTAAAGGACGGCCTCATTTTCAAGGAAATGTCCATGGGCGCACACATCAAGAATTACGACTCCATGATCGTGCTGACCCACTTCAAGGGCCACGCCATGGGCGGTTTCGGCGGCTCCATGAAGAACATCGCCATCGGTTGCGCAGGCGGACGCCTGGGCAAGAAGATGATTCACGAATACGTGAAGGGCGGCCCCACCAAGATGGAAGCGGGCGGCACCGCGGGCTGGAAAACCAGCGGAGCCCTGTTCATGGAAACCATGGCCGATTCCGCGAAGGCCACCTGCGACTTTTTCAAGGGACACATCTGCTTTATCAACGTGCTGCGCCGCATGTCCGTAGACTGCGACTGCGCGGGGCTTTCTGCAGCGGAACCCAAGTGCCGCGACATCGGAATTCTCGCCTCCACAGACATCGTGGCGGTGGACCAGGCCAGCGTCGACATGGTTTACAAGCTCCCGCCCAAGGAACTTCACGACCTAAAGGAACGCATCGAGACCCGCGAGGGCCTGCACCAGCTGCCCGCCATGGAAAAGCTGAAGATGGGTAACCGCAAATACAGGATTATCGAACTGTAGCCTAGTTCGCGACGGCACCGTAGATAAATTTTCGGCACCGTCGCGGATTATGTTATATTTCTAAGAAAAGGCAGGTAAAATATGTCCCTTGGAATTCCAGAAATAATCCTGATCGTGGTCGTGGTGCTTCTCCTGTTCGGGGCAAAGCGTATTCCTGAACTTGCTCGTTCCCTGGGCAAAGCCCAGAACGAGTACAAGAAGGCGAAAGACGCCCTGAAGGAAGAAGCCGAAGACCTGCAGAAGACGGTAGAAAAAGCCGCCGAGGCAGAAGAAAAGAAAGGCTAATGTCCTCCAAACAGGATCAAGAGGCTACGCTGATTTCGCATTTGGAAGCGCTCCGTCGGGCGCTTTTGCGTTCTATTGTCGCCCTTGCCATCGGCATCGTGCCCCTGTTCCTTGTTTCGCCCTACGTTCTGGACTGGTTCTGTGAACAAATTGCCCTGCAGGGCGGAGTCACGCTCCATTACTTTTCCCCGATGGAAGTGTTCCTGCTGCAGCTCAAGATTTCTGCACTGCTGGACTGCGTGCTGTTTTCGCCCTACATCGCCTGGAACATGTGGCAGTTCGTGCTCCCCGCCCTATACGACAACGAAAAACGCTTCATCCGCTCCATCGTGGCCATGACCAGCGGGCTCTTTATCGCAGGCGTCGCCTTCTGCCTTGTCGTCTGCTTCCCGCTGATTGTGCAGTTCGGCATGAGCTTTGCAAGCACGACCCTGCAACCCGTATTCGGCGTCTCTAACCTGGTAACACTCGCACTCTGGCTTTCGCTTGCGTTCGGATGCATGTTCCAGTTCCCGCTGGTGACCTACGCACTTATCCGTGCGGGCATCGTGAATTACGAAACCGTCTGCAGCAAGCGCCCCTACGTGGTGGTGGCAATCCTTGTGCTGGCGGCTCTCCTCACACCCCCCGATGTTGTAAGCCAGCTGTTGCTTGGAGTCCCGACGTATCTGCTCTTTGAAGCGGGCCTCCTTGCGGCCAGGCGTTACAAGGGACGCGCCTTGAAAGAAGTCCACCCTGAAAACGCCCCGAACATCGCACCGCGAGATTCAACTGCAACCGCGACGGAATCAGAACCTGCGCAAACTACAGCGACGAAAGCCGAAACCGACTCCCCCACAACCGACGACATCGATTTCGCGGCACCTTCTTCCAAGTTCCAGGTCGGCGCAGAAAAAGACGCCGACAAGTGGAAACCTTATTGATTTTTAGAAAAATTTATTTGCCTTAGAGCCGACTCTAAGTGATATATTAGAAGTATGAAAAAGTTTGTCTCAAAAGATTCCTTTAAAGACCTCGGTTTTGCCAAGCTGGACGTGAGCCGCGAATCGCGCACAGGCACTTGCGAGGCCGTTTATTGCGCTGGCAAGACGTCGGAACAGCTCCTGAAAATTCTTAGAAAGTTCCGCGAGAAAGGCATCCGCGTGCTCGGGACCCGCTGCAGCAAGGAACAGGCGGAATTCATCGCAAATGCAGGCGAGAAAATCTGCTACGACGAACTTTCTCGGACGATTTCACTGGCAGATGAAATACCTGCCAAACAGAAACGTGGGCGTTCCGGCGGCAAGGCATCGCAAACGGTTGCAAAACTCAGGTCGGTGGCTGTTTGTTGCGCAGGAACGGCGGACCTGCCTATTGCCGAAGAAGCCGCCAAAACGCTGGAATTTAACGGCGTGAAAGTTGTGCGCCAATACGACGTAGGGATTGCGGGGCTGCACCGCCTGCTTTCGAAGGTGGAGGAAATCCGCAAGGCCTCGGTGGTTATCGCCGTTGCCGGAATGGAAGGCGCGCTCCCCGGTGTGATTGCCGGACTCGTGAAAGCGCCCGTGATTGCCGTGCCCACGTCGGTCGGGTATGGGGCATCCTTCGGCGGGATCAGCGCACTGCTCACCATGCTCAACACCTGCGCCGAGGGCGTGACGGTGGTAAATATCGATAACGGTTTCGGGGCGGCCATCGCCGCATTCCGCATGCTACAAATAAACTGACTAAATCAAGACGAATAACTTCACATTTCACACTTCACACTTTTATGAAATATCTCTTTCTCGACGGCTCTTGCGGTATCAGCGGCGACATGACGGTTGCCGCACTTCTTGGACTTGGCGCATCACGCGAAAAACTGGATGCGGCGATTGCGGGGCTCAATCTAGAAGGCGTCCACGTCCATGTGGAGCGCGCGAGCAGCTACAGCATCGCGGGGCTTTCTTTTGCGGTGCATGTCCATGACCACGACGCAGACCACGTGCATTCTCACGAAGAAGGGTATGTAGAGCACCATCATCACCATGAGCACGGGCACCATCATCACGAACATCGGCACTTGTCCGAAGTTTACGAGATTCTGGACCGCGCCGCAAATGCAGGGGCTATCACGCCCCGCGCCCTTGAAACCGCAAAGAAGATTTTCCGTATCATCGCCGAAGCCGAGGCAAAGGCTCACGGCGTGCCCGTAGAAGAAGTCCATTTCCACGAAGTGGGTGCCGTCGATTCTATCGTCGATATCTTGGCGGTAGCCGTCCTTACCGATGACCTTGGCATAGAAAATTGCATCGTTACAGGGCTCAACGAAGGCTCTGGCTTTGTGGAAACGCAACATGGCCAGTTGCCGATTCCCGTTCCGGCGGTAGCGCACATTGCAGAAGCTGCGGGCATCGCGCTTCACATCACCGAAACGAAAGGCGAAATGGTCACCCCAACGGGAGCGGGCATCGTGGCAGCTCTGCGGACAAGCGAAAGCCTCCCCGCAAGCTACAAAATTTTAAAATCGGGCATAGGTCTCGGCAAGCGTGATTTCGGGCGTGCGAACTTCTTGCGGGCACAAATCATCGAGGACTGCGCAAACGACAAATGCGGCGACGCAACATCCACTACCACAGGCTGCACCCCCGCAGATTGCAACGTTTTCCAAATTGAAGCGAACATCGACGATTCCACTCCTGAAGAACTGGGCTACGCCATGGACAAACTCTTCGAGGCGGGTGCCCGCGATGTTCATTTTACCCCCTGCTACATGAAGAAAAACCGCATGGGCACTCTCCTGTGCGCCCTCGCCGACAGCGAGCACCTGGCTGCCGTAGAGAAAGCCATTTTCTTGCATACATCGACCGTCGGCGTGCGCCGTTTCCCCGTAGAACGCACCTGCATGGCCCGCAGCACCTTCGAAGTCGAAACGGAATTTGGCAAGGTTCGCGTCAAGAAATCCGTTTTGGGCGACATCGAAAAAATCAAGCCCGAATTTGACGACCTGAAAGCATGCGCCGACAAGGCGGCCGTTCCCATCCGCGAAATCCAGAAAGCGGTCGAGAAGAAACTGCACTAAAAGTGGATTGTCAAGCCGCAATTTTGAATTTTACTTTATATGGAAAGTTTGAGTCAAAAGTTTGAAAAACTGAAAGCCCTCCTGCGCGAAATGGACCGCATCGCCATCGCATTTTCTGCCGGCGTAGATTCTACGTTCCTAGCAAAAGTCGCCCACGACACGCTGGGCGACAACATGGTCGCCTACACAGTCAAGGCGGGAATGGTCCCCGAGCGCGAAATCGCATTTTCCCGAGAGTTCTGCAAGTTGCACGGAATCCCGCAGCAGCTGATAGAAGTTGACGAAATGCAGGTAGAAGGCTTTGCCGAAAACTCCAGGGAACGTTGCTACTTTTGCAAACGCAACCTGTTTTCGAAAATTACAGAACGCGCAAAGGCCGCAGGATTTTCAACCGTCTGCGAAGGCAGCAATGCCAACGATATTCACGACTACCGCCCGGGAATGCGCGCTCTCCAGGAACTAGGCATCAGGAGCCCCCTCCTAGAATGCGGACTCACAAAAGCAGACATCCGCGAACTTTCACACCAACTGGATTTACCCACGTGGGACAAACCTTCCTTCGCCTGCCTCGCAAGCCGCATCCCTTACGGAGAACCCATTTCCCGAGAAAAACTTTCCATGGTCTCCAATGCGGAGCAACTGCTTTTTGAACTGGGCTTCAAGCAGTTCCGCGTGCGCCTGCACGGCAACCTCGCACGCATCGAGGTGTTGCCGGAAGATTTCGACAAGGTTCTAGAAAAGCGCGACCAGATTCTCGCAGCCTTCAAGAAAATCGGATTTACCTACATCTCGCTAGACCTGCAGGGCTTCCGCAGCGGCAGCCTGAACGAGACTTTAGCCACAAAGCAAGTTTAGCCCACTATTGGACGTTCCCCGGCCAGGGGCCGGGGCGGGTGCTGCTCGCCTCTCGTCACCCCGGACCTGATCCGGGGTCGGCTCATCGAGCCGCTTGCGCGTCTCGCCACCGCGTGGCGGTGCGACGCCCCCTAACGCAGAAGCGGGTGTGTAATGTGTAGTGTGGGATGTGGGATGATTATTCGACGGCTGCCATGAGTAGGCGGGGTTCGAGCTGTTCAATTTTGAAATTGTTCATTCCGCGATCGTATTTTTTCTTGGCCATATATCACCCTTATTATGAATTCGTTAGTCAATCTTTACACAACGGACTGGATATCCATCAATCTTCGGTCCATAACCATTATCAAAATTTTGAATTGATTTGATAGTGGCAGCCACACCTGCCCATGTTGTCTTATTTTCTTTTTCTGTAGGGAAAAACCAATATGCAGCTTCATTTATATCAATAAAAGATGATACCCCATCATCATCGAGCCTCATTCCCGCACCGATCAAGCTATACCCTGTATAGTTAAGCCCCCCAAAAGGGGTCGACCTTACACCTTTCACGCCCGCATCATTTCCATCTGCGTGAACTACAATATAAAAATCATTGTATGTAAGCAAACGCCAACCATCTGGGCAAATTCCCTGATGATTCGGCTTAATGGAGTCGGCACAGCTCTTACTATTGCATTCGAACGGAAGGTTCATCATTTCAGCCCATTGGTAAAGTCCACCATAATTTAGGCATTTTGTGGTATCATTGTTATAGCAGTAGCGTTCAACTTTAGAGTTATCAGATTGATTCTCAGAACCATCAACCATTATGCCAACATTCAAGTTCTCTGCCATAACATTGATTGTTGCCGCTTTATTATTAGTATCTTTTCCTGTCACAGTCAAATACTTGTATTTGCGTTGTTCATATTCAAATACACCATACGAAAGATTTGGACTAGTATAGTCCTGTTTTACGAAGCTACTACTCGAAGCGACTGATGACGAAGAACGCTTCACAGAAGAACTAGACGACTTTACGGAACTACTACTTTGCTTTTCACTCGAAGACGAACTTGACACATCCTTCTTGCTGCTAGAAGAATCTCCCGACTTTATGGAACTGGAGCTCTTGGAATCGGACGAGTCCTTTGTTTCTTTCGCGGAACTACTTGATACTTCGACAGGTTCAGATCCCTTGACACTACTGGAAGACTTGTCTTTTTCCATATTTTCGTCACTAGACCCATTCGACTCCGCTGACGCTCCGCTCAGGGTGACACTCGAATCAGGCGGCTCTACAGACGAACTGGAAACACCGGTTTCGTCGGAACTAGCCGACGACGAATCGTCACAAGCCGAGAACGCAAGCATTGCAAGCACAACCGCACTCACCAAGCCGAGATTCTTAAACATTTTCATTACCCATTCTCCTGTCGTTCAAGCCGTTGTCCTTCAGGCAAAGCATGTCGGCGGCAATCATATCGATGTCCCGCTTGAACTCGGCAAAGGTCAATCCGCATTTCCACTTGATACTCTCAAACGCAGCCTGCGTTATTCCCTGCATGACCTGGGAAACATCTAATGGTTCTACGCCCAGTTCCTTTTCCCTGACTTCTTCAAAGACTTCCCGCCATTCGAATTTTTCGTTCAGGCATATCCGATGGATATCCACAATGTCCTTTGCCGACATCCTGAAAATCGCGGTCACCTTATTCGAAAGAATGTTCCTGACAGAATCCGTCCTGTAGAACAGGTCCGTTTCGGTTATCTCGCCATAGTGTGCGGCGACATCGTTTACGAAATCGAGTTTCAGCCCCATCTGGAAATCGGGATGTCTTAAGACAAGGGTCCTGAAATCGGGAGACTTGACAAATCCCGTTTCGACACTCCAGTCATAACCGGCCTTTCGAAGACCATCTAGAACGGCGTCGACATACTGATTGAAGGAATTGTCGTTGTTGACAAAGAAATCCAGGTCGTCTGAATAGCGGTGGCGGTAATACGCCCTGCTAAGCGCGGTTCCACCGGTCAGATACAAAGGTGTGCCGCAGTTTTTCACAATATTCAGAACCCCATCTTGGAGCCTGTACAGGTTCTCCTCGTAGAATTCCGAAAGCGAAATCGTATTTTTGTCTGAAGTCGCCATTGCGAAGCCCCCTTCGGACCTTTTCCGTATAAAGTTTTGCACAGTTTTCCGCCCCGCCCCACAGCACTACCAGGTTGTGCCACGGCACCCGCTCCAGCGAACGCAGGAACAGGGCTTCACGGGATATGCCCCCAACCGAAGACACCGTCCCGTCCACCAGGGGAAGGAGCGTCTCGGCACTCACGCTTGAATCCCAGCAAAGGGGTTCAAGGATGCTGATTTTCGACAAAGGCTGCGCCATACCGTCAATATATAATTTTTTTTACCCAGAATCAACAGGCAGAAGCAATGTGTAGTGTGGGGTGCGGAATTATCCCGCTAGGCGGCAAGAACATCAAAATCTAGCTTGAGTGTATCATTATTTGGGGCACTAAAAACGGGATTTCCAATATTTGACGGTAACTGATCTGGGAGATTCGTGTTCAATCCAGAAACAAGTGCAGCCAAGGGGACAGATGTTGTCCCATCGGGCAGAGCATCTCTATAGTTTTCGAATGCTGTAGATATTAAAGATTGAATACTAGTGCCTACAGCAGAAAAATATGCTGAGGCAGAATCAAGAGACTCGTTCAAGCCAAGCCCAGACAACTGCAAATCATCAACTTCATTCAGGGCACTTTCAACTGTAGTTGAAACATTGGATATATTGTCCTCAAAGTCCTCCAAGACAACATCCGCATTCATCATCATGCGAGGTTCTAAAGATTCGATTTTGTAGTTCAACTCGCCGATTCTTTTTTTATTATTCTTTTTAGTCATTCTTCAGGCCCTTTGACATATTGTGATTAAAGAGTTCTCTTTCTTTTATTTTTCATTTGTTTTTTGCGCAACGAACGGAAAAGCCATATGTCTTATATTGATCGGAACGAGAATTGCCCGTAGACGATTTTCCCTGTGACCCGGCAACAGCCCCCTCTTGTGCATAATTCTTTGATTCTTCAGGATAAAACCAATATGTGTAATCATTAAGATCCGAAAACTCATATGCCCAATTATATCCAGCGGCAATTAAACTATACCCTGTATAGTTAAGGCCGCCAAAACCCATTGATCTAACACCTTTCACACCCGCATCATTTCCATCTGCGTGAACTACAATATAAAAGTCATTATATGTCATAAGATGCCAGTCCTTTGGGCAAATTCCCTGATGATTCGGCTTAATGGAGTCGGCACAGCTCTTACTATTGCATTCGAACGGAAGGTTCATCATCTCCGCCCACTGGTAAAGCCCACCATACTCCACACAGTTCGTCGTATCATTGTTATAACAGTAACGTTCTATTTCATCATTATTTTTTTGATCGGTTGCACCATCAACCATTATACCAACATTGAGATTTTCCGCAAATACCGTTACAGAAGCCTTTTTTCCACTTGTATCTTTACCATTTATTGTCAAATAGAAATATTCTCGTCCATTGCGAGTATCCTTATATTTTTTATACGCTCCCGCCTGTAAACTATCTGCTCCCAAAGGACGATAACAATAATCATACCCAGGCGTGCATAATCTGGAAGAGTCAACTTCAAAAACGGAACTACTGGATTTAGGCAAGACAGAACTTGAACTAGACTGTTTCACAGAAGAACTGCTATTTTGCATTTCACTCGAAGACGAACTCACCGATGAACTAGAGTTGTCCTTGTTGCTGCTGGATGAGTCATCGGACTTCACAGAACTGGAACTCTTGGAATCAGAAGAGACTTTTGTTTCTTTTGTGGAACTGCTAGACTTATTCTCACTACTCGAAGACTTGTCTTTTTCTGTAGATTCATTTCCTGACAACTTCTTGTCAACAGAAGATGACGACTCATCCAAATCAGAAGTTTCTACCGATGAACTGGAAGTACCAGTTTCGTCGGAACTAGCCGACGACGAGTCGTCGCAGGCGGAAAGGGCGAGTGCCGCGAGCACCGCCACCCACAAGAAACCAAGACCCTTGACACACTTCATACCATTATCTCCTGTAAAATTTTCACCACCCACAAACCAAGCAATGTGAAATATGGAATGTGGAATTTATACCGCAAAATCCATCATCAGACGAGGTTCGAGTTGTTCGATTTTATAATTAAAATCGCCGATTCTTTTTTTATTATTCTTTTTAGACATTCTTCAGGCCCTTTGACATATTGTGATTAAAGAGTTCTCTTACCTGTTCATTTGCTTATTTTTACACAACGAACAGAAAAACCATGTGTCTTTTTTGCATCCTGAGATGTTATAGCAGTAGATGTGTTATTTTGCCGACCAGAGAACGATTTCACATTGATGTCACCACCTCTTATAGCCTCTTCTGGATAATGCCAATATGTAGTTTCGTTCAAGTTCGTAAACCCATAATTCCAAAGATACCCCGAACCAATCAAGGTGTATCCACTATAATTCAAGCCACCAAAGAATGTTGCCCGAACATCAGAAACACCATTCTTGTTTTTATCAGCATGTGCAACAATATAA
>CACVQR010000004.1 GCA_902756345.1 Fibrobacter succinogenes | reverse complement strand
AGTCCGCTGCTCTAACCAATTGAGCTAAAGTCCCGATGATGGGGCAAATATAGTCTTTTTTCGGGAAAAATGTTGTACTAAAGGCCAAGTTCGCCGAAAATGAGCAGGTATTTGGAAATGGTCCGGCACCATTCGTAGTGGAATCCGCTGTAGGCGTTTACCACGCACTTGTCCCAGTCTTGAATTTCGGTCTTGTAGACGTTGACCGCGTCCTTCACGGCTCGGAGCATCTGGTGCGGCGCATTGGCGTCGTCGACCAGGAAGGCGTTTGCTTCGCCTGCAGTTTCGAGCGAATAGTTGGTGAGCATTGTCGAAACGCCTACGGTGCGACCTGTAACAGGGAGCGTGCCTGCGGCCATGGCCTTGAGGATGATAGAAGAAGACGGCTCGCGGAGATTGGCGGCAAATAGGGCGTCGGAACCGGCGAGGGTGTCGCGGAGAATCTGCGTGTTGTCGTCGTCGCATTCAAGGTCCTGAACGCACATGACGTCGGGGTACTGCTGTGCAAAGCCCTTGTAGTAGTTCCACTCGTTGTCCAAAGATGAAATACCCACGATGATGAAGATGTCGAGGCGCGCGATGTCCGAAAGAATCGTGGCGAGAGTTTCGGAGGTGTTGCCTGCTTCTTCGTCGAGGTGCACGTAGAGAACCATCTTGCCATCGAAGTCTACGCCCAGGTTCTGCTGCAACTTGGCGCGGGCCTTGGCCTTGGCTTCCTTGATGGGGAGGTTTTCTTGAATGTTGAAGTCCCATACCTGGTAGCTCACGCCGAATTGCACGCCGATCAGCTTGTCGGCATTACGGTTCAGGAATCCGCTGATTCCACCGGGAAGGTTGGTGCTGAGCATGGCGTCGCGGTAGCCGGGCGAGGGGAACAGCACCTTGGTGGCATACAGGATGCCCACTTTTAGAAGGCTTACTTTACCCCAGAATTCGTAGCCGTCCATATTGTAGTCTTTGCGCGGAAGACCGATTTTTTCAATTTCGCTGGAGGGTATATGGAAATCGTAGGTGATGTTATGGACGGTAAAGAAGAACGGAATTTTGCCAGCGTATTCCTGATACGTGGTCTTGGCAAGCGCGCCTGCGAGGGCTCCGCCCCATTCGTGGCCCAGAATGGCGTCACATTCGAAATTTGTTTCTTTGGCGTAGGCGAGGGCCGCCGAGGCGAGGAATGCGAACCGGATGTGGTTGTCGGCATACGGGGCGCTTTGCGGCGGGCTGTAGACATAGGGCCTGCCGAAATATTCCTCATTGTAAATATATGTGTGCAAAGGGTCCTTATCGGACACCCAGATTTCGTAGGGCTTGTTCTGGAGTTTTTCGACGCCTGTATATACGCAGCGGTAGCTGCCTACGTCGACCATCAGGTTCTTGAAGAACGGCGAACAGGTAAGCACCTTGGTGCCGGCGCTAGCGAAAGCGTCGGTCATACGGTTGACCGCGGTGGCCAGAGGACTGGTTTTGCGCCAATTCCCGGCTTCGGGGCTTACGACAAGGATGTCCATTCCTAATCAATACTCCAAATAAAATTTTACTTATAGATAAAGTTTAACATAAATTTATTTAATTATTTTTATAAAGTATAATCCCGGGGAAAGAATTCTTGGGAAAAAAGGTATTTTTACTAAACAAAATCATTCAGCTGAAGGAAAATCAAATGAAAAAACTCTTTATTGCCTCTCTGGCTGCCGCCGTCGCATTCACGATGGTCGGCTGTAAGGGTACTAACGAAAAGCGCGGTGACGAACACCTCAAGGAAGGCCGTTATCGCAACGCTATCAATTCTTACCTCGAGGCTAAGAAGAAGGGTAGCATGTCCGATGAATTCTATGATAACTTCACGCTCGCTCTGGTCCGTGCTGCAGAAACTGAAGCCAAGAAGGACTTGAACAGCGATCTTATCAACGGATACTTCGACAAGGCTTCCGTGAACATGGCTGAAGTCCAGAATGCTGACGTTGTCCAGGAATACGTGACGACGCTTGCTAACATCGGCAAGATGCAGGCCGCTCAGGAAGGCATGGACTACGGTACGATCGTAAATGCTTTTGCAAAGATTGACACCGCCTTGGTGACTGCAAAGGCCAAGGGCGCTGGAGAAGCCGCCGTGAAGGCAATTCGCACCGAAGCTGAAAATGCCTATGTCGCAAAGAATCTCTCTGAAGCCGTTGGTGAATCTGACCCGGTGGTGAGCGAATACCAGATTATGAAGATTGCCGAAATGGCACCGGAAAATGCTGACGTGAAGGCCGCTTTGAACAAGAGCCGTAAGGGCACTCGCGGTTACTTCTTGATCTTCGGTGAACAGATCGGTGAACCGGTCAGCCGCCGCGTGGACAAGTGGGGCTACGTGATGGCCTTCCCGACAATCAAGATTGCTCCGGGTTCTCTCTCTGGCGAACTCCAGTTCTGGGCTTCTACGGGTAACAACACCGAACTTGACCCCTCCAAGATCAAGCTCGTGTCTACCGATGGCAAGGAAGTTTTTGCCAAGGGTAACAGCGGCTGGTGCGAAGCTGAAGTGCTCGTAGGCAAGAAGGGCCAGGAAAAGATCGAAAAGAAGAAGCAGAGCTTCAAGGGCAAGGGCAAGCTGATGAACGAATTCCAGTGCTCCGTGAACATCTCCTTCTCTTTCGCCAAGGACTTCGTTCCGGACTACATCGAATACAAGGATGAATTCGGTATCGGCCGTAAGTACCTCGGTCAGTAAGGGACCGCTCGGCTCTATCGCATACATGAAAATGTGATATCGCCTCGCTCTCGCGAACGCCCCCGGTTAACACCCGGGGGCTTTTTCGCTCACGTAGAAATTGCAGGACTCTATTGCGTAATAGATTCTTGTTTGTGGGAAAATAAATGAAGGCTAGTTTTGTTTGAGTAGCCGATATTTAGAATAGCGGTTGTTGGCGGCTTGAACCTTGTAGAGGAGGGGGGGGATAAGTTCGGTGTGGACTTATGGAGTCTTTGTTTAGGGTAAGAGGACTCTGCGATAGCCTGTCCGCTAAGTGGACAGTAAAGGCCGAAGGCCGTAATTTGTCCACGTGCGGAGCAGGCTGAGCAGAGTCCGTAAATAAAAAAAGAGCCGAGCTTGTCGCCCGGCTTTTAATCGTTGTGCGATTTACTTAAAAACTAGCCTTGCCGCTCAAACCGAGGGAGAACCTGGCCTCGCCGAACGGGGTGTCGTTGTTGTGTTTGCCGGTGAAGTTGTAACCGTACCAGATAACGATTTCGGTGTTCATGGTGGGGTAGAGGTAGTGGTTCATGCCCAGGAACTGGAAGTCGTCACCGTGAGTTTCTTTGTCCGGATCGTGGTATTCGTAGGAAACACCCAAGGTGTACTTCTTATGAATGTTGAAGCTCGGTTCGACGGCGAAGAGCATCTGGTCTTCGGTCATGAGCTGCGGCTCGGTTTCGTAATCCTTGTCGACGATAGCGTAGAAGAACGTTGCGCCCAAGTTGAAGATGGCGTAGTTCATGCTAGGTTCGAGCAAGAAGGAGTGTGTGCCCTTGCCCTTGTAGGGGTGCAGGCCCCAAACGGCGTAGATGCCGTAGTTGAACTTTTCGAAGCTCTTGGAGTAGTCGACTTCGGTACCGAGCACGTAGGTGTAGGGACGGCCGATGTCAGAACCGAACACCCAGTCGAGGCTCGGCTTGATAATCAAGTGTTCGTCAGTATGGTTCAAGAGCGGGAACGCATAGGTGAGGAACATGGAAAGCGTGTGGTCGGTGTCGTCGGAGGCGCCCAAGTAGAATGCACCCGTGCCGTACTTTTCGTTACCGACTTCGGCTCCGAAACCGCGGAGGCTTTCTTCGCGGGTAATGACGGCGTAGCGGGATGCGTCACGCCAGAAGTAGTAGTTGAATGCGCCTGCGCTGTAAGTCATGTCACCGAAAATGAGGGTAACCTGGTGGCTCACGTCCCAGCGGAACTGGATACCGTCAAAGTCGAAGGAATTGTAGCGACCATCCGAACCCATGGCGGTGGAACGGGCGAGACCGTGGCGGACTTCGGATTCCTGGAGTTCACCGTTCTGGTCGACAAAAGTACTATGCGTGGTTCCCATGACGACGAGGGAGATGTTTTCGTCGAGGTGGGCATGCAGGGCGAGGTCAATGTCCTGGTTTCCTGCGTTCGTGGGGTCAAAATCGCGGTCAAAATAGCTGGCATAGTCCATATTCACATCGCCGTGGACTTCGATGTCTGCAGCGAGCGCCAAGGTGGCGGCGGTAGAAATTGCCAGTGGCATGATCAATTTGCGCATATCAGTTTCCAATATGATTTGAAATTTCTTGTGCAAAGATAGAAATATCTAGGCAAAAAAGCCAAATACAGCGTGTGCGAATTTTGTAAATTTGCCCATATTCATGTTAATGAGGTTCCTAGATGTTCGATCGCATTAGGTTAATTAGGCTGTTTGTAATTGTAGTGGCGCTTGCTGCGAACTGCGTTTTCGCTTTATCCGCCGACGAGGCCATGGAAAAATCCAAAGCCTGGTTCAAGTCGGGTAAGGCGTGGAACCTTGATTTTAGGGTGCAGGTATTTTATGCGGATTCTCCGGATATCGCCTCGCAGAACGGAAAGCTGCTGGTGGCCGAAGGGGATCGCTTTGTGCTGGATATGGCTGGAATCAAGTTCTATAGCGATGGAGAAAGCCTGTGGCAGCACAATGTGGAACAGAAGCAGGTGCTGATCAAGTCGGTCGAGGACTTGTCGAGCTCATTGCACCCCTCGGAACTTTTGTTCAAGTACCTGAACTGCAAGGCCAAGGAGATTTCGGAAGGTGAATTCAACAACCAGAAACTGTGGGTGCTGAAACTGGACCCTTCCAAGTACAAGGGACAGTTCACGCAGATGGAAGTCTGGCTCTCGAAAAAGGATTTTTCTCCCAAGCGCCTGTATACGGTGGATCCTTCCGGTAACGGCTCGTGGTACAATATTGTGAACCTTTCTGTGGTCAAGTCCTGGAAATCCGAGGACTTTAAGTACAAGCCGGTGAAAGGCGTAGACGAAATTGACATGCGGTAATTTATGAATAGACTGTTCGGAAAATACGTGAATGCCTTGGCGCTCGCCTTTACTTTTGTAGGGGGTGCGTTTGCTGCAGAGACTTTGTTCAGCAACGCTGCGCTGAACGTGAGCGAAACGGGAAAAACGGGTAGCCTGTGGGTGTTTTCGCGCGGCGATATTTATAGCGGCGTGACTCTGTTGGAACTCAAGGTTGGGGCGAACGGCGTGCAGGTGGTGGAATCGCGTCAGGACCAGATGACGGATTCGGTGACCGCGACGCAGAATGGCATTTTTAGAGACGTGCTTGCGGAACATCGCAGGACTCCTTCGGTTTATGCTGGCAAGATTGGCTATGTGTTGCCGATGTTTGGTCTGGACGATGACGGCGAGTATTTGCAGCCAACGGGAATTTTTAGGGTGGGCGGAATCGACAACATTTATGAAACCCCGCTGGAGCAGCCCGAGGCACTGGCTGATTTGGATACGGCTATGTATTATGCCGTGAGCGGCTTCGCGTACGATTCGTCCAAGAAGCAACTTTGGATGGCCCGCGGTGCAGCCGGGCTTGGCCTGTACGATGCGTCGGGCAGCAAAGTAAAGCATGGCATGTACCAGTTGAACCTGAAAGCGGTTACGCTGGATTCGGCAAAATCGAATTACAAGTGGGAAGACAAGAAAAACCCGCGTATTTTCGATGTCAAGCAACATCCGGAAACTGGTGACATCTGGATGGCGACTTCCAAGGGACTTTGGAAGCGTGGCGCGGACGGCAAGGTGGCCAAGGCGTCTATAGCACTTGACACGAGTGCCCGCGTGACAGGACTTTGGATGGGCGGTGACCCGCTGACGATTGTTGCAGAAACTTCGCGTATGGAAAAGGAGTCGATGAAGGGCGCTTTGTGGGTGCTCCGCGAGGGTGCCAAGGATTTTGCGAAGGTGAATTTCTTGGACACGGCCGGCAAAAAACAGAAGAAGGATATTTATGACGAAGGCGACTACACCGTGAGCGATGTGGCTTTTGTCGGCAATACGGCCTTTGTGGCGGTTGCCGTTTCGGGCGGTGACGTGAGCGGATACTTTAAGCTGGATTCGGCCGGAATTCGTGCTTGGGATATGGATGAAGACGGAAAGAGTGAATGGCTTTACGGCTATGCAACCGGCGCCATTGACCGCGATTTCCGCATTACCTCGATTTGCTCGTTCCCGCTGGCCAAGAATGTGACTGGCCTTGCGCTTGCTACCTACGGCAACGGAATTTCTGTTTCGGCAGATACGGGCAAAACTTGGACCCCGATTTTGAACCGCGCCAAGCTCGGAAACGATTTAGGCTCTGTGCGCATGGTACCGTCGGTAATTACGGCGGGCGACCAAGCGCTTGTGTCGTACAAGGTGGGCAAGGATTCCAAGATTACGATTGACGTGTTCAGTTACGACATGCGTAAAATCCGCACGATTGTAAAAAGCGCTCCTCGTGGAGCGGATGCTTCGCGCAGCACGAATCCCAAGGAAGACTTCTGGGACGGCAAGGACAAGGCGGGCAGGCCCTGCACCATGGGCGTATACTATGTGCGTGTCAAGGATAACCACGGCCATATAGGCTGGGGCAAGGTGATGACCTTGGGAGGGCACAAGTAATGATAGTTCGGAATTCAGAATTCGGAATTCAGAGCTGGGCTCTGATGATGTTGGTGATGCTCGTTGTTGCTTCTTCTGCGTTTGCGGGCAAGAAGGCGACGCTGGGTAGCTTTGACGGCTTTGTGGAACGTATGGGTGCAGGCACGCGCGAATTGGGCCGCGGTAATACGGGTTCTGCGGATACGGCGTCGATGCCGGCTGCTTACTGGAACCCGGCCATTCTTGGCTTCAGGGAACACTTGAGCTATAACCTGAACGCAGAAAAGCGCGACCTGGACCGTTTGGGCGGATCGCTTGGCCTGGAAGGCCCGGTGGGTAGGCGCATGGGTATCGGTTTTGCGATGCTTTATCGTGGCGACTTGAACTTCGATGTGATTAACGAAGACGATGAAACCATGGGTACGGCAACGCCCTACTTTACCATGATGTATTTGGGCTTGGCTTACCGTGCCACGCGTCGCGACGCCTTCGGTTTGTCGTTCTCGATGAGTTATGACAACATGGACATTTCGGAATACTACGAAGGGGTCGCCGAAGTGGTTGACGACTACCGCAGTCCGGTGACGATCAACTTGAGCTGGATTAGACAGTGGAATGAAAAGTGGTCGACGTCCGTGGTAATCCGCAACCTGAGCTTTAGCGAAAACCTGTCTGCCAGGTGGAGCAAGAATACCAGTACCGACAATTCCGTAGAAAGTACCGAGGGCGTGCGCCCGAAGGTGCTGCAGATCGGTGTGGGCTACCGTTCCAAGATTGCGGGCATGCCCGTGCACGCCTGGATGGAAGCGCTGGATTACCAGGTGGCCGACACGCTCCTGGCCTTTGACCCCGATTTGCATGTGTGGACGGGGCGTGTGGGCTTTGAATGCGAAGTGATTCCGGACGGCACGCTCCGTTTGGGTATGGATGACCTGGACTGGACGGTGGGTGCCGGCTACAAGTTCATGATTCGAATCGGCAAGAAGAAGTATCCCTTCGATGTGAACTACGCCCTGATTTACGAAACGGAAGCGGGAATCTGGACTCCGCTTAGTTTTGGCCTGCGGGGCTATATTCCGTGATTTCGAAGATTTATATAGACGGCGTACGCAGCTTGTCTGGCTTTGAACAAGAGTTTGGACCGGGAATCACCGTGGTCCATGGGCCAAACGGTTGTGGCAAGACGTCTATATTGGAATCGGTGCATCTGCTTGCGCAAGGTTTTTCGTTTAGGGCGCGCGATTTGAAGGAAATGATTGCCTGGAACGGCGACGAATTGATTTTGCGTGCCGTATTCGATGATGCGGGCCGCGAGACGAAACGCGCCATTCGCGTGGGGCGCCGTAGCACAGACGTGCGTGAAAACGGTGAAAGTCTTAAGTCGCCGACGGCGTTCTTTGGAAACATTCCGGCTGTGGTGATGCAGCCGTCTGACATTGAACTTTTGCGCGGGGCGCCCGAAGTACGCAGACGTTGGCTCGATGAAATTCTTTGTTACCGTTCTCAGACAAATGCCGCGGTGCTCAAGCGCTACCGCCGCGTACTGCAACAGCGTAACCAGTGGCTGCGCCAGTACAAGCGCGAAGGCTTTGCTACCGGTGGCGATGAACTTCTGGCGGTGCTTACGGAACAGCTGGTAGACTTGGGCGCCAAGCTTTGGGCCGCACGCATTGAACTTTCTAAAGAAATCTCGCCGATTATTACCGGTTATTACCGCAAGCTTTCGGGCGGGGTAGATGAAATCGCTTGCGCCTACAAGAGTTCTATTCTCAAGGAATTGGATGCCCTCGATGGCGCGGAATTCCTGGATGATTCTGAACTCGACAAGGCCGCAATGGCAGCCGATAAAGGTTCGCTCTATATTGCGTCGGAATCGGGGGAGTCCGAAGACGGATCGGTCGACGAAAACGCCTTGCGCGAGGCATACCGCCGCAAACTCGCCGGTCTGGAATTTGCCGAGAAAATTCAGGGAATAACATTGTCGGGCCCGCATAAGGACGACCTGGGCGTATGCATAGGCGACTCTGAAATGCGTACTTGCGGATCGCAAGGCCAGTGCCGCTGTGCTGCGGTTGCCATGCGCTTTGCCGCGGTCGATGTGGCAACCCGTTACCTGAGCAAACCGATTCTTTTGCTGGACGATATTTTTGCAGAACTCGACGTGAATCGCCGCGATGCGGTGGCGACTCTCATCCGTGAAAAAGCCTGCCAGGTGATTATAGCAACTCCGCAGCTAGAAGAATTGCCGTTTACCGCTGAAGCGGAGATAAAAGTAGGAAGTAGGCGGTAGGCAGTAGGCGGTAGGCAGTAGGCGGTAGGCAGTAGGCGGTAGGTAGTAGACAGTAGGCAGTAGGTAGTAGACAGTAGGCAGTAGGAAGTAGACAGTAGGAAGTAGGCAGTAGGAAGTAGGCAGTAGGAAGTTGGCTGTAGGCGGATAGACGTTTGGGCAAAAAAAGGCCCCGCATTTTAAGCGGGGCCTCATTACTCTAGGCTCTAAGTTCTGCCAACTACTTTTTCAGCAAGTCACGGATTTCGGTGAGGAGCTTTTCTTCGGCAGACGGTTCAGGAGGTGCCGGAGGCGCAGCCGGGGCTTCTTCCTTCTTGCGCATGTTCTGCATGAAGCCGAGGAACTTCTTCATGACGATGAACACCACGATGGCGACAATGAGGAAGTCGATGATGCCGCCAATGAAGCTTCCGTAAGGAATGGTCACGCCTTCGGCCGTCGTGAATGCGAGAGCCTTGAGGCCTTCGCCAGCATCCTTGCCGCCGCCCATGGCGATAATGGCGGTAACGCACGGCATAACGATGTCGTTAACGAAGGAAGTGACGATTTTGCCGAATGCACCACCGATGATCACACCGATAGCCATATCGACGATGTTACCCTTGAACGCGAAGGCTTTGAATTCTTCGAGCAGGGACGATGCTTTGCCTTTGATTCCCATATTGGATCCTTTTGTTAAAGTTAATATAAAAATATGTTTAAAATATCGCTTTGGCAAGAGGGTTTTCTAAATTTTGCACGCTATGTCATGGTTCGTTTTAGCTTTACTTTCGGCATTCTTTTTGGGGTGTTATGATCTTGCCAAGAAAAAGTCGGTGCAGGACAATGCGGTCCGTGTGACACTGTTCTTTTGCAGCGCCTTTTACGCCCTCTTTATGAGCCCGCTCCTTTTGACAGGGCATTGCGAATCCTTGCCTTTGCAGAGCCATGTTTACTTGTTCGGGAAGGCGGCCATTGTAGGCGGCAGCTGGATTTTGACTTATAACGCTCTGGCCCATTTGCCTTTGAGCATTGCGACAACGATTCGCGCGCTTGCGCCCGTATTTACGATTTTTATTGCCGTGACCTTTATGGGCGAGCGTCCCTTTGCGCTCCAGTGGATAGGTGTTGCCATCTGCATATGCTCCTATGTGGGCTTAAGCCTTGCGGGGCGTAAAGAAATGGGACATTTCTTCAGCAACGGCTGGGTAATCTGCATGGTGCTGGGTACGCTCTTGGCGGCCTGTAGCGGCGTGTACGACAAGTTCATTCTGCAGCGCATGAACTTTGACCCCCTTACGGTCCAGGTGTGGTTCAGCATTTACATGGCTCTCTGGCAGTTTGCCATTTGCGCGGTCACCTGGTTCCCGACACGGCATAAGACAACTCCCTTTAAATTCCGCTGGTCCATGGTCTTGGTGGCGGTACTCCTGATTGTGGCGGACCGCTGCTATTTTGTGGCAGTGAGTGACCCTGACGCCTTGATTTCGATTATTACGGTGTTCCGACGCTCTAGCGTGTTGATTTCGTTCTTTGCCGGTTTACTACTTTTCAAGGAACGCAAGAGCAAAATGAAGTTTGTTGCCTTGTTGGGCGTGATTCTGGGTATATGCCTGATTGCGCTAGGAAAATAAACTTGGTTGAATGATGATTGGAATTACAGGAACAATTGGTGCAGGAAAGTCGCTGGTCGGTCGCATTTTGCGCGACCGTAAAATCCGCGTGATCGATGCGGATGTGGCGGTGCATCACTTGTACCGTGACGACAAGAATCTTCGAGCGGCGATTGCCAAGGAATTCGGCGAGGACATGCTGACCGAAAAGGGCGTGAGCCGCACGCGCATGGCGAATCTGGTCTTTAGCGATTCGGCGGCAAGAAAACGCTTGGAATCGTTAGTGTACCCGGCGCTGACGCAGTATCTGCTGCATGCGAATCCGGCTTTTGTCGAGGCAGCCCTATTTGAAAATGTCCCTGAGCTAGTAAAGCACCTGGATGAAATTTGGGTGGTGTGCGCTGCCCGAGACGTCCGCAAGAACCGCTTGATTGCAAATCGCGGCTTTAGCGAAGACGATGCAGAACGCCGTATTGAATTGCAAGCCGCCAAAGAAAGGGAAGATGAATGGATTCGCCTTTTCCCGGGCAAGAATATCCGATTTATAGACAATTCCGGCGACGAAGTGCATTTGCAAAATGCAATTAAAAATATATTGTAAAAAAATGAATTTGCGTTAGCAAATTCGAATCAGTGTGACAAAAAAGATTCTTGAGTATGAAACAAATGCAGCATCAAATGATGCTGCATTCGTTTTGTATTGGGTGGGATTGGGAGGATCTTGTTTCAGTTAGCGGACCTTTTTGCCGCCGATACTGAAGTAGCTCTTGATTCCGTTTCTGTCGGTGTATTCCACCTGAACCTTTTTGCCGCGGAGCACGAGACGCTTGCTGCTTTCCTGCGGAGCGGCCTTGATACGGTTGCGGGCTGCCGGAATAGAGGTAAGTTCGTACTTGGCCGAGACCGGAGTCTTGATGTCGTAGGACTTGCCTGTGGCAGCGATTGCCTGGAGGCTGCCGATCACGTAGGCGAAGGGGGCGTTCCAGTTGATAGCGACTTCGTTAGTGGCGTAGCTACAGGAGTTGTCGTAGTAAGATCTTGCGACGGCGTCGGGGTTGTTGTACTTTTTGGCGCAGTCGGTAGCGGATGCGTTCGGACCACCGGCAATCATACCCGGAACAGGAGCGTCAATGCTGTCAGCCTGGCTCGGGCGGTGGTGCGGTTTCATGACCGGATTGACTCCGTAGCCGGTAAGGTAAGACTTGTCGAGCGGATTGCGGCCCAGAATGTAGTCCACGATGCTCAGGGCTGCATTCAGGTACTTTTCGTCCTTTGTCAGAATGTAGGCGTGAATGAGAACCATGCCCTTGTTGGCGGCAACACCATTGGAACCCCAGTAGAAGTCACCCTTGGCAAGGGCTACGCCGTAGCCGTTGTTGTCGAGAGACTTGACATAGTTATCGGCCATTGTGGTGATGATGGAAGTAGCGGAGTCGACCATTTCGGCTTCAAAGGCGTCGGGGCTCATAGCGATGGTGAAAATGCCGAGCATGTAGTTGTTCTGCCAGCTTTGGAGAACGGCCTTCTTGTTGCTGATCGGAAGGGACTTGATAATGCTTGACACGGAGGTGTCGCCACTGACGCGGTACATTTCGATGTTGGTCCAAAGCTTGGATGCCCATTCGACAGAACCGGTGTAAGTTCCCGTGCCCACGTCGCTGGGCTGTTCGTAAATTTCGTAGGGGTGTGTCAATGCCCAAATGCGAGCCTTCTGTGCGGCGTCAATGCACTTCTGGGCGAATTCAGGATCGTAGGGCTTGTAGATTTCGGAAGCGAGAGTGACTACGGCTGCGAAATCCCAGGAAGCTTCGATACCTTTACCGATTGCAAAGCGCTGTGCGGTTCCCTTTTCGGGCATGATGGTACCGGCAAACTGCTTGGTGGTGAGCTTGTGGAACACACCGCCGTCATCGTCTTGCATGGTGAGCATCCAGTCCAGATTCCAGCGGATTTCGTCCAGGAGGTCGGGGATGTCGTTGCTGCTTTCGGGAATGTTCAGCTTGAGGGTGTCGTAGTATTCCTTGTTCTGCTGGTAAAGCTGAAGGAGCGTGTAGGTAGAAATGCCGGAGTTCACGATGTACTTGCCGTAGTCGCCGGCATCGTACCAGCCCTTGGAACCGTTAAAGGTTGCTTCGGTGTCGGTCTTGCCGGTAGAGGGGTGGTACTTGACGGCGGTATCGAGGTGGCCTGCGGCGCGGGCGTAAATGCCGGCGTATTCTTCTTCAAGAGCGGTAGAGGCGCGCTGGAAATAGAAGAACTTGATAGAGGCCTTGCCGGCTTCTTCGAGAGCCTTGTCGCCGATGGTAATGGGGTGGCCAATCGGCTCGTCATCGATATAGGCTTGGTATTTGCCTTCGGTCTGGATTTCGGAAAAATCGACCAGGGATGCGGCGGTATCGCCTGCAGGAATCCAGACTTGGGCTTCGGGGGCGGTGACTTTTAGAACTTCGGTGCCGCTAGAGGTCTTGAAAACGATTTCTTTACCTTCAGCGCCGACAACGGCCATTTGCTTTTGGCCCTTGGTCAAGAAACCGACCTGGTTCATGTAGGCTGTTGCTGCGAAGAGGCTGCTCGCACCAAGAGCAGTCATCGCGAGAACGGGGGAAAGAATTTTTCTGAACTCCATAATAACATCCTTGTTTGTTTTCTATAAATCTAGACCTTTTGAAGATTAGTAGGTAGGGGGCGGAAGGTAGAAAGTGGTTACGGCTGAAAACTTAAACTCATAACTCACGACTCACAAAACTCATAACTCATAACTCATAACTCATAACTCATAACTCATAACTCATAACTCATAACTCATAACTCATAACTCATTACTCATTACTATATTTGCGTTGTGATTTATGAGCTCCGCATAGAAAAGATGGTGCAGGGTGGCGAAGGCATGGCCCGCCTGCCTGATGGACGCGTGTGCTTTGTGCAAGGGGCGCTTGCGGGCGAACTTTGCCAAGTGGAAATCTTGCTGAATAAGAAAGATTTTACGCGGGGTCGGGTGATTAAAGTCACGGAAAAAAGTGTAGACCGCGCGGAGCCGAGATGTGTGCTTTACGGCAAGTGCGGCGGGTGCAGCTTGCAACATCTGGAAAGTTCTGCACAGGCCGCTTGCTCGGCGCTTGTGGAACGCGAAAACTTTAGGCGAATTGCCCGCGTAGAATTGCCGGAAGACTTCAAGATTCATACCGGGCCTGCATGGGGCTACAGGAACCGCGCCCGCGTGGTGATTGCCCGTGCCAAGAGTGGCAAGGTCAGCTACGGATTCCGTATGCAAAAAAGCAATGGGATTATTCCGTTTGAAAATTGTCCGGTGCTAACGCCCGCACTCAATGCGTTCCTGAAAGAAAATGCGGCAAAAATTTTTGAAGAATCGATGAAGGCGTCCAAGCGCCCGCCCAGAAATTTTGAGCTGGACGTGAATTTGTTCGATAACGGTGCGGGCAAGGTCAGCTATTACTACAAGGGTATGCCTGCCGCCGACTTCGAAAAGAATGCCGTGAGTGTTGTCGAAATGGCCGGCAAGAAAATCCGTTCGGACGCCTCGGTGTTTTTCCAGAGCAATCTGGCTTTGCTGCCGGAGCTTGTAACCGCCGTGCAGAATGCAGTTGATGAGGGTATTGCAAGCGGCGAGGCGAGTGACGCCTGGCTCATTGACTTGTTCAGCGGAGTCGGATTCTTTGCGGCGATTTTGAAGGACCGCTTTAAAAAGATTACGACCGTGGAACGTGACGATGGCTGCTTGACGCATGCCCGCGTGAATTTGAACGGGGGCGTTACGGGGGTGTCCCCCGTCCCCATAAACATAGAGAACGTGTCTGCCCCTGCAGAAGATTGGCTTGCCGAGAACGTGGTGGACGTGCCTGCAACCTTGATTGTGGACCCCCCGCGGACAGGGCTTCCTGCAACGGCATTAGAGGCCATCATCAAGAGCTCGGTGAACCGCCTGATTTACGTTTCTTGCGATCCGGTGACGCTCGCAAGGGACTTTGCGAAGTTCCGGGAGGGCGGTTTTGCCTTGAAAAAGGCCGAAGGATTCGCCTTTTACCCCCAGACACCCCATTTGGAAATGTTGTTTGTGCTTTCGAGATAGCCGACAAACTGGTATTTTACTAGTTTAAAGGCGCATACAAGGAGGCAAGTATGAAAAAATGGTTCGTTGCATTCGTGGCGGCGATGGCTAGCCTGTTTGCAGGATGTTCGGTTGAGGATACCGCTATCGTATGCGGAAGAGAATGGAATCCGGCCCTTGATGTCGTGGCCGATACCATGAGCGAGTTCGAAATGAGGGACCCGCTGATTGTGCAGTTCCGTTACGGAAAGAGCTTTGACTTTTCGATGCTTAAGACGACCTTTTACGAAGGCACGATTGCCCACAAGGGCGAAAAGATTTGGGACCACGAAGTGGCCGTTAGCGACAAGCAGTGGGTATATACGCTGCAGGGCAAGTCCCGCCATCATATGGGCGTGATGACGGCCCGCGAACTGTGCCGCAAAAAGGAACCGGGCCCGGTTGTCATTGAAGTCAGTGGCGATGGCAAGGTGCTTTTGTCCAAACAGATTCTACTTACAAAAAATCGGTAATTCATGAAGAAAATTCTATGTGCAGTCACAGCTGCCCTTGTAATCGGCGGTTGCGGTGAATCCAAAGTGAACGTGAGCTATAAGGTGGACGCCCCTGTTGTGGTGGAACTTTATGCCGAAGGATATTTTTCGACAATTGACTTGAAGGGTAACGAACAGATGGGGACGGTGACGGCCGCTTATGTGAACCTGACGTATTCCAATGCGGGCGATACCTTGAAGGTGCACCGCGATTACGTGATGGACAAGTCGCGCGGTTACTTGAAGAACTACATGCCTTCGGAACTGGCTTGGCGCGTGAAGTCTGTGGATATGGCTGCCATTGATCGCGAAGTAAAGACTATCGAAGGCCTTGAAGACGGCTACGATTCCCTGCTTGCCCGTATTCCGATGCCTGAAGTGTGGCGCAAGCAGCTTTTGAATCCGGATTACAAGCCGCACTTGAGACGCTTGGAAAAGCACCGCTGGGAAATGGACCACATGCTTCTGGGCGAAGTGCCGACCAAGGGTAACATTACGCAGATGCTCAAGGACCAGGGCCGCTTGAACTTTGCCTTGATTCAGGTGGATTCCGTGGTGGTGAAGGGCTTTGAAAACCGCGACCATCGCCGCTGCCTGGACTATGTGGTGTACCTGCAGGAAAAGGAAAACTTCCCGTACTACATTTGGGAACAGCACGTGAATAGCGGCATTGTTCCCGAACAGTTCAAGAAGTACAACAAGGGCCTTAAGGCGGAATACCAGACCCAGTTCGAAGTCATGATCGACCCGACGACGGGCGTGCCTTGCCAGGAACGTGAAGTCAAGGTCGGAACGCATACCATGGTGAACCCCGATACGAAGGACACCGCGACCTTCAAGAGCCAGATTACGCTCGAAAGACTGTATACGATCAAGAAACCGGAGAATGATGAGTAATTAGTGATGTGAGATGTGTAATTATTAATTGTTCATTATTCATTTCACATTTCACATTTTACATTGCACATTTTAATGGCCTATGCGTAAGTTTTTTTGTGTACAATTGTTTTTCCTTGTGGCTCTCGCCATGGTGGGGTGTGCGTCGCATCCGTCGCCGCAACAGACGATGGTGGATGACCGCTACATGGTCTACAAGGAAATGGAGAAGGCATACCGCGCCGCCGAAGAAGAATACATGAACTTGCTCTTTAACATTGAGCGCATGCCTGAAGAAGAAGAGCTCTGGATCATGAAGCGCGACAAGATGCTGGAGCTGATGCAGTTGAAAGAACTGATGCTCAATGCACGCGCGGAACTGGACCAGGCAATGCAGGAATGGGAGCGGCATATGCTGGACTTGCAGGCCGAACAGAAGAAGGCGCAGGTCAAACCCTACAATCCGAACTTTACGGGTAAGGACGGCCAGCGCACAAGTCCGGGACAGTTGCTTCCCGGCGAAGTCAAGCCCAAACAAAAATACGGCGAACTTTAAAACAACGAAGGCGGGCGAAAGTCCGCCTTTCTTTTACTGCCAAACTCTTGGCTACTGCCAACTATTTGGATCTACATCGCAAGGCGAGAGTCGCGGACAAACCGAAGGTTTGTACATGACCGAGCCTCAGATGTAGCGGTAAATAGTTGGCTATTGCCAACTATTTACAAATCCCATTCCAATGGCGAATTTGATGCGGGTGGGGGCGATGCTTTCGGGTATTGCCGGAAGGTCAATGGGCGTAAGCTTTTTACCCCCATGCAAATTCTCGTCTTCGTCGATGCGGTTCAGACCGCGGGCGAGCGTGAGCGAGATGTCGAACGGCACGCTGTAGAAGATTCGGTTGCTCATGCGGAAGGTTAAGCCCACAGAGCGGTCCCAGAATCGGTGGTCGGTGAACTTGTCGGTGTCGAACCACTTGCCGTTCCAGGCGGCGCCCATCTGCGAGAACAAGTCGATGTAGAAACTGCGGGTCTCGAATATCCATGCGCTCTTGCGCCAGTCGTCGTAAACGGGGTAGAGGTAATGGAGTTCGGCAATGGCGGTGCGCATGCCGGCGAGCGTGTAGTTTTCGGAATTGCGCAAGTAAGGGTAACCTTCGATGAATACAGGATTGTAGTAGTACGAATCGAGCGTGTCCTGCTTGGCGTCGGTATTCCACTTGTACACGCCGCTAAGTTTGCCGCCGGCCGCAAGGCGGGCGCCGGTGAGCGGACTCTGGATACTGCCGTAAAGATTGATGCCGACTTCGTGAATGTTGAAGTTGCGGTACTTGGGCGTAATCTTGCCGTTTGCGTTAACGGTAAAGCTTTCGGCGAAGGTACCCGGGCGGAACAAGTCGGAATTGCTGTACTGGTAGAAGAGCCTAAGCCCGTTGCCCTGACCGTTGATTTCGGTGTCTTCGGCGTGGTCGCCGTAGAGACCGAGTGCGACGAGTGTGGTAAAGCGGTTCTGGTATGTCCAGTCGAAATTGTCTTCGTACAGGTTGAAGTTTGCCCAGTCGTAACCGGCGGCCACCTGCAAGGTGTCGATGCTCTTGAAAATACTGTAACCGGCGCCTGCGACGATAGACTGCATCGAAATAGCGTAATGGCTGACGCCGAGGCTGTCTCCGTTATTGGCGCGAACGTCTTCGTAGCGTATGGTGTCTTTGCTGGTATAGTTTGCGTAAGTGTACGAAAGTCCGAGGTCGAGCGGAGTGCTGTGGTTTTCCCAAGACACGAAGAATTCTTTTTCTTGCCTGGGGTTGAGTCCGTCTCCGTTGATGTAGTCAATGCCGTTGCCGATTTCGAGCAAGAATCCGATTTGGACAGTGTTCTTTTTGAGCGGGTCCGAAAGGATAGCGGCAAGGCCTGCCTTTGCCTTGAGCTGACCTTCGCCAAACACGGTAAGGTCGGGCGCATTTTCGCTAAAGACTATCATCGGAACGAACAGCGGAATATAGGGGATGGGCTTGTAGTCGCGCTCGATGCCGGCGAATTCGATGTCTGCAATTTCAAGCGGCTTTTCGATACGGGGCGGGAGTGTTCCGCGGAGTGTGATTTGTGCATCGGCGGGCTTTTGCGAGACGGTGCGCGTGGTGTCTACGATTTTGAAGACGGAATCGCGGAGGACGATTTGCGGAACGCAGGGCGCAGAGTCTGTGGATTGCTTCGCTTCTTCGGCGCTCGCAATGACGTTTGTATCTTTTGCCGTTTCAACGCAGCTTGTGTCGGCGATTTGAATGACGCTGTCGCGCTCGGTTACGGTAACGGCGGTGTCGTTGACCATCGGGACTGTGGAGTAGGGCATTTTATAAAGCGAGAAACCGTCTTTGTCGTATTCGGTAAAGTAGAGTGTGTCGCCTGCGAGGGCCGGAGTGAAGGCGCCGCCGACTACGTTGGTGAGCGGGCGTTCGCTTCCGCTGGAGAGCGATTTTTCAATTAGGTTGAAAATGCCGTTCCGGTTACTGGCAAAGACAATCTTGTCGTTGTCAATCCAGTTTACGTCGCGTTCATCAAAGCCTTCGGTGCTGACTATCTTGAAGTTCTTGCCGTCGCTATCGATGACTGCAATGCCGCGGGTTTTGTCGTCAAAAAATCCGAAAGCGATGCGCTTGCCGTCGGGGCTGAACTTGGGGCTGTAAATGTTGTAGTAGTTGAATTTGGAATCGGGAACAAAGAGGTCAACCGGATCTTCGGAGGTGTAATCCTTGATATTTTTCGGGTACGGAACTTTGGCGAGCTTGAATCGCGTGCTGTAAGGTTCGCGCATGGCGAAGATGACTGTGGTGCCTTGAGCATCGATGGCGGGATACACGGCGTCGGCGAGGTAGGTGACAGAAACAGAATTCTTGTTGGTGTCGCTTACGGCGATGTCAAAGTGGGCGTGGCCATCCTTGTCGCGGTTCTGGTAGCTCACGTAGGCAAGCATCGGGCCTTGCACGCTGTCTTCGTGGACATCGATACCCTTGTCGAGCCAAGGTTTCTTGAGTTTGAATGCGTGCTTGGCGTAGTCGCCGATTTCAATCGTGGAGTCTGCGGTTTCGTTTTCGACGGTGATTTCGCCGATTTCGACGCCATCGATGACTTCGTCCTTTTTGCTCGTGTCTTTAGGGCTGAGCGGCATCTTGAAAAGTCCGCCGTCAAACCAGGGGCCGCCAAAATTCGAAACGCCGTACAGGTTCTTGCCTGCGACAATCGGGAAGTCTTGCCAGAAGGAGCCTTCGGTCATCTTGGTGCCTTCGACGAGAGTGCCGAGACTGTCACGCTGCGCCTTATAGGCTTCAGTGATTTCCTGTTTCCATTGGTCGTAAAGCTCCTGTTCGCTTATGCCGAGCACTTTCTTGATAGCGCCATCGAGAGTCATGCGGTTGTACTTGGACATTTCGTGCCAAATTTTCGGCATGGCGTCTTCGCCGTATTTCTGGCTGATGTAACGCACCAGCGAAAAGCCTTGCGTGTAGGGACCAAGTTCTGCAAACAGCGAATTTTCCGAAAATTCGTGCATGTAGGGGAGCGTGAGCAGACTATCGTTCAGGGCTGCCACGCGGAGTAACATGTCGCGGTGGGTATCCCAGGCGTCAAAACCCATGCGGCTCGATTCGTACTGGGCCGTACCCTCGGCAAACCAAAGCGGCTGCAGCGTAAAGGGAATCATGCTCGCAAAATCTTGCGTGGTGCGTTCGTTGTAGTAGTCGGTATAGCTGATTTGCAAACCGTAAATACTCGGTTTGAACTTGCTCGCGTTTTCGATACTGACCAAGTGACTGAATTCGTGCGTGACTACGTCCGAAAGCCAACCGTGGCTGCTGCGGATTTTGAAGTCCCAGTTGGTTAGCCAAAGGTTGATGGAGTTTTCGCTTGGGATGGCGTTACCGTTACTGTAAAGGGCATTGTTGAGAGTCGCGCTCACGCGGCCAGGCAAGTCGCGATGATAACGGGTGACGACAGAATCGTAGACCGCCTCGGCGTAGGCGGAAACTTTTGCAGCATGCGAACTGTATTCGGCCGGGTAAATAAAGTTGAAGTGGTCTGTGCTTGCGGCCTTCCAGCGAATGTCGCTATTGTTGCCATAAAAACCATTGGCAAAGGCTGCTCCAACACATAAAAATAAAAGGCTCGAAATAGACGCACGCATAGTGTTTAAAATATACAAAAAAGGGGGGGGGTAAAAAAGCCGCGCAACCTGTAATGGTTGCGCGGCCCAAGGAGCTAATGATGTTGAAGTTTATTATTCAGCGGCGCCGAGGCCAAGGGCCTTGTCGATACCGTCGATGAGCTTGGTTCCCTTGAGATCACCTTCGAACAGCGAGAAGTTGCCGGTGTAACCCCAGTGGGTCCAAGGAATCTGGAGCGTGTCGCAGATTTCGCGCATGGCGGTCAGATAGTTCAAACGATCCTGAGCAGTGGAGCGGAGGTTCAATGCGCCGAATTCGTTGATGATGACCGGAACATTGTTGGTTGCAGCCCACTTCTTGGCCTTGAGAATCTGTTCCATGATGGCTTCCTTGCTGCCAGTCTTGTAGTAGTTCTTGATAGCCGATTTCACATAAGACTGAGTGCTCTTGGTGACACCGAAGTCGCCGGAAACCGTAGACCACTTGGCCGGATCGTAGGGGAACGGGATTCCCTTGATGGTGGCGTAGTCGGTCCAGGAACCACCCTGGTGGGTGAAGGCGAATGGCTCGTAGGTGTGAATCACGTAGACGATGTTGTCGTCGGTGAACGGGGTGCGCTTGGCGAGCAAACTGATCGAATACCACTGGGCATCACCGAAGAGAATCGTGTGCTTCTTGTCGACGCTGCGGATAGAATCGATCATGGCCTGGGCGGCGACTGTCCACTGGGCGGCGGTCACCTTGCCGGCACTCATGTCGGGTTCGTTCAGCAATTCGAAGAAGATGTCTTCGCGGGTATTTTCGGCATAGTGGGCGGCTACGTGCTTCCAGGTTTCGGCCATCATCTGGATATACTTGTTATCCTTGGCGCTGGTGGCGTTGTAGCTGTTGTCGTATTCGTGGTAGTCGATCACGAACGACATGTTGTGATTGCCGGTCCATTCCACGAAGGAATCGAGAACGGTAAAGAGCGTGCTGTCGTCAAAGGCGAGTTTGACGGTTCCCGAGGTGTCCTTGACAAATGCGTCGCGGTTGGTGGCGTACAGGTCAAGGTCAATCGGCAAACGAAGGCTCTTGATACCGTTGTCGGCCAAAAGCTTGATGTCGGTTTCGTCAAAGACGAATTCCTTGAACTTGCCGTCGGCATTTTCGAGCCAGTTCGTGAAGTTAATACCCTTGTTCAGGTACTTCATGGCCTTTGCCTGCAACGGGTTCGAGACCGTGATTTCTGCTTCGGTGAATTCAACCGTCGGAATGACCGGATCGTTGATGGTCATGTCGGGCTTGTCCGCTTCGACTTCAGAAGTGTCTTGCAGGTAAATGTTGTCGATAAAGAGCGAATCGCTAGTGACCTTGGCGTTACCCTTGGCCTGGAAGCTGATTGCCTTGATGTGCTTGGCATCGAATGGGACTTCTACGCCCCAGCCGCCTTGGACCAAGTCCTTGAAGCGGATGACGGCCTGGGTCCAGGTGCGAGAGGCCTTGACCTTTGCCAGGTGAACGTCGTAGTCCGTGACATCGGAAATTTCGATATGGACTTCGTGTGCGCCACCCTTGTACCAGTAGGTAATGCCACCGAAACGACCGTTGGCATCGTCTTCGGCAACCTGAATGCCCCAACCCACATACGGGTCGTATGCGTATTCGCCCTTGTCGAGCGTGTAGTTGACTTGCAGGGCGTATTTGGACCCGTTGTTGACGGCGCCAGCGATTATGTCTCCGTCTTCGTTTACTGGGGTCGTGATGACAGAGGCACCGTCGTTGTCGTTATCGCTGTAAGTGTACCAATAGTTGTCGATGGTTGCAGAATGATTGTCGCCGTCTTCGAAGTCGTCAACCAGGAGGCCCTTGCCTTCGGGAAGCGTGATGGGGCCTTCAGCCGGAAGGGTAGACGGATCCACTGTCGGATTTGTCGCTGCAGATGAATCGGTTGGATTGGCGGTAGAATCTGCCGGAACCGTGGTGGAATCCGTCGGAAGCGGGGTGGGTATAGTCGTCGAATCAGTCGGATTTACTGCCGGTTCGTCGGGGGCAGCCGTCTTGCTGGAATCGTCGCCGCAGGCACTCAAGAAAAGAAGCGCTGCTGCAGAGAGTGCTAAACTTGATTTAGTTTTGAAATTCATGTGAACCTCATTGTGTTTGAAACCTTGGGTTGTCCCAATTCCCTTTTTGCCTTAAATCTATTATTAAATAGACAAAATGAACTTAGTAAATTGGCTTGTTTTTGCGTGGGTGTATCGGGTGTGTTGCACCTTTTTGGGCTTTTTTTTGCTATTATTTCGTTTAAATGCGCTTTTTTTCTGAGAAATACCACGAATCCATTTGCCTTGTCCGTAAGGAAAAGCCTGTGGATGTGTGTTGGGAATCACAGAAAAATCCGGATCGCCGTTATAAAGGTTGCAACCGAATCGACTTACATCAAGGTGAAATTCCTGCATTCGGTTACGTGTCTGGCGATAATTTAAAACCGGTGGGCGTGTACGTTGTCGTGCGAGGCCGAAAGGTGCCCGATGGCGTTTATGCTTATGATGCTGTAGGCAAAAGCAAGGTTCCCGATGTGGTGGGGCAATTGGTTCGCGTGGGTGGCCGCGAAGAAAAGAAAAAGATTGTGGCCGCCTTCCCGGACAAGGATTTTGCAGAAGAAGCTCCGCTGATTTATATTTTTACGGGCCTTTTGGAACGCTCTGTCTGGCATTATAGAGAAGCGGCTTATGCGCAGGTGATGCAAGACGTGGGTGCCTGTGCCGCAAGTGTCATGCTCCATTCGAAATCGAAGGGTGCAAAGGTCTTTGCTTTGGGCGGTTTTGTCGATGACGAAATTGCTGTGACGCTCAACTTGCCTGTAACGGAAATTCCGCTGGCAGCTTTGGCTGTGTTTCCGGAATACAGCGAACTGGCATTTGATTCTGTGGACGAAGGTGTCGGCGAGACGGCTTATTCGAACCGTAGCGAGATGGAAACGGAAATCGGTTACGATCCGGCCCGATACCCGGCTTTGTTCATGCGTCAGAACCGCGCCGAAAACATTACTGATCTTACGAAATGTATTCGCATTCGTAGACTTTCGGCCCAGGCGTATCCGGGCGAAGAATTCCCACTGACGCCTGCCAAGTACGATGCGGCAAGCTACTTGGGTAAGCTTGAAGATATTGAAATGTCTTCGAGGAATCAGCACCCGTTTAGAAAAGTAGGTTTTGACCTGGATGATTTTTCGAGTATGCTCCGCTGGCTTGAAGTCGGGCAAATCAATTTGTTCGGTGCAGGGCTTCTAAAAATCTGGGTGATCTCCTTTGACGTGATGTTTGTGTACCCGGGTGTTTATCGCTATGTGCCTGTTCGCAAGTCGGTGTTTATGCAGTCGGCGATATTGAACATCAAGAAATTTGCCAAGTGTCATGCGGTGCCCGAAGTGGCCGAGAATACTGCATTTGCGCTCTTGCTTACGGCGGATTTGAACGAATCTTGCAACTTGCTTGGTGAACGCGCGTACCGTTACATGAATTTGAATGCGGGCTATATAGCGCAATCGATGAAGTTGTCGGGGCAAATGCTTCGCAAGGAGACTCGCTGTGAGCGGTTTTTCTATCACGATGAGCTGAAAAAGCTGTGCGAAATTCCTGAAGGCGAAAGTATTGTCGCCGAAATTCTGGTGGGAAAGGCCTAAAATCTTTTAAATAAGGCTAATGATAATCGGGGTGACGATAGCGGTAAATAGACCCGCGACTCCGATGGAAAGGCTGCTCATGGCGCCTTGGACTTCGCCCATTTCCATAGCCCTGGTGGTGCCAAGCGCATGGCTTGCGGTGCCGATAGCGATACCTTGGGCGACCTTGTGCTTGATGCGGCAGAACCTGCATACGGCAGGGGCGGAAACGGCCCCCGTGATTCCTGTAATGGTGATGGCGATAATGGTGACTGGCGGGATGCCGCCAATTTGAGCCGACACGACGGAACCCATGGGAATCGTGATGGACTTGGGCAAGAGCGAAAGCATGAGTGTTTCACTGAGACCGACAAGCTTGCTTACGACAATGACGCAGGCAAGAGAGGTGAGGCTACCTGCAAAGATTCCGGCGAGAATCGGTTTCCAGAATTGCTTGAGTTTGGAAATCTGCCTGTAGAGGGGAACCGCGAGCACTACGGTGGCGGGGGAGAGCATGACGGAAATGTAGTCGCCGCCCACATTGTAACTTTCGAGGCTGATTCCCGTAATGAGCAGGAATCCCACAATCAGGATGTTTGCGATTAGGAGCGGATTCAGGAAGGAATACTTGAATTTTTTGCTGATGGTGACGCCGATTTCGAAGGTGACTAGCGTGAGCAAGATTCCGAACAGGGGAGAATTGATGATGGCGTTCATTTTTGCCCCCCGTTTGCCTTGTTATGGGATGCTCGGTCGGCGAGGCGTTCTGCGCGCAGGGCCAAATTTTCGCGGTATTCCTGTTTACGGATGAACAATTGCGTAACGCGGCCGCCTACGGCAATGGTGATAAGCGTGAAGGCAATGCAGAGGAACAGCAAAAGCGGCCACTTGGAAAGGACTTCGTCGCCGACGGCCATGATGGCAATGCTCGGCGGTAAAAAGAAAAGGGCCAGGTGGTTCAGGAAAAAACTCGATACTCCAGAAATCTGCTCCGGCTTGATTACTTTTGAACAAAGTAAAATCAAGAGCAGGACCATGCCGATAATGTTCCCCGGGAGGGGCACGCCTACGATGCGGTGGAGAAATTCTCCGGCGACGCAAATGGCGAAAATCACGGCAAGTTGGAGCGGTATTCTCATGACGGGGGCAAATGTAGAAAAGTATATTCTATATTTCATGTTATGAAAATCGTATTTATGGGAACGCCGGAATTCGCGGCTTGTTTTTTGAAGCATCTCAAGGAATCGGACTTTGCTGACGTGGTGGCTGTGGTGACGCAACCCGACAGACCGGCAGGGCGTGGGCGCGTGTTAACGCCGCCGCCAGTAAAACAACTGGCCCTCGAATACGGGCTGCCCGTACTCCAGCCGACCGACTTGAAAGCCCCCGAATTCGAGGACGCCCTGCGCGCCTACGATGCGGACTTGTTCGTGGTCGTTGCCTATTCGATTTTGCCGAAGAATATTCTAGCGGTCGCCAAGCATGGTGCGGTGAACGTTCACGGAAGCTTGTTGCCCAAGTACCGCGGAGCTGCCCCTGTGCAGCGTGCGATTGCTGATGGCCTTAAAGAATCGGGCGTGACTGTGTTCCGCCTGGACGAAAAAATGGACCATGGCCCGATTCTTGCCCAAAAGACGGTGGTGATTGACCATCAGGATACGACGGCGAGCCTCTTGGAAAAGATGGTGGCGCCTGGCTGCGAAGCGCTGGACGATGCAATCCACCAGTTGCTGGAAGGTCGCGAAAAGGACTTGACGCAGGACCATGCCCAGGCCAGTGGCGCCCCGAAGCTGAAAAAAGAAGAAGGCTTGATCGATTTCAATTTGCCCGCTGCGGTAATCCACAACAGAATTCGCGCCTTCAATCCGTGGCCGGGTGGCTATGGAAAGCTGGGTGGCCGTATGGTTTACTTGCGCAAGACGGATACTCCAGAAAATGGCCCGAAACTCGCCCCGGGCGCGGTGGAATTCAAGGATGACCGATTCTACGTGGGCACGGGCGAAGGCGTGCTCGAAGTGATTGAGATTCAGGCCGAGGGCAAGAAGCCGATGCCGGTGGCCGACTTTATGCGCGGAATCCAGAAGCGCGAAGGACTTTGCTTTTGCTAGATGAATCGCTGAAAGAGAGAATGGATGCATTCCGCGTCCTTGTGCTTTGGCAGAAGGACGGTAGCTTTATCAAGGAAAGCGGACTTTCGCCTTTCGCGATGGAACTTGCCTTGGGCGTATGCCGTAGGCATTTGTACCTGCAATACTTTTTAAAGACACTTGTAAAGAAAATGCCTTCGCTTGAAGTGGCGACGGTGCTTGAAATGGGAATCTTCCAGATGTTCTTTATGGAAATCCCGGACCATGCCGCCGTTTCGACAAGCGTGGAGCTTGCGAAGGCGGCGAACCTTCAAGAAGGTTCCGCGCGGCTGGTGAATGCAGTGCTGCATGCCGCGCGCAAGTCCGGGCTGCCGGCGCTCCCACCTCAAAAGGTGCGGCGCGTGTCCATCGAGAATTCGGTGCCCGAATGGCTGGTGCGCAGGTGGTTCGACATTTATGGCGGTACACGCGCCGAAGCGCTTGCCAAGGCGACGCTTGAGCGCCCCGTGGAATGGATTCGGGTGAATCTGCAGAAGACTTCTGCGCCGGTGCTTGCCCAAAAGCTCGGGCTCACGGGCGCAAGCATTCTGTATGACCGCTACATTCAAGTGCCCGCGGATGCGAAACTTAAGACGATTCTGGAATCGGAAGCCTTTGCGAAGGGCGAATTCAGCATGCAGAATCCCTCGGCTTACGAAGTCGTGAAACTGCTGGACTTGAAGCCCGGCCTCAAGGTTTGGGATGCATGCGCGGCCCCTGGCGGAAAGGCGGCGCTCATGGCCGAAATGGATTCTTCTCTCGAAATTCTAGCAAGCGATGTGTCGGAATCTCGCGTGCTCAAGATGCGCGATGTCGTGGACCGCCTGGACCTTACGAATGTGCGCGTGGAATGCCGTGATGTACTTGCTTTGGATCCTTCGACTTCGCTTCGCTCCGCTCAGGATGACACTCGCTCATCCAAATTTGATCGCATTCTCCTCGATGTTCCTTGCAGCAACATGGGCGTGATCGCGCGCCGTCCGGAATCGGTATACCGCATGACGCCAGAATCGATCAAGGAACTGGCAGAACTGCAGTACAAAATTTTGCAGGCCGCCTCGGCAAGGCTTGCGCCGGGTGGAATTCTGGTGTATGCAACTTGCAGCCCGGACCCGGAAGAAACGACCAAGATTGTGAACAAGTTCGTGAAGGAAAATCCGGAATTTGAAAAGGGCGAGTCGGTGTTCCCGGGCACCGAAGATTTACGCTTTGATGGGTTCTTTGCTCAGGCATTGCGCCGAAAATAAAAAGGATTTTATGGGGAAGCTGAAAAAACTTTTATTGCTGGTTGCGAGCCTTGCGCTAGCTGCACTGGCTCAAGAAGATTCAACCAAAGTAGAAGACATCGCGTTTTCGAAGGTGTATCTTGGAATTGAAGGCGGCGAGGTTTATCCGTTTGGCGACTTGATTGATGCCACTTACAATACGATGTATGGCGGACTCAATTTTCGCTATTCGTACTGGAAAAATGTCGATGGCGTGGTGATGTTCCATTACGCGTATTTCAAGCCGCGTCCAGATGTGGTACCGTATGACGGCGTGCACCAGGCTTCGGGCAAGCTTGGACTCGATTGGCGATTCCCGGCGATTCACCCGATAGTTCTTGGTGGCGGTTTTGCTTGTAACTGGACTCGTGCCGATTTAGATGATGACATCGTGAAAGATGAAATCTATGATGAACCGGGTGGCACTTTGGGCGACAACGAAACGGAATTCGGTTGGTTTGCCCGATTGAACGTGGTACTTTGGAATTTTGAAAAATTCCGCATGGGTTTTAACTTCATGTGGGAAGAAATTTGGACCTTGCCTAAGCGTTCTGATATGTTGTATGCAGGCATTTATGTAGAAAGGAAGCTTTGGTAATGAAATATCGTTCTTTGACCTTGCCGTTTCTTTTGGCTTCGGGTATTGCCGTGGCTCAGGTGCCTGCCGAAATGGAAGGCATGGAATATGAAACGCGCGCCGACGGAACTTTTTTGATTGGTGGCCCGACATTCGTGTTTGATAGAGTGATGGGCGCTGGCGGAGTGCATTCGGAAAGCGAACTTTGGACTCCTGCGAAACTGCGTGACCGCTTGCTGTTTAATCGATGGTCTGGAACGCCGAGCTGGACTCCGCTTGAACCGGGTGTATGGCTTAAGACGGGTAATGAACTGGGCGACCTGATTTACCAGGATTTTATCACTGAAGAGAATAGACCTGAAAATAGAACGCCGATTCTGGAAGGCGGTTTCCGCAGTCCGACTTACAAGGGCTTATGGGCAACGGCGAGGCTTTTCCAGGATGACCACTTTTGTAGTGGCGCCTACGCTTACCGCCGCGATATGGTAAATGGCAACTACACTCACCTGGGTGCAAACTGGGCGATGTTCAGTTCGGCCTACGGCGGTCTCGGTTACACGAATTCGCTCGTGAACGCCTCGGTCTTGGCGGGCGAAGAATACCTCTGGACGTATACGGCGACTTCTCGCTGGATTCCTTCGCATTACAAACCCCGTGTAGAAGCGCGCGCCGACATCAAGGATTTGTCGATGACTGTCGCCTACGAAGATATCGAGTTCGAAAACCTGCACGAGAAGGAAGAGGGTAGCCGCAAAGAAGTGAACGGCTCCGTTTACTACAAGTGCGGCAAGGCTTGCGAAAAGGGAGTTTTCAAGGTGGCGGCAGGACTTGCTTTCCGCGCGGTGGATGACGAGGGGACGGTATACACCGAACTTGAAGAAGATCGCGTGGCGTGGCCGTTTATGGAATTGCGCGTGCAACCGGTAGGGCGCTTGACGGCCGATGTGACTTTTGGCGTGAATGAACGCGATTGGCTTGTGCAGGACAGTATCCAGTTTGTGGCTCCGGCGCCCGAAAACATGGGTGTCGTGGTGGGCGTCAAGAATATTTCGGGCTCACGCTTGAATCCGCTTGCCGATACGAAAGAATTTTATGATGGCCGCGAAATTGACTTGACAGCCGATGGACAGATGAACTTGATTCAGGCTTATGCCTCGTATGTGGATACGTTGGGTGGCTTTGTTTCTATCGGTGGACGCGGAAGCCTGTGGGCAGAACATGGGGCCGAAACTTTTGATGTCGAGGAAATCCGCTATCGTGAAAAATACGATTTGACCACGCGCTATGGCGACGTCGATCGTATTGAAGATTGGATTAAAGGCGTGACGGCGGAATTGTGGCTGAATACCTGGTACCGCGACATGTTCAAGTTTACGGCGATGGCGGGCTTTGAACACATTGAAGGCCCGGTGGACAATGCCGAAGTGACTCCGGCGGAATTCTACACAGGCTTTATGGGCGACTGGCTCTTGAACAAGACTTTCAAGATTTCACACTCGATTCGCTACAGGAGCGATGCCAAGTGGAATTTGCGCAGCAAGAACCCGATGGTCGTGAAGGGCGACTGGACTTGGGACGCCTCGTTCTCGCAGATGTTCCCGAAGTATGGCATTTCCCTGACGGGCACGCTCATGCATGTGCTTGCCGACGAAGTGATGGAAACGGTGAACGGCGGCTATGACCGCATCCGCTTTATTTGCCAGGCGAAGAAGACTTTTTAGAAGAAGTAATTAAAGATGTGAAATGTGAGATGTGTAATGAGGAATTATTCATTTCACATTACTCATTTCACATTTGCCTAAAGTTTCGCCAATGCTTTTAGGCAGAAACTGTTCGCAAAAAAATCCTGGGCTGTTTCACGCTTGATCCACTGAATTTCGTGTGTCGTATTTGCAGATGCTTTGCGCATGGGAGCCTTTTCGCGGAGCTTTATGTGCAGGACATCGCATTCGATTTTATGCACGGTGATGTTGTGCTTGAATTTGCCGATGTTCTTGACTGCGCAGACATTGTCGGCGTTGATGTAGTCTTCGGCTTGGGCGGGGAGGCCCGAGGTGGCGTTGCGCGGCGATTCAAAATGCGGCAACGTGAACTGGTTCTTGAAAAATTTTTGCCCGCCGTGAATGGCTAGAATTTTGTGGTCGGCACTTTCGATGACGAGTACGGTGCCGTGCCAGTCTTTTTGAATGTGTTTTTTGGCGGGAGGAAAGTCGGCGGTGCGATTTTCTTTGGCGGCACGGCAAGATTCCTGTAGCGGGCAGTTCGCACAATCGGGGTTCTTGATTTTGCAGACGGTGCGGCCAAGTTCCATCAAAGCTTCGTTATGCATGTAAGCCTTGGGCGAATCCGCGACTTCGCGGGCGTAATTCCAATAGGCTTCGGACGATTCTTTAGATTCCGTCGGTAAAAAATCGAGGGCGTAAAGTCGCGAAAAAATGCGCACCAGGTTGCCGTCGAGAATCGCTTCGCGCTCGTGGTAGGCGAGACTTAGAATTGCGCCTGCGGTGTAAGCACCGATGCCGGGCAAAGCCTCCAGTTCCTTGCGGGTCGTAGGCATGGTTGCCTTACGGACGTCATTGCGAGCCTCCGGTACGGAGGCGTGGCAATCCATGGCGCAGATTATTTGAGCTGTCTTTAGAATATTTCTTGCGCGGCTGTAATAGCCTAAACCTTGCCAGTACATGAATACTTCTTCTTCGGATGCGGCGGCGAGCGTTTTTATATCGGGAAAGCGCTTCATCCACCTCACGAAATATTCGCGGACGGTTGACACTTGCGTCTGCTGTAGCATGGTCTCGCTAATCCACACCGCATACGGGTCGCGGGGGGCGTCTAAATCGCTCAAGCGCCACGGTAACTCAGCCGCATTCTTACGAAACCAATTGCGGAGTTCTTTTAAGGATTGCTTATCCATGTTTTTAATAGCGATGCTCATACCTCAGAGGTGCGTAGCACCGAGCTCATTGCTCATATTCCGTATGCTTCGCGTTTGAGCTTCCTGAAGAATTCGAACTGGGCCTTGGTCGAAGATTCCATGGTGTACTTGAGGCTGCGTTCGTGGGCGACCTCGCGCATCTTGGCATAGACTTCGGGCTGCTCGAGGTACAACTTGCGGCATTCTTCCAAAGCATTCAGCCAGGCGTCTTCGTCAATCGGCAAGATTCGGCCTGCGGCTTCATCCATCACGATGTCGTGCGGGCCGCCGTAATTGCTCACGATCGCGGGCGTGCCTGTAGACATGGCTTCGACGACCACGTTTCCGAATGTGTCAGTAACGCTCGGGAACAAGAAGAAGTCGGAATCGGCGTAAAGGCTTGCGAGTGTTTCTCCGCCCTGTTCGCCTGCAAAGTGCACGCTGTTGTCGCCTTCAAATAACTTCTTGATTTCTTCGAGGTACCAGCCGTAGCCTACGTACATGAGCTCTACGTCATTGTGCTTGGCTGCAAATTTTTTCCAGACTCCGTTCAAGAATTCCAAGTTCTTTTCTTTAGAAATGCGCCCGATGAACGAGAATCGCACCTTGCGGTTTTCGCTCTGGACGGTTTCGGTTGCACCGTTGTACTTTTCCCAGACGCCCTTGCCGCGCATGGCCGGCGAGAACTTTTCGAGCGGGAGTCCGCGGGGCAAAATCTGCACCTTGTTTTCGGGTACCTTCAACTGCGTCGTGAGAATCTTGGCGTAGTCCTTGCACGGGCTTACCACGGGCTTGGTCATGCCGTAGAAAATCTTCATGAGCCAGAGCACAAAGTGGAACATCCATTTTGCTTTTACGAGCGTGCGGGTGTAAGTCGGCACGTCGGTGCGGTAATGGCTAAAGACTTTGATGCCGGCAACTTTGGCGCAAAAGCAGACGAGCCAGGCTCCCGGACTCGGCGTTTCAAATTCAATCAAGTCGACGGGGTAGCGCTTGAGCAGCCTAAGTACCGGACCCACGCGCGGAATGGCCAGTTCGCTGTTCGCATATCCGAGCTGCTCCATGCTGAATAGGCGCGGGAGTAAAATACAGTAGCCGTTTTCGACGACACCGCAGGGGCGCGTGTTGAAGGCGTTTCCGGCGAGGAAAGCGTGCATGCCGTGGGCGCGCATGTAGGGAATCACGTTTCTTAAGTTGTTTGCAATTCCGTTGGTTTCGTCTAGGTTGTCGGAATAAAAAAGAATGCGCACATCATCGGCAGGGTGTTGCTTGCGTTCTTTTTTCAAATAGAATCGCAACTTCAAGAGTTTAGGTAAATTAAGAAACAGCGACCCGAATACGATCGGCGGAATCATGCCGGTGCGCAAGTTTCCGGGGGGCTGGTGCTTGAAACCGAACATCTTTCTGAAAGTGCTCGTGACGGTGCGTCCAAAGATAGCCGGACGCGTATCTAAAACGTCGGAGGCTTTAAGCTTTGTTGAATTTGACGCAGTCGGCATATTTCACTCCTTTGCCACCGAACAGGTCCAAGGCCGATCCGATGGTGAGATCAATCGTTCCGTTAGAAATTTGTTTGCAGTGCTTTAAGTCTTCAAGCGACTTGGCGCCGCCGGCGTAGGTGCAAGGAATGGGACTGTGCTCGGCGAGGAACATAATCAGTTCGTCATCCATGCCCTGCTGCTTTCCTTCGACATCGGCGGCGTGAATCAGGAATTCGTCGCAGTAACGCGAAAGGTCTTCGAGCGTTTCCTCGTTGATTTCGATGTCAATTAAAGTTTGCCAACGGTTTGTGGCGATTTTCCAGCGGGGGTGTGCTTCGTCCGGATCGTCGATTTCGTCGTCGGGGACAAATTGCTTTTTCTTCGCGGAACTCACACGTTTGCAGCTTAAATCGAGCACCAGGTGTTCCTTGCCGACCGTTTTAGAGAGCAATTCCAAACGTTCGCGGTCCAGCTTGCCTTCCGGGAAAATCCAGCTCGTCACGATCACGTGGCTAGCGCCTGCGTCCAGGTATTCCTTCGCATTCTCGGCGGTGATGCCGCCGCCGACTTGCAGTCCGCCGGGGTAGGCGGCGAGTGCTGTTTTTGCGGCGTCTGCGTTGCCCTTGCCGAGCATAATTACATGGCCGCCCTTAATGCCATCTTTCTTGTAGAGTTCAGCGAACCAGGCGGGGGAGCGGTCCGTTTCAAAATTCGTCTTGAGACCCGTGCCGCTGTCATTCAGCGAGCTGCCTACAATCTGCTTTACACGTCCGTCGTGCAGGTCAATGCATGGGCGAAACTTAGTCATTAGTCTTTAACTCCGGTAATACACCAGTCAATCTTTTTTCCGTGGTTTGCGTCGCTCCTACCCCTGTAAAATAGAACTTCGCCGCCGGCGGCAATCTTGAAGGCCTTCTTGGCGAACCAGCCGTCTACTTTGTCCAAAAGGCTTGCCTTCTGGAGCGTCTTTGCCACGCTGAACTTGAGTGCGGGAACGCTTGCGTCTTGCCATTCGAAGGTCAAGTCGCTCTTGGCAAATTTCTTGCCGCTATAGTTGTCGCTGCCGTCCTTGATTGTCTTGGGGTGCGCGACTTTGATTCCGGATTCGTCTTTGTAGAGAGCGTATCCGAAGGGCTCGCCATTTTCGGTGAGCGAAACGCGTCCGGCAAATAGCGGGGAGCGTGCGCTTGTGCTAAAGTTGATGGAGCGTACGGCCAGGTCAGTTGCCTGCACGGTTTGCCAGGTTTGGTCCATGTAGGCGTATCCCTTCACGGCAATCGTGTCTTCATTGTAGGCGATTTTGCCTTTAACGCGGCCGTAAGGAATGTGCACGTATTGTCCGAAACTTTCCTTGCCGATTTTCCACACGCCGTTGCCGGGGACTTTCCCGACTTCGGCTGATTCAAAGGTCACGTCAAGCAGGAATTTGCCACCCTTGTCGGCGGTAAAGTACACGCGGTGATCTTTGCCCGGCTTGTGCTCCATTTTGTATTCGCCCTTGATGTCGATTGTGGCAGAAGCCTTGTCGGCTTTAAGGCGTTCGGGCGGATACTGGCGGCCTACGGTATACGTTTTGCTCTTGAAATTCCAGAAGCTCATGTCGCAAGCGACTTTCTTGCCGGAGCCCGGAATATGGAGTGTGGAATAGTTGATGAAGGCGCGAGTGCCGTTATCGAAAACGAACTGATAGCTCCATGTTTCGTTGAATTCTTTAGCGTTATTTTGGTGCGGCATGAAGTCGTCGACTGACACGCTACGCACGGAACCCTGCGGCGCTACCACATCGCCTGCAAACGCAAACGATGTACAGAGTGTTGCCATAATCGCTATCAGTATAGATTGCTTTGTCACGTTCGTTCCTCGCAATGACAATTCATTTTTTCATATTCTATTCCGAACTCAGAATTCCGAAATCCGAATTAGAGTCTCAAATCCTGTCCCATGCCGAGTTTGAGCTCTGTACGGCGGCGTAATACCATTTCGTTGAACAAGTCGGTAAGGCAGTCTTCGATGCTAATCATTGGTTTCCAGCCCTTGCTCATGGCTTTTTCAGGGTTTCCGATAAGGAGCGGAATGTCGTTACTGCGTTCGTAACCCGGATCGAAACGGAAGTCCACGCTCACGCCAGAAATATCCACCAGCATTTCGGTGAGTTCGCGGAACGTGTAGGATTTTCCGCAGCAAAGATTGTAAGCTTCGCCCGGTTCGGACTGGTTCAAAAGTTGAATCATGCCGCGTGCCACATCGCGCACGTCAATCACGTCGCGGCTAATGTCGAGACTGCCCGAATAAATGGTCGGCTCTGCACCGTAATACTTGATTTTGACAAGCTGGTAGGTAATCGAGGGAATTACGAAACGGCGGCTGTGGTGCGGGCCCGTAAAGTGGAAGGGGCGCGCAAAAACCACGTGCAATCCGTAGGCGTTCTTGAACTGGTTTCCCAAGAGTTCCATGCAAGCTTTGGAGGTTGCATAAGGCGTAAGCGGATTCGGGGCGTCCGATTCTTTGTGCAAGTAGGTAAGCTGATGATCGGTGCGACCATAAATTTCGCTGGAACTTAAAAGCATCACCTTTGCCTTCGGGCAATTCTGGCGCACGGCTTCGAGCAAGTTCTGCGTGCCGAGCAAGTTGATGTTCAGCGTTTCGTATGGTTTCTTGTAGCTGAGCCCCACCGACGATTGACTCGCCAGGTGGTAAATGTGCGTGGGCTGCACGAACTGAATCACGTCCTGCATGTGCTTGAAGTTCAGCAAGTCGCCGTTCAGGTATTCGACGCCATCGACCTTCTGCCAGGGCTGCGGCTGTTCGTCGCTAAAGCTGTACAGATCGTGCGTCGTTCCCACGAGGCTCGACAGAATGTGGTAGCCCAGGGCACCTGTTCCACCGGTTACAAGAATACTCATATATTCGTCCTTAGTCCATAGTTGTTGGCAATTAGAAATAAAGAATCAGAATTGCAAAATCATTCTGAAATCCTAATTCCTAATTCCGAATTCACTTAATCGCTCCCCAGCTTTGAGTAATGATATCTTTATCGATGTTCACGACCTTTTCCACGGCTCCAATCTTCGTGGGAAGGATGTAAACACGTTTGCCCTTTTCTGCCTTCTTGTCAACAGCCATGGCGTCCCATGCGGCTTCCGTATCGATGTCGTATTTCTTCGGGAATCCGAGGTCGTCCAAAAGTTTGTTCTGACGAGCTTCTTCTTCGGCGCTGATTTTGCCGAGGAGAACTGCCGCGCGGGCGGCCACGCGCATGCCAAGCGACACGGCGATACCGTGGGTGAACATGCTGTAGTGCGTCAAGTTTTCAATCGCATGCCCGAAGGTATGCCCGTAATTCAAAATAGCGCGCAGGCCCGCTTCCTTTTCGTCGATGCCGACGACTTCGGCCTTGATGGCGCAGCTGCGGTAAATCAGGTGCTTCAAAACGTCGAGGTCGTGAGCCTTGATTTTTTCGACATTCTGTTCCATGTAACGGAAGAATTCTTCGTCGTAAATCACGCCGTACTTCACGATTTCGGCAAGACCCGCCAGGTATTCCGTTTCGGGCAAGGTGCTGAGCACCGCGAGGTCGCAGACCACCGCTTTCGGCTGGTAGAATGCGCCAATCATGTTCTTGCCTTCGGGGTGATTCACGGCAACTTTTCCGCCCACGGAACTGTCCACCATGCTAAGAAGCGTTGTCGGGAACTGGATAAACGGAATGCCGCGCTGGTAGGTGGCGGCACCGAAGCCCGCCATATCGCCGACCACGCCGCCGCTAAACTGCAACAGGCAGCTCTTGCGGGTGTAGCCGCGGTGGAGCATAAAGCTGAACAGCTGGTTCAGGTTGTGAAGTGTCTTGTTCTTTTCGCCGGCCTGGAACTTGAAAATCGGGCAGCGTCCGGCCTGGCCTCTCAGTTCGCCAATCATCTGGCTTTGTACTTTGGCAATGTTCGTGTCGGTGCAAACCAGGAATTCGTGGCTCGGCGTGAGCTTGAGGCTTTCAAGCAAAACGCCTGTTTCGGGAATAATGTTCTTGCCGATAAAAATGGGGTAGCGTCCGCCACTGCTCGGGCAAACGTCCAGCGCATGGCTGTTCCAGAAATTCAGGATGTACAGGATGCGTTCAATCACGTGGTCTTCGGTGTATTCGTCGGAACTTTCCACGCTAAAGTCGGCGTTGGCGTAATTCTTTTCGCGTTCCTTGAGCATCACCTTGATTTTTTCGAGGCGTTCTTCGTCGCTCAAGTTGGCAAGCAACGGGCGCGTGTTCTTGCGGCCAATGCGTTCCGAAAGCACTTCGGGCTTTGCCCACAGGCGAATGATGGTGCCGTTCTCGCGGATGACTTTGAGGTTGTCCGGCTGCGTGAGAGCGCCACCGCCCAAAGAAATAATGTGCGGGGTTTCTTTTTTGGCAAATTCGGCGACGACATCGCGTTCCATTTCGCGGAACTTGGCTTCGCCGTCCTGTTCAAAGATTTCACTGATGGTTTTACCCGCGCGTTCGACGATAACGGCGTCGGTATCCACGTAGGGTCGGTTCAACCGTTCTGCCAGGGCGCGTCCGGTGCGGGATTTTCCACTTGCCATGAATCCGGTGAAAAAGATGTGCTTGTTCATGTTAGCCCTGCATTCCTTTACGCATAATCTGTGCGAGTTCGTCGTTCGTCTTGTTTTTAGTTTCTTCGGGGAACCATTTTCTAAAGCTTTCGATGCCCTGGTGCACCAACATTCCTTCGCCGGTCACCACCTTGCAGCCTTTTGCCTGGGCCGTCTTTAAAAGCTTGGTCATGGGCGGCGTGTACACGATGTCCATGACGGCTTGGCCTTGGTGCAAGGATTCTTCGGTCAGGGGAGACTGGTCTTCGTTTGGAGTCATGCCCACGGAGGTTGCGTTGATGATGATTTCGATATCCTTGGATACGACTGGAAATTCATCGAACGTGGCGACTTGGACCTGGGGTGCCTTGCCGTTAAAGAACTGGTTCAGGCTGTCGGCGAGCGCTGTCCCTTTTTCGCGGTTGCGGCACACGATGGTGAGCTGGTTCTGCATTTCGGCGAGCGTGTAGGCGATTGCCTTGGCAGCTCCTCCGTTTCCGAGCAGGGCGACCTTCTTGTTCGAAGGTTCTACACCCGATTCCTGCAGGTTGCGAATGCATCCGTAGGGGTCGGTCGTGGTGCCACATAATGTGCCCCCGACAATACCGTCTTTCCAGTACAGCGTATTGACGCTGCCGGTAAACTTCGAAATGTCCGAAAGTTCGTCCACAAGGTCCATCACGGGGGTCTTGTAGGGAATCGTGACATTTGCCCCGCGGAACTTCATTGCCCTAAAACCCTTGATGGCGTCTGCCAGGTTTTCGGGCTCCGGGGCGTAGGGCAAATAGGCCGCATTGATGCCTAATGCTTCAAAAAGGGCATTGTGCATCAAAGGCGACTTGCTATGACCAACAGGATGACCGAAAATGCAAAGCGTCTCGGTCTTTCCATTCAATTTTAACTGGCTCAAAAAAACCTCTTTTTTTACAATATAAAGATATATAAAATTAACCCTACAACACTACTCTAATTACGTAACTTTTACTAAATTTGGCGCCTATGAATCCGAATGGCGCCATTATTGTTCAGAGTAATATGGAAATCATGGTGGAGGTTGATCTCCCCACTTATGAAGCGGCTCGCGATGCGATTGCACCGTTTACCGAATTGGTCAAGAGCCCAGAACATTTACACACCTACAAGATTAGCCCGCTAAGCTTGTGGAACGCGGCTGCAACGGGACTTCGTGCACCGGAAGTTTTGGAGCGCCTGGAAAGCCAGAGCCGGTTCCCGATTCCGGAATCCGTGGTGACCGAAATCGAAGACTACATGTCTCGTTACGGATTGCTTCGCCTGAAAAAAGAAGGCGACAAGCTGATTGTAGAATCCGATGACAAGTACATGTTCACCGAAATCTGCAACCTTAAAGAAGTGCAGCCGTACGTGCTTCACTTTATCGATGACTTGCATGCCGAAGTGGATCCGGAACGTCGCGGCCACTTGAAGATGGCGCTTACCAACGCCGGGTTCCCGGTCGAAGACTTGGCCGGCTATACCGTGGGCGATCCGCTCCCGATTCACTTGCGCGAAACGACGGTAGGTGGCAAGCCTTTTGCCCTGCGCGACTACCAGAAGGAAGCGGCCCAGGTGTTCTACGCCAGTGGTTCCGAGAAGGGCGGCTCGGGCGTGATTGTGCTGCCTTGCGGTTCGGGTAAGACCGTGATTGGCCTTGCCACGATGGCTTTGGTACAAACTAAGACTTTGATTTTGACGCCGAACATTTCGGCTAGCCGCCAATGGATTCGTGAAATTTGCGACAAGACGGACTTGACGCTCGACCAGGTGAAGGAATACTCCGGCGAAGTCAAGGAAATCGGCCCCGTGACGGTGGCGACTTACCAGATTTTGACGCAGCGCAAGCGTGCCAAGAAGGCCGATGAAAAGGCCGATGCCGATATCGACGATTTGACCGAAGAAGAAGTCAAGAAGGAACTTGCAAACTTCCCGCTGTTCAGTCAGGAAAAGTGGGGCCTGATGATTTACGACGAAGTGCACTTGCTGCCGGCTCCGGTGTTCCGTCTGAGTACCGAAATGCAGGCCACTCGCCGCCTGGGCCTTACGGCAACGCTCGTGCGCGAAGACCACAAGGAAACCGAAGTGTTCAGCTTGATTGGCCCCAAGAAGTACGACATCCCGTGGCGTATTCTCGAGGCCCAGGGCTGGATTGCAACCGCCGACTGTAACGAAATCCGCATTCCGATGGAACCGGAACTCAAGATGAAGTATGCGCTTGCGCCTGTCCGCGAAAAGATTACGCTGGCATCCACGAACCCCGAAAAGACGGACATCGTGGAACGCCTGCTCAAGTACTTCGACAAGCCCGATGACCGCGTGCTGATCATTGGCCAATATATCGACCAGCTCGAAGCCCTTTCCGAAGATTTGCAGATTCCGCTGATTACGGGTAAGACGCCGAACAAGGACCGCGAAAAGCTTTATGCCGCCTTCCGTAACGGAACGCAGAAGAACTTGATGGTCTCGAAGGTGGGGAACTTCGCCATCGACTTGCCCGATGCCAACGTGCTCATCCAGATTTCGGGTACCTTCGGTAGCCGACAGGAAGAAGCCCAGCGCCTCGGTCGCGTGCTCCGCCCCAAGAGCGACGGTGGCGCGGCGCATTTCTACAGCATCGTGACGCAGGATTCCAAGGAACAGGAATTCGCCATGAACCGCCAGCTGTTCCTTACCGAACAAGGCTATGCGTACAAGATCATCAAGCGCGGCGACTGGGATATCCTTGCTCGAACTCCTGAAGAGTTAGCTGCTAGAAAATAAATGAAAAAAATCCCGCTCGTCGAGCGGGATTTTTCATATCTAGTATAAAAGTAATTCCGCATTGTTATAATTTTAGTTACCTTTGTGAAGGTAACTAACCTGTGGGGAATTGTAAAATGAAAAGTCTATCTATTCGTGGCTTTGCTGCAGTGAGTCTTGTAGCAGCGTTTATGTTTTTTGGATGCTCTGACGATTCTTCTCCTGTTGTGACGGAAGATGGAACGGGAGCTTTGTCGTCTTCGGATGAGTCTGTAGCCGAATCTAGCAGCTCTTCAAAGAAAGCTTCAAGCAGTTCTGCTGTGGAAAAATCGTCTAGTTCTTCGAAGAAAGAGAAAAAATCGTCCAGTAGCTTTGTTGAGGATGATGAGACGGATTCTAGTAGTTCTCTTGAAAAATCCAGTAGCAGTGAATTGGTAATTGTTGTTCCTGATCAGAGCGACTTTACTATCGCAGCCACGGAGCTTTCTTCTCGTATTGTTGGTGATGAAGCGCGTTTCAAAGGCCAATTCAGTCTGGACGTTGTCGGCGACTCTGCCGCCGTGGACAGCTCTTTCAACATAGCCTTTATCGGAATCGAATATCTGATCGGTAAGGGTAATCCGGGTAACATGGTCGCTGTTAACGTACCTGTCAACTCTAACAAAATCACTTTCCCAACGCCAAATGCCATTGACCTGACTTCCAAGAATTCTGCTTTTGTGACCATTGATCTGCTGGATCCGGGCTTTACAGAATGTGGCACGTACAGTCTAATCGTTACTGTGACGGCTAGTTCCGGCGACAGAGTTTTCCAGAGAACCGAAATCATTCCGTTTGAACGTGATGCATACGATTATTGCGGCGATGTGCGTTCCTCTTCTTCGGCCGTTCAGGTTAAAGAAATCCCGATGACAACTTGTCAGGTTGAACTTTCTACGAACGTGAATCCGGGGGTTGACCTAGTTTACTGCGTTGCAGTGCCTGCCGCAGGAGCTGCAACGGCAGACATAATCTTCGAAAAGGCCGGCGACAGGAACAATCCGGAACTTTCTGCGAAAAGCGGCTCGGGTCTCTTATTCTCCCCGATTATTAACGGAGATTTTGCGCCTTACACCGATGACTATGAAGTGGATATCTGGCCGGAAGACATAAATGCAGATCGTGTCCCTGCGACTGCCTATGTCAGCGACTTCAAGTTCAAGACTATCGATGCTGAACGACTGACGAACATGATTCAGAACTTCAACCAAATTTACGTCGCCAAGACCCCAACCTACAATGCTGAAACGGGTGAAGGCTTCTACGCCTTCGCGATTACCAATGCAACCGAAGGCAGTGATGGCGATTACACCTTTAAGGTCAAGATATACAAAGTACCCTAAAAATCAAAAAATCCCGCTCAACGAGCGGGAATTTTTTCGAGCCACCCAGCAGATTTGAACTGCCGACCTGCTGATTACGAATCAGCTGCTCTACCAGCTGAGCTAGAGTGGCATGGTAGGCCAAAATTAGCAAAACGGCCCTAATTTGTCAAGGTGTGCTGACAATACATTAAAAATTTTCTATGATTGGAGCACGAAATTTAACATGGACGTTTAATATGGCAAACGAATCGAATACCAACAATTCTGAAATTAAGGAATTTTTTGTCGCACACGGCTCCAAGGTCATTGCCGCCCTCGTGGTGATTATGGTCATTGTGGTGGGCGTGGTGCAGTTCCGTGATTATCGCAAGGCTTCTGCCGCAGAACAGGCCGAACTTCTCGGTCCGGGCATGACGCTCCTTTATGCGAATCAGAATGACTCCGCTTTCGTGGAATTCGAATCCAAGATCAATTCCGGTAAGCTTTCCGGTGTGGCTCTGGCCAAGGCAGCTCTTTACGCTGGCAACATCAAGTTCCAGGCTGGCGAATTTGACGCCGCTGCAGTGTTCTTCCAGAAGAGCCTCGACAATGCCGGTTCTGTTGCTTTAGTCCGTTCGGCTGCCATGCACGGTCTTGCCTCTGTGAAGATCGAAAAGGCTGACTATTCTGCCGCTGCCGGTCTGTTGGAAAAGTACATCTCCGAATTTGCAAAGCGCACGGGTGACCAGGAAGACCGCTTCCAGAAGGACGAACCGGTGGACGAGGTCCCGATGGTTGCTGACGCCATGTGGAAGCTCACTCTTGTTTACGAACAGCTCGGTGCTGCCGACAAGGCCAAGCAGACTGCGGAACGCATTCTCACGGTCTACGGCGACAACCAGGCTTATGCCGACAAGGCCAAGAAGTTCCTGAACATCTAGTTGGTTCGGAATACGGAACTCGGATTTCGGAATTATTTAAAGAAATTGAAATTTACTTTAAGGGCGGTCTAAGACCGCCTTTTTGTATGTGTAAATAACGGGTCTTCGTGCGGCTTTTCATGCCATCGCCATTTTCCACGCAATCACGTATAGCGCGTAGTAAAGCAATAGCCCGATTCCGTCGACGGAAGAAAGCGGCGTTCCCCAGCGGAGCGCCTTTTTGCTGGGGATGAGTCCGCAGAAGAGTCCCGCGATGAATCCGTAGGCGTGTCCGAGAATGTCGGCGTTTTCGCCGAGCCCGAGGAATACGGCAAGGGATGCCGCGCCGCAGAGCGGCGCGAATCGCCGGAGCAGGCCGTGGGTTTCTTTGGGCATGAGCCTGAATTCAATTACCGAGAGGCAACCGATGGCGGCGAATACGAATGTCGAAAAACCGAGCGAGCGAAAGTCGGTCTTTACCGTAAGCGAGACGCAAATGTTTGCAATCGCGGCCGCGACGGCGATAAACGGCGCAAGCCGTAGCAGCGGAATGCGGAAGGTAATCATGTTCATCACGATGTAGCCGCAGAGTAAATTCGACGCTAGGTGCCGCGTGTCGCCGTGCAAGGTCTGTGCCGTGAGCGCGCGCCACCATTCTCCTTTAAGGACCTTGCCGGCATCCGAGATTCCTCGTGAATGAAGACTTACTTTGTCTGAAAAATCGATTAGCGTGAATATCACGGGAGCAAGCAAAATCCAGAGCGGCTGCAAGCTAAAACTCAAGGGAATCGGCGGGTTTTCTTCTTTAGGCGGATTTTCCTTGCGGTAAAGAGCCAACTGTAGGCGTGCAAATTCTTCGTGCTCGGGCAAAACGAAAATCAAAAAAGGGCCTTCGATACTGCGCAAGAGCCTGTGAGAAATTCCTTGCGAAAGGAGTACCAGGCTGTCGTCGCGAATCTGGCGGAACGTGCCTTCGGACACGCACACGATTTCAGGGTATTCAGGCTCCTGCGCCTCGGGCGAATCCTGCGTATCACTCACCGAAGCCGCATTCGTTTCTGCATTTTTCGATGCTTCGGGAGTCGGCGTTATGGATTGTACCTGCAAGCCTTCTTTAGGTATATCCGACGGGGAACGCATGTAGCGGGGGCGCATGGGCGATATAAAGCGTGGCATGAGTCCCTCCTAAAGTACGGCGGCCGAAGTCATTGCGAACTTGCCGGTTGCGGTTTCGCATTCGGCGCGCAAGTACGCAAAGTCATCTTTATTGACGGTAATGTCTGTGCTGGCGGGCGGCAATACCAGGCTTTCTATGCAGACGGTTTCGTTCTTGGCGAGCTTGCCGCCTGCAGAACGCTTGCGCCCGAAAATGCGGATGTAACGGAAGGCTCCGCCGAAATCTTGCGTATTGCGAGCATGGAAAGTCACGGTTTTTTCGCCGCGTTCCCACCAGAGAGCCGGGCCATCGGTAATGTAGCAGTTGTCGCCCGCGAAAGCCTCGTTTAAAGCTTCTAATGAAAGATTCTTTTTAGATCCTTCGACTTCGCTCAGGATGACACTTGAGTCCAATTTCACAACTGTGCGGACTTTCCCGAAAACATGGTCTCGGCTATGCTTCAGCGAAACCAGCGGGGTCGCGACGGCGGTCGTGTCGTTCAAGTCGCCGTGAGCGTCGTTGCCGCCAATCGGGAGCAAGAAATTTCCTTTGCCGAGTTCCTCGATCCACCACTGTCTTCCAAGCTTAAAGCCTTCGTCGCGAATGCCGTTCCAAAATTGGATGCCGCGAATCTTGTGGTTGGCTTCAAGATTCAAATCCTTGTGGCTCCAGTAGCCGCGACGGAAGATGAATTTCTCGAGGTAGCCCATGGGCTGCATCGGGTGGGCTGCAAAGCAATGCGCCGCAGTCATTTCCAAAAGTTTTGGAATCTTGAAGGTAGGCTTGTTTTCGAGCCAGTTTCGCCCGCAGTCGCCGAGACCGGGCAAATAGCATTCTGGCCCGAGTACCGTCATGTGCACGTTTTCGCCTTTGGAGTTGCCTGCCGAAACTTCTTCGCCGGCAATCATAAGTGGCATATCTGCATTCTGATTCAGTTTGCGGACTTCTTCGCGCAAGGCGTCAAAGCGGGTGAGCGGTGTGTCCGCTTCTTTGGTATAGTCTTCGGTGGTGTAGGCAAAATCGTAGGCGTGGTCGGTGCAACTTACAAAGTCAAGCCCGACGGCCTTGGCCGCCTGTTGCAATACGGCAGGCGAGGCTCCGTGTTCCACATGGTCTGCAGAATAATGCGTGTGGCAATGCATTTCGCCGGCGACAAATCCTGGGGCTTTCGGCGGCTCTTCGGCAAGCACTTGAATTTTTAAGGGCTTGGGCTTTAATCCGGGGTAATTCCAGCGGGTAAAAACTTTCGTCTCGGTGCGCTCGCCGTTTTCGCTAATCCGCTTGGCGTAAATCTTGCAGTCCAGTTCATGTATGCCAGGCTCCATTTGCCCGAGTTTCATGGGGTAAAAGCCGAATTGCTCCTTCGCCTGTATCTGTAATTCAAAGGTCTTGCCGTTGATTTCCGCCTTCTCGATAAGCGTCGGGAACCGATGCGCGTCGCGGACCACAATCCAAACGGTAGGCTCGACTCCCGGTACAAACTGGAACGGGGCATCGACCAAAATTTCGGGCCACGGCTTATACAGCAGCGACCAGGGGAGTTTGAACTTGAAATGCGTCTCGGCGTAATGCAACCTTTCGCCCGGAATAAAGCTCATTATTCCTCCGGGGATTTCTTGTCATCATCGTCGTCATCGTCATCTTTATCTTCGACGCTCTCAGGCTCGTTCCACAGCCCAAAGCCAATGCGCACTTGCATGGTGAGTCCGCCGATATTCCACTTGGCTTTTTTATCGGGACCGTCGGGGACAATTTTAGAGAACTTCTTTTCGGATTCCACCTTGATGCTGCTGAATCCGACGTCGCCGTAAATGTTGAAATTTTTCCAGTTCGCAATCAGGTAGCCGACGCTTACGCCAAAGCCTGCGCCGAGGAGCGGAGTCTTTGCGTCCATTTGACCCCAGGTCGTATAGATTTCGGTGCCGGGCAATACCCAGTACCAGCGCACGGCAATGCTGAACAGGCTTTCGCCCGAAAGCGTCATGAAGTTGCGGGGAATGCCGAGCCTGTATTCCAAAAAGAGCGGCATGCCCTGAATGGTGTAGCTGTAATTGTGGGTGCGGTTCTTGCGGTCGGTAAGCACCACCGATTCGTTGTCGTAAATAAAGCTTACGCCCGCGCTAATGAAGTTGTCCTTGAAAAGCTGGTATTGGAGCCCAGCCGAAATCGGGAAGCAGAAGTTTACCTTCTGGAAGTCCTGCTTGGCGACACTCAGCGATTCGCTTTCGGTCACGGCGTCTTGTTTAAAGCTGTAATAGAGAGTGTCGATTGCATCCTGGAAGTATTTGCGTTCCGGAAAATCCAAGAACGAAACGGCGGGTTGCAAAAAAATCGAAAGCCTGGAACGGTCGCGGGTCGAAGTCTCTTCGGCGGCCATGGCAGATGCGGCAAGAATCGCCACAAGGAGAATGTGCAAAAGATGTTTCACCTATTCAGATCCTTCGATTCCGTTTCACTCCACTTAGGTTGACACAATGTGTGATGTGTAATGTGAAATGAATAATTGCACATCTCACATCTCTCATCTCACATCTTTCACTAGTTCTGCATTTCGCGGTCTTCCTTGAAGAAACGCTTCTTCTGGGAATCCTTTTTCATGCGCTTGGCAAATGCAATTTCGGCCTTGTCGATTTTCTTTTCGGTCTTTGCAATCTGCTTCTGGATTTTCTTGTCGTCGGGGTTTGCTTCGTTGCGGGCGATGTTCAAGTAGAGTTTGGCGGTTTCGAACTGGTCAAGTTCGTTGTAGGCCTGGGCAATCATGAACAAGGCTTCGGTACGGCGCTTGCTCTTGGGGTAGGTTTCCAGGAATTCCTTGAAGTAAATCACGGCGGCCTGGTACTTGTCCATGCGCAGGTAAAGTCTTGCGGTCTGGAATTCCTTCTCGGCCAAGCGTTCGACAAGCAGGTCGTAGTAGTAGTTTACCGAGTCGCGCAGCGGGGAATCGGGATAGTTCGACAGGTAGCGTTCAAAGTCCCTCATGGCAATCGTCGTGTTCGCTTCGTCGCGGCTCACGCGGAATTCCATGTTGAACGAAGAAATAGCCTTGCGGAATTCGGCGGTTTCAATGAATGGCGAACCCGGGAAGTTCAAGATGAAACTGCCGTATTCACCGCGGGCTTCGATCCAGTCTTCCATGTTGAAGTAGCTTTCGGCCATCAAGAATTGGGCCTGTTCCATGTAGCCCGTGCCGGCGCATGTCGAAAGGATTTCTTCGAGCCTGTCTGTTGCTCGGCCGTACTTTTCTTTCTTGAAAAGTTCCTCTGCGCCTTCATAGCGAATTCGGCACCATTCGGTGTGTTTCATCTTGCTTTTACCGCTCGAAGAACAACCGACCAAAAATGCAGTTTCAGCTAAAATACAAAGGAATAAGGGAATATTCTTGAACAGGTTCATTTTTTTTCTTTGGTTAATTCTAATTTTACCCCCGTAAATTAGAAAATTTTGTAAGTTCAGAAAAATGATTTTAGTCCGCTACGTGTTGAAAGAGCTCATAGGCCCCTTTTTGGCGGCTCTTTTTGGAATCACGTTCCTGTTCGTGGTGGACTTTTTAGTCAAAATCCTCGATAATGTGCTTTCCAAGGGGCTTCCTGCCTCGACTGTTCTTGAAATCTTTGCGCTAAACCTCGCCTGGATGCTTTCGCTGTCTATTCCGATGGCCGTGCTTGTGGCAAGCTTGATGGCTTTCGGTAGGCTTTCGGGCGACCAGGAAATTACGGCCTGCAAGGCGGCGGGCATTTCTCCGCTTTCGCTCATGCGTCCGGTACTTTTGGTATCGATGCTGATTTCGGTTTTGATGGTGGTGTTCAACAACTGGGTGCTGCCCGAAGCGAACCACCGTTCGGTCGAACTCATGAATGCCGTGTCGCGTAAAAAACCGCACGTGTTTATTGATGCGGGCAGGCTCATTACGCAGTTCCCCGATGTTCAATTGTGGGTGAATCGCATCGATCCGGTATCGGGTACTTTGTACGGAATCCAGATTTTCGAAATGGAAAAGAAGGGGGCGCCCCGTATTGTGTATGCCGACAGTGCGACCATGGAATACGAAGACAACGGTGCAACCCTTATGCTTCGCTTGCGCAGTGGCGAAACGCACATGACCGATGCCGATAACCCCGAAAACTACTTCCGCATTCGTTATTTCTCGCAGGACCTAGCCATGAAGAACGTGGATGACCGCCTGGAACGCCGTAGCCGCAGTTACCGTAGCGACCGCGAAATGCCTATCGAGATGATGACCGAGGTGGTGGAAGATGCCGAAAAACGCTATGTCGAATTCAGGGATCAGGCGCTCGAAAAAAGGTTGAACACGCTTGTGACGTTGCGCGAAGATGTCTTGGGCGATTCCATTGTCCCGAAATCGGTCGAAAGCGGGACAAAGATTGATTCTATCCAGCGCAGGCGGTCCTTGCAGCGACTCCGCGTGCAAGAAATTGCGGCGCTTCGCACAACCGAAAGATTATACAGCCGCATGGAAACGGAACTCAAGCGCAAGGCGCAGTATACGGTCGAAATCCACAAGAAGTACAGCACCGGTTTTGCCTGCTTTATCTTTGTTCTGATTGGCGCCCCCCTTGGAATCATGGCGCGCAAGGGCGGTATCGGTACGGGTATTCTTTATAGCCTTGCGTTCTTCGTGATTTACTGGATTTGCCTGATTGGCGGCGAAAACATGGCCGATAGACTTTTGATAGATCCGGTGCTTGCTATGTGGGCGTCGAACATTATCATAGGCACCTTCGGCATATTCATTACGGTGGCCATGGTGCGCGACCGTTTCTCGGGCGATTCCAAGTTCTTTAGGGCGATTCGCGCGGTGGGCGGGTTCTTCAAGAAGATATTCGGATTCTTTACCAGGAGGATTGGATGAAATTCTCCCGGTACATGATGTGGAATTTTCTCAAGATGTTCCTGCTGGTGCTCTTGGGCGCGATTCTTATGTTTGCGGTCATTGACTTTGTGGGTAACATCAAGACCTGGCTTGCCCGCGACACCAAGGATGCGATAGACTATTATGTAAGCTACCTGCCTTACATGATTTACCTGATTTCGCCGGTGGCCTTGTTCATTGCTGTGCTGGCCTCGATCGGTAACATGACGCGTCATTTGGAAATGAGTGCCATGCAGAGTTCCGGCCAGGCGCCGTTCAAGACGTTGATTCCGATTTTCGTGTTCGGCGTGATCGTATCGATTGCCTCTTACGAAATGAGCGAACTTTGGCTCCCTGACGCGAACCACAAGCGCCTTGAAACCATGGAGACCAACGCCCAGAAAAAGAAGAATCCGCGCATCAAGGAAAAACGCGACTTTACCTTTATCGACAGCGAACGGGCCAGCTGGTTCTTTAGGCATTATTCCGGCAAGGGCCGCTTTGGCCGCGACGTGGTTTTGCTCCTTCGCGAAGATGGCCGCCTGGTAGAGCGTTACGATGCAAAACTGGTCCGCTGGATTGAAGATGCTCCCAAGGATTCGCTCGATTCGATTGCAAGGCTTTCTAGCATAGACCCGCCGCCGGGTTGCTGGCAATTTGAACGCGGGCTCCGTCGTGAATTCCATAAAGACGGTACAGTTAACGTTTACCCGATTCATCGCGAAAAGTTGTGCGACAAGGTAACGACTTATCCGGGCGACTTGATTAACGAACGCCAGACCGCCGATGAAATGGATTCCAAGATGGTCATGGCTAGAATCAACGTGTTGCGCCGTTCGGGCGAAGATACCCGGGCTATGGAAACCGCACTCCAGTTTAAGCGTTCCGCCCATTGGATGAATTTGATTGTACTACTCATCGGTGCAGCGCTTTGCCACCGCTATAGTCGCTCTGGGGGCCTTTCCCAGAAGTTCGGGGTTGGCCTCTTGATTGTTTTTAGCTATTATATTCTTGAAAGAATCGGCTTAAAGATGGGAGAAAATGGTGCGCTTTCGCCTTTTTGGGCGGCATGGATTAGCCACTTTGTATATGGCGGCGTCTCGGTCGTAATGCTGTACCGTTCCTTCCGTTTATAGTGGGAAAGATATGTCTGTTGCTGAAATTTTATTCGTGGTCGCGGGCCTTTTGCTTGGCCTTGCATTCCAGGGGGGAATGTTCCTGTTCCTGATTCCCTTCGCCGTCGTTGCGTTAGTGCTTGCCTGCATGAACCGCCCGCGCCTTGCCGGCCCGAATTCCCAGCAGCCTCCAACAGCTCCCATTCCGACGATTTTCAAGAAGCGTTCGACGACGAACAACCCGATTATTACGCCGACCTTGCAGAACGAATTTTCCAATGCGCCTAGGGGTATGGCCAATGAACCCGAAGCCGCCCTCAAGGTGAGCCAGGTTTGGGCCCGCGCTAACGCTGACATCAACCGTTCCATGACCGACATGCTGCTTGCGCTCAAGATCGTGGTACCGCATGTGAATTCTGTCATCGTGTTTACGCAGATGGAAAACCAGAGGGAATGGGGTATTCGCAATTTTGCAAACGACAAGGAAATTTCGGTGAACCTCCGCACGCGCATTACCGAAACGTCCGGTCTTTTGGGCCAGCTGTTCCGCAGTAACGTGAACCGCCTTCTGGAAGGTGACCTTCCGGGTGCGAAGAGCGTGATGTACTATGTGGACAATCCGGCCATCAAGTCGGTGGTGGCCGTGCCCATGATTGATCATGCCTCTGGACTTCGCGTAGGTGCACTTGTAATGGATTCCGTGTACCCGAATGCGTTTAACGACATGACGGCTAATGCGCTCAAGTTTATCGCAAGCGCTATTTCGATGCTCGACTACAAGGGTTTCTACTCGGCACAAAAGCATATTGCCCTGCAGCAGTATGGCGGACTTTACAGCTACCTGCGCAAGTTCTTCCAGAACATGTCGGTCAAGGACATCTACAAGCAGATTATCAATTACGTGAAGGCGAACATGGCCTACGACCGCCTCACGATTCTTGCCATGGATCCGGGCGACGACATGAATGGTAGCGTGGTGTACTGCGACGGTGTAGATGCCGAGCAGTTTGCGAACAAGAAGTTTACGCTTTCGGACAAGGGTGTGTTTGTGCTGGCCCTGATGCGCAACCGCCCCATGGAACGCTCGTTCTTGCCGGGCTTCAAGGATTACCTGCCGCGCTTGAACGATTCGGAACGCAAGAACCTGAACCTGCGCCAGATTTTGGTCATGCCTATTGCGGCTGAACATGGTTCCGATACCGCCGAAATTGCGATTTGCCTTGAAAGCAGCAGCTCCATGCCGTACAACGATCATGAAAAGGAATTGCTCAAGGCATTTGCCGGCGTAGCAGGCTTTGCCTACAATCGCGCCCGCAAGTTTGAACTGGGTTGCGACCAGGCCATGCGCGACGGACATACGGGTCTCATCAACAAGAAGACCATGTTTGAAAAATTGCGCTCCGAAAAAATTCGTGCAGACCGCGCCAAGTACAGCATTGGCCTCTTGATGATGGATATCGACCACTTCAAGCATGTGAACGATACCTATGGCCATCCGATTGGTGACGTGGTCATCAAGGGGATTGCCGACACCATCAGTAAAGAAATCCGCAGCGAAATTGACGTGGTGGCCCGCTTTGGCGGCGAAGAATTCGTGGTCGCCTTGATCGATACCGATGCCGACGGCATGATCGAAACTGCTGAACGCATTCGCAAGTCGGTCGAAAAGCTCGTGTTCGATGTACACCAGGCAGAACCCTTGCGCGTGACGGTAAGTATCGGCGCGTTCTTGCTGACTCAGAACTTTAACGGTGACTTGGAAAAGGCCATCAACAATGCCGACCAGGCGTTGTACCGCGCTAAAGAAGGCGGTCGCAACCAGGTCGTGCAGTTCGAAAAACAAGAATCTGAACCCGTGAGTGTATAGCATGTTTACCGCGCTCGATTGGATTGTCTTAGTCGCATACTTGTTACTCTCAATCGCGATCGGCTTGTTTGTCTCGCGCGGTAATAAGAATCTCAAGGAATACATGTTGGGCGGCGGCTCCATTCCGTGGGTGGCCGTGGGCATTAGCCTTATTGCGACGTCCGTGAGTGCGACGACCTTCTTGGGGGCGCCTGCCGATGTTTATGGCGACAACATGACGTTCCTCATGTTCCAGATTGGCGCTTTCATTAGCATTGTGGTAGTGGGGCTTGTCTTTATCCCCAAGTTCCGGACTTCTGGCATTAACAGCGCCTACGAACTTTTCGAAGTCCGATTCTCCCGCCCGGTGCGCAGGCTTGCCGCTATATTCTATTGCTTGCACTTGCTGTTGCGTACGGGAATCCTCCTGTTTGCGCCGTCGCTTGTGCTTGCGCAGATTTTGCATATCGACTTGAAACTTGCAATTATCGTGTCGGCGGCGGTGGCCATATTCTACACCTGGTTTGGCGGTATCAAGGCGGTCATTTGGACCGACGTGATGCAGTTCGTTGTGTTCTTTGGCGGCGGCGTGCTGGTGCTGATTCTAATTTCGAATGCGGTCGGAGGCTTTGGCGAAATGGCGGCCCTTGCAAGCGAAGCGGGCAAGACCAAGTGGTGGGACGCCTCGATGGATATTTCGAATGCGCGCACGCTTGTGTCGGCGGGCTTTGCCTATGCGGTTCTTGAAATTGCCATTCGCGGTTGCGACCAGCAGTTTGTGCAGCGCTACCTGAGCTGTAAAGACGTGAAGGCGGCGAACCGTTCAAGCATTCTTTCGATGGTGCTTGGCTGTGCCGTTTCTATCTTGTTCTACTGGGTAGGTGCCGCTCTCTATGTTTATTACCAGAAGGCTCATGCGGCGGTGCTTCCTGAAGGCTTGGGACAGAACGATGTGTTTCCTTACTTTATTGTAAATGGACTTCCGGTGGGCGTGACGGGGCTGATTGTTGCAGCCATTTGTGCGGCTGCCATGAGTAGCCTTTCGAGCGCCATCAATTCCTTGGGCAATACGTCTGAACGCGATTTTTTGGGCTGGGACGAAAATGCCGGAATCGGTGGACTCAAGCGTGCCAAGATTTGGACGGTAGTCTGGGGTGTGCTGGGCATTTTCTTTGCCTTGTTTGCAGCAACCCAGCAGGGGAGCCTTCTCAAGAATGCTCTCTTCTTTACGGGGCTTTTCACGGGGCCGCTTCTCGGCATGTTCCTGCTTGCCTTCTATGCCGATAAAATCTTCGGTACGGGGGCGGGTAAACTCCGCGGCTGGGTTGTCGTCGTTGCCGTGATTTGCGGCATGGGTAGTTTGATTCTTGTTCAAGGCATTCCTGCTTTTGGGGTGCCGGCTGTATTGGGTGGTATCTTTAGTTGGCCTTGGCTGCCCTTTATCAGTATGACGACGACAATCGTGATGGCTTTGCTTATTAATACGGTCACCAACCTGGTTTCAACAAATAAATGAACTTGTCATAGGGGTTGAATATGAACAAAGTTACATTGGGACTCGTCCTGCTAGTCGTATTGCTCGGCTTCTTGCTGCTTACGACCAACAAGGAAAATGCAATGCAGAATGCAATGCCGAAATCCTTGAAGGTCCCGTCTGTGGTAAGCGACGCGCAGATGTCTACGGTAAAGGTGTCTGCATCGGAATCCCGCAAGTACGGGGCGAACGAATTCGTGACGGTGGCGATGCTTGAATTGCGCGGTCGCGACAAGGAACTGCTTTTCAAACAGCTCGAAACCCGTCGCCAGGCGATTTTTGAACAAATGAGTAAACTCGATATCCAGAATGCGGATATCGAACAGAACAGTGTCGATATGCGTAAGGAATGGTCCTATGACAAGGGTACCCGCAGTCTTACGGGCTATGTGGTGAGCCAGTCCTTTGCAATTCGTTGTTCTTCTAGGTCTGTGGCTGCCGCGGCAGTCGCTGTCCTTTCTGCAGAACTTGATGTCGAAATCGATCGCACGTCAGCCCGTCTCAAGGGCGAAGATTCCTTGCGCAAAGAAATCATACTCTCGGTGGGCAAGAAGGCTATGGACAAGGCAGAAAGCTACGCCGAAAGCGTTGGCGGCAAGCTTGGTAAGGTAATCTCGGTCAGTGAAAACGGCGGTAGCGACCTTATGCACGGACGGCAAGTCCTGGGGGTAGCCAAGTTCAACGACTATAGCGAAGACGCCCTTCTTTCGTCTATCGCGGACTCCGTAAGCATCTCTGCATCGGTTCATTTGGTGGTAGAATTACTCCAATAATACAGGCTAATCACAAGGCCTGTGTTTGTCAAGACGTAGTTTATAAAAAACTTTTATTTTTGTGTTGATAAGTGTCCGGAATGGTAAAATTCGCTAACTGCTTATAAATAAAGGCGTTAGCTTTTGTTTTGCTTACTTTGTATAAAGCCGCTTTAAAAGCCTGTTTTCTGGATTGTTGATAAGTCCAACTTTGTAAGCTTAAATTTACATAAAAAGCGCTGTTTTTTTGAAAAATGTCTTCCAATGACAGATACATTTGTTATATTGTTTTCCATATCTTGTGCTTCGAGCTTCTTTTGAGACACAAGATATAGTAAATACCGGAAATGAAAGAAAAAAGTATGCTCGAAACGAGTTTCGCCTGCAATTATGCAATTCGGGGCTGATTCGCCGGGCAGCAAGGATTGGTAGATGATAGTTTCTGTAAGGAAGCGCGACGGCCGTGAGATGCCGTTCAACATTGAAAAGATTGCCGACGCCATTGTCAAGGCATTCCGCGCATCGGGCGAGCTCGACGAACAGATTAAGGCTGCCCAGAGTCAGTTGAATTTGTTGGGAAACGACGACGTGCTCACGAGCACGGCCCTCAAGGTGTCCGCCGATGTGGTGGGCCGACTTGAATCCGAAGGCAAGAATGTTCCCGAAATCGAAGAAATCCAGGACGCTGTCGAAAAGGCTCTTACCGAAGGTGGCTATGCCGATACCGCCAAGAGCTACATCTTGTACCGAGCCGAACGTACCCGCGTGCGCGAAGTCAACACTCGCCTCATGCATACGCTCCGCGACATTACCTTCAGTTCTGCTAAGGAATCCGACCTCAAGCGTGAAAACGCGAACATCGATGGCGATACCGCCATGGGTACCATGCTTAAGTATGGTTCCGAATCCGCAAAGCATTTCTACACCATGATGATGCTCAAGCCCGAGCACAGCCGCGCCCACATGGAAGGCGATATCCATATCCACGATTTGGATTTCTATTCCCTTACCATGACCTGCTGCCAGATCGACCTCAAGAAGCTTTTCAAGAACGGCTTCAACACCGGTCACGGTCACCTTCGTGAACCCAAGGATATCCGTAGCTACGCTGCTTTGGCCGCTATTGCCATTCAGTCTAACCAGAACGACCAGCACGGCGGTCAGTCCATTCCGAATTTTGACTATGCCATGGCCGACGGTGTGCGCATCACTTACCGCAAGGCTTACCTTTCCAACATGGTCAAGGCTCTCATTCTTCTCGCCGGCAAGACCGAAGAAGAAATCCTGCCGATTGTGAAGAAGCTCCATACCGAAATGGCAGAAATGGGCATGGTCGCAACGCTCGTGCCGAACGAAAAGTTCGTGGAAGCCGAAGCCCGCGAACTCGCCAAGACCTATGGCGAAGAAACGGTGAAGAACGCCCAGAAGTTTGCCGAAAAGATGGCCTACGAAGAAACCGACAAGGCAACCTTCCAGGCTATGGAAGCTTTCGTTCATAACCTGAACTCCATGCACAGCCGTGCCGGTGCCCAGACTCCGTTCTCCAGCATCAACTACGGTATGTGTACCGAGCCCGAAGCTCGCATGGCTATGCGTAACCTGCTTCTCACCACCGAAGAAGGCTTGGGTGGTGGCGAAACGGCAATCTTCCCGATTCAGATTTTCCGCGTCAAGGACGGCGTCAGCCTCAAGCCTGGCGACCCGAACTATGACTTGTTCAAGCTCGCTTGTCGCGTGAGCGCCAAGCGCCTGTTCCCGAACTTCAGCTTCCAGGATGCCCCGTACAACTTGCAGTACTACAAGCCGGGCCACCCCGAAACCGAAATTGCCTACATGGGTTGCCGTACCCGCGTAATCGGTAACCATTATGACCCGAGCCGCGAAATCAGCTTTGGCCGTGGCAACTTGAGCTTTACTTCGATCAACCTTCCGCGTATCGCCATCAAGATGAAGTCTGTCGACCTGTTCTTCAAGGAACTCGATCGCATGATGCAGTTGGTGAGCGACCAGCTCATGGAACGCTTCGCCGTGCAGAGCAAGCGCAAGGTCAAGAACTTCCCGTTCCTCATGGGACAGGGCGTCTGGATCGATTCCGAAAAGCTCGGCTGGGAAGACACCGTTGGCGAAGTCATCAAGCACGGTACGCTTTCCATTGGCTTTATCGGCCTTGCCGAAACCCTGGTGATGCTTACGGGCAAGCACCACGGCGAATCCGAAGAATCCCAGCAGCTCGGCCTCAAGATTATCGGCCACATGCGTGAATTCTGCGATAAGGAATCCGAGCGCCTGGGCCTCAACTTCAGCTTGCTTGCTACGCCTGCTGAAGGCCTTTCTGGCCGCTTCGTGCGTATGGACAAGAAAAAGTTCGGTATTATCCCGGGCGTTACCGACCGCGATTACTACACCAACTCCTTCCACATTCCGGTGTACTACAAGATTTCGGCTTTCAAGAAGCTTTCTCTGGAAGCCCCGTACCACGCACTCACCAACGCCGGTCACATCAGCTACGTCGAACTCGATGGCGACCCGACGCAGAACCTGGATGCCTTCGAAAAGATCGTGCAGCACATGGCCAAGGTGGGTATCGGTTACGGCTCCATCAACCACCCGGTGGACCGCGACCCGGTTTGCGGATTCGTGGGTGTGATCGGTGACAGCTGCCCGCGTTGCGGACGTAGCGAAGGCCACGCCATTTCCGAAGAAAAACTGAAGGAACTGCGTAGACTTTATCCGGGAATGCCCGCATTCAAGGGAATCAGGTAGTAAGAACTTAGAACTTAGAACTTAGAACTTAGAACATTCTCTTTTCTCTAAGCTCTATCAACTAAGTTCTACCAACTATTTATCTAGCAAGGAGAATCAATAATGTCTGAAAAAGAATTGAACAAATACGGTGAAGGTATCGGATTCGAACGTATCCGTCGCATCACGGGTTACCTCGTCGGTACCGTCGATCGCTTCAATAACGCAAAGCGTGCCGAAGTGAACGATCGCGTGAAGCACGGTGTGTAAATCGTTATGGAACAAGAAGAAACTCCGAGGCTGCGCATTGCGGGTATCGAACCCGAATCGTTTGTCGACGGCCCCGGAATCCGTATGACGATTTTTACCCAGGGCTGTCATCACAATTGCCCTGGATGCCACAATCCGCAAACCCACGACTTTAACGGAGGGCATTTTATCGATATTCAAGAAATCCTTGACATGATCGACGAAAACCCGCTGCTCGATGGCGTGACGTTTAGCGGAGGCGACCCGATGGACCAGGCTAAGGCGTTAATCCCCCTTGCCCGCGAAATCAAGGAACGTGGCATGAATCTGGTGATTTTCACGGGTTACACCTATGAACGTCTCATGGACTTGATGCATGAACGCCCGGAACTCTTCGAATTGTTGACTTTTGCGGATATCCTGATTGACGGTCCGTTTATTATGGCGAAGAAGTCCCTGGAAATCAAGTTCAGAGGTTCGACCAACCAGCGCATTATCGATGTGCAGGAAAGTCTTATGCAGGGTCACGTGGTTCTTCACCAGATTCAACTGGACGAAATGAAGGTCCGTCCGGATTTGGTAATGGCTTAAAAATCTCTCTATTTGAATGTGAAAAACTGCTCCGAACGGGGCAGTTTTTTTATGGGCCGCTTATATTTTTCTTGTAAAGCGTTGTTGACATTATATGTCTTGTTTGTTATATTTTGTTTGCATTAATATTTATAGAGGAGGACAAATGCAGCTTAAATATGCATTTTCTTTTGCCGCCGTTGCGGCTTTCCTTGCGGCTTGCGATAGCACTGTCACTAACATCAACGACGATGCCAAGGCCGAAGGCACTATCACTATCAAGGTTGTAGACAATCATTCTGGAGCCGCTCTTTCTGGCGTGACCGTTTATTCCGTAGTTGACGACAAGGCCGTCGTTGCGGATTCCCTGGGTCTTTCCGTGTGGAAGAATCAGGCTCTGGGCGACCATAGCTACCAGATCTCCAAGGATGGCTACGCAACGGTCCATGCTCTCGTGAATCTTGCAGAACAGGGCGCCGGCGATGTGCCGCGCGTGGGCGATGTCATCCAGACTGTCCCGATGTACAAGGTCGGCGTGCAGGCCAAGGGCATTGTGCTGTTCACCGACGACAAGGGCAAGACGAACGGCGCTTCTGGCGTGACGGTCTATGCCAACCTGCCGAAGGAATTCGTGCCGTGCGAGCTGACCACGAAGACCAGCGAAAACGGCGAATACTCGTTCGATAAGCTTCCGGAAGGCGTCGAAGTGACGATTTCCGTGGGCCAGGAACAGATCAAGTCCAAGACCTATATGGGTAACGATGTCAAACTCGTGGGCGGCACTTCGATGCGCGCTGGCGATATTATCAACGTTTCCTCCATCAGCCTCGTGAAGAGCTCCGCTCAGATCGTGAAGATCGATGACAATACGAACAGCATCGATGTGTCTTCTGACATTACCTTCACGTATGCAACGGAACTGGAAAGCGACTCCGTGAATACCACCAAGTGGAGCGTGTCCAAGGGCAGCAGCAACGTCCTTATCTCGGTGTCCCTGAGCAAGGACAAGCGTACCGTTTCTATTTCCCCGTATTCTGGCAAGTGGACTGAGGATGCCTCTTACACCGTGCGTGGAACGGTTTACTCTGTCGACGGCGCATCTTCTACGGTCAATTCTTCGTTTACGGTTGGCGGCAGTGATTCTAGCTCTGATAAGCCGGGCCAGGTCGAAGGCCTCATGTTCGCAACCGATCCGGACTACTCTTACTACGCAGTCCTGACTTGGGATGAACCCAAAAAAGGTGACGTTACCCGCTACAACATTTATGTGAAGACCAATCTCGATAACGACTTTGCTTATCGCACCTATACAAGCGGAACGAGTTACAGGTTTGACCTTGACGATTTCTCCACAAGTGTAACGACAATTTACGCTATCGTTCTTCCGGTCAACTCCGATGGCGTCGAAGCCGATATCGAAGGCGCCAAGGCTGTGAAGTACAATATCGAAGACGCTGACGACGATCTGTAATCGGTAGTTGAGAACTTTAGATACAAGAAGACCACCGGATAAATCCGGTGGTTTTTTGCATCGTAGATAACGAAAGTAATTTTGAAAAATCTTAGAGAATAAAATTAAATGTCATCAGGTTCTGGAGAAGAGGAACTCACTTCTTCATCTTCTTCGCTGGAGCTGGAGAGTTCTTCGTCTTCGGAGGAAGAGCTTTCAATTTCTTCTTCGCTGGAGCTGGATTCTTCAGCTTCGGAAGAGGAACTTTCGATTTCTTCTTCGCTGGAGCTGGATTCTTCAGCTTCGGAAGAGGAGCTTTTGATTTCTTCTTCGCTGGAGCTGGAGATTTCTTCATCTTCGGAAGAGGAGCTTTCGATTTCTTCTTCGCTGGAGCTGGAGATTTCTTCATCTTCGGAAGAGGAGCTTTCGATTTCTTCTTCGCTGGAGCTGGATTCGACAACTTTGGAAGAAGAACTCTTGGGCGTTTCGATGACATCGTCTTCATCGAAGATTGGCTTTTTCGAGCTGGAGCTTACATCCTTGGTAGAAGTACTGCTGGAGGATTTCGTGATTTCCTTTTCCCAGCCGAGGGAGACCCATTCGCCGTCTTCGCAACGGTAGAAGCTGCCGTCGGCGAGCACTTGCATGACGTCGCCCTTTGTAGAAGAGCTGCATTTTCCCAATTCGGCAATGGTCTTCACGACGCCATCGGGCATCGGTGCAGAAGAGGTTGCGGATCCGGAATCGGAATCGCCGCAACCGCTCAAAATGGCCATGGAAATCATGGATGCGCCTAAGAACGCTTTTTTCATCCTGTTCTCTCCTTTATAAATTCCCAAATGTTAATTTGTAACGAACAATATACAAATTTTGTACGATTTTTCAAAGATTGTTTCTTTTAAAATGATTGAAAACGTATTATACGGTTTTGGGGGTGTATTATACACTTTGTATAATTTGAATGTTTGTTCTTTGTGAAATGTGACTTGGTTTGCGAATTTTTAATAAAATTCTATGATTTTGTATAATAAATATGTTGACTGAAATCTGAGGAAAATATATATTCCTTAGTATGAAATCGGTACTTGAATACAAAGACTATCACCTCTTTATGCAGGATTACTACGATGAACGCAAACGCCTGGGTGCGTTCTCGTGGCGCGAGTTCTGCAAAAGTGCCGGTTTTACCTCGCCGAACTTCTTGAAGCTTGTGTGCATGGGCCAGAGCAAGCTCAGCAAGGTCAAAATAGACGACGTGGCGAAGGCCATGGGGCTTAGCGGCTACGAGGCGGATTACTTCCGCGAAATGGTTCTTTTCTGCAATGCCGACAAGGACGAAGCCAAGAAGGCGGCCCTCCTCGAAATGCAGAGGATTGCGTTGGAACACAAGGTGCGCGTGGTCGATAGCGATGCGTTCCAGTATTATGAATCCTGGAAGTATCCGGTTTTAAGGGAACTGATTCCGATGATGCCGGGGGCGACTCCTCGCGACGTAGCCGATGCGTGCAAGGAACATGTGTCTGCCGAGGAAGTGCGCGACGTGTTGAATTTCTTGGTGAAGGCTGGTTTCCTGAAGAAGGATGGCGAAAAGGTCTATTCGCAGACGGAACAGACCGTAATAGGCTCCAAGGAAGCGCTTCCTATTGCTATTCGTGCCATGCATAAAGAAATGGCGAACATGGCGGCGCGTGCCGTAGATCGCTATGCGCCGAACGAACGTTATTTTACGGGTGTCACGCTCAGCGTGAATCAAGAGGCAAGCGAACGGATTGCAAAAGAGCTCGATGCCTGCTGCAGAAAAGTGCTTGCAATTGCGAATGAATATAGCGACCAGGATCAAGTTTGTAGAATCAATTTCCAGTTTTTCCCGGTAACGGACAAAATTAAAGAGGTGCGCCATGCTTAAGAAGTTTGTTTTTTCTGTAACGGCATTTTCGATTGCTTTTATGGTGGCCTGCTCCGACGATTCCGCGGGCGGTTCTTTGGCGGGCGGAACCATCGATCCCAATTCCATTGCCGAGGCTAGCAGCTCGTCTCAAATGAGTTCTTCGGCGGTTGCTCCGGATGTGGAATTGTCCAGTTCGTCTGTAGGAGGCGGGAAGGATGTTCCTCCTGTAGAATTGAGCTCGTCCAGTAACATTGCGGATATCGTTATTGAATCCAGCTCGTCTATAGAGATAATTGTGGTAGAATCTAGCTCGTCGATCGTGGATTCAAAGGACGTGAGCAGCAGTTCGATTGAAGATAAAGACCTTTGGCCGGATCCGATACCGGTGTCATCTTCGTCGGAATTGTCTGATACTATAAATCCGGAAAGTCCTTTAGTCTATTGCTTGGGCGAAGTATACGAGTTGGATGATTCTAATGAAAAAACGGATTTTGGATTCACTCCATATGCTAAAAAAAATGTGGAGCAAGATTGGGTTCATGTAACCTTGATGGACGTTGCTCTCGAAGTCCCGTGTGCCGCGTCTAGTCGGGAGATGTTCTTGAAAATGCAGACTTCCGGGAACCGTATTCAAGTGAAACTTGAAGGCGATACGTTGTACGTTGCCGATTCGAGGAGCGATGAAAATCGCAACAAGAGATCTACATACGGTTGTGTTTGTGCGGCCAGAATTGAATTTTCACTGGATAAATGGTATTCGGACTTTGACTATACGGTATTTAATCGAAGGGAGGCTTTCCCGGTGGAAGATTTGACTCCCGTTCCGGAGCAGCCTAAACAGAATAAACAAGAAGGAGGATTCATATGAAAAACGCGAAAATTTTGACCGGTATTGCTTCCGCCTCAATTACGGCAGCGCTCTCGTTCGCTCTGCTCGCCTGCGGCGACGATTCGTCTTCGAGCACGGCATCTGAGCAGGATTCGGCACTTTTGGTGAAGGATTCGAACTTGGAATGCATTCACGAAAATGCTGAAGCATCGGAAGCGGTTGATGCGTTGCGTCCGGTGGCGACCATTTACAAATCGGATGAAGATGGCTTTGCATACGTTGACATGGGGTATGTTTCGGAAATCCCTTGTGGCTCTCGTTATGAAAATCTCAAGGCCGTAGTTTCTGGCGATACACTTGTTGTTTCTGGTGAATATATTGATTCGTATGCAGATTGTCTGTGCCCGACGAAGGTGTCTTTCAAAGTGCAGAATAATTCCTCTTTTGAAAAGGTGTCTTGGATTTCGTTTAGTGATTGGGAAACCTTGCCGTTAGTGAAGGAAAATGGCGTGGGAGAGGAGTCTTCGTCTAGCGAGGAACAGGGGCCTTCTTCTAACGAGGAACAGAGCTCGTCTTCAGTGTCGTCGTCTTCGAGCTTTGATATTCACATGTCGAGCGAGACTTGTTGTATTGATCTTTCGTCTTCTTCGCAAGAAGAAACCGTACAGCAGATTAACGATATCTTTGGAACGTGTCTCGATAAAAAGGTGGACCCTATGATGGATGCGGCTTTGCCTCCTATAGCCTATATGGGTTATGAAGACGGAGACGATTCGGCAACGATCGTTGTCGAGAACGTGTCAATGAGTTGTAGGTCTATCAGTGGAACGGTGAGTATCATAAGGAAACCTGTTGTCGGAAATATTTACCTTTCGGCTTCCGGTGATACTCTTTATATGCAACAAGCGGCGCTTGATACCGTCAATGCCGAACCGGATTGCATGTGTGATTCCCGACTGATTTTTAAGGTGAAGGCGGACCCTGCATTTATCAATGCCAAGCTGTTAGTTGCCGTTATCGATGGAGATTATGGCAACAGAATGGAAATTATTAAGGCGTTTCCACCTGATGAACAGGAACCGCGGGATTCTATTCCTGCCGCGCAGGATAGTGTTCCCGAATCGACCCCGACGGATTTGGAATTGAACGGCTATGCGCGAGGCAAATGCATGGATAATGACCTTGCCGTAAAGCCTGTTACAAAAAGTGCAGTCTCTGACCTTCCCGAAGCAAGGCAGATTACTTACATGAACGGTATGACAGTCTTGACCTTGAAAAATGTGATGGACTATTGCGGAATAGACGCGAAGGTTTCTCAGAAGATGGTTGGCGATACCTTGATGCTTGACTATTACGATGAAACCAGTGTAACCAAGTGCATTTGCAACTTTGATAAAATCGAATTTCTGATTGAACCGGAAAATGCAACTGCCCGATACGTCAAGTTCAAGGATGTTCTGTACTGGGTCAATGAGATTATGTACGAAGTTGACCCTAATTGGAAAGGGTAATTACTCCTTGCTACTCACGAAAAAACAGGCGCTCCAGCGGAGCGCCTGTTTTGCTATATCCGGAAAAACGGAGCTTATTAGTATTGCGAATGCAATCTTAATAAAGCAAAGCGAACACCATACCCGGGCGGAAGTACTTGCCGGCGGTGTACTTGAGTGCCGTGCTGTGGAGCAGCATGAACAGTGCGCTCGCTTCAACCTTGTTGGCTTTCGCGATGCTGCCGAATGCCTTGGTGAAGGCGGGCAGGTTGCGGGGGAGCTTCGGGCTGATGCGGGAATCTGCAAGGAGGGCGCCCTTCTTCAGGAGTTCCTTGTGCATCTTGTCGGCGGCGGTAGCGCTGAGGCCGAAGGCCTTCACGAGCGCTTCCGGGTGCAGGCGGCAAGAACCGTTGAATCCTTCCGGTGCGGCAAACGGAATGCGGGCTTCTTCGTAGAGGTTGCGGATCATGGAGTCACCCATGTTAGCAGCCTGCTTTTCGAGGCCGTGGTGCATCATGGCGCACATAATGCTGTACTGGATGCCGATCCACACGTCGTGAGCCTGGAAATTGAATTCGTCAAGCGGGCTGCCATCCTTACGCACAAGGTTCGCGGCACCGATGAGCGGGCTGTTGGCCTTGTAGTTCGTGTTGAAAATGCGCAACAGGTTGGCCTTGGCCTTCTTTTCGTCGCTAATCGGCTTGAGGCCGAGCAGGCGGAGGTAGGTATCGGCGAGCATCGTGTCGGCGAATACGTCATCGCAGTCGTTAGCAATCTTTGCGTTCCAGCTGGCGGTGAATGCGTCCTTGCACTGGGCGGTGAGCCATGCCTTCTTGAGGCCGCGGAGTTCGTTCTTGGAAAGTTCCACGTCGCTCGGGATTTCGCCAGCGTTCAGCCATTCGTTGATGGTCTTGAGGGCTGCCTTCACATCGTTACCGTCAATGACGAGCGTTTCCTTGATGGCGTCGGCGAGCTGCGGGAGCTTGTCAGCCACAACGTCCTTCGCTTCCATCGGAGTCACGAAGAAGTGGTAGTAGCCTTCAGCTTCGTCCCACAAGGCTTCGTCGAATTCCTTGTTGGCGGCATCGGCCTTGGCGTTCCAGGTGTCAGCCTGCTGCTTGTCGCCGAGGATTTCGGCAATACGCGCCGCAGCGCGGAGGCCAGCAATCCAGAGGCTACCGCAGTACACGGAAATGCCGTGGCTGGAGAGGTTGTCGAAGGTGTCGTCGGTACCGTGGGTGAGCGGGAAGTTTTCGCCCTCGTTCACCATCTTCTCGAGGTATTCCATGGCGGCGTAGACGGCTTCCTTGCAATCCTGCAAGTTCTGCTTGTCCTGCGTCTTCACGTAATGACGGAGCACCATCAGCACGTACTTCGGAGCGAGATCCTTCCATTCCTTCACGTTGTGCCAGTCGTAGGCATCGGGTTCGGCATCGAAGGGACTTCCCAGGTCGTGAATCACGGCACCACGAACGGCGCGGGGGCCTTCTAGTTTCGGGTCCGGGAGGTCCGCGTAGGGGAGGTTCACGTATTCGTGGTGGCGGCGGCGGTTGTCGTTCACGGCGAGAATCGCGTCACCGAAGCGCTTCATCACCACTCCATCGAGGCGCGGCATCAGGGCCATCAGGCTGAAACTTCCGTAGAAGTAAACGTCCAGGGAGTTGAAGAACGGATAGTCGGCGCATTCGCGAACCAAGAAGCGGTCGTCCTTGTCCCACACGGTGGCTTCGGCGAGGAAGCTGAGGGTGTTGAGGGCGAGGCTCTTGAATTCGGCCTGCTTGGCGGCAGTCTTGTAGAGCTTGGCCACGGCCTTCTTCGGCACGAGTGCTTCGAATGCCTTGAGGCGAGCGTCAAAGTTCTTGTCGGCGGCGAGGGCTTCTTCTAGGATGGCGCCCACACGGCCATAAGCTTCGGGGAAGAAAGCGGTGTACTTCTTGGCGGAGGTAAGCTTGTTCAGCTTGATTTCGGGGAAATCCAGCACCAGGTTGAATTGGAAGCTGACCTTCTGCTTCGGCTTCAAAACGGCAGTCACGGCGACGGCGCCTGCAATCGTTTCACGACCGCTGTAAACGTTCTTGACCCAAGAGCCTGCAACGCGACCGCTCTGGAGAGCGCCCTTCAGCACAGAGGCGGCATCGTCCTGGTAGAACATGGGCTTCACGGAAACGTTCAGGTTGTCCTTCTTGTTCCAGGCGACGGACACGCCCATGCAACCGTTGAAGTCGCTTTCGGCGAGAGCCTTTTCGTTGTAAAATTCGATACCGCGAACGGAACGGCCATCCTTGAGTTCCTTGTCGAACTGCACTCCCTTCGGGAAACGAGCAGACGGCACCAGCACAAAACTGGAGTCCTGAACGCCCTGGCGGTCCTTCTTGGCCATGTAACCCGTGATGCTGTCCTGAATCTGGACAATCGTCACTTCGCGGGTTTCCTTGGTGTTATTTTCGAGAGTGAACACGGTGGCGTTCACCGGGAGGCTAGAGAGACGTTCGTCACCCGGAGTCACGTAGCTGGACTGGGTCTTGGTGATTGCGACACCCTTGCCTTCGTAAATGGTTTCGCTCACGGGGTAGAGGGCGGTATATTTCATCTTGGCGGCGTCGTAGCCCGGCTGGCCGAGGAATTCGGAGTCGTTTGCCCAGGCGGCGGTGAGGGCGCCTTCGCGGGCTGCCTTTTCACCAATCATGCCATCGAAGAAATCAATGAGAACGGCGCGGTTGATGGCGGCGGTGTCCTTGCCTGCAGCGATCAAAGCCTGGGTGCGGTCGCTGAACTGGATGTGCCAGCGTTCAAAGGCGGCCTTGTTCGTTGCCAAAAGAGTCTTGTCGGCAAGTACCTTGTTGAGCTTGGCTTCTGCCTTCTTCTGGTCCTTCATGTCGGCATCGCCGAAAACGCGCGCGCCGTTTGCATCGAGGAGCGGGAAGTTGTTGTTGTAGATGCCGAATGCGGCGAAGTTGCCAATTACAAGGGGAGCCTTTGCGTTTAAGACCGCTTCCTTGAAGAAGAAGTTGTTGAAGCGGAGGTCAGCGGGCTTTTCGGTGCGGACCTGCACGCCCGGCATCACGTTCATCACGGGAGTGGTGCCCGCAGGCGTTGCGGTAAATGTCGAGCCGATACCGCCGACAGCAATACCCGTGGTAGAGGGGGTCGTAGAAAGCGGGGTGTACCAGGGCTGGATAAATTCCACGGCGAGGCCCGGGGTCATCAGCTTCTGGACGGAACCGGCCTGTTTTGCGCCGGCGAGGTATTCTTTAATGCTCATAGTCAATTCCATGAATTGGGGTTAAATTTTTACGAGTATAAAATTAAAAATTCTAGTGGCCACAAAACGAACGTTCCCGCCAAAATATGTACACAAAATGAACACCAACAAAAAAGCCGAGCGGTCTTACCGTGAGCGAAAAACGACCCGTGTTGACGGGTCGTGTTCGCGAGAGCGAGGTGAAGTCAGATTCTAGATGATGCGATAGAGCCGAGCGGTCTTAAAAAGTGAAACCGGCGAAGATGTTGTCGCTGAGGAATGGCAGCACCCCGAGCACAATCACTGCAACAGTCAAGAGCCAAATCACACCGCGCTGGCGCTTGGTCATGCGCAGCGGATTCAGGTGGTCGTCGGTCTCGTCAATCCAAGCGCTCTTGATAAGCTGCAAGTAGTAATACAGCGCAAGTACGTTGTTGAGGACTGCAAACGTCACGATGCCGTAATGTCCGGTAGAAGCTCCGCTGAAGAACAAGTGGAACTTTCCGAAGAAACCGGCAAGCGGCGGAATGCCAGCCAAGCTGAACATGGCGACAGCAAGAGCGATTGCAAGCATCGGCTTCTGCTTGGAAAGCCCACGCAGAGAATTGAATGTCTCTTCGCGGTGATGCCCGATAATGCCGAAGATAAAGAAGGCGAGGTAGTTCGAAACCGCGTATACGAACAGGTAGTAAATGATAGCTGTCTTTGCGGTGGCAGCCGGGCCAAGGAGTGCTACCATAATGTAGCCGGCCTGGGCAATCGAACTGTAAGCCATAAAGCGGCGAAGCCTGCTCTGCTTGAGGGCGCCGAGGTTACCGACAAAGAGCGTGGTGCCGGCAAGGAGGGCGATAAAGGGGGCGATTTGTTCCTGAATCGGGGCGAGCGGGCCGTAAACGAGCATCACGAGGAATGCAATTGCGGTTGCCTTCGATGTGACCGAGAGAATGGCTGTTACCGGAGTCGGAGCACCTTCGTAAACGTCCGGAGCCCAGGTGTAGAACGGGAACAAAGTCAGTTTAAAGCCAATACCTGCAAACAGGAATAGCACCGCAATCCACAGCAGGGGAGAGGTGCCTGCGACGACGGCTTGCTGAATGGCTTCAAAGTGAATCGAACCCGCAAAACCGTAAAGGTAGCTGAATCCGAACAGTTCGAACGCGGTCGCGACAGAACCCATCAGAATGTACTTGGTCGCTGCTTCAGAACCGTATTGGTCGCGCTTGTTCCAGGCTGCAAGAGCGTACATCGGAATGGTCGCGATTTCGAGGCCCAGGAAGAACGTGAGCATGTCGCAGGCCGAAACCACCGTGAATCCGCCGAAGGTGGCGAATGCAACCGTGCCGATAAATTCGGCAATCTGGTGCATGGCGGGCTTACCGTCGCCACTGTGGTCAAAGTAGTCTTTTGCAAGCCAAATGCCGAGAATAGCGGACACCATCAAAACCTCGCGCATTAAAACGCCAAAGGTATCGATATGCCAGTTCGTGATAAAGAACCTGCCGGCTCCGCCTGTAAGCGGAATCAGGTTCAACAAGATGAAAATCAGAATGAATCCGATGTTTCCGATTCTCCAAGGAACCTTGGAGCGGTCAGTACAGAACAGTCTGCTCCCGATCACGATAAACGGGAAAAGCAGAAGCAGTAAATCGGGAATGACGAAATTGGGAATGCTGAACATTATAAACCTATCTTGGTGAAGATGGGGGCGATGCTTTGGTCAAGCATGTCTGCAATCCATCCGGGGAAAACGCCAATCAAAAGTAAACACGCCACAAGAACAACCACTACGAGTTTTTCGCGGAAACAGGCGTCGGTAAGTGTTTCGTACTTGGCCGGCATATTGCCGTGCAACATGCGGTTTGCCGTCTGCAAAATGTAAACGGCAGTCGTCGTAATCGAAAGGATGGCGAGTACAGTCACAATGCGGGTAAGCGTAGAATCTTGCTGGAAAGCTCCGATAAAGATGTTGCTTTCGGCAATGAATCCGCTAAAGCCTGGGAGCCCAAGACCCGCAAAGCCTGCAATCACAAAGCCTACGCCGAGGAACGGGAGCTTGCGCATGATGCCGCCCATTTCGGTAATGTCGCGGGTGTGCGTGCGTTCGTAAATCATACCAATCGTTGCGAAGAAGAGTCCCGTCAAGAATCCGTGAGAAATCATCTGGAGGCTTGCTCCGCGAAGACCCACCGGAGTCATGGCGGCAAGTCCTAAGAAGATAAGACCCAAGTGACTAATGGAACTGTAAGCCGTAATGTACTTGAGGTCTTTGTGGCGAAGTGCGATGAAGGGACCAAGCACTACGTTAAAGATCAAGAGTGCCACCACGTACGGGAGCCAAATCTTGGCCGCTTCCGGCATCAGGAACATGGCGACGCGCAAGCAACCGTAAGCGCCCATCTTCATCATCACGCCGGCAGCCAGCATCGAAACGGCGGTCGGTGCCGCCGAGTGACCATCAGGGCTCCAGAAATGGAACGGGAACAGGGAACTCGAAACGGCGAAACCCATGAACATGAGCGGGAATGCCCACATCTGGTAATCCATCGGGAGTGTGACCTTGGAAAGTTCCACAAGGCTAAAGCTGTTGATTCCACTTTCGAAATAGAGACCGAAGAGCGTTGCCAAAATCATGGAAGAACCGAAGGCGAGCGTTAGCGTCAGTTTTTTACCGCCGTAGTCCTTGCGGCCCGAGCCGTAGCCTGCAATCATCAGGTACATGCAGAGCGCTTCCATTTCGTAGAATACGAAGAACAGCACCAAGTCCATGCTCATGAACACGCCGTAAACGCTTGTAGCGAGCAGCTGGATGAGCGCGAAGAACACCTTCTGGTTTCCCTTGATGTTCCAGCTGACCAGGATACCGCCCCAGACGATGACTGCGGTAAGGAACAGTAGGAACATGTTGAGCCCATCGGCGCCGACGGCGTAATGGGCGTTCAAGGCATGCAACCACGGGATGTCCATGTAGTAATGGAGTAAAAGCGGGGCTGATTCCTTGGCGGCTGTGTCAATGCCAAGCGTGTAGAGCCTGTAGGTAAGGTAGCCGACAAGCAGCAACACAAAGGTGCCCGAAACGGCATGAATTGTCTTAAGCAGGGATTCCTTTTGCGAAGAAATCGGTGCGCAGACTAGGACCGTGAAAAGTGGTATGATCCAGATAAGGTTAAAAAGCAAAGTATCCATAGTCAAACCTGTTTAAATAGGAAGCTGCCCCAAGAAACGCCACAGGATTACGCCGACAATAAGCGTGCCCAGGTAAAAACTCAGGTTTCCGCCCTGTGCGTAGCGCACGAGGTCGCCGAGCTTGTGTGTGAACCACACGACAAACGCGAGGATTCCTTCGATAATGTAGTCTTGAATAAAGCGTGCTACGCGGGCAATACCGCCAATCACGAACTGGCGAACCACGGCGTAGTACATTTCGTCAAAGTAGAACTTGTGGTAGATAACCTTGTAGAGCCCGCTTCGGTTGGTGGCGTCGAGGGCGCGTCCGATTTTTGCCCTCGGGCTTGCATAGAAGAACCATGCTATCAAAAGGGCGACGGCGGCAACGGCGACAGCCACATACGGAATCCATTCGGCATGGGGGAGCATCACGAGCTGCGGCACGCGGAGCCTACCCGGCACAAAGTACTGCTCGAAGAGGTTCTTGCTGAGGAGGCCGCTCAACAGGGCGGGCACGGCAAGAATCACAATCGGAAGAGTCATGAAGAAGTCTTCGTGCACATGGCCTTCGGCAACGGACTTGCAGCGCGGAGCGCCATGGAAGGCCAAGAAGAACAGGCGGAACATGTAGAATGTGGTAAGACCGCTTGTGAGAATGGCCAAGCCGAATACCACGTAATGATGACCTTGGAAGGCCGCCAAAATGATTTCGTCCTTTGAGAAGAATCCGGAGAACGGCGGAATGCCTGCAATGGCAAGCACGCAAATAAGGCTGCACCAGTAGGTGAGCGGCATTTTCTTGCGGAGTCCACCCATGGCGTCCAAATCATTCGTATGCACCTGGTGAATCAGGCTACCTGCAATCAAGAACAAGGCGCACTTGAAGAAGGCATGCGTAAAGATGTGGAAGGTAGAGGCGGTCCAGCCGGTGGTAATGACGGCATCGCCAATCTTGCAGGCGCCAAGCGCAAACATCATGTAGCCTAGCTGTGAAAGCGTGGAGTAGGCGAGAATGCGCTTGATGTCTTTTTGCGTGCAGGCGATGACTGCGGCAAAAATCATGGTGAATGCACCCACCCACATAATGAGCGTGAGCGAATTGCCACAGATGGCGAAGAACGGGAAGAGTCTTGCGACCAGGTAAACGCCAGCGACCACCATGGTGGCACTGTGGATGATCGAAGACACCGGAGTCGGACCTTCCATGGCGTTGGGAAGCCAGATATGCATGGGGAACATGGCCGACTTGCCCCAACCACCCGTAAAGATAAGGATAGAACCGATGATGAGCGCGTCTGCCTTGCTGACCACCATCAGGCCGAGGTCAATCGTCTGTTCCTTGAAAACGCTCAAGGTAAGGCCATTGAGGGCAAAAAAGTCGAAACTCTGCACCACATAGCTCACGATCACGATGCCGAGCAAGAAGAAACTGTCGGCAAAGCGGGTGAGAATGAACGCCTGCTTCGAAGCGCTCACGGCCGAGGGCTTGTGATACCAGAAACCGATCAGCAGATAGCTGGATACACCCACGAGTTCCCAGAAGATAAACATCTGGAAAATGTTGGTGGCAGCAACGAGTCCGAGCATGCTGAAGCTGAACAGCGAAAGCAATGCAAAGAATCGGCCGGCACTGCGGTCGCCCTTCATGTAGCCAATGCTGTAAATGTTCACGAGGAACGAAATCACCGTGACCACCACAAGCATCATGACCGAAAGCGGGTCAATCAAAAGCCCGATGTTTGCAGCAAAGTGATCTGCAAACTTGAGGAACGGAATGTTGAAGAGAACCGCTTTTTGCGGGGCAAAGGTCGAACCGAAATAGTGTACGGCGACAACCAAAGCCGAAATCATGGCAATACCGTTACCGATGACGGCAAATGTGGCGGCGGCTTTATCCGATTTGCGGCCGAGGAAGAGCCCGTTGACCACAAATACCAAAAGCGGCATCAAGAAGATTAAATAGCTGATGGAAACGTCGTTAATCATGGAGGTCCCTCAACTGTTCTACGTCCAGACTCTTATAGCGGCGGTACATCGACACGATAATGGCAAGGGCGATTGCCATTTCGCAGGCGGTCACGGCAATCACGAAGATGCTGAACAGGGCGCCTGCGGTCGAGTCGCTTGCGCTAAAGTAGGCAAACGAAATAAAGTTAATGTTTGCTGCATTCAGCATGAGTTCAATCGAAATCAGCATGCCAATCAAGTGACGACGGCGCATTAAGCCCCACACGCCAATGCCGAAAAGCAGGAATGCGAGAATGAGACAATTCATCAGGGTCATTTTTCTTCTTCCTCCTTGCCTTTGCGGGCGATGGTGATGGCGCAAATCAGCGTCATCAGGAGAAGGATACTCACGACTTCGAACGGAATCACGAGTCCGTCTTCGCCGTAGCCCAGCAGTCTAAGAGCGAATGCCTTGAGCGAAGCGTAACCTTCGGGAGCGGCAACGACGCCGTTTGAAAGTCCTTCGATGGGAAGCAGGCACTTGACCATCACGAGCACAAAGATAATCGAGAGCGCGAATGCGGCAAAGATTCTCGGAATCTTGACTGCGAAGGCGTCTTCGCCGAGGCGGCTTGTGAGTAGAATCGTGAATACCACGAAAATCACGACGCCGCCCACATAGACCATCACCTGGGCGAGTGCGGTAAATTCCGCATGCAGGAGCAGGTAAAGAATCGCTGTAGCGACGAAGCTGAAAATCAGGAACACGGCGCTTTGCAAAATGTTCTTGACCGCGACCGTGCAAACAGCCGTTACAAGAATAATGAAGGTGACCACGTAAAATGCCAAATCCATTCCGCCAGTGGGGAAGGCGACATTTTGCGGGATTAAATTGGAAAGCGTTGCAAGCATTAGCCTTGGCCCTCCTTTTTATTAAGAATCATTTCGAGCGTGGCGGGGTCGGTCGTGGCGACTTCGAATGCCTGGCTCATGCGGATAGCGCCAAACGGGCAGGCTTCGACGCAGAGCCCGCACTGGGTGCAGCTCGCAAAGTGGTAAACATAGCGACCGAGCACCTTTTTGCCGGCGATATTCTTGGTCGAAAGCACGTTGATCGAGGCGTTCGGGCAGGCGCGTTCGCACATGCCGCAAGCGGTGCAGTGGTTGTTGCCTTCGGCGTCTTCGATCATTTCGAGGCGGCCGCGGTAACGTTCGTGCATCTTGAGCGTCTTCCTGTTTTCAGGATACTGCTCGGTCACGATGCGTCTGGGGTCAAAGAAATACTTGAGCGAAACGGAGAGACCGCAAATCAGGCTCCACGGGCCTGTAATGCAGCGCTTCAGGTAACGCTTGATGTACTTGCGTGTTGAAAGTCTTTCTTGCATATTATCCTACAAAAATCATCCACACGGCGCCGGCGGCGAGGAGCACCAGGTTCACCGGCAAAAGGAATTTCCATTCAAAGTCCATGAGTTGGTCCACACGCGGGCGCACAAAAGTCCAGCGCACCATCATGTAGCACCAAATCATAAAGTAAATCTTCGCGAAGAGCCACACGACTCCGGGCACCATCTGCAGGTAGGTGTCGATTGCTTCAACACCGATGCAGGGGGCATGGAATCCGCCCAAGAAGCAGGTAGCGGCCAAAGCCGAGTTCGTGACCAAGGCAATGTATTCGGCCAGGTAGAACATGGCGAACGGAGTGCCGTTGTATTCGGTGTGGTAACCGCCGGTGAGTTCCTGTTCCGCTTCGGCGATGTCGAAGGGAGCGCGGTTCATTTCGGCGGTACTCGAAATAAAGAAGAGAATAAAGGCGATAAAGCCGAGCAGCGGAATCTTGAAGATAAACCAGTCTAGCACCGTGCCGTCCTGGGCCTGGGCGATATCCATCAGGCTCGTGGAACCCGAAATCATCACGACGAACAAAAGAATCATCGCGAAAGAGATTTCGTAGCTGATCATCTGGGCGCCGCTACGGAGAGCTCCGAGCAAGGAATACTTGTTGTTGCTGCTCCAGCCGCCAAGCAAAATGCCCAGCACGCCAAAACCGTTCACTGCGATAATCATCGGAATGCCCATATCGATGTCGGCGACAATCAGGTTGTGGTCGAACGGGATCAGGGCCGCGATAATGAACGGGGCAATCAGCACAATCATCGGTGCCACGTAGAACATCAGCTTGTCGGCGCCGCTCGGGGAATAGACTTCCTTGAAGAGCATCTTGATCACGTCGGCGATGGTCTGAAGCGTACCGTGCCAGCCCAAGCGCATGGGGCCCAGGCGGCATTGCACGTGGGCGCAGACCTTGCGTTCCATGTAAATCAGAATCGGGGCAGAACCGATGTTCACGGCGCAGACTGCGATAACGCAGAGGAGCGCATTAATCAAGAAGGCGGCGATGCTGTCGAGCGTCTGGGACTGTAGCTGTTCGGGCAAGTAAGCCGAAAGCTTCGGAACCCATTCGCGAATAAAGTCGCCTACAGGATGTGTAATAGAAGGTACAAACATATATTACCTGTCAATCTCTGGAATCACCGGGTCAAGAGTAGCCATAATGGTCACAAGGTCCGAAATCTTGTGGCCCTGCGCCATCTTGTTGAGGGCGGCGATGTGCGGGAAACTGGGCCCACGCGTGTGAATGCGGTATGGCTTTTCGCCGGTCGTAGCTGCAACCACGTAGGTGGCGTACAGGCCTTTGGCCGTTTCGATTTCGCTGTAGTAGCGTCCGACCGGAAGACGCACCGGCTTTTCCTTGGCGCGCCACGGTCCTTCTTTAGGGAACTTTTCGATGCACTGGTACAGAATGCGCATGGATTCGTGAATTTCGGCAATGCGGACCGTGTAGCGGTCGTAACAGTCACCGGTGTAGGTCACGGGCACGTCGAATTGCAATTGATCGTAAATGCTATAGGGATTCGCCTTGCGCACATCGAAGTCGACGCCGCTTGCGCGAAGCACCGGACCGGAACAACCGTAAGCGATGGCGTCTTCGGCGGAAAGAATGCCGATACCCTTGCTACGTTCGAGTACGATGATGTTCTTCGAAAGGAATCTTTCGTAGTCCTTCATCGCACCTTCTAAGTGCTTGAGGAACGCCTTCACGCGGTCAATAAAGTTTTCGGGAACGTCAAAGCGGCTGCCACCCGGTCTAAAGAAGTTGGTCGTCAGGCGCGATCCAGTGACTTCTTCCAGAATGTCGTGGATCATTTCGCGTTCCTTGAAACCGAACAGCAAGCAGGTTTGGCCGCCCAAGTCGCCGCCGAAGCAGCCGAAGAACACCAGGTGGCTCGCGATACGTCCCAGCTCCGAAAGCATCACGCGGATGTATTCGGCCTTTTCGGTAACGCCGATGTTCATGCCTTTTTCAAGGGCTATCACGACCCCCAGGTTGTTTTGTATTGCCGTCAGGTAATCCTGGCGGTCGGACATCGCGATGTACTGCAGGTAGCTCATGGATTCCGCCTGCTTTTCCATGCCGCGGTGGATGTAGCCGAAATGCGGTACGATTTCTACAATCGTTTCGCCGTCCATGCGCAGCGCAAGGCGGAGGGCACCGTGGGTACTCGGGTGCTGCGGACCCATGTTGATGAAAAATTCTTCGGTATTGGTATCGCGGGTAATCTTGAATCCCGGCGGGAGTCTTGTCATACTCATACGGGCCTCTTGATCATTTGCGGGTGGGTAAAGTCCTTGCGCAAGGGGTAACCTACAAAGTCCTTGTCCAAGAAGATGCGGCGCAGGTCGGGGTGACCTTCAAAGTTGATGCCGAACATGTCGTAGACTTCGCGTTCCTTGACTTCGGCACCCGGGTACAGGTGGCTGATGGTCGGAACGCTTCCGAGCAGCGCTGTGGGGCGTTCTTCTTCGGGAATGTCGAAGTTCTTCTTGATTTGCACGCAGAAGAATACCTTGTGGCCCTTTTCGATACTGCGGAGCTGCGTCACCATGTCAAAGTGGTCGTCGTAGTCGATTGCCGTGACGTCGATCAGGTAATTCATCTTGAATTCGGGATCGTTCTTGACGTATTCCACGGCAGGCAAGTAGTCTTCGACGCTGATCATCACTTCGAGCGGACGGTCGGCGGGCATGGCGGCCACCACATCTTCGATGGGGTCTTCGCTGTGTGTATGCACGGTGATGCCCGGGAACTTCGCCTTGAGTTTCTTGTAAATGTCGAGCTGGCTTAAACCAAAGCGCTTGCAGGCGACACGTTCCACTTCGGGGAAGTCTTCCTTTTTCACGCGTACGGGCTTGAAGCTCGACTTGTAATCCGGATTTTCTTCCTTGAATTTCGCGCGGGCTTCGGCCATTTCCTCGTCCTTGATGCGTTCAAGGGCGGCCCAGGTCTTCGCGGCTTCGCGGTAGCGGTCCATGGTTGAAACGTCCTTCGGTTCGCCTTCGTGCCAAGGATCGCGACAGGTTTCCTTCAAAATCTTTTCGCGCAGAGTCAAAAGTCCATGGAACAGGGCTTCGGGGCGAGGCGGGCAACCGGGAACGAAAACGTCCACCGGAATCAGGTTCTGCGCCCCGCGCACCACAGCGTAGTTGTCGTAAATGAACGGGCCACCGCTGATGGTGCAGGCGCCCATCGCGAGCACATACTTGGGGCCGGGCATTTGTTCCCAAAGCATCTGGAGAGCGGGCGCCATACGGCGGGTAATGGTTCCTGCGATAATGAAGAGATCCGCCTGGCGGGGCGAAGCGCGGAACACTTCGGAACCAAAGCGGGCAATATCGTAGCGGGCCATGGAGCTACTCATCATTTCGATGGCGCAGCAGCTGGTACCATAGGTGAGGGGCCAAATCGAATTTGCTCGGGCCCAGTTTACAACGTAGTCTATCGCGTTGACGACATACTTGCCGCCCGGGATAGGATCTAAAATCTTAGGAGCTAGGTTTATAATTCCCATAGGGTTATTCCCACTTAAGGATTCCTTTCTTCCATGCGTAGGCAAGGCCCGAAACGAGGATTGCCATGAAAATCACAAGGTCAATGACAACGACTTGAGGGGGCAGCGGCGTGTTACCGGCCATAATCTCCTTGAAGTTCGCCATGACGGGGAACAGGAATAGCGCTTCGATGTCGAAAACGAGGAAGAGCAGTGCGAACAGGTAGTAGCCTACCTTGAACTGGATTCGTGCGTTTCCGATGGTTTCCATACCGCATTCGTACGGCGCCATCTTGTTTTTGGTGTTCTTGGTGCGGTAACCGAGCAGAAGCCCCGTAACGGTAGCCGCTGCCGCGATAAACGCGCCCAGGAAAAGGAAGATTGAAAGGATGATGTACTCTGACATAATTAGTTGGTAGAGCTTAGTTGGTAGAACTTAGATGAATAATCTAAGCTCTAAGTTCAGAGTTCTAAGTTCTAAGTTCTAAGCTCTAAGTTCTCCTTTAGTAAAAGTTCTGTAGCTCTTGAACCGTCCCGAATAGCGTGTTTCCTATCTGGAATCGGTCCAGCACGTGTTTGAGCAAATCCTTGAATTCGTCAAGCGTGGCAGCGTTCATTTCGTTCAGTTTTTCCTGAATGGTGTTCACGTAACCCGAGGCGACCGGTTTGGTCTTTAAGTCCTGCATTTCGCCTGCCCAGCGCTGTAGCATCTGGTCGGTTTCGATTCGGGCAATCACGTAGCGTGTGGTAGATAGTAGCTCTTGCAAAAAGTGAACCAAGAAGATTTCTTCTTGCAATATACCCCAGCGCTTGTCCTTGGAATACATGGCCTTGTTTTCGGCCTTGCCGTAAAAGATGGCGGCCTGCGCGTATTCCAGGCAGGTCATGATTAGCCTTTCGTAACGCTTGATTTCTTTGCTCAGGTTCTGGAACCAGATGGTGTCAGCCACCGGATTCTTTTCGCTCCGCTCGGCGACTTCGTTCGGGAAAATGGCCCTGAACGCGTAGTACACTTCTTCGTAGTAGCGGTTGCGCATACGACAGTTGAAGGCGCGGTTCTTGAGCGTGTAGTCGCTGTGGTGGAGCTTCGAAATCATGATTTTACCACCTGTTTTACGCCAGGAATGCTCTTGATGGCATTGATGATGGAATCGACTTGTTCCTTACGGAAGGCCTTGAATACCAGTCGGATTCTGCCCGAATAGTGCTGGCTTGCCGCAGTCACGCGGTCGAGGAATACGTTGGCTCGCTTGAGTTCCTGCAACACGTCGAACGTAATGTTCTTGCGGTTCTCGGTTTCGATCGTGAGGTGCGTCTCGAACGAATGCTTGATGTCTTCGCTCCATTCCACTGCAATGCGCTGTTCCATCGGCAAGTTCTTGAGTTGCGGGCAGTCCGTATTGTGTACTTCGATACCGATCTTGGGTCGTAGAACGCCAACCACCGGATCGCCGGGAATCGGACTGCAGCACTTGGCGAAATGCACCACCAAACTGGTTTCCTGCCCAATCTGCAGGGGCATTTCGTCCTTGCGGTCGGCCTTCGCGTCTTTGTTGAACATGGGGAAGAACCGGAGTGCGGTCGATTCCTTTTGCGTGGTTTCGCCACCGTTCAAAAAGCGCTGGATGTCCGCGAGTGGAAGTTCGCCCTGGCCAATGCGTTCGTAAAAGTCATCGATGGTGGGCGTGCCAAAGTATTTGCAAATGCTTTCTTCGGAGGGGCGCTTGTCCTTTTCGATTTTCTGGAGTCTGAGTTCGCGGTCCCAGATTTCCTTGCCCAAGTCCAGAGCCTGCTTCATGATGCTGCTTTTCATCCAGCGGCGCAGTTCCTGCTTGGCCTTGACGGTTTTGACCATATCCAGCCATTCGGGACTCGGTTCCTGGTTCGGACTCTTGAGCACCTGGATAGTGGCGCCATGTTCCACAACTGTATCGAGGTTTACCACTTTGTCGTTGATTTTTGCACCGATGCAGTGTAGGCCGAGCTCGGTATGCACTGCAAACGCGAAGTCGAGGACAATTGATCCTTGCGGAAGTTCGATGGAGGTTCCCTTGGGCGTGAATACGGTCATGCCCGTGGGCTTCAAGTCCACCTTCAAAAAGTCGAGGTATTCCTTGGAGTCCGAAATTTCGGACTGGAGCTTTACCATGTGGTTCAGCCATTCCAGTTCTTCGCCTTCGTGCTGGGTTTCCATTTTGTAGGCCCAGTGCGCGGCGAATCCCTTTTCGGCGGTCAGGTCCATGTCCTTGGTTCGAATCTGGACTTCGACCATTTTGTTTTCGGGGCCGATCACGGTGGTGTGAATGCTCTGGTAAAGGTTCGGTTTCGGGGTCGCGATGTAGTCTTTAAAGCGACTCTGCAGGGGCGTCCACAGGTTGTGGACGTAGCCCAATGCCAGATAGCATTCGGGAATAGTGTCTACAATGATGCGGATGGCGAAAATATCGAAGATGTCTTCGAACTGGCACCCTCGGCTAATCATCTTGTTGTAGATACTGTAAATGTTCTTGGTTCGGCCCTGGATGGTGCAGTCGAAATCTTCGAGTGCCATCTTGATTTGCAAAGGCCCGATTACCGACTGGATATACTTCTCGCGGGATTCCTTGTTCTCGATGAGCAGGTCCACTAGCTTTTGGTATTCGTCGGGATTTACATACTTGAAACTTAAATCTTCAAGCTCGTTCTTGAGCTTGTAAAGACCGAATCTGTGCGTGAGCGGGATGTAAATGTCGAGAGTTTCTTGTGCGATCGCCTGGCGTTTTTCGGGCTTCATGTACCGCATGGTGCGCATGTTGTGGATGCGGTCTGCGATTTTAATCATAATGACCCGAGGGTCTTTCGCCATGGCGACAATCAGCTTTCGGTACGTTTCCGCTTTTTGGGCAGTTTTGCTCGATTCCTGAGCGGCTGTAATCTTGGTGACGGCATCCACCATGAATGCGGTGTCATCGCCAAATTTTTCGGCAATTTCTTCGAGGGAGTGGTCGGTATCTTCGACCACGTCATGGAGCAACCCGGCTAAGACCGTCGACTGGTCCTGTTTGAGGTCGGCAAGGATTTTTGCCACTTCGTAGGGGTGCTCGGTATAGGGCATGCCGCTCTTGCGGTATTGACCTTCATGAGCCTCTGCAATAAAAGCTACAGCCTTCTCTAGAATCTCCCGGTCAAGCTTGGGATTCTTCTTTAAAAGCACGTCAACGATGTGCGTTTGGTTCGATGTGAGGCTCGCTTGTAACATCGGTATAAATAATATCTAAAAATTCGCACTTTGATTTGTGGAATTTTGCGAAATAAGCGAAAAATAAGGGTTTTTGAACGTTTCGCTGTTGTTTTTCCGTACAACGCTTTATTTGGTCGGGATATTGTAAATCAGGGTGAAAATCCTATCTTACGTTCAAACAAAAAATACAAGGCTAGGGCCGGTTTGGAGACTGAAAACTCTAGCTAAAATGCAGACAAAACGGCTGCAAGCAAGAGCCGCACCTCATAAAGGTGCGGCTCTTGTCATTCCCAAGAACATTTGCAAGGGAATAGAATTTTCTAAGCGCCAGCGTCTTCCAAGCGCTTTACGTGGCAGTAGGCGAGTTCCTTGGTCTTTTCATCCCTGAGATGCAGGCTCGAACCTTCGCAGTAGCGCCAGTACTTGCACGTCTTGCAGTCGCCAATTTTTGCCCAGCTGCGGTCGCGCATCACCTGGTAGCGGTTCTGCCACACATCCCAGAGGTCGTCCTTGTAAATGTTACCCTGGATGTAGTCACCGCGGAGGCTCGGGCATGCCGAGATGCTGCCATCGCAAAGCACGGAACTGACGTTCACGCCGGCACGGCAGAAGAACGGGTAGTTGCGGGCGTCCTTCTCGTAGCTCCCGAGGAACCCTTCGCAGCCGTAGTTCACGTTGATGACGTTCAGCTTCTTGACTTCGCGGATGAAGTCGAACACCTGGCGGAATTCCTGGTTCGTGAGCTGGAACAGCGGATTGTCCTTCGCGCGGCCCTTCGGGAACACCGTCGCGATACGCCAGCGCTTCACGCCGATTTTCAAAAGCAGGTCGAGAATCTTCGGGAGTTCTTTCAGATTCTGGCGGTTCACGCAGGTCATCACGTCGAAAGTGAGGCCTTGCGTGTGGGCGGCCATGTCGATGGCGCGGAGTGCGTTATCGAAACTCGTGGGGGCACCGCGGAAATGATTGTGGCTTTCCTTGAGGCCGTCCAGGCTAATCGTGAGTGAGCGCAGCCCTGCATTCAGCAACTTGGTGTAGCGTTCGGGGGTCATCGCAAGGCCGTTGCTGACCATTCCCCAGGGGTAGCCGCGCTTCTTGATTTCCATGCCGCATTCTTCGAGGTCCTGACGCATCAGCGGTTCGCCGCCGGTAATCACCACGATAAAGTGTTTGGGGTCAATGTGCGGGGCGAGTTTATCCAGCACACCCATGAAGTCTTCGCGGGGCATGTCGGGGATGGCGTCCTTCACACAGTCGCTACCGCAGTGCAGGCAGTGCAGGTTGCAGCGCAGCGTGCATTCCCAGAAAAAGTACGTGAGCGGATGCGCCTTGATTTCGTTGTGGCGGTAAAGGCGGTAAGCTTCGAGAGCGAGTTTCTTTTTAAGAGAGAGTTGCATAAAAATGTGGGGTGTGAAATGTGAGGTGTGAAATGTGAAATTTAATGGATGCGTTGTCCATCCACGTAGTATTTTGATTTGAATTCGTCTTTGGTGTAGACAGTCTTGTTATCCTTTTCGTCGCGACAGTCGAAAGTTTTCGTTTCGTCGTCGGTTGATTGGAAACAAGTGACGTCGTCTTCACAATAGTACGTGTCCGTGCACGCCGGATACGACATGGTGCAATTCTCGAAGTTCCCGGCAATCGCATCTTCCTCGTTTTCGCAATCGTAGAAAATACCATATTCGGGGCATATCTGTTCAAGGTCGCAGGCGATCAGATCCTTGCTATCGCTAGAGGAATCGTCGCTACAACCGCCCCAGAGTATGGAGCACAGGCTCAATAGAATTTTTTTCCAATGCTTTTTTATCATATTTTTCGTCTATAGGCTCATAGAGCCGTTCTTTCGTCTATTTCTCCAGGCACTTGTTAATCCGTTCCTGGATTTCCTTCATCTTGTCTTCGTAGACCTTCTGGAGTTCTTCGTCGAGGGCGGGCTTGTTCGCCTCCCATTCTTCCTTCATCTTCAGGAACTTGGCGTATTCTTCGCTAGGCCTGATGGAGCCGTCAATGCATTTTTCTACCGCATTATGGATGGTGACCGGGGCTCCGTAAAGGGCCACGAGACTTTCGAGTTCCATGCGCAGGTTTTCGAGGCACATGGGCGTTTCTACCAGGGTGGTCTTGATCGAGTCTATCTTTGCGGCTGCATCGCGCTTGGCCGCTTGCTCGCTCCACATTTTTTTTACATCTGCGTTGTAATCATCATAAAAATAGGATACACTGGAATCCATCGGGAAACATTTGACGTCAATGGAATCGGGAGGCTCGACACCATAAAGAAGGCCGGCGACGAATTCGCTGCTGGAACTTGACTTTTCCTGTTCAGAAGAACTCGATTCCTCGGCAATGCTGGAACTTGATTTTTCCTGTTCAGAAGAACTTGATGTTACCTCTTTAGAGGAACTGGATTCTGGCGTGTTTGAATCGCTGCTGCTTTCGGGTGCAGGCGCACAAATATCGTCGGGACAGCCGTAAAGAACGACTTCCGATGAAGATGCCGAATCGTCGCAACCTGCCCAGAACAGGGCGGTCAATGTAAGTGCAATTTTTTTCCAGTGTTTGTAGAACATCTTCAATTTCCCCAAAAGTTTTCTGACTAATTTTTATTTCTCTGCATCGTCGCAGGTGCCGTTGAATACGCAGGGCGGACCGTAAAGGGCGGGTTGCATTTCTCCATTGAACGTCGTGTCCTGCTCGGGATCTTCGACCACGGTCATCTTTTCGTAGCGAGCATGGAATTCGGCTTCGCTGTAAACCTTGCCGTCGCATTCGTAGGTGTTTTCGGAAATCTGCACCACGCCGTAATCAGGGCAGATGTCGTTGCTGCAGGGGAGTCCACCCCAACGCTCTTCGGTTTTTTGCGTACAGGTGGCGCCGTCAGCGCATGTCATCGTGGATTCGCCCTTTACCTGGGTGCAAATGTATTTGTCCATGACAACGCCGTATAAAGGTTGGGCTTCGACTAGTGTGTCGCCGCTGCTGCTGGAATTCAAAATGGGATCGTCCGGAACTCCATAAGCGGGCATAATCTGCTCGAAGCTGCTGGAACTTGCTTCAGTCGCTTCGCTAGAACTTGAAACCTGAGCCTGCTTTTCGCTAGAACTGGATGTCGTTTCGTTTCCGGTTGCTACGCTGGAACTGGATTTGGGTGTCGCTACGCTGCTGGAACTGGGGTCTTCAGCGCCATTTGCAGAGGTGGTATCGCTGTCGCAACTTGCCCAAAAGAAACCAGTCAAGGCAAGGGCAATTTTTCTCCAATGTTTGTACAGCATGGATTTCTCCTTTTTAATTCCTTTATCTAAAAGACGAATATATATAAATGTCTATTACCCTGCAATGTAGGGGCAAAAATATGTGATAACTGGGGGTGGTTTTTGCCTTATTTGGATTGATATTTTCAATTTTTTTACAGAATTTCCTACTGAACCACTTGCCAAAGTGATTCTAGATTGATATTTTTGGTGCCATGATGAACTTTGTGACATGTACAACCCTGAACCGTCGTTGGTGGCGCGGACTCTGACATAGAGCCCGGTATTTGTCGCAAATCACCCAAGATTTTAAAGCAAAGGCTTCCGGACTCACGGAGGCCTTTCTCTTTTACCAAAATCATTGAAATCCTCCGGGACCAAAGCCTTTGCGGAACCCTAAACCAAGGAACGCAAAAGTTTAAACAGAATGGATATAGTCCTCGTTGCTCTTGAGATGTCAATTCATTAAGCCTCAAAGCGAACTTGCGAGCGACCTCATACCCCAAACCTTTTTAAAACCAGAGGATCAAAAATGACAACGAACATAAGGCACATCACTGAAAGCCCTAACTTCGAACCCCGTACCGACAGTATCTACGTGGCACTGCCCGGTGAACGTTACACTCCGTTTTCGCTCGGCAAGAAGCTCGGTGCGAAGGCTATTTTCGAATCCGCAAGCTTCTCCCACGGTCGTAGCCGCTATTCGACCCTGATGGTGGACGAAGGCTTCCGTCTGCGCCAGAACGACAAGGACGTGAGCATCGTTGTTGACGGCAAGGAAAGTGTGTTCCTGAAGGATGGCGAGGGCGATATTCTTGATGCGCTGACGCTGATTTCGGCCGAAAATACGGTGCCGCCTAATCAGATTCCGATTCCCTCTTCGGGCGTGGGCTACCTCGGCTACGAATTCTGCGCCCGCTGCGATACCATTCGCCTCGCTCCGCAGGTGGACGAACTCAACATTCCCGAAGCCGAATTTTTGGTGGGTCACATCTACATCGTGTTCGACCACTTTACCGAAAAGCTTCACCTGTTCGCCCTGAACTACGAAGAACACCAGATTGACCTGAAGGCTGCCATCGAAAAGGTGAAGGCTCGCCTCGCTGACCTGGACTTTAGCTACCTCGCCCCGGAACAGCAGTATGGCAAGGGCATTACCATGACCGACCTGGAACAGTCCCGCAAGGAATACGTGGAAAAGGTCGAAGCCCTGCAGAAGCATATCATCGCCGGCAACATCGTGCAGGCCGTGCCTTCGCGCCGCATCCAGTTTGCAAGCGATATTGAAGCGCTTGACATTTACCGCCGCCTCCGCACGGTGAACCCGTCTCCGTACATGTTCTTCCTGGATTACGGCACGCATCAGTTTATTGGCGCATCGCCCGAGAGCCTCGTGCGCGTGCGTGACGGTATCGCTACGATTCACCCGATTGCAGGCACCCGCCGCCGTGGTAAGGATGACGCGGAAGACGAAGCCCTGATGAAGAACCTGAAGGGTGACCCGAAGGAACGCGCCGAACACTTGATGCTGGTGGATTTGGCCCGTAACGACCTCGGCCGCGTTTGCGAAGCGGGTACGGTGGAAACCACCAAGTACATGGAATGCGAAAAGTTCAGCCACGTGATTCACCTGGTGTCTGACGTGCAGGGTAAGGTTTCCAAGACCAAGAAGGCGATTGAAGTGCTGCGCTCTAGCTTCCCGGCAGGTACGGTGAGTGGCGCTCCGAAAATCAGCGCGATTGAAATTCTTTCTGGCCTCGAAAAGGTCAAGCGTCGCTTCTATGCGGGTGCGGTAGGTTACATGGAATCTGACGGTGACCTGGATTTCTGCATCGCCATCCGTTGCTGCCTCAAGCAGGGCAAGACCATCAGCCTGCAGGCCGGTGGCGGCATTGTCGCAGCCAGCAACGCCGACCGCGAATTTGAAGAAACGAACGAAAAGCTCGGAGCGATCAGAGCCGTACTGGAGGGGGAAAATTAGTAGACAGTAGGCAGTAGGAAGTAGACAGTTTAAAATTAGGCGGCTACGCCGCGATTATATCACTTCCGACTTCCTACTTCTAACTTCCTACTGAGAACCGACACCTAACAACAACCCTGGATCACAAATTTTAAAAAAGCGAATAAAAATGATCATCATCATCGACAATTACGATTCTTTTACTTACAACGTCTATCAGGCGCTTGCCAAGATCACTAACGAAGAAATCCGCGTGCTCCGTAGCCGCGAATGCACCATTGCAGACATCGAAAAGCTGAACCCGAGCCGCCTCATCGTGAGTCCGGGTCCGGGCCGCCCCGAAGACGCCGGCATCTCCGTGGAAGCCATCAAGCACTTTGCGGGCAAGCTCCCGATTTTGGGCGTGTGCCTCGGTCATCAGGCTATCGGTTACGCTTTCGGTGCAAAGATTGTGCAGGCCAAGTTCATCAAGCACGGCATCGCCGAAGAAATCGACCTCGACGGCAAGGGACTTTTCCGCACCATCGGCAAGAAGAACATCTTCACGCGTTACCATAGCCTCGTCATCGATGAATCGACACTTCCTGCCGACTTCGAAGTGACCGCCCGCGCTACCGACGGCGACATCATGGGCATTCGCCACAAGACGCTCCCGATCGAAGGCGTGCAGTTCCACCCGGAATCCATTGCCAGCGGCCGCGCCGACGAATTCTTCAAGGCGTTCCTCAACTACCGTCGCGAACCGCTCGATGTGCGTGGAATTCTGAATACGCTTACCGAAGGCAAGGACTTGAGCCGCGAAACCGCCGAAATGTTTATGGAAGACTTGACCGACGGCATTATGGACGAACGCCAGATGGCTGCAATCCTGACGGCACTTTCCAGCAAGGGTCCTGTTGCCGACGAAATCGCCGGTTGTGCGAAGGTTTTGAGCAGCAAGAAGCGCAAGTTCCCCTACAGCGGCGACGAACTCACCGACATCGTGGGTACCGGTGGCGACGGCAAGGGAAGCTTCAACGTGAGCTCGCTCTCTGGCCTGATTGCTGCAAGCTGTGGCGCAAAGATTGCTAAGCACGGAAACCGCGCCGTCTCTAGTAAGTCCGGCGCCGCCGACTTCTACACGGCTGCAGGCTTCAAGCTGGACATGGCTCCCGAAAAGGCAGCCTCCGTCATCAACAAGACGAACTTCGTGTTCCTCATGGCGCCTGTCTACCACAGCGCCATGCGCTTTGCCGGCCCGGTTCGCGGCGTTCTCGGCGTGAAGACCATCATGAACCTGCTGGGTCCCCTCACGAACCCGGCCGAAGCCAAGTACCTGATGCTCGGCGTCTATAGCACGACCGTGCTGGAACCGTTCACCAAGGCGGCAAAGGCCCTCGGCGCGAAGCGAGTGATGGTCGCCATCAGTGATGACGGCTACGACGAAATTTCGCCCTGCGTGCCGACGACCATCGCCGAAATTTTGGAAGATGGCGAGTACAAGACTTACCGCATCGACCCCAAGGACTTCGGCATCCCCTCCGTGGATCCCGAAGACCTCGCCGGCGGTACGGGCGTCGACAACTTCAACCTCGCTCTCGACGTGCTGAACGGCAAGGGTCGCCCGGGCATCAAGTACGCTTGCGCCCTGAACGCCGGTGCCGCCCTCTACATCAGCAAGAAGGCTGCAACCATCAAGGAAGGCTTCGACATGGCCATCAAGGCCATGGAAGACGGCTCCGTTCTCAAGAAGATCGAGGAAGTCAAGGTGGCGACGAACTCGTAAATAGGTATGGTTGGCAAAGGGTTTTTATAACCCCTTGCCAACCTTATAGCTTTTAACTATATTTTTATTCCTACTAAACAACTAGGAAAATGAAAAGCTACGATTTTTAACAGGAGGCCGAAAACATGACTCTACAACAATTACGTTATGCCATCGGCATTGCAGAAACAGGCTCTTTCAATAAGGCCGCCGAAAAGCTTTATATCTCGCAGCCGTCGCTGACCGCCGCCATCAAGGATCTTGAAGATGAACTGAACATCCTCATTTTCAATCGTACCAGCCGCGGAGTCAAGCTCACTAGCGAAGGCGAAGAATTCATTTCGTACGCCCGCGAACTTTACCATCACTACGAAACGGTGCTGGACAAGTACGGCAAAATCGGCAAGCGTAAAAAGAAATTCGGCGTCTCGACGCAGCATTATTCTTTTGCGGTCAAGAGCTTTGTGGAAACAGTCAAGCTTTTCGATACGGACAAGTACGAATTCGCCATTCGCGAAACCCGCACCAAAGAAGTCATCGAAGACGTGGCCTCGTTCAAGAGCGATATCGGAATTCTGTACCTGAGCGATTTCAACCGCAAGGTTATCATGAACTTGCTGAATGCCCGCGACCTCGCGTTCCATAAACTCATTGACTGTAAGGCCTATGTGTACTTGTGGAAGGGGCATCCGCTTGCCAACAACAAGTTCATTACGCTCGACGAACTGGCTGAATACCCGTGCCTTTCCTTTGAACAAGGCGACAACAGCTCGTTCTATTTTGCCGAAGAAATATTGAGTACAAATGAATACAAACGTACCATTAAGGCTAATGACCGTGCCACCATGCTGAACTTGATGATTGGCCTGAACGGTTACACGCTTTGCTCCGGCATTATCTGCGAAGAATTGAACGGTTCCGATTACTTGGCCGTACCCTTCAAGGACAAGAGCGAAGAATCCCGCCGCGTCATGGAAATCGGCTACATCGCCAAGCGCAACATGTTGCTTGGTCTGGTGGGCGAGCGCTATGTCGAAGAGCTGCAACGCTACCTGGCGACCTGCTCTTCGTAATAGCCTTAATCTATAACAAAATATTAAAAAGAAGTATTAAACTATTCCTTGTGTTCTAGGGCGTGCTTTTTTATCTTTGGCACGTCCTTAGAATTTTAGGAGGCGCATTGTGGAAAAACGCACGAATCTTTTAACGAATGGTGTCATCTGGTTTGGGGTGGCAATCTCGGTTTCTGAAATCGAGGCAGGTATTGAAATCGGCGCGGCATCCTCTTACGATTCCGTTTGGCTCCCGCTGATTTTGGGCCATGTCCTGGGCGGCATCTTGCTGTTTTTCGTGGGTCTCATCGGTGCCCGTGTCCGCCTGAACGCCATGGAAACGACAGCGTCTGTTTACGGCTCTTACGGTTCCAAGTTCTTTGCCTCGCTGAACCTGTTCCAGTTGATTGCATGGATTGCCGTGCTGAATGCGCAGGGGGCCTCGGTGTTGGCGGGCCTCAATCTCCCGATTTCGTTTCCGCTCACTTGCGTGATTCTTGCGGTGCTGATTGCGGTGTGGGTTTTTGTCGGGCTCCGCCGTTTTGCGAAAGTGACGACGGCCGTGATGGCTGTTCTGACGGTGCTCTTGATTGTGCTTACGGCGAAATTGTTCGGTGTCGGAATTTCGGGGGCGCCCGCCGCAGAACATGCGCTGAGCTTCTGGAATATCTTTGAAATTTCGATGGCGCTTCCGCTTTCCTGGTTGCCGGTGATTTCGGACTACACCAAAGATGTCGAAAAGCCGACGCGTGCCACGGCGGTTTCTGCGATTGCGTACTCGGTGGCAAGCTTCTGGATGTACTTTATCGGGCTTCAGATTGCAACGGCCGGAGTTGGTAACGATATCGCCCGCGCCATTCTGCTGGCGGGCCTTGGAATTCCGGGAATCATTATCGTGGTGCTTTCGACCGTGACCACCAACTTCTTGGCGGCGAACTCTGCCGGCGAATCGGCCAAGGCCATTGTCCATAAGCTGAACCCAAAAATCACGGGTGTCGTGGTGAGCGGTATCAGCGCGGTCCTTGCCATTTCGGGTATTATGGAACATTATATCAGCTTCCTTTACCTTATAGCTTCGGTGTTTGCCCCGATGGCGGCTGTGCTTTTGGTGTCGTTCTTCTTGGCGAAAAATCACCAGGTGGGCCACAAGTACTGGATTTTGAACTTGTTCGCATGGTTGGTTGGCTTTGCCGTTTACCAAGTCACGTCGCACATGGATTCTGTAATACTTGGCCCTACGCTTCTTTCTATCCTGGCATCGGCCATAATTTCCTATCTTTTCTCAAAAACCTTGACTTTGAAGCCTAAGGGAAATTGATGAGCGAAGACATTTTAGCGAAAATCGTACGGATGCGCCGCGAGGATATCGAGCGGCTTGGCCTGAATTTCGGAATCGAGATTCCCGAAAAGCGCCGTGGCGGCCATACCGAATTTCTCGGAAATGCCGGTGCGATTCTCGAAGTCAAGCGAGCATCGCCTTCGAAGGGCGATATCGCGCCGGATCTCGATCCGGTAGGGCTTGCGACGACTTATGCCGAGGCTCATGCGCAGGCGGTTTCAGTGCTTACTGAAACGAATTTTTTCAAGGGAACGCTGCATGACTTGATTGCCGTGGCGAACCTGATGGAAAGCCGCCGCAAGCAGGGCTTGCATGCCTGCGCCGTACTTCGCAAAGATTTTCTTTTATTCGAAGATGAAATCGATATTGCTTACCGTTGCGGTGCCGATGCAGTGCTCTTGATTGCGCGCATTCTGGATGACGAGCAGCTTGTACGCATGGCGAAGCGTGCTGCATCGTTTGATATGCAGGCCTTTGTGGAAGTCCGCGAAACTGACGACTTGCGCAAGCTGAAAGTCGTGACCGATGCTTTGGGTGACGCCGCTGCCAAGACGATTGTCGCGGGCGTGAATTCTCGCGATTTGGCAACCTTCCATACAGACCCGCTGGTGCCGGCATCGGTGCGTAGCAAGCTTCCGGCGAAGGCTATTTTTGAATCTGGAATTTTATGCCCGGCCGATGCGACTTATGCCCGCAACCTCGGCTTCACGGGAATCCTGGTGGGCGAGGCCGTTGCCAAGAATCCTCCGCTTGCTAAAGAAGTGGTGCATGCGTTTGAATCGGGCTCCGAAAATGCCCGCGGCAAGTTCTGGAAAAAATACGCCGAACGTAAGGCTGCAAAACGCGCCGAAAATCGCCCCCTCGTGAAAATCTGCGGCATCACGCGCGAAGAAGACGGCTTGCTCGCCGCAGAACTTGGTGCTGACATGCTTGGATTCGTGTTCAGCACTACCAAGCGCCTGACCACTGAAGAATTCGTGCGCAGTTTTGCCGAAAAGATTCGCGTGTGTCATCCTGAGCGCAGTGCAAACGGAGTCGAAGGATCTCCTCTCCTCGTCGGAGTCATCACCGATCCCGAATCCGTTGAAGGCAAAACCGCCATCAAGCTCGCTCGCGAAGGAGTGCTTGATGCAGTGCAGCTTCATGGAGTTGATCCCTCGAATCTTGAACGTCATCGCGAGCACGAAATGCGAAGCGATCTGGCATACTATTGTGCCGCCCGCGTTGGCGAAGAATCCGATTTCGACAAGGTCGCCGCCCTTCGCAAGAACGGCGAACCGCGCATTCTCTTAGATGCCAAAGTCGAAGGAACCCCTGGCGGCACGGGCAAGACCATTCCCGAAAACCTGCTCCGCGAAAAAGCAGGCGAGTTGCCGCTCTGGCTTGCCGGCGGCATCACGCCCGAAAATGTGTGCGGGATTGTCGAAAAGTTCCTCCCCGAACTGGTCGATGTCTCCAGCGGTGTCGAAGACGCCCCGGGAATAAAAAATGCAGAAAAAATAAGCGCGTTGTTCGACGCGCTTAAGAAAAATTTTCGCTAGTCTTAATTCTAGTATAGAACTTCGTATTCGTCATCATCTGATTCTGGTTTGATGATGACGGTTTTCGTTACCTTAGTATCGGATCTTTTCCCATTTGAATACGGGGTAGTCGTCATTTACTTCGTCATCATCGGTAGTCCAGATGTTGCTGAACGAAAGTCCGTTCAAGGTGCTCACGAATTCTTCGCTTGACAAGAAATATTCCGTTTTTTCAGCAGCGCCGTTGGCAACGATTTCGCGGTCATCTTGATCAATATAGAAACAGTCCTTGGAACTGTTTGCCGTTGTAGAAATGCCTGCCGTAGTACCCTTGTTCGGTGCGATGAGGAATCCCACATTGTAAGAGACGATAACTGATGTGGACACGTTTGCATTGTAGCCGGCGATACCCGAGGCGCGGTCTTCCGAAGAAACGACCATACCTGAATTGTAGGAATAGTAGAGCCATCCGTTATTTTTGTAGCCGACAATGCCGCCGACATACTTGGTGCCCTTCACATAGGACTTTCTATTGAATACTTGTTGGACTTCCGAGTAGTTCATTCTGCCGACAATGCCACCGACCTGTTCGCCACCGACAATGTAAGAGTTTTCGATACCGAGAAACTTGACATGTCCGCTGTCGCTAGTGCTCGTGCCGCCGAGGGTGCCGATGAAGCCTGCGCGTTCGAAGGCGGGCTTGTTGACGTAAATGCCCGAAACCATGTAGCCATTACCGTCGAAAGTTCCTTTATACATGATTTTGTTCGTGCCGCCGCCAATCGGAGTCCATTCGTTAAGCTTGCTTTGCGAAATCAGGAGGTTTCCTTTTTCGTCGACCATGTTGTCGGGATTGAGGCGGATGTGCTTCATCAACTTTGCGTTAATTTTTTCTTCACCCTTGTTGGTTACCTGATCGGCGAAGTAAGCGAGTTCTTCGGCGGTGTAGATGAGCATGTAGGTCTTGCCGTCGATATATTCGGTCGAAGGCTTTGTCATTTTACCGTTCCAAACATCGGAGACATTGAGGAAGTCGCTGACACTGCTGGAGGATTTTGTTGAGCTACTAGATTCTGTTTCATCCCAGCATTCGTATATGTCGCAGATGTCGAAACTACTTGATGAAACGGTAATGCTACTTGAACTTTTTGTACTGCTGGAGCTTTTAACTTTTTCTCCGACCCAGGTGTAGTCGTAGCTTGTGTAGCTGTAAGTACAGGTGTAGTAGTCGTTTTCATTAGAAACATAGATTCGTTCGTCCATGTTTTCGTATGTGCAACTACCCAGCTCAAAGGTTGTTTTCACGCTTGTTTTTTTAGCGCTTGAACTGCTTTTTTGACTTGAACTACTTTCCTCGTAGCTCGTTTCGGCTGAAGTTGCAGAATTGCTATCGTTGCTGCAGGCGGCGATGAAGGGGAGGCTGCCTAGGGTGAGGAGGCTTGCAATGCCCAGAAATTGGTTCGGTTTCATATTGTCTCCGTTTTGAAAAATTCAACTGCGGAGTTCGTCTTGTTCAAGGATGCAATCCAAACAAAAAAAGTGTGGAATCGCAGGTGCCCTAAACAGCTGAGGTAACGACCAAGTAAACCTTATCGTCTAATAGGCACAAACGACCCACACCACGGGGTGTGAGTAATCGGCCTTATTCCTAGACGATGAAATTTTGGTCGTTTTTCAGCTGTCCGAATAAGAGCGAACTCTAAACTATGTCTTTGTAAATATAATTAAATGGTAGTGGAATTTCAAATTTTTAGAGGATTCAAATACCATGAAATGATATGAATCACAGAGGTTTTTGTCTGGAGTTTGCCCCAAATAGCCGATTTTAGGCCTTTTTGTACAAATTACGAAGGAAATTTTACAAAAATCTTATGCTAACCTATTGACAGACAACGAATTAGTATATATATTGAAGACATAAAGATGAAATTGGCAATCCGCTTTGACGCTAGCGCCGCTATCGACGAGGTTCTCAAGGAGGGATTTAGGCTTGCCATTTCATCAAGTGTTTAACAGAAGACTCTCGATCGTCGAGAGTCTTCACTTTTTTTAAGCTGAACCCCTTGCCACACTAAAGAGACATTCCTAAATTAGGGCGCATGAAGATGAATTCAGCAATCCGTTTCAACCGTTGGTGGTGGGGCTCTACTAAATAGAGTCCGTTTTGCTGATTTCATCAAGTGTTTTGTAAAAGGCTTTCGGACTCCCGAAGGCCTTTAATTTTTTACCCTCAACCACGATTTTAACCCCAACCCTTCCATTCAAAATGACTCACGCAACTATAACCCCCACACCTCAAAGCGCCGTAGGCGCGACCTCACTCCCCATAACCTCTGACAACGGTTTCTTTGACAAGTTCGGCGGCAAGTATGTTGCCGAAATCATCCGCCGCCCGCTCGACGACCTCGAAGCGGCTTTTAACAAGTACATTCACGATCCGGAATTCCTCGAAGAGCTCCGCATCATCCAGCGCGATTACATTGGGCGCGAGACTCCGCTGTATTACGCTCCGACGGCAACGGAACTGTTGGGTGGCGCTCAGATTTACATCAAGCTGGAAGGCCTTGCCAATACGGGTGCGCACAAGATCAATAACGCCATCGGTCAATGCCTGCTCGCTAAGAAGATGGGTAAGACCCGCATCATTGCAGAGACTGGTGCCGGTCAGCACGGCCTTGCGACGGCTGCCGCTTGCGCCAAGCTTGGCCTCGAATGTGTGGTGTACATGGGCGAGGTGGACGTGCGCCGTCAGCAGCCGAACGTGGCGACCATGGAAATGTACGGTGCCAAGGTCGTGCCGGTCACGAGTGGTGCCCGCACCCTTAAAGATGCTGTGAACGAAGCCATGCGCGACTGGGCTACGAATTTCAAGAATACCCACTATGTGCTGGGTTCCGCTCTCGGTCCGGCTCCGTTCCCGGATATCGTTCGCACCTTCCAGTCGATTATCGGCGAAGAGGTCAAGCGTCAGGCTGCCGAACGTAACATCGACATCGCGGCGGTTGTCGCCTGCGTGGGTGGCGGTAGCAATTCCATCGGCGTTTTCACTCCGTTCATCAACGATGCGAACGTGCGCCTGATCGGTGCCGAAGCCGGTGGCATCGGCCCGAACAAGGGTGAAAATGCCGCCCGAATGACGGGTAACGCCAGCCGCGAAGGTATTTTGCAGGGTTACAAGAGCCGCTTCCTGATTGATGAAGACGGTCAGTCGCTGCCGACCCGTTCCATCTCGGCGGGGCTTGACTACATGGGAATCGGCCCGCAGCTTGCCGCCCTCGGCGAATCCGGCCGCGTAGAATTCACGGCGATTCTCGACAAGGAAGCTTTGGAAGCGGTGAAGTTCTTTGCCCGCAACGAAGGCATTCTGTTCGCGCTCGAAAGCGCTCACGCGGGTGCTGCCGCCATGAAAATTGCGAAGGAACTTCCGAAGGACAAGGCGCTCGTCATCAACATGAGTGGCCGCGGCGACAAGGACATCTTTATTACAAGCCCCGTGTTCCGCCCCGAAAAGTGGAAGGAATTCCTGAAGGCCGAACTCAAGCGCCTCGAAAACAACGAGGACATCCACGACGCGGAGATAATGAATAAGTAGTAGACAGTTGGAAGTAGACAGTAGACAGTGATGTCCCGTATTCCACTTCCTACTTCTAACTTCCTACTTCCTACTAAAACCTTTCAACAGCGGCAAAGCCGCGAGAATTAATTATGAACTTAATGTCTCATCTCATTGCCGGATTTCCGGACGCAGAAACTTCTATCGCCATCGCCGACGCTCTTGTGAGGGGTGGCGCGAACATCCTTGAAATCCAGCTTGCCTTCAGCGATCCGAGCGCCGACGGTCCAGCCATTCAGACGGCATCGACCATTGCGCTCGATAAGGGTTACTCCACCAAGCAGGGCCTCGAAATCGTGAAAAAAATTCACGAACGCCACCCCGAAACGCCCATCTACATCATGACTTACGGCTCGCTCGCCTTTACGCCCGGCGTCGAAAACTTCGTCAAGATGTGCAAGGACGTGGGCGTTTCCGCTTGCATCATTCCGGACTTGCCGTTCGACGGCGACGAAGGCCTGACTGAAGCTTGCAAGAAGCACGGCCTCGAAAACATTCCGGTCGCGGCACCTTCCATGACCAAGGAACGCCTTGAAACGATGGCTTCCAAGGGTTTCAAGTACATCTATGCCGCTCTCCGCGCAGGCACGACCGGTAGCGAAACCACCATTGACCAGGCGACGCTCGACTTTATTGACACGGTTGGTAAGGGGGGCGCGAAGGTGCTCGGCGGCTTCGGTATCCGCAATGGAGAGCAATCCAAGGTGCTCTGCAAGCATGTGTATGCCGTGGTCGCTGGATCCGTGTTCGTGAACATTGTGCTTGGTAACGAAGACTCCGCCGAAGGCCGCAAAAAAGCCATCGCCGAAATCGAGGCGAAGGCCAGGGAAATCGCTGGAAAGTAAAAATCCTTTTTGTTTGTTCTAAATAAAAAACATGCGCCCGAAAACGGGTGCATTTTATCGTTTATTATATGAGCTAGGTCGTGAAAATCTACTTTTGTGCCGATATGAAAAAAATTTGTGCATTGACTGTTTTGGCTTTTCTTGTTGCCTGTAGCGGTGACGGTTCTTCTACCGGAGCAAATGGTGGCTCCGGTCATGATTCTGGTAATAGTGGCGGCAGCGAATTCGATGCTTCCTCGAATACCCTCAAGGACTCGCGCGACGGCAAGACTTACAAGACCGTGAAAATCGGCAATCAAGTTTGGATGGCGGAAAACCTTGATTATGAAACAGCCAACAGCATCTGCGGAGAAATGGAATACCTTACCTTGTACGGCTGTCTTTATTCTTGGGACGAAGCGAAGACAGTGTGCCCCGGCGGCTGGCACTTGCCGAGTCAGACGGAATGGAATACTTTGATTGAATTTGTCGGAGACTCTGCCACGGCAGGGAAGATTCTCAAGGCCACGATCAAGTGGAGTGATAAGGAACATTACAAAGACGGTACCGACGATTACGGCTTTACCGCATTGCCGGGCGGCGTGCGCCTCCCGCAAAAGGGCAAGACGCATCAGTCATTCGTCAATTCGGGAGCCTTCTTCTGGAGCGCCACCGAAGTCGATGACGACGAGTCACTCACCTTGGTTTTGCGTTACGAAAATGACGCTGCGACATTGTTCGAAAACTACAAGGACGCCGGCGTCAGTGTCCGCTGCTTGAAAGATTGAGTTTTAGGGGGCGGAGCTTCCCCCTTTTTCTGTCTACCGTCTACTTCCTACTGTCTACTAATTACAGCGTTGCCTGGAACTGGTGGAATTTTTCCAGGAGCTCGGCGTAGGTCTTGGTGGCTTCGAGCTGCGGAAACTGGGCCACGATGGAATCCGGCGCGCAGAAGAAGCAGCCCTTGTCGGCCTGCTTGAGCATGCCCGTGTCGTTGAAGGAATCGCCGCTGGCGAATACCTTGAAGTTCAGGTCCTGCAGGTGCTTCACGACTTTCGTCTTCTGGTCGGTGAGTCGCAGGTGGTAGCCCTTGATCATGTCGTTTTCGACTTCCAGGTTGTGGCAGAAGATAGTCGGGAAACCGAGATTTTTCATGATGGGGTAGGCGAATTCCTGGAACGTGTCCGAAAGAATAATCACCTGGGCTTCGTCGCGGAGCTGGTCCATAAAAGCGCGGGCGCCATCGAGCAAGCCGAGGTTGGCTATCACGTTCTGGATGTCCGAAAGCTTGATGCCTTCGCGTTCGAGAATCTTGATGCGGCCCTTCATGAGCACGTCGTAGTCGGGAATGTCGCGGGTGGTGAGGCGCAGGTCCTTGATGCCGGTCTTTTCGGCGACGGCGATCCAGATTTCAGGGGCGAGGACACCTTCAAGGTCCAGGGTAACGACACATTGCTTGGTAAACATAATCAGTAATCAGTGGTTAGTGGTTACGAAAATTCAGAATTCAGAGTTCAGATTTCGGAGTTTGAATAATTTTGAATTCCGAATTCTGAAATCCGAATTATTTTGTCCTTTCCTTAATGATTTCTCTCAGGTCCGCAATCGTAATCTGGTACGGGGTGCGGCAGAAGTCGCAAGTCACTTCGAGGTCCTTGCCTTCTTTTTCGAGGTCTTGCAAGTCCTTGAGTGGGAGCGTGGCGAGCGTTGCCACGGTGCGTTCGCGGCTGCAGGGGCAGTAAGCCTTCGGGTCGATTTCTTTTACGATATCGATTTCGTAGGGGCCGCGCAGCTGGTCCAGCAGTTCGTCGAGGTTGAAGCCTTCGGGCGTATACATGTCCTTGAACTTCGGCAGGTTCTGGATGATGACTTCGATCAGGTTGATGTCCTTGTCTTCGAGGTCGGGGAAGGCTTCGATGTAGAAACCGGCGGCGTAGTCGAGCTTGCTTGGGTCTTCTTTGTTGAAGGCGGCTTCGATGCCCACGGCCGAGCGGATCTGTTCGGACTGCAAAAGGTAGGTGGCGAGGTTCTGGCCCACGGATACGGCAGGTGCCTCGATAATGCTTTCGTGGACGCGCTTGCCCTGTTCGTTCAGCTTGATGACGCGCACGCTCTGCGGAATCAGGGCGGGTTCGTTACCGCCCACGGCCTGGAGTTCCGGCTGCGGAATCATGGCGCGCACCAGGCCCTGCGGCGTGGAGTCCGACTGCACCAGCGTGATTTCGCCCGAGAATCGGGTGGTAAAGCTCACGGTGCCCGGGAACTTGAGCGAGGCGCTCAAGAAAATGCTTGCGATGGAGTTTTCGGCCAAGAGCTTGAGGGCGAAACCCTGTGCGTTATGTTTCTTGCCGATTTCGTTCATCGTCGCGGTCAAGTCGACGACAATCAGGCGGAAGGGCGTCTTTTTGCCCGTAGCGCGGATAATGCGGTCCTTGAAATTCATGGCCCAAAGATAGAAAAATAGTAGGCAGTAGGCGGTAGACGGTAGACAGTATTAAATCTGAATAAACCGTAAAACTTTAGCTTGGAATATGATTCTTAAAAATTTTATTTAAATTTCTTTAAAAAAAAGAGGTAAACAATGCAGATTTTATTTTTGTTGGCTGATGGTTTCGAAGAAACTGAGTTTGTGACCCCGTTTGACTATTTGCAGCGGGCGGGTTTTGAGGTCGCTCTCGCAAGCGTTTCTGGCAGGGCCGAAGTGATTGGGTTGCGCGGCCTTAGAATTCAGACGGATTTTGCTCTTTCGGGTGCCGATACAGCCGCTTTTGACGGCATTCTTTTGCCCGGTGGCGGCATTGGCGTCAAGAATCTGAAGGCTTCTGCCGAAGTGGAAAAAGTTATTCACGAATTCAACGACAAAGGCAAGTGGATTTTTGCGATTTGCGCGGCTCCGCTGGTGCTCAGCAAGGCGGGAATCCTTGCCGATAAGACTGCGACCTGTTTCCCGGGCTGCGAAAGTGAACTTGTCTGTAAAAAGTTCGTCGAAGACCGCGTGGTCGTAGATGGAAACATCGTCACGAGCCGTGGCGCAGGCTCTGCCGAAGAATTTGCGTTTGAATGTATCGCACAGCTTGGCGGCCGCGAACTTTCAGAGAAAATTAGAAAGCAAGTTGTAGCTAGGTAGTTAATAGCTGCTTCGTTAGTAGATTGTCATTCTGAGCGGAGAACCGAATGGTTCGTAGTCGAAGAATCTCTTTTAGATCCTTCAACTTCGCTACGCTTCGTTCAGGATGACATTCAGTAACGATTACCCGACGCTGTGTTCGAGCTTGAGTGTCAGTAACTGACGGGCTTCCGTGGCGAATTCGCCCGGGAGCTCTTTAAATACGTCCTTGCAGAATCCGCCCACCATCGCTTGGATGGCGTCTTCGCGCTTGATGCCGCGGCTCTCGAAGTAGAAGAGCTGGTCTTCGCTGATGCGGCTGGTGGTCGCTTCGTGTTCGGTGGTGGAACTCGCGTTTGCGACCGTGATGTAGGGGAACGTGTGTGCGGCACTCTTGTCGCCCACGAGCATGCTGTCGCACTGGGTGTAGTTGCGGGCTCCCGCGGCCGACTTGCGGATGCTCACTTCGCCGCGGTAGGCGTTGCTGGAGTAGTCGGCGCTGATGCCCTTCGAAATGATAGTGCTCTTGGTGTTCTTGCCGATGTGAATCATCTTGGTGCCGGTATCGGCCTGCATGTGCCCGTTGGTGAGGGCCACGCTGTAGAATTCTCCGACGGAGTTGTCTCCCAGCAGCACGCAGCTCGGGTACTTCCACGTGATGGCGGAACCTGTTTCGACCTGCGTCCAGCTGATGCGGCTGTTCTTGCCCGCGCATTTGCCGCGCTTCGTGACAAAGTTGTACACGCCGCCGGCTCCCGTTTCACGGTCGCCCGCGTACCAGTTCTGTACGGTGGAATACTTGATGCTGGCGTTGTCCTTCGCCACGAGTTCCACGATGGCGCTGTGCAACTGCTTGCTGCTGTATTCCGGCGCGGTGCAGCCTTCGAGGTAGCTCACGCTGGCGCCTTCGTCGGCGATAATCAGAGTGCGTTCGAACTGGCCTGCTTCCTTGTTGTTGATGCGGAAGTAGGTGGAAAGATCCATGGGGCACTTGACTCCGGGCGGAATGTACACGAAGCTTCCGTCACCGAAGACGGCGCTGTTGAGTGCCGCAAAGTAGTTGTCGCCTGCGGGCACCACGCTTCCCAGGTATTCCTCGATGAGTTCGGGGTATTCCTTGATGGCGTCGCTGATGGAGCAGAACAAAATGCCCATTTCCATGAGCTTGCGCTTGTGGCTGGTGTATATGCTCACCGAGTCAAAGACCGCGTCTACGGCCACGTTGGCCAGACGCTTCTGTTCGTCCAGCGGAATGCCCAGCTTTTCGAAGGTGGCCAGGAGTTCCGGGTCCACGTCTTCAATCTTTTCGTGGCTCTTCTTGGTCTTCGGGGCGGAGTAGTAGACAATGTCTTGCAAGTCTACGGGGGCAAAGCTCAGCTCGCCCCAATTGGGCTGCTCCATGGTCTGGAGTTTTTCATAGGCTTTTAGTCGGAAATCGAGCATAAACTGCGGTTCGCCGCGGAGCTTGGAGGCTCTTCGGATGATATCTTCGTTCAAACCCTTTTCGAAGGCCTCGTTTTCGATATCCGTGACAAATCCGTACTTGTAGTTTTCGCTCATATGATGCTCGTTTTCAAATTTCGGTGCAAATATAGAAAAATAAGCCCCTTTCGTCCATTCTAAGTCGTGTGTATGGCTTTGTATTTACATGATTTCAATTTTTCTAAAAAAATGACAGTTTTTGTCATTAATTAAAACCTAATTTTAGGAGCGTAAAAGAGAGGTAAATTATGAATCGCTTTAGCATTGCAAATAACAACATCCTGTTTTCCACGCTCCTGATGCTTGCTCCGGCCGTATTTGGAGTCATGTTCTACGGTTCCGGCAGCGTTGTCGCGTCGGTATCGGCCGCAGTCGCCTATTTGAGCCTAGTCATCGGGGAACGCCTGGATTCTGCACAGAATTCCTAAAACAAGAAAGCTCCGCGTTTGCAGCGGAGCTTTTCTAGATTCCGGCGGTGGCCGGAATGACGATTTGTCGCATTAGCGACGTCTTTCAGCCATCTCTTTTTTGAGGATGTCCATGACGGCGCCGAGGTCTGCCGGAGCCTTGAACACGGGGTTCACGAACTTGGAGGCTATGTTTTCGAGTTTCTTTTCGTGGTAGCCGACCTTGAATTCGGTGAACTTGAGGCCGTGTGCCGTGCTGATGACGACCACATTTTCTTCCTTGTCAATCTTGCCTGCGGCCACAAGCTTTTCGAGGGCGCCGAGGGCGACGCCGGTATGCGGGCAGCAGTAGAGACCGATGCGGTCGCCGCGGTGGGCGGCGTTCGCGAGTTCTTCTTCGGTAACGCTCACCACCATGCCGTTCGTCTTCTGGATGGCGCGTACGGCCTTCGGGTAGCTGACCGGGTTACCGATCTGGATGGCAGAGGCGAGCGTCTTCTTCGCCTGCATGGGAACGAGCTTGTCGAAGCCGCGTTCGTAAGCCTGGTAGAACGGGTTAGCGTTCTCGGCCTGCGCGACGATAATGCGCGGAATGCGGTCGATGAGGCCCATGGCCTTGCAGTCTTCGAAACCCTTGGCGAGGGCGCTCACGTTACCGAGGTTGCCACCCGGGATAATCACGGTGTCGGGCACCTTCCAGCCCATTTCCTGGCAGATTTCAGGAGAAATCGTCTTCTGGCCTTCCACGCGGAGGCTGTTCATGGAGTTCGCGAGGTAGATGCGGTTGTCGGCGGTGACCTGCTGCACAATCTTCATGCAACCGTCGAAGTCGGTGTCGAGGGCGAGCACGATGCTGCCGTTAGAAATCGGCTGGATCAGCTGGGCGACGCTGGTCTTGCCGGCCGGCAAGAACACGATGCTCGGAATGCCGGCCTTGGCGCAGTAGGCGCTGAGGGCTGCCGAGGTGTCGCCGGTAGAGGCGCAGGCCACGGCGTCGATTTCGTGAATCTTTTTCTTGATAATGTGGTTCACCTGGCTCACGAGAACCGTCATGCCGAGGTCCTTGAAAGAACCGGTGTGGGAGTTGCCGCAAAGCTTGACCTTCAGGCTCTTGATGCCCATTTCCTTGGCCAGCGGGGCCGCGTCAAAGAGCGGGCTCCAGCCTTCGCGCATCGTGACGATGTCTTCGAGGGGCATGTCGGGGAGCACCATTTCGCGCTTGCTCCAGATGCCGCTCATGTCGGCGGGTTCAAAGCTCATGCGGCGTTCGGCAAAGAGCTTCTTCCATTCTTCGGGGCTCTTCTCGGCAAGGGCTGCACGGTCGTGTTCGACTTCGAGCAGGCTTCCGTCCACCTTGCTACGGTAAATGACGTCGGTCAGCGGGTAGGTATCGTCACCGTTGATGTTCCTGAAATGCGCATTAAACTGAGACATAATATCCTCTTGTATTTTCGGGCGTAAATATAGTAAAACTTATGGCTGGTTATCGGTAACTTTTCACATCTAATTTGCTATATTCTCCACGGAATTACTGACTAGACTCGGAGTACTGAGTGAAGAAAACATTGTTTAATAATTTGAAAACGACACAATTGATTGTGGTGACGTTGCTGTGCTCTATGGCGTTGACGTCCTGCTTGTTTGATTCTGACGATAATGGCTTGGAATCTTGGCTCTCTGACCGAGGCCTTCCGAATAACTATCAAGTGCAGACTTTGAGCATTGATAACATCAAGCCGTCATCGGTCGAGGTGAATTTCGATATGCGTCCCAAGTCCGCCGATGTGAATGCTGTGCTTGGTCATGTTTCGAACCTCACGCATGACTTGGTTTTTGATTTGGCCTATTCGGATACGAGTTTCATGAAGAAAATGAGTAAGTCCGATACCGCGGGTGCGTTCCTCATTCTCTCTTGGCTTAAGCCGTTCTACAATGCAAAGCAGTATCCTAGCGATTCCCTGCCGTTTGACGATGAACTCGAAGTGACGGTAAGCTGGAAACTCGAAACGAACAACAAGGATTCTTACAAGTCGTACTTCAACAAGATTACCAAGATTGCAGATTCGACTTGGTATAAGGAACTGAAGGAATGGAAAAGCGACGGTTCGGCCGATACCGTGGTCAACATGAAGCGTGTTAAAAACGACACGACGGCCGCTGTCCGTCTGGATCTTCCCTCTGCCCTGGTGAAGGAACTCAAGAAGGTGAAGGGCTCCGCTCATTTGCAGTTGCGCCTTTCGGCTCCAAATGCACCTCGTCTCTACCGTTTCTATGGTGACGCTTCGACTTCTTATCCGCCGTCTTTGGTGCTCTATTCCGATTCTACGACCTACATGAAGCCGACTCCGACTCCGTTCCGCATGGCAAATATCGTGAAAAACGAGGAGGAATGCCCGGAATGCGCGATTCTGCATGGCGGTGGAGTTTTCGATTCCCTGGTGGTGGAAATACCGTCCGAACCTATCCTTGAGGCCTTGTCCGAATTCTATGGCGATGAATTCCCGTTCATCAAGGGCGACAGTAACGATGTCCGCCAGACGGTAATCCATGCGCAAATTACAATGGCCCGCGATGACTCCAAGGGCAGCAACGAACTGGGCCTTCCGATCCAGATTGTGGCGGGCTCTTATGTCGATAGTGCCGACATGCGTTATTTGGATACCGCGGATCTCAGATACCGCCGTATGGAAAGGTACCGCCTCGATACCGCGGTAATCTTGAGCGAGGGCCACCAGAACCTGGTGTTCCATGAGGGCGATTCCTTGACACTTCAGCTGTCGTATGGTTTCCGCGATTTCCTCAATAAGGCTAGCGATGGTCGCAGCCTGAAGTTCAGCATGCGTATTGGCTGGCCGTTCTTGCAAGAAAAGATGACTGTTTACAGGGACACGATCATTACCAAAAAGACGAAGGTGGTGTCCGCTAAGGGTGATACGACTTACAAGACGAAGAATGATACCCTTTACAAGTATTTCGGTTACTTTGACTATGCCCGCTACGATTTCTCGACGGCAATGGAGAATCCGATGACCGTCAAACTCTGGCTTGCTTCCAAGCGGGAGGATGAAAAATGAAAAAGTTTTTGCTTGCACTAGGTGTTTTTTCGAGTTTTGCTTTTTCTTCGATGATCGGTTTGGATGCCCTTGGCGAAGAAAACGTCATGGGCGGAACCGCTTCAGCTGCTGGCCGCGGCTTTGCCGGCAATGCCAAGACGGGTGATGCCGAAGGGCTTTCGGTCGTGAACCCGGCTCGCTTGGCTTTTGATGCGAAGGTGGTCTTTAACCTGAACTTCTCGATGGAACTTGATGGCGCCCGTAACGGAGGCTCTCATTATTCCCATTCCAGTTTATCGATACCGTCTTTCAACCTTTCGTTCCCCATGGGCTCGTTCGGCGCGATGGGGCTTTCTTTGTGGCAGCATTATGCAGCGTCTTTTGAAGACGAATACAAGAACAAGGAAACCCTTGCGAATGCAAAGCTGGAATACAAGGGCAGCGTGTATGAACTCGTTCCGACTTACGCTGTACGCTTGCCGTTCTTCCGTTCGCTTTCGTTGGGAGCTTCCGCTCACGTCGTCATGGGCAATAACTCCAGGAACTTGACTCTTGGTGCCAATAATGAAAACATCGACAAGAGCGATTCCTGGGCGACCGGTGACTACATTCTTTCGGACTATGTCGAAGGCGCTTGGGAAATCAAGGACCATCCGGCGTACTACACGGGTGCTGTCCAGTACCGTGGCAAAAACGCCTCTTATTTCTTCTCGTTTACCACGGGCTACACTTTGCTGAATACGCTGGACTATAACTTTAGATTCAGCGAATTGGATACGCTGGAATCGACCCGTTCAAAGCGAGAAATCGATGTGCCCGCCATGCTTGCGACCGGTATCAACTACCGTTTGGCCAAACGCCACAATGTCATGGTCGACTTGACTTGGCGCGTGTGGGACGATGATATCGAAAATATTGCGGGCGGTTGGAATATGCCCGAGGTGACAGAGACCCAGACGGACTTTATGGTTTCGCTCGGTTACCAGTTTGACGGCAGTCCGCTGTTCTATGAATCTTACTGGAACCGTATCAACTACCGTGCAGGTGCCTGGTACAGAAACTGGTACATCAAGGATGTCTTTGAAGTAGGCGGCTCGATTGGCGGCGGATTTCCGCTGGGTCGTAAGGGGACTACAATCGATGTCGCTTTCCAGGGGGGCAAGCGCTTCTCCGACGCCAAGTCGGAATGGGAAGAAATGTTCATCGGGCTGCGAATCGGTTTGACCGGTATTGCGACTTGGGGACAGGAGCGCAGGTAGGATTTTTAATGAAGGAGGCCTAATATGGCTATAAAAAAAGAGACTGAAACAAAATCCAAGGTTAAGACTGTAAAGTCCACGACCCTCAAGGCGATGAAAGACGCCGAAGAAAAGGCCGTGAAAGCTGTGGCCAAGGTAAAGAAGGCTGCTGCAACGAAGGTTTCCAAACTCTCCGACGAAGTCAAGAAGGTTGCCGCCAAGAAGACGACCGCTAAGACTTCTACCGCCAAAACAGCTGCAACTAAAACGACGGCTGCTAAATCATCTGCAGCGAAAGCAACTGCTGTTAAGGCAGCGGCAACGAAGGTCGCCGCTGTAAAAACGGCTGTAAAGACGGCCGCTAAGACTGCAGTCAAAAAGGTGGCGTCAAAGACCGCTACCAAGGCCAATGCCTCTGAAAAGGAAGTCGCCAAACTCGCTCAGTCTTTCGATGCCGAATACCTGGTACTCATGCAGAAGGACCCGAACTGGATGCATGCCTTCTGGGAAGTATCTGAAAACAGAATTAATGAAGCAAAGCATGGTAAGGGAAAAATCGTTCTTCGCCTGTTCGACATTGCCGATGACCTCACGGTGCAGCGTAGCAAGAAACGTAAGTTCCGCGACATCGAAGTGCCCGCAAATGCCCGCAGCTGGTATGTCGAAAATACCGCAGGCAAGTCCTGTGTGGCCGTTCTCGGTGCCGTGTCCGGCAAGAACTTCATGCCCATCGTGGAATCGGCTCCGGTCATGACTTTTGACAAGTCCGCTGCCGCTCCTGCCGCAGACGATGCCTTCGCCAAGGCCTCTCTCGGTGGCAACACGCTCGGCAACTTCATGAGTTCCGGATTCTCGAGCCAGACGGCTGAATCCTGGCTCAATAGCCTGGGCGGAAACTTCGGCAGTTCTTCTGAATCCATGTTCTCCGGTGCACTTTCCAGCGCAGCACTTCAGTCTAACAACATCGAAGTCGCCAAGGATTCCGTGAACTACGGTAAGGATTTCTTCCTCTGGGTCAAGACCCGCTTGATCGTTTACGGCGGTACTCGCCCGGATGCACACCTCCAGGTGCGCGGCGAACCGTTCCCGCTGAATCCGGATGGCACCTTCAGCTTTGAAGAAGACCTGCCGGATTCTACCAAGATCATTCCGGTGTTTGCGACCGACAAGGATGGCGATTTCCCGACCACGATCGTTCCGATTGTCGTAAAGCGCACGGAGTAATCCGTTTTAATGGGAGCTCCCGGAAAAATCATTTTCCTGATGCACGCACATTTACCTTTTGTGCGGCATCCGGAATATAAACGCTTTTTCGAAGAGAACTGGCTTTTCGAAGCTATTTCTGAAACGTACCTGCCCTTGGTGCAGGCCATGCGCCGTCTCTTGGAAAAGGGCGTGCCTGGGACGCTTAACTTGAGTGTTTCGCCCCCGCTTATCGAAATGCTTTCAGACGAAAGCCTGCTTCATAAGTTTTCGGAGCACCTGAAACAACAGCTAAAGCTGATTGAAAAAGAAGTGGCCCGCAATGCGGGGACGGACTTAGAAACTCTTTCACATTTTTACCTGTCTCGCCAGCATACGCTGATTGATTTGTGGGAAAACCGTATTCATCGCAATCTGCTGGCGGAATTCCTGGAGCTTGAAAAAGCGGGCAAACTGAATTTGCTCACTTGCGTGGGCACGCACCCGTTTTTGCCGGCATATCAGAGCGATCCGGCATCTATTCGCATGCAGCTGGATGTGACTGTGCGGGCGTTCGAGCGTGCTTTCGGCCGTAAGCCCATGGGCGTGTGGCTCCCGGAATGCGGCTACTTTCCGGGACTCGACAAGTACCTCGCCGAATTCGGCCTGCATTACTTCTTCCTGGAAACCCATGGTGTATTGCTTGCTTCGCCCACGCCCAAGTACGGCGTGTTCACGCCGCTGCGTACCACGCAGGGGCTTTATTGCATGGGCCGCGAACAGAAAAGTTCCATGGAAGTCTGGAGCCGTCGTACAGGTTATCCGGGTCACCCCGAGTACCGCGAATTCTTTACCGACATTTCGAAAAACCGCCCGCGCGATTATTTGGGCGAATACTTCTTTGCCGGCGATACGCCCATTGATTCCGGTTTCAAGTACAACCGCATTACCGGTGGCGAACATAAGGAAATTTACCGCCCGTGGAACGCGATGAAACTCGCCGAAGACCATGCGCGACTTTTCGTGGTGAACCGTGAAGCGACCATTTCGGAATTACTGGTGAACATGGAAGGCCATAAAGCCGCCATGCTTTGCCCTTATGACGCCGAACTCTTTGGACATTGGTGGTTTGAAGGCCCGATCTTCCTCGAAGAAATGCTGATGCGCGCCGCGTCATCGTCGGTGATTGAATTTGCGGGCGCAGACCAGGTGATGACCAGTTCTGCAGACCCCGATGCCCATGAACCGGCCTTCTCTAGCTGGGGCGAAGGCGGTTTCGGCTCTGTTTGGATTAACGGCGAAACGGATAAGTATTACCCGCAATCTTACCGCATGCGCGCCATGATTGACCATTTGATGTCTATCCGCGAAAAGATGGGCGCGGGGACTCCTCGCGTGAAATTGCTCACTCGCTATATCAAGCAAATGGAGCGAGAACTCATGTTGTTCCAGGCTTCGGACTGGGCTTTCATGATCCATAACCATTCGGCAGAGGGGTATGCCCGCCGCCGTCTAGACGACCATTATAAAAATGGTCATGATTTGTTTGCGGAAGCCTGCAAGGCCATTTTGCGTAATACCGATAAGCCTGCAGCCGGTTCCATTTTGCCAAAGCTCGAAGAAACGAACAATATCTTCAGCTGGCTTTAATAAACAACGATAAAGTCTTTCAGTTTGCCGCTATTGCCAATTCTAAAGCGGTAGACGCCCGGAACAAGAAGCGACTTGACTTCACGTTCGTCTATGCAATGGGTACTGGAATTGTACTTGATTTTTGTAATCAAGTTGCCGCGACGGTTACGGATTTCAATGTAATCCTTGTTGTACGGGAGCGGAGTAAAGCAAAGCGGGCCCTCTCGCCAAGGGGTGGGGTAGGCGCGCATGGAGGAATCTTTGAATACGGTGGGAACAGGCTCGTCTTCGTAAAAGCGACTGAATACCCAGAGGGTGGAATCGGGTGTGCCCTTGCCGAAAAATTCGGTTTTGGCGGAATCAATGCTGTTCGTTGTCGGCAAGAAACGAATGGCGTAAGAATCCGAATAGATGGCGACAGCGGAGGCCCTGCCCTTGAATTTAGACATATCGGGTGATCCGTTGGATTTGTAATCGTAGGCGATGTAGTCGAGCGTGGGGGCATCAAAGGATTTGGACTGCGCCTCTGCCTTGAATTCCGGCCATCTTGATTGGTCGCTTGCAATCAAGAACGAAGAGTCAACCAACTCGCTTCTCTTTCCTGTAAACGCAAGCCTTGTGGCGAAATCGTGGAACAGGGAATCTGCCGAGAGGTTCTTTTTCTTGGCGACTTGTGTCAACTGGTATTGGAAATTCTTGTTGGGTTCCTTATTGAAGTTTTCCCAAATAAGCCTGTTCACATCGTGGCCCACATGATTGTGCAGGTACATGAACAAGATTCCTGCGCCGTAAGGTTTCGAAAGAGTGGTGTAGGGCTTTCCGGTATTTTCGGCCAAAGACGAAAGGTGCTCAAAGTAATCGTCGACGTCGGGGGCGGCAATTTCTTCAACGCCCGAAGCGGATGCCTCGAACCAGAAATTCACGGAAGTGGTCAGATAGCGGAACTGGATAGCGTGATAAAGTTCGTGGACAGCCGTTACGCGGAGGGCTGCCATAAAGTTTTTGGCGTAGGAGTAATTGTAAATGGGATGCGTGAATTCTTCGGTAGCGCGGGAGTAAGGGCAAGTCTTGCCGCCAAAGGTAACGGAATCGATAATCGCGCCTCCGCTCGGGACGTGCTTGAAATCGTTCTCGATAAGCAATTCGGTTTCTTCACCATCCATCGGAATCGTGAGGCCGAAACAGTAATAGCAGGGCTCGCTAAAAAACGAGCGGTAATGGCGCAATGTCGACAAGTCAATGACTTCGACCGGATAAAGGCCGTCGTGGGTAGGCCTTTCATAGTGATAGGTTTCGAAATAACCCTTGGGGGTGCGCATTCCCGACTTGTTTACATGAAAGTTCCAGGCGTATTCAAGGGCCTTTTCCAGGGAGTCGATGTAGGCTTTGGTTGTCTTGTGCGGACCTTCGAGCGTATAGAAAATCTCGAAGTGTTTGGTTGTGCGGGTATAGACGCTATCGTACAGATTGCTGGCGGTACACGCCGTGCCTGCGGTGAGTGCGCTTGTTTTGGGAGCAAGCAGCGGCTTGATTGCCTTGTTCCTGTTTTTAAGGTAATCTATCATCTGGGCTGTGCCGCAGACATGGCCTGAATAGGCAAATGAAACAAGACTTAAAAAAAGTACGGTTATCCAACCCAAACGATTCATTTAAAACCCCCAAAAACTTTTTCTTCCTCTAAAACTTGATGCGCGCGTTTGCGAATTTCTTCGGGAACGGTAAGCGCTTTTTGATGGTGAGGCTTGATACGGGCATCCACCATCAACGGGGCTGCGCAACCCCAGTGTTTTTCGCGAATTTGGGAGCGGTAGCCGAAAACGTCCTTAGCCGGGTCAGAACGGGTAAACGTCGTCCACAAGAAATCGCGAATGTTGCTCATGTCAAGCGAGCCGTCAAGAATCGGCGCCGAATCGACAATCGAAATCCAGGGATAATTCTCGCGGAATTCCCAGCGGACAAGCGATTCTTCGATTTGGGCCATAAAGGCGTCGCGCTCGCTGCTTTCATAAGCGGGACCTTGCAAAACAATCACGCCTGGCATCGGGATTTTGGCTGCGGTAATTCCCGGAATCTTGAGCGATTGCAAGTCTTCGGGAGAGTTACGCAGTTCGCGCTTCTTTAGGCCTGCGGCGGCAAGCGTCAGCTTGGATCCGTGATTCAGCTTGCTTCCCGTATAGTCGAGCGTATCGATGCTCGTGCTCGTTTCAAAATGCAAGTCGCGGCTAAAGTCGATTCGCTCCAGCACGTGGCCGAAGAATCCGGCCACATCGTTGACGTCAATTTTACGGCCAGTCTCTTCGTCTTCGGCAGCGGCAATCAAAAGGTACTTGGTCAGGCTCGCCTGATTGAACCCGAGAATCGCGTTTGCTGTTTTCAAAAGTTCAAGAGGTTCGCGGTCTTCGGGCTTGGCGTAAGGCCTAAAGCGTTCGTGGGCAAGCGCCAGGCAAAGCGGGTGCACTCCGGCGTCGTCAACGGCATGGAGTGCCACAAGTCCCGGAATCGATGCCGGAACCATGGGCCTTGTAATCTGGTGAATAAAGCTTCCGAACAGGGTGTCTTCTTGCGGCGGGCGCCCTACGACGGTAAAGGGGTAGATGGCGTTCTTCTTGCACAAGACCTTCTTGACTTTCAGGAACGGGAACGGATGCCTGTCGGAATAGTAGCCGATGTGGTCGCCGAAGGGGCCTTCGGGCTTCAAATCCGGCTGGAGCTCGCCCAGAATGCAAAAGTCCGCGTCGCTCGAAACCAGGTAACCGTCGTGTTCAAAATACCGGAATCTGCGCCCGCCCAGCATGCCTGCAAACAGGAGCTCGCTCAGGTTCTCGGGCATGGGCATGACGGCAGCGACCGTTTGCGCGGGCGTACCGCCGATAAAGATGCTCACCTTGAGGGGGCGGCCTTCTTCAATGGCCTTCTGGTGGTGTCTAGCGATGTCTCGCTTGATTTGGTAATGCAGCCCGCATTCGTCTTGGGCGTATTCATTGCCTGAAATCTGCACGCGGTACATGCCCACGTTTGTCGTCATGACCGAGGCGTTCTCGGCGGGGCGCGAGGCCACCTGCGGGAGAGTCAGGAATGCGCCTCCGTCATTAGGCCAGCAGACAATTTGCGGCAGGTCCGAAAGTTTGCATTCCTTAAAATCGCGAATGCTTCCGCTCTTTTTCGGGAGCGAATGCAGGCCGGTGCGGGCGGCCCTCAAAAGCTTGGCAGGCGAGGCGTGCTTAAAGAACTCTACCGGATTCGACTTGAAAACTACGGCGGTCTGCGTCCCTTTCAGGGTGTCGCGGAATAAAAAATCAAGCCGCTCTTGAGTGCCGAAGATATTGCAGACTGCCCTAAAGGGGCTTCCCTTGACATGTTCGAATAGAATGGCTGGGCCATTGTTTTCAAAAGCTTGGCGCGCGATTTCGGGCATTTCCAGGTACGGATCCACTTCACGCTGAATGCGTTTGAGCATGCCTGCTCGTTCAAGATCCAGCAGTGCCTGTTCCAAGTTTTTGTACATGGAAATCCCGTTTTATCCGGCGGTAGCGGACTGGTCGATGGCGTTGAACCCTTGGGTCTGTTTCTTGCTTTCGATAGCGGCGAGGGCATCGCGGGTGTCCTTGCGGCTAGCAATCGCATATACAATCGAAGCGCTGTCCATTACTTTGGCGAAGGTTTCTTCCGGAAATTCGTTGAAACCCTGGAACGAGAATTCGTCGTAGCAGGCGGTCAAGTTGCCTTCGTCAGTAAACATGTGGCTCGCGTTAAAACCGCGGAACGGCCCCTTGTCGAGGCGGACCATGATTTTCCCGTTATTGATAGCGCTGATGCGACCGGTCCAGCTGATTTTGTGGAAACCGACCATCACTGTGTAACGGACGATTTCGCCAGCTTCGATAGCCTGGGGCAGAGTGTAATGAATAACGGGAACTTTTCCGATAGTCACGTTCATGGGCGCATAGCGCATGGTCTCCAGCAAATTCGCCAGAGTATATTCCTGCCATGAAGTTTGACTGTATTGAACCATATCTAATAATTTAGCAAAAGAATTTTCAGTTGGAGTGCCGTAAAAAATAAAATACGCTTTTTGTTGCACTTCGTTAAAATTCAAAATCGACTGCGCGACGTTCGGTTACGACCTTCTTGACAAAGGAAACGATTGCCAAATGTTCCGGATGGTTCTGGTAAATGTCGAGGGCCGCCTTTGTATGGAATGTCGTGTCGAGTGCGATATCGTATTCCACGTCCCCGTTACCCAGTTCGGCCTTGTTAAAGTTCAAACCCGATTCAATGCTCAAGAGTCCTGGAATCTTGCCTGCCAAGGCGTGGAATGCGTCGACCATCTTCTGGCCGTTTTCTTTTGCAGAAGCACCTTCGGCTTCGCTCTTCAATTTCCAAAAAACAATGTGACGGATCATGCGTTCCTCTTTTGGTTATAAATTTGTTTGTACAGGTCCAATTGCCGCTTGAAGCAATCGTTCCAGCTGAATTTTTCGGCGTAGGTTCGGGCGTTCGTCTTCTTCTGGCTTAAATCCGAACGGTACAGTTCTACAATGGCGCTTGCCAAGGCTTCGGGCGTGCGCTTTCTCAAGATGACGCCTGCGCCGGAGTTTTGCACATGCTCGGCGGCGGCACCGGTGCTTGCGCCAATCAGGGCGTTTCCGCAGGCCATGCTTTCCAGAATCGAAAGCCCGAAGGTTTCCCAGCCCGAAAGGGCGAGCCCCAGGTCTACGCTGGCGTAATGCCTTGCCATTTCATCGATAGACGAAATAAAACCGGCGTACTGAATATGCGTGTACTTCTGGGCGGCTTCTTCTACCTGCGGCAGGTACGGTCCTGTGCCTGCAAAGACAAGTGCCGGCTCGCAGCCCAGTTTTTCTGCAATCAGCGGGTAGGCGCCCAGCAAAAGTTCAATTCCCTTTTCTTCGCAAAAACGGTGCGGGAAAAATATGGTGAGGCGTTCAGGTCTTCCGGCCTTTAGCTGCTGAACCAGTTTCTCGTCTCGCTTTTCGGGCGAAAACATCTGGATGTCGCAACCCAGCGGAATCCAGTGGGATTTCGGCAGGTGATTCTTTTCGAGTCGCTTCAGGACTTCGTCGCAAGAAACCTGGATGCCGTCAAAATGCTTGAATTCTTGCCTCGCATACCAGAAGGCAACCTTCTTGGCCAGAATGCCTAACGTGCGGCCAAACTTGTTCGTGACAGGGCGCTGCACATAGGTAATAGGGAAGTCTGCATGCCAAAAGCTCAAGAGAATCGCTTCGGGAACCACCTGCTTAGCCACATGGCGCACCACTGTGGGCAAAATATAGGGCGAACCGACTTCGATTACTTGGGGCTTGTATTTTTCAAGTACGGGCCTAATCTGCGAAGGCCGCCACATAAAGCGGTATTCCCACTTGCCCGGGAACCGGTACGCGTCCACGTGCTCGATAATGAGCCCTTTGCTCTTTTGTTCGGTGTAGGTCTTGGAATCGGGCATCACGAAAACGGACAGGACGTCTTCTTGACTTTCGTAGAAGGCCATCTTTTGCAAATGGTAGCGACGGACACCACCGCCTGAGGGACTCCAGAAATTGTTAAAGTCGACAATCGTGAACATTATTCGAGCTCGGCTTCTTCTTGCATGCGGTTCGAAGCCGGGTCAATCGAAAGCGTCCCTTGGTACAGCTGGTTGTTGCCGAGGCGCTTGGAATCGACTGTCAGGAACATGTTGCCACCCTTGGATTCGAGCCAGTAAATAGCGTCGGAATCGCGCAGGTAGGCGCGCGGGCCCACGAGTCCCTTTTCGGAATCGATGAGTTCGCCGCCCAAGAACATCGGAATGTCCAGTGCCTTGTACAGGTCGAGAATCACCGAGGAACGTCTTTCGTGAATATCCGAAAGGTCGAAATGGTCAGCGACCTTCAAGTGGTCGATACCGTCAATGATGACGACCAGGTTCCGGTGTTCCCTGATTTCTTCTTTCAGGTTCTGGAGAAGTACGATGTTGTCAAAGCCATTTTGGTCGTCCCAAATTTCAAGGCGGTTGTTGCGCACGAACGCCATCAAGTCGCGAGTCGCTTCTAGAATCTTCTGGTTCACGGCTTCGTCTTCGCTCTGCTTGCGAACGGTCAGCACCGATTCGCCAATGAGCATGGCTACGAGCCTGTCAAAAATCTGGCGGCGGGGCGTTTCGAGGGCGATGTAGATCAGCTTGAGATTGGGGTTGCTTTGGATCAAGTCCAAGGCGAGGCTCGAAAGGAGCGTGGTCTTGAGGCCGAAAGGTTTCGAAGACACATAGAAACAGCCGGACTGGATGCCGTCAATTTCCTGGGTCAGTTTCGGGAAGGTGTTGAGCGCATAGCCGACGCTTACATCGGGAGGGCAACCCATGGCCGTATCGAAGTTCTCCTTGATGTCCTGCAACAGCATGGAACGGCGGTGGGTGTGCACGGTGTCTGTTTCCGTTTTCTCGACAAGCGAAAGCAACTGGTCTGCACCGTTCTTGCGTACCACCAGGTCGACCGTTTCTTCTTTCGGGAGGACAATCGATTTGAATTTCAGGTTGAGACGGTCCGCCATCTTCAGGTATTTCTGAATGCGGTATTCCTGTTCGCGACGGTCTGCCTCGCGCCTAAGGATTACTGTAACCGATTCGGCGCCGCAGGCTTTAAGCTTGTACAAGTGACTCAGGGTGAGTTCCTGGTACATGGTCGAAACCACGCCTGGAATGCCGGCGAGGTCAGCGGTCAAGGCGTCAAAGAATCCTTCGACGACAATCGGTTTTGTTACGTCGGACTGGATGTTGAACGGAATGTCGCTCGGGCCCGAGGCGTAAGAAACGTATGTGTGCGGACTGTCGTTTTCGTTAATCAGGCGTCCGTAAACAGAATGAATCAGGCCCTTGGAATTTCGGGCGGGAATCGTAATGCGGGGTTCGTGGTAGGCATCCAGGTTGTCCAGATAGAAACTGATCTGGTGGCGTTCGATGCCCGACATCATGCAAAAACTCACGAACGGTTCCGGATCGCCGCTATAATAGCCAATACCGTAAAGCTGGGCCTGTCCAATGCTCCATCCGCGTGCGGCCAGGAATTCGGCAGAAGACGGACTCTTGCAAGCGGCCCAGTGGCAGTAGCGCACAAAGTTTTCAAGAACCTTGGATTTTTCGCCACCGATTTCCTTGATCCACGGGTGTTCTTCTTGCAGGTCGTGTTCCGGCTCGAGATTTCCTAAAAAGTTAACCGCTTCCGCTCGGGCAGCAGGCTCGTCCATGCCGTTAAAACGGCTTCGCATAACAAATTCAACGAGATCGCCCTCGCTTCCGCACTGCAGGCAGCGGTAGCGCCAGTAACCCAGGGCGTCATAAAAGAACAATGACGTTTCTTCGGGAGAATGAAACGGGCAGCATGCAATCAGGTTTCGGCCCCAGCGACTTAAAGGGATTCCCAACTGTCGCGGATGGGTCTTGGCTCGCATGACAATTCCTGCATGTTCTTGGTCAATAATCATAGGAGTCCTCTTTTATACACTAGAAATCTAGTTATTTCTAGTGCGATAGGGTAGTAAATCTTTTTAATTTTTAGGGTATGATTGTCCTTGGAATAGATCCCGGCACCATTACGACCGGATATGCATTTATCGAGTCTAGCGGGCAGAAAGTAAAGGTTCTGGAATACGGAACTTTGCATGCTCCGGCAAGCCATGCGCTTGAAGACCGTCTGTTGCATATCGTGTCCGGGCTCGAAGAATTGTTGGACAAGTACAAGCCAGATTCTTTCGGGATGGAAGGAATCTTTTTTGCTAAGAATGCGAAGAGCGCTCTGGTGCTTGGACACATTCGCGGGGCCGTTCTTGTAGCCTGCCGCAAGCGTGGCATGACTTATAGCGAATATAGTCCACGTGTGGTCAAGCAAGCCGTTACAGGCGATGGCGGGGCATCCAAGGAACAGGTGGCCAACATGATTTTTGCGCGTCTTGGCATTCAAGGCGGCGATCTTCCGCTCGATGCTTCTGACGCTCTTGCAATTGCCTGGACTCATGCCAACCCTTCGCCGTTAAGCGATGCTGTCTCGAGGGTTCTTGGTAAAAAGAAAGTCGTGCGCAAAAAGAAGACCACGACCAAGCAGTGGTTAGACTTGATAGAAAAGATGGGAGGGCATGTCTGATGGACTCCAAGATTTGTTACGGCCTTCGTCCGGTTGATTCCGCCGATTTTGTAGAGGTCGACGGCTACATCGTAGACAAACAGGTTCTCGGCGATTACAACAAATTAAAAGAGACTTTCGCAAAGTCCGGCTTTGCACTCCGCATTGAATCTGCCTACCGCCCGTTTGAACGTCAACTTTCGATTTGGAATCGTAAGGCAAGCGGTGAATTGAAACTTCTTTCCGCCGAAGGACTCCCCATGGAGCGCCCGGACGACGATGAAGAATTGATGTATGCAATTTTAACTTGGTCGGCGCTCCCTGGCGCAAGCCGTCACCATTTGGGGACCGATTTAGACGTGGTCGATGGCAATGCGTGCCCCGCCGGCTACGAGGTGGAACTCACGCCTGCCGAATGTGACGGCATGTTCCGCCCCTTTCATGAAAAACTCTCGGAACTGATCGGGGCGGGCGAGTCCTTCGGCTTCGAGCGCGTGTTCGTACCTGGCCGCGGTAAAATCCAGCCCGAAAAGTGGCACATCGCGCACCTGCCGACCTCGCGCAAGTACCTTGAAAATTTCTCGCTGAAAGACCTCCGCGCCCTTTACGAAAAGACCGATATTGCCTGTAAGTCCGCCTTGCTCGACAATCTCGAATCGCTTGCCGAAAACTATATCTACCCGTATTTTGTTTAGAACTTATCATGCGCTCAACTCTCGCTCTTCCATTTGCTACTTACGGACGCTCCGCCCTTGGCGCATCCTTGCGTTACATTCCGTGCTCCGGTAAGTGCCGCTTGCTGGTTGTTGCGGGTATCCACGGCGAAGAACCTGAAACCACGTTCTTGCTGAGTCGCGTGCTTCGGGCGTTTGAAAAGCCTTTTGAATCGGTCGCCTTTGTCCTTTGCGCCAATCCCGATGGCATGACTCTTGGCACCCGAGGAAACGCCAATGGGGTAGACCTTAACCGCAGTTTCCCGACCTCCAATTGGAGCAAGGATCCTGTAGGCACCCGTTCGATTCTGGAGGCCCCGCGCGACACGTTTCTTTCGACGGGGAATGCTCCCGGAAGCGAACCGGAGACAGCCGCCCTTGTTGCTCTTATCCAAAAGCTTTCTCCCGAGGCAATCCTTTCGATGCATGCGCCTATGGCCTGCGTCGACGCTCCCGTATGCACGCCCATGGTTGAATCGCTGTGCGAAGCCTTCGGGGTCCCTTGGCACGCCGACATTGGATACCCTACGCCGGGTAGCCTCGGCACTTGGTGTAAACAACAAAAAAGTCCAGAGTGTATCACCCTGGAACTTCCGAGAATGTCTTTAGAGGCTTTGTTTGACCGCTACGCGCTTTCGTTTGCGCTGTGGCTTGAATCCGTTTAGCGGCGTTCCTCGATCTTGTTCTTTTCAGCGTTTTCGATAATCTTTTTACGCTGGACAAGGCCGACTGTAAATCCGATCACCAGGTAGCTGGAGCAAAGAATCAGCAGGTATTCCAGAATGAACGGGACCTTTTCCGAAATGAACAGGAACCCGCAGATATAGGTAATTACAATAAGGATAGCCTGGCCGATGTTGAACAGCTGGTTCCTGCGCGGCTGGAGCTTGGGCAAGAAGAGCGGGCTCACCATCAAAAGTCCGGTCACGAGCATCACCAGAACGGGGACGAACATCATGGGGCTTTCGGAATTTTCGAACAGGCCGTTTGCCTTCAGGTACACGATCAGGATTGCGTTGATTGCTCCTGCAAAGGTGGACGGAAGTCCCGAGAAGTGGTGGTGGTAGGTGTCGCTATCGCAGGCGTTGTACTTGGCGAGGCGCATGGCGGCACAGAGCACGTAAATCGAGAAGGTGACAATCAGGAGTGCGCCGTTGGCCTGGAACCATTCCGGGGACAGGGTCTTATAGGCAAAGAAAATCGTAAAGGCCGGAGCAAGGCCAAAAGCAATCAGGTCGGCAAGGCTGTCGAACTGGGCGCCGAACTCGGAACTTGCATTCACGAGACGGGCGGCAAAGCCATCCAGCTTGTCCAGGAGAACGCTCAAGATAATGAAATAGGCACCGGTGCGAATAGGGTCAGAAGTTGTAAAGGAACTGAATGCGCCGGTCACCCAACAGATGGCAAAAACGCCCAGAAGAAAATTCATGCTGGTAAACGCATTCGGCAAAATAAAACGAGATTTACCCATAGGGGCCTCCATTAAGAAGTATCGAACTAAAAATAGTTTTTTTGTGGGCTGAAAACAGAAAAACGCCCTGTAAACGGGCGTTTTCAAAAGCTGTAAATCCGGATTTTTTACTTCGCATTTGGTTGCGGTACAATTTTCCAGAGACCCTTCACGCCAGCGGCAACCACAAGGCTCTGTGGCGGAGCGTACGGGTTTTCTTCGGTCGGGAAATTCGTCCAGTGCTTGGTAGAGAACTGGTAGAACTGCGTGGGGCGGTACATGATCGGAAGTACCGGAATCGTTTCCATGAAGATACGGTTCAAAGCACGGTAGGCTTCGGTGAGTTCCTTTTCGTCGGTGAGAGCAGGAATCTTTTCCAGCAGCTTGTCCGCGTCTTCGTTCTTGTAGCGGCCTTGGTTGGCGAATGCTTCTTCGCCAATAGGTCTGTAAGAGACGGAGCCCATCACCTGATCAAAACGGTTCCACGGAGATGCAGCCGAAAGTTCGGCCGTCTGTGTCTTCATGGCAAGGTCGAATGTACCGAGGCGCAGGTTCTTGTCCCACACGCTGTAGTCCACGAACTTTTCTTCGGCGGCAAGACCGATTTCATTGAGGGATTCGACGATGACCTTGATGGCATCCTCCCAGTCGGTCCAACCCTGCGGGCATTCAATGGTGAAACTACGGACGGGCTGTTTCTTCTTGTCGATCAGCCTACCGTTATCGTCCCAGCTGTAGCCGGCCTTCGTAAGGATTTCCTTGGCCTTTTCGACATCGTAGGAATATCCGTACTTGTCTGCATCTTCCTTGTTGAAATACTTGGATTCGGTTCCGAAGGGCAAGATAAACCCGGGCTGAATCACCGGTGTGTAGTTCGAAATGGCGCGAGCCTTGATCTTTTCGAAGTTGATGGCGTGCATCATGGCACGACGGAGTTCCACATCATCAAAAGGAGTGCGGGTGTGCGCAATGAAAAGTGTCGTGATGGAACCGGGCAGGTGGTACGGCTCGTTGCGGCTCCAGGCGCGAATGCTGTCTCTGGCCTTTTCCCAAATACGGGGCAGGAACACAGACGAAATGTCCAAGTTACCCTTGGTCATGGCGCTGTTGAACTGGTTGTTGCTGTTGTACAGGGAATGGATGATATACTTGGGAGAGGGCTTCTTTCCGCTGAACTTATAGTTGCCCCAGTACTTGTCGTTACGTTCCAGGACAATCTGGTCGGGGGAATAAGTCTTGAGGTTGTACGGTCCCGAAACCACCGGCATAGAATCGTTCTTGAATTCGGCAATGCGGTTCATGTCGTAGGTCTTGCCGGACTTCGCCCCCTGGATGAGCGGCTCGAATACGGCCTTCGGGAGAATCGAGGTTTCGGCAATGGCATTCAAGATAATCAAGGGGTTCTTGTTCTTGCTGAAATGGAACGAAATGTTGTTGCCACCATCGTTGGTGATTTCGCTCAGGAATTGCCAGTTGCCGTGACGCGGCGTGGGCAGCAAGGAGTCAATCTTGAATGTGTAAAGAACGTCGTCGACGGTAACGGGGGAACCGTTGCTCCAACGCGCCTTGGTGTCCAGGTGAACCGTAATCTTGTCTTCGTCACTGGTATAGCTGTCGGCAAGCATGGGCTCGAGTTCGCCGGTCAACTGGTTGTACGTCAGCAGCGACTCGTAGGTAATGCGGCTGTTGCCGTCGATGGGGAAGTTGGGGTTGTAATCCAACGGGTTGAAAGAAGAAGGCGGCGTCCAGTCAAAACCACCGATATACAGGGTCTCGCTGCGTTCGTATTCCGACTGAACCTTGTCCTGAGCAGGTTTGGTTTCTTCGTTACAACCGATAACGAAGAACGCCCCAAGAGCGGATGCCAGAGTGAAAAAGTATCGAGCACGATGTTTAACCGTGCATCCCAAAGAATTCTTTATATTCCCATAATCCATATCATAAATTTAGTGTGTTTTTAACAAAAAAACCACCAAAATTTGTTTACAAGATAAGAAAAACACCCTTTTTCAGGGCATTTTCGGGATTATAGCGTGAATCCGTATAGCAAACGCTTTGGAGAGGCGCTGAACAAAGTATGATTTAGTATAAACGGTGTGCCGGCTCCGCCCGGAGTGCTGTATTTCCGCTCCTTTTTACCCGTCTTCAAGGAAATGCCGATAACTTCGTTTCCTTGGTCAATCCAAGCGAAACCATCCTTCACGAAGGGCCTTGGGAACGCAGCGTTCTTACCGTTGAATTTCCACAGCGGGGCGCCTGCTTCAGAGTAAAGTAAAATGGACTGGTCCGAAAGGCCAACAAGGAATTTCCTTTCGCCGTGATCCGTAATCACCTGCAAAGAAGACACCGCGTTTTCCATTAGAATCTGGAGCGGGGTGGCGTCTTTCTTCTTCAGGTTGAATAGGTAAAGCTTGTTGCCGCTTGCGACCGCGATAATGGAATCCGTGCTGAGCAAGTGCGAAATCTGCCCGGGGATCTTTCGGGCAGAATTTTCTTCTATTTGTCCGGCTTCGTCATCGAGCGCGACAAATTCGCCTTCCAGGTTGCAGGCGTAAATCGTATTGTCCGATTTGGAATGCAAGAAGGGTACAGAGAAAATCTTTCTCGACCAGGCCAGTTTATTGTCGGGTTTCAGAATCTTGAGCAAAAAACCGTTCCATGTCGAAATGTAAATCGCGTTCTCGGTCACGTTCATCTTGAACGCTTTTCCCGGAAGTTGCAAATTGGCGGGGGAAACATCCCTGTTCAGGTCGTAAATCGAAATGTTGTAGCCCGAAGCAATGACCAGCGTGTTTTCGTCGTTGTCGATAACGGGGCTGTTGTCGAGTGCGCCAATGTACTTGGCAGAACGCAGTTCGCCGGTTTCGGCGTTAATAGTGAATAGCCTGTCAGCGGCGGGGTCGATCGTGTACAGGTTGCGCTTGCCGCTAAAGAATTGCGGGTAACGGGTTTTGGGCGAAATCGGAAGCAGCGTCACGAACTTTGCGCCGATGGCCTTGCTGTAGCGGTTCAGAATCAACTGGGTCGCTTGCGGATTGCTGCTCGAAAGTCTGACGGCTTCGGACCATGCTTTTTGCTTTTCGCGCTCGTTGTTGCCGTTCTGTTCAAGGTACAATGCTTTAAAGAACCAGCCCTCGGCATTACCAGGTTCCAGCTTGAACAGGGAATCCAGAACGCTTGGCAGGTCATCCCATTCTTCGTGCTCGGCGAGGTCAGCCGCCTGTTGTGCAAGAATCTCGGAAAGCAGGACTTTCTTGCCGTAGTAATGCGGCGAAAGCGAAACCAACTTGCGGTCGCCAAAGTACAAGTAGAGATTTCCGTTCGTGAAAATAGGGGCTTGTTCAATGGGCTTTGTGAAGTTGAAATGCCACAGCGGATTCAGAATGGTATCGACTGCAGTAATGGCGCCTTCGCCAGAGAATAAACCAAGTGTTCCCTTGGCTAGCGGGTGGATAGAAGAAGCGTCGCTTCGGATCGTTTTTCGAATCATGCCGGTTCTTCTGTCAATCAAGGAGATTCTTCCCGAAGCTTCGAGCAGAACAATCTCTCGTTCAAACGGGAACATGCTTTCGATGTTGCTGACCGAAATTTTCCAAAGCGGGGAAGTCCTTGCCTTGGGAATGTAGCCGTAAAGGTAATTGCCCGAAACCAGGAAGAGCATGTTCTTGTCAATCAGGACATCCTGAATCACGTCAAATTGGGCGATGGATTTCTTGGTCGATCCGTCTTCCGACGAAATAAAGTGAAGCGCATTGTCGGTGCAGTTCAAGACGAATTCGTTGGTGGGCGAAAAGAATCCTTCGGGCACGCAGCCGCTGTACTTGTCGGCGACTTGCGTTACGATGCGCTTGTTATTCAAAATAGAAAGCTGCTTTTCGCTTTGGACAATCGCCCTGTTGCCATCGACTACAAGGTGCGTGATGTTTGTAATCGGAAAGCTCTTGCTCGGGTTGCTGGCATAGAAAGCCTTGAATACTAGGCTGTCCTGGTCAATGGGTTGGTACCAGATTCCCTGGCGGTCGATATTGAAAATTTGCTTGTTGGCTGGAGCCGTTGCGATTTTTTCGAGGCGGTCGTCCTTGATCTTGCAGATGGAACCGTCATTCAAAAGCAAGAATGTCGGATCCTTACCGAAGGTTCTCTGGATCGGGCTCTTCAATTGAATCGGGGCTTTCAACAATGCCTCGGGCTTGCTGCTGGTAGCGCTTTCGCGTTCCGAAAGCCAGTATGCTTTTGCCACTTCGTTTGTTCTTGCCAAACTCTGCTCGTAGTAGAAATTGGCTGAAGTTTTGTTGTCTGCAAGTTCTTGGATTTTGCCGAGGTAAAAATAGGCCTTTTCCTTGTCGTCTTCGTCGCCTTGCATGGCGGCTTTTTCGAGCAACTTGATCGCGTCAGCAGTTTCTCCCTTCAGTTCGAACAGGTAAAGCGCTTCTTGAATGGTCGCTTCCATCTTTTCGGCTGAGGCAAAAGATACAAGCCCGCATAACCACACGAGCGTCAACGCCGTGCGAATCATTATGAAGGAACCTATGTTTAACCGTTTGCCTGTCATCGTTTTCTAAGTTTAGCCAGCTGAATTCTGCCTACTCCTATGCGTCAAACTTGTAGCCGGCGCCTCTCACCGAGATAATAAACTTCGGGTTGTCCAAGTCGTCTTCGATTTTACGGCGAAGGTTTGCTATGTGGTTGTCGACAGTTCGGGTCGAGGGCATATTTTCGTCAGTGTAGCCCCAAATTTCCTTGAGCAAGGTTTCGCGCAAAATCACTTCGCCGCGGTGTGCCCAGAAGAATTTCATAATCAGGTATTCGCGGGTAGTCAAGTCGAGTGGCACGCCGCCCTTGGTGGCTTCGAACTTCTTGACGTTAATGTTGATGTTTGCGAATTCGAGCACGTCGGGAACCTGAACCGAGGTGCTACCGCTTTGCGGCTCAATGCGCCGACGGAATGCCTTGACGCGGGCAAGGAGTTCCAGAATCGAGAACGGCTTTGTCACGTAGTCGTCGGCGCCCATTTCAAGCCCGGCCACCTTGCTCGTTTCTTCGGTTTTTGCCGTGAGCATAATGATGTAAGTATCCGGATGCTTGTTGCGAATGTAACGGCAAACTTCAAAGCCGCTCTTTTTCGGAATCATCAAGTCCAATAGCACTAAATGGGGCTGGTAGGAATCCGCCTTGGCAATAGCTTCTTCACCATCGCAGGCCGTTTCTACGGTATAGCCTTCCATTTCAAAATTGTCCTGGAGGCCCAAGCGGATGATTTCTTCGTCTTCTACGATGAGTATTTTGAAGTTCATGTTTATTCTGCCTTTTTAAACTTGACGGTGAACGTAGAACCCTTTCCGGGCTTGCTGACCAACGAAATGGTCGCCTTGTGTGTTTCGGCAACGCGCTTGACGGTTGCAAGGCCGAGCCCGGAGCCCTTGGTGCTTCGGGTCATTTCGTCACCCACTCTATAAAAATCATTAAATATATTTTTTTGTTCAGATGCAGCGATGCCAATGCCGGTGTCTGCCACCGAGAATATGACCCATTCGCTATCGCTCCTGACATCGACCTTGATATCTCCGGGAGCTTCGGTATACTTGATGGCGTTGTCGATCAAGTTCTGGACCAAACTGTAAAGCGCCGTGTAGTCGCCCATCACGAATACGTTGGGTTCAAAATGCGTGTAGAAGGTAAGTCCCTTTTCGACGCCGATATCTTCTACGGCGTCAAACACTTTCTTGGCGCAAATAGAAAAGTCGAGGCGTTCCCACTTGAAGGCCCCGGTTCCGTGTTCCATTCGGGTGTAATTCAAAATGGCGCCAATCAGGTTTTCGAGTCTAGAGGCTTCCTTGCCAATGAGGGTGGAATATTCCTGCACCTTTTCGGCACGCTGCAAGCGCCCGCGGGCCATCATTTCGGCAAACATCTTGATCGAGGTCAGGGGAGTCTTCAATTCGTGCGAAACGCTTGACAAAAAGTTTGCCTTCATGGCCAAAAGTTTTCGTTCCTGGGTAATGAATCGGAACATGAAGAATGAACCGAAAATAACGGTGATGAGGGCAAAAAGCATAAGCCCGTACATCAGGAACATGCGGTGTCTCGTTTCTTTGTGAATGTCCTGCATGTCTTTTTCGTACAAGGTGAACTCCCATTCAAACGCGTCTGAAATATAGTGCTGCGCAATAATGGGAGCGCCTTCCGGAATTTCGCCCATAAGCAGTTTGTCGCTGTTTTCGGTAATCGAGAAGGGGATATTCTTGTAGCTCTGTACGACAGTCTTGAGCTTGCTCTGGAGTCGTGCTTTGTATGCATCCTTGTTGATGACCGCAATCACCACCTGGTCGCCCGAAAGGTACGGGTATGACATTTTGAATAAAGTAACTTCTTCGGTGTTCTTGTAAAGGATGCCTTCCTTCGAAGAAACGTCGTCGTTCAAGATTTCTTGGAACAAGTCCCTGTTGTAATACAGGATGTCCATGTACCCCAGTTGGCGGTTGAAGTTCTCGCGAAGGTTCCAGAAGGCTTCGCGCTTTTCTTGCGACAGGTTCTCGAACGACAGAATTCGCGTAAAGGCCGATTCAAAGAAGTACCTGGAAGAAGAAATGTCGTCGATATTTTGCTTGTCCAGGAATTGAGCCAATACAGAAAGGCAATAGTCTTGAGCCTCTTGGTGCTTTCTCTGGAATACCAAGATTTCAAAGTGCAGTAGGTAGACCGCGTAAGTCAAGTCGGCGTGCAAATAGCCCTGCTGGTGCGGATTGCTTTCGAGGATTTCAAGCAGGTGCAAAGCTTCGTCGTATTTCTTGTTCTTGTAGTAAAAGCGAATCAACCCAAGAATATTTTGGATTTGTTCTTCCTTGGATTCGAAGAAAAAGCTTGTCGGCCTTAAACTCCGTGATCGCTGTTCCAAGTAAATCTTCTGGGCAATGCTGTCTTTTAGGCCGCTCGTTTCCACTTGATAAAGTTTCTTGTCGAGGGCAGATGGAACGCTGTTCGAAAAGTTGGACGACTTGAAGAACTTCTTGGATGTCATGTCGGGGTAAATCAAGTTCCCGTTGTTGAACAAGAAGATGGCGTCCAGGCCTTCTACCGACTTGAATTCGGCGGCGTGCCCAAAGTCCAGGAGTCCTTGCGGCTGCTCATAAAGGAATAGCGATGCCGCCTTGGTTTCTTGGTAAATCTTGGCCTGCTCTTTTTCTATCGCTTCTTCCACTTCGTTCTGGAACGCGTTCAGGTTTTCGTCGAAATTCTTTTGCGACAGGTATATTTCGTTCTGGATATTTCTAAAACTCAGGAACGAAAGAATCGCTGTCGGGAGGACAATTCCTCCCGCGAATAAAAGGACGAACAGCAGATTATTACGTGAAACCTGCATTGCCAGTCCCTACAGAATTTGTGGACTTAGGGCGAGAATCTTACTTGACAATCTGTGCACGGTGAGTCACCGATACCCTGTGTCCAACTTCGATTCTTCTGCTGTTGGAATAGATTTCGCGAATGAGAACGCTCGATTCGTTGTCTGCCGCTCTGGCAATAATACCGCGGCCTATCAGGCGGGGTGGAAGCGATTCGTCGGTCTTGTCTTCTTCCCAGATGGCGACGGCATCGCCCGTGTTGTAACCTTCGTTAAGGCCTTTATCGATAAGCACATACGAGTATGCTCCGATAATCAGCATTGGGTCCATGGAATAGCGGATCATGGCCAGGTTGTCGAACTTGGCTTCCTTGACCTTGCTGTAACCGGACACGTTCAGGGTCTTGAGCGGTTCCTTGAGCCTTGCCTTGGCCTGGTGAATCTTGATTTCACGGAAGGTCGTCACGATCTTTGCGCGGGAAAGCGTGTCGCCGATGGCTGTGATTTTTGCAATGCCGGAAAGGCGGAGCAACGCGTACTTGTCAAAGCTGCTGCCCTTGGCTGCAGGAACGTTAATTGCCTTAGCATCAACGATTTCCACGAGGTCGCCGCGCTTCAGGTTGGAGTTCGTCTTCTTGCCGATACCAACGACTACTTCCGTTTCAGGCATGTGAATCAGGGGTTCTTTCTTTTCTCCCGACTTGATCGACACAAAGCGCTTGTCCTTTTTCAAGGAATCCAGCGTATAGATTTCGGGGGCGTGCATCTGGTAGTAGCCATTGAAAATCTTGGGGGCCGGACGCTGCTTGTAGTAGTATTCGTCGTTTGCCTTGGGTTTCTTGACGGCCTTCTTGTCCTTGTCGCGCAGGTTGCCGAGCATGCCTTCGAAATCGCTATTGCGTTCGTCGCCATCATCGCAACCGGCGTTAGCGACTGTCAGACCCTTGCCTTTGGGGAGCGCGGAATCCGAGATGGTTGCATTACAGGGATACTTGTTCTTCTTTTCGACCTGAAGAACATTACCTTCACGAATGGAATCGCCCAGGTAAATGGAGTCGCCCGGATAAATCCAGTGCGGGTCTTCGATGTGGCGGTTGTTTTCCCAAAGGTCTGGCCAGGCAAAGGGGTCCTTGAGGAATTCGTCACTCAAGTCCCAAAGGGTATCGCCTTCCTTGACAATGTAGGCGGAGGCCAACAAGGCGGAAAGTCCCAGACAGATGGATGCACATTTCAAAAGTCGCATAATAATCCCTTTACAGGCTGTTATATCAATAATTTAACCTTTTCTTTGCTTAAAAGTAGGGGCTTTTTGGCTAAAATGAGGAATTTCTTGCGTTTTTCGGCTAGAAACGCGTTCTTGCGGGCGTTGGATCGTCCTGGAACGCTGTTTTTGTGCCGGATTCTGTCCCAAGATTCCTACGCGGTCAGGTACGAACAGGAACAGAATTTCGAACTTCCCGGAGCCCGGTTCCAGGTACAGTGGGATATTCTTGCGCAACATGTAGCCTTCGTTTCTAAACTGCTTGATGGTGCGCGTGGCCACTTCAAGGTTCGAAGTCTGCAAGAGAATACGTTCCGGTCTCGAAAGGGCGGCTGCCTGTGCCACGCCTTGTGCAAGCGGTTCGTCGCCGGGCAGGTTGAAGTAGAATGTCCAACGGCCCTCGTTTTCGGGCTTGCTGAAGAACTTGCCAAAGAAATCCTGTTCTACGTGACTGCGGATGAATTTCATGTTGTCATCGACGGTGTTGCGTGCGTTCAAGCGCGACGACATCATGGCGTATTCGCGGCAGTCCATCGAAACGACTCTCTTGAATCGGTTTGCAAGAGTTGCGCTCACAAAGGAACTTCCGGAATAGAATTCAAAGAAACTGTCCTCGGCATTCGGGTGGATAGCGTCTTCGATACGTTTGGGGAGTCCCATCCAGGCGTCATGAATTCGGGGCGTCCAGTCCAGCACATGCATGCTGATTCCGGTTTCGCCAATGGGCATAAAGTCGCTTCCGAAAGCGCTCTTGGCTTCTACCTTCATCGGAATCGTTCCGGCCGGATCAAAAGGCTGGTCGGGCATGCACTGAATGTGGTGACAGCTGATGACTTCCGGGCAGTTTCTTTGTATAAAATCAACGAAGGTCTTGTATCCGTGAGCAGAGAATCTGCCTTTCAGGTTGACCTGAACGAGTATCGCATAACGTCCGTCACCGACGGCTCGGAACCAAATCTGGCGGAGAGCCTTTTTAAAGATATGCAGGTGTTCTTTCTTGACCTGTTCAAAAATGCGGCTGACAAGTTCGGGAACATCCATACCGCGGGCGGGAGCGTCTATCGAAAGCGATTCCTGCTGGCCGCGGTAAGTCTTGATAATGCGCCAGTCGGAATGTTCCGGATTAGCATCTGCTGTAAACCATGATTGAAACTTACCGGGAATGCGTTCGTTTTCGGCCCATGCGGCAAGCTGCTGCTTGATATCTTCAAAAGTCAGCGCTGCTTTGCGTACAGGCTTTTCGGCTTTCGGGGCTTTGTCTTGAATTTTGTCGCGACGTACGGAATTTCCGCGTGCGCGATTGTTTGTGCTTCTGAAATTGTTCTTCATTTTTAATTCTTTACTTTTACTTTATCTTTGGACCCTTCGACTTCGGGCATAGCCCTTTGCTCAGGACGACTCATTCGTGGCTAGGCAACTTCCTACTTGAGTAATTCCGAAATCCGAATTCTGAATTAAACAAGGAATCTCGGGTAAATCCAAGAGCATTCGCGGGCGAGCATCTTCGGGAATTCGCGGAAGGTCCCATTGATCTGGTAAAGGTTCAGGCTGCCTTCCACCGGTGAAAGCTTGATGAGCGAGTCCGCGCGGGCTTCGAGGTAGGGGTATTCGTCCAGGTTGCAAGACGACACGACTGCACACCCTGTGAGGGCGATTATGGTGTCGACCATCTGCATCAAAATCTGGTGCGGAGCGCCATTCAAACGAGTAGACTTCGGGTTATGCAATACGGCCGAAATCGGATCGATTACGACAACGCGGTAATCGTGGTTTTCGAGTCGCTTGGCACCTTGAATACGCTTGGCGATAAGCTGAGCCGTTTCGATCGGTGAAAGAGCCGTACCGCGCAAGTTCAGGAAGCCGAACTTCGGGGTGCTCGCATTCAGATTGCGCTTGCCGGCCAACAGGTAAAGGCGGTTCAGGAACACGGACTTGGTCAGTTCGAAGTTGATGAACAGAACATCGCTAGACGATGTTGAATTGCCGAACCAGTCTTCGCCGTAGCAAATAGACAGACCTAAATCCATGAGTGCAAGCGACTTACCGCTTTTCGGAGGTGCCGTGAACAAGAAAAATTCACCGGCACGGAGCATGTTTTCAACAATCGTCTGGTCTTTTTTGGGAGCTTCTTCGGTATCGCTTGCCAGTTCAATGAGCGGCTTTCCGTCAAGGGAATATTCCACCCATTCCTGCCATTCCTTAAAGTTTTTGGCACCCTGTTCAAGACCGATTAAGTACTGCTGCTTACCGCCGCGGAGCACGCCAGGCATACGCACCATCATGTGCGGGTTACTGTTGCTCGGGTCGACCTTGAATCCCTGGGAATCAAGCGTCTTGAAAAGGAAGTCAACGCGATCGTTATATTCTTCTTCGTCGTTGGCAAAAATCTTGACCCATGCCTGCACGGAATTCGCGCCTGTGTTCACCAAGGCGGCGCAGGGAAGGTTCAGGGCCTTGTAGTAGGCGAGCTGCTTGGCCAAGGACATCTTGGGGTTATCGACCACCACATAGCGGTAGCGGAACGATTCGTCCGAGACATTGTCGCCCCCCTTCACGGCGTTAATGCACAGGAGGGCGCCTTCGGGACTGTCGAGACTCTTCATGATTTTCTTGATCGAGTCGTCTTGTCCAATGATGTTCGATACGAGTTCTTCGGTGCTGTCCGGGGTATTCGATACCTTGAACGAAATTGTTTCTTCGGGGTCGAATGCGGCTTCCAGAAGCTTGGCGAGGTCCTTACGCCAGTCGGCGGCAGGCCAGGGAATAGAAAGCGCTTCGGGGTCAATCTTGAAGTTCTGCAATAGTTCCAGGGACTGGGTGTCAAGACCCATGGCAAGCATCTGTTCCATGGAAATCATGTTCGCCGACAGCGGCGTGATGATTGGCATGGCAACCGCCTGCGGGGCGGCCGCAGCTTGTGCCTGGGGTGCCCCTTCCGCAGCCGGGGCGGCGTTCTGCGCCGGAGCCACTTGTTCCTGAGGGCGCTCTGCCGTACGCTTTTCGGCGGAGAACGCGCGGCGAAGAGTCTGTTCGACCTCTTCGCCGTCCATGCCGTCGTCGCGGGCTTTGCCGCCCAGCTGGAAACTGGCGTCCATGAAGGTCCAGCCTTCTTCCATAGCGGCGACACCCGCCTTGTAGAGCTCGGCTTTGAGTTCGTTCGGACTATACTTGTTCTTCAGGAACAGGTTGATGGTCTTTTTTGCGTTTTCCATAAGCGCCTCGAATGCTTTATCATACTGAATGTAGCTTTTTAAATCAAAAACGAATAATAAAAAATGAAAAATTGTAAAAAAAAAGGCGATAAATATGAAAAAACACCCCAGGAAAGTCTCTAGGATGTTGAATTTTAATTTGTCTAAAATATTTACTAAACTCGAAATGTAATGTGGAATGTGAAATGAGGATCGTTTAACCTCGCCTTTCACATCTCTCACCTCACATTATTTTGTCGGATTAAAACTATCCTTCAGACCAACCGTTCTGTTGAACACCAGGTGGCCCGGCTTGGAATCTTCGCTGTCGAGGCAGAAGTAGCCTTGGCGCATGAACTGGAAGCGGTCTTCCAGCTTGGCGTTGGCGAGGCTCGGTTCCACCTTGGCCTGCTTCACAACCATGGATTCCGGGTTCAGGTAGTCGTGCCAGTCTTCGCCTTCGGGAACTGCCGAGGGGTCTTCGAGCGTAAAGAGGTTGTCGATCAGGCGCACTTCGGCGTCTACGGCGTGAGCTGCGGAAACCCAGTGGATGGTGCCCTTGACCTTGCGGCCATCGGGAGTTTCGCCACCCTTGCTCAGTGGATCGTAAACGCAGTGAATCACGGTGACCTTGCCGTTTTCATCCTTCTCGACGCTCTTGCAAGTCACGAAGTAGGCGCCCTTCAGGCGGACTTCGCCTTCCGGCTTCAAGCGGAAGTACTTCTTCGGCGGTTCTTCCATAAAGTCGTCGGCTTCGATGTAGAGTTCGCCGCTGAACGGAACCTGGCGGGTACCTGCGTTCGGATCGTTCGGGTTGTTTTCCACTTCGATCATTTCCACCTTGCTGGCTTCCCAGTTATCAATCACGAGCTTGACTGGGTCAATCACCGCCATCACGCGGTTCGCCGTCTTGTTCAGTTCTTCGCGGATGCAGAAGTACAAGAGGTTCACGTCGACCATGGAGTCGGCCTTGGAAACGCCGATACGGTCGCAGAATTCACGGATGGAACTCGGGGTGAAGCCACGGCGGCGGTAACCGCAAACCGTCGGCATACGCGGGTCGTTCCAGCCCATCACGGCCTTCGTCTGCACCAGTTCCAAAAGTTTACGCTTGCTCATCATGGTGTAGGTGAGGTTCAGGCGGGCAAATTCAATCTGCTGCGGGCGATTGTCCAGGCCCAGTTCAATCAAGAACCAGTCGTACAGCGGGCGGTGCGCTTCGAATTCCAGCGTGCAAATGGAGTGCGTGATGCCTTCGATCCAGTCGGAAAGCGGGTGTGCAAAGTCGTACATTGGGTAGATGCACCACTTGTCGCCAGTGCGGTGGTGGGTGCAGTGCTTAATACGGTAGATGACCGGGTCGCGCATGTTCATGTTCGGGCTCGAAAGGTCCACCTTCGCGCGCAGGCACTTTTCGCCGTCGGCGTACTTGCCGTCGCGCATCTCGCGGAACAGCTTCATGTTCTCTTCGACGCTGCGGTCGCGGTAGGGGCTCGGGCGGCTGGGCTTGCCGGCATCGTTGCCACGGTATTCCTGCATTTCGTCGCGGGTCAGGTCTTCTACGTAGGCCTTGCCCATTTCGATTAACTTTTCGGCAAAGGCGTAAATCTGGTCGTAGTAGTCGCTCGCGAAGTATTCGCCGCCCTTCCATTCAAAGCCGAGCCACTTCACGTCTTCGCGGATAGAATCCACGTATTCCACGTCTTCTTTAGTGGGGTTCGTGTCATCGAAGCGGAGGTTCGTGATGCCGCCGAAGTCCTTATACTTGTTTGCCGTACCGAAATTCAGGCAGATGGACTTGGCATGACCGATGTGAATGTAACCGTTCGGTTCCGGCGGAAAACGGGTGTGCACGCTCTTGCGTTTGCCCGTGGCGAGGTCGTTAACGATGATGTCCTGTACAAAATTCGAAGATTCAGGGATTTCCATGGTTAATCCTTTAGTTTTTAACGCCGGAAAATATAGTAAAATGGCTGTTATTTTCTCATGCTTTTGCCAAAACCTCCGCGGCTATTGCCGTTTCGGTTGCTGTTTCCGTTACTGCGGCTGTTGTTGTTGCGGCTACTGCGGGAATCGTCGTAGTTTTTCTGGCTGCTACGGGTCGTCTTGATGTTTCCAAAACCCTGATTGTTGTTTTTGCTGTTGTCTTCTTGCCAGTAATTGTCTTTGGTAGTTTTGACTGTTGCAATCGTGTTCGGGTGGGCGGCTGAATGATGAATTTCGGCCTTGCTCCTTGGCGCGGTGTTGTGGTTCATGGGAACCTTTACGGGTCTGCTCGGAGGAGGCGTATAGGAGTCGTGTCTTGCTGGCGCCACGTAGTGGTTGTGCCTTGGCGGCGGAGGTGGGTTGTGATGACGTGGATGGCGAGGCGGCAGGGGTCTGTTGTGGTACCAGCGGTAGTCATGCACGTAAATTAGGTGTGTGTCCCATTCAAAACGGCTTGTGCCCCAGCCCCAGTAATCGTAGTAAGTGCCTACCCATACGCCGGTGCGGTAACGGAGTCCCGGGTAGCCGTTCGAATAAACGTAGTAGACGACGTGCGGGTTGTAAACCGGAACGTACACATATTCCTTCTGTACAGGTTCGATGATGATAGTCTTTTCCTTGATGACCTTGACCTGCTCGTTAGTTTGTAAGTGGCCGTGGTTGTAGGCGGCGCTACGCATGCGTTGAACGGCATCCATCACGGCTTCTTTTTGGCTGGCGACGGCATCGCCTAATTGGTCGGTCCACGTTTGGTATTTGGCCATGGTGGCAAGCACCGTCGGGAAGGGAATGAGAGCCTGGACGCTTTCGTCGTAGGGAAGGTCTTCGAGTTTGATTCGGTCGGCGAGTTCCTGACCTTTGAGGTGCTTGTTCTGGTTTGCCCAATCGGCAGCTCCCGGAATTTCATCGCCATGAACAGAAGCCGCCAGTACCTGCACCAGGAGCGGGTCGGGGTAGAGCGCAATGGTTGAAACTAGAGTGTCGAGTTCTGCCGCAGTGAATTGCTCGTTTGCACGAACAGATGAGGGCATACATAAAATGACAGCAAGTAAAAACCACAGCCAAGCGAGCTTGGTTGTAAATGGAGATGCTAAACTTTTTTCAGCCTTTAAACCGGTAAACATGTTTACCTCCTATAGTCTAAGGTTACCAATATTATACAAAAATTTCATGCTAATTAGATGCTGGAAAGTCGCTTTTGGTTGCGGGTGAGCTCTTTTTCGGGAAGTAAATTCCCGCATTGTGATTTGTCCATTGTGGACAATTTTATTTTTACACACTTCTTAAACGAAAAGATGATTATGGCTTTAGTGCTGAAAATGGCGAAAAATGAATGAAAATGGATGGTAAAACGGCAAAATTTCTAGAAAAAGGTCAAATAATAACGTTTTTCATGTTGTTGTTTTACACAACACATTAACTAAAATTAACATTAATTTTTACACACTTTAATCTATTTTTCTTATAGCTAGATTGGAGGCTATATGGGCTATTGGGCTAAAATTATATCTACAACGGCGCTATTTGCGTCATTTACATTTGCGCAGACATACGATTTGCCTATAGTGTTTATTGACACCAAGGGCAAGTGCCTCGATAACAAGGTCACTGAAAAGATTCCTGCAACCATGAAGGTGCTGGACGGAAAAACGAACAATGTGGCTGACAGTGCCAAGGGCACACGCTATGATATCGGTATCAAGGTTCGTGGTCAGTCTTCGGCCATGTTCCCGAAGCCTGGTTATGGCGTGGAAGTCCGCGACGAAAAAGGCGAAGGCATGGACGTGAGCCTGTTTGGGCTCCCTCCTGGTGACGACTGGGTGTTCCACGGTCCGTATGTAGACAAGAGTATGATGCGTAATGCGCTTGCCCATTGGCTCTTTAGGCAGGCCGGGCATTATAGCCCCCGTAGCAGGCATTTTGACTTGTACATCAACGGTGTTTATCGCGGTGTGTACGTGCTTCTCGAAAAGATTAAGCGTGGCAAGTATCGTGTAAACGTGAGCAAACTTAAAGAAACCGATGTCGCGGGCGACAGCGTTACCGGCGGCTACATTTGGGCATTCGACAAGACGGGTACCAATACGGGTGGTGCAGGCAGCGGTCCCATCGAAAAGGAAGGCTTCAGTACCTCGGACGGCCTGAACGTCATTTTGCATTACCCGAAAAAGGAAAATATCCAGAAGGCCCAGGAAGAATACCTGAAAAAATACCTGAACGATCTTGAAGGCTTGTTCAAGAACGGCAAGAACGGTAGCGGATACGAAAACTATGTGGACATGACTTCGGCACTCGATTACGTGTTGCACGAAGAAATTACCAACAATGCGGACTCTTACTGGTGCAGTTTCTTCTTGCACAAGCCCAAGGACAGTAAGGGCGGTAAGGTGACGCTTGGCCCGGCATGGGACTTTAACCTTGCCATGAGTAACGGAAGCCAGCCTGAAAATGGCGGTGGCCAAGGCGGCCAGGGTGGTATGTGGGGCTTTGGCGGCGGTGGAAACGGCTTTGGAAGTTCCGGCGTTACCGGTTGGCAAATCGAAAATAGCCAGAAATCAGGTAATGGTGGCATGTGGGGTATGGGAAGCTCTCTGAAAGCTCCGAACTGGCTTTTGGGAATGTGGAAAGACAGCCATTACCAGAGCGAACTGAAGAAGCGCTGGGCGGAACTCCGTAGCGGTGTATGGCACACCAAGACGATGGATGCATACTTGGATTCCATGAAAATCTATTTGAAGAACGCTGCCGACAGAAACTTCAAGCGTTGGCCGAACTTGGGCAAGGCTAGTGGCCAGAACGATCCTGATCCGGAGCCGATGAAGTACTGCAATAGCCAGAGTGGCGGCTTTGGAATGGCTATGGGCGGCTATAATGCTACTACTTGGGATGGCGAATTTGAACATCTTCGCAAGAAAATGAAAGAAAGAATTGCCTGGATGGACCAGCAACTCGGATTCTCGGAACCGGCCAATCCGATTGTAACGGAACCCGTCATTCATGATCCGGACTGGCAGAATGACGAGAAAAACAAGACAGAACCTCTTCCGATGAATGTCGGTTTGGATGATTTCAGCAGACTTTCTCCGACGAACTTCTTTACTGTAAATGGCGATTATCTTGAAATTCAAACGAGCTTGGGCGGTACTTTTGCCCTTGTGGACCTGAACGGATCAGTCTTGTTCAAGACTCGTATCAATAAGGGACTCACGACTCTGAGAATTCCGTCTAAGGCCATGAACAGGCACTGGATTGCAACTCTCAACGGAAAAATGCTGAGCAAATAGTAGTACGAAAAAAGGGTGTCTGAATTCAATTCCGAAATCTGAATTCAGATATCCGGAATCGCTATAGATAATGCTTGACCTTGTTTACAGGGTCAAGATTTTCTTTTTGGGGTTTGGGAACATAAATCTTGACGGCGTACACGTAGTGGTCAGTTTCGACCAGGATGTCGCCTTCTTGCATGTCTTCGTTGATGTCGATTTCAATTTCGACTCCGTCACGGGCGATGCGGCGGATAGAATGTTCCTTGAGTTCGTGACGTTCGAACAGGACGTCGATAACCTTCTTGTAGGTGCCGTGATGGATGGTGCCTAGAATGCTATTGCAAATCATTTAAAAATCCCGTATTAAACCGCATCCATGGAGTCGACCTGGTTTACGATTTCAGTGACGGTCGCAATATAGCTATTTATGCTCTCGATGAAAGCCTTTTCGTTCCGGCTACTGATTGGTGCGCGGAGCGCAGGGTAGGCGCTAAAGATTTGCTGGTGGTTTTCGGGGTAGGTCTTGTGAAGCAAGTAATAGACCCCGTACATAATCGGGAGGAGAGTCGCATTGGCCCGAGCAAAGAATCCGAGCGGATTGCGATCTTGCTGCAGGTAAATGTAGGCTTCGCGCAGGTGAATCAAAAGTCCGCGCAATTCGCGTTCGCTTTCCAGGCGTAGGCATTCCACATTCGGCTGGTAGTTGGGCAGCGGCTTTGCGCCGGCGAGGGCGACATTCCTGTTGGCGATATGCAAAAATTCCAGCGGGAAAACGTCTTCGGATGTCTGGATCTCTTTAAGCGTAAAGAAGTAACGGAACTCGATGTTTTCTTTCTTGGCTTCGCGCAACAGGTTCTGCAGGGGCTTGATGCTTGCAGTCGAGTTGTCGCGCAAGATAAAGCTTACGGTCCAGGGGCTTTCGAGCGCGTTGAATCCTTCGACCAGGCAATCGCCGTGAATGAACGCCGAAATCAGGTTGTCGCCCAGAGCTTGCTGTAGCATGCCCGGCCAGTTGGATCTTTGAAGTTCTACGATGCTCAGGTTCTTTTTCATGTTAACCTCACCAGGAATTCCGGTTTCCGAATCCGCTGTTGCCAAAACCGCTTCCGAATCCACCGCCAAAGCCTCGCGGGCTGCTTCCGAATCCGCCACCGAATCCGACTTCGGGTTCGTCCTTCTTCTTGTTCTTGATGGCGCCGCCGAATAGGAACCAGAAGATTCCGTTGCCGCGCCCGCCGCTGAACTTTGCCATCAGCAACAGGAACGAAACAAAGAGGATGAATAGAATCATGAGCGAGGAGACGCTGTTTTCTCTTAGCTTGTACGGGGTTTCGTCGATGTTAAGCTTTTTGCCTTTTGCCTTGGCGCCGATTTTAGCGAGTGCGTACGAAAGCGAAAGGATTCCTTCGCTGTAATTGTTTTCGCGGAAGGCGGGAAGGAGTGTCTTTTGTTGAACCTTGGCCAGTTTCTTTTCGCTGTAGATTTTTTCGAGACTGGGGGTGACGACGATGTTTTTCCAGCGTTGCTTTTGAGCAACGAAAATCATGATGCCTTCGCCGTTTTCTTTGCCGAGATTCCATTGTTCGGCGGTGTACTTTGCGTACTTGTCCCCTTTTTCGAATTGGTTTGCGTGTCCGATGTCGTCTATCAGCACGCAGGTAAGCTCGATTCCTGTTTCTTGATGGAATTTTTGGGCGAGATCGTTAAAAAGTTGTGTCTCGGAAGCGTTCAGCAGGTGATTGTCGTCGTAAATCTGACCTTCACTGGGCTTCTGAGGAAATCTTTGGTCTTCAAAAGATGTTTCTGCCATTGCCCCGAGCGTAAGCCCCAGGCAAAGGAGTGTAATACGTATGGAAAAACGCCTTAATAGAAACATCACTTTGAAAATATAAAGTTTATTTCCAAAAAGATGAGCGTGAACTTATTTTTTCATACGATTTTGACGACAAAGTTTATTTATGTCTTACGAAATGGAATATTCTTGATTGGAATATGAAAAAAGGAAGATTTTAATTTTTTTTTGTAATAAGTGTTTTATTCAAAAAAAACTCTATATATTTAGGATTGGGTTACGAACAGAACAAAAGGATTGGATTATGAATGAGAAATGGACATGGCTTCCGGATTTTGCCTCGGATATGGGGATATGGGAAGACGATCTGGTCGGCATTGCGCCTGATGCAGAACACCTTTTCGTGACATACGAAAAGATGGTGTCTGTTCTTGATGATGTTTACGGTTTGCCTGGTATTGCAGAGGCGTCTACCGTTGTAGGATGGGGCTTGGGAGCTTTCGTTCTTTTAAAGAATGCTCACAATCGCCCCAAGAACCAGAAATGGATTCTCCTTTCGCCTTATGCGGATTATTGCTCCGATCACAGTGAATGGAATAACGAAAATTTGTCTTTTATTGCGCACCAGACGAAAACCGCGGTCGATGCAACCTTGAATGCTTTTTATGAATTAATCGAAAATGAATTTGGTGAATGGCAAGATGACTGGATGAAAGCCGCCAAGGCGATTGATCCTGAAGCCTTGTATAAGGGACTCTCGTATATTGCAAAGAACCGAATTGATGCGCCTGTTCCTATTACGGCTGAAACACAGGTCCTATATGGTCGCATGGATGGTGCCGTTCCGCCGGCTATGACCTTGGAACTCAAGGAATTTATGCCTGGGGTGGAATTCAAGGAACGCCCCAAGGCAGGACATTGGCCGCCTCTACTTTTGTTCTAGCCGCGTTTGCGGTTGATAAAAGAGAGCAAAAGCGTTGCGATCAGGTAGGCTGCGAAAAAGCACAGCAAGAACATTTCAACAAAGTCGCCAATACGGCTGTATAGAGTGTCGCGGGTCTTGAGCGGCACTTTTCTTTGTACAACGCGATCGGTGAATATTTCGGTATTGCCGTCGTAGTGGCCGTACTGGTCGATGAATGCGGAAACACCGCTGTTGGCGAGGCGTGCCACCGGCATGCCGTTTTCGATGGCGCGGTAACGGATCAAGTTCAGGTGCTGGTAAGGGGCGGTGCTCCGGCCGAACCAGCCGTCGTTGGTAATGTTGACCATGAGGCGGGATCCTTCGCGGATCGCTTCGCGCACCAGGTCACCAAAAATGGCGTCGTAGCAAATGTAGGGTGTCCACAGGAACGGCTGGTAGACGGGGGTTTCTTTACCGGCGACAAAGTCTCCTTCGCCAAGATCCACATAGTTTAAAATCGGGAAGATTTCGTCAAACGGAATTCGTTCGCTAAAAGGCACCAGGTGCTTTTTGATGTAGCGCTTCGGGAAGTGAGAATCGCCGGGAGTGAACAGGAACGAGGCATTGTAGACATCGAATTTACGGATGCTTCCGCGCGGATTGCGACGGTAGTCGAGTGCGCCTACTAAAAGTTGAGAGTTCTTGCTGTCTGCGACTTCGTGCAGGCGTTCAATGATGCCGGGCTGCCTGCGAATGTGGTCGGGGATTGCGGTTTCGGCAAGCACGATAAGGTCAGCATGTTTCTTAATGCTGTCGTTGACCATGCCGAGAGTCTTGTTGACAATGTTATCGAAACGTTCCTTGCTCCATTTGGCACCCTGTGCAATGCTTGGTTGTACAAGGGCGATAGAGGGGTTGCCTTCGGCGTCTGCATTGTAGAACGGTTGGGCTTCGGTTTTAGACAAGACGATACTGCCTTGAATGAGTAACACTACAAAAATGGAAAGGGGGACGGCTAGAACAGGGATTGCTTTTTTGATGTCTTGAACTTTGCAAAGTGTCTGGGCTACGGCTTGGTTCGAAGCGATGACCAAAATCGTGTAGCCAAAAATTCCGATATAGGGGAGCATCTGCAAAAGTTCAAGGCTGTTACCGAAAACATAGCCCAAGTGGCTCCACGGGAAGGCGAAGTCGCCATAGGTGCGGGTCATTTCAAGGCCTGCGTAAAAGATCGGGAAAAGTATCAGCAATACGATGCGGATTTTGGCTGGGGCTTCTTTTGCAAGCGTGTACACGAATCCGGCTAATGTGTTGTAGGCGCTAAAGAAGGCTATCAGCAAAAAGAGTCCGAGGAGAATCAGCCCCGAAGGAGCAGTCTCCACGTGCATGACGTTGTAAATCCAGTAGTAGTTGATGGTGTTGTAAAGCATGCCCGACCAGAAGGTGGCGAACATGGCTTGACCGCGGGTGAATCGGTTAAGGACGATGAACCATGGAACAAGCAACAGTAAAGCTGCTGGGCCCAAGGGCATGGGTGGGTAGGCGAGTGCGAACAGGCCCCATGCAAAACAGGAAAGAAATAAGGGCGTGCGCGATTCGCGAGTTTTGATATGTCTGTAATTCCAACGGACAAAAAGAGTAATCCAGAAAATGCCGATGGGGCATGCCGTCAGGATAATCTGAATCAGACCGGCGTGTCCGATTTTATTCAAGTCGCCAATGTTGTAGTCAAGCGCAAGGAATGCAAAAGAAACGATTGCGAACGTGAAAAGCGTGCGTTTGAAATTTTTTCGGGTGTCTTTGAAAAACAGAAACGGAATCGTTACTGCCAGGGGGAGTACTTGCAAAGCCTGCGTGTAAAGACCCGGTTTGTCGGGACGCAGCGAAAAAACAATCACTTCTGCAATAAAAAGAACCGCTACGTAAATCCAGAAAATCTTCGGGAGAGTTTTAATCTTATTCAACATATTTCACATTCCACATCCCACATTTCACATTTCACATTCCACATTCCACTACAGTCCACTCTTGTCTTGGGGATTGAAAATCAGTACGAATTCGCCTTTGGGCGGGTGAGCCTTGAAGTGTGCCGTGATTTCGGATGGAGTGCCAATCAGGTGTTCTTCGAATTTCTTGGTGAGTTCACGCATCAGTGCAATCTTGATTTCGCCAAAGACTTGGCCGATTTCTTCGACGAACTTGTCGATGTTGTGCGGGCTTGCGTAGAAAATCTGGGTCGCTTCTTCGTCTTTTAGCTTTTCAAGCAGATGAATGCGTTGGGCGCTCTTTTTGGGCGAAAAGTATTGAAAGCAAAAATGGTCCGTAGGCATGCCGCTTGAAACAAGTGCGGTAATCATGGCGCAAGGGCCAGGGATGGCGCGGACATCGATTCCTTCGCGGACGCACTCGCGAACTAGGTTGAAAGCCGGGTCTGCGACTCCGGGGGTGCCTGCATCGCTTACTAGGGCGATATCGCCTTCGTTTTTCAGGAATTCTACGTACTTGGGGGTCACCTTCTCTTTATTGAAGTCGTGGTAGGCTTCCATGGGCGTGTTGATGCCGTAATTGTCAAAGAGCACTCGCGTGTGGCGTGTGTCTTCGGCAAGCACCAGCGGAACTTCCTTTAATGTCCGCACAGCCCGGTAGGTGATGTCTTCCATGTTCCCGATGGGGGTTGCTACAATATAGAGAGTGTGCATATTATTAGTTAATAGTTCTGAGTTACGAGAAAAAGAAAGGTGAAAATGCTTTTTAAAAGTCTTGTGCTAAATTTAGATCGGTGTTACGGACAAGGCGGGTTTCGAACTTGAGGCGTTCCAAAAGCTTGCGGTGCATTTCTTGCGAGGCATCGTTTACGAGGTCTGCGCGCATACGTCCATACCAGAATGCTTTCACATGTTCGCTTTCTTCGAATTCCACTTTGAAGGTTAAGGCTCCGTGACAGAAAATTCGGGCTTCCATGTGGTAATGCCATGTTTCGCTAACAGGAAGCATTGGCCAGAAGGGAATGAAGGCTGCGCCGATGTTCCAGGAACTGCCCTCTCCATCGGGTGTGACGCTTGCATCGATGTGGGCGACACCGCGGCAGCTTTCCATGGGGTAGTTCAAAGTGTCTATTGCAAAGGAATACGCTCTTTGCAAGTTTGTGTCCAAAACGGAAGTCGTCCCGGCGTAAGAAATCGTGATAGGCTCAAAAAACGGGATGGTTTTAGGGTAATCTTGTAAGTCGTACTTGGTGAGGCTTGCAGAGCAACCCGTAAAAAGCATGCCGAAAAAGCCTGCGAATGCCATGAACATCAACGATTTTGGCGTAAATATTTTCATTTCTATAAATATAATTATATTTCGTTTCGATGAATTCGTCCGCCTACTTTATATCTGATGCGCACCTCGGGGTAAACCCGCCTGGCTCAGTCCCGAATCGTGAGCAGGCCCTTGTCCGTTTTATGGAATCAATCAAGGGCAAGGCTTCGCATTTGGTAATCGTGGGCGACTTGTTCGAATTCTGGTACGAATACAATGATTACGTTTGCCGTAATCATATGGATTTGTTCTTTGCCATGCGGGAACTGGTAAAATCCGGCTGCGAAGTCCATTTGTTGCAGGGAAATCACGATTTTGCCTATGGAGATTTCTTCCCGAAATCACTGGGTGTCTTGACTCATAAGGAATTGAAACTCGATATTCAGGGAAAAAAAGTCTATTTCCGCCATGGCGATGGCGTTGCAAAATCCGACTTCGGTTACCGGTTGTTCCGTCGCGTGCTTGATTTTCCGCTGAATCGATTCCTTTTCCGCCAACTCCATCCGGATTGGGGGATGGCTCTTGCCCGATTCGTGGGCAGAAACAGCCGTAAGGTGGGTGAGTCCCGCATTATCAAGATGGAAGAATACCTGCATTGGGCAAACTGTATGCTCGAAAAGACGGGATGCTCCTACTGCATTCTGGGACATCACCATATTTCGGGCATTTGGAATGTCGAAAACGGGACTGTGGCGTCTGCCGGTGACTGGATGAAAAAACTCACCTACCTCCGGATGGAAGCAGGTGAGCTTGATATTCTGAATTTTAATGATTAATCCTGGTTTCCGGCGCTGTTCGCGCGGGTTTCCGTTGATTTCATCATCTTCTTGCTGGCGTTTTCGCCCCAGATCCAGGCGACGACGTCAGTATTGGCGACCTTGTCCCACATGTCGTCTAGCCAGCACCAGTGATGGGTTTCGCCCTTTTCGTCGGTGATAGTCCATTTCTCCGGAGTAGCGGAGAAGGTCATCTTGATCGGCTGCGGCTTGGTGTAGTTGCCGTATCCATCGTTCACAGCAGCGGATTCAGGCGGGTCGATTTCGATGGTCCAGGACTTACCTTCGGTCCTTTTATAGATTCCGACATTGTAGACTATAAGGATGGCGACGACGATGATTGCTCCCTTGTAATTCTTCTTGGTCAAGAAGAAAATCAAGAGAAGGACAAACAAAATCGCCAGTGCACCCAAATTATAGTGCGTCGTATAAAACAACTTGAGAATGTCGATCATAAGAGACTCCGACTAATTATTTCTTGGACTTTTCTGCAGCTTTCTGTTCAGCGACCAGGGAGGCTACGCTGAACGTGATGGTTTTGCCTTCGACCTTGCATTCGGTACGGAAGCTCTGCTTGGGGAGCGCCAAACCGTGAGAGGAGAAGGTTCCCATGAAGGAGGCGTTGGCGTGGCTAGCAATAGTGCGCACGTTGATAAAGCCCTTGTCCTTGCTGAAGGAAAGCTTGAAGACCTTCTTGGCGCGATCGTAATCGGCAATCATGGTCTTGTTCACCTGAGTGTTCACTGCATCTCTGGTGTGACGATCGAAAATGATGGTTCCGCGGGAGTCGATCGAGAGCATGGTCTTGTTTGCGATCGAATTGCGGCAGGCAATCAGTTTCCACGGGCCTTTCTTCTTGGTAGAATTCTTGCTCGTGAAGATGTACTTGTTGCCTTCCTTTTCAAGTTCGTACGGACCGGTGACGATCTTTTCGCCGATGGCGTTCAGGGCGCCCTTGAAGTACAGGAACTTGGACTTTGTAGAATTGACACCAACAATGAAACGGAAAGACGTGGTCTTTGCTTCCTTGGTGGGCGTAATCGCTACGCGCTTACCCACAGGGTCGACCTCGATATCGGCGTATGGACCGATTTCGATGACTTCCCCTTTCTTGGAGTTTTCTTGCTTCGCCATCTTGTCAAGTTTCATCGTCTTGATGGCTTGGTCCGGAAAACGCAGAAAACCGCGAATATCCATTTTTACAATGATAGTATCCATAAACACCTCTTTTTGTTTATTTGTGGTTTTCAAGGTAAACTAATAATTTTCCCAAACAAAATCAATGCAGATAAGAAAAAAACATTAAAATCTGTTCCCAAAAAGTTTTTTTTGTGCGAAATTTCACACAACGTTTGTCAAATTTTATCAAAATAAATTGCGTTTTTGTGATAAAATCAACACTTTTTGCAAACTCTCTCCATTTCGAACAATAAACTTGGCCCCCTCCAATTTGGAATATTCTGCCTTTGTTCTTTCTTCGAACTGTTTCTTATCGAAGAGTACGGTTGTGTTATTTTGTGCTTTTTTTAGCTTGTCTATGGATACTTTGAAGTTTGTGCGAATCAAGAATTTAGGATAAAGAAATCCGTACTTTTGGTGAATGGCATCGGCAATATCGAAGATGGGATCGATTAAGATAATTTGTTTGTTATTCGAGTGTTGGTTAATTGCCGAGATGGCTCCCATGCCGCGCCCTACAAGGGTTTGCGGGAATTTGCCGTTCACCTGTGCTGCGCATTCTGCGATTTGCCTTGCGTCTTTCTCGAACGTGTCTTCGCTGGGTGTTCCCTTGTTCTGGGCGGAGCCTCGGTAATTGAATGCGACGATATTTGTTCCCGGGAGGGAATCGACTTGTGCAAGGAATTGCGCTGCGTCTTCGTCGGCTTCGGGGAAATAGAGCATGACGGGATCGTTTTCGTTGCCTAGAGTAAAACCGTTTAGGATGGAGCCGTCTTCGAGAGTGCAGGTGAGGGGTTTTGCTTTGCCCTGGATCGCTTCGTTTGCTTCTTTATGATAGATTGCTCTTGGGAATGCGTTCCTGCGTTCGGTGAGAGCCAGGTAGAAAACCATACTTATATATATAACGACCAAGATGCCTGCGATGCGTAAAAGCCTAAAGGTGGATTCTTTAAGAAATCGGGCGATTTTTGGCATAGTGCTATTCATAGCGCCAAATTTAGAAAAATGAAATGGGTTGGTAAAGAAAAAGGACTTTCGCCTGTTTCCAGACGAAAGTCCAAAGGATGGGATTGGGTGTTCCTTGAATATATCTAAAAAAATCGGCAAGCGTATCACCTTTTTTTTCAAAAGTGTTCACGGATTGTTCTTTTTTGCAAGATTTACGGGAATTTACAAAACAATTCTGAAATAAGGTGTTCCCAAAAATTGACAAAAAAAGTATATTTAGATTGATGAACGTATACGCTTACTACAACTATCGAAAGTTCCTGCAGGACTATTACGACTACCGGAAGTCCGTGCAGCGATACTTTTCTTACAGGTCCTTTGCCAAGAAGGCGGGGTATTCCTCGTCGGGCTTTTATTTGGACTTGGTCCGCGGGCGCAAGTCGCTTACGCCTCAGATGTTGCCCAAGTTTATTGCGGCTCTAGGCCTGAATGAAAAGGAAGGCCGCTACTTCACGCTGATGGTGGACTTTACGCATGCCACCACGCCGGCGTCTAAGCAGGCAATCTTCGAGCAGATGTCCGCGCTTCTTCCGAGCGCCATCAAGTCCTTGACCAAGAGTCAGCAGGAATACTACAGTAAGTGGTATTACGTGGCGGTCCGCGAGGCGTTGTCCGTCTTGAACGTGGGCCCGAAGAATATCCAGGAACTCGCTTTGTTCCTGAATCCCCGTATCACTCTTCCGCAGGCAAAGCAGGCTATCCAGCTGCTCTTGTCGATGCAGTTGATTGAACTGGACGAAAAAGGTTTTTATCGCTCGGTTAACAAGGCTATCTTTAGCGGCTCCGAAATCTCGTCGCTTTTTGTTCATCAGTTCCAGAAACAGATGATGGACCTCGGTAAAGATGCCCTGGATCATTACAGTACCGAACGCAGAAATGTATCTTGTATGACAATGAGCGTTTCTGCTGAAGGTCTCGAACGCATTATTAGTAAGATTGACCTGTTCCGTAAGGAAGTGGTCGATATTATTCGTTCGGATGAAGGTGAAACCATGGTGTGCCAGATGAATATCCAGTTTTTCCCGCTGAGTAAGGAAAAGGTGGACCTGCCGCCAGAAACCGAGGAGGAAGAATGAACAAGAAGTTTTCGTTGTTAGCTTGCCTCGCCTCGCTTGCAGTATCCTTGATTGGTTGCAGTAATGAAAAGGTTGCAGGTACGGTGACGGATACAGGCAATACACTTGCTGTATCGGGTGTGGTTCTTCGCGTTGACGGAACTCCCGCATCGGATGCCATGGTCCGTATGGCCCGCATGGCTGTTTACGATAGTGTCTTGCATGTTCCCGAACAAATCGAAGTCTTGACCGATTCCGATGGCGTGTACTCTTTTGATTCCGCCTTGTCGGATACCTTCCAGCTGGCGGTTATCGATACGTCGGCGGTTGAAGTGTTCTACTTGCCGCGCACGACTTTGAAGGCGAAGGCCTACGGTAGCATCCAGCTTGCCAAGGCGGCTGTCGTAACGAGCGTGCTCTATTTTGAAGAAGTGGAAGATTCTGCAGTTTCCGTGGGCGGCCATTTTATGACTTGCCTTTCGGGAACTCCGTTCTGTAACGACGTGTTCGCGGCAGACAGTTTCTCGATGTTGATTCCTGAAGGCGAATGGTCCGTGGAAATCTTCCCGGGCGATTCCATGATGGTTGCCCGCATGCAGTCTCTTGGCTTTGCGGATAGCCTTATCTACCGTACCCTGGATCTCGGCAAGATCAAGGCCGGCGATTCTGTTACCTCGGGTCCGATTGTCTGGAGTACGACGACTGGTGCCGATTCCTTGATCAAGGAATCCGAAAAGGAAGCGAAGAATGTGGCCCGTCTCTCAGGTAAGGTTCTTTGCAAGAATGGCAATCCTTGCGCCGATGTCGAAGTAATGCTGATTAAGGATATTTACGGCTTCAATTTTGTCGAAGGCGATTCGATGAAGTTCGAAGTTCAGACCACGACTGACAGTCTTGGTCGCTGGTGGTTGCCGCTTCCGGATTCCTTGCCGGGCGATTCCTTCCGCTTCGAATTCCGCAAACTGCAGGATGACCTGGTGACACAGGCTGGCGTGTCCCGCTACTTGACCAAGAAAGATATTGAAAACTTGAAGGATACCTTGAAAGTGAAGGATGTAACTCTGTCTCGTCCTTCGACCTTGGTTAGCCGCGTGTCTCTGGTGGTGGATCGTGAAGATACTACTCAATCCAGCGACTGCATGGTGAACAGCGTGGTTGTTGGCATCAAGGGTACTTCGCACTTTGTTCGCGATGCGACCTGCAGTGAACTGAGACTTTCCGACTTGCCTTCGGGAGCCCAGCAGGTGGTGCTCTATTCGGGTATTCCGAAAGTGATTGCTACCTTGCGTGCTTCGGACGTTTCGACGGATTATTTCGTGACCTTTACTCCGGTATCTCTGCCTGAAGGCGGTACCCAGCAGGTTCAGGGCATGACTTACACCCCGCCTAATCAAAATATTTTCAAATAACCCCTTGCCGAAGTGAAATTCTTTTACTAACTTTGGGGGCGCATTGAGCTATGGTGTAATGGTAGCACAACAGATTCTGACTCTGTTTGTCTAGGTTCGAATCCTGGTAGCTCAACGATATAACTCTTTGCTCATACCCCTGAGCAGAGAGTTTTTTATTTTTGGCTTATGGAATTTTTCGACTACTACGAGAAACTTTTTGGCGAACGCTGGTCGGCCTTGCTTGAATCCTTGAAGGGAGAGGGCTGCGCAACAGAATTGCATTTTGGTGATAGACTTGAACCGTATTTTTTGGACGAGGCATCGGTCTTTGCGGCGCAAGCTCTTGGCGTAGAGCCGGGTGATGACGTGCTTGACATGTGTGCCGCACCGGGCGGAAAAACACTTGTGATTGCGTCGATGCTTAAAGGCGAAGGGTCTTTGCAGAGCAACGACCGTTCGCCGGATCGCCGCTTGCGCCTGCAGCATGTGATCGAAAATTCCTTGCCCGAATGCTGGCGTTCCGTGATCAAGGTGACGGGTTACGACGGCATGAAGTTTGGACTCCATAAGAAAGAATGTTTTGACAAGGTCTTGCTGGATGCGCCCTGTTCTTCGGACAGGCATGTGCTGAATTCTCCGGCGCATTTGGAAGTGTGGTCTGCAAAGCGAGTCAAGAGGCTTTCTGTAGAACAGGGGGCGCTCCTGGCCTCGGCGGTTGATGCACTCAAGCCGGGCGGAACCGTGGTTTATGGTACCTGCGCGCTTTCGCCTATGGAAAATGACGACGTGGTCAGGAAGATTCTCAAAAAAAGGCCATCGATGCGTTTCGAGGCGATTGAAAACTTGTTGCCCGGTGCCGACCGCACTGAATTTGGCGTACATATTCTGCCGGACCGTTCTGAAGGTCGCGGCCCCATTTATTGCGCCAAGCTAGTGAAAGAAAAATAGCGGTCTAAGAGACTTTTCCGCAAATTTTTATTTATCTTTACAATATGTTTAAGCGAATTGTTTTTTCGTCTTTTTTTGCGTTGGCTAGTGTTATCGCTTTTGCCGACGATGTCGTGGCTGAACAACCTGCTGCACAGGTTGACTCCGTGTCAGGGCAGGCTGTGTCTTCTGCGGTGGTGCAGTCGTCCTCCTCGCAGGCACCGTCCTCTTCTTCGGAAGAGGCTCCGAAATGGCGTGAAGTGCCTGTGCGTTACTGGGTGAACGGAGATTCCTCGGAACTGGAAGCCTTTTTTGTAAAGATCGAAAACGATACGGTCTACTTGAAAAAGCCGACTGAAGCCGAACTGCGCCATATTGAACGCCTTACCGATAAGAAGGCGATTGCCTTGCAAGAAAGCAATGGCCAGGAGGTTGAACAGGCGGAAGACGAAAACGAAGAAGTCGATTTGAATGCGAAGTCCGCCGAAATCATCATGACCGATGCGGTCAAGGATTCAATGGCGGCCCAGGCTGATACAAGTAAGGCAGAGGCTGCTCCTGTGGATGATGGTGCCGACGACGATCTTGCGACGGCAATGGCGAAAGAAGACAAACGCGTAAAGATGGAAGAAATCGCGAAGATGGAAAAGGAAATCCGTGAACGCGAAATCCAGGACAGTATTGCCGCAGCCAAGAAGAATCCTTACATCAAGATTTTCAGGTACGAGTTGAAGCGTCTCTACAATATGGAAGACGACGTGATGATCGACCTTTCGCTTTCGAACTATGTGGTTCCCATAGTGAAGGTTGTCGAAGAAACAATTGAACTGTATCCGCCGGGAAATGCCAACTTGCTGGTGGTTTCGCAGCCTGAGGCATGTTCCTTGTATGTCAACGGCATTCCGCTGAAAATTGTGGCTCCGGATACGATCAAGAATATTAAACCGGGCAAGTATACGATTTCGGTGATGAAGGTGTTGAAGGACGTAGAATGGTGGGGCTCTGCCGTTGTAAAAATTAATGCCGATAGCGTAAACAAGGTGACGATTCCTGTGCTTCGCCCCTCGACCCGCTTGACGCTCAATTCGAACCCGGAAGCAGCCGAAGTCTACGTGAACCAGGAACCTTCGCTGAACAGGATGCCTGACCACATGACCGACGTGGTGGTGGATAACGTAAAGCCGCAGGTCAGGGCTACGATTCATTTTAGAAAGGTGGGCTACCGCGATACTACGGTGACGACGGAAATCAAGCCGTACATGCCGAACCTGGTGTATGTGGACATGACGCCCGTGCTGGACGATCTTGAATTTATCGAAGAGCAGAATGCATTCAATAAGGAACGTAGCCAGAGGCGTATCGGTCGCGGGCTTTTGTGGGGTTCCATTATCCCTATTATTGCCGGTGGTGTCATGTGGTACCTGGCTGAACGCGATTGGAGCAAGGCTGCCGACAAGAAGCATGCATATGAGAATTTGTCTGCATTCGATAGCGACGACACGCGCCAGATGGTCAAAGATAACCATGAATTGAATGACAGCGGTGATACCAAGTGCGGGGTAGCCATTGGACTTGGAGCCTTGGGCGTCGGTCTCTTGGCGGCAGGCATCGTACTTGCGTTCTAATTTAAGTCAGATGGAGAAAATATGATCAAGAAAATTCTTTCGGTATCCATGCTCGCGATTGCTTTTGCTACAGCACAGGTCGCAGATGATCCTTACGCCTATACCTCTGGCGCCCAGGAACAGGATACGCCGGTGATGAATATCAACCATACCGAAAATGACGAGCCGCTGTTTGCGGTCTCGATTCACCCGATATCGATGTTCATCTTGTCACTGATTGATATTCCGTCCGTTTTCTTGACTATCGAAGGAAACTTGGCTAGCCACGTTTCCTTGATTACCAGGCCTTATTTGATTTGGGCTGATTTTTCGGATAGTGATGAAGATCTTGATGTCTTTTTGTTCGGTATTTCGGAAGGCTTGCGTTTTTACTTTAATGAGGGACATCGCGGTTTGTATCTGGCAGGACATTTCAATTACGACCGTGTGAGCTTGGAATACACTTATGACGGTAATTCTAGGGATAATATCAGTGCCCATGCGAATGGCTTTGGCTTTGGCTTTTATCTCGGGCATAAGTTCCGTTCCGGTCATTTTACGACGTCGTTTGACATCGGCTATGTTTATTCTCACTATTCAGCCTCGGGTAAGGCCGAAGATGATATCGATAAAGTTGCTACCGTGGGCTCGGGCTATGACTTGAACTATACGTTCGGCTTCGCGTTCTAACTCATTTTTCTATTTTTTAGAAAAAAAAATTGGAGATTTGTATGCCAGCAATTCATTTGACTGCTGAAAACTTTGATTCGGTGATATCCTCGGGCCAGCTGGTCTTTGTGGACTTCTGGGCAACTTGGTGCCGTCCGTGCATGATGATGGGCCCCATCATCGATGAACTTGCCGATGAATACGACGGTCGAGCAATTATTGCAAAGATTAATGTGGATGACGATGGTGTGGGTGATATCTGTGCCCGCTTTGGAATCACGAATATTCCTAACATGAAACTCTTCAAGAACGGAGTCGAAGTGGGCAATGTGGTTGGTGCCGTACCGAAGGCAACCGTTAAAGGCGTTATCGACCGCAATCTGTAATTCTCATGCTGACGAAACGATTGATTGTATGTCTTGATGTCCGCAACCGTAAGGTGACGAAGGGTGTCAAGTTTAAGGGTAATATCGATATCGGTGACCCGGTTGAAATGGGGGCGCAGTATAGCGCTGACGGTGTCGATGAATTAGTGTTTTACGATATTACAGCAAGTGCTGAAAACCGCCCTTGCGATATGGAAATGATTCGCCAGATTGCACACCGTGTTTTTATTCCGTTTGCGGTGGGTGGCGGTATCCGTAACTTGGATGATATGCATGAAGCCCTTTTGGCCGGTGCCGAAAAGGTGAGCGTGAACAGCCTTGCTGTGTTGCACCCCGAAATCATTGCCGAAGGCGCTAAGGCCTTTGGTCGTCAGTGCGTGGTCTTGGGCATGGATGCGAAGTTCGTTGGCGTTTCTGACAAATTCAAAAGTGGCTACGAAGTGTATATTCGCGGTGGCCGACAGGCGATGGGCATCGATGCCGTGGAATGGGCCAAGAAGGCCGAGGACTTGGGTGTCGGTGAAATTTGCTTGAATGCAATCGATACCGATGGCGTTCGCAACGGCTATGAATTGAATATTACCGACCAGGTGGCACGTGCGGTGCAGGTGCCGGTGATTGCTAGCGGCGGTGCCGGAACTCCGGCCCACATTGTGGACTTGTTCCGCAAGACTTCTGCCGATGCGGCCCTGGTGGCTTCGATGGTTCACTTTGGTGATTACACTGTTCCTGGAATCAAGAAAGAAATGCTTGCTGCAGGAATCCCAGTGCGCAAGAAAATGAACGGCGAGGTGTAAGTTGAACACTTCTGTTGCGGTCAAGATTTTTGAAGCAGGCAAGAGTGCCGGTGCAGACTTTGTCGAAATTTACGAAGAAGAAACCCGCAGTTCGATGCTCGGGCTCAAATCGAGCCAGATTGAGTCTGCGACTGCAGGCACTGAATACGGTATCGGAATTCGTTTGATTTACGGAACCGAGGTGCTTTATGGCTTTACGAGCGATGATTCCGAAGACGCGCTTGTGAAACTCGTGAAGACGCTTGCCTTTGGCCGTATTGACAAGATGGGCTATACTCCGGTGGAATTTGCTCCCGAAAAGCGCGTGGCCGACTACAATGTGGCTGCCTTTAAGGATCCGCGGGTGCTTGGCCAGGCTGTCAAGCAAGACTTTTTGTTCCGTGCGGACCAGACGGCCCGCAAGATTTCGGATAAAGTAGTGCAAGTGGGCGCCTCGGTGACAGATTCTTGCTCGAACATTACGCTCATGAATAGCGAAGGCTTGAATTTGTCGATGAATCGTGCACGCCTGCGCGTGAATGTGACCGTAACGGTGTCCGACGGAACCGAAAGATTGACAACGCACGAGGCTCCTGGCGCCTTGGGCGGTTATGAACTTTTAGCGAATTATTCGCCCGAGGCTTTGGCAACCGATGCGACGGAACGCTTGTTGCGCATGCTTTCGGCGGGTTACATTAAGGGCGGCCAGATGCCTGTGGTGATGGGCAATGGCTTTGGCGGCGTGATTTTCCACGAAGCCTGCGGACATCCGCTCGAAACGGAATCGGTCCGTCGCGGCGCAAGCCCGTTCTGCGGTAAACTTGGCGAAGCGATTGGCCAACCCTGCTTGACCGCTATTGATGACGGCACCATGGAAGGCGTGTGGGGGAGCCTGAAGTTCGATGACGAAGGTACTCCGACCCAGCGTACGACTTTGATTGAAAACGGTATTTTGAAGACTTACATGAGCGACCGCGTGGGAGCCCAGGAAGTCGGAATTGCCCGCACGGGTTCGGCCCGTCGTGAAAGCTACAAGTACGCGCCCGTGAGCCGCATGCGCAATACCTTTATTGCTCCTGGCAAAGATACGCTCGATTCGATGATTGCAAGCGTTGACAACGGTCTTTATGCTGCACGCATGGCGGGCGGTTCGGTGAATCCGGCAACAGGCGAATTCAATTTTGCCGTTGACGAAGGCTATGTGATTCGCGGCGGCAAGATTTGCGAACCGGTGCGCGGCGCAACCTTGATCGGCAAGGGGCACGAAATCATGCCACGCATTAGCATGGTGGGTACAGACTGGGAAGTAGCCGCAGGTGTTTGCGGTGCTAGTTCTGGACATGTGCCTGTGACTGTGGGACAGCCTTCCATTAAGGTCGACCAGATTTTGGTCGGCGGCCGCTAGAATTTACTCCAACGTCTTTTGGGATTCGGGCAATGGTCTTCGTGACCATCGGGCCAGATCCATGTCTCGTCTGTAAAAGGACATTTGGTGCATGAACTGCTCATGGGGCAGTCTTCGGTCGGATCTTCCAGGAACAGGGAACCTTCGTACTTGATTTTGTCCGAATGGAGTGTGCCTTCGAGAAGTTCGTGGCGGAGTGATTCAAGTTCTTGCTTGCTGAGTTTGAATCGCCTTTCGAGAATTGCCGATGTATCTGGAATGAATACAGCCGGATTCCATTTGATTCGCTGGACGCCGGCCGTTTCGGCCCAGGCGATAAGGTCCTTGTAATCGTTGAGATTTTCGCGGTGCAAAGTCACTTGCAGAGAAATCGTGGCGCTGGAATCGAGTCTGCGCTTGCGGCATTCAATAAGCTTCTCTACATTTTCACGCCAAAGATTGCGGAGGAATCCGCCCATTTCGTAGGCAAGCGTGCTGATTTTGATGTCGCTGCAGGCCTGAACCAGTTCGAACATGACCGACGGTGTGCCCCACTTGCCCGGGAATGTCCCGTTAGTAGTGAGATTCATCTTGACGCCTGTCATTTCGCAAAGGTGTAGCAGATTCTCGAATTTTGAATAAAGTAGAGGTTCCCCCATGGTGGAGGGGATGACTTCTTTTAGCAACAGATTGCCGGCTTCGTCGCGTTCGGCGGCGTACTTTTCGATAGCGGCCTTGGCGGTTTCAAAAGGCATTTCGCCGGAATAAGAGACTATGCCGCGTTGCCTTAAAAAGCACAGCGCACACCGCAAATTACATTTGTCGGGGTTAGTAAGTAGAGTGATACGACGCATGATCGAATTTAGAACTGAACGAATCTAAATTCGATCTAGGCCCTATGCTCCCTTAAATACTTGATAGCGGCGAGCCCTGCCTTGGCGCCTTCGCCTACGGCAACGGCTACTTGCAGAGTTCCTCCGGTGCAGTCGCCTGCAGCGAAGAGTCCAGGGAGAGTCGTCTGGAAATCCTTGTCGAGAACCAATGTTGGGCCGTCAAAGCCTGCGCCGGCCTTCTTGGCGAGGTCTGTGGCGTTTGCGCTTCCGAGGGCTACAAAGAGTCCGTCGAATTCTTCTTCAATGCCGTCTTCGTAGCGGACGCCCTTGAACTGGCCTTCGCCCACCAAAGATTGCAGGTGGCGAGATTCAATGCGTACGTTGGGCGGGAATGATGCTGTCAAGGGAGCGCCATTGGTAAGAAGCGTGATGCTTGCGACGACTTGCGCAAGTTCCTGGACTTCGTGGAGGGCGTATTCGCCTGTACCAAGGACGGCCACCTTTTTCTGGCGGTAGAAGAATGCGTCGCAAACGGCGCAATAGCTTACGCCGTGGCCTTCCAGTTCTGTCATGCCCGCTACGGGGTGCTTGTTGCGGGCGGCACCTGTAGCCATAATACAAACTTTTCCGTGGTATTCGCTGACAAGACCTTTTGCTGAAAATCCTTGGCCGTCAAACATGAGGTCGGTGATTTCGTCGTCGATGATTTTGGCACCAAGGGCCAAGGCCTGCTTGTGGCCCACGTCCAGGAGTTGTTCGCCCGAAAGAGGCTTTTCAAGTCCATAGTAGTTCTGGATCATGTGGGCTTTGGCGAGCCCACCGCCGTCTTTACCGATCAATTGGACCGAAAGGCCGGCCCTTAAACCATAGAGGGCTGCTGAAATACCTGCGGGGCCGTAGCCCAAAATCAGCATATCTGTCATAAATGACTCCATATCTCTGTAATTCTTATACAGCTAAAATACAAATTATTTATCTTATGGAATAGGTGGTTTGTGGTAAAAAAACTTAAAGGATTATGATGGAACGACTGACACCGCGAGATATGTTTGTTGAAGCTGGTTACGGACCGAACTTTGCAAACCAGCTTATACAAAATGCCTATAGCAAGTTATTCGAAGGGGACCCGATTGATGAACGAGTCTGCTTTGATGCCTCCGACGACATGAGCTATATCATCGATATCGGTCATGACGATATCCGCTCCGAAGGCATGAGCTATGGCATGTACATTACAGCGCTCACGGGCCATGAACGTCAGTTTGACAAACTTTGGAATTTTACCAAGCGTTACCTGAGAAACGATGACGGCCCGCATGTGGGCTACTTTGCCTGGCAGGTTTCTACAACAGATTTTAGCAAGATGGATCCGGGGGCGGCCCCCGATGGTGAAGAATACTTTGCCATGGCGCTTTTGATTGCAGCCGAAAGGTTTAACCGTCCTGACCTCAAGGACGAAGCAGTGGGTTTGATTAACTGGATGCGCAACAAGCCGAATAACGGAATTGTGGGCCCGATTATCGATCCGGAACGCAACCTGGTGAAGTTCTCGCCGGTGCTGGGTAACGACTTTACCGACCCGAGCTACAATACCATTGCGTTCTACCGCGCCTTTGCCGAGGCCACAGGCGACGAGACTTGGCTCACCATTGCAAACAACAGCTTGGAGTACATTCAAAAGGCCGCTCACCCGGTGACGGGCCTTTGCAGTGAATATTCCGAATATGATGGTACTCCGCGTGCGACTCCATGGTACCCCGAAAGCGATTGCTTTAGTGGTGATGCTTGGCGTGTGGCAATGAATTTGAGCCTTGACTATGCGCTGTTCCGTGGGCACGAATGCGAAAAGCAAATTTGCGAAAAAATTCTCAACTTCTTTAATGGCAAGCGCCCTTACTTGGCGGACTACGCCATTGATGGCGGCGATTTCCCGCGTCCGGGCCGTAATGCGACGCCGGGCGTGATTGCGATGAATGCTGCGGCCACTCAGGTGCTGCCGACAGATGACCCGCGCATCAAGCCGTTCGTGAAAGATTTGGCGGCACTTTCGGTGCCTTACCGCTTTTGGCGCTATTACGATGGCATGCTTTATATGCTGGGACTCCTTGCAACCGCAGGAAAAATCCGAATTTAAATGCGGTCTTGGGGTATGGATAGGTTACAAATAAAGGAATGGAATATGAACAAATTAAATTACATGGTACGTCCGGTGGTTCTTGCGGGCGTATTCGCTTCTGCCATGATTTTTAGCGCGTGCGAAGATGTTCGCGTTGAAAATTACCCTAGCGGGAAAATCCGTATCGAGACGACCTATGTCAAAGATAAGAAAGAAGGCCCCGAAAAGGAATACTACGAAAACGGTAACGTGAAGCGTGAAGCCAATTACGTGAATGATCGTCGCGAAGGGGTGGTGAAGGAATATTATGAAGACGGTATTCCTGAAGCGGAATACAATTATGTCGACGGCTATATCGAAGGCACGGTGATTCGCTACCACAAGAATGGCAAGGTGGCGTCTAAGGCTGAATACAAGCAGAACAAGCAGATTGCTTTCGGTGAATACTTCGACGAAAATGGCGAACCGGCAACAAGCGGTTCTTATAAGGACCCGCGCGATGGTTACTCTTACGAATGGATTCGCATTGGTTCGCAGCTTTGGACCGCAGAAAATATGAATTATGCGACAGCTTCGGGTTCCCTTTGCGCCCAATGCAATCACTGGGGCCGTCTGTACAATTTTGAAAATGCAAAGAAGGCCTGCCTTGAAGGCTTCCATATGCCGACTAAGGCCGAATGGAATGAGTTGCTTGCTTTTGCGGGCAAGGAAAAACAGGTTGGAACCGTGCTGAAGGCTGGTTACGGCTGGGATCCGATCAAGGGCACGAACAATTACGGCAATGGCAAGGATGAACTTGGATTCGGAGCCAAGGCCGGTGGCGCACACTTTGCCAAGAGTGATGTCCCGCTGAAGGAACGCAAGTTCGAAGCCGCTGGCCAGAAGGCTTTCTTCTGGACGGCTGAAGGCGAAGTACTCGTATTTTTCTACGACAAGGACATTGCCAAGTTCGAAAAGTTCAATCCGGAATACGGCGCCAGTTTGCGTTGCATTAAGGACTAGTTTGATTTAAGAATAAAAAAGAGAAAGGCGCTCCGAATGGCGCCTTTTTTAATGGTTTGAAATGAGTCGCGATTAAGCGATGTTAAGCGATTGCTCGCGGATGCATTCGACTTCGTTCTTGAGCTCGATGGCGAGCGCGGCGATGTCGGCACTTTGGCACTTGGTGCCGAGGGTGTTGGCTTCGCGGCCCATTTCTTGCAGAATGAAGCCGAGGTTCTTGCCCTGGGCGCCGCCTTCCTTGAGGGCGTTCAGGAACAACTTGTTGTGGCTGCGGAAGCGCGTGATTTCTTCGTGAATGTCGAGTTTGTCGGCCATGATGCAGGCTTCCTGCAGCAGGCGGACGTCGTCGATTTCGGAATCCTTCAAGAGCACGTTGATGCGTTCCTTGAACTTGTCTTTCCAGACTTCGATGCGCTGGGGGTCGAGGACTTCGATCTTGTCGAGAACATTGTTCAGGTGATTCACTCGGCCTTCGAGATCGCGGGCGAGGTTTGCGCCTTCCTTGGCACGCATTTCGTTCACCTGGTCAAGAGCCTTGTCGAGTTCCGCTGCCAAATGTTTTTCGAGTGCTTCAGAGTCCGCATCGGCGTCGGTAAACTGCAGCACTTCGGGGAGTGCAAGCACATGTTCCAGCTTGATTTCGCCCGTAATGCCGAACTTCTTTTGCATGGTGCGCGTGATGTCGACGAACTTGGCGATGGCAGCTTCGTTATAGGAAACCGGAATGTTTCCGCCGGTGCCTGCACCGAGCGTCACGCTAAAGATGACGGAGCCGCGAACCAGTTTGTCCTTGATTTGGTTCTTGAAGCTGTTTTCGAGGTAGGCAAGGTTCTTGGGCAACTTGCAGGAGATGTCCAAGAAGCGGTTGTTTACGCTGCGGACTTCAATCACGCAGCTTGCGCCCTGGTACATGGACTCGCTTTTTCCAAACCCCGTCATCGATAAAATAGCCATATTCGATCCTTTTGCATTCATTAATAGATTGCTTCGTCACTGCGTTCCTCGCAATGACGTTGCAACTATTTCTTGGTCACCATTGCAATTACATGTTCTGCGCCGAAGTTTGCGAAACCGATCGCGGTCAGGAACTTACTGAGCTTGTGTTCGTTCTGGTAGCTGATGGTCTCAATCTTCAAACCTTCCTTGTCGCAAAGGGTGTGGAAATCCTTCACCGTCAAGAGGCGGATATTCGGCGTGTCATACCATTCGTACGGTAATTCCTTGGATTTCGGCATGCGTCCGTGCAGCATCAGACTTCCGCGGGTTGTCCAGTGACCGAAATTCGGGAAGGTCACGATGGCGCGCTTGGCTACACGCAGAAGTTCGTTCAAGAGAGCCACCGGGTCGCGGATTTCTTGAATGGTGCGGTTGATGATGGCGTAATCGAAGCTGCCGTCCTTGAAATCGCGAATGCCGCTTTCGTCAAGGTCGCGCTGGATCACGGGCACATCGTTTTCGAGGCAATCCATGATGCTCTTGAAGTTGCGCTCGATACCGAGAACTTCAACATGCTTTTTCTTGTTCAAGAAATCGAGAAGTTCGCCGTTACCGCAGCCGAGGTCGAGCACCTTGCTGTTTTCCTTGATCAGGCTTCCGATGTAGTCGAAATCTTCGGTGTCGTGGAAAACAGGCATGACCTGCGTTTCGGTTTTGGTCGGAATAATCTTACTGTCGAGGAAACGGCCAACAGCCTTGCCGAGGTCGCCGACTTCGATAAGGAAGCCGTCGTGGCCGAATTGAGTGTCGAGCTCAAGGCTTGTAACCGTTTTACCTGCATTCAAGAGAGCGCTTGTAATACGGCGCGATTCGTGCGGCGGGAAAAGCCAGTCGGTACTCAGATTCACGTTCAGGAATTCCGCCTTCACGCCTTTGAATGCGGACTCTAATGAGCCGTATTCCGTTTCGAGATCAAAACTGTCGGTGGCGTGAGCGATGTGCAAGTAACTATTGGCATCAAAACGATCCACGAACTTCGCACCCTGATAACGCAGGTAGCTTTCGAGCGGAAGGTTCAAATCGAAAGGTGTGCTGTAGGTGACGGCGTGGTTACGGCTTTCTTGGTCTTGGGCGCGTTTGAATTTTTGTTCCATGCCCACGGCGCTGAGGTAGGTAATGTGGGCGAGCTTGCGGGCGTTCGAAAGGCCGACATCGGGGTGAGTCGATTCGTAGTAGTCGCCGCCGTTAAAATTCGGGTCTTGGGTAATCACGTCGCGGGCGACGATTTCAAAACCGAGCGCCTGGCTGCTGAATCGCGGAGAGCTTGCAATCACGATGCAACGGCGAACAAGGTCCGGGTAGTAAATGGCCCATTTCATGGCCTGGAAACCACCCATGGAACCGCCGATCACGCAGCAGAGCTGATCGATGCCGAGTCCCTTGGCGAGTTCTCGCTGGGCGTTCACCATGTCGCCGATGGTAATCATGGGGAAGGTGCTGCCGTAAGGCTTGCCGGTGCGCGGGTTGATGCTTGCCGGGCCTGTGGTGCCTTTACAACCACCTAAAATGTTGCTGCACACGACAAAGAACTTGTCTGTATCGACCGGTTTTCCGGGGCCAATCAGGGCATCCCACCAACCGGGCTTCTTGTCGTTTTCGGTATAGTAGCCGGCAACGTGTGCGTCAGCTGTAAGTGGAGAACACACCCAGACAACATTGCTCTTGTCGGCGTTTAGCGTTCCGTACGTTTCGTAACGGATGGTCAGCGCCGGAAGGGTCTTGCCACTTTCGAGCTTAAAACCCTCGTCCCCGTAATCCTTCGTAAAGGTCTGGGGCACCACTGGGCCGACGCTATATTTATGCAAAAATTCACTCATATGCATAAATATAGCTTATTCCAACATAATCGTAAACGGTCCGTCGTTGGTTAAACTCACTTGCATATCGGCGCCGAAGCGCCCTGTTTGCACGTTTGGAATCTCCTTTTTGCATTCCGCTATAATATAATCATATAGCTCGCTTGCTAAGGTGGGGTTTCCGGCTCCGTTGAAGGTGGGGCGGTTTCCTTTGTTGCAATTTGCGTATAAAGTAAATTGTGAAACGAGCAGGAGTTCGCCACCGACATCTTTGATTGAAAGATTTGTCTTGCCGTTTTCGTCGGCGAAGATGCGGAGCGCAAGCATTTTGCGGATGTAGCGGTCGGCGACCTCTTTGGAGTCACCTTCGCCCACTCCGATAAGGATCATGTAGCCCTTGCCGATTTTTCCGACGGTCTCGCCGTCGATATCGACTTGGGCGTTCAAAACGCGTTGAATCAGGAATTTCATAGGTCTGTAAAATAATAAAATTTTTCTATAGCGGCCTTTTCGATTGTTGAATCTGTCAAAAAGCTTACAAAAATATCTTTTCCTTGCGAAAAATAAGGGAAGGGCTCCAAAAGGGTACAAAAAAATCCATTCTTTTCTAGATTTGGCCGCGAAAAATGTAAACAAAAGGAAATGTTTATGGTGATTGAGCCGATGATCCGCAGCAATATGTGCGTGAATGCCCACCCCCAAGGCTGCGCCATGGATGTGAAGCGCCAGATTGAATACGTACAAAAGAAGCGCGCTGAACGCGGAACTCCGAAAGAAGCTCCGAAGACGGTTCTGGTATTGGGATGCTCGACCGGTTATGGACTTGCTAGTCGCATTTCTGCAGCCTTTGAATTCGGTGCTGCAACGATTGGCGTGTCTTTTGAAAAAGAAGGTTCCGACGAACGTCAAAAATCGGGAACTCCCGGCTGGTACAACAACATGGCCTTTGACAAGTTCGCTCATGAAGCGGGGCTTGAATCGGTGACTTTTAATGGCGATGCATTCTCGCATGAAATGCGAAGGAACGTGATTGATACGCTCAACAAGATGGGCCGCAAGGTAGACTTGTTGGTGTACAGCGTGGCATCGAGCGTGCGTGTGGATCCGGATAACGGAACCCTTTACCGCAGCGTTTTGAAGCCGATTGGCGAAACTTTCTCGGGTGCAACGATTGACTGCATGACGGGCAAAATTAGCACGATTAGCGCAGAACCCGCCAACGAAGAAGAAATGGCGAACACCGTGAAGGTGATGGGCGGCGAAGATTGGGCGCTTTGGGTGAATCAGCTCAAGGATGCCGGCGTGCTTGCCGAAGGTGTGAAGACGGTGGCATATTCCTACATCGGTCCGAAACTTTCTCATGCGATTTACCGCGACGGTACCATTGGCGGCGCCAAGAAGCACTTGGAAGCAACCGCGTGCGAATTGAACGCAGAACTTGAACGCGACTTGAAGGGCGAAGCTTATGTGTCTGTGAACAAGGGGCTGGTGACGCGTTCGAGCGCCGTGATTCCGATTATCCCGCTGTACCTTTCGGTGCTTTTCAAGGTGATGAAGGAACAGGGGTGCCACGAAGGTTGCATCGAGCAGATGGAACGCCTGATGAACGAACGTCTGTATACGGGCAGCGCCGTTCCGACGGACGAAAATCACCTGATTCGCATTGACGATTGGGAACTCGACCCGAAGGTACAAGAGGAAGTGAACAAGCGCATGGCGACCATCACGCAAGAAAACTTGGCGCAGGTGGGCGACCTCGAAGGCTATCGTCACGATTTCTTGGCGACGAACGGCTTTGACATCGAGGGCGTGGATTACAGCGCCGACGTAAAGAGTTTCGAGACGATTTAATTAGAGTCTTATGTTGTGAAGCAAAAAAAGGCGCGGGTAAAACCGCGTCTTTTTTTTATATTTGGGGCATGTACATTATAGTCGGTCTCGGAAATCCTGGTACTCAGTACTCTAACACTCACCACAATGCGGGCTTTATGGCTGTCGAAAAGCTGGCCGACCCGAACAAGGACTGGAAAAGCGAGCACAAGGCGCTCACTATGAAGGTGAATATCGCGGGCGAGGAATGCCTGCTCGCTAAGCCGCAGACGTACATGAACCTCTCGGGCGAAGCCGTGCAGGCCTTGATGACATGGTACAAGGTGAAAACGGACCACCTGCTCGTATTCAGCGACGACATTAATTTGGATGTAGGCCGTATCCGTTGCCGCAAGGACGGCAGTCACGGTGGCCAGAACGGGCTCCGTAACATTATTGAGCACGTAGGCGACAAGTTCCCGCGCATCCGCTTTGGCGTGGGCAAGTGTCCGCCGAAATTTGACCTTAGCAACTGGGTCTTGGCGAAGTTCTCGCCTGAAGACCGTCCCATATTCGAAGAGGCCATTGCAAAAGTGCCCGCGCTTGTGGAATGCTACTTCAAGCTCGGCATCGAAAAGTGCATGGAACGCTATAATGGCAAATAGGGCGACTTCGACGCAGCTCATTGCTAAAACGCTCTTTTTTACATATTTATAGCGCTTTTGAGCTAGGATTTGCGCGTGAAAATTACTATATTCTATGCGCAAAAGAGGTACTTTATGAAACTTTTGCCAGAAGCTTTGACGTTTGATGACGTCCTGCTCGTTCCCGCTGAATCCTCCGTTTTGCCGGCACAGACCGACGTGAGCACTCAGCTCGCCCCGAATATCAAGCTGAACATTCCTATTATCAGTGCCGCCATGGACACCGTGACGACGGCTCCGCTCGCTATTTCCCTTGCTTTGCAGGGTGGTCTCGGCATTATCCACAAGAACATGTCTATCGAAGACCAGGCCGAAGAAGTCCGCAAGGTCAAGCGTTGGCAATCCGGTATCGTCACCAATCCGGTGACGCTCGATGCCGACGAACCGGTGTCCGCCGCTTTTGAACTCCGCGCCCGCAACAAGGTGAGCGGTTTCCCGATTCTTTCGAAGGGTAAGCTCGTTGGTATGCTCACGAGCCGCGACCTGCGCACCGTGAGCGACATGAACGCAAAGATTCGCACCGTGATGACGAAGAATCCGGTAACGGCAAGCCCGAAGGTGAGCCTCGCCAAGGCGAAGGAAATTCTCGCCGAAAAGCGCATTGAAAAGCTCCCGCTGGTGGATGCTTCCGGTGCCTTGAAGGGCCTCATTACGATGACTGACATCTTGAAGCGCGAAAACAACCCGAACGCTAGCCTTGACAAGAACGGCCAGTTGCTCGTCGGTGCCGCTGTCAGCACTTCTGCAAATACTCTTGAACGCGTCGCTGCTCTCGTGGATGCCGGTGTTGACCTGCTCATTATCGATACGGCTCACGGCCACCACATCGGTGTGCGTAACATGGTGAAGACCGTTCGTAAGAAATATCCAAAGCTCACGATTTGCGCCGGTAACGTTTGCACGCCGGAAGCTGTCGAAGAACTCGCCAAGTGCGGTGCGAACATCGTCAAGGTGGGTATCGGTCCGGGTTCTATCTGCACGACCCGTATCGTGGCTGGTGTCGGTTACCCGCAGTTCTCCGCTGTCGTGGAATGCGGCAAGATGGCCCGCAAGGTCGGCGTGAAGATTATCGCCGACGGTGGCCTCAAGTTCTCTGGCGACATTGTGAAGGCTCTCGCTGCTGGCGGTCATGCCGTGATGGTGGGTTCGCTCTTTGCCGGTACCGAAGAAGCTCCGGGCGAAGTGATTCTCGCCGATGGCCGTAGCTACAAGAGCTACCGCGGCATGGGTTCCCTCGGTGCGATGAAGGCCGGTTCTGCCGACCGTTATTTCCAGGGTGGCGTTCAGGAGCCGCGCAAGTTTGTTCCCGAAGGCATCGAAGGCCGCGTTCCGTACAAGGGACCGCTCCGTGACACCGTTTACCAGCTGATTGGCGGTATCCATTCTGCTATGGGTTATGCCGGTGCAGCAAACCTCGAAGAACTCTACAAGAAGGCAACGTTCGTCCGTATTACGGGCGCAGGCCTCCGCGAATCTCATCCGCACGATGTGACGATCACGAAGGAAGCCCCGAACTACCGTACGGGAGACTAGTTCCGCTTTCGATGAGCGTTTAGAAAATGCCTCCGGAGAAAATCCGGGGGCATTTTTTGTACATACATTGTCGAAAATAATATATAATTGTGATATGATGAAATTTTGTACTAAATCATTGCTTTTGATTTGTTCTACGCTTGGACTTTTATGTGCATGCTCCGAAAAATCAACTACGGAACCTAATTTTCAAAAGTGTAGCGACACTTCAAAAATCAAGGGATATCAGGCAGATTTTGGTGGCTATAAAGAAGGAAAGACCATCCCGTTTAAGCATTCGGACGGTTATCTGTTTTCGTTCGCGGTTACCGATAGGGACAACTTTATTGACGATGCGTGCCAAAAGCATTTGAATACAACTTTGGAATCGGCGTATCCCATCTATTCCATTTCTCTTTCTGCAGAAACGACGACTTTCTACTACAATGAAGATGATAAATTGAATCAATCTATAACGGTGAAGTTCGGACAGTATATCTTTTCGCTCAGGAATCCCGAGAGACTAGAAAAAGAGTTGGCTTTGATCAATGCTGATGGCAAGGATTCTCTGGCCTATGTACGTGATTCGTCGTATATCGAAAAGATGGAGATAAATGGAGTCGCGTATGCCGATGTCGCTGTTGCCAAGGGGCGCAAATACGAACAGCCGTATAAGAGTGATTATCAGACAAAGACTGTTGAATCAAGTGCCAAGTTGTATTACCAGACGAAGACGGGCATTCTGAAAATTGAGATGGAAGACGGTAGCTACATCGCAATCAACGAGGAGGACGACTAATGAAAAAGGTGCTTTTCCTTGCTTTTTTGTCGCTCCTTTGGGCCTGTGGTGATGATGATAGTTCTTCGGAACTTTCCAAGGATGTGCAGATGTTGCTGGATTCCAAGGACGGCTTCAGTGAGGATTCTGTCATCTATTTGGCGGATACTGTCAACTTTGTCGACAAGATCAGTCAGTATGTTGATTTCGGTACCGAAGTCAATCCTGAGATGAACTATGTCGCCAAGGCTCTTGCGTCTGCTATTGATGTGCGACTGCAGGTGTATCCGGGCCTGGGTGATGGTTCCATCGTCGTTACTTGTAATCCGGCGCAGAGCGAAAGACTCGTCTTCAACGACCCTGTTTTCCCGGCGACAGAGAATGGCTATAAGCTGAGTTTCAAGGATTCCCTCAAAGTGGGGGATTCCACGTATTACGATATTGTAGTTTTCAATGCGACTGACAGTTCGTATAACTTGTGCAATATTTCGGCGTTCTATTACGGCGTCCACGACGGCCTTGTCAGAGTCGTGAGCAAGAATGGTGTCGCATTGAATCGTGTTCCGGCGAAAGTCTACGAAGAGGCTGAAGAACGCAGAGCCAAAGAAAAGGCGGTCGCCGATTCAATCGCCCAAGCTGTAGCTGATTCTATTGTCAAGGCGAATACTGTTGATAGCAGCGGTAGCGATGGAGACTCCATTGCTATCCCGCAAGAAGTTATAGATCTTGCAGAATCCGTTGCCGAATGCATCCGGAAGGCGTATTCGGCAGGTTCGCTTTCAGCAATTAAGGATTGCGAAATTTAAGATCGTTTTTTTAGCAGACGAAAAAGACCTGTTCTGAAGAACAGGTCTTTAAATTTTAACGGAGCGCGAACTTACTTGTTCAGGCGCTCGGTTGCTGCGGCGACGCTGAGCAGGTCGGCTTCCATAAACGGCTTGCCGATCCACTGGAGACCCACGGGGAGTCCGCCGGCCATGCCGCACGGCACGCTTACGCCCGGGAGGCCCGAAAGGTTCAGGCTCACGGTGTAGATGTCGCTGAGGTAAACGGCCATCGGGTCGGATTCGTTCATGCCGCACTTGAGCGGGAGTCCCGGCATCGTGGGGCTTGCGATTACGTCGCAGCTTTCGAATGCCTTGTTGAAGTCGTCGGTAATCAGGCGGCGGACCTTCTGGGCCTGCACGTAGTAGGCGTCGTAGAAGCCTGCAGAAAGAACGTAGCTTCCGAGGAGAATGCGGCGCTGGACTTCCTTGCCGAAACCTTCGCTGCGGGACTTGGCGTACAGGTCAAAGAGCTTGCGGGCTTCTTTGCTGCGGTAGCCGTAGCGAACGCCGTCGTAGCGGCTAAGGTTCGAGCTTGCTTCGGCGGTTGCGATGATGTAGTAGCTGGACACGGCGTAGCTGATGTGCGGAAGGCTGATTTCCTTGAGGGTAGCGCCTTCGGCTTCGAGTTTCTTCAGCATGCCTTCGATAGCGGCCTTGCATTCGGCATCGAGACCTTCGCCGAAGTATTCCTTCGGGACGCCGATCACCTTGCCCTTGACGCCGGCGTCGAGCTTAGCGGTAAAGTCTTCGGTCGGGCGAGTGCTGGTGGTGTTGTCGTGCGGGTCGATACCGCAGATGGCGCCGAGGAGGGTGGCGGTATCCTTAACGGTTGCACCGAAGGGGCCAATCTGGTCCAGAGAGCTTGCGTAAGCCAAGAGGCCGTAACGGGAAACACGGCCGTAGGTGGGCTTTAAGCCCACAACGCCTGTGCAGGCGGCGGGCTGACGAATGGAACCACCGGTGTCGGAGCCGAGCGCACAGGCGACCGTGCCACTGGCCACGGCTACGGCCGAACCGCCACTGGAGCCACCCGGAACGCGGGACTCGTCGAGGGGGTTCACGACCTTGCCGAAATAAGAAGTTTCGTTGCTGGAACCCATGGCGAATTCGTCCATGTTCGTCTTGCCGACGATCACGGCGCCGGCGGCTTCAAGCTTTTCGATAGCGGTAGCGGTGTAGGGGGCAACAAAGTTTTCAAGAATCTTGGAGGCTGCCGTAGTGCGCGTACCTTCGATGCACATATTGTCCTTCACGGCGACGGGGATACCGTCGAGGGCGCCCAAAGTCTTGCCTTCTGCACGACGCTTGTCGGATTCAGCAGCCTTTTGAAGGGCGCGTTCGTTCAATACGCTAATGTATGCATTTAAATTCTTGGTAGATTCAATCTTTGCGAGGGATTCTTCAGCGAGGGCCACGGCAGTCTTGCTGCCGTTTGCGAGCTTGTCGCTCAATTCTTGGATGGTCTCCATTACTTTCCTCCGGACCATTTCATGATGTAGATGCCGAGGATCATGCCGATAACGCTTACCACGTTCAGCTTGATGCCAACACCAAAGGCAAACCTGACGAGATACAGGTCAAGGATCACCGGTTCGGGCCTGTCGGCAAAACCGATGTTGAGGTTAAAGGACGAAACAAAGAAGTTGTGGACGACGTTGTTGTATCCACCAGCATTCATCAGTTCGCCAAGCTGACCGAACAGCACACCGAGGCATTCGCCAAGGATACCGCCGATGATCAGGCCAAGTACGATAAAAACCAATAAACGGCCAAAAGTATTATTTCGATTCATGGCTGGTAATATAGAAAAATAGAAGACAGCGGGATGCGTATAATGTGTGATGTGTAATGTGTGATGTAGAATGAAAAATTTAATTTTACATTTCTGTATGCTTAATTACTCATCTCACATTACTCATTCCACATCTACTTGATGCTCCAGTCGATGGGCTCGAGACCTTTGCTCTTTAAATATTCATTTGCCTTGCTGAAATGCTTGCAACCGAAGAACCCGCGGTAAGCCGAAAGAGGGCTCGGGTGCGGGGCGGTTAAAATCAGATGGCCGCGGTTCTTGGCGACGAGTTCCTGCTTTTTGATGGCGAAGCTACCCCAAAGTAAAAATACCAGGTTCTCGCGAGTTTCGGACAGGCGCTTGATGATCGTGTCGGTGAATTGCTGCCAACCGATTCCGGCGTGGCTTGCTGCCATGTGGGCGCGAACCGTGAGCGAAGCGTTCAGTAGAAGGATTCCCTGGTGAGCCCAGCTTTCGAGGTTCCCGTGCGGGGGCGGATTGATCCCCAGGTCGTCGTGCAGTTCCTGGAAAATGTTGATGAGCGAGGGGGGCGGCTGGATTCCCATAGGTACAGAGAAGCAAAGTCCGTGAGCTTGGCCTGGGTTGTGGTAGGGGTCTTGGCCGATGATGACCGCCTTGACTTTATCGACAGGGCAAAAGTCGAGGGCCGCAAAAATCTGGGATCCCGGCGGGTAAACCACGTGGTGTTCTGCCTTTTCTTGCAAAAGTTTTTCTTTAATTTGTTTAAAATATGGCTGCTCGAATTGGTCTGCGAGCAGGTTCAGCCAGGATTCTTCGAGTTTGACGGACATAATGAAGTAGACAGTAGGAAGTAGACGGTTAGAAGTGGTTTAAAAATTTGGAGCGAGTGTATACGAGTGTGCTCATGGCTCGGTTCTCCTTGCAAGTATAGCAACCTTCTCACCATAAGCGCGGGTATAGAATAATATGGCAGATTCTTTGCCCTTGGGTTTTAAACGCTTGATTTCGGCATCAGGGTCGAGTTTTACGCCGCGGAGCTTGAGCGTAATTTTGCCGATGTCGTGCTCTTTAAGCATGGCGCGGACGGCACCCGTTGCAATTTCTGTGTGGGCGAGTACTTCGTAGCAGGCAAACCCGGGGACCGGTAGCGGCGCGGCGCTTGCAACGTAGGCGATTCCTTCTGAAATCAGGTGCGCGCTTGGGTCGCAGGTGAGAACTGCCTGGTTAAAGAGATGGCTTCGAATGAGAACCGGCGCCGGCTCCGAAATGTACTGGCTGATGTCGCCGAGGGGCAAATCGCTTTTGCTTGTGGCGGTGCGGTAAGTACGGTCTTTGCCTTCGAGGGAATCGTTTTTGTCAAGTTTTTCTTGAAGATCGTCGTCCAGCGTTTCGTCGGCGCGGTTGCGGGGCCGGCTCCATTCAGCAAGGACTTTGCCCGATTTGTCCACGATAACGGCGCGTACGGCGTCTGGGTTCTTGGCGAGAGCGCCGAACAGCACTAGGCATTCGCGGCAGTCGCTGTGGCCGCCTATATATATAATCTCGGTGCCGTCGGGGATTTCTGCCGGCGGGTATCCGGGCGGGAGCTTGGCCATACCGCCCTTGTAATGTTTGCTGATTTCAACGACTTCTTCGAGCGTGGGGGTCAGATTGCGCAAGTCACGCTGGTTTTCGCCTTCGATGGCGCGACGGGCTGGGTCGATGGTGAAGTAGTCGGCCCCGTTTTCGACCGAGCGTACGTCGCAGCACTGGGTGCCTACGGTCTTGCCGAGTGCCTGCATGTTGTAGCGGTACATGGAAAGGCGGTCTTCGTCGAGGTCGAAGCCGGTAACCTTAAGGGTTTCGGGCAAGAAGAGGCTATCGCCGCCCATGCCGCAGCAGAGGTCGTTAACGGAGCCTTCGCTTGGCCAAAGGTTTGCCTTCCAGCGGCCGATATCTTTCGCGGTACTTTGTTCCAGGGCAAGCTTGTCACATAGCAAGAATGCGTTTTTTTGTTTGGCGTCGCCGAAAAATTTTTCGCGGAACTTGGGAACAAGTGCCATGTAGTCCATAATGGCGGCTCGCTCTTCGTTGCTGAAACCATCTTTATTCAGGTAGGTGGAAACTTGCAACGCATCTAGCCGCTTGGAAAAGGCTTCTTCGATGAAGCCTTGGATCTTGGTAGAGGTGAGCAGGTCCCAGAAATTCATGTTTGCAAAGATACCTTTTTTGAATTTAGTTATATTGCAAGGCATGAATAATTCCCTTGATTTTATCGGCGATGTTCACGGACACTGCGATGAACTCCGCGCCCTGCTGCAAAAGCTTGGCTATGTGGAGTCCGAAGGTGCGTTCCGGTATCCGGGCGGCGAACGGTCGGCGGTTTTCTTGGGCGATTATGTAGACCGCGGGCCCAAGGTGCGCGAAACGTTGAACTTGGTGCGTGCCATGCGCGATGCCGGGTCGGCGATTGCGTTAATGGGCAACCACGAATTCAATATGCTTTCGTTCTGGCAAAAGAATGGCGCTGGTGGTGGGCATTTTCTGCACCGCTTTAAAGACGGCTTTTTACGCGAACACAGCTTTAACAAGATTGCAATCCATTCGCGGACGGTGACCTCTTTTGTGGGGCGTAAGCAGGAATTCTTGGATGCGCTTGATTTCGTGAAAACGCTGCCGATTTATTTGGAAACAGAATCTTTCAGGGCGCAACATGCCTGTTTTGACGTCAATGCCGTTGCGGCGTTAAGGCGCGAAGGCATTACCTGCTTTGCCGACTGCAATTTTGATGAACTCATTGCCCGCGCCAATGACGAAGATTTTGAATATGAAGACAGCCTTTTTGTGCCCATGAGTACGCTTTTGAAGGGTCCCGAAATGCCTTTGCCCGAAGGCGAACATTTTACCGATGCCGAAGGCGTTCGTCGCATTAAGACCCGTATTGCCTGGTGGCTAGATCCGACCAAGGCTAGCTTCCGGGAACTTTGCTTTCAGCCGGGGGTTTCGATGGATGTAGAATCCGAAGTTTTGCCGTCGGTGCGTGCACGGAATTTTTACGGCGAAAGCGAACGCCCCGTATTCTTTGGACATTATTGGTTGACGGGACTCCCGAAATTGATTCGTGACAATGTGTGCTGTCTCGATTTTAGTGTAGCCGGATACCGCGGAAATGGTCGATTGGTGGCATACCGCTTTGACGGCGAACAGAAACTGGATGAAAGTAAGTTCGTATGGGTAGAAGCCTCGTCGTTATAAAGAAATTGGCATCCTTGAAGTTTACGGCCGTGCTGTTGGTGGCGTTTTTGCTGCTGACTTTTTGGGGCGTATTGGCGCAGGCCCATGCCGAGTCTGCCGGACTTCCGGCATCTTTCGCGGTGGATCGCTTTTTTGGTAGCTATTTCATTTGGGTCTTGGGCGTCATTCCTTTGCCGGCATTTAAAGGCCTTGTGGTATTGTCTGCCGTGAATGTCCTCGCGTCGCTCTTGTTCCGCATGCCTCGCGGACTGAAGAATGTGGGACTGTGGATAATGCATGTCGCGCTGCTGGTTTTGCTTGTTGGCGGAATTGCCGAAAGTGAAATCAAGCGGGAATACAACGGGTATCGAGATGTGTCTATTTCCAACGCGACGGTTTCTTTTTTCGCCGTCGATGACAGCTTGAGAGTGACTCCGGTCGAGGTAAATGAAAAAGAATATGCTTACTCGGTTCATTATCATGGCAGGGTAGACGATGTAATGGGAACGTCGGTGGATTTGTACAAGGCAACCTACGACCCCTTGCGTTTTGTGCCTTATGCGTTTATGGCGTTGTTCCTTTTAGGGGCGTTTGTTCATTATGCGATAAAGGTCCGTTGTAAGCAGACGTCAAAAAAGCTAGAAGTGCTTAAGGCTTTGTCCTTTGTGGCCATTCTTGCGGCTTTCCCCATGGACGCTCATGCTTCAGAGCGCCCGGTCCCGATTTGGGAGGCTCTGCATTCGGATACTCCGATTTTGGTTGAAAACGCGGTGCGTCCCTTTGATTCTTTTGCGCGAGGCTTTCTTGACGACTTGAGCGGCCGTGTGACCTATAAGAAACATACGGCGGCAAATGTGGTTCGCCATATTCTTGTCACACCCGGAACGGCCAGAAATTATGACTTGTTCAAGGTACTCCGTAGCGATGTGTCCGTGATTCTTCGCTTGCCGCATCAAAAGCGTTACGTGAGCTATGCGGAGCTGGCCCCGTTGAAAGATATCCTCAAACTTTATGCGACGCGCAACGATGACTTGCCGGCGACTGCTGAAATGCGGCGTCTTTATTCAAATGTACTTCTGTATGAATCGGTTGCGGATCGTACAGCGTTTTCGATTATCGCTAAGCATTCCCTGACGCATTCCAATGTATACCCTCGCCGGTTAAAGGCTGAAGTTTTGTACCACTGGCTGAATCTAGCCTTATTTGCCTTTGTGGGTGCTTTGCTGGCATGTATTCTTTCTTCGCTGAATGTGGTATTCCGTTCTTTAAAGCTAGATGCTGTAGCCAATATAGTGTGTATCGTTACAGCAGTCATTTTGACGGCGTTGTTTACGATGCGCGCTTATGTTGCTGCCCGTCCTCCAATGTCTAGTTTGTACGAAATTGTGATGCTGGTGGCGTTGATGCTGATGGTTTTTGAATCGGGAGCGTTTATTTTCTGTAAGCGTCGCACTTATACCTTGATGATTCCCGTGACGTTTATGGCTGCAGCTCTTTTATTCTTTGCCAAGTTCGTGCTGGAACCGGGCGATACATTCCAACCGATTCCGAATGTGTTGAACTCTTCGGTGTTCCTGACGGTTCATGTGTTTGCGATTGCGCTTGGCTTTGCTTCGATGATTTTGTCGGGGGTGGTTGCCCATTTGGTGCTTTACCGAAAAGCAAAGCAGACTCCGATTTTTTCGCTGATGTATGGAACGCTCGTTTTTGGCATGGTGTTTACGGTTCTTGGAACGCTTCTTGGGGGCGTATGGGCCGATTTTGCGTGGGGTCGTTTCTGGGGGTTTGACCCGAAGGAATGCGGTGCGCTATTTGTGATTCTCTGGGCGCTGCTCTCGCTCCATTTGTGGGCGGGCAAGATTATCTCGCCGCGGGTGTTTGCATTGTTGAATGCGCTCAACGTGATTGTCACGTTCCTCTGTTGGTTCGGGGTGAATTTGCTTGGTGTGGGCTTGCATAGTTATGGATTCCAGAATGGGTCGGCGATTTGGCTCGCTGTGTTTGTGGTGGTTGATTCGATGGTAATTGCGTATCTCGGCTTACGAAAATCCTAATCGCTCATCATTCTGCCTACTGCCCACAGTCTACTTCCTACTTCCTACTGTCTACTTCTTTTTTCTATCTTTTACCCATGCTTCAATGGGATACTCTGCTTTCTGCGACGCGTTACGGGCACCCTGCCGATTTGGACCCGAACCGTTCTGACTTTCACCGCGATTACGACCGCATTGTTTTTTCGACGGCTTTTAGGCGTCTTGGCCGCAAGACCCAGGTGCACCCGTTCTCGGTGAATGACCATGTGCATAGCCGTTTGACTCACAGCATCGAAGTATCGAGCGTGGGCAGAAGCCTTGCCATTACGGTGTATCACCTGATTAAAAAGTATCTGCCCAAGTACATCAACGAATACCACTTCGGAACGATTGTTCAGTCGGCATGCTTGGCCCACGATATTGGCAACCCGCCTTTTGGCCACGCCGGTGAAGCGGCCATTCGTGAATGGTTCCGCAAGAATCGTAATTCTGCCCCAATGCGCGACCTGAATGATACCGAAATGGCTGATTTCGAAAACTTTGATGGCAATGCTCAAGGCCATCGCATTTTGAGCAAGTTGGAATATCACTTTTTGGATGGTGGTATGCGCTTGACTTATGCAACACTCGGTGCCATGATCAAGTATCCGCAGCTTGCCAAGTTCGGTTCGCCTACAAGTTTGTTCGCGACAGAGGCTGACCTTTACCGCGTTACCGCTTACACGCTTGGCATTCCCGAAGTGGAAACGGGCAAGTGGGTGCGCCATCCGCTGGTATACCTGATGGAAGCCGCCGACGATATTTGCTACAGCATTTTGGATGTGGAAGATGCCATTGAACTTGGCATTTTGAGCTACGGCGATGTACGCGGCATGTTCAGCTACTTGTGCGGACCAGATGTAGACATTGACCGCGAATACCGCGAAAATGGTCAGAACTTCCGCGATTTTCTGAGCAGCGTGCGCGGGCTTGCCATTCAGAATCTGATTGACGATGTGGCCGTGACTTTCGTGAATAACTACGAAGCGATCATGAGCGGCGAACGTGTCAAGCATTTGACGAATTTGTCCCGTTCCGACGTAATGGAAGGTATCCGCATTGCAAAGCGCTTGGGCGTGGAACGCATTTACCCGGACCGCCGCAAGACTGAACTCGAAGTCGGTAGTTACACCACGCTTGCAACGGTACTCGATGCCTTTATTAACGGCGTTTACGATTTCCGCTTGAATGGCAACAATTCCTACCGCGCCGACCGCATTGTACGACTTATCGGTCAAGCGAAAATTGGCCAGAGCGTGACCGTTGCCGAAGCGTACCACCAGGTGCTCGACTTCGTGAGCGGCATGACAGATAACTACGCAACGTATCTGGCGCGTCAGATTGGCGGCCTTGCCATGGGTTACTAGTTCCCTATGGTTTGGTTGTTCGACTACGACTTGACCTTATACGGAGCCGAAGAACGGTGCGTGCTGAATTCCCTGGACCACCGCATTTCACTGTTTGTGCAAAAAACGGTCGGCTGCGATTTTGAAATGGCCCATAAGGTGCGTACCGATTACCTGGAACGGTTCGGAACGACGCTTGCTGGGCTGATGGCGATGCACGGTACCGATCCCGACGAATTTTTCGACTTCATCCATGAGCCGGAATACTTGATTTACCCCAAGAAGGCTCCTGAAAAACTGGCCCTGTTGAAAAGCCTGGAGGGTCCGCATTTTGTATTTACCAATGGCCGCCACGACTGGAGTGAGGCGGGCATGTTGCACATGGGGATTGATTCGGCGATTGACGGCGTGTTTGACTTGAAGTTACTCGGCTGGGAAGGAAAACCCCACGAAAGTGCTTACGACAAAATGGAAAAGTGGCTTGCGCAAAAGCTCCCTACCATGGGGTTAGAAATGCCTGAGAACAAACGCGACATTGTGTTGCTGGATGATGGTCTTCGCAACCTGGAACCTGCGCACCGCCGCGGCTGGACTACGGTTTTCGTGAATCCGACCACCGATAGCGCTCCCTATGTGGATTACCATATTCCGCATATATTAGAACTTAGATCTTTGAGCTTAGAACTTAGAGTTTAAGGCTTAGGATGAAATCTCTAAGTTCTACCAACTAAGTTCTTCTAACTAATTTTTGTATTTTATATGCGTATGAAAAAGATTTCTCTGTTTGCCTTGATTTGCCTTTTGGCGGTATCCTTTGCGCTGGCTATGCCTGAACCGGCAAAGCGTAACGGTTTTACCAATATGAACGTTACGACGGAGTATTCTGAACTTTTGAAAGAAAAGAATGCCCGCAACGATTCTTTGTTGCCGGCCCTCGATGGCGACAAGGCCTTTGCCGAAGTGTTGCGCTTGAATCCGAATTTCTGGAGCTTGGGTGGAGCCTTGGACAAAGAAGAATCGGTGGTGACCAAGCTCAATGCGAAAGTGATATTTATTGACGGTATTCGCGAAGATCCCTTCTGCGAAATCGACAAGAACGCGGGCAGCACCGCGGGCGAATGGAATGTGCGGATTGGCGTGGACTTCGTGTCTGGCGGTTCCAATACGGTGCACATTCACGTGCAGCAGTGCCTGGACTACGTGCGTGATCAGTTGGGTTATGCCATCAAGAAGGGCGACAAGGTTGTCTTTGTTCCGCCCAAGAAGGTACTCGATAAAATCAAGGAAAGTGAAATTCCCGATGCTATTGATATTGACATGCAGCAGACGCTCTTGAAGGCGCACGAAGACGTGAACCTGACGGGTAAATGCCCCAACAATATTGAAGCGTACATCATTTTGATGGATGTCTACAAGCAGGTCAAGAATCAGAAAATGGACTTTGTGGTCATTAACGACCAGCTGAATAAAAAGCGCAATGGTGCTGGCCGCGTACAGAGCTGCGCCTTTAGCCGCGAATGGAACAAACGTTACCATGAAAGTGCAAGCTTTGAATGCGACATCGATAACGACCGTTGCACCTACCGCCAAGAAAACGACGGCAATTCCGAATGGTCCATCAACTACGACCAGGACCGCTTCGAATATATCAATAAAAAGTTCCTGTTCTTCAACAGGAATCCGAAAAGCATTCACAAGGGCGGCACCATGCTCGACCTTCGCCTGCTGCGCCTTTCGACGAATTTGTGGCTGGAAGCCTACCTGAACATGAAGGGTGACCCGGTGACGCTAGGCCTGATTATTGTGCCTGGCAACGGCAAATCGATCGAAGATTACGACGATGGCGCCGCAGACGAAGAAGACGGCACCATGTTCGAATAGGGGCTTTTTCAGCGTTTTTTTTCGACATTTGGCTCCAATGGGGCTGATTTTTGAATAATCTAGTCAATTGGAGTTGCCGAAACGATTAATAATTATATATTTAGAACGTATAGAATTTATAAGGAGTTCCTATGAACAAGTTTATCAAGGCTTCTCTTGTTGCAGCTATGCTTGCAGCCCCGATTATGGCCGACGAAGAATTCGGCGGTATCGGTGTGACGATTTACCAGATTCGTGATGGCGTGAAGGTGGCCGAAGTGATTCCGGGTACCCCCGCTGCCGAAACCAAGCTCCAGGCGGGCGACGTGATTACCGCTGTTGACGGTGTGAGCCTCAAGGGTAACGATATCGAAGCTTCTAAGTCGATGCTCCGCGGTACGGTGAATAAACCGCTCGAAATTACCTACGTGAGCGAAGGCGAAACTTATACCGCAACCATCCGTCGTGCCCAGATTACCGTGAAGGATCTGGAAAGCGCCAAGGTGGAATCCTGGTACAACAAGGCTGAATTCAACGCTCAGGAACTTGAAACCTACGCGAGTGCAACCGAAAGCAACAACAAGCAGCTGGTTGCCGTGCTCCAACAGGGCTCGCTGGTTGCTTCTGACGCCAAGGTGCGCGCAACGAACCTGAACGGCATTTATGTGGAACGCGTAAATGAATTTGCTCCGGCTCCCAAGGTGAATGGCAATGTGAAGCCAGCTTCCGCCTTGCTCAAGGGCTTTAGCCGCAAGGCCATTAGCTTTGACCTCAAGTCAGTCGGTACTGCAATCGTCACGATCTTGAATTCTGACGGTGCCGAAGTGGCAACCCTCCGTGCCGACAATGCTCAGCCGGGCTTTAACACGCTTCGCTGGAATGGCGAAAACGTTCCGAGCGGTCGTTATCTTGTTCGTATTGACCACAACGGTTCTGTGTCCGGCAAGAACGCCGTGCTGAAGTAATCGCGATTCTTTCGACGAAACTCTTTGAAAATCCTCCGTTTTCTGACGGGGGATTTTTCTAAATTATCGCCAACGTGATTTTATCTAGAACCCATCGTATTCTGTGGGCTTTTTTGGCATTATGGATTTTTGCCATCGCCACTCCGGCCGCCTTCGGCCAGGAGATGACTCGCTTTGAACTCGAAGAGCGTGTTCAGGAAGAAGAGGATACGACAGAGGTCGACTGGATGAACGACACGACCGGTGTAGATACCATTGAATACCGCGCCGTGGACTTGGTTTACGATGTCGATAAATCGACCTTTAACCTGAATAACAGTGCCCAGCTCAAGTATCGTTCGGCAACTCTGGATGCCGATACGATTTTGTTTGATCAGGAAAACAGCATCCTGGCGGCGACGGGCGATCCGGTGCTGCGCGAAACCAAGAATCCATCGCTTTCGGGTATGCGGCTCAAGTACAACATGAAAAGCCGTATCGGTGAAATCTATTACGCAACGACATATCAAGATAACCAGCAACTGAACGGCATGGAAGTCCGAAGGCTCCCTGACCAACGAATTCAGATTGCGCGTGGCGACTTCAGTACTTGTAACGATTCCACTCACCAGCACTTCTATTTCTACGGACGGCGCATGGTGGTAAAGCCCAAGGAGACGATTACCGCGCGCCCCGTGGTACTGAACATTGCCGATGTGCCGGTGGCAGTGCTCCCGATGATTGTTGCCCCCTTGAAGAGTGGACGTAAGTCGGGCCTTTTGACTCCGAAGTTCGGCGGTGACCAGAAACAGGGTTACTACATGAGTAATCTCGGTTTCTATTACGCGGCAAACGATTACTGGGATGCAACGGTCAAGGGCGACATTATCGAAGGTGACGAGGCTAGGTTCGAACGCTCGACTCTGACGGGCGAAGTGCGATACAAGAAACGTTACGTGCTCGACGGAAACGTGTCTTATACGTCGTACCTCGAAGAATTCGATATGGCGAACAGCGGCTACGATATTCGCTTTACGCACAACCAGAACTTGACTCCCGACGGCAAGCAGACTTTGAGTGGTTCGGGCTCGTTCGTCAGTAGCCAGAGCATTCGTAAGGATAAGGCGCTCGATGCAGAAACGATCTTGAACCAGCAAGCAAATGCGCAGTTGACTTACTCGGGCCGCTTCGGAACGAACAAGAGCCTTACCGTGAAGGCCCGCCAGAACCACAACTTGGTGACGGACATGATGGAGCGCGAAATTCCGGATATCCAGTACCGCATGAGTGGCCAGCTCTTTACCTTTGAACTCGATGAAGACGAGGAAGCGTACGAAGACGGTTCGTTCATAAGCTATCTTGAAAAGTTCAACTACAACTTTAACAACCGCTTCAACTATTACACCAAGCGTGCGCGCGATACGGTCAATGCCGTAGACACGACCGCAGAATATGTGGGCTATACGGGTACGTATTCCATGGATTACTCGGGCACGCTGTTCGATGTCATCAACATCACGCCTCGCGCGACCTTTACGGGCTACTGGACTGGAACGGGTTGGATTAATCCCGAAGATTCCCTGAAGTACCGCAAGCGCTACATGAGCCTTGATCCCGAACATGATGAATATGGTCAGGTGGCCTACAACCACAATTACAGCATTACGGCCGATACGAAACTTTACGGTATCTGGGTTCCCGAGATTGGTCGCTTTACAGGCGCAAGGCATGTGCTATCGCCGAGTGTGTCGTATACGTATGCACCGGAAATTGATACAGTGAAAAAGTTCGCTCCGCATCCGCTATTGGGCCAGACTCCGTACCAGATTGAACAGAAGACTGTTGGTTTTGGACTCAACAACGACTTTGATATCAAGTACCTGAAGGTGGTGGGCCATGCGGCCGATACCACGAAGGGCGATACGGCAAAGGCGGTGGAAGACCAGTACGGCACACGTCGCTTGCTTACGACTCGCCACAGCGTTTCGTATAACTTTGCCGCCGATTCGCTGCAGTTCTCGGACATTACTTCTTCGTTCGGTTTCCAGATTTTGCCGGATTACCTGTTCACGATCAATACCCGCCATAGCGTGTACCACAAGTTTACCGAAGACCCGAACAAGGTGCAGATGCCGGAACTCATTTACTGGGGTTACGATTTTTCGAAGCGCTTTAGCTGGAGCGGTGAATTCAATGGCGGTTTGCCGTCGCAGCTGGGCAAGTATGAAATGCTCAAGTGGACCTTTGGCTTTGACTATAGCTACAGCTTTAGCAGCACTCGCGTGGCGCGCGACTTGTTTCAGGACCGCGTGACGCATTCAACCGGCATTAGTGCAAGTCTGCAACCCACCAAGAACTGGGAAATGACTTACAGCACCCGTTATAACTATAACGAAGGACGATTTGTGACGCATAGCTTTACATTTAACCGCGTGTTGCACTGCTGGCAGCTTGACTTTAGCTGGACTCCTACAGGGCCTGCCGCGGGCTGGAGTTTCTCGATTTACGTGAGAGATTTGCCGGATATCAAGCTCAATGCGGGTAGCACGGAAACGAATTAACAATGTGTAGTGTGAAGTGTGTAATGAGCAGTGAGGGATGAGGGATTTACGATGACTAAAGTAATTCTTGCGAGTGGGTCGCCGAGGCGCAAAGAAATTCTGCAGCTAATCGGTGTGAATTTTGAAGTAGTGGTTTCGAACGAAGAAGAAAAGCCGACGTCGACGAATCCGCTGGATTTTCCGAAAGAAAATGCCTCCATAAAGGCACTTGCCGTTTCGCGCAAGATGCCCTCCGAAATCGTGCTTGGCTTTGACACGTTGGTGTTCCTGGACGGTAAGCCTTTGGGCAAACCCCATTCCGAGGCGGAAGCTTTGGAAATGCTTACAAAGCTGAATGGCAGATCGCACAAAGTAATAACCGGCGTGGCCATTGCCCATGGCGGACAAATTATTAAAGCGGAATGCGAGGAAACAGAGGTTGTTTTTAGAAACTGCTCCAAACAAGAGCTCGAAAAATATGTAAATTCTAGGGACCCGATGGATAAGGCTGGTGCTTATGGGATTCAGACCGGTGGCGCAAGGCTTATCAAGGAAATCCGGGGGTGCTACTACAACGTGGTGGGTTTGCCTGTAGCACGGATGCTCGAGATGTTGGTCGATATGAAGGTAGAGGTATAATGTCTATTCCAGCAGAAGAAATGCGACCCGAAGAGAAAGTGGGTCAGTATATTGCAAGAGTTCGTGAAAGCCGCAAGATGACGGTGGAGGAACTTGCTGATTCAATTAAGCTTGGAGTCTCTTATATTAAGGCGATTGAAGCTGGCGAGTGGAGAACGTTCCCGGTGGCCGCTTACGTGCGTGGTTATTTACGTTCTATTTCTCATGTTTTGAATTTGAATGCCGACCAGGTACTCAAGGCCTACAATGCCGAAAGCGGTGCTCCGGTCGAAACGGATTTTAATGATGTGTCGGCTGGCCGCAAGCTTGCTCCCCTCAAAGAGGGCGAAATCAAGAAAAAGAGTATGGCTGTTCCCGTGGTGCTTGTACTTCTCGTACTGGCATTCCTAGTCGCTTCCCATTTCTTGGATTTGGAATCCCTGGCCCAGCAGTCTAGCGAACAGCAGCCCGCTGAAAAGCTCCCGGTGGCAGTCGAAGATTCCATGACCCAGGAAATTCCGGATGGTGCCGAGGCTGTCCCGGCTGATTCCATGGCTGCTGATTCTGTCGCTAAGGATTCTGCAAAGCAGGCCGCTGCCAATACGACGGTGAGCCAGGCTGTGGTGGATTCTGCCATCAAGAAATCGGACCTGCCGGCATCTGCAACAATTTTCATTTCGTCTGACTCCAAGAAGGATACTGCAAAGGCTGCTGTTCCGACTTCTCCCAAGACCAGCAAGACGAACTTCGTGTTGATTGGTTCTGGCGAATCCCTTTCTTGGGTGGGCCTCAAGCGTCGCGAAGATGCGGATTCCTTCTTGAAGGAAGCAAATATTTCTAGGGCCGGTGTTCGCATGGTTTACAACACGAACGATACTTTGTGCGTAACCATCGGCGATCCGACGGCTATCGCCAAGATGCTTTTGAACGGTGTCGAAACTCCGCTTCCTGAAATGAAGTTTGGCCGCGTGACGCGTTTCCGCGTGTATGGTGGCGTGATTGTTAAAAAGTAGAGGACTATGATGCGTAGCACGTCTCTCACACGAAAGACCGGCGAAACAGATATCGCCTTGTCGCTCAACTTGGATGATTCCACTCCGGGTTCTATCAATTCCGGAAACGGCTTCTTGGATCACATGCTTAATTTGTTCCAAATCCATGGAGGAATCCATCTGGATTTGACTTGCAATGGTGATGTCCATGTCGATATGCACCATAGCATGGAAGACATTGCGATTGTGCTTGGTCAGGCCTTGGTGGAATGCCTTGGCGACAAGAAGGGAATCGAACGCTATGGATTCTACTTTGTCCCGATGGACGAGGCTTTGAGCCGCGTGTGCATTGACTTTAGCAACCGCATTGGTTTTGTGTGGAACGTGAAGCTCCCGGCTGCCATGGCTGGCGGTATCGAAGCTAGCATGTTTGAACATTTCTTCAAGAGTCTGTGCGAAAATGCCCGCATGAACCTGCATGTGGAACTGTTCTACGGCAACGACAACCATCATTGCCTTGAGTCGATCTTCAAGGCTTTTGCCCGCGCTGTGGCGATGGCGATTGCCCCGAGCAGGAATGTGAAAGGTATCCCCAGCAGCAAGGGCGTGTTGTAATTCGGAATTAGAAATTCGGATTTCGGAATTGGAAACTGGTGCGTAACTTTTATTTTTCCCGAATTCCGAACTCTGAAATCTGAATTTATAATCTAGGTACTCGGACTTTATCGCCGGCGTTCAAGTGCTCTAGCATGACGCCGGCGTTTACTGATTGTAGGGCCGAGAGAACGTAGAAACGGGGGAGCCCCTGGACTCCGGCGCCGTAGGTACGCTTTAACAGCTTGAACAGGTCGTCGCCTTCGTTTGCGGTGACGGTCTTGTACAGGCTTGCGTTAGAGGGGTCGGACTGCAACTTGGAAAGCGCTGTCGCGAATTTGTCGGCAAACGCTTCGGCGCTGTTGTCGGCCGGCTTTGCTGCGTTCGCTTGTTTTGTTCCCGCCGACTTCCCTGCGTGGTTCGCCTTCGCGGAAGCCTCTTTTTTGCCGGTGACCGACCCCGGCAGTTTGAAGACGGGCGCCTCGAAAACGTTCATGTTGATGTTCGCTTCGGTTTCGGCGTTCTTCTTGATAGGCTCCAGGGCGAGAATAGAATCTAGTCCTGCAACGTAGGCGCTGTCGGGCCACTCGGTAAGGGGCATTTTTTGGTCGGTTACGATGATTTTTGCCACGGGAGGTTCGTTCCCGCAGGCCATAAAAAGCGAAGGGATAATTGTAAAAAATGCCACAGAAATTCTATTCATGTTCCCAAAAATACTATTTCCCTTGCCAAAATGGCGAAATTCTTCTAAATTTAGGCTCTCAAAATCTAACTACTTCATAGGAAGTTTAAAAATGAAAGAAGGTATCCACCCTAACTATCAACCGGTCGTGTTCGTCGATGCGAATACGGGTAAAGAATACATCACCCGCTCCACGAAGTCTTCCGCCGAAAAGAAGACTATCGATGGTGTTGAATATAGCGTAATTTCCTTGGAAATTACGGCTGATACCCATCCGTTCTGGACGGGCAAGCAGCATCGCGTGGATACGGCTGGCCGTATCGACCGCTTCAACAAGCGTTTCGCTGGCAACATCACTGGTGCAAAGCGTAAGACCCGCAAGGCTGCTCCCGCCAAGGCTGAAGACGCCGAATAATTACAGATAAATGAATGGCTCCCTGCGTAAGGGGGCCCTTTTATTAAAAAAAGGATTCAAATGAAAAAGCAACTCTTTATTGGTGCAGCCGCTCTCGTGGCTATGGCTATGACCGGTTGCCAGAAGACTGGCACTATCGAAGGTGTCGTCCTCGATCCGTTTACTGGCAAGGCTATTGAAATGCCGACCGTTTGGATGGATTCAACCATCTTCGGTACGCAGAACCCGAAGTACCCCTACAAGGGCGACCTTCAGCAGGGTAAGTTCAAGTTTGAAAAGGTTCCCGTTGGCGAATATCTGATCAAGGCCCGTCGTTCCAAGTACATTCTCGGCCAGCAGAAGATTGCTACCGACGAAAAGAACCCGAACCTCTCTGTGACTCTGTACGAATACAGCGACCAGATCAAGCCGGGTCTCTACAAGAGCGGTACGACCGAAGGTCCTGAAAAGATTGATAACCAGTGGGTTGTCTATTCTACAAGCTGCAGCGAATCCGTTGCCGGTTACCGTTTGACCATGCCGATTGCTACCGATGCCGCCAAGGTTCCGGGCAAGAAGGCTGACAAGAAGAAAAAGAAGAAGGCCGATAAGGGCGCAGCCAAGGTTTCTAGCCTCCCGGCTCCGTTGGCCGTGGACGCTGCACTCAACGTGTTCTACGTGAATGCAAGCTCCGTGACCTCTCCGCTGGTTGCGACCACCTACCCGGCTGTGGAAGGCAAGGTGGCTGACCATTCCGACTGCCAGGGCTTCGGCGCCGACGAAAAGACAGGTCTCTTTGTAGACAAGTCCAAGGGCACGACTCTGAATGTGGAATACAAGGCCGAAAACCTGTTCCAGGTGACGGGCACTCTTCCGTCTGGCAAGCAGATTCTTCAGCTCGCCCAGGATGGCAAGACCCTGCAGACCTACTACTTCCAGGTCAAGTAATTTTACGGCATAGGGCTTAGCCCTGTCTGTTGAATTTAGCGAAAGGCTCCGCTTTGACGGGGCCTTTTGCTGTATTGTGGGGCTGTTTTTTGCCGCGCAAGGCCTAGTGTAAAGAATTCGTTTGTTGATTTTTCGGGGTGTTTTGTATAGATTAGGGGCATGGGAATTCGAATGGGAAAATTTGGTCTAGTCTCTTTTGCGACGCTATTTGCACTTGTCGTGAATGGTTGCGATAACGGATCTAACAATGCTGCGGAATATGACTACGAAGTCATAGATAATGAACGCGATTCATCTGCAGTAACTGTTCGCGATACGATTTATGATACCATTCATATGCCTCCGCCTGAGGTCTTAGTTTATCCGCCCCAAGGCGGGGATACGCTTGCTTACCTGAGTTCTTCTACAGCGGATACTCCGGAATCGTCGGCGCTTGAAGTCAATCCGGGTGCTTCTTCGGGCATGGAACCGCCACATTCCTCGGCTGTGGAACCGCCAAAATCGTCTTCGTCGGGAATCCTTCCTGATTTATCTTCGGACTCGAGGCCGCCGCGTTCTTCGTCTTCCAAGATGGAACCCCCTCCGGAATCTTCTTCTAGAATGGAGCCGCCCTCTTCTTCGAGCAAGGGGCCTGCGCTTGACTTTAGCTTCTATAACGGTGCGGACATTTCGACGGTGCAGGAATACGAACGTTGGGGTGCCAAATTCTACGATGTCGACGGCTCCGAAAAAGACATCTTTACGCTCCTGAAAGACCACGGATTCAATGCGATTCGCTTGAAGACTTTTGTGAGTCCGAAGGCGCAGTACGGTTATGCGGCGTCGGGCTGCGATCATGATGCCGAAAGTTATGCCGACAAGGACCACATTATCGCTTACGCCCAAAAGATCAAGGCGGCGGGCATGGCGTTCTTGCTCGACATTCATTACAGCGACAACTGGGCCGATCCAGGCAAGCAGATTATTCCCTCTCGCTGGCGCAACGTGAAAAGTTCCGATGCGATGGCGGATTCCGTATACAATTATACTTATGACTTGTTGAATTCCTTAAAGCAGGTGAATGCGACACCGGAGATGGTGCAAATCGGTAACGAAACCACGCCGGGCATTTTGATTCATGTGCCGAACAGCAAAACAGACTGCTGGGGCAATGGGGTTGACAAGGCATCTACTGCAATCAATGGTGATATGGGTACAAGTGCCGGCAAGGCCAATGCGGGCAAGTACTTTAAGGCGGGCATTCGCGCCGTCAAGGCGGTGTCGCAAAACATCAAGACGGTTCTCCATATCGAAAGCATTCGCAAGACGAGTACGGTCGATTGGTGGATGAATGAAATCTTCAAGAACCAGAAGGTTCCTGCTGACGTGATGGGATTTTCGGCGTATACCGCTTACGGTGACGACAAACCGGACAAATGGAATAGTTTGTTCAAAAATTTGATTTCGACTTATCCGAATTTGGAATTCATTGTGGCCGAATACAACGGCGGCGAATCGGATAATACATATTCTTACGATGGCTCGCGCAAGAAGGCCGTAGATATGGTGCGCGGGCTAGACCGCTGGATTGGCGCCTTTTTCTGGGAACCTACTTTGAGTGGAGCCTGGGGGCCAGCGCTTTTTGACTGGGATGGCCCGAACATGAAGGCCAATAAGAAGGCTTTTGACGAGTACAAGGTGGAGTTTTAAGCGACACCATTGAGCCTTTTTTCTAAATTCAAAGTATGAATATTGAAGACTGGCGCAACCGTATTGATGAACTGAACGATGAACTGATTGCCCTTTTGAACAAGAGGGCGAGTTTCGCAGTGGAAATTGGTAAAATCAAGAAGCAAAAGGGACTCCCCGTGCTTGATGCTGCGCGCGAAGAGGCTGTTTTGAACGGGGTCGCCGAAAAGGCGAAAAAGGCGAATGGCCCCTTGCCTCCAGAATCGTTCAAGAACATTTTTAGAACCATTATTGACGAAACTTGCAAGGTAGAAGAATAATGCGGATTACCTTCGTTGGCTTTGGACTTTTGGCAAGTTCGGTAGCCGCTGCTATTAAGCAGGCTAAGTTGCCTACGGTGGTGCGTGCGGTGAGTAGCCCCACCACACTTGCCCGTGCAAAGGAACTGGGGCTTGCCGATGAATTTTTCGGCTACGACGAAATCAAGGACTGGGTTCCCGGTTCCGATGTGATTTTGCTGTGCGCTCCGATTCTGCATATCCTTAAGACCATCGATGCTCTTTCGCAGATGGACTTGGCTGCTCTTGCGGGCCAGAACCAGATTTTGGTGAGCGATATCGGATCGACCAAGGTGGAAATTTGCAAGGCGGGCGCCAAGCTCCCGGAACCATTCGTGTTTGTGGGTAGCCACCCGATGGCAGGCTCCGAAAAGCGTACGCTCGAATACAACGATCCCTCGATTTTTGAAAATGCCTACTGGTTCGTGTGCCCGCCTGAAGGTGTCGACGAATCGGTGTACAAGCCGCTCTTGAACTTGATTTCGTTCGTGGGCGCAAATGCCGTGGTGTTCCCGCCGGAACATCATGACCGCACCATGGCCTGGGTTTCGCACATGCCGCAGATGCTTTCGTCGACGCTTGCGGCGAGCATGCCGGAGCGCCTGGTGAAGCCTAACTACCAGCATTACGCAGGCCGCGCCTTTAGAGACATGACGCGCATTGCCGCCTCTGGCTGGAACATGTGGCACGATATAGCCGTCACTAACCGCGACCAGACGGTGCTTGCGCTTAAAGAAGTCCGCGCCGGAATCGACAAGACGGTCGAGGCCATGGAAAATTTGAAGGTGGTGTGCGACGGCAAACCCGCCGCTGATGACCATTCTGCCGAATTGGAAACCGTCTTTAAGGCCGGTAACGATGGCCGTGCCAGTCTGTTTGCGCCGGGCCGCAATGCCGCAGCCGCCTTCTCCGAAATTACGGTGCCCTTGAAAGATGTGCCGGGTGCGCTATTGCAGGTGATGCAGCCCCTAGCCGACAACAATTTGAACATTCGCGATATTGAACTGATGAAAGTCCGCGAAAATATTGCAGGCACGTTGCTGCTTGCGTTTAAGACCCCTGAAGAGGCCCGCCGTGCCATGCAGATTCTGTTGCAGCTTGGCTACGACGTAAAGGAACGCTAATGGAATTTGTTTTAAACCCCGACCGCGAACGCATGGAGCTTGCGCTGGTGATGGCGCTGCTTGTGAATGGTCGTACCGTTTTTGAAGATTTTTCTTTTGCCGCAGGTGTAGAACCTTTTGCCGAAGCCCTCAAGGAATTTGGCCTGAATTATACGCAACAAGGCCACCAGCTGGTGCTTGAAGGCAAGGGCTTTCAGTACGCGCTCCCGAATATGCTCCCGATGGATTTGGGTGAATCGCGCTGCGTGATGCTCTGGACGCTTGCCTCTAAGGATGTCGATCAGATTTATACCTTTGCCGCCGAAAATGACGAAGCGGGCATTGCGCAGGTGGCACGCGCCAAGGAGCTTTTGCAGAAGTATTTCAAGGTAAAGCCAGTCGACGATGAACCGGCAAAGTTTACGTTTACCTTTGCGCCCGAAGAAGTGGCGATTAAAAAGGATTCGCTGGGCAACGTAGCGACCATCATGCGTAACCGCTTGCTTTTGCGCACGCTCATTCGTGGCGAATACCTGTCGTTCGAGGAAAAGGGCTCGGTACACGACCAGTGGACTAAAATGCTCATGTACTTTGGCGTGAATGTCAAGTACGAAAGCCGCGGCATGGAACAACTGACAGAACTGGAACGCCGCATGATGATTGCGCGCGGCCAGAAGGTGGAACGTTCGCAGTTCACCGAAATTTCGGAAACCCAGGTGATTACGGGCCGCGACTACTACATTCCTGGCGACGCGACCGAAGCGATGGCCTTTGTTCTCTTGACGACGATTGCGGGCATTCCCAAAAACACCGAAGTCTGCCTCAAGAATGTGGATTTGAACAGCTCCCGCGCCGGTGCCCTCACTTGCCTTAAGCGCATGGGCGGTAACTTTGAGACGGTGAGCCGCCGCGAACGTTTTGGCGATGTTTACGGCGATATCATGGTGTATCCGCTCGCTTCGGGTAAGCGCTTGCAGGGCAGGCGTTTTTCGGAAGATACGATGGCGACCGGAATCGAAGAATTCCCGTTCTTGGCGGTGGCCGCCTGCTTTGCCGAAGGCGAAACCATTTTGCGCATCCCCAAGGAACTGCGTAAAGAAATGCGCTCCACCAACGAAGCCTTGGCCGAGAACTTGCGCAAGACGGGCGCCGAAGTGGGCGTCTATGACGACGGCCTTGTGATTCGCGGGCTAGAAACGATTGTGAACGGAAGCGACTTTGACGGCGGAGAGGTGCCGCAGAATGGCCTTGCGCTTTCGGTGCTTTCGATTGCTCTTGAAAACGATGAACCGGTGGCGAATTCCGAATTGGTCGAAAGCACTTACCCCGGTGTCTTGCAGAAGTTGAAACAGCTTTTGGAACAGGCCACGGCAAAGCCTGAAACGGAGGCGTCGTAGTGAACAAGGTCAAAAAATTCCAATTCCGCACGATTGGTATTGTGGGCTGGAAAGACAAGAATCCGGATTTGGCTCTCGCCCTCGATGTGATTTCGGGCTGGGCCGACGAACATCCGCAGGTGACGTTCTGCGTGTTGAACAATCTGAAGGATTTGGTGCGCAAGCCTATCAAGATTGTCAAGGAAAATGCGCTTTGCCAGTCCGACTTGTTGCTTGCCATTGGCGGCGACGGCACGGTGCTTTCGGCGGCGCACATGGCGCTCGGGCACGACACGCCCATTCTGGGCGTGAACGCGGGTCGAGTCGGTTTCTTGGCCGAGACCCGTGTCGAAGGCCTTTCGCAGACTTTGGATAGCTTGCTTGCCGGCGACTTTTCGACCCGCGAGCGCATGATGATTGACGCGGTCGTTTACCATGGTAAAAAGCAAGTGGCAAAGCAGACGGTGCTAAACGAGGTGCACGTTCGTGCGCACGCGCCCGAGCGCATGGTGAACGTGAGCGTGGAATACAATGGGACTGCCCTGACCGATTACTGGGCCGATTCCGTGCTCGTTTCGACTCCGACGGGTTCTACCGCCTACAACCTGGCGGCTGGCGGCCCGATTATTCACCCGGCAACGCCTGCCGTGGTGCTGACTCCGGTGGCGGCGAGCAGTCTTTCGGTGCGCCCGCTGGTGCTTTCGCTTTCGTCCAAGAAACTCCAGATGAAGTCGGCTGTCGATGGCCCGCTGGACTTGGTGTTCGATGGCCGTACCACGATAGTTTTAAAACCGAACGATGTGCTGACTCTTGCCGAAAGCAAGTCGGTGACGACGTTTATTCGCTTGCGCCATACGGGATTTGTGGGTGCGCTTCGCGAAAAGCTTGGTTGGACTGGTAAACCGAGGCAGGTCTAGTTCATTCAGAATTCAGAGTTCGGAATTCGGAGCTTAAAATAGTTAGGTATTAAAATATGAAAACGAAATGCTTGTTCAGCTTTGTATTGATGCTAGGTTTGCTTGCGTTCTCGGGTTGCGCCGGCAGCCAGGGTGGCGAAGACGCTTCGGGCGATGCGAGCATGAAGGACGCTCCGTGTCAGGAATGCGGCACCCGCGGCGATATCGAACTCAAAATCAGCAACGAAAAGACCTACCGCGAATGGAACAAGAAGGCTTATAGCCGTATGGATTCCTCGGCGGTGTGGGGCGTGTTCCCGGCGCTTTCGGTCAAGGCCGACCGCCCTGAAAAATGCAAGTTCTGCCACAGCTACAGTGCAGACGCCCTGGATTTTGACTTGGCCCGTGTCGAAGATTCCCTGATGGTCAAGGCGTTCCCCAAGATGCGCCGCGAGCTCATGCTCCCGGGCATGCGCCTGCCGGATGCGGATTCCGCTTACGTCGATAGCCTTTCCAAGCTCCTTTTGAATTCGGTCTTTGCCGACGGTAAAAAGTTGAGCGATATGAGCCCGTGGCTTGAACGCGATGGTGTTGAGCAGGACATTTCCCGCGAACTATCGAAGGATTTCAAGAACTTGCTGAACGCACTTGCAAGTCGCTACGAACTGCGTTACCTTTCGATTCCGGTGGTGCTGAATGTGCGCATGGATACCGACCTCGGCAAGAGTGGCGGTTACACCTGGCAAACGCTCTGGACGCTGTGGGATGCCCGCTACGGGGAGCTTGTGTTCTTGGTGTATTCGGAATTTACCGCTGCCACTACGAGCCGTGTGGCGCCCGAAAAAGAATGGGCGGAACCTTTCGCATCCCGCCTCTGGAAAATGCTTTCGACTGACTTGAGCAAGCTAGAGAATCACTAATTCTAAAATCCGCGAAATTAAATTCGCAAAATCATAAAATAAGCCCGCTTAAAGCGGGCTTCATTTTTATTTCTTCTTCTTTTTCTTCTTGTCTTTTGGCGGCGTGTAGTTACTGCCAACTGTTCCGCCATTGTTTTGCTTGCGGGCCATGTCGCCGACCTTCTTGAACATTTCCTTCATGGTTTCGTACTGCTTGAGCACCGCGTTCACGCGACCGATTTCGGTGCCGGAACCCTTGGCTACGCGTGCCTTGCGGCTGCCGTCCAGAATCTGCGGTTTCTTGCGTTCCTTGGGCGTCATGGAGCTGAGTACGGCTTCTACGTAAACGAGTTCCTTTTCGTCAATCTGGTCGATGGGGAGCTTGTTCAGGCCAGGAATCAGGCTCAGAATGTCCTTGATGCGGCCCAGCTTCTTGATGGTACGCAGCTGGTTCAAGAAATCGTTCAGGTCGAAGGTGTTGTTGAGAATCTTCTTCTTCAGGTCCTTCGCGTCTTTTTCGTCGATGACCTGCTGGGCCTTTTCCACGAGGCTCACCACGTCGCCCATGCCGAGGATTCGGCTGGCCATACGGTCGGGGTGGAACAGTTCAATTTCGGGGAGCTTTTCGCCGACACCGATAAAGCAGATAGGCACGCCTGTCATCTTCTTGATGCTGAGCGCTGCACCGCCGCGGGTGTCGCCGTCCATCTTCGAAAGGCAAACGCCCGTAAAGTTCAGGCGGTTCCAGAAGGTCTCTGCCACGTTCACCGCTTCCTGACCGATCATGGCGTCGGCCACGAACAAAATTTCATCCGGGTGAACGGCGTCGCGGGCCTGTTCGAGTTCCTGCATCAACTCTTCGTCGATCTGCAAGCGGCCTGCGGTATCGTAAATGACTAAATCAAAACCGTTGTCCTTGGCGTACTGGTAACCGTGCTTGATGATTTCGACCGGATTGCCTTGGCCTTCGTCGTAAACGGGAATGCCGATAGATTTGCCCAGCACCTGCAGCTGCTTGATAGCGGCGGGGCGGTACACGTCAGCGGCCACCAAAAGCGGCTTGCGCTTCTTTTTGCTGCGCATCCAGAGGGCGATTTTGCCGGCGAAGGTCGTCTTACCGGAACCCTGCAGGCCAACCATCATGATGCCGACCGGAGCCGGAGCGGAAAGGTTGATTTCCTTGGTTTCGCCACCCATCACGGCCACAAGTTCGTCGTGGATGATTTTCACAATCTGCTGACCGGGAGTCACCGAGGAAAGCACTTCGGAGCCCATGGCCTTTTCCTTGACGGCCTTAACGAAGTCGCGGGTCACGTTGAAGTTCACGTCGGCTTCGAGGAATGCGCGGCGCACTTCGCGCAGCGATTCGGCGACGTTTTCTTCGGTGAGCTTGCCCTGCCCGCGCAGGTTCTTGAGAGTAGATTCTAGAGAGTCAGTCAGCTGTGAAAACATAGTGGGTCAAATTTAGCATTATTTTCTATATTTGTCGCCCAATATGGTCGACGCGATACTCAATAAGTTCTACAGACCGTCTAAATTCAAGAAAAACGGTGATGTAAAGGATGTGCTCGTAGTGGCACTTCCCATGCTCATGTCGATGTCTTTCGACACAATCATGACATTTATCGACCGCCTGTTCCTTTCGAAGCTAGGCCCAGCCGAAATGAATGCGGCGCTTGGGGCGGGTGCGGTGCAGCTTGCACTTACCATGTTCTTTACCGGTGCCATCAGTTACACGACCGCTATGGTGGCGCAGCGTCTGGGTGGCAAAAAGCGCTGGGATTGCGCCCGCGTGTTTATGCAGGCGGTTTACCTGTCGCTTATTTCGGTCCCGCTTTTGTACCTCACGATTCCGCTGGGGCATTTGGTTTTTGGAATGGAACACTTGCCGGCAGACCAGCTGCAGTATCAAAAGACCTACTTTAACATTCTGATGTTCGGCGGCATCATTAACTTGGTGCGCAATGCGGCTCCGTGTTTTTTTAGCGGTATCGGTGAAACCAAGATCGTGATGAAGGCTGCTTTCGTGGGCATGCTCGTGAATGTCGTCTGCAACTTCTTCTTGATTTACGGCTTTGGCCCGATTCCTGCTTTGGGCGTGGCGGGTGCTGCTTATGGCACCTTGATCGGGAACCTGGTTTCGACGGTGATTTTGTTCGCAAAATTCTTCGGCAAGAATTGTCACGACCGTTTCCGCACCCGTTATGCGTTTGCATTCAGTTGGCCCCTGACCAAGGAACTTTTGCAGAAGGGCATTCCCTCCGGTGTCGAAATGTGCCTGAACATGGCGGCGTTCCAGCTCCTGATTCTCATGTTCCATGCGCTCGGGCCCGAGGCGGCCACGGCGTCTTCGGTCATGTTCAACTGGGACATGGTGGCCTACGTTCCGCTAATGGGCCTTGAAGTGGCGTCTACGAGCCTCGTGGGGCGTTACGTGGGTGCGCGCGACGGTGCCGCGGCATCGCGTTCGACTTATTCCGGCCTCAAACTCGGCTGGGGATATTCCTTGCTGATGGGCGTTATCTTTATCTTCTTGCCGGGCATACTGACGGATATCTTTAAACCCGATGCCGCTGAAGCTTCTGCCGAGGCGCTTGCCATTTTCGCTGCAGCGCGGCCTATGAGCATATTCATGTTGCGGATTGCGACCTTCTACATTTTTGTGGAAGTCCTGCTTGTGATTTATGCGGGTGCGCTTCGCGGTGCGGGCGATACCGTGTGGGTCATGTTCGCGTGCGCCATTATGAACTGGTGCGTGGCGGGTGCCTTGTACGTGGCAGCCTACATTTTCCACCTGCCGCCTCAATACGCCTGGATCACGGTCGTTGCCGTGTATAGTACGGCACCGCTTATTTTCTGGCTCCGCTGGAAGAGCGGCAAATGGCGTAAGCACGTGATGGACAAAGACCGCCTGGCGGCCTAGCTTTTATTCGTCCAGAGAAATCTCGACGATTTCCATAATTTCTTGACAGTATTCCAGTTGCTTCGAAAGAATCTTGACCGCGTTTATTTTTGTGTTGATCCGCGGGCTAGGTGAGAAGACGGGATTATCGCCTGCAAGTTCCTTGGTAAAGAATCGGGCCAGGTTCCAGAATAAAAGCGCGAATTGTCGCTTGCCTTGCTCACGGCCTTCAAAAAGGCATTTGGCGTAATGCCGGTAAATCAAGTACGCGAGCAGGCGCACGCTTTCGTTTTCGGTAAAGAACCCTTGGTCTACAATCGGTTCGCTAGAATCAATCCTAGCTTTGATGCGCTCGAGAGCGGCGTCCCAATCCGGGCCGTAGCTTTCAAGCTTCGCCAAAAGTTCGAACATGGCATTCGCACTTTCAAACGGCGCAAACGGATTCTCGCCCGTATAGCCGAAAATTTTGTAGAGTCTCTCGGCGAAAGGCAAGCCTTGGTCAGCAAGCGTTTCGAACATCCATTCGCGTTCCCCAAGAACCTGGTCGCGGACATCGCGGTCGTCGTCATCCAATTCGTCTTCGGGTTCATCGCATTCTTCGCGGGTAAAGGTCAGCGGGCCTTCGCCTTCAAGCAGCAAGCGCGCGACTTCTTCGCAGCAGAGCCCGAGCCCCCGCTCCATTATATCGCCATAGACTTCGACAAATCGCGGATGCTCGGTGCAAATATCACAAAGTGCGTCTTCGCCCAGATTCTGGTAGACTTCGCAAAGGTTGTCTTTGTCTAAAAACGGGCAACGGTCGTGGGGGAGTAATTTAAAATGCCCGTCCTCGATGTTTGCGCGGAGCCGCTCGCCAAAGGCTCCCGCCACCTTGCGGTAAACCTCTTGTGTCGCCTCGTCAATATCGATTTCCCAGCCGACACAACAAGTGTCGCTGCATCGCGAAGCGATACACTTGAACTGGTCATAAAAATCGGGCTTTCGAAGAATCATCAATTAGACTTTTCGTCAGACAGCAATCCGAGAAATTCTCCTTTCACAAGCCAGCTGACACCGAAAAAGGTGAGTGCGATTGCTTCAACAATGAACGTCTTGGCGAAGAATTCGACGGGAATGACCATCAAGGCCAACGAGGCTAGCATGCCGATGCCGCAAATCTTGAAGATGATGTTTTTGATGTGCTTGTTGCGAGTGTCATCTTTACCTTGAGTAAACTGGCACAGGCTCATGTACGACAAAAGCAAAAAGAACGCGATTGCAGATGCGCAGTGAATGATGTTAGAAATCTTTACGGGCAACTGGAAAAATCCGACGATTTCGCTTGCTGCAGGACAATTGCAAGGGAACAGGACGATCATCAAGCCGAATAGACCTGCTAGGGCCGAAATGACGTGATCTTTGGTGCTATAGCCTTTGTAACACATCAGCACGACTGCTGCGGTCGTCAAGATTCCTACCAGCGGAGGCGTCACATAGTAGGTCTCCGAGATGGACAGAAGGTCCCAGAAACCTTCAGGAAACCCCTCGGTGCGAGCAACGAGAATGGCGCCGAGTAATGAAACCCATGGCAGGATCATTCCCATCAGGCCAGCCAGATTACGGATTCTCTTCATCCAAATTTTATCCATGTCCTGGGGCTTGCTTTCGCTCATTGTGTTTCTCCTTTTTTATTTATCTTTAAACACCCCGAATATACTTTATTTTATGTGGAACTGCAAGCGTACAAAATAATGAGGGCGGCCTTTCGACCGCCCTTTCGCTTTTTTAGAGTGATAAAATGATTTTGTTCATTTCTAGTTATTCCACGTATTTCTTGATTAGCCGTATCATCAGGTCGGCGAGTTTTTCCACGTTGGTGTCACCAACAGAGGCTTCGAGATGGGAATAGCCGATGCCGCTGTCGTCGGTGAGGAACACGTAGGTGCCGCCCGTGATAATCTCGAAGAAACGCAACATGGATTCTGTATCCTTGTCAACGCCGCTTGCCGCTACGGGAATGAGCTTGATTCCGTTCCTGGCGTAGAGCTCGATGGACTTCTGGAGGCTTTCGATGACGTCGTCCTGGTGGTGGGCGGGGGCGTCAAGAATCAAGAAGGCGATGCGTGCACGGGCCGATTCGTTCCAAGAGAATTTTTGCAGCGAGTTTTCAAGCGCGGTATGCACTGCTTCGGGGTAATCGCCACCACCATTAGCATACTGCTCATCGATGAATGCTTGGGTGTTGGCGACGTTTGTGGAAAAATCCTTACCCAGGATGATATATTCGTCCTCCTCATCGCGGTAGAATTCCACTGCCGTACGTAATGCGACCTTGGTTTCAGAATGAGCGTGGTCTATGATGTATTTGAGGTCCGATTGGAGGAATCGGATTTCGTCGCCCATGGAACCGGTGGCGTCAACGATAAAGGCTATGTCTGCCTTGGCGTCGGCTTGCTTGGTGTCGCTTGTAACCACGTTCACTTTGAGCGAATCATTGCCGATAGAGGTAAGCTTTACGGGGGCTTCTGATACTTCATCATTGATTTTCAACGAAAAATCTTCATCTTTAAAGACTTCTTCGGTGCCACCGTCAAACAGGTTTACCCAGCAGTAGGCATATCCCTTGTTATCGGTCTTCGTGGCGAAAACCTCATTGTCCCCTTTCAATAGCTTTACCGAAACGTTGGCTAAGCCGGTGCCGTTTTCGTCTACCACTTGTACCGCTGCGAGATTGCGCGGGTCAAAATCCCAGTAGTCTGCCTTGGAGGCAAATTCGCCAGACATTATTTCTGTCCAGGAACTCCAATTGTCCAAATCGTTCCATTCGGAGGCCGTGAGCAGACCATAAGTCTTGCCGTTAAATCCGCCATCTCCTCCGCCGGGGGCGTAGTCTACAGGAATGTACTCGTCGAAAACTGTCATGTCCGCGACTCCTCCGGGCTCCATGACAGAAGTCGGTTCTGCGGTATAGACGGCGTCGACCATGCGAATGCCGCCTTCGTAAGATTCGCTTATGCCGTAATCGCTATAGGAAGGGTTGCCTTTTGTTTCGAAGGTAGCTCCGTCTTCGGTATCGACGGAGGACTTTTTATGCGTGGTTGTGTCAGACGGGGTCTCGTCTGCAATTTGGCCGTCGTCTTTGCCCGCGTCAATTGGATTTGCACTGGCGCTGTCGTCGCTGCAGGCCGCAAAAAACATGCTGAGTGCAAAACCTGCTGTCAATAAAAATCTGGATTTCATAGGGCCCCTCTTGTCGAAAAAAGATAACCGGGTCTCATAATGAGACCCTTATAAAACAAAATTAGTTCTTTTTTCAGATAAAAAGAATACCTAAAAAACAACATGCAAAAACGCATGCTAAACGTCACAGATTATTGCGAAATGGGTTAAATCCCCGAAACAATCGCCTTTAGAACGATTCGCCGTTCACAGTCCTGATCCCATTGCAGGTAGAACTTGATGAACTTCTCTTCGGGGGCGTTTTTATTTACAGTGAAAGTGGCGTCACGGTAAAGGTCTTCGATGCGCATGCCCCTGAACTGGATGTGCTCCGGGTGCGGCTAGAACCTGCGTACCACAAGGATTTCGAAGGCAGATACGTATTTTTGCTCCAGATGTTCGCCAAACGCGATGGCGGAATATCCGCTTTTAAGAACGATGTTCCAAGCCCATTTTTCCCCGATGTAGCCAAATGCGGTCTTTATGTCCGATTCGGGTAACAGCAGGTTGCCGTCGTCAATGCGTTCGCGGCCGTATGCGATACCGACAACTCCCCAGAGGTTCCAAAAATATCCGCTGCTGAAAACGAAGGTGTAGGTGTACCCGACGTCACCCCAGATGGAGGTGATGTCGCGCTTGTCGTTTTCGTAGCCGAGCACTCCGTCGTTGTCTTCGGCAATGTTTCGTTGCAGGCGCCCGCCAATAATCAGGCTCCCGGCTGATTTCTTTTGACGCCTGTCCAAAAAGTAGGCGTTCCTGGGTGCAAAAATTTCTTTCGCAGTCGCCATCCAGAGCAACGAGAAATACATGTCCGCAAACCAGAGGTCTATAAATTCCCGTTCCTTTTCGCCGTCGTGTTCGACTTCCGCGGTAAAGCCGCTGTAAAAGCGTAGCTTTGCCGCAAGCCACCAGTTTCCCGGGAAAAAGTCGAGCCCTGTCTCGAAAGCCTGGGTGTCTGATTTTTCTTTTGAAGTGGTAAAAGGGAGACTGTACTTGAAATCGGCGGACACGTCCCACGAAATTCCGAATGTGGTAAACAGGCTGTCGTAACCGAAGCCGATGCCCACATTAATCGGGCGGTTCGAATTGAGCGTCGAGTTGTTGTAGGCGGAATTCCAGATAGCCACGAAATTGTAATCGCACAAGAAACGCAGCGAGAACCGTTCACGGAACTTGGAAACCGAAGGCTCGTCGCTGTCTTGCGCTTCGGCAAAGGCAAACCCTGCGAACACCAGGGCAAACAGGAATATTTTCAGGACGCTCTTCATCGGGGTCCTTGAAAAGATAATAACATAAAGAGCCCCTATAAGACTCGATTTCTGAATATACCTTTTTTATGCGGGTTCGCAAGCGGTTAGACGCTGAAAAATGGTAGAATAACGCGCTTTATTGATGATTTTTACAGAAAATACCTTGCGCACTATTGGTGAATAGTGTATATTTTACTTTGCGTACTGTTGAAACGGAGGTGCCTGTGGAAATCCAGAGAAAAGCCTATGATCGCCTTGTGGAGTGGAAAAAGGAATCCAACGGGAAGAGTGCCCTGTTGATAGAGGGTGCTCGTCGAATCGGTAAATCCACCGTGGCCGAGCGGTTCGGCGAGCGGGAATACAAGTCGTATATTCTTGTCGATTTCAACAAGGCTTCCAAAAAGGTTCGCGATAACTTCGAGACGAACCTAGACAACCTAGATGTTTTCTTCCAGGTTCTGTCTCTGGAATACAATAAGCCGCTGTTCAAGAGAAAGTCGCTGATCATCTTTGACGAAATCCAGAAATTCCCGAGGGCGCGGGAATCGATAAAGTATCTTGTGGCGGACGGCCGTTACGATTTCGTCGAGACGGGCTCGCTGATTTCTATCAAGGAGAATGTCGACGACATAACGATTCCTTCCGAAGAAGAAAAGTTAAAGATGTACCCTTGCGATTTCGAGGAATTTGCAAGGGCCTTAGGCGAAGACGTCTTGCTTGAGTATATTGGCAAGTGCTTTGCCGAAAAGAAACCTCTGGAAGACCATTTCCATAAACGAGCGATGCGCCTTTTCAGGGAGTATATGCTGGTGGGCGGCATGCCACAAAGCATTGTTGCGTATGCAGAGAACAATCGTGACTTTTCAAAGAGTGACAAGGAGAAGCGGAAAATTCTGGACCTCTACCGCGATGATATCAGGAAGGCTTCCAGGCGCTATAATTCCAAGGTCTCCGCGATTTTTGAAAATATTCCGGGCTACCTTTCAACACACGAGAAAAAAATCGTCCTTACCGAGATTGACAAGTCCAATGCGGCAACTTTCTCCAAGTACGACGAGCCGCTCTTTTGGCTTGACGACTCGATGATTTGCAACCTTTGCTATAAATGCGACGATCCCAACGTCGGCTTTGCCCTGAACAAGAACGAGTCGCTTGTCAAGTGCTATCTGTGCGATACGGGCCTTTTGGTAAGCCTTGCTTTCAGTGAAAATGAAATCGCGTCGAACCAGTTGTACAAGGCTATCATGGACGGAAAACTTTCGCTGAACGAGGGCATGCTCCATGAAAACATGATTGCGCAGATGATACGGGCCAAGGGGCGCAAACTCTTTTTCTATACGGAATACGATGCCGCAAAACACCGCAACTCCATGGAGATAGACTTCTTGCTTTCTAATGAGAGTAAGGTCAATTTCAAGGTGTTCCCGGTAGAGGTGAAATCCTCGAAGAACTACACCACGACATCGCTCGGCAAGTTCAAGGACAAATTCAAGAAGCGGGTGGGCGAGTCTATTATAATCCACCCGAAACAATTTGCGGTTGATGACGGGGTAATGAAGATTCCGTCGTATATGGCTTGGTGTATTTAGAGCAATCTAGCCTTCGGAGGTTCTACCTCGGTTTGTAAAGAGTCCCTATAAGATTTAAAGGCGTTTTGAGTTTTTCTTGAAAACTGGGGTGCGGACATGTTTTTGGACTTGTCGCTTTTCGTGAGACAAAAAAAAGAGGCAGGACTTTGAATCCTGCCGTTAAAGAGCCGTAATCCAGGTTAGTTTTCCGAAGGTTTATTTAGCATCGGTTTGATTACAAAATACCAAAGAATGGCAATAATGGAACATACTACAACGAACGGAATGTAAAATATGAACCAGACGAAACCGCCAACTAATAGAAAATCCATTCTTCACCTCCGCATTACACATTTAATATAGATTCTTTTGGGGCGGACGGAACATTATTTTCAGTTTTATCTCGGCTCATAAAGAGCTCCTATAAGATCTACTTTCTGAATATACCTTGTTTTATGCGGGTTCGCAAGCGGTTTGACGCTGAAAAAATCAGAAAAATTGGATAAAATCCTGCGATTTGGGCCATTTTTTTGGAGCCTTGGTGCTGCCGAAATGACTGAAGAGCTCCAGGAACTCCCTGTCCGTGACGCTCGGCGGGCAGACCGTGGAGCGGGGCTCGATTATATTGGCGATTCGTCGCCGGACGGCATTGTGCCTTTATTGCGCCGTGGATTCCGTAATCCCCGATGCTTCAGGGTGGCCACTGGATGCGGATTTCTTGAAGAAGATTAAACTCTAGTGGTTTGAAACTGGCGGCGTGCCCCTTGACTGAGAGTACGCATTTACTTATATTACAATCGTAATTCGATAATCCTCGCGACAGTCGACATAGACCATTTGGTCCGTACGTGCATTCGCGGCGGGGCCCATCAACCTTCTTGACGGTCCTGTTGGATAGCTGGTAGGAAAATACCCTACTCGGGTTCATTCGAAAGAGTGACAGGTAATGCCGGGGAAAGCCCCCGCCAACAGAATTGCAAGATTATCCCATTCCACGCAAGGCGTGGAAACTCCATTACAAAGCAAAAAAGCAAGGGCGTATAGTGCATCGTTTATACGGTGTATTCGCACCGTTGTGCAACCATTTTTAAGAGGATATCTATGTCGAAAAAATCTATCAATATCTTGGACAAGGATTACATTCACTGGGTCAAGGAACTTTCTTCCCGTTATCGCAAGAGCCAGATCAAGGCGGCGGTGAAGGTAAATAGCGAAATGTTGCGCTACTACTGGGAATTGGGGCGCGATATTGTAACCAAGCAGGCTGAAAGCAAATGGGGCAGCGGCTTCATGAAGAATCTGAGCCGAGACTTAAAGGCTCAGATTCCCAGTGCCACTTGTTTTTCTCCCACGAACATTCTGTACATGAAGAACTTTTATCTTATGTATCGCCCCTATTTGGAAAATGCACCCAAGATCGGGGAACAAAAGGAAGATTTTCCAATTACTCAACAAGTTGTTGAGCAAATTGCCCATGACATCTTTTCAATTCCATGGGGACATCACGTTGTCTTAATGGACAAGTTCAAGGAAAATCCTCAAAAGGCCCTGTTTTTTGCCCGCCAGACGGTAGAAAATGGCTGGAGCCGTTCGTCCCTTTTGAATGCGCTTTCAAGTGACCTTTACGAGCGCCAGGGAAAGGCGTTGACGAATTTTGGACGGACTCTCCCCGCCGAAACAAGCGATTTGGCCCAGGAACTGACGAAGGATCCTTACAATTTCGCGTTTACGGGTATTACGGGCCGCTACAACGAAAAACTGCTGAAAGATAGTTTGCTGAACAACATTACCCGTTTTCTTGTGGAGTTAGGCACGGGATTTGCCTATGTCGGCAGGGAATATGGCATTATGGTGGGCGAAAGGGAGAAATTCATGGATTTGCTTTTTTACAACCTGAATCTCTCTTGCTATGTCGTTGTCGAGGTGAAAATCGGGCGCTTTGAATTTGCCGATATCGGGCAATTGGGCGGATACATGGTGGCATGCAACCACATCCTTAAAAAGGAAGGGCGCGACAACCCGACAATCGGTCTGCTGATTTGCAAGGAAAAGGACAAGGTGCAGGCACAGTACGCACTGGAATCAAGTACGCAACCTATCAGTATTTCGGAATTTGAATTGGAAAAATTCTACCCTGAAAAGGTTGAAGGCACAATGCCCTCTATTGAGGAAATTGAGAAAAGATTGTGCGAAGTGCCGTCCATGTAGCCGGACTTCATTCTGCGCTCTCAAGTTTTACCTTGTCTTGTAAAGGGTTGCTATAGGACCAACAACAGTTACTGCATGTAGGGAATATTTATCACTAAGTCTATTGATTTTGGAAAGAGTAATCATTTTATTTTTTTCTTGAAAGATTTATATAGGTCAATACAGTTCATATTGGAGTTTTCTTTTATAGATTGGTCATCAATGACATTGAATTCATCAAAGTGATAATATCTATAGGTATTACCAATTATGATTTTTTTTGTGTTGGAATTGAAGTCAATATATTCACAGACTTCTTGTTTTAAGAAGTCACTGGTATATCCTTTCCAGTATATTAGATAATCGCAAACCACGCCGGATTTTACGGAGACTGTATATTCATAGTCTTTTTCAAGATTGGATATATCGTCATTGGATATAGGTCTACAGGTATCAGCCTGGAGAGGAATATAGAGAAGAATAATAAGAAGAGATAGATGTTTCATACGAAGTCCTTACTGACGATATTGTGTTTATTAATATACATATTTTTTAGTTTCAGTTTTCCCTCGGCTCATAAAGAGCCGCTGTAAAATCTTACGGGTACTTCGCTCCGGGAATATCTTTCAGGATTTCTTTCCAGAAGTCGCGGAATTCTTTTTCGGTGACGGTGCCGCCGGCGGAAAGTAGGCGGTAGTGCTCGCCTTGCCAGACGTAATCGACGGGGGAGGAGTCGAAGCCGTTGCGGGTGTAAAATTTGCGGCGGCGGTTCCTGCGTTCGAGTTCCTCGGCGTCCTTGGAATCTTCTTCGACTTCGATATCGACGACAATGCGCGTGTCGGGGTGTTGCCTGCGGATGGCCTGCAGAATTTTCGAGCCGTACCCGCAGCTGCGCAGTTCTGGAACGACGGCGAAATAGACGATGTTTGTGATGCTCCCGTGCGTGATGGAGTTCGAGAACCCGCAGAAAGTATCTCCATCAAAAAATGCCCAAAATTCCCGCTTGATTTTATCGTCGAGTAAATGCTTTATCGGGATGCGCTCGTTCGCCGGAAACGCCGATTCGTACAGCGCCTTGACCTGCGGAAACCAGGGGGCATCTCTTGTGACATCGAAAAACTGGAGCATAGGAATTATTAATTGGAGCAACCTTTTGTCGGGTTGATTTTTGAATCGTTTACAAGACTCGCGATTTTTTTTGCTAAACGCTGGGCGTTGGGATGATATTCATCAATGTCTGGAAGTTTCAATATTATCGTTGTTGCGTTTTTATTATTGGCAAGTTCAACAAATGCGAATGGATGGAAACATAGGTCTCCTACCCAGGTGTATTCAATTTCCGGTTGATAATAGGTGATTTCTTCAATAATGTCTTGAACTAAGTCACGCGGCAAGTCGTTGCGATAACAAGAATCTTTTTGCGATTTTTCGCTGCTTATAATTTCACTGCTTATATAACGGAGTTCTGTTGCTTTTAGAGTTATAGAATCTTTATATACGGCTATATTCGCTGTGAACTCATCTTCTCCGTTTTGTATAGATGCGAATATATTGATGTCGCTATTTTTATCGGCTTCAGGATGGTTCGAGTAAAAATCGTTTATGGATAGTTCAAACCGTTCCGTTTGAAAAACGTATCCAAACGCTCGATTGTATAGAAATTCAGATCCTGACAGAATTAGGAAAAACGTAATAAATGAAATGGTGAGATAACAGGTCTTTTGCTTTTTTGTTTTTTGGCTTGTGGTGAGGTCAAATGTTGATAAAGGAAAAATAGCTATGAGTAGCCAGCAAATACACCATGCAAAAATATAGGGTCGCTGTGTAGAATCCTGCTCGTTGATTGCGTATATTACGGATATCGAAAGTGAGATGACTGTGAAAATTGTGAGTAGAATTGATACGGTTTTCCCTGCAATGAACATTGCCCTGGGATGCTTGGTCGAAATGTTGGCGAAAATGCCTAATAGCAAAGGAATTATTGCAAAAATGATAATAAGTACAATCTTTGCAATAATCGCGAATAACGGTTCTGTTGGTTCCATAGCTTTAAAAATACCTTTTTTGCGGTGAGAAAGGTATATTTACCAACATGAAATCGTTTGAAAATAAAGTGGTCGTGGTGACGGGCGGTGCCCACGGGATTGGCGCTACCGTCGTGAGTGAATTCGAGAAAGAGGGGGCGAAGGTCGCGTATATCGACATCCGCGAGAATCCTTGCTTTGTGGGGGACCTTTCCAAGAAGGATGTTCTTGAAAAATTTGCGCAGTTCGTCATCGAAAAGTATGGGCACGTGGATGTGCTGGTGAACAACGCGCTCCCGCTGATGAAGGGCATTGACGAGTGCAGTTACGAGGAATTCAGCTACGCGCTGGCGGTCGGCGTGACGGCCCCGTTCTACCTCGCGAAACTTTTCGCACCGCATTTCGCGAAGGGCGCGAGCATTATAAACATTTCTTCGAGTCGCGACCGCATGAGCCAACCGCAAACAGAAAGCTATACGGCGGCGAAGGGCGGAATTGCAGCCCTTACCCATGCGCTTGCCGTGAGTTTTGCGGGCCGCGTCCGCGTGAATTCCATTTCACCGGGCTGGATCGATACGGATTTCAAGGTCTACGAAGGCCCCGATGCTACGCAGCAGCCCGCAGGCCGCGTCGGGAACCCCTTGGACATCGCGAACATGGTGCTTTACCTCGCGAGCGACAAGGCCGGCTTCATCACCGGCGAAAACATCTGTATCGACGGCGGCATGACCCGCCAGATGATTTACCACAACGACTGCGGCTGGAAATTTGAAGGCTAAAATGCGGAAAATGCGGAAGAACTTGCGTTATTCGTATGAAAAATGCAGAAACTATTGCAAAATTGATATGAATAATGTAGATTTTGGAGCGTGGAACGCGAAATACTGAAAAATTTCATAGAATGGATGTCTGAGCCAGGGCGTAAGCCGCTGGTGGTGACCGGGGTACGTCAGTGCGGAAAAACCTACGCAATCAAGGTTTTTGGGAACCGTTTTTTTGAAAATCTGGCGTATTTCAATTTCGAAGGAAATACTGCCCTGCAGTCCATCTTCGAGTACGATTTCGATGTCTCTCGCATTGTGGTGGAACTGGAACGTTATTCCAGGCAGAAAATTACGGATGGGAAGACGCTTGTCTTTTTCGACGAAATCCAGGCGTGCCCCAAGGCCATAACGAGCCTGAAGTATTTCTGCGAAGATCGTTCCGGGCTTCATGTGATTGCTGCAGGATCTCTCTTGGGAGTGGTTATCCGCAAGTCGGAAATTTCTTTCCCCGTGGGGAAGGTGGAACGCCTGCAGATGTTCCCCATGAGTTTTGAGGAATTCTTGATGGCGATTGATGACGGCCGCTCTCTGCTCGAAGGTCTTTCGAACTATGACCTGCGTCGTGCGCTACCGGAAATGTACACGATTCCGCTACAGAATTATCTGAAACTTTATTATGTTGTCGGCGGTATGCCTGCTGCGGTAGCGTCGTTTGTACAGGAAAATGATTTTGAAAAAGTGGACCGAATCCTGAAAAACATTCTTTTGGATTATGGGGACGATTTTTCAAAGCATGCTCCTCCATCGGATATTCCGAAACTAGGGCTTATCTGGGATTCCGTTCCCAAACAACTGGCAAAGGACAACAACAAGTTCATGTTCTCGCATGTGAAGGCGGGCAAGCGTGCTGCTGATTTGGAAGATGCGCTGCAATGGCTTTTTAATGCGGGACTTTTGCACAAACTAGAATGTGTGACGAATGCGGAACTGCCGCTATCGAACAATGCCAACGGCACGGTTTTCAAGGTCTATATGAGCGATGTCGGGTTGCTGCGCGTGAAGTCTGGAATTGACGCTAGCACGATTCTTGAAGAGGCACCGCTGTACGCAACTTTCAAGGGTGCGTTTACGGAAAACTATGTAATGAATGAACTTGTGAAGCAGGGGCTGCACCCTTATTTCTGGCGGTCCGAGAACAAGGCTGAACTCGATTTTCTGATTGAGATTAAAAACGAGTTGATGCCGATCGAAGTCAAGGCGGAAGAACACACGAAAGCGAAAAGCTATGGAGTCTTTTGCAAGAGATTTTCGCCTAAGAAAGGATTCGTACTTTCGCAAAAGAATATCGCCGTGACGAATGACGGACAAACGGAAACCTTGCATTTGCCGCTTTATCTATGCGGAAAGATGTTCCGTTGACCGTAATGGACGGCGGCGAACACTGGTTCCACACCGCCGAGCAGATGACTTTCTTGGACAGGTGGATTAGAACAGAGGTTTTATGAAGATGTTTCTTGAACAGTCGTTCACGAATTGTAAAATTATTTTGGCCCCCTTGCCACGGTTATAAAAAATAGGTACAATTTCTGCATCCCCGAACGCATCTCGTCTAAGGAAAGGCGAGGTGCGTTCTTTTTTTATCCTGAAATTTGGATTGAAGGGAACGCCTCTAACAATAAACTGGCCGCAAATGCGACCACAAAACGGAGGCTGTATGAATAACAACATCGAAAAATGCAAAGAGGATTTCCCGTTTAGGGTTATATCCGAAACACCGACTGGTGACGGCTTTGTTGATTGCGTATGGGAGATGCCTGAGTGGGTTGTCGAAAAACTTGAGGCTGAAGCAAAAAAGCGGGAAATTACGGTTTCTGAATTGGTAACGCTCATTCTTAAAGCTTGCTTGAAGGAGTACGACGAAAAAAAGAGATAAAACTTGACAAATAATCAAAAATTGATTATATTCAACTATGTACAATGTAACTATAACCAAAAGAGCGCAAAGAAGTGCTGCGACGATGCCGAAGGCTGTGCAAAATAAGCTTAAGGCTCTCGTCCAGTCACTCAAGGTCTCCGGGCCGATTCAACCATTGTTTTGGCATTACTCCAAGCTCGGAGGCGACAGGTACCATTGTCACCTGGCTCTTAACTGGGTGGCGTGCTGGACTTGTAGAGATGGCTCTATAGATATCGAGGTGTATTATGCTGGCAGTCGTGAAAAGGCCCCGTATTGAAATCAGGGCGAAACATATCCCCGCTCCGCTTGTCAGGTTCTTGAAGGACACCTATAAACCGGAGAATGTGATCGTCAGCGATGAAGATGTTGCCGTTCCTTTTGAGGAGTCGGAATGGTTCAAGTCTTTGGAGACGACGCCTGCAGAGATGATTGTTGCGAATAGGGATTTGCGCAACTGGTCGCAGGTGACTTTGGCCGAGAAACTTGGAATTCAGGTGCAAAATCTGTGCGCTATGGAAAATGGGCGCAGGACGGTTTCCCGCAAGATGGCCGTAAAACTCGGCAAAATCTTCGGAACGGATCCCGCTGCATTTTTTGATTTCGGGAAGTAGAGCGGCTTTGCCTCTAATAATTTAACTGCTCGCGCGGAGAGAAAGAAACGGCATGGAACGAACGGATGAGCGAAATTACGGAAAAAGATGTAAAAAGGCTTTGGGTTGAGAAAGACGCTGTTTGTGTCGAACTGAAAGACGGCCGAATCGGGCGGGAACTCATCCGCGATTACGAACCGCTGCGAAAGGCTACGCGAAAACAGCTGGAGAACTGCCGCATAGATTGCGATGGCGTGTGGTTTGACGATCTAGACGAGGGCCTAGAACTTTCGGGATTCTTTTCGGGTGAAAAAAACGAATCCCATTGGCCGCGTATTTTGGCTGTTCCCCGAACTTAACGCCTCGGCGTTTGCACGCCGATTGGGAATCCCTCAGCCCCTGTTCGCCGCATACATAAACGGAACGAAAAAGCCCTCTTCGGCAAGAAAGAAACTCATTGATGAGGAATTGCGCCGTATCGGCAGGGAGCTGCTGAAGACCGTGGCGTAGTGATGTGGGCGGCTTTTGTGTTAATGCTTTGGGGTGAAAATAAATTACATTTGCAAAGAATGAATTTTATTTGGAGGCGTTTATGAAGAAGTTTCTTGAACAGTCATCCTGGTGCCGTTGGTCCATGAGCTTGTCGAAAGGTGCAGCGATAGGATCCATGCTTATTATGGCGTTTGCTGTTGTCGGGTGCGATGACAGTTCGTCGGCATCTGCTGGGCCGAATGACGAACCGGGTGTTGAATCGTCTTCTTCGAGCAGTGGCAAGGTCACTGAGCCTGACGAAGTGACTTCGTCGAGTAGTGAAAAGGCGAAGTCTTCGTCAAGCGTCATTGCGAGTGAAACGAAGCAATCCAATTCTAGCAGTTCCGTGGATCCTATCAGTTCTTCGAGCCTCCAGGGTGACAAAAAGTCCAGCAGCAGTGGTGTGAAAGACACTTCGTCGAGTTCGCTAAAGTCGGAATCATCGTCTTCTGTTGGGGATTCGCAGTCGTCCAGCAGCAAGGACCCTGAGCTTGCCGAAGGGTTTCTCACGGACAACCGCGACGGCCAGACGTACAAGACGGTGACCATCGGCACGCAGACCTGGATGGCGGAAAATCTCAACTACGCCGACAGTGTAACGACCGCGAGTCTCAAGGGTAAATCCTGGTGCTACAACGACGTGGCCGCCAACTGCGACGTGGCCGGTCGCCTTTACACCTGGGCGGCGGCAATCGATTCGGTAAAGTTGGCTACCGATGCGGACAACCCGCTGGATTGCGGCTACGGCAGGGAATGTGGCCTTACGGGCAAGGTCCAGGGCATCTGTCCGAGCGGTTGGCATTTGCCAAGTTATGACGAATGGAATGCCCTTTTCACGGCTGTGGGCGGACAATTGAATGCGGGCAAGGTACTCAAGTCCCAGACCGGTTGGTATAGCAATGGAAACGGCACCGACGCCTTCGGTTTCTCCGCGTTGCCCGCCGGCAGCAGGTACGACTATGGCTACTTCAACTACGATGGCTACCACGCGTACTTCTGGAGTGCCACTGAGCTCTATACCGACCTCGCGTACCTCATGTACTTGTACTACTTCAACGAGTATGCGTACCTGGACTACGACTTTAAGGACTTCGGGTTTTCAGTTCGTTGTCTCCGGGACTAGCAGTGAGGCAAACGCGACACAGAAACGCAGGGACTCCAAAGGAGTCCCTTAATTGTTGTCATGTTTTTTAATCAGTTCCCAAAGGACAGATTTAGATATTCTGTAATGGCTGATTGAATATCTTGCAGACGTGAGTTTTGTTTGCGGATGAGTAGAAAGCAGATGTTTTCAAATTCCCTATCGCGAAGGGGAAGATCGATTATTTCTAGCTCACCATTGTTAGATTGCTTGAACCAAGAATTATGCTTTAACGAAAGAAACATCCTGTAGCGAGCTTGATGTTTATTGTCTGTAGTGTCTAGAATAATCAAAATCGCACATTCGGGTTGCTTGAAGAACAACTGGGAAAGTAATGCTGCTATAGTATTTTTCAGTTTCCCGTTAAACTTGTCATTTTTTACCGAATTTCGCTTAATGACTTCGATCCCGAAATCGTAGATTTTTAAACCCTTCAGGTTGATTATACTTGTTAAGTCCGAAAAGGTAACGAGATATTCGTTGCCATAATCTGTTGTAAATATATAACCGTTTGGAGCTTCGGTTAAACTATAGCGGCTTGACGAATTTAATGTGGTCATCGTTAAACGATTCTAACGACCCATATTCCTTAATATGGGCAGACATACGCTTCTTAGCGGCAATTACCTCGGGCAATTTGTCCATCAGCTTTTTAATGTCTTTTTTGATTTCTGTGTTCATATTAGATGACCTTCCATAAATATAAATAAATACCATGGACGAGTCAATGTCCTAAAAGTTGTTGAGTGTGCAAATCTACAATTAAAAATTGCAAAAAACGAGAACCCCCTTGTTTTTGCAATCAACTGTTTGCAGCTATCAACAGATTTTTTTGTTGTGTGTGGATATGTCGCACATTGTTGTCAGCAATTCACATGAAATGAACAGAGTATGTGAAAATAATTATATTTTCGCCAGAAAAATTAAGCCGTTAGGGCGAAGGTGTTTTTATGAAAAAGATTTTTGTGGCGCTTTGCATGGTGGCGTTCTTGGCGGCGTGTGATGATTCGTCGTCGGCATCGGCGGGGTCGAATGACGAACCGGGTGTTGAATCGTCTCCTTCGAGTAGTGGCAAGGCTGGTGAGCCTGCCGAACCAGCCGAAGTGATGTCATCTAGCAGTTCGAAGGCGAAGTCTTTGTCAAGCGACAATCAGAGTGATGCGAAACAATCCAGTTCTAGTGAAAAGTTTGGAATGTCAAGCTGTAGTACGGATGATGCTTCGTCGAGTTCGGTAAAGTTGAGATCTTCGTCTTCTGTCGAGACGCCTAATTCAAGTAGTAGCGAGTTAAGTGAGTCTAGTAGCAGTTCTGCGGGTAAGGCAAAGTCTTCGTCGAGTGTAGTAACTTTGGCAAATCCTTGTAAAACGGAAACCGAGGACAACTGCGAATATGGGACTGTGCTTGATGACCGCGATGGTCAAACTTACAAGACTGTAAAAATTGGTGATCAATGGTGGATGACCGAGAACCTGAACTATGCCTACACCGGCGTTCCCTTTGATAACGGCTTCTACACCTCCGATTCCACCAGTTGGTGCTACGACAACGACCCAACCAACTGTGCCAAGTACGGACGTCTTTATACCTGGGCTGCGGCCATGGACAGCGTGGGCGAATGGAGCACAAACGGCAAGGGCTGCGGCTTTATCGACTTTTACAAGACATACTCGACGACCTACCCAGTTCGAGGAGTTTGTCCCGAAGGCTGGCATTTGCCGACTCAAACGGAATGGAACACCCTGTTCACGGCGGTGGGCGGCCAATCAACTGCGGGGCAGAAGCTCAAAGCGGCATCAGGCTGGAATGCGTTTAGTAGCATCACCAATGAGGACACTTTCGGTTTCTCGGCGTTGCCTGCCGGCTACAGGGACGACTGTGGGGATTACTACGACGTGGGCTACGGCGCGTACTTCTGGAGTTCGACGGAGGGCAATAGTAGCCGCGCGTACCTCGTAAACTTGTTCTACGGCAACGACTACGCGGACCTGTACTACAACGGTAAGAACTACGGGCGCTCTGTCCGCTGTGTAAAGGACTAGGGCGCAGACATTTCCAAGCTCGGTCAGGAATTTTACCTGCCGGGCTTTTTTTATTGCTACATTTATACGGTAAATAGATTTAATGGAGGGCTCCATGAAACTCACGAAACTGTTTGTTGGTGCATTCGCCCTGTCTGCGATGCTTGTCGCCTGCGATAGTGACAGTGCTTCTGCCAAGGATACGGAATTGGAGGAGTTGTCTTCCTCCAGTGTCATTGCGAGCGAAGCGACGCAATCCTCTTCGACGATTTGTAATGACAGCTTGTCTTCCAGTGCCATAGAGAGTTCTTCTTCGAGTGCCATTGAGATTGCTTCGTCTTCTTCGACGATTCGCAATGACAATTCCTCCTCTTCGAGTGAAACGACGCAATCCAGCAGTTCTTCTGAAAACATAAGCGCTGGCAGTGTTTACGATGCAACCGCAAAAACGCTGACAGATTTACGCGACGGCAAGACCTACAAGACGGTGACCATCGGCGACCAGACCTGGATGGCGGAGAACCTGAACTACGAGACGGAGAACAGCTACTGTTATGATGACGATCCCTCCAACTGCTCCAAGTACGGTCGCCTGTACACCTGGGCGGCAGCAAAAACAGTTTGCCCCAGCGGTTGGCATTTGCCCAGCACAACTGAATTCAAGACCCTGTTCACGGCGGTGGGCGGCAGTTCCACAGCCGGTACGGTCCTCAAGTCCACCGGCGGCTGGTATAATGACGGCAACGGCACGGATGCTTTCGGTTTCTCGGCGTTGCCTGCCGGCAACAGGCGCAACAATGGGTATTACAACGACGAGGGCAACTACGCTTACTTCTGGAGTTCTAAGGAGTACGATAGCAGCAACGCGTACCGCATGTACTTGTACTACAATCACGACAACGCGTACCTGAGCTACTGCAGTAAGGACTACGGGTTTTCTGTTCGTTGTGTAAAGGACTAGCAGTGAGGCGAATCCTGCACGGAAATGCTTGCATTTCTGCATTACCGAGCCGAACGGCGAGGGACTACATAGTAGTCCCCTAGCAGGGCGAAAGGATTGCTTCACCCCTGTTCGGGGTTCGCAATGACGTAATTCGGGGTTTTAGGGGCGGAGCCCCTAGGCGTGGGGGTGTATGGAAGACGCGGCGTGCCGCGGCTGGAGTCAGGGGGAGACTTCCCCCTTCCTAATTCAGATTTGTGAGTTCGGATTTCAGAGTTGAATTTTTGAAAAATTTGAACTTCGAATGCCGAAGTTTTATGATAGTAGGCTGTAAAATCCGAAAATAACTCCGAATTCCGAAATCTGAATTCCGAATTTACTACATTTCCCCTCGGAACAATTTTATTTAACAGAGGTTCAAAAAATGAATTATTTCAATTCTATCCCTATGCGTCGCCAACTCGAAGAAATTGGCCACTGCCGTTTCATGGAACATTCTGAATTCAGCCGTGGTGTTGAAGCCCTCAAGGGCAAGAAGATCGTGTTCGTCGGTTGCGGTGCCCAGGGTCTCCATCAGGGTCTTGACCTGCGCGATAGCGGCCTCGACGTCTCTTACACGCTCCGCAAGGAAGCCATCGAACAGAAGCGCCAGTCCTGGAAGAACGCTACTGAAAACGGCTTCAAGGTCGGTACCTACGAAGAAATGATTCCGGATGCAGACCTCGTTTGCAACCTCACACCGGACAAGCAGCACCACAACGTGATCCCGGCCATCATGAAGCTCATGAAGAAGGGCGCCGCCCTCTCTTACAGCCACGGCTTCAACATCGTTGAAGAAGGCCAGGAAATCCGTAAGGACATCACCGTGATCATGGTCGCCCCGAAGGGCCCGGGTTCCGAAGTCCGTAGCGAATACGTTCGCGGTTTCGGTATGCCCTGCCTTATCGCTGTGCACCCGGAAAACGACCCCGAAGGTAAGGGCTGGGACTACGCCAAGGCTTACGCCGCTGGCCTCCATGCCGACCGTCCGGGCGTTCTCGAAAGCTCTTTCGTTGCCGAAGTGAAGTCCGACCTCATGGGCGAACAGACCATCCTTTGCGGTATGCTCCAGACCGGCACCATCCTCTGCTACGACAAGATGGTGAAGGATTTCGGCGTTGAACCGGCTTACGCGGTCAAGCTGCTCCAGTACGGCTGGGAAACCATTTCCGAAGCCCTGAAGCACGGCGGCATCACCAACATGATGGACCGTCTCTCCAACCCGGCCAAGATCCGCGCCACGGAACTCGCCGAAAAGATGAAGAAGATCATGAAGCCGCTCTACTGCGAACACCAGGACAACATCATCTCCGGCAAGTTCTCCAGCACCATGATGGTTGACTGGGAAGCCGGCGACAAGGACCTCCTCAAGTGGCGTGGCGAAACGGGCGAGCTCGAATTCGAAAAGGTCGAAGCTACCGACAAGGTCATCACCGAACAGGAATACTTCGACCGTGGCGTTCTCATGACCGCCATGATCAAGGCCGGTGTGGAACTCGCTTTCGAAACCATGTGCTCCGTGGGCATCAAGCCGATGAGCGCCTACTACGAATCCCTTCACGAGACTCCGCTTATCGCGAACCTCATCGCTCGTAAGAAGTTGTACGAAATGAACCGCGTGATCAGCGACACCGCCGAATACGGTTGCTATCTGTTCGCCTCATGAAGAACGAAGTGAAGAAGGACGACATCGGCGCTATCTACGGCGAAGGCAAGACCACCGCTGTGGATAACGAAGAACTCATCAAGGTGAACAAGAACATCCGTCAGCATCCGGTGGAAGAAGTCGGAGCGTGGCTGCGTGAACGCATGAGCGGCATGACCCGCGTCGTCTAAGCTTCGTCTAGCTTCGTTCTCGACCCACTCGCCGTACTAGTTGTACGGCTTCGGGGTCTGCGGCCTCGCTATACTCGCTTATACGACTTTCGGAAAGAAGTATAACTGGTTGTAGTGAACATTTTCAAAAGCCTGTCGCAGTGATGCGGCGGGCTTTTTCTGTATTCGAACTTTCAATAGCCTGCAAACCACTGTCTACTGTCTACTTCCTACAGTCTACTCTTACTATATTATCCCACATGAACAATTCTCAATCTCGCAGCAAGCTTCGTGACGAAGTCTATACCCAGATGATGTGCGCGCAGGCGCGCCTTTCTAAAGACCAGAATACCCAGATGGGGGCGGTGCTGGTGAGTGCCGACGGTCGCGTGATCAGCACAGGCTACAATGGCGCTCCGGCTGGTTTCGACGACGAGACGGTGCCGTACACCCGCGAAAAGCAACTGCTGGCGTACGATTTGCTGGATGCCGATTCGGGCGAGCTCTTGAGCCACCACGAGTTCGAGGCGAACAAGTACCCGTTCATGGTTCACGCCGAAATCAACGCTTTGCACTATGCCCGCGGCAAGGTTCCTCCCGGCTCCAAGCTCTACGTGATCGGGTTCCCGTGCGAACGCTGCGCCCTGGATGTGAGCCTTTCGGGCGTTGCCGAAGTGTTCGTGACCAAGGACGATTACGACCCGAAGTCCACGCTGAACAACAGCCGCGATACGGCTTACTACATGTTTGCGCAGGCGGGAATTATCGTGACGCTGTGCGGTAAGCGCATTCGCCCGGTGGTTTCGAAACCGAACAAGTAGTTTTTATCACACTTTCAAAAGTGTGGACATAAATTTTTGCCTAAATGTAGACTTTTAGGCGAAATATTTATTATATTGATAACCGGGAGCAATTTGCGCTCGGTTTTTTTTATGGATTTTTAATATGGTGAATCTTTTTGAATACTTGAACTACCGCGAATTTTTGCGTGACGCCTATGAAGAGCGCCATAAGGGCGATTGGCGTTTTAGCCACCGCTATATTGCCGACCGTGCCGGGTTCGATGCGTCGATGTTCAACAAGATTCTGCAGGGCAAGCGTAACCTGACCAGCCGTCTGGTTTCGGTGTTTGCCGATATCTTTTGCAATGATGACCGCGAAAAGGCCTACTTTGCCGACATGGTGGCGTTCAACCAGGCTAAGAACCATTCCGAAAGCCGTCAGTACCTGGAAAAGCTGGTGGCCACCAAGGAATGCAAGGTCGAAAATGTGGCTAAGGACCAGTTCGAATACTTTGACCACTGGTACCATGCGGTGATTCGCGAATTGGTGACCTTTTACCCGTATGTGGGCGATGACGCGGCGCTCGGCTTGATGGTGCGTCCGCCGATTACGGCCTCGCAGGTTAAGTCTTCGATTGCGCTGCTGGAACGCCTTTCGATGATCAAGAAAAACGAGGCGACGGGCTTTTACGAACAGACGCAGGGCCTGATTTCGAGCGGGTCTGAATCTTTCAGTACGGCGGTCAACTCTTACATCCAGCAGAACTTGAATGTGGCGCAAGACGCCATGGACCGCTTCGACAGAAATGAACGAAACCTGTCGACGCTTGCGTTTGCCTGTGACGAGGACACCTATAAGGAATTGGTAGAAATGGTGCGCCGTTTTCGCCGTGAAATTCTCGCGAAGGTGGGGCAGTGCGCAAAGCCTAATCGAGTGTTCCAGCTCGGCATGCAGCTGTTTCCGCTTTCGGACCCGTATCCGCCTCCGCAGCGCCGCGGGCGCAAGCGCCGTATTCGCGGTATGGAAATGACGAACGGCGACGAATTAGAAGTTGCCGGTGATGATATCGCCGGTGAAAATGCCGAAGGGGGTGCGGACAATGCTTAAGAGAAAATCTTTATATGCAGTTCTAGCTCCCGTGGTGGCGGGAATGCTTTGCAGTAGCTTTGTGGGCTGCTCTGAACGTCGCGATGTCGCGGGCGGTACCGAAGCCGAATCGACGATCGCGTTGCAGATTCAGTTGGCAAGCGGTAAGCCAGCCGCTTATAGCCGTGTGCGTGCGCTCCCGGAAGGTTTTTTACCCGAAGGCAACCGCGTGGTGCCTTGGCTCGAAACGAATGATTCGGGTTTTGTCAAGATTCCGATGGAACCGGGTTCTTACACGGTGGAGGCTCGCCATGTCGATGGAACAGTGGCAACAGGCGCCATCCGCAGCGTAGACTTGGAGAAAAAGTCGGCCGCTAGAATCGATACGGTCAAGCTCGGCGAACTTTCTTCGATTGAAGGCTACGTGATGCTCGGTGATTCGATGCCGGTGGTCCGTATTGCGGGCCTTGACCGCTACGTGATTCCGGACAGTACGGGGCATTTTGTGATTGACTCGCTCCCGGTGGGCGATTTTGACGTGCAAATCGGCGACCCGCAAGAGGTTTATTCGGCCAAGGTGCAGTCGACGACGGGCGATACCTTGTATGTAGACTGCTCTGATTCCACTTCAAGCATTAATGTGGTCAAGCCTAAGGAAACGGCTGCAAGTGAATATCCCGATGCCGACTGGAACGAACACGATGCCTTGATTAAGTTGGCCGACGGCTATGCTGTAGGCGTGCTCGGTGCTGCGGGCGTTACCGATTCTGCGGGTAATATCAGCAAGCAGAAGGGCGAAGTCTGTATTGTGACCACAACCGAAGACTACATTATTGTCGAAGACACGACCAGTACGGATTCGGCGTCAACGACGGCGGTGATTGCACCGGGGTCGCTCCGTGAATGTGCTTACAAGGAAGGCCCGGTATGGGTGCTTTTCGAAAAAGATGGCACTTATAACCTGCAGGCTCCGCTCCGTTTGAAGTCCGACAAGACATTCGATGGCCGCGGTCGCGATATCCGCATTTCGGGCATGGGTGTGCTTACCGATGCTTCAAGCAACTTGATCTTTGAAAATCTGACCTTTACGGCGCCGTCTATTACAGCGCAAGATACGACCTCTCGCCGCGCCCTTTCAATCCATAACCGTACGCATCATGTGTGGGTGGACCATTGCACCTTCGAGGAATACCCGCTGGTGGAATTCGATGTGAAGCGCTGCTCGCATAATGTCACGATTTCTTGGTCTCGTTTTGAAAATGCTCAGACGGGAGTGCTGTTCGGACTTGCCGGCGATATCATTATGGATACGGCCCAAAGCCTGACAATGCATCACAATTACTTCGAGGGGCTCTCTCGCGACGGAATTCTTGCTCATGGAGGCAAACTTCATGCCTACAACAACTTCTTCTACTCTTTAGATTTGTCGGGCGTGGTATGTTCAGATTCCGCTACCTGCCTGATAGAAAAGAACATCTTCAATAACGAAATGCCTTTGACGTTATACCGCTGGTATTACGAAGACGGTGCTCCGGTGGATTCTACGGTGGGCTTTGCCGACATGGAATCCAACTGGCATACCGCCGGCGGCGAAGATTTCATTACCGATGCTCGCGGCTACAAGCCCGACTACAAGTATACGGCTGATTCCGCCGATGCAGAGCTTGCTTTAAGAGTCAAGAAGCAAAGCGGTGCCCAGTAATTTTCTACTTTAGCGGTCATGAAAGAAAAACTCCCGGCTTTCCTGTTCATGCTTGCAATCCCGCTGTCGATTGTCCTCTACCTCAAGGTAGAGGCGGCCTCGGGTTCCGAAATCGTGGCGCTCTTGTCGGCGGTAGCTTGCTACCTGGTTGTTTTCTTCTTGCTGGCGCTGTTTTTTAATTCCCGCGCGAAAGATGCCGACGGCAAGGCCGTATCCGCTTTGGATAACTTGTTCGCAGAAAAGAAGACAAAGGCTGAACTTGCCCGCGAGCAAATTTTGCGCAAGCAAAAGGAACTGGAGGCTAAAAAGGCGTCGGAAAATAAACCGAATCCTTAATTGTACGATTGCAGACAAAATTATCTCCTTTAGCTATATTTGGCGTGTAAGGAGATTATATGAAGAAGATTGCCCTTTTCTTAGCCAGCGCGGTAGCCTTTGCCGGTGCCGCAGAACGTTACAAAGACCGCATGTTTGACGTCTCGGTCAAGAGAGATGTCATTTATGCCTCTAACGTAAAACACCTCAAGACACTCAATTCCATCTCGACTGCGATTATTACGTATGCCGTTTTGAACGATGGCATGCCTGTCTACCTGTTTGATAACGAGACTGACCTTAAGGAAGTCAGTTTGAAGATGGATATTTATCAGCCGAAAAACGATACTGAAAAGAAACGCCCGGCTGTTTTGGTGATGCATGGCGGTGCCTTTGCGGCAGGCTCCAAGAACGATTATGACCAGCACACGGTGACTTATTGCGACTCTCTGGCAGCCCGTGGTTTTGTGACTGCGGCGGTGGAGTATCGCCTGGGGATTACGGCTGTCATCAAGGACAAGGCGCTCACTATCGATAGCCTCGATTTCTCGAGAACGGTGTATCGTGGAATCCAGGATATCCGTGCCGCAGTCCGTTACGTTAGGTCGAACGCCGACGAATTGGGCATTGACCCGAATCGCATTTACCTGATTGGCAATAGCGCAGGCGCAATCCTTTCGCTCGAAAACATTTACATGGACAAGGAATCCGAAATTCCGCCGGCAGCAAAGAATGCTCCGGATTTGGGCGGACTCGATGCTTATGGTGTGCAGGGCTATGGTTCTCAGGCGAATGCCGTGGCGGCCTTGTGGGGCGCTGTGCATGATCCAAAAATTATCGAAGACGTGAAAAAGCCGGTTCTCTTGGTTCATGGTAAAGCCGACAGTACGGTCGTCTGGAAGACTGGACGCCCGCTGAGTAACATTGCCGCCGTTCTTGAAAACTTGATGCCTGCGACTGCGGCATCGGTTGGCGCGCTTGCATTCCATGTGGCGACTCCGACCCTTTACGGTAGCTATGTGATTGACTCGGTGCTTACGGCAAACAACGTGGAACATGACACCTACTTTGTCGATGGCCAACCCCATGAATTTTATGATTACGAAGATTATGACGTGAAGGTACAAAAGAAAGTCTTTGACTTCCTTTATGACTTGACCCAGAAACCTGCAAGCGCCGACCGTATTGTGGTGGCTTTGGTTAAGCCGTCTGCACTCCGTATGGGTGAAAACAACATGAGCTTTACGGTGTCGAAGGGTAGCAATCTCGCTTACGCCGTGACGGATTTGCGTGGCCGTATGGTGAAAAACGGCGTGGTTTCTGCAGGAGAAACGGTGGATTTTGCCGACCTTGAACGCGGTGTGTATGTGCTGCGCGTAAAGGGTGAACGTGCCATCCAATTCGGTATTTCTCGCTAAAAAACGTCAAATTTCAAACTTTTTAAAGCGCCCTTTCATTTCGGGGGGCGTTTTTCTATATTTGGGGTGGGGTGGCGGATGGCCGCCGGCAGCAATGCTGGAGGAAAGTCCGGGCACCGCAGGGCAGGATGCTGGATAACGTCCAGGCGTGGAAACACGACAGAAAGTGCAACAGAAAGTAAACCGCCGGCCGCAAGGCAGGTAAGGGTGAAATGGCGAGGTAAGAGCTCACCGCGCTCCTGGTGACAGGAGTGGCACGGTAAACCTCATCCGGTGCAAGACCAAGCAGAATTCCGTTCACGCAAGTGAACCTGGGGCGGCCCGCACCAGCTGGAATTCGGGTAGGTTGCTTGAGGCGGTCGGTAACGATTCGTCCAGAGAGATGGTCATCGCCTTCGCAAGAAGGAACAAAACCCGGCTTACAACTGCCCCTTTATGAAGGCCTCTGCTTAACGCAGAGGCCTTCTCCGACTAGGGAAGGCTCCGCCCTCCCTAAAACCCTCCTTTCCCATTGCAAAAATACAACAATCGCGAAAGCGCTCGTTGTATTTTATCTTATATTTGCATTATAACGTACGGGAAATATTTTGAATAAAGAAAAACTGAGTAAATTGATTCTGCGCATTGAGGCAACCATTGGCGTAATCGCCATGCTCATGGGAACAATCCTTACGGTTGCCGTTTGGAACGAGGGTTACTTTGTGGGCGCTATGATGATGATTGTCACGGGTGCAATAAGCGTATTCCTCGGTTTCAAGGAACTAGTGCAGCCGAGCGACCATGTGTTCCACTGGTTGCCGTTGTTCTATAAGATTGTGCGCCGTTCGTTCTTTTTCTTGAATGCGGTGCTGGTCGGGCTTGTCATTTTGACGGTCGCCCCGATGCTAGAATAGTACGAAATTCCTTTCGTCTTTCGTCTGTAGGCACGAAGTGCCGTTCTCTCGTCTAATTAATGCACGCCGTCTTCGTTGGCGGATTTCTTTTCGCTATACCACAGCTGGATTTTTTCGCGGGCGTCTTCATCGAAGGCGTCTTTGTCTTTTAGAATGTTTTCTGCCATCTGTAAGGTTTGCGCAATGAGTTCCTGGTCGGCAATCCAGTCGAACCAGCGGAATACCCAGCTGCCGCTCTGTTCGTTGCCTTCCAGATTGCCGGCGCCGCGAGTCTGTAAGTCGAGTTCTGCAATTTCAAAGCCGTCGTCGGTGTGGCTGAATTGGGTGAGGCGTTCCAGCGAATTTTCGGCAGCTTCGCCATCGGGCAACATCAAGAAGCACCAGGCCTGCTGATTGCCACGGCCAACGCGTCCGCGCAACTGGTGCAGTTGCGCAAGCCCGAAACGGTCCGGCTGATCGATAGCCATAATGTTTGCTTCGGGCACATTCACGCCGACTTCGATGACGGTTGTGGCCACAAGAATATGGACCTCTCCGGCGGCGAACCGCTTTAAAATGCCGTCGCGCTGCTCTTCGTCCATCTGACCGTGAATGCCTTCTACCACGACGCTGGAATCAAAGGCGCGGAGTTCGTTGACCACATCTTCGACACTGCGGGCGTTGCCTTCGTCGTCGCTTCCGACGCGGCTTACAATCCAGTAGCACAAGTTTCCGCCCTTCGCCTCGCTGCAAATGAATTTCTTCATGTCGCCGCGCTTGTCGGGGCTTACAAGGCGCGTCTTTACGGGCTTTCGGCCTGCGGGCTTTTCTTTAATTGAAATCACCTGCAAGTCGCCGTACATGGTCATGGCGAGGCTTCGGGGAATCGGGGTCGCACTCATCACGAGCATGTCGGGGTATTCGCCCTTCGAAAGCAGTGCTTCGCGCTGGTTTACGCCAAAGCGGTGCTGTTCGTCGATAATCACGAACCCGAGCTTGGCAAAAGTCACATCCTTCGAGAACAGCGCATGCGTGCCAATCACCGCTTGGCAAAGTCCCATTTGCAGTTCACCCAGAATCTGGCGTTTCTCGGCGGCGGGGGTCGCCCCAACTAAAAGTTGAATGCGCATTCCTGCGGCCTCAAAGAACGGTTTCATCTGCTTAAAGTGCTGGCGTGCCAGAATATCGGTCGGCACCATTAATGCGCATTGCTCGCCAGCGCCGCACACGGCCAGCATGGCGAGCAGGGCGACCACCGTCTTGCCGCAGCCCACATCGCCTTGCAATAAGGCGTGGAACTGCTTTTTGCCGTTCAGGCCGTCAATGATGCGGTTCAGCGCCGCGTCCTGCCCGCCGGTCAAATTGAACGGCAAGCGCGACTTGGCGAGCATGACCTGGCCCAAGTCAATCTGCCTTTCGTGCCCGCGAACCTTCTGGTTCTCGCGCCGCTTCACCATGCGTAAGCAGAAGGGGAGCAGTTCCAAAACCTTGAGCTCCCGCTTCGCCTTGCGAATCGAATCGAAGTCGGCGGGCTTGTGCAGAATACGCAAGTCGTCAATGACCGGCTTGTAATGCAGGTAGTCGGTGAGCTCCCTCGGGCAAATTCCCGAAAGCGTAAGCGCCGGGAAATGGAAAATCACGCTGAACCAGTTGCGAAGCGCCCTTTGCGTAATGCGGGCCTTGATCATCGCCTCGGTCATGGAATACACCGGCAGAATCTGGCCGCAGAACTCTTCGTCTTCGTCCATGGGCTGCATGTCGGGGTGCGTCATCTGGAATCCGCGGTATTCGCCAACGACGCCTGTGGCAAGCCAGCGGGTTCCCGGTTTCAGGCGCTTGCTCTGGTACTGCGCGCCCTGAAAAAACGTAAGCGTCAGTTCACCGGTGCCGTCGGCCAAGGTTGCCACATAGCGGCTGCCGCGCCCACGAATAATCCCTCCGCGCAAAATCTTTCCGATCACCACCACGCGGTCGCCCACGTGCAGGTTCCCGATGGCGGTCACCTTGGTCTGGTCCAGGTAGGTGCGGGGAATGTTGAATAGAAAATCGGCAAGCGAAATGATACCCGCAGACTTGAGGGCCTCGAGACTCTTTGGACCCATCTTGGGAAGGTTGTTCAAGTCCATGGCTTACTTTGCTTCGCTCTGGGCCTTTTCTTTTTGGGCCTGTTCAGCACGTTCGCGCGCCTTCACGCGGGCCGTCTTTCCGACAAGATTCAGGTTCTTCCAGGTGAAGGGCTTGATCGGGTTGCCGTTTTCGTCAAGCATCTTGATACCCTTGGTATCGATGGCGCGTACGATTTCGTTCAGCTTGTTGACCAATTCGTTCACCTTGTCGACCATTTCGGAAGAATACAGAATCTTGCTGTATACAGGGTCCGCTTCGATGGTGTTAATCAACTCGTTTGTCTTTGTGGCGCCTTCCGAAATCTGCTTCATGGCGTTTTCGGCAAGAGCAATCTTTTCGTTAATGGTACCGGTTACGGTTTCGATAGCTGAATCGGCCTGGTTTGCAACCATGTGCAAGTTGCGGCTAGCGACATCGGCCTGCTTGAACAGGTTGTTCAATGCCGGTTGCAAAGTCTGGAGAGTCCTTTCGGTGTTCGACAGCGCCATTTCGATATTTTGAATGACGTATTCCACCAAGGCGCTTGCAGAACGGTGTGTCGAGTCGCCGTTTGTCACTAGGTATACAATATGGCGGATCGTTTCGACCTGTTCGTTCACGTTTTCGATATAGCGCAACACTTCGGCAATACCCGGTTCAAAATGCCCCGTGTGGATGTAGCTTTCGGGGAGCACCTTGCCTGTCTTGGACGGAATGATTTCGAGCCTGCGCTGGCCCATGATCGCATGGTTGATGTTGTTGAATTGGGTGCCTTCGCGAATCACGATAGGTTCGTTGAACTTGATTTCAACGCGGGCGCGGTCGCCGAGCCACTGGACCTTGCCAATCGTTCCGACCGTGTAGCCGCGGATCATCACCTGATCTTCGGGTTGCAGGGAACCGAGCTCGTCGAAATCGACCTGAATAATGGATGATTCCTCATGATGGGCATCCCACATGCAATAAGCGATGAGGGCGAACAGCCCAAACAACGCTACCAGCGAAATGTAACCCAATGCACGATCGGAAATCTTCATGGCCGAGAATATAGTAAAAAATGTTATAAACGATACTTGGTACTTTAGTACCTTAGTAGAGTTATCCTCTATGAGGAAATGTGAAGTGTGAAATGTGAAATGAACTATCTTACATCACACATCACTCATCTCACATTCCACATTGCCAAAAACTCTTTTTATTTCTGTTATGTCGGTATATCCGCTTTCAACGAGTCTCCTTGCGTTTTCCCGGAGCGTGCCGTCAACGTAATTGCCGTCGGGCATTAGAATCTCGACCACCGCTTGGCGGCCCGAATAGGGGAACGCTTGGGCCGGGCGGCAGCGTACCAGGCGTTGCGCCATAATGCCTAGGAACGATTCCTGCAGGGCCGTTCGCGAAATGCCCAAATCCTTGAGACGGGCGAATCCGGCCTTGGCAGAATTCGTATGCAAGGTCGATACGACCAAGTGTCCGGTTTGGGCGGCGCGGAGGGCGATTTGCGCGGTCTCCTTGTCGCGGATTTCGCCGACCATGATCACGTCGGGATCTTGGCGCAAAATGGCCCGGAGCGCTACGGCAAACGTGAATCCGCATTTTTCGTTTACCTGCACCTGAGACACCCCTTCTAGCGGATACTCTACTGGGTCTTCAATCGTTGTCACGTTGATTTGCCTATGCACGATTTCTTGCAAACCGGCGTGGAGCGTAGTCGTCTTCCCGGACCCAGTCGGCCCAGTTACCAGGAACAATCCCTGCGGGCTATGGAATACTTTCCGCAAAAACTCAAGATTCCTTGAACTCAAACGCAGTGATTCCAGCCTTGAGTATGGTTCGCTTTCAAGGCGTGAAAACGCAATCGGGCTACCCGCTGTCGGTAAAATCCGGAGCACTGCTTTTTCGCCCCCCTGTACGGGGAGCGTGCTCACGCGAATGTTTGCATTATGGCGGAACCCGCTAAAAGTGAACGAACCGTCGTGCGGAATTCTTTTGTCTGTAATGTCGATCTCCGAAAGAATCTTCAGCCGGACTAAAACCGGTTCCCCAATCCATAAAGGCAAACTCTTATAATCGTTCAGCAATCCATCTTGCCGCAGCCGTACACGGAACGCCTGTGACGCAGGCTCCAGGTGAATATCGGTCGCCTTTAAATCAATCGCCTGCTCAATCAGGCTGTCGACCAGATTCACAATCGGTTCGGACTCCCAAGAGGCATTTTGCGCGTTCTCGGACTTTAATAAATCATCGTCGAAGTTTTCGGAACACTTGCTCAACAGCTGGAAAATCTCGGCCTTGCTCTTGATGCAGACCTGCACAGGCGCGCCAAGTTCCGTTCGCACCTTCTGCAGCAAAAATTCATCGCAGTCGTTTGTAACCGCAACAGGGTAGGCCTGTTCCGGCCTGCAATCGCTCAAGTCGCCCAATAGGGCAACCTCGTGCTCGCGACACCATTTCGTTGAAAGTAAAGACTCCATACCTCGAAAATAAAAAACATTCCCGCGCAAGCGTGCAACACATTGTTTGCAAGATTTTTAGCCGAACGGAACCGGTGAGCCGAACGGTATTAAAAAGTCCCGACTCTAGTGAGTCGGGACTTACTTCTCTCTCTATTGTCTAAATCTTATGCCTTATGGCGCTGGAAATTCTTCTTGATGTTTCCGGCTTTCTTCTTTGCCTTGTGGAAGATGGCGTTCGGGAGCCAGAAGAAGGTCGGCACCAAGTACATGGTGAGGATTGCAGACACAATCAAGCCACCCACAGAGGCGATACCCATCGGCTGGGTCATGGCAGCCACGTTACCACCGAGGGCGAATGCCAGCGGGAGCTGAGCCACCACAGAGGCAAACGTTGCAAGCACAATCGGCTGGAACTTGGTTTCGCCTGCGGTCATAATGGCAGATCGTCTGCCCATGGCACCACTTCGTAACAGTCGGTTTGCTTCGTCAAGCAATAGAATGGCGTTGTTCACCACCACACCGATAAGCATCACGATAGCCATCAAGGCAATCATCGAAAGTGCCTTGCCGGTAACGATAAGGGAAAGAATCACGCCTATAGCACCCATCGGGATTGTCGTCATAATAATGAACGGCTGGGCAAAGCTTTCAAGGAGTGCAATCAATAGAATGTAGGTGAGGATGATAGCCATCAGGATGGCCGTCTTGAATTCGTCCACCATGTCATTCTGCATGTCTGCGTTACCGCCAAAGCCGAACGAAATTCCTTCGGGAACTTGATCCTTCATTTCTGCGGCGAGCGCTCCGACCTTGCCCATGATTTCACCAGTCGTGTGTCCAGGCAACAAGTTCATTGAAACGTCCACGCGTCTCATCTTGCGCTTACGGTCAATACGGGTCGGGCCAGCGCCATCTTCGATGAAGAACAGCTCGTTGGCATTTACGTATCCCTTGGGGGTCAAGATGGGAAGGTTTTCGATATCGGCGTGGCTTTGACGGTCTTTTTCCATCATGCGCACGTACACGTCATATTCTTCACCGTTGTCGGTATACTGGCCGGCTTCATAACCGCTCACGGCAATGTAGTTGTAGTTGGCGGCGGTCTGGAGCGTAATGCCGTAATCAGCGAGAGCCTGGCGGTTCGGGATAAGTCGGATTTCTGGCTTACCTGCTTCGTAGCTCATCTTGACGTCAACGACACCTTCGATGGTTTCCTTGATTTTATCCATCACGATTTCGGATGCCTTTACCACGGAGTCTGCATGCAAACCGCTCACTTCGAGAACCACGTCGCCAGCGGAGTTGTTGCTCATTTCGGAGGCGGAAGTAGACTTGATCGAAATAAATGCATCAGGAATATTTGCAAGGTAAGGGCGTAGCGAATCGACGATTTGGTCGGTGCTACGAGTACGGCCTTCCCAGTCTTTCAGGAGCTTGACACGCATGGTAGCCTGGTTTACGGTCGTAAAACCGTTGGAACCGCCCACGTTCATGCTGTAGTGCACGATTTCGGGAACACCCTTGACTCTCTCTTCGATAATACGTGCTACGCTGTCGGTGGTTTCGATGTTGGTGCCCACAGGCATTTCGAGCTTCACCGAGATCATGCCCTGGTCCTGTTTCGGCATCACTTCGACCGTGAGGAAGTTCTTGGCAAGAACGCCCACGAAGAAAATTCCTGCGCCAAGAGCGACGACCTGGAATATGACGCCCGGAACAGAAAGGCAGAACGAAAGGGTCTTGAGGTACACAAAGCGAATTCCATTCAAGGCCTTGGGGAAGAGGGAGAGAATTCGGTCGAGAATCGAGGGCTTTTCTTCGATAATGTTTCCGTTTTCGTCTTTCTTCTTGCCCTTGAACAGGTAGGCTGCCATGAGCGGTGTCAAGGTGAATGTCACCAAGAGCGACACGAAGGTTGCAAACACCATGGTCAGACCGAACGTTCTAAAGAAGATACCGGCAATGGACTTCATGAAGGCAATCGGCACGAACACGCAAACGTTGGTGAGTGTCGAAGCCATGATGGCGACCATGATTTCACTGGTGCCCCTGTAGGCAGCTTCTTTCGGGTCCAGCCCGAGCTTCAGCTTTTCGTTGATGTTTTCAAGCACCACGATAGAGTTCGTCACCAACAGACCCACGGAACTCGACAGAGCCATGAGCGACATCATGTTGATGCCAAAGCCCGCAAAATACATAAGGGTAAATGCACCAATCACGGAAATCGGCATCGTAAGGGCCGCAATGAACATGGTCGAGAACTTGCCGAGGAACAAGAGCAAAAGTCCAGCCGTAAGGCCGATTGCGATAACGATATTCTGAATCACGTTATCGATAGCTTCGTTCACTGCTTCGGACTTGTCGTAAACCAGGTGAAGTTCGAATCCTTCGGGGAGTGTTTGCTGAATCTGGGCCATGCGCTTGAGCACGCCTCTCGAAACTTCAACCACGTTAGCGTCGGAACGCTTCTTGATGTCGAGCGACACGGAGTTCGTTCCGTTGAAGCGGGAAGCAGAAGTAATTGATTCAATCGTGTCCTTGACGTCGGCGATTTCAGAAAGCTTGATCACGCCTGTTTTGGTCGGAATATCCAAGTCGCGCATTTCGTCGAGGCTGGTGAACTTACCTGCGGTACGCACGGTCGTGTTCTTGTGCTTGCCGATGACTTCACCAATCGGGTTGTTGACGTTAGCTTGTCCGAAAATTCCCATGATGGTCGCAATGTCTACATTGCGGTCAATCATTTTGTCCTTGTCAAGTTCAATAGAAATCTGGCGTGTGGTACCACCGAAAATGTCTACGCTTGCCACGCCCGGAACAGAGGTGAATAGCGGTTCGATTTCGTCTTCCACCTTTTGGCGGAGTTCCGTGGAGTTCAGCGGACCGGTAAACGAAATGGACATGATGGCCGCACCATTGATGTCCACCTTCGAAATAATCGGTGCCTGCACGGCATCCGGGAAGTCGGCTGCCGCAAGTTCGATTTTAGAACGCACATCGTTTGCTGCCACGTCCACGTTGATACCCATGTTGAACATGGCGATCACGATACCGTAGTTTTCAAGGCAGATTGACTGCACGTAATCGATACCGTCCACCAGTTCCACCTGATCTTCGATAGGCTTGATGATGGTCGTCTCGATTTCTTCGGGGTTTGCACCCGGGTAAATGATGGTGCCGGTGACCACGGGGACGTCGAATTTCGGCATCAAGTCCACCACCATCATAGAATAGGTATAAAGACCGAAAACCACCACGGTCAAAATGACCATGATCATGGTTATCGGTTTATAGATACTGGCCTTAATCATTCAGAATCATCTCCTATTCAACGATCAGCACTTTGTCGCCGTCGTTCATCTTGGACTGGCCTTCGACAATCACGGTTTCGCCACCTTCAAGGCCTTCGGTAACCTGTACGTCGTTCTTGGTCTGGACACCGATCTTCACAATCTTGCGGAGAGCCTTTCCTTCGGGGGTAACGGTCCAAATGGCGTTAATGCCGTTGCGGTAAACGATTGCTTCGGCAGGAACCACGATGCCTTCCACCTGGCGGGCGTCGAGTTCTGCGGTCACGTACATGCCGGGCAAGAGCTTCTTGGCCTTGTTGTCGAAAGTGATTTCGACCGGGAAGAAGTGGGTGGCCGGGTCGGCTGCGAGCGGAATCAAGGAAACTTTACCCGTGAGCGTTTCGCCGGCGACAGTGACTTTGGCAGATGCCCCCTTCTTGAAGAATCCGATGTCTTTGCTGGTGATGTTCAACTTCAAGATAACCTTGTTGAGCTTTGCAATGGTTGCAAACTGAGCGCCCTGTCCCGGAGTCTGGCCAACCTTGAACTTGATTTCGGTCACCACGCCTGCTTCAGGAGCAAGAATCAAAGTTGCACGGCGGGCTGCTTCGAGGTTCATCTTGGCGACCTTGAGTTGCATTTCCTGGCTATCCATGTCCTGCTGGCTAATGCCGCCCTTGGCATGGAGTTCACGCATGCGTTCCGTTGCCTTTTCAAGCACCGCGATTTGTTCCTGTGCCTGCTGGTACTGGGTGTTGTCGCCCGTAAAGAGGTATTCGGCGATTACCTGATCTTTTTGCACTGTGGAACCCACTTGCACGTTAATCTTTGCAATCGGGTCGCCCATCTTGCAAATGGCGCTGTTCTGGTTGATGCCTTCGATAGTGCCACTGAACTTGCGGACATCGATCAGTTTGGAGGTGCCAGCCTTGACGACGCGGGCGGGCTTACCCTTTTCTTTCTGGATTTCTTCGATAGTCGACGCCTTCTTTTCGGTATTTTCTTCTTTCTTGTCGCAGGCGACAAGCATCAGCGATGCGACAGCGATTGTCAGGAGGGTTTTAACTGTCTTGTTCATTTCTTTCCTCGTCTCTCTTATTAATATTCACCGGTGGCCTGAAGGAGGGCGTTGTAAGCCTGGTTCCAATTCACGATAGCTTGCATGTAGCCGATCTTCGCTGTGCGAAGGTCGTTTTCTGCAGTGAGAAGGTTCAGCTGGGTTTCTCTTCCGAGCTTGTAGCTATCGTTGGTCAGGTCGTAATTCTTTTGTGCCAGGTCGATTTGGCGCTTGGCAATTTCAATCTGGGAATTTGCGTCTTCGAGCGTGTTGGCGCAAGATTCAATCTGCACGCGGAAGCCGCGTTCGGCGGTTTCTTTCTTGATTTGGGTGCTACGCAAGTCGGATTTTGCCTGAACGACCGCTTCCTTGGTTTTCATGCCATTGAAGAGGTTCAGCTTGAGGTTCAAGGCGATGTACTTGCTGATGTTTTCGTCCCAATCCGGAGCATCCCACTGGTAGAAGTGGTTCTTGTTGTTGGTATACTTGAGGCCTCCTACCAAAACGAGTGTCGGTTTGTAGCCACCTTCTTCGATCGAAACGTTCTTTTGGAGCATTTCTTCGCTTGCTTCGAGCATCACGAGTTCCTTGCGGCGCTTTTTCACGTTCGCCATGGAGGTGTCGGGATAGGTGTAACCCTGCAACGGATCGCGGAGGTCTCCCTGGAACTTGACGTCGGAATCCCATTCAAGGCCCATGGTGTTAAGCAGGGCATTGCGGGCAAGCACGCGTTTCTTTTCGGTGCTGTTGATTTGTGAGTTCAGTTGGTCCATCTTGAGCTGGATGCGAATCAGGTCCAGTTCGGTGGCCATTCCGCTTTTCAGGGATTGTTCCACGAAATTCAGGTTTTCCTGGAGCATGTCCTTGGACTGGTACAGGATAACGATTGATGAATCCAGGAAAATGAGCTGGTCGAATGCATTTTCCACGTCATAGCGGACGTTTGCCTTGGTGTTTTCAAGGTTAACTTCCTTGACGTGCCTATAGGCCTTGGCGATTTCGATGCCGGTACCGACCTTGCCTTGGGCGTAAAGGATCTGGGTGGCGGTAAGGCCCACGCTGGACTGCCAGCGGTAACCTTGCTGGGACATGCCGTAAATCAGGCCGTCGATGGCGCCTGCGTTCACGTAGTCGTAGGCAGAAGGCTCAGAGCCGTCATTCAACTGAGACTGGGTCTGGTTCAGCGCGTTGAATATGGGCTTTTTGTTGTTTACATCGTCCAAACCGAAAATACGGGTGACGGTGGCATCAAGATCGATTGAAGGTAATGCGTTGCCGTAACCGGCATCAACCTGGGAATTTGCCGAAATGACTTCTTCTTCGGCAGTTTTGACGTCCGAGGACTTTTCAAGGGCTATTTTGACGGCTTCGTCGCGCGTGTAGGTTGTAGCACCCGCCCATTGCGGGGCTGCGAGGCTCAATGCCATAGCCGATAATGCTGCTAAATGCCTGGGCATTCTTACTCCTATATACACTTTTTTTGCGCAACAAATGTAAAAAATCTTGCACTATATAAAAGGGAGCAACGGTGTTTTAAGTGATGAATTGCACTTATTTGGGGACGAAAAACAGTCTGCCGGAGGGACAGACTGTTGCGGTGAACATTTGTGTAATTTTGGCTACATCAGGCCGGGGATTTTCATGCCACCGGTAATACCGCTGATGCTTTCCTGAGTGGCGTCGTCTTTTTTCTTGACGGCAGCGTTGATTGCTGCCATGAGCAGGTCTTCGAGGGCTTCCACGTCGTCCTTGTCGACGGCATCGGGATTGATCTTGATCATGGTCAGGACTCCCTTACCGTTCATGGCGACCTTCACCATTCCGCCACCGGCTTCGGCTTCGAAACTCTGTGCCTTAAGGTCGCTTTGTGCTTTCATCATCTTGCTCTGCATCTTCTGGAGATCGCGAAGCATTTTGCTCATGTCCATAGTGTTTTCCTCGTTAAATGTTTTTAGGGTAATATAGAAAACTATTCGTCACTTTCCGTGGTGTCGCAACCTTCGGCTTGCTGGGGGGCTGCCACGGGGCGAGTGCTCTTGATGCTGTAAATCAGTTCGGCGGCGAAAAGTTCCTTGAGCTTTCGAAGCCCGGGTTCTTTTTCCATGTCCAGTTCAAAAGGCGACATTTGTGCCTGCTTGCGAATTTGGAGCTCCGATTCGTTGAAGGCTCTGGTCTTGAGGGTCAAATCCACCTGCGTCTGGAGCATTTCTTCGAGCATTTGCTTGATGCGTTCCATGTATTCGGGGTGGTCTTCCATTTGTTTTACGCCCCAGGCGTCGCTTGCGTTGTCGCCCAAGTAGGTGAGCGCGATGGGGAAGGGGGTTGCCTTCAAATCGCCTGTTTCGAGCACGGTGTCGTTCAGGGCTACCGAGAACGCGAAATCGCCGGAATCGGCAATGCGGGTCTTGATAGAACCCCAGGCGGCAGAAATCTCGTAACGACTGTAAACGTCGCCATTGTATCCGCTGGCGATGCCGTTTTGTAGGGCTGCGAAGGGATTTTCGTCCTGTTGCTGTAACGCCTTGGCTTCTTCTTCGGCGTCAAGCATATTTTGGACATCAGTTACTTTTTTTTTTAACGCCTCGTCGGAGGCGCTTTTCGGGTCGTTGATGGCGGCAAGCGCACGCCTCAAGTCCGTAAGCCTGTCAAGCCATGCCATGCGGGCAAACGTGGTTTCTACCAGCAGGCGCGGGTTCGTGCTGTAGCGTAGCGTTCCCTGCAGGTCAATCAAGAGTTTGCTGATGCGCAGAATGTCGCCGTTCTTGAGTTCGGGCACTACGCTCTTGTACTTGGTGAACATTTCTTCGGAAATGTTCAGGGCGTCGGGCGTAAAGGCGTCAAGGCGGGCGTAAAGCAGGTTGCGCAAGAACTTGCCGAATCCGTCGAGCAAGGGCGTAAATTCGATACCGCGCTTGCAGGCGTCGTCCACCATTTTAAAGCAACCCTTGAGGTCGTGGCTTTCGATGGAAGAAATCAGCGAGAAAAAGAGTTCTACAGGCGGAATGCCGAGGACGCCACGGACTGCGTCGGCGTTCATTTCGTTGCCGGTAAAGGCGTATGCCTGGTCGAAGTAGGTGAGGCCGTCGCGCATGGAACCGTCGGCTTTTTCGGCGAAAATGTCAAGGGCTTCGTCTGTGGCGTTGATGCCTTCCTGTTCGCATATGTAACGCAGACGGCTACGGATTTGTTCAATCGTGAGTCGCTTGAAGTCGAAACGTTGTACGCGGCTAAGAATCGTCTGCGGGACCTTGTTGACTTCGGTGGTCGCGAAGATGAAAATCACGTGTTCAGGCGGTTCTTCGAGCGTCTTGAGGAGCGCGTTGAAGGCTCCCGTCGAAAGCATGTGGACTTCGTCGATAATGAAAATCTTGTATTTGCCGATGACTGGCGGGTACTGCACGCGTTCAATCACGTCGCGGATGTTGTCGACGCCGGTATTGGAAGCGGCATCTATTTCGAACACGTCCATCGGGTTTCCGCCGGCAATGTCCTTGCAGCTTTCGCATTCTCCACAAGGGTGCAGCGGGTCTCCGCCTTTGCAGTTCAGCGTGCGGGCGAGGATACGGGCACTGGTGGTCTTACCGACACCGCGGGTTCCGGTAAACAGGAATGCATGGTGCAAGCGACCTCCTTCAATTGCGTTTTGAAGAGTCTTTGCGATATGTTCCTGACCGACCATGTCGGAAAAAGATTGCGGACGCCACTTTCGGGCCATTGCTACGTATGCCATGACTTTAAATGTAGTAAAAAGTCAGAAATGTGAAGTGTGTGGTGTGAAATGTGTAATGACTAATGAGAAATGACGAATGGCTGATGAAAAATGGGTAATCTTACATCCCACATTCCACATTTCACATTTTTTTTTATTATTTGTAAATAAAACCACGAGGTAATCATGAATCCGAATTTAGCGCTGTTGATTCTTTCTTGGCAGGTGGCTTGCCTTTTCCATGAAAACGAAACCGACAAACTCTTGGAAGGCTCCACTTCGGCGACCGAAGCCGAAAGCGATATGCTCGATGCGATTCACGACGAACTGACCCCGGATGTTTCTTGGGACGATTTCAATAGCACTTATGCCAAGTTCAAGTCCGCCAAGGACCGTGCCACTGCCTGCGTAGAAGCAATCAAGAATGAGTCTGGCGAATTCAAGAGCAAGGTTCTTGAATCGATGCTCCGTGTAGCGAATGCTTCTAAAGAAGACGAAAACGAAAGCAACGTCAGCCCCGAAGAAATGGACTTTATCCAGCAGATTAGGGAAGCGCTGGAATAGCGATTAGGTCGGCGTAACCGCCTCTGAGGACGCTTCGCTTTGAGCTGTGAGGCCGCACACGTTGTGTGCTATGAGTATCTAAATAATGAGAGCCCCTGTAAGGGGCTCTTTTTGTATCTCACAGCATTCCGAAGGAATGCGCGCTCATTGCTCATAGCTCAAAGGGCCGTGAGGCCCGAGCTCACACCTATCTCAGCACGATGTCGCCGTTTGCGACGAGTTTGTCACGCAGCTTGTTGTGGGCCTTGTTGACTTCGTCGTCGGTAAGGGTGCGGTCCATGGCCTGGTAAGTGAGGCTGTAGACCAGGTTCTTCTTGCCGGCTTCGATCTTGTCGCCTTCGTAGATACTTTTGAGCGTAATCTTTGCGAGGTTCTTCGGGTTCAGGCCCTTGATGCGTGCGAGAATCTGCTCGTGAGTCATGGTCTTGTCGACTTCGAGGGAAATGTCGCGGCTAGAGGGCACCTGGCGGCTGAACGGTTCGAACACGATCTTCTTGTGGGTGGCGTGTTCCATCTTGTCCATGTCGAGTTCCATCACGTAGGTGGTGTAGCCGATATCGAAAGCGGACATGGCAGTCGGGTGGAGTTCGCCCATGGTGCCAAGCACCACGCCGTCGGCGAGGACTTCGACCTGCTTGCCCGGATGCAAGAAGATTTCGGGCTTGGCAGGCACGCGGAATTCCACCACGAGGCCCACGCGCTTGAGGAAACTCTGCACCAAGCCCTTGAAGGCTGCAAAGTCAATCTGGGCGGGCTTGTCGTTGAGCGGGTTCACGTCAAAGGCGCCTGCAACGGCGAGGGCGACGAGGTTCGATTCGTCGAAGCCCGGATCGCGCACGTCCTTGCGGTCGCGCTTGAACTGACCCTTGGCCACTTCGAACAGGCGAACGGAACCGGGGCGGTTCTTCTCGTTCTCGGCAACGCTCTTGAGGAGGTTGGGGAGCAGGCTTGTCGGAACTACGCCGAGTTCATCGGAAAGCGGGTTGAGGAGCGCTGCGGGCTTGCTGCGGCGGTCGTCGTTTTCAGCTCCGAACAATGCTTCGGTGCGGGCCTTGCTGGTAAAGCGAAGGCTCAGGCATTCGTGCAGGCCCATTGCAGAAAGCGTCTTGCGAATCTTACGGTTCAAAACTTCGATGGGCGGAAGTTCGTTCGGCTGCATCTTGAAGGAGGGCAGCGTGTACGGGATGTTGTCGAACCCGACGAGGCGGGCGACTTCTTCGATGAGGTCCACTTCGCGTTCGAGGTCGGGGCGGAAGCTCGGAATCTTGAACGTGATGGAGTCTGCCGTCTTGGAAACGACTTCGAGGGCGATGCCCGTGAGGAACTTTTCCACCTGGGCCATGTCAAGCTTCATGCCGATAACGCGTTCGGCCTGTGCGATGCGGAGCGTGACCACGTTGTTCTCTTTCTTGTGGTCGTCGCCGGTGTATTCGACAGTGCCCTTGAGAATGCGGCCACCCGCGACTTCCTGGATGAGGGCGCAGGCGTACTTGCTGTATTCGTCCTGGGTCGCGAAGTCGATTTCGCGTTCAAAGCGGTAGCTGGAGTCTGTGGAAATGCAGAGGCGCTTCGCCTGCTTGCGGACCACCGTCGGGTTGAACCAGGCGCTTTCGAGGAACACGTTCTTGGTGGCATCGACGATTTCGGATTCGACGCCGCCCATCACGCCGGCAACGCAGGCCGGACGGTCGCCGTCGCAAATCACGAGGTCGTTTTCAACGAGTTCGTGAGCGGTGTGGTCTATGGTTTCGATCTTTTCGCCCTTCACGGCGCGGCGAACCTTAATCTTGTTGCCGTGGAGCTGGTCCATGTCGAAGCTGTGGAGCGGCTGACCCACGTCCATCAAGATGAAGTTCGTGATATCGACCACGTTGTTAATGCTGTTCATGCCCACGGCATGCAAAAGCTTTGCAAGCCATGCCGGGGACTTTTCGACCTTCACGTCCTTGATGACGCGGCCCACGTAGCGGGAGCAACCGCAGCCGGGAACCACTTCGAGGCTAATCGCAGAACTTGCCGGTTCGGCATCTTCCTTGAGTTCGTAGGCGAGGGGCTTCAGCGGGCGGTTGAACTTTGCGGCCAGTTCGCGTGCGACACCGCGGTGGCTCAAAGCGTCCGGGCGGTTCGGGGTCACGTTCAACTCAAAGCACACGTCGTAGAGGCCGAGGTTTACGAACGGGGTGCCAGCCGGAATAGAATCGTCAAGAACCATGATGCCTGCGTGGTCGTCGCTGAGGCCGATTTCGTCTTCGGCGCAAATCATGCCGAAACTTTCCACGCCGCGGATCTTGGACTTCTTCATCTTGAGCGTGCCGCCGTCGGGGAGCGGAAGCTCTGCACCGATCGGGGCGAGCACCACGGTCTGGCCGGCGGCCACGTTCGGGGCACCGCAAACGACCTGGATAGTTTCTTTGCCGTTATTGACGGTCGTAATGTGCAAGTGGTCGCTGTCTGGGTGGGGATCACAGGTGAGTACCTTTGCCACAATCAGCTTTTCATAAACCTTGCCCGGTTCTTCCATGCCTTCGACTTCGAGGCCGATGGAGGTCAATGCCTTTGCAACTTCTTCCGCAGATTCCGGAAGATCCACATGACGTCTGAGCCAATTCAAAGAAACTTTCATCTTTTCCTCTTTGGCATGCGTTTCGCTCCATCAATCGGGCGCAAAACACGTGCCTGCTAAAATTTTCGGAGGTAAATTTAGAAAATATTTAAGGTTCTGATGAGAGAGTCTAGACGGTGTGAGAGCTGTTCTGCGCCTAAAGTTGCAAGATGATCTGCATCCAAGGCCATATCGTCTGTATAGTCGTGATTTCCCATTTTGTTTTCGTCGAAGAAAACGAAGTTCGGATAGGTCTTGCTAATGTCCTCTATTTCTTGGAGTAGCACTGGCATTTGACTTCTTTTGAGTCCATATTTGCCATAAGATCCTGTTTCTCTGTAAGCAGGACTTTCGGGGCATTCCACTCCAATGACGACGATGTCGTGCTCGGCAGCCTCTTTTATGATTTCCAGCAGATAATTGTAGTTCTCATAGTAGTTTAGAGAATCTTCGCTAAACAAACTTGAATCCCGTTCTAACGGAACGTTGTTTTGCTCCCATCCTTCTGCATTAGAGGTTAGGAACCCTTTTGTTTGGCGAAGAACCTTTCCGTATGCCTCGTTACCGAGGGATTCGTAGGTGTATTCGAATAGATCTGTTGGCTTTCCCTTTGTCCAAAATTCATGGTTTGCGTCGTATTTGTAGCCGGGAAAGTTCAGGTATTTTTTATAGAAGAAACTATGTGATATTGGTTTGTACCAACGGTCTAAATCAACAGAGATGATGACGTATTTTAATTTTTTAAAATGGGGCAATACGTAATTATGGAAAATGTATTGTGAACCATGGTGGGTGTTTTGCGTATTGGCCAAGTTTATTCCGAAGAATGGGGCTTGGAAAATTTGAGGATCAACTCCGTGCAGGGCTCGAGAACTTCCCAAAACGACTATGTTCGCTGAATCCATGTATTGCCACAGGATTTCCATCTTATAGCGCCATTGAGCGGCGATGTAGTTTCCTGTTGAATTATAGTACACGCCAGCGCTGTCATAATCAAGTATAAAGGGCTGTTCGGGTTCGGACGCGCTTTCGGAGGATTCCGGTGAGGAAGACTCTGTTTGCGAAGACGACGAGAACTCTTCTGATGAAGAGGTTATCGAGGGCTGAATAGTTTTTTTCTTTTTTATCCAAAGATTCGGGTGCCAAAGTTCTTCGCCCTCTGCGAGTTCTGTGACGCTGTTGTCGTCGGGATCCACGAGCACGATTTTTTCGTGGGCCCCGTTGACGTTGGTGAGAGTGGCTACGATGGTCGACTTGGTTCCGTTGGTAGCCCATTCGGTATGGTCGAAGGTGTAGCCGGCCGGGGCTTCTATTGTCTGTAGGAGTTTCCCGTTGCTGTCGGCGATGAGGATCCTCTGGTGCGTGGCGTAGTTGCTGCCTGCGAATTCACGTCCTGTTTTGCCTCCGAAGTCCAGGAATGCCGTCCGCTTTGTCCCGTCCTGGGCCAGCGAGGCGTTGCAGGCCTGCTCGCTGTTGTACCAGACCCTGTCCTTTCCCGATACGCGGGCGCGGAGTAGTCTTGCCCCGGTTACGGCGAGCTTCCCGTCTTCGCTGATGCCGCCGTGGTAGGCGCCGTCGAAGAGCTTTTCCGGCTTGCCGAACTTGCCGTTGGAGAACTTGACCTGCCAGGTGGACGCGCTCTTGAACGTGGCGTCGTCCTTGTTGTTCCCGGCATCGCTCACATAGACGATAACCGTGTCTCCGTTGTCGAGTACACGCCATCGCGGAATGGCAGCGCCGTTGCTGTTGAGCTTTACCTGGATTGTCGAATCTTCGTCGAGGCTTTGCACGTAGATCGTCGATTTTCCCGAGACTCCCTCCATCCCCGTGCAGAACGCGACCCAGCTTCCGTTCGGTGAGATTTCGGGGTGGTAGGCGTCTATGCCGTCGGTGATTTCCTGAATGGAAATGGGAATGTTCTGGTAGTTTATGTAGGATATGTTCCCGGTGACGTCATTGCGGAATGCCTGCTTGACGTTGTATGAGCCTGTAATGGCCTTGACGGTCTCGTTGCTTGCAAGCGCCGTGATGGAACTTGTTTGAGATTTTCCGTCGTTTCCCATCCATAGCGCGTTGGGGATGATTCCGAGTACGAGCCTGAAGCCCACGTATTCGGCCATTGTTGATGATGTTACCGTGTAGACGTCCCCGCGGCTGTAGGGGCTGAGTTGTTTTTCAGAAAATGAGTAGTAGCCGCCCTTGACGACGCGTTCCCCCTGGTTTCCTCCATCCGGGGCTCCTGCATAGTTTATGACGGTTGTGTCGCGGAATAGCCCGAGCCAGTCGTTCACCCATTCCATCGCGTTTCCTGCCATGTCGCAGAATCCGGCAGAATCAGTGCCGATGCTGCAAACAGGGTGAAGCTTGTATTCAGAGTTGCTGTTGTTCCAACTGTTCTTTGTATTCCAGGCTCGTGTCGCCGCATAAACCCATTCTGCTTCGGTAGGGAGTCTGTAACCATCAACATTTGCATGAAATGCGAAACCTTCCAGGTTCGTGCAGTGTTTTTCCTCGTCGAAGAGCGCGCTTCGGTAGGTGTATACCGTATCGCGTTTTTCAAGTTTGCTTTTGGCGTTGGCATATAGCACAGCATCGTAGTAGGTAATGTCAGTGAGGGGGAGACTGTCGTTTTCGCATTTGCCGAAGGTCTTGAGCTTTGCCTTCTTGGCGACCTCGGCGTATTCCCCGCAGGTGACTTCGTGAATGCCCATGTAAAAGTCGTAATCGAGCACGACATTCATGGCGGGGCGTTCGTTGGCTTTAAAAGATTTGTCATTGGTTCCCAGCATGACTTTGTCGCCGGAGAGACGAAGCATTCCTTCGATTTCTTGAGTAGAATCCTCGGTTGTGTCAACGATGGGCAAAACGGCCGTCTCGTCTACGGGAGGCGTAAACGATTCGCTGTTGCTACAAGCAACAAAATAGAGGGACACTATGAGTGCCAAAAGAAACTTCATATTTTCTCCTTAGACCTCCCGATCCCTTTGTAAAAGTACAAAAAAAATTTTGGAGGTGGAGAAAAGTCTAGAAGTTCTTATCGGTGTTCGTGGCGGATTGGCTTTAGCTGGTCCACGACGCTTTGCAGTTCCTTGGGGAGCGGACAATCAAAAACCTTCTTGTCGCCTTGCCATATGAATTCCAGTCGGCAGCTGTGCAGGAACAATCGGTTGAGTCCGAGCGTCTTTTTGACTTCGCGGTTGAGGGCGAAGTCGCCGTAGCGAGTGTCGCCGAGGAGCGGGTGTCCGATGCTTGCGAAATGGGCGCGGATCTGGTGCATGCGACCCGTTTCGAGCTTGATTTTTACCAGGTCGTAGCCTTCGTAATGCTGTTTGACTCGGTAGTGGGTGATTGCCTGCTGGGCATCCTTGCCGGTTTCGCCGACTTTCATTTTGCTACCCTTGGCGGCGTCGGTGCGAGTGAGCGTTTCGTTTATGGTTCCCTTGTCTTTTTTGAGGTTGCCTTTGACGAGCGCGTAATAGAATTTGTCGACTTCGTGTTCGCGAATCATGCGCGTGAAATCACGGAGCGTGTCGCCGTGGAGGGCGGCAATGATCATGCCCGAAGTTTCTTGGTCGAGACGGTGGGCTATTGTGGGCTTAAAGTCGAGCCCTTCGCGGCGGCCCCATTCCCATAGGTATTCCACGAGGCTCTCGCCGGGGCGAGTGCCGGAGCCCGGTTGGCTTGCGAGTCCCGAGGGCTTGTTGACGATAACGTAATCTTCGGTCTGAATAACAATGTCGAGTTCCTTGGCGCCCCAAGAAGTGTTTCTTTCGTCTCTCGTCTTTCGTCTCTCGTCTGTTTTGCCCCAGGTAGACTTGGCTTTTGCGAACCCTTCTTTGTAATCCGAATTCCGAACTCCGAATTCCGAACTAGCCTCTCTCTCGTCTCTCGTCTGTAGCGAGCTAGCGAGCGTTCTCTCATCTTCGCTGACTGACTTAAAATTCTCGTAGATGCAGACGGTATCGCCTTCCTGCAACATCTGGTTTGCCTTACCCACCACGCCATTGACGCGGACTTTCTTTTTGCGGATGACGGCGAAAAATACCGACAGCGATTCGTCGGGGAACGCCTTGCGGAGGAATCGGTCGAGGCGCATGTTGGCAAAGTTGCGGTCAATGACTCGGGTAATCATAGGCAGTAGTCGGTAGGAAGTTAAAAGTAGACAGTGGTTTGTGGTTAAGATTCTTATTGTTCTTTTTTTGCATAGTGGGCGAGGCGAACGCCGTCGGCGGCGCTGGTGACGATTCCGCCGGAGTATCCGGCACCTTCGCCGAGCACGAACAGGCCGCGGGTATTCACGCTTTCAAGCGTTTCGTTGTTGCGACTCATGCGCAGCGGGCTGCTGGTGCGGGTTTCGGGGGCGACGATCAGGCCTTCTTCGATGAATCCGGGAATCTTCTTGTCAAAGTTCTGGAATCCTTCGGCGAGGCTCTTGCAAATGGTTTTGTCCATCCAGTCCCACAGATTGCTCTGAACGAGTCCGCAGGGGTAGGTGGATTTCGGGAGCGATTTGTCTTCTTTGTGGGCGAGGAACGCCTTGATGGTTTGCGCCGGTGCAGCGTAATTCTTACCGCCGACCGCGTAGGCGTCGCGTTCGATTTTACGCTGGAATTCAAGACCGCCAAAGAGTTTGTCGCTTGCGGCAACGGGCACGGCGATGGCTCCGTTTGCAAATGGCCCGTTGCGGCGGCTGTAACTCATGCCGTTGGTGGCGAGAGTTCCCGGTTCCGAGGCGCAGGGCACCAGAACGCCACCCGGGCACATGCAGAAACTGTAGGCGCTGCTCGATTTGTTCAGTGTCGGGGTGGCGAGAAAATATTCGGCGGAACCCGTGAGCTTGGTATCGACATTCAGGCCGAGCTGGCGCATGTTGATGAGCGCTTGCGGGTGCTCGACGCGCACGCCCATGGCAAATGCCTTGCTTTCGAGTGCGACGCCACGGGCGTGGAGCATTTCGTAAATGTTCCGAGCAGAATGCCCGACGGCGAGCACCAGCGCTTCGCACGGTTGCCAGTGAGGGATCACGGCGCCTGCATTGGATTGCTTCACCCCATCGGGGTTCGTAATGACGTTTTTTAACTGAATTGCCGCAATGCGCCCGTCCTTAATCTCGATATCTTCGAGGGCGGTGTTAAAGTGAATCTTACCGCCAAGTCTTGCAATTTCGGCGCGCAGTTTCCGCAGCAATAAAACGAGTCGGTCCGTGCCGATATGCGGCTTGGCGAAGGTCACGACAGATTCGTCGACTCCGAAGTCCACCATGTCGTGTAGAACCTGTTCCACGAACAGGTTCCGGGTGCGGGTATTCAGCTTTCCATCGCTAAAGGCCCCCGCACCTCCTTCGCCAAAAAGCACGTTGCTGTAGGCGTTGAAGTTGCGGTCAACAAAGAACCGACGAATATCGCGGAAGCGCTCTTCGACGCATTTGCCCTGCTCGTACAAATCGACGGCAAAACCTTTGCGCAGTAAATGCAAAGCTGCCCAGAGTCCGCTCGGGCCGGCGCCAATCACATCGACATGTCCGGGCATCGCAACGCTGTTTTTCTGCGGATCGCTTTCAAGAGTTTCTTTGTCACGCGTGGCCGCTACAAGCCCTTTGGCGTGATTCCCCGTGGCGCGTACTTCGCGCTTCAAGTCAAAAATCACATTGTAAGACCACTTGGGGTCGCCTTTTCGGCGGCTATCCAACGAGAAACGCTCCACCTGCAAGTTGAAAATCTCTTCGGGGTGCAGGCGGAGTTCCTTGGCCAAAGCCTCGCGAAACTTGCCTTTCTTGGCAAGCGCAACGGAAAGCTCTCTGTAGCGGTAGGTGAACATCACCCTATAATGTAGAAAAAAGAGCTTAGAGCTTAGAACTTAGAGCTTAGAACTTAGAACTTAGAACTTAGAACTTAGAACTTAGAACTTAGAACTTAGAACTTAGAACTTAGAACTTAGAACTTAGAACTTAGAACTTAGAACAATCTCTTCTCTCTAAGTTCTACCAACTAAGCTCTGCCAACTATTTCTAGAACACGTAGTTCACGCGGATGCCGGCGTAAATATCCTTGTATTCGTCGCTCAAGTTGTCCGGACGGTAGTAAAGTGCCGTACCCGTATACCAATCGGTGCTCAGTCGCTTGGAGTGGTTCACGCGCAGATTCACGTTACCCAGCACATCCGTTTCGGTCTCGTCTTCGCTAATGCCGTCTTCTTCCCAGTCAATGGTCATGTAACGGAATTCTCCAGAAAGCCCCAGAACCAAGAATCGCTTCAGGAACGAAATTTCGAGTTCGTCGGAGACTGTAAATTCGTGTTCGGTCATGTCGTTACGTTCGTAGTTCTTGAAACGCGGCGTAAATCTGAAACTGTTCTGCACGCGCTTTAGAGTTGTCGTTGCAGAGAGCGGATAGGTGTGTTCAAAGTAGTCTGCACCGCCAAAGTAGTAACCCAGCTTGGCCCAAGTGGTGTTGGAAAGATCCATGCCGCTAATCAAGGCGTCCTTGTAGAACTTGGAATCGTCGCTACGGAGAATCCAACGTCCGCCGGCTTTGAATGTGGTGCTGAAGCCGCGAATGGTCAAGTCCAAAGCCCAAGTGTTCTTGTAGATTCTTTCCTGGAATTTGGATGCGAGATAGTCTTCACCGGAAAGATTCATGTAATCGGCCCAGCGAGCGGAATCCAACACGGTGGTTGTTTCGCCGTCAATGATTTCGGTCGTAGCTCTGCCCTGGCGAGCGGCAAACCATCCGTCTCTATAAATTCCGTCTTTCAGAATGGGGTCGGCGTGGAGCTGGTAGGGGCGGTATTGGGTTCGGTATTCCAGATTGTAACCGACACTCACGTCTACGTTCTTGCCAATCTTGAAGTCATTGCCCAAAGACCAGTTCTGAATGTACTTGGTTCGGCCGTAATCCAGTTCATGTTCTTCAGACCACTTAGAATCGTTGCTATTGAAGAGTCCCCAGCGGGAGCCTTCGCCAAGGCCAAACAAGTTTGTCTTGTCGCCATTGGCTGCGTTTTCGATGTTGAGCATATAGCCAAAGTTGAGCGTCCAGAAGTTGGTAATTATCTGTTCGATGTTGCCGCCGAATTCACGCGTGTCGGCGAGCTGGTCCGGAGAACCGGCGCTGTAGTAGTCTTCGCCCACATACTTCAAGTGGCCAGAAATCGTGGTCTTGTAAATGTTCCAGAAAAGTGATGCCCCGATGGCGAAATTCTGGCTGCCCCAATTGAGTCCCATTACGCGGTCGTTGTCGCGGTCGCTGTCGTATTCCTTTTTCAAGTTCTTGGCTTCACGAATGAGGGTGCGCAAGGAATCGCGCATTTGGCTGCGGTTAAGAGTCGTGTTGCCGCCGAAGATTTCTTCGAGCTGGGCGAACGAAAGCGAATTGATCTTGTTCTCGTTAGCCATAAGCTGGCGGAGCACCGTCATCGATGCGGTGTTGATTCCGGCTTCGGTAAACACCTTGTTGATGGCGCGTTCCCTGTAAACGTCTGCGGTGTCGGCGCGGCCAACGGCAATCTGACCATTCAGTTCGATGTTGCCGGGGTAGAACAGCCAGTTTCCATCGGCGAATACGGTAAAGGATTTCTGCAGGGGCTCGCTTGTAATCGAGCTTCGGCTTCCGCCATCGCGCAGCAGAGGATTGTGAATTTCATCGTCGGCATAGATCGCGCCGATGGTTGCGTCAAAACGGCGGAGCGGCGACCATTTGATAGATCCGCCATAAGCAAGGCGCTGAGCCTGAGCTTCGCCTTCGTCAATGTAATTCTTGTAAATATAGGGGTGACGCTCGCCAATCAAGTAGGGCTTGCGGTTTTCGCCGAAGAATCCGCTCAATTCCAGCAGAGGCTGGTTCACGTTGTTCTTGAGGAGCGAAAGCGTGTAGCCGGCACCGAAGATGGGAAGGCTTGCCATGTATGTCTCGCCAGCGGTCTTGGTAAAGTCGCCCAGGATGAGCTTGTTGTAGCTGTCTGTGTAAGTCAAGGTAACCGGAATCGGTGAGAATCGGTTCCACTGGTCACCGGTGTAGTCACCGCTGAATTCGATGGACTTGCCGTCCGGAGACTGCATCAACAAGTAAACGCTTGCTTCAGTACCGAAACCGGGAACTTGGAAGATGTTCTTGTAACGGTTCCCGTTGCGGTCTTTGCGCATAAGGACTTTGTGGTAGTAGTTGTTTACCATCACGCTGCCCATGACATTCCAGGACTTCGGTGCTTTGGCGTCTTCCTCTTCTTCTTTTTGGACGAGCAGGTCGCCGATTTTGTCGTTTGCGTCAACGGCACGACTTTCGACGCCCGGAATTTCGGGGCTTGCGGGCAAAGTCTGCGCGACGCCTTCGTAATCTTTGTTGAAGTCGGTCTCGTTTCCGTTAATGCTTTCGATAACGTTCTTTTCAAGAACGTCGCCTGCGCTTACACCCACCGTGTTCTTGCTGATCTGGGTATTGTCAAAGGTCAGTTGACTGTTGCCCATGTCCAAGACGGCGTAGGAGTTGTTTTCGAAACTGGAAGATTGAACATTCGTGATGGCGAGCTGTGCGTTGTAAAGGGCGACCTTGTTGCCGTCGAACTTTACGTCGTTGATATTCATGTCGCTGTAGCTGTCGGTATGGACTGCGGCGCCGTCATTTTTTTCAAAAAGGCATCCGCTGATAGAAACTTTTGAGTTCTTGGCATAGACGCCACGGCTTGAGGTGTTCGCAAACTTGCTGAATTGAATGGTTGCGGAACTGTTTTCGACCGCAATACCGTTTTCTGCACCGCTAATGCTTGCGTTTCTGATTTCAGATGCTTCACTACCGGTAATGAAGACACCTTTCCAGCTTCCGTTCTTGGAATCGCCTGCTGCCGAGACAAATTCGACTTCGTTTTCGCTTGTTCCTGCCGCGACAAATTGTCCCTTGACATAAAGGCCGGTACCCGGAGCAAACTGCAACTTGACACCCGGTTCTATCACGAGCACCTGGTTCTCTTCGACAGTCAGGTTGTCGGTCACCACGTATGGGGACTGTTCTACCCTGATAAATCCGTGAACGTTGCCGCTGAGCGGGGTGCCTTGAGCTAGGGAAGCCGGTTCTTGTGCGTAAACCAGGACGGTTGTCAGAGCGATAATTGAAATGAGATGATTTTTTTTCATTATTGCACCGTGTATGGTTTGTTCGCAGTAAGAATTTCACCGCTCTTCAGGGTGACGGTAATCTTGACCTTGGTCGAAGTGCCATGAGGGAGCTCAATCTGCTGGTCAATCCTGTTCGACTGCAAATCGGTGCCGCGGAGTTGAATGTGGTTCCCGGGCAGGGTGATATCAATTTGCTTGATGTATGTCGGATCGTTTTGAGGCAGGTTCTTGACCGAGAACGAAAGCTGTCTGTGAATCTTGGTATTTATACCTCTGGGCGGTGGCGGCACGGGTATGTATTCCGGTTCTTCGCCACCGTCAATGACAATTTTTGCGTTCCTGAGGGGCGGGTAGCATTGCAGTCTTTGTTTCAACTCAACCTTGTTGCCGGCGAGATCTTCCACATGGAATCTGTACGTGTGGATGCCGCTGGTCAGTTTTTCGTAGAACTTGCGGTCGCTGTCAAAGTAGATTTCCTTTTGGGCGACGTTATCGATATACAGCGTGTAAATAGCCTTGTCGCCATCTGTTTGGCCTAAGGCAAGTGCGGCCTTGCACTGGTTGGCGTAAAGTGCGAGGGTAGGCGGAATCAGGTTCACAGTCTTGCAGGACTTAACCACTCTGATGGGTACTTCTACATTCTTGTTACCATTTTTAGATTCAAAATTCACGTAGAGGGTGTTTTCGTTCCAATTTCCGTTTTTGTCGGACACGGGAATGGAATGCAGGAATCGTCCTTTTGCACTGAGGGGCACAAGGTTTTTAGAAGTGTACTTGCCGAGCGTAACTGTGAGGACTGCGTTCTGGTCGGTGGTGTCAAATACACCTTCGATGGTAATCATGGCGGGGTCGCACACTTTGATAGGCATGCTGGACATAATGGTCAATAGAGCCTGGTCTCCTGTGGTGGTTGTGTCGCTTGAGCCTGCGAAATAGGTGGTTAGCAGACCGCACTGCATAGTGTTGGTGGGGTCGCCTTCATAGAAACAGGTGAATGGAACCTTTTTTTGACCGATGGTGCTGGGGTCCCATTCGACGGGTAGCAGGAGTGCGTTTCCGTTGGAACGCTGCGGTTCGCCGAAAATACGGATGTACGTACCTTCGGAGCAGGTGGCTGAAATGGTCTGCTTGGCAGAATAAACGATATCGGGGAGGGGGTCGATATGGCAATTGATTTTTGCCCTCAATTCTTTCTGCTTTTCGGAAATCTTCTTGTCTGCTTTTTCGGCAGCCTTGCGGATAGCGTCTGCAGAAAGGGTTGTGTCGGTCAAAACGGCGTTTAGTTCCCTGAAGAGTTCGCCGTTTCCGGAAGATTCCAGGTCGACAACGATAGCAGCGTCCTTGCAGTAGAAGATCGTCTGGCCGCCAGTGATTGCATAAGTCTTTTTTGTCGTGCTGATTTCAAAGTCCAGGTTTCCTGTTGAAAGAGATGCGATTTCACATTTAGCGGTTTTGCCGATAAAGCCATCCGTACCGCGGATAGCTGCCGTGGCGATACCGGTCTTGAACTTGATCTTGTTCTTGGTTTTTGCTTGCTTCTGCACGTCGAACTTCATGCTACCGCGTTTGACTTCGGTGATGAAGTTGTTTTCTCCGTCTTCAAAGGAAAGCTTGGTAATGGTAACGACGGTGTTTTCTTGAACATTGAAGGAACTGCCGTCCGGAAGGCCGATAATTACCTCGGATTCCAGCTTGGTGATGATGTCGTCGCGTTCCTTGACGTTTTTGGCTTTCTTGAGCTTGCTCTTATCGGGATCGTTGCTCTTGATGACCATTTCGGTGCCACTACGGAGTACGAAAACTTCGCCTACGGCATAGTGAACTCTACCTGATTGCGATTTAGCGGCAAAAGAAACCCCAACTAGGATGGAAAGTAGGGGGGCTATAAGCCTAAAAAAACGAGAAAAGGACATAAAGCCTCGCTTTAGTGTAACATCCCATCGCAAATATATGTATTTTTTTTAGGCCCGATACAGAATTGTATATTCGGGGTAACAAGACTGTGGCTTTTTTCAAAGTTTTTTGGAAGAAGGTCAAAACCTATAACTACAGGACTAAATATGGAAGTTGAAGAACTGACCGTTGCCTATAGCGATGAAGATACCGGTGAAGAAGTCATCAAGGAAATCGGCAAGGAAATCCTTTCGAAGGGTGCGTGGCCGACCGTGATGTTCTTTTACCAGGAACGTGACCCGAAGTCCGGTGAATTTACCGAACCCAAGGTGTCGTTGCGCCGCTACCGCAAGATGGCGGGCAATTTCAAACCCCAGGGCAAGTTCAAGATTACGGGCAAGGCCCAGGCCGAAGCTATCATAGACGTCCTCAAGAAGTGGTATAACATTTAATGCCAGACCCTGCTAGTCGAAAGAAAAAGTATAATATCGAGTTCCTTTGCGAGGGGAACATCGAGGCTTTTCCGTACAAGGACAAGTTCGAAAAGATGGCTCGCAAGCTCCTTGCCGAAGAAGGCAAGGAAAAAGACGTGAATATCGTGCTCTGCACCGATGAGTTCGTACGCACCATGAACCGCGACTACCGCGGGCTCGACAAGGTAACAGACGTTCTCTCGTTCGAATGGAAGAACGAACTCGGTGTCGAGATCCCCGAAGACGAGGCGATGCTCGGCGAAATCTATATCGCCCGCGAGCAGGTGCGCCGTCAGGCTCCTGAATACGGCAACACGTTCTATGCCGAAATGAAGCGCGTGATTGTACATGGGCTTTTGCACCTTTCGGGCTACGACCATATCAAGGCCGCCGACCGCAAGGTAATGCGCAAGCGCGAATGCGAATTCTTGGGACTTGACCCGTACAAGGAAGGTGCCTAATGGAATCTTCTGAAAGTTATGCCGTCGCGTTCCTTGTCGTTTTTGTCCTGACATCGTTCTCGTTTTCGCTGATCAAGGCCGCTTTTAGCGCCATTTATGCCAAGCGTGACGCTCGTGATCGCGAAGGTCGCGAAGAGGTGGTTGCATCCCTGGTGGAACTGCCGGGCTTTAACGAAACGATTTCGATCGGCCGCATTTTCTGCAACGTGGGTGCGGGCGTTTTGGGCTTTTACCTGTTCCAGATGATCCCCTGGAACTGGGTGCAGGACTACTGGTTCCTGGCGTTTGCCGCTTACCTGGTGGTCGCTTGCATCGGCATTTACACCATTACGGTGTTCCTGGCGAACTTGCTTGGCAACTTGAAACCGGATACCTTTGCAGTCGTGCTGATTCCGCTGTTCAAGTTCATTCGCCTGCCGTTTGCACTGCCGGCAAAGATTTGCCACTTGCTGTTCGTGAAGATTCTGAAGGGCCTGGGCTACGATTCCAAACTTAGCTTCTTGCCCGAAGAACGCCGCGACGCCGTGCAGGCGCAGGCTGACCTTTCGGACGAAGCAGACCCCGATGCCGAAGGCCTGGAACCGGAAGAACGCCAGATGATTCTGAACATCTTCGACTTCGTAGAAACCCCGGTGCGCGAAATCATGACGCCGCGCGTGGACATGTGTGCGGTCGAAGTCGGCACTCCGCTCGAAGAATTGGTGAAGGTTCTCAACACCGAACGCCATTCCCGCTTGCCGGTCTACAAGGATACCGTCGACAACATCGTGGGTATTCTTTCGAACCGCGACTTCTTGGAGTGGTACACTGAACACCGCGACGAACCGTTTGATATCATGAAACTCGTGATGCCGCCGGTCTTTGTGCCGTATCACAAGAAGATTGACGACATGCTCACCGAACTTCGCAAGACGGGTAACCAGCTCGCCATCGTGGTCGATGAATATGGCGGAACCGCGGGCCTTGTCACGCTTGAAGATATTCTCGAAGAAATCGTGGGCGAAATCAAGGACGAAGACGACGTGGACGAAGATGAAGATGTGCAGCGCCTCAAGGACGGGCGATTCATCCTCGATCCGGTTATTACGCTTTCCGATTTGGAATACAAGCTTGGCGTAGAACTCGAAGCTCCCGAAAATTCCCACGTGGAAACGCTTTCGGGCCTGATTCAGGCAACGCTCGGCATTATTCCGTCTCCCGGCGCTGAAGTCACTATCAAGGGTTACACCTTCCGCGTGCTCAAGATGGACGGCACCCGTATGGAAAAGGTGCTCATGATCCAGCCTGGCAAGGGCAAGACCAAGAACGTCAAGGCCGTGCCTAGAACGCAGGCGTTCAAAGTCGTGTAAGTAGATCTGGACATTGAACTCGGGACACCGCTCCTGAAGTATGAAAAAAGCAGCATTTTAATGCTGCTTTTTTGCTAGGTGACTCTCATGCAATGTGTAATGTGGAATGACAAATGAGATAAACGATACTTGGTGCTTTAGCACCTTAGTAGAGTTGTCCTCTATGAGGAAATGAATAATTACTCATCACACATCTCTCATTACACATCACTAATCACTACAGTTCTTCCACGGCTTCGGCGCGGAGGTTCTGTACGATGTGGTCCTGACGCTGGGGAGTGTTGTTCCCCATGTAGTAGGCGAGCATCTTGCCGAACGAGGCATCGGGCGGAAGCACCACCGTTTCAAGGCGCATGTCTTCGCCGATGAACTGTCCGAATTCTTCCGGAGAAATTTCGCCGAGACCTTTGAATCGAGTAATCTCGAGACCGGTCTTGCCGATTTCCTTGGCGGCCTTGTCGCGTTCCACTTCGTCGTAGCAGTACTTGGTCACTTGCTTGTTGCGCACGCGGAAAAGCGGTGTCTGCAGAATGAACAGGTGCTTCTGTTCTACGAGTTCGGGGAAGAACTGCAAGAAGAAGGTCATCAAGAGCAGACGAATGTGCATACCGTCTACATCAGCATCGGTCGCGATAATCACCTTGTCGTAGCGGAGGTTCTCGAGACCGTTTTCGATATCGAGAGCGTGCTGCAACAGGTTGAATTCTTCGTTTTCGTACACCACCTTCTTGGTCATGCCGAAGCTGTTCAGCGGCTTACCGCGCAAGCTGAACACGGCCTGCGTCTGCACATTGCGTGCCTTAGTAATGGAACCCGATGCAGAGTCACCTTCGGTAATGAAGATCATGGTTTCGCGGTTGAGCGCGTTCTTCGTGTCGGTCAGGTGAATCTTGCAGTCGCGCAGCTTGCGGTTGTGCAGGTTCGCCTTTTTCGCGCGGTCGTTCGCAAGCTTCTTGATGCCCGCGATTTCCTTGCGTTCGCGTTCGTTCTGCGTAATGCGGTTTAAAAGTGCCTTTTCGGTTTCCGGATTCTTGTGCAAGTAGTTGTCGAGCTGCGAGGCCACGTAGTCTACAATCCAGGTACGCAGCTGGGCGCCACCCGGAGCGACCGTCGTCGAGCCGAGCTTGGTCTTGGTCTGCGATTCGAAAACCGGTTCCTGGATGCGCACGGAGATGGCGCCGATAATGCAGTTGCGCACGTCGGCCGGATCCAGGTCCTTCTTGAAATGGTCTCGGGCGCCCTTCACAATGCCTTCGCGGAAGGCTTGCTGGTGCGTACCGCCCTGCGTAGTGTGCTGGCCGTTCACGAAACTGTAATAGTGTTCGCCGTACTGGTTGCCGTGGGTAAAGGCGACTTCGATATCGCTTGCCTTAAAGTGGGCCACCGGGTAGCGGATAGAATCGTCCACGTGGTTCTGCAACAGGTCCAGAAGGCCGTTCGGGCTGTTGTAGGTCTTGCCGTTCATGATGAGCGAAAGGCCGTTGTTCAGGTAGGCGTAGTTCCATACCTTTTCTTCCATGTAGCCAGGCAAGAAGCGGAAATTCTTGAAAATGCTGGCGTCCGGTTCAAAATAGATTTCGGTACCGTTCTTTTCGGTCGTATTCTTTTCGCGTTCTTCGCGGACAAGCTTGCCCTTGCTGAATTCGGCTTCCTTGACGCGGCCGTCGCGGAAACTCTTGACGATGAACTTGGTCGAAAGCGCGTTCACCGCCTTGGTACCCACACCGTTCAAACCTACCGACTTCTGGAAGGCTTCGGAGTCGTACTTGCCGCCGGTGTTAATCTTCGATACGCAGTCGATGACCTTGCCGAGCGGAATGCCGCGGCCAAAGTCGCGCACGCGGGCGCTATGGTCTTCAATGTCAATGATAATCTGCTTGCCGGCACCCATCACGAATTCGTCGATGGAGTTGTCGATAATTTCCTTGACCAGCACGTAAATGCCGTCGTCGGGGCTGTTGCCGTCGCCGAGTTTGCCGATGTACATACCCGGACGTTCGCGGATATGTTCGTTCCATTCCAGTGTTCTAATGCTGTCTTCGGTATACTTTGCTGCTGCCATAGTAATTAGAAACTCTCGTTAAAAATTTAGTCGGTACAAAGATAAACAATTTTTTTGACAGCTAGGTGTCAAAATCGCTCCAGACACAATATACAAAAAATAATGGTAGTGCGCAAGCGTGCAGTTTAAACTCAAGCAGCTAATCTTTTATGCAGCGTATAGGATAGGCATCCGTCTTTTCTTCAACTCCAAATTGAGGAAATTCATCTCGACCACCCCAGAATTCAAAAACAGCTGCATAGTTGTTACCACGTGTAGTCACGCGGAAGCGGTCGTCATTGTGGAAAGTCAAATAACCATCGGACAACCAGAAGGATGTTTCGCTTCGATGCCAGAAATCGGTTTCGCCATTGGGATAAACAAAACGATAGGGGGCTGCAATCACAGACAAACCGGTTTCGTTTGAGGCAATGCCTTCTGGCCAACCATGCTGAGATTTCAAGAAGCGGCTTCCCCATCGGTCGTACTGCTGATCGTAATGTTCGGTAATATAATCTTTTAAGGCATAAACTTCCTCAAACGCAGGAACATGCCACCCTTCTGGGCATGCCCCTCGAACAGGAGCCTCGTTTTTGGCTGAATCTGTCAAATAGCATGCGGAATCATAAGGACATTCCTCCATACTCTTGCCTACGGCAGCATTCCATGTGTAGAGCCTTCCATACTTGGCGCAGGAATCTAACTCATTATTCTTGCAAAAACTGGAATCCGTTTCGAAATTCAGATTTTGGGCAAACCAAACCTGGTCGCCAATTTGAGTGGTTCTATAAACCTGGTTGTCCCTTTTATCTAAAAATTCACCATATTCCAAATCCGGATTCAAGTAATCCGTAATAACACATTTGTACTTTGAGCAATCGTAATCCTTGGAAGGTATTGTTTCAGGAACCCAGCCAATGTTATAAGATACCTTCTGAGAATCCAGAACATCAAGGTTCTCAATTCTAATGGAATCTACATAAGATCTTTCGTCTTCGACTACAATCTTAAGAAAGAGCTCCCACTCCCATCGATCTTGTGTCGAGTACGAGAACTTTACATTAAGGTTAATCGTATCCTTGTCTGTATCAACCAACTCTCTATGAGCCAATGCTCCTCTTACATAATAGGAAACTGTATAAATTTGGCTTTCACGACCCAGTAAGTCATCATAGATTTTGGCATCGACAACGAAATCCCTGTTTCTGTTAGTTCCATCAAATATAACGGAATAGGCGCTCTTTGAAACGTCCAATATTTTTGGTGCTGTTCGATCCAGGAGTACTTCCTGTTTCAGCTTTGTGCCAACGATTCCTTCCTTAAAGTTTCCTAGTGAGTCAATTGCATAAGACCATTTCAAATCTTCATCATGGTCAAACTTAGCGTCTAATATATCGGAATAAGTCTGATAATCAGGGAATGCTTTAGGCAAAAAGGCTTCCCATTGGAATTCATATATGCCGTCATTTAATGAGCTGTCCAGCTTGTCATCTATACGGCAGGATAAGTTCCACGAAGACCCGCCGATTCCACATTCTAAGGGATATTTTTTGTCTTCCCTTGGATTGTACAAAAAGCCACGCTGTTCTACATGAGGGTCAGAAACATCACGGTCTATATTAATTGACGTCCATATTTCTTCAAAGTAATCATCCCAACCAGTTGTTAACTCCACTTTATGAAAATGACGCTTTAAAGAGAATGAGGTGGTTAATGATTTTCCACTGCCCCAAACCAACTTGTATTCGCCATCAGGCAATGAATCCGGCGTATCGAGATTACTAAAGTCTGCTGTATATTCCCAGGTTTCTTCGATAGGGCTTTCGTATGCAAGAGTGGCTGTTGTTGCTGTTGTTCCAATGGTATCCCAACCATCACCTTTTTTAGCGAGCAGGGTTGCGGAATTCATATTCAAATTTATTTTGCAACCTAAGTTGCTGCCATAGGCAGTGAGATTTTTCAAAGAACTTGTGACCCCAAAATCTCTAGGCCACTCATTACTATACATGGGTTCGACATCACAAGGGGGGTAACCACCCCAATTATCACTGGAACTCTGAATCAGGCTAGAGGAAGATGAAAGCTCTGAAATTGGATCTTGTGTAGGATCCTGAGAAGAAACGGAATTGCTATCACTGCAAGCAATCAACACGACATTTGTCAAAAAGAAAAATAGGGTGAATAACTTTTTCACGCAAGCCTCATTAGAATGCAAAAATTCGGTATTAATATAGTCTTTTCTGGGAATACGCAGACGATGAATTTCTATCTTTGCCCGTATGAATACCGCCTTTTACGTCTTTATGAAGCTTTTGCCGAAGAATGCCGCTAGCCGCGCCTTCGGTGCGTTGACCCGCCTCAAGTTGCCTGTGATTTCCAAGAAGGCACGCAACGCTTTTGCCGCTTATTACAAGCTGAATATGGAAGAGTCGGAATATCCGCTTGAACATTATGCGAACATCGGCGAACTTTTTATCCGCAGACTCAAGCCGGGAATGCGCCCGATTGCCGATTCTGAAATCGTGTCGCCGGTGGATGGTGTGCTTTCGCAGACGGCCGTTTTCGACGGCAAGCAGGAACTGATTCAGGCGAAGGGCAAAACGTACACGCTCAAGGATCTGCTCCGCGACGAAGAAATGGCGAAGCGTTTTGAAGGCGGTGCTTTCGCGACGATTTACTTGGCTCCGTTTAACTACCACCGCATTCATAGCCCGGCAAAGGCCGAAGTGGTGGATGCAAGCTACTGCCCCGGCACGCTCTGGCCGGTGAACGTGGGTAGCGTGGAACGCGTAGAAGGCCTGTTCTGCATTAACGAACGCCTTACGAGCCACTTGCGCTTGGACGACGGCTCCGAAATGCTGGTGGTAAAAGTCGGTGCCACGAACGTGGGCCGCATTGGAGTCGCCTACACGGACGAACTCTTGGTGAATGCGGGCAAACTCCCGCGCAACTGCAAACGTTACGACTGGAAACCCGCCCAGAAAATCACCGTGGAAAAGGGCGGCGAACTGGGTCGCTTCGAAATGGGCAGCACCGTAATTCTCGTGGTCGACAAGAAAATCCGCGAGAGGAATCCGGGACTCTTCCAGAGCCGCGTGGGAACTGCCGTGAAGGTGGGCGAGGCCCTCTAATATTTTAGGTTTTGCCGATGGTTTCGGTCAAGCGATTTATTCACGATGAGCCCGCGTTGTTCAAGGCGACGGCAGAATTCGTGCGATTGTTTGCTCGAATCGATGACCCGGTCCTTACGGTTGCAAAGCAAGAAAAGGGCGCAAACGAACGCATCGCGTGGACACTTTTAGGCACGGCGCTTTTTCAAGACGTGAGCTACCCTGAATTTGTGGAGCTCTTGCGGGCGCTCAACGAAAAATTCCCTGGCGAAAAACTCTGGACGTTGCCGGTGCCGAAGGCGCAGGATATTGAATCATGCGTAGAATCAGCATTCGGTTGTCGCACCTGGAGTCTGTTCGAAAATGTGGCGGGAATTTTCTGGAGTGTCGGGCTGTTTGCTCGCCGGCACGGAAATTTGCAGGAATGGCTCAAGTCCCGTACGCCCGAAGAACTTTGGCGTGACCTTGGCGAAATTTACTTTATGGGTAAGGGAAACCCGCGCCCGAAAGTCTGCGCCGCAATTTATCGCTTGCTCGCGCCCGCTCCGGTGGGGCTTTCGCTGGACTGCGCCGAAGGGACTGCGTGCGCTCCTGTGAAATGGCCGCCCCTGCCTTTAACGATGGGCGCTCGCCGCTACCTTTCGATTCTTGGGCCAGCAAGCGACGGCTTTGCGGACTTGGAGCCCGCACAAAAGCAGAAACTTGCAACCGACATGTATGTGGCACTTGTGCAGCATTTGATGGAACAGTCCGAAAATGCCGAGGTGAAAAAGTCGAAGGTCGACGCCTTGACCGCCTACGTGGCCGCACACAGTTTGCAGTTTTATTTAGAAGACGGAACCGACGGTTTTATTTGCCGTACAGTGACGGACCGTTGCCGCAAATGTCCCCTGCGGGAATATTGCAGCTACGCTATTTGATTCGGATTTCGGAATTCAGATTTCGGAGTTGTTTAGATTTGGTGACTGTTGAAATTTTGACTCTTTTTTTTCTACATTTCTCGTATGCTTTTCTCTTGTAAATCTTTGGGGCTTGTGCTTGCGGCGAGTATTGCGGCGCTTGTGACTGGCTGCCAGGAGAAAGATGAAATCCCGGTCGACTATTCCGCGATTGCGTACAAATTTTTGAAGCCTGTTTCCTTTGCACAAGATTCTACGAAGAATGCTGAAATTTCTTCGCTGGAACGCCGCTACGACTACCGCTACGCGATTATGCTTGGCGATACGCTCGGTGTGACTGTACTTGAATTCGAAAGCGATGTGTATGCACTCGACTATTACATGAACAGCGGACACTTCCAAGGCAGCATCCCGATTCTGAGGGGTAACTTCTTGGAACAGAGTTTTCGCGCCGACAAGCGCATCTTTATCTTTAGGCACGACAGCTACCGCCGTTACGAGCGTGCCGACCTCGAAGATTACGTGCGCAAGTTCCCGGGCTACCATGGCGGATTCCCGCAGGCATTCTTGAGTTTGCCTTTTGAACACCGCGAACAGGGCCGCGCCTCGATTGAAACTCGATTTTTCTTGGGCGTTAAATCGACCTTCCCGGTGCTGGTGCAAAGCTACCGCGACGGTAACCTACGCTGGAATGTGGCTCGCAGCTGGGATCAGGTGGAATCGGATGCGTTTGAAAAGTGGGTGTCGGGTCTTAAGCGGGTTACTCCGAACGAAATTGTTCCCGCAAATGACTGCGTTTACTTTGAAGCGGGCGAGGGCTCTTACGGAATCGCGAGCCGCTTGTCTGGCGGGCGGGTGGCCGTTGTCTGGGGCTATATGTCTTGGCCGGACTTGGAACGTACGTTCTTTACCGCCAGCGACCGCATTTTCGAGGCGCGATACTAGCGCCTTCGGCGCAGTAGGCAGTAGACAGGTAAAAAACCTGTTTACTAACCACTAACCACTTCTTACTTCCAACTTTCTACTTCCTACTTTATTATATTAAAGTCATGGCTATTGAAAAACTTGCAGAAACTCTTTTGGAAAAGCTCCGTTTCATCACTAAGGCTGAAACGGTTATCGGTAACCCCATTCAGGCCGGTGAATCTACCGTTGTGCCCGTGAGCCGCGTGTCCGTGGGCTTCGGTTTTGGCGGTCACCAGTCCAAGGGAGACACTTCGGCATCTGGCGGTGGCGCCTCGGTGGAACCGGTCGCTTTCCTCGTCATCAAGGGCGACGACGTGCGCGTGATGCCCATTAGCAAGGACAGTTCGCTTGTTTCTAAGGTCATGGACATCGTGCCCGACGTGGTGAACAAGTTCAAGAAGAACGACGATTAATTTGTCATCCCCGGCTAGACTGGGGATTTTCTTTTAAAACAGAAAAAGCCTCCGCAAATGCGGAGGCCTTTCTAATTCATTGTTGGCTTGGGGCGATTAACCCTTTGACTTGGGACTCCCGCATTCGCGTGAGTCCAAGTTTTTGGCTTTAGCCAAGAACTTTCTTTTCGAAGTCGCCGAGGCAGTCAACGAGGGCCTGCACGCCTTCGACCGGCATTGCGTTGTAGATGGATGCGCGGAAGCCACCCACGGAGCGGTGACCCTTGAGCTGCTGCAGACCGCGAGCCTTTGCAAATTCGAGGAATTCCTTGGCGAGATCGTCTGCCTTGTCAGCGGCAACCACGTCCTTGTTGAACACGAACGGAACGTTCATGATGGAACGGTCTTCCTTGGCAGCGGTACCGACGAACACCTTGGAAGCGTCGAGGGCGCTGTAAAGGAGAGCGGCCTTGGAGCGGTTCACCTTTTCGATAGCTTCGACACCACCGAATTCCTTGAGCCACTTGAGGGTGCGGTTCATCACGTACACGGCGAATACCGGAGGAGTGTTGAACATGTTGGCAGCGTCAATGTGGGTCTGGAAGTTGAGCATGGTCGGGATGGTGCGGTTCACCTTGCCGAGAAGGCCCTTCTTGATGATGGTAACAGTCACGCCTGCGCAGCTGATGTTCTTCTGGGCGCCGCCGTACACAACGCCGAAGTCGGACACGTTGATCTTGCGGGCGAGGAAGTCGGAGCTCACGTCAGCCATGAGGAAGCCGGACTTCGGCTTCGGGAAGTTGTGCCATTCCGTACCGTAGATGGTGTTGTTGGCTGTCACGTGGAGATACGTGGCGTTGTCGGAAAGCTTCAGGTTCTTGTCGATGCGGCTGTAAGTTTCAGACTTGGTGTCGCAAGCGGCGAGAGCGTTACCGAACTGCTTAGCTTCCTTGTAAGCCTTGTTTGCCCAGACACCGGTCAGAGCGTAGTCGGCCGTAGCGTCCTGGTCCAGGAAGTTCATCGGGAGCATGCAGAACAAAAGGGAGCAGCCACCACCGAGGAAAACGATGTCATAGTCTTCAGGGATGCCCATCAATTCACGGAGGTACTGTTCCGTCTGGGCGAACATGTTTTCAATCGGCTTTGAACGGTGACTCATGGAGAGAATGCTGATGCCGCTGTTTTCGAAGTCGATGCATGCAGCAGATGCTTCCTTGAGTGCCTGTTCGGGCAGGACAGACGGTCCTGCGCTAAAGTTATAGACTTTATTTGCCATGGTTGTGTTCCTTTTTGTTTTGCCCCGCATGGTTTACGGGGACTCTTAAATTACGCGCGTAAAAATAGCAAAATACGGCTTTTTCGGCTACATTGAAAGCAATAAAAAATTTTGTAGTAGACAGTAGACGGTAGGCAGTAGGAAGGTGAAAAAGAAAAAAAGCCCGCACAGGGGCGGACTTTCCTTATAAGTTTACCTAGGAAGGACTTCCTACAGTCTACTTCTAACTTCTTACTATTACACGCCGAGGGCTTCAATAGCCGCCTGGTACTTCTTGAGGCGGAACTTGGTCTTGAGTTCGCGGCGTTCCTGGCGCTTGATGTACTTGTCTTCCAAAAGCACGTTCAGAATGGCGCTCTTGGCCTTGGCCATCAGCGGGTCGTCCTTGAGGGTGCCCATGAACTTCACGAATTCCTTTTCGCGGGCTTCGTAGTTCGCTTCTTCGGCGGGGACGCCTTCGGCCATCAGCTTGCAGCTGTATTCGTCGATCCAGCCCTGGTTCTTGTGGTAAGTCATCTTCTGGATTTTTTCGACCATATCGGCCGGAACGCCCATGGCGATCACTTCTTCAGGGGTTTTCTTGGTAGTGTCGGTAATCAAGTCCTGCAAAATGGCGAGTGTCTGAACCTCTTCGGATTCACCCTTGTTCTTGAGGTAATCTGCGACATTCTGCAGAAAATCAATGTAGGGGCCACCTGCTTTGTCTGTCTGACCTTTGTGGACTTCGGCGGCGATTTTATAAGCTTCAGCGTAAGAAAGCATAATGATCCTTTTTAAAAACCTTGGGGTGCTACTCCGGCACCATACCCTCAATATATATAAACAAAACCTGTAAAAGTGTCACGTTTTTGTCAAATTTTCAAAAAATGGCACTTTTTTTCGTTTGTTTGGGCGGGTGCCGGAATAAAGCTCTTATTTGTTGTTCGCGCGAATCAGGTTGAGGGCGGAACCTGCCTTGAACCATGCCCACTGCTGTTCGTTGTAGGTGTGGCAGAGGGCGATGTTATCGACCGAGCCGTCCTTGTGGTGGGCGACGAGCGTGAACTCGGAACCCGGGGCGAACTTGGTGAGACCGACGATGTCGAACACGTCCTGTTCCTGAATCTTATCGTAGTCGGCGGCGTTCTTGAAGGTGAGGGCGAGCATGCCCTGCTTCTTGAGGTTCGTCTCGTGGATGCGGGCGAAGCTCTTCACGATTACGGCCTTCACGCCGAGGAAGCGCGGTTCCATAGCGGCGTGTTCGCGGCTGGAGCCTTCACCGTAGTTTTCGTCACCGATGACGATGGAGCCCGTGCCCTTGGCCTTGTAAATCTTCGCAAGTTCGGGAACTTCTTTGTATTCACCGCACTGGCAGAGAACCTTGTTCGTTTCGCCGTTGAATGCGTTCACGGCGCCGATGAGCATGTTGTTCGAAATGTTTTCGAGGTGACCGCGGTAGTTGAGCCACGGACCAGCCATGGAGATGTGGTCGGTAGTGCACTTGCCCTTGGCCTTGATGAGGAGCGGGGCACCGGCGATGTCCTTGCCGTCCCAAGCGGCGAACGGGGCGAGAGCCTGGAGGCGCTTGCTTTCGGGGTTGATGGAAACGGTAATCTTGGAACCGTCTTCTGCCGGAGCCTGGTAGCCGGCATCCTTGACTTCAAAACCCTTCGGCGGAAGTTCGCACTGTTCCGGCGGGTCGAGCTTGACGGCCTTGCCCTCATTGTTTACGAGGGTGTCGGTCATGGGGTTGAAGCGGATGTCGCCGCTGAGGGCTGCAATCACGGCCATGAGCGGGGAGGCAACGAAGGCGTGGGTGTTCGGATTGCCGTCGGCGCGCTTTGCGAAGTTGCGGTTGAAGCTGTGGACGATGGTGTTGAGTTCCTTCTTGTCAGCTCCGGCACGGTCCCAGCGGCCAATGCAAGGACCGCAGGCGTTCGTCATGATGGTGGCACCGAACTGCTTGAACAAGTCGATGAGGCCGTCGCGTTCGGCGGTGTAGCGCACCTGTTCAGACCCCGGGTTGATGAGGAGCGGGCACTTCGGGGAAAGACCCTTCGCGAGGGCCTGCTTGATCATGTTCGCGGCCATGAAGAGATCTTCGTAGCTGGAGTTCGTGCAGCTACCGATGAGGGCGGCGCTTACGACCGGCGTAGATTCCGGCTTGGTTTCGGTGGCCTTGAGGCTTTCTGCCATGTCGGTCACGGCGTAGGCGCGGTCCGGGCTGAACGGGCCGTTGAAGTGCGGCACGAGCGTGCTCAGGTCAATTTCCACGACGCGGTCAAAATACTTTTCCGGATTTGCTTCGACTTCGGGGTCGGCCTTGAGGTGTTCTGCAATCTTGTCGGCGGCGGCGGCAACGTCGGCACGGCCAGTCACCTTGAGGTAGCGGCTCATGGAATCGTCGTAGCTGAAGGTGGAGCAGGTAGCGCCCACTTCGGCACCCATGTTTGCAATCGTTGCCTTGCCTGTTGCGGAGAGGCTGCGTGCGCCTTCGCCGAAGTATTCGATAATGGCGTTGGTGCCACCCTTAACGGTCAAGATGCCTGCGAGCTTCAGGATGATGTCCTTGGCGGTAGCGAAGCCCTGGAGCTTACCGGTGAGCTTCACGCCGATCATCTTCGGGTACTTGAGTTCCCACGGGAGGCCGACCATGGCATCCACGGCGTCTGCACCGCCCACGCCAATCGCGAGCATGCCGAGGCCGCCAGCGTTCACGGTGTGGGAGTCGGTACCGATCATCATTCCGCCCGGGAAGGCGTAGTTTTCGAGCACCACCTGGTGGATGATGCCAGCACCCGGGAGCCAGCAGTCAATGCCGTACTTGGCAGACACGGACTGGAGGAAATCGTAAACTTCCTTGCTTTCTTCTTTGGCGCGGGGGAGGTCCTTTTCGACACCATCGCGGGCGATAATCAAGTGGTCGCAGTGCACGGAACTCGGCACTGCCACGCGGGCCTTACCGGCGGTGGTGAACTGGAGGAGGGCCATCTGGGCGGTAGCGTCCTGCATGGCCACGCGGTCGGGGTGGAATTCGGCAAAATCCTTGCCGCGTTCGTAAGTCCTGTTCTCGGTGCCATCGATCAAGTGGCTGTAGATAATCTTTTCGGCGAGGGTGAGCGGACGGCCCAGCTGCTTGCGTGCAGCTTCAACGCGGGCGGGAATGCGGGCATACACGCCCTGGATCATGTCGAAATTGAAAAGCATAGTCTCTTGGGGTTATAGGTTGAATTTTCGGGCGTAAAGATAGAAAATTATTTGGTTGCTTTTTTTTACCCTTAACAAAGGGTGTAAATTTTCCTAAATTTGGCCGCGTTCCTAAGATTGGAGACCCCCATGCCCAATATTAACGCCAAAGATTCCGTCAAGAATTTCCTTGCTGGAGTCAAGACGACCGTTACTCCTGAACTGTTCCGCACAATTCGCAGGGGCTACGACAAAAAGAACTTCGTAAGCGACCTCATGTCGGGCCTGATTGTGGGCATTCTGGCGCTTCCGCTTGCCATTGCGTTTGCTATCGCTTCGGGTGTGGGTCCGGAACAGGGTCTTTATACGGCCATTATCGCTGGCTTTACTATTTCGCTCTTGGGCGGTTCCCGCTTCCAGATTGGCGGCCCGACGGGTGCATTCATTGTGATTGTCTACGGCATCGTGAGCCAGTACGGTTATGACGGCCTTGCTTCGGCCACCCTTTTGGCCGGTATCTTGCTGATTATCTTTGGCTTGGCCAAATTTGGCGCGATTATCAAGTTTATCCCGTATCCGGTTACTGTGGGCTTTACCGCCGGTATCGCTATTATTATTGCTCTTGGCCAGGTGCCGAACTTCTTTGGCCTCCGTTTCCTTTCCAAAGACCCGGCCGATGCCGTGGGCAAAATCAAGCTTTACGCCTCTTCTTTAGATACGATTAATATTTATGCCGTGATTGTGGGCCTTGTGGCTTTGGCCGTTTGCATTCTGTGGCCGAAAATTACCACGAAGGTGCCCGGTTCCCTGATTGCCATTATTGTGGCGACTGTCATGGTGAAGGTTTTGGGCTGGGATGACCCGATTACGGGCCACGGCGTGGTGACCATTGGCATGAAAAACCACATTCCGACTGGTTTCCCGGTACCGCACCTGCCAAACATTAGCCTCGAAATGATGCAGAAGGTGTTCCAACCGGCTTTGACGATTGCCATTTTGGGCGCCATTGAATCCCTTTTGTCTGCCGTGGTGGCCGACGGTATGACCTCGACCAAGCACCGTTCGAACACCGAACTTTTTGGTCAGGGCGTTGCCAACGTGCTGTCTCCGATGTTTGGTGGTATTCCGGCGACGGGTGCCATTGCCCGTACGGCAACCAACATCCGTAACGGTGCCGTGAGCCCGATTTCGGGCCTCGTGCATGCGGTTGTGCTCCTGCTCATCATGCTTGTGCTCGGTAAGTACGCCGAAATGATCCCGATGGCAGCGCTTGCCGCCGTGCTTTTCCAGGTCGCGTTCAACATGTGCGGCTACCGCAGCTTTATCAAGATGTTCAAGGCCCCGAAGAGCGACGTTGCTGTGATGCTTGTGGCCTTCTTCTTGACCGTGATTATCGACCTGACGGTCGCAATCGAAGTGGGTGTGCTTTTGGCCGCAGTGCTCTTCATTAAGCGCATGAGCGACGTTGCCGAAGTGGAAACGGTGACCGAAGCCCTTAAAGAAGACGACGAAGAAGCTGCTCATAACGAGCTTAGCCGCCAGGTGCCGAAGGGCGTTGCCGTGTACGAACTTGCTGGTTCGCTCTTCTTTGGTGCGGTCGACAAGTTTAAAGATACCATGGCCCGCATTTCGGACAAGCCGAAGATTCTTATTTTGCGCATGCGTAGCGTGTCTAGCATCGATGCTGCCGGTATCCAGATGATTGAAGATTTGCTGAACCGTTGCAACCGCGAAGGTACGCAGCTGTTGCTCAGTGGCGTGCATGCTCAGCCGGTGGTAGCGCTTACTCGCGCCGGAGTGCTTAAGCAACTCGGCGAAGAAAATGCCCTCGGTAACATCGATGCCGCTCTCAACCGCGCCCGCGAACTCTTGGGCCTCCCGATTGTGGATACCTCGCATGAAATGCCGCAGGCGCCTACCGTTTCCTGGGAAAAGAGCCTCGACAAGCCGTGGATGCCGGAAGAATCCAACGCTGCAATTGCCGAAGAAACGCCGGAAGTTATCGCCGAAAAGATGATGGACGAACCGGTCGTAAAAATCGAAGAAAAAACAAAGTAACCTTTGTAAGGTTTTCTTAAGTTTGTGAGCAACAAGCGCCTCGTATTAACGAGGCGTTTTTGCGAGAGTGAGGTGATATCACATTCTTGTATATGATATAGAGCCGAACGGTCTGAGTGTGACGGGAATCGCAGTGTGATTTCCGTCTCTTTAATTTTAGTTATGTTATATCTAAATTAGGGGCATGGTTAAGAGACATGCTATGACGAGTTCTGAAAGGACGCACATCTTTTGGCACTTCATCGTGAACTATCTGCTTGCCTTCTGGGCGGTTGGATTGATCCTGATGAATATCTGCTAGCATCAAACAATCCTAGATTATTTTTCTATTTTTGGCGCCATGTTTAAAATAGGCGTGATGGCTTCCGGTGGTGGAAGTAACTTTAAAGCGATAATTGACCGCATTGGCGAGGGCGACCTCGAAGCCCAATGCAAGTTCCTGATTACCAACAACGGTGGTTGCGGGGCTGTTTCTCATGCGGAATCTTACGGGATTCCCGTTTTCCATATTTCGGGCAAGACGCACCCCGATACGGCTGCCTACGAAGCGGCGCTGCTCGAAGTCATCGATCGCTACGACATTGATTTGTTGATTCTGGCGGGCTATATGAAGGCCTTGCCGGTAAGCCTCATTAAAAGGCTCCCGGACCGTATTTTGAACGTTCACCCGTCGCTTTTGCCCAAGTATGGCGGCAAGGGCTTTTTCGGAATTCATGTGCACGAGGCCGTGATTGCCGCCCACGAAAAGGAATCGGGCCCGACAGTTCACTTGGTCAGCGAAGAAATCGACCAAGGGCGAATCTTGGCGCAGACCCGCGTGCCTGTTGAAGCTGCTGACACGCCGGAAACGCTCGCTGCTCGCGTGCTGGTGCAGGAACACGCCCTCTACTGGAAGACGATTAAGGATTACGCCGCTCAAATGGGCTTGTAACTCATGAAATTCAAGGTTCCGGCATTTCTCGAAGGTATTGAAGCTCCTGTCGATGGCGAAGTCGCCATGCGCAAATTCGCCGCGCAAGCGGGGGAGAATGCGATTGTGGTCGGTATCGACGAAGTCGGTCGTGGCCCTTTGGCTGGCCCTGTGGTGGCCTGCGCCGCAGTCCTCAAGGCTCCCGATGCTCTCCTGACGCTCAACGACTCCAAGAAACTCACGCGCGTAAAGCGCGAAGCCATGTACCAGGCGGTGCAAGATGCTTGCGCCTGCTTTGCCGTGGCGAGTGCTTCGGTCGAAGAAATTGACCGCATGAATATTCTAGAAGCGGACTTTTTAGCCATGCGTCGAGCCTTGCAGGCTCTCGGTATGCCCGGTTTGCACGAATCAGAACCCGAAATTCCAATCTTCCAGAAAGGCTCCTTTGCGTCCCTGACCACTAGCCACCAACCACTAACCACTTTAATCGCTGTCGACGGCAACCTCAAGATTCACGGAATACCCGAAGAAATGCAGATTCCCGTGGTCAAGGGCGATGGACGCATTGCTAGCATCTCGGCGGCCTCGATTTTGGCGAAAGTCTTCCGTGACCGCTACATGGACGACCTCGAAAAGAAGTTCCCCGGCTACGGTTTCGACAAGCATGCCGGTTATGGAACCAAGGCTCACCTTGACGCAATCCGCCGTCTCGGCATGACTGCGGAACATCGTAAAAGCTTTCACCCCAAGAGTTTACAGACCGAGCTGGATCTTTTTTAAGGTACAATTGTGATGTAGCGCATATCATCAGTGGTTCTCTTATTGACTTTTAGAAAATTTTTGTTAATTTGAAGCTAATCAATAAAGGAGTTTTCTATGAAAAGTGTTGCAAATTTTTGCAAACAAAAAAAAGAAGCGGCCTTCCTTTCCTTATTTTGTGCTGCTAGCATAGGACTCTTCGGCTGCGGAAGTGATTCCAGCAGTAGCGGTCCTGATGCGACAAGCGATCTATGCTCCGTTACCAAGACGGGAAATTCCGTTACCATGAAAACGACGGCTGGTGGGGCTACCACTACTACCGTTTATGTGTTTGGTGCGGATGGAAATATGGTTTCGCAATCCACAATCACCGATTATTCTCAAATGGGCGATGATGTCACCGCCAAGACGGTTTGCGAAGCCTCGGGTACGGTAGAGGGTTTCAGCGCTACCTACGAAGCGGGGAAGTGTACTATTACTCAGACCGTTGGCTTGGTTGGAACGTTGGACGAAATATACGATACCCAAAATGCGGTTTGTGAAGCAACTAACGAAGTCGCCAAGCCAGCAAGCAGCAGTGGCTCCAGCGAAAGCTCTTCTAAATCCGTGAAAAGCCTGGTTGAACTTTTCCAGTCCCCCTGTGCTGAATCTAATTCTGGCGAAACGGTCAAAGTGACCGGAGAAAAATCCGATTATATTTGCGCTTCTATTGATTTGGGTATGGGAATGACGACATACACGTGGGCGCCTGCCGTTAGCAAAATAGAGGATATGGACGAATGCTCGCAAAGCTGGGCCATCGCAAATCCCCAAAAGACCTATGCCTATGACAAGTCCAAAAAACAGATTTATACGTGTTCCATGGATCCTGAATCCTTGACTTGGAAATGGTCGGCTTTGGGGGCCGCGCTTGATATTGGCGATGATGATGGCGATGAGGATGGTGATGATGACGAGCTCGGTTCTTCCGGCTCTTCCAAAACCAATTCTTCGGAATCCTCTGAACCCGAATTGTCTAGCAGCTCTGGACCAAGGGAAAAAGTCGTAACTTTCGAAGACGGTATCATGTACACATCCACCTACGGTGACCGCGTTCGAACCTTCTTCAACACCGTTGACGAATATACCTTCTTTGACGACAACAAGGAAACGAAGGATAGTTCGGGCTGGTGGTTCAGTTTTGATGATAGTGCTGATAGAGGATATTCCACCGTATACACGGGATCCGAGATGGGCGCGTACACGGCAGAAATCGACCTCGTATACGACTGGGAGTATAATGGGGAATATATGGAAGCCGTTCCGTATCCCTATGCCGCCATCGGTTTCAATATGTCCCCGTCGGGAACCTCCGTAAATATGTCCGATTGGGAAGGAATGTGTGTCACCTATTCTGCAACGAAGAAGGTTGCGTTTACTTTGAGGAGCTTTGGTGACGGAAGAAGCTCCTGGTATGCGACCTTGCCGAGTGGTACCGTCAAAACGGTGGATCTTGCATTTAACACGAAAACTTTCCATCAACCCAGTTGGGCCATCGAACAAGATCTCGATTACCCGACTTTCAAAGGTGCTTTGGCAAGCGTCCTAGCCATCCACTTCAAGTATTCCAATGACGAGGCTGGCGTTTCTTGTCCGGTTTCGTTGGAAGGGAACTGCGTTACTACGTCCGTCAATAGCATCAAAATTCACAAGATCGGCAAGTACGGCGCCTGCTCGAACTAGATGCTTCGCAATACGACTATTTCTTGGAAGTTGGTGTATCGCGACGAATATGGCCGTGGCGATACACTTGACATGACAACGAAATTTAAATGATTTGATAATCAATGATTATCAAATTTTTAATGTTTACCTAGGATTTTCAACCGGCTACCAACGGCTCTCGATAAATTCCTTGAAATGCAAATTTTTTTCGCTAGATCGCACATTAAACAGCAAGTGCTCGAAATCCCGCTTTTTTACATTCAAGTTTGTCGAGTCGGCAACCTGCAGCAGAGCCTTCTTCAGTTCGCCCTTCGTTTTGATCCCGTGCAAGGCTTTCAAAAAATCTAGACAGGGCTCTGTTTGCTGGAGTAAAAACATGCTGTCGTAAAAATCGCGTCCCTTATGGCGGGAAAGTAATGCGGATAATTTCATGGCGCAAAGTATTTCATCTGGCGGGACCTGTAATGGAAAGAAAAATCCGCATCCTCCCACATTTCAAGATTTTTAGGGAAAATCGTGGAGGTTTTATGACTGATGATGGAAAATTTGGTAGTATCCAAATGGAGGCTAACTTTTGGTGACTGATTGCTGTAGAACCGTAAGCGACCTTGATTATTTGCTCTAGCTCACATTCCTTACGTAATTGTTTTTTTTTCTTTACTTTCAGACTGTTTTAAGCTATATTTATCTCGATAGCACAACGAGGACTCTATGCTCAAAAAACTGATTGCAGCCTTTTTATTTGTATGCCCCCTGGTTTTTGCCAACTGGGAAGGCGATTTGCTTAAGCCTACGTCTTGCGATATAGACGGCAAGACTTTTTACGAGCTTTCTTCTCCGGAGCATTTAGCCTGGTTTGCGATGCAGGTGAACAAGGGCAACGTGGACTACAACGCAATCCTCAAGGACGATATTGTCATTTGGGAAACTCCTGTTTCTGCTTTGACTACGGAGTGGATTCCCATAGGAACAGCGGATTCCAAATATGCAGGTGTTTTTGACGGCGATGGTCACAAGATTTCTGGCATATACATTGCTGAAAGCCAACTCTATGCAGGGCTTTTCGGTGCGGTGGCAAAGGGGAGTGTCATCAAAAATTTGACCCTGGAAAATGTTTCCATCACAAGCTCCACCATGGGCAGCAGTACCTCCTTTTCTGGTGGAATTGTGGCCCGCTTTGCAGGTGATTCTCTTTTGAATTGTGAATTCAACGGCTTTGTAAGAGATACTAATTATGCGGCGGGTATCGCTGGTGCTATTCTTGGTACATCTTATATTGGCAATGTGCGTAACAATGGCACCATTGAGGGAGCTTACTCTGCTGGCGGTCTTATAGGAATTGCCGCACAGGGTTCATCAACGACAATTAAGAACTCTGTAAACGACGGTAGCGTGAGTGGACGCGACAATGGTGGCTTTATTGGAATGGTTTATGGTAAGGTATCCATTGATAGTTGCGCGAACAATGGCGATGTGTTGACTGATTCCGCAGGGTCGTCTGGAGGATTTATTTATGGTATAGCGAAGAATAGTTCCTTGACCTCCATAAAGAATTCTGTAAATAGGGGACATGTGGTTTCGGGGTATGAGTCCAAAGAAGGACTTGTTGTGGGCGGCTTTGTTGCCGTGAACGAGGGTGTTCTGGAAATAGACAATTGCGTAAACGAAGGCAAAGTGTCTAAAAATGAAAAAAATTGGGGGGTTGGCGGAGGCTTTGTTGGCTGGGGCAGAAATAATGTTTCTATAACGAGGAGTGTGAATAAGGGGAATGTCTATGCAGGACGTAGTGCGGGCTTTATTGGAAAGACGGATTCTGTGGGAGTTTATCTTATTAAGGATTGCGTAAACGAAGGGCAAATTGGTTCCAGCATTCTTTCGTCTAGTCAGACCAATAGTGGGTTTGTAACAAATGCCACAGGAAGATTCACTATTGACGGTGTTGTCAACAAGGTAGATATTGTTGGTGGCTTAGTCGCAGGAATCGTTGGTGTGTTTAGGGGAGGAAGCTATTCCTATAGCAATAGTTATACCTCTGTTTTGAACCTGAAGAATGCGGTAAACGAAGGCAATCTTACGGGTATGACAAATGTGGGCGGTATTGTTGGCAAAATATTTAACATAAGCAAGTCCGATCATGGTAACTATGTCCATCAATTGACGAATGTGGTGAATCGCGGGCATTTGTCACTTGTGACAAAGGGGGGATGCGACATCGGTGGAATTCTGTCGTATAATTCCGATTCGTCTACGGTTATGACCAATGTGAAAAATTATGGCGACATTTTTATCTATACGTCGCCAGCGGGCGCTTATTGTAGCGGGAATGGCTATTATGGCGGTATTGTTGGTTATGGGTATTATACGAAAATTCTTGATTCGGAAAACCATGGCAATATCGACTATATTGACGAGTCCGGCATGGCGACTAAGACGGGTTATTTTGGCGGTTTAGTTGGCTACAGGACTTGGAGCGTGAATCGAAGCAATAATTACGGAAATATTTACGTCCAGCCTTCGGCAGATACCTCCGGAAAACATTATTTTGCTAGTGGCATTGTTGGCTATTTTCCGGATACCGTTGATTACTGCATCAACGAGGGACGTATAGAAATTGTTGGAAAAGAGTCGTACAGTGCCCTTGCAGCGGGAATATCTCAATACACGTTGGTGGCGGGCGCTAACATCAATAGGGGCAATGTGATTGTTCGTTGGGCCAGTAACGATTCTAATGTTGCTGCCTTGTATCGTGATTCAAGAAAAAATGCATATTTTGCGGGAGCGTACAGCACTGCGGATTCCATCATGGCTAGTGGCAAGAATGTGGCGGGAGCGTCGGTCAATACATGCTCGTACATGGATAGAAGTCGCCTTGGAATTGATTCCATGGGCAAAAACACCAAAACCACATCGGAAATGCAAAACTTGGATTTTGCATGGCTTTTGAATACCTGTAACGGAAAAACTTTGAATCAGAAATTTTGGAGCTGGAATGGTTCCGGCTACCCGGTCTTTGCAGATGACAAGAATCGTCCCATATATAAGGTGTCTTTTCTGGATTCCTCGAAAACTATTCGCGTAAAGACTTATTATATCGGTACATCCTACACGGATTATACAGGCCATTTGGCAAGTCCCATAAGTGAACCGGATCCGACCGTTGTTGATGACGAATTGAAATTTGATTATTGGGTATCTAAAGGGAAAGCCTTTAAGACGGATGACGTCATGACGGGCGATGATTCGCTTTACGCTGTGTTCTCGGAGATATCCTCAGAACCTGGGCTAGTCCAATTCGTTGTAGAAGGCGATACGGTTTTAAGGTATGTTCTTTCGGGCAAGAGTACCTCGATCACAATGCCCTCGGACGATGCTCCGGGACGCAAGCTTTTAGGTTGGTATGATGGTGAAACCGCTGTGGGAACGATAGGGAAAAGTCGCTCGTTTTCGACTCCGGTGGTTCTTGTTGCAAAATTTGAGTACAGTCGCTATGCCATCGATTTTATGAACGGATTGGATGTTTTGCAGAACGATTCCGTTTCCTATGGTGAACTTCCCGTATATAAGGGAGAAACTCCCGTAAGCAAGGATTACGAGTTTGCTGGCTGGAATCCGGTTGTTGCCCCTGCAACACGAGATGTTCGCTATATGGCTTACTTTACAGATCCGAACGCAGAACCTTATAGCTTCGCCTATTACGTAAGTTCCAGTTCTGTTTCAGCTGTTTCCAGTTCTAGTGCAAAGAGTAGCTCCTCTAGCTTTAATTATGCGGAAGTAATTCATGACCCTGACTGGGTGGGTGATGCGTTGGAAGGTTGTGGAAACTTTTCTGATGGCGAACATACATATAATTATTTAAGCAGCTGCTGGACCGTTAATGCGGGAACGGCGGGTGCAGTGGAGTTTGAAATAGATGACGACGGCTACGAGGTGCTCAAGTTCTGGTCTTCTTATGAAAGTAACAAGGCCTATGCACTGCAAGCTCGCCATACGATAACCTTGACGAAGGGACATTCCTATAAGATTGTCGGGAACGGGTATCTTTTTGACGATGCTACATGGGATTCTGTTTATGTGGGCGTTATGCAGTCAACGTCTCCGAATACGGTATACTTTGAACATCTGTTTTCGTTGAATGGAGATTTTGAATCGGATACTTATGATTATTGCGGCTCCACCACTTCGGCCACATTCTATATCAATGGTGGTGCGCGTTATGGCGGATTTGCCATTCGAAATGTCAAGGTTGAAGAACGTGAAGTTCAGTGCCCGGGAGAGGTTTATGCGAACCAGGTTGCTTATAGGAAAAATGGCTTCAAGGAATTCCTCCTGCGATTTGGAAACGATAATGTGGTTCAGTTTTTAGATCAGGATGGCAAGGTTGCTTATTCCGCTATTCCTGGTGAATCTTCCTTCTTTGCGGCGGGTGGTGTTCGAGTGCGTCCCGTAGAATTTACTGGTTTAGACAAGGTTGGTTCTTATATTGTGCGGCAGGGCGCGGATACCATCTATAAGGATCTTGTTGTGACTGATGCCCCTTATGAGGATATATTAAAGGCGTCTCTCAAATTCTTCTACTATCAACGAGCGTCCATGGATTTGGATTCGGTGTATGCGGGAGTCTACAAGCGTAGTGCGGGCCACTTGGATACGGCTGTCCGTGCGCATTCTTCTACAGGGGATGATCGCGTGTTTAACAGTGGCAAGGGATGGTACGATGCCGGCGATTATGGAAAGTATATCGTCAATTCGGGTATAACCACTTACACGTTGCTCGCTTTGTACGAACATTATCCCAACTACTTCAAGTCTCTCAAGTGGAATATTCCGGAAGAAGGAAATCTGCCCGATTTGCTTGCTGAAATAAAGTACAATTTGGATTGGATGCTTACGATGCAGGCTCCTGATGGAGGCGTTTATCATAAGGTTTCGGGACTTGCGTTCCCCAAGACGGTTATGCCGGTTGATGATACGGGTAAGCGGTATGCAATAGGTAAGAGTGTAACTGCTACTTACGATTTTGCAGCGGTCATGGCGAAGGCTTATCGCGTTTACAAAAAGTTTGATGCAGTGTTTGCAGAAAAATGTCTGTCTGCCGCGGAAAGGGCGTATGCTTGGGCCGGATTCAACCCGGAAGCGCTTTATTATGCGAATCCCGTAGGAGTGGAAACGGGTGCTTACGAAGATGCGGACGCTTCTGACGAATATCAATTTGCTTCGACGGAACTTTATGTTGTGACAGGAAATCCTGATTACAAAACGGTTGGAGTTTCGGGAGATGTTCCTTCATGGCAGAATGTCTATGGTCTCGCCAATTACGACAAGTCCGTTTATAAGGACAAGTATGGTGCAAGTGCTTACGAAAAATTGATTGCTACAGCGGACAAACTTGTTGAAAATGCAAGTAAGGGCTTTATGGTTCCTATGACTTCGGATGATTATGTGTGGGGCTCGAACGCCGTCGCTGCCAATCAGGGCGTGTGGCTGCTTCATGCATACTATATGACAGAAGATGAAAGGTATTATAATGCTGCTGTTAATGTGGTGGACTATCTATTGGGCGAAAACCCGCTTGGTATGAGCTTTGTCACCGGATTCGGTTCTAATTCTCCACAAAATCCGCACCACAGAATTTCCCAGGCTGACAGAATCAAGGCTCCTGTGCCCGGTATGCTGGTGGGTGGTCCGCAGAATAAGGACAATAGCGATGTTGGCTCTAGCTGTAGTTATTCCAGGACTTATCCGGCGACGGCTTATTATGACAATAGCTGTAGCTATGCGACTAATGAAGTGGCTATCAACTGGAATGCTCCTCTTGCTTACCTTGTGGGTGCTTTGGAAGCGCTTGCAACAGGTGAAACTCCAACATTTGCTGAAATCCCTGTTTACACGGGAAGTTCTTCAAGCAGCTCGGTTGTGTCGTCTTCGAGCCAAGCGAAGTCTTCGTCGTCGGTAGCTCCGTCCAGCAGCTCTCAGGCGAAATCGAGCAGTTCTGTCGCACCTTCTAGTTCTTCAGCGAAGTCTTCGTCGTCGGTAGCTCCGTCCAGCAGCTCTCAGGCGAAATCGAGCAGTTCTGTCGCTCCTTCTAGTTCTTCGGTGAAGTCCAGCTCGTCAGTGGCTCCGTCCAGCAGCTCTGAGACGAAATCGAGCAGCTCTTCTGCGAAGTCGGAATCTTCTTCAAGCGAGGCCAAGTCGTCCTCGTCATCGGAGGCCGAAAGCAGTTCTTCTGAGCATACGACTGTCGCTTGGAACGACGTTCAGCCTACGTTCAACCTCGCGGTAAACGGCATGACTCTCACGCTGACAAACACGCAGGGTGGCGTTGTTCGCATATTCGATAGCCTTGGTCACCTAGTTACGGCTAAGTCGCTAGCCGATGCAACGACAAGCATTACCTTACAGACCCCTGGTAGCTACATTGTCCGCATGAATGGCATGAGCAAGATCGTATCGCTTAAGTAAGCCAAATGCCCCTTAACATTTGTTTTGGGGCTTTTCTGCAAAAGCCCCAATTTTGTAAACTTTTGTTTCTTACGATATTGTTGCAAATTTTACCTAGGACCCCGGAATTTTTTCCGTGGTCTTTTGCTATATTGTTGTCAAACAACAAGATACGAGTCTTTTTCCGGCTAACGGGAGGTGATTTTGAACAATTCGGTACCTTTACTCCAAATGCTTGCACAGTCCGATATCGCGACCATCGTGATTTTGGGCATCTTGGCGGTCATGTCGCTCGGTTCGTGGGGCATTATCATTGTAAAGTACATCGTGAATCGCAAGAACCAGCGCGCAAACGTCGTGTTCTTCCGCGAATTCATTAACGTGCGCCAGTTCGTGGAATTGCAGGGCCTCTGCGAAACCGCCGATGACAGTGCGCTGAAGAGCCTCACGTCTGAAGTGCTGAAGGAAGCTTCCAAGTTCAGTAACTTTGTGAGCTATGACTCGATCCAGCATCGCGCCTCGCTCCTGGAAGATACTATCCAGCGTTCGATCGAAGGCCTGCGTCTTACCGAAGACCGCTACTTAGGCTTCTTGGCCACGTGCTCCAACCTCGCCCCGTTCTTCGGACTTTTGGGTACGGTGTGGGGAATCATGGTCGCCTTCTTCCAGATTGGTCAGCATGGTTCGGCAGACCTTACCGTGGTCGCTCCGGGTATCGCCATGGCCTTGATTACCACGGTTGCAGGCCTTGTTGTTGCAATTCCTGCCTCTGCCGGTTATAACTACTTTACTGCCCGCAACGGTCAGAACGAAATTTCGTACTTCAACTTTGGCTCCCAGGTGCTTAGTCTCTTTAAGCGCGGTGACTTGCTCGCCCTTGAAGAAGTGGCCGGCTAGGAGGCATAGTGAAGCGCAGTCGCGGTAAAGAACTTAAGCAGGAGATGAACCTCACGAACATGATCGATGTCGTGTTCGCGATTCTGATTGTGTTCATCATTTCTGCACCACTCATGAGCCAGGGTGTCAAGGTGGACCTGCCTAAGGCAGAAGCCCCGACCATGGAACAAGAGAAACTCTTGAAGGTTTCAATCACCAAAAACGAGGAACTCTACATTGCCGACATGATGGTCGACTTCGCGAGTTTCAACAACGTGTTCAAGTCGCTCTGGAACGGCGAGATGGCGGTGGTCATCAATGCCGACGAGTCGGTGAACTATGGCCTTGTGATGAAAGTGGTGACCCAGGTGCAAAAGCTCGGGGTGACCAAGCTCGGATTCCTGACGATGAATCCCAAGGAAAAACCGGGGAAGTAGGTGAGCGAAGAAAGAAACATCCAATACTTCTCGTCGCAAGACGATGGAATGACGACGAAGATCATCGTGTGTGCGGTGGTGTTCCACTTGCTCGTTGTAGGTATTTGTGTCGCGTTCCATTTCGTGAACTTTAAGCATGAACCGGAACCGATTCCCGTGTTCGAGATGGTGCAGGTACAGCAGGCTGTACAGCCGCGCCCACAGCCGCCGCGCCCTAAGCCGGTGGAGCCCAAACCGCCTGAACCCAAGCCGTTGGAGCCGAAACCCAAGCCGGAACCTAAACCGAAGGTTGACCCGCAGTTGCCGCCCGAACCCAAGGTAGAGGAAAAACCGCCCGAACCTGAACCGGTGGAAGAACCGCAGCCGGAACCTGAACCGGAACCGCAGGATGATTTTGAAGTAGACGACCTGGATCTGCCGACATCGGTGGAGGCACCGAGCCTGAACCCGGTCGGGTCTGTAGACATGGACCCGCTGATGCAAGTTTATTTGGAACGTTTAAAACAAATTATCATGAGCAATTTCAATCCGCCCTCGAACCTGAACGTGCGTCGCGACGTAAAGACCACGGTGCAGTTTACGGTGGACCGCTTTGGTGGCATTACGGCGATTACCCTCAAGCGCAGTTCCGGTAACAAAACTTGGGACCACTTGTCGGTGCGTGCTGTGCAGATTTCGAAGGTTCCGGAACTTCCGCCCAATTTTAGAGCCCCCTCGCTGGTGCTTCACTTTAATTTCACACCGAATTAAGGTGATTGTGGTCTGGGGTAGCGAAAAATTGTATTATATTGAACAAACGAGTGGATTAGAATGGAAAAAATGAGATTTCTTGTAAGCGTTGCAGCCTTTGCGCTGGCCATGCTGCCGGTGACATCGCATGCGACCATCGATACGATTGCCGTGGATGTGGGTATTTCTGTCTTCAAGACGATGCCCATTGGCGTTGTTCCCTTTGCAGAAAAGAAGTCCATTGACTGGATCGAAGAAAAACCACACTTGATTGTGACTCGCGATGCAAACCTTTCTGGCCGCTTCGACGTTGTTTCTTCGGACAAGTTTGACTTGCCGAAATTCAGTAAGGCCCATGCCAAGCATTACATTACGGGTAAGGTAACGCCTGTCGGCAAGATGCTGAAGGTGGAATGCTTCTTGTATGCTTCGCAGACCAAGGATGTTCTGCTTGGTGAATCTTACACGGTAGAACAGAAGGACATGCGCCGTGCCTTGCACCAGTTCTTTGACCAGGTGATTTACCGCCTGTGGGGCGAACGCGGCGTGGCCTCGACCAAGCTTGCTTATGTGTCCAAGATGGACGGCGTCAAGCAGGTGGTGGTGTCCGACTATGACGGATTCCATCGCAGCCAGATTACCCGCGACACGACTATTAGCATGATGCCTGTTTGGATGAAGGGCAATGCCGGTCTTTATTATGTGAATTTCAAGACGCACCGTCCGAAGCTTTATTCCAAGACTTTTGGTGGCGTGGAAAAGTCGGTGTTCCCGCAGTTGGAACAGACTTATAGCCCGGCTGTGAACCCGAAGACTGGCGAGCTCTTGTTCTCGAGCACAGTGGACGGCAAGACGGATTTGTATATCGGTAACCCCGAAACGGGCAAGGCCAAGAAATTCGCTTACCTCAAGTCGAACCAAACGAGCCCGGCCTGGAGCCCGTATGCCTCGGAAGTGCTGTTTACCAGTGACCGTGGCGGTGGCCCGCAGATTTTTGCGATGAGCAAGGATGGTTCCGATTTGCGCCGCGTGACTTTTATGGGTCGCTATAACGAACGCGCCGCCTGGTCGCCCGAAGGGGACCGCATTGCCTACACCTCGATGGATGCCGGCCACATGAACATTTACACCTGCGCTCTCGACGGTTCTGACATTGTGCAGCTTACGAGTAACGCCGGTAACAACGAACACCCCACTTGGTCGCCCGATGGCAAGCTGATTGCCTTTGCGAGCAACCGTAGCGGTTCGTACCAGATTTACATTATGAGAAAGGACGGTTCCAACGTTACGCGAATTACCAATTCCGGTGAAAATACTTCGCCCACTTGGTCGTTCTTCTATGACGATTTTAAACAACCAAAAAAGGAAGGTAAAAAATGAAGAACTTCGTTAAACTCGCTGTAGTGGCATCTGCCGCAGCCCTCTGCCTCGTTGCTTGCGCCAAGAAGCAGCAGCCTCAGACTGAACCGGAAGCTGCTCCGGCTCCGGCCGCGGTTGCTCCGGCTGCAGAACCCAATGCAGATTCCCTGGCAGCTGAACAGGCTCGCCTCGAAGCCGAACGCCTGGCTGCTGAACGCGCCCGCTTGGAAGCTGAACGTGCCCGCTTGGAAGCACTCATCAACCAGATCATGAGCGAAGACGTTTACTTTGACTTTGACCGTTCTGAACTCACCGAAAAGGCTAAGGAACTCTTGGCTCAGGTGGGCGAACTCCTGATTAAGGAAGAACGCTTCACGATTACGATTGAAGGCCACACCGATGCTCGCGGTACCGAAGACTACAACTTCACTCTCGGTGCAAAGCGTGCCATGAAGGTGAAGGAATTCCTCGTTGCTTACGGCATTGACGCCAAGCGCATGGAATCGGTCAGCTACGGTAAGGAAGCTCCGAAGGTTGAAGGTGCAACCGAAGAAGCCTACTCCCAGAACCGTCGCGCCAACTTCCGCGTGAACATCAAGGAATAAGATTCTTTAAATTTCGTCCTCGTCTTGCCTATTACTGCAGGCGAGGAATTTTGCGGGTAATTAAAAAGAACTTGTTATATGAAAAACAAAAAATTGAACATCGTATTTCCCTTGCTTATGGTCGCAGCCCTGACGGGTTGTAGCCAGATGACGGTACTCCGTACGCAGGAAATGAAGGCTGTCGGCGCTGAAGTTCAGGCCAACCTTGATTCTGTCGCTGTACGGCTTCAGGCTCAAAACGATTCTCTGCGTGCAGAACTTGATGCGGCTGAGCTTGCTCAAAAACGCATGCAGGCCGAAATCACTATGCTTTCTCGCCGCGTTGCAGACGAGTCCGAACGTAACGATTCCAGGCAAGAAGAAATCATCTACCGCTTGGATATGTTGCTCGGCAAGTCCGACAAGATCTTGGCGAAGAAGGTGGTCGTGAGCGGTGCGCCTGCAGCGCCCGTGTCCATGGATAGCCTGGAACGCGAAGCCGAAAAGCTCGTGGAAGCCGAAGCGATGTTCAATACGGCCCGCTCCGATTACCATCGTGGCGAATTCAAGCTGGCCTACAGCGGTTTCAAGCAGGTTTACGAACAAATGAAAGAAGGCGAACTCGCCGAGAATTCGCTTTACTGGATGGCTCTCTGCCTGATTGATGTTGCGCAGGTTGACAAGGCGAAAAAGGTCTTTGCACGCATGTCGGAAGCCTTCCCCGACGGCCAGAAGACCTGCCCCGCATTGTTCAAGCTTTCGGGCCTTTATGGCGAAGAATGCGACATCAACATGCAGAAGCAGTACCTGCAGAAGATTCTTTCTACCAAGTCTTGCGAAAAGTCTGCCGAATTTGAACAGGCTGCCGAAATGTTGCAGGAAATCTTGGAAAAAGAAGACAAGAAATCTGCCGGTGAACCTGTGGAACGTTGCGTGCCTGTGGTTCGCGAACCGGTCAAGCCGACCTCCCGCAAGTCGACGACCGATAATGCTTCTGAACCGACTGCAAGCGCAACGACCGAATCTACGGAAGCCGCTCTGTAATAGTTCAAAATCTTTCAAAACGAAAACTCCGACGATTGCCTCGCCGGAGTTTTTCTTTTAACAGCCTACAGTCTACTGTCTACATCCTACTTCCTACTTCCTACTGTCTACGGTTCGTCCGCGTCGATGATGACGCGCTTGACTTCGGCGCCGAGCTTAGCCATCTTGGCTTCGAAATCTTCGTAACCGCGGTCCAGGTGGTAAATGCGGCTAATCTTGGTTTCGCCTTCGGCGATTAACGCGGCGAGGACGAGCGCGGCGGAAGCGCGCAGGTCGGAGCCCATGACGTCGGCACCTTCGAGCGGGAGCCCGCCCTTGATGGTGGCGGTGTTACCGCTGAGTGTAATGTTTGCACCCAGGCGTTCCATTTCGGCCACATGCTTGAATCGGTCGTTATAGACGGTGTCTTGAATCACGCTGTTGCCCGGAACCGAGAGAAGTGTCGCCATGAGGGGTGCCTGCATATCGGTGGGGTAGCCCGGGAACGGGAGCGTCTGAATCGTAATCGGCTTGAGTTCCACGTTGCGGGCGTCGACTTCGGCCCAGTCGGGGCCGACGGAAACCTTACAGTTCATGTCGCGGAAGGCATCGAGCGTCGAGGCGATATGTTCGGGAATAATCTTGGTGACCTTGACGCGGCCACGCGTAATGGCGGCGCCGCAGAGGAAGGTGCCTGCTTCGATACGGTCGGGAATGGTGACGCCATTACCCGGGCGTAGGGATTCTACGCCCTGCACCGTAAGGGTGCGCGTGCCGCGACCTTGAATCTTGGCGCCCATGCCGATGAGGTAATCGACGAGGTTATCGATTTCAGGTTCGAGGGCTGCATTCTGCAACACGCTCGTGCCCTTGGCAAGTGTGGCGGCCATGAGTACGTTCACCGTGGCGCCCACGCTTGAAATCGGGAAATGGAATGTACCGCCCGGTAGGCGCCCATCGCAGGTGGCTTCGACATAGCCATGCGTTACCGTAATCTTTGCACCGAGCGCCTCGAGCCCTTTCAAGTGAAGGTCAACCGGGCGCGGGCCCCAGGCGCAACCGCCCGGGAGCGAAACGCGGCAGCGACCGAAGCGTGCTACCAGCGGGCCAAGCACATAGAAGCTTGCGCGCATGGTCTTCACGAGTTCGTAAGGGGCTTCCAGATGGTCGGCGCCACGGGTGTCGATTCTTAAAGTGTGGGCTTCGCCACCGATGTGGCAACCGATCACGCGCAGCACGTCGGACATGGTCTTCATGTCTTTGAGGTGCGGGACATTCGTGATTTCGGAGACGCCGTCGGCTAAGAGGGCTGCGGCCATTACTGCCAAAACGGCGTTCTTGGCGCCGGAAATTTCAACTTCGCCGTCGAGCGGCTTTTTAACCTGAGGTACAATAAACTGGTACATAATAAATTCAGAATTATGAATTCGGATCTCGTAATTGTTTTCCGAGGAAAATATAGTAATTCTGAAATTTGCAATCTCAAGGAACGATATATAATGTGTGATGTGTAATGTGAAATGTCTAATCCCACATTTCACATCTCACATTACTTCTTGAGCTTGTCATGTACAACCCTGGTGCGGGCGATGTAATCGTGGAGGGCGCGCCGCTTGGGGTCAATAAAGACAATCAGGTAGCCAAGGCCGTAGAACATGAGCGTGCATTGCGTAATCAGGCTTGCGATAAAGCGGAGTGCTGCACTCACCCAGCTCATGGGTTCACCGTGGGCGACTTCGACATGAATCTTCACGAGCATTTTGCCGGGGGTGGCCGACTTGATGGCTGTAAACGCAATAAAGTAAATGGCCTGTGCCACACCCCAGATAATCAGGAACAGGTGCGTGCCGGGAACGTCAATCACCTTGTTCAAAGCCTCTTCGGAGGTGGGCGTGTTAATGTAGGCGTTCATGGCGTCGGCGAGGGCGTTCAGGTCAATCGCCTGAACGGCGCTCATGATCATCAGAATCAAGACACCTGTTGCAGACAAAATAACGTTGTCGATAAAGTAGGCGATAGCGCGGACAAAGAATCCGGCGTAATGCTTGCCTTTATTGTGCTCGGCAATAATGGCTTCCAGGGCCTGCTTGATCTGTTCTTCTTCGGAGAGCGGAACTTCCTTGGATTCTTCGGTGTCTTTCCAGGCGACCCAGGCTTCCATGCCCGAATGCCACACTAAAGTTTCGTCTTTTATTGAGCCGTCTTTTACAAAGTCCCTGATTTCGTCGATATTAAAGGGACCCTTGCGTCGTTCACCGTCTGTTACAGTTTCATCTATAAAATACCATATCATACGAGGTAAATATAGAACTTAGAACTTAGAACATAGAACTTAGAACATAAAAATTGTGGCTTGGAACTTGAATTTTCTCTAAGCTCTGCCAACTAAGTTCTGCCAACTTTTTTAAATTTAGGAGGTATGATGAATTTCAAGATTGGCCAACGCTATGTAAGTCAATCGGAACCTACTCTCGGGCTTGGTATAGTCACCGAGGTGCAAGACCGTATTGTTAAGATTTCTTTCCCCGCTGTAAGTGATGTCCGTTGCTACCGTTCCATGGGTGCCCCTGTGGACCGCTTTGAACTTTCGGTGGGTGATACCGCCAAGAGCGAAAAGGGTATGTCTTTTACCGTGGAATCGGTGAAAGAGGTGGACGGCTTGTTAGTGTATACGGGTCGTGCCGGCAGACAGATGAAGGAATCTGAACTGAGCGGCAAGATTTCGATTGCGCGTCCTGCGGACTTGTTCAAGGCCCTCATGGAAAACCGCGTGTCGAACAGCGTGCAGTTCGGTCGCCGCGAATCGGCCATGGAACTTTCTTGCAAGTGGATTTCGTCGCCGGTGCGTGGCATGATTGGCCCGCGTACCTCGATGATTCCGCACCAGTATTACCTGTGCAGCCGCGCCTGCGACAGTTCAACACTCCCGCGCTTGATGCTCTCTGACGAAGTGGGCCTCGGCAAGACGATTGAAGCCGGCATGATTTGGCATGCACTCAAGGCCCGCGGTCGCCTGACCCGTACGTTGATTATTGTGCCCGAAACGCTCAAGCACCAGTGGCTTGTGGAAATGAAGCGCCGCTTTAACCACTTGTTCACTCTGGTGGACGAGGGCTACATCAAGGGCCTGTTCGTGAACGACGACGATGACCGCCCGAATCCGTTCACGATTGCAAACGATATTATTTGCTCCATCGATTTCTTGATCAAGCAGCCCGCGTTGATCGAAGACTTGCTCAAGACAACTTGGGACATGGTGATTATTGACGAAGCGCATCACCTGGTTTGCGAAGACGGATTCACGAGCCACGAATACTTGCTCGCTAACGCCGTGATTCAGCGCTCGAAGGGTGTGCTGCTTTTGACGGGTACGCCGCTGCAGTTCCATCCGGAATCGCAGTTCAACCGCTTGAAGATGCTCGACCCCGTGCGCTTTGCGGACTACAACAGCTTTATCAAGGACCAGGATGCCTACCGCAAACTGGTGAACGAACTTTCGAAGTTGCCGACGGACCCCGGCCAGACCATGAGCTGGGACGACTTGAACGAATGCGTGCCGAAGAAGTCGATTATTCGCCCGTGGCTTGAACAGGAAAGCGCAAAGAGCATGCCTGCCGACGAATGGATCCGCCGCATCGTGGATGCTGTGGGTACAGGTTCGGTGGTGTTCCGCAATACCCGTAAGGGCGTGGGCGGATTCCCGAAGCGCGTGCTCGACGAAATCCCGCTGGAACCGAACAAGAATTACCGCGACATGGTGAACGTGGCTGCCGAAAACGACCTCGACATGTCCACCGACATTCAGGAAAATGGCCTCTTGTGCACGAGCTATTCCGACGCCTGGGCGCTCGACGAACGCTACGTGTGGCTCAAGGGATTCTTGAAGGAACACGCGGGCGACAAGGTGCTCCTGATTTGCGAATCCATCCAGGTGGTTCAAGCTCTTGAAACGCTCTTGAACGAATACATGGGCGAGGGTGCGTTCTCGATGTTCCATGAGAACATGACGATTATGGCCCGCGACAAGGCCGCTGCAAACTTCAGTAAAGAAAACGGCGCGAACTTGTTGATTGCATCTGAAATCGGTTCCGAAGGCCGCAACTTCCAGTTTGCCCATCACCTGATTCTCTTTGACTTGCCGCTCGATGCGGCCTTGGTGGAACAGCGTATTGGCCGCTTGGACCGTATCGGTCAGACCGAAAACATCATTATTCACGTGCCGTATGTGAAGGGCTCCGGTCAGGAAGTCATGTTCCGCTGGTACCACAACGGCTTGAACGCCTTCGGCACTCCGATGATGAGCGGTGGCGAACTCTTCCTCAAGTACACCGACGAACTGATTGCCGCTTTGGCCGAACCGCAGGCATTGCTCCAGAACTTTGTCGATACCGTAATCCCTAAGGTCAAGAAGGATTGCGATACCATGCGCAAGAATATCGAGAAGGGGCGTGACCGTCTGTTGGAATTCAATTCCCGCAATCCGGCGAAGGCTAAAGAAATCACCGACGCCATCTTGAAAATTGACGCCGACAAGGATTTGGAAACGCTCGTGTTCTCGTCGCTGATGGACCGCGGTCTTGAAATCGAAAAGAGTAAGATCAAGGGCTGCTACATCATTAGCATGGGCACGCAGGTGGAATCGGGCTCGATTCCTGGTATGCCGGAAAGCGTTGGCATGGCGGGCGCCGGTGGCGGTGGCCGCGTGACGCAGGCTGTCGGAAACTTCGAAGAAAGTTCGGGCGGTGGCGACGAAGATGCTCGCTTCTGCGATACGTCTAGCTTGACTGTGACCTTTGACCGCAACGTAGCCATGGTGCACGACGAAGTGGACTTCGTGAGCTTGGAACACCCGCTTTCGCAGGGCGTGATTGACTTTGAAACTTCGCTCGACAATGGTGCCGTGGCATGCAACATCTGGCAGAATTCCGGAATGCGTGGCCTTGTGATGCAGTACAACTTTGCGGTGGACTTCTCGGTCTCCGAAGAATGGGGCGTGTCTGACCTTGCGGGCCCGCGCTACATTAGCGTGCTCGTGAACCCGACGGGCGAAGACTTGACCGAAAAGGTACCGGAACTGAAGAACGCAAACTTCAAGGATGTACCTGTTCCGCAGGGGAACGCTGCCGTGAACATGACGCTCAAGTACTTTGGCAAAGAAGGCCTCGCCATTGCTCGCCGCATTGTGTCTGCCAAGGCAAAGGAAATTGCCGAGGTGGCAGCAGAAGCTGTCGAAGCCCGCGCCGAACAGGAATACCAGCGCATGAACCATTTGCTGAGCATGCGTGGCAAGGCGGGCAACAACGCCCAGCTGCAACAGCTCCGCAAGAACGCGCAGGAATGGAAAAAGATTATTTCAAACCCGCAGATTCGCCTAGACGCGATTAGATTGCTTGTTTGCCGTTAACCACTGTCTACTTCTAACTTCCTACTGTCTACTACATATGAGTGAATTAAGAAAGAATATTCTCGATGAATCCCGTCGCATTGTGGTCAAAATCGGCTCGCGTATTTTGGTCGACTCCGAAAAGGGCGGCGTTCGCACCCGTTATATCCAGAAACTTGCAGATTCCGTTGCTCGCCTCATGGAAGCGGGCAAGGAAGTTGTGATTGTGACAAGCGGTGCTGTGGGAACAGGCATGAGCCAGCTGGGCTACAAGGAAAAGCCGACGGTGCTTGCCGAAAAGCAGGCCTGCGCTGCTGTGGGTCAGATTGACTTGATGTATGCCTACCGTGAAATGTTCCGCTGGATGCAGCTTTCCGTGGGACAGATCCTTTTGTCTGCCGAAGATTTCCGCGACCGCAACCGCTACAAGAATTTGCAGAACACCATCAAGGCGATGCTTGCCCGCAAGATTGTCCCGATTATCAACGAGAATGACTCGCTCGCCGTTGCCGAAATCAAGGTGGGTGATAACGACAAGCTTTCAAGCGATGTTGCGCTCTTCCTTGATGCCGACTTGCTTTTGATTTTCACGGACGAAGATGGACTCTTCGACGACAATCCGAAGAAAAATCCGAATGCCCGTTTGCTCCGCTTTGTGCCGGAAATTACGCCTGCCGTTTTGGCCCTTGCGGGTAAGCCCGGTGAAACGGGTTCTGCCGTGAGTACCGGCGGTATGCGCAGCAAGCTCGAAGCGATCCGTAACGTGACCAAGAGTGGTTGCAACGCGTTCCTCGCGAGCGGCATGAAGGTATTGCCGCACCAGGTGATTTTTGAAAATGCCGAAGGCACGCTCTTTGTGGGCTCCAAGAAAAAGCTCAATAGCCGTCAGCGCTGGCTCAGCTTCATTACGACTCCGCGCGGGGCCGTGGTGGTGGACGAAGGCGGCGTGAAGGCTCTGCGCGAAAAGCACTCGAGCCTGCTCCCCGTAGGTGTTTGCGCGGTGAAAAAGCATTTTGACAAGGGCGACCTGATTGAAGTCTTGAGCGAGACCGGCGAGCCGGTGGCACGCGGTGTCGCAAAGTTCGACAGCGAAACCTTGAAACTAGTGCTTCACAAGAAGACCGCCCAGATTCATGAACTCTTGGGCAAGGATGTCGCCGACGAACTCATCCACAAGAACGACTTGGTCGTGTTCTAGTCTGCTAAATAATTTTAGTGGAAGCTATTGCCCCGCAGCGTTAGTTGTCGGGGCTTTTATATTTCTTTCCAGCTGATGAATTTCTGATTTTCCCCGCGGTAAGAATCGTCTCCGCCATAGACAACTCTTGTGTTCGATAGCGGAATGTCTGCGACTTCGGCGAATTTTTTCAATCCGTCGTAGAATTTCTGGTTCTTTGTTTCGCCAGATTTGATTTCGATGGCGCTCAGTTCACCATCGGTTTCGCAAAGCAAGTCGACTTCATTCTGGTTCGTGTCGCGCCAAAAATAGAGCTGCGGTTCTTCGCCTTTAAACAGTGCTTTTTTCATGTATTCAGTAACCACGAAATTTTCGAAGATTGCTCCGCGCAATCCGCTTTTTTGCAATTGTTCCTGGTTGAAAATGTTCAACAGATTGCAAAGTAGTCCCGTGTCGCAGAAATAGATTTTAGGCGATTTGATGACTCTTTTCGAAAAATTCTTATAGTATGGAGGCAGCCGAAGAAGTATAAAACTTGCTTCAAGAATTGAAATCCAGGCATTTGCTGTTATGACGGATATTCCCGCGTCTTTGGCAAGCGAGGCTACGTTCAAAAGGGAACCGACTATAGCTAAATTTTTATGAAAAACAAATAGTTTTATTTATGAAAATCGTATAATCTGTTTTATGAAAATCATATATAATGCTTTGCGTTGATAATAAAAGAATCTGAAACTTGCTTTAGCTCACACTGCATACGTAATTGTTTTTTTTTCTTTACCTTTCGGCTGTTTTAAGCTATATTTACTCCGATAGCACAACGAGTTCTCCGTCCGCTGCGTCAAGGACTCAGAGTAAGTTCCAAAAGGTTTTCCTATGAAAAACACATTTGCGAAAAAGTTCACTGTCTTAGCCCTTGTGGGGGTGCTCGGGTTTGCCCTTTCGGCTTGCGATAATTCGTCATCGGCAAGTAACAATGAACTTCCTGCAGAAGTCTATGACTTGGCTGAACTGGATACTTACGAATGTAATGACGAAATAACAGGGAAAAAAATCTATGTCTCTGAACAGTCTCTGAATTACGAATGCGACGGCACAGCCTGGCAAAAAACAAACGACAAGACCAAACCGAGTTCCTCTTCGAACAAAACATCCAGCAGCTCATCCAAGAAAAATACATCGGATATAAATCCCGAAAATTTAAAAACAGCGGACTTTTTAAATCCGGAAATTTCCTATGGCGAAATCAAGGACAGTCGCGATGGCGAAGTCTATAAGACTGTAAAAATTGGGGACCAAACATGGATTGCCGAAAACTTGAGATACCGATACAAAGGAAAAACAGCCTCTTTGGACTCCTCAAGTTTCTGCTTTGAAGACGATCCGGAAAACTGTAAAAAATTCGGGCGCATGTATCTTTGGAGTGCTGTCATGGACAGCGCTGGAATTTTGAATGACGACGGAAAGGGATGCGGAAACGGAGTCACATGCACCCCGTCTTATCCTGTACAGGGAATCTGCCCGGAAGGCTTTCACGTGCCGAACGGAATCGAATACCAAAAGCTTTTATATTATGCGGGAGCGCATTATCAAAAAGTAAATACGGGCTACTATCTTCCTAATGCAAATGCCTTTTACTCGGAGATAGGTTCAAACGGGAAAAAAACGACTGGAACCGATGATTACGGATTTTCTGCGATCATGTCAACTCATTCCGGGTATTACAAAACGAATTTTTCCGTCTTTTGGACTTCTGTGCAAAGAAGTTCCAAGTACAGCAAAAAATTCTATCTCAGCCCACAATATGCCGCAGTCTACGATAATGGCTCTCTGGAATCTTCCAACAAAAATTACCTGCGCTGTATTAAAACAGAAGAAGATTCCACTTATGCCATTTCCACCGATATCCAAAATGACCTTAACCGCGCTGTAGCCTGTAAAACAGACGAAGTCGATACTTGTAAATATGGAACTCTCGTCGATTCTAGAGATGGACAAAAGTACAAGACCGTTCAAGTCGGGTATATGATCTGGATGGCGGAAAATTTGAATTACCGCTATTTGCAACCGTCGGCTACAGAAGATTCTACAAGTTCCTGCTACGAAAACGATCCGGAAAATTGTAAAAAAGATGGGCGCCTGTATTCGTATAGTGCGGCGGTGGATAGCGCAGGAATTTTCAGTGACAATGGAAAAGGCTGCGGCTACGGAATTAAATATTGTACCTATCCGGACACGGGATTTATCCGCGGAGTCTGCCCGGAAGGTTGGCATTTGCCGTCTGGTGCTGAAGTGTTGGATCTTAGATATATGGCATACAAAAATAAGGATATCGAATCCAAAACGGAATTCAGTGCCGGCGGAGCTTTTTCACTTGGGTTAAACATCCGTCCTGTGGGAATCAAACAAGGACACTGGCACGAAGGCTATGGCGCCCTTATGTGGACAAGTTCATCTGTCGAAGAAAAATATGCCACCTATATGCAAGTACATAGTTATTTATTCGATCATGATTGGGAGTATCAGGAGAAAAGTAACCACATGTCCGTAAGATGCGTTCGACATTTCGATTCTTACGAACCGACCGAACCGGATTCAAAAATTTCCTTCCCGACTTTTGACGAAACCATTCCCGTCATAGACCCCTGCAAAGGCTCCGGATGCAGTGATTCCATTGTGGATGTGCGAGACGGAAAAGTTTACCGAACTGTTAAAATTGGAGACCAATGGTGGATGCAGGATAACCTACGGCTTCAAGATACGACAGACACGCTTTACAACAAGTATGATAAAGAATATCCTTGGAGCGTTGCCATGGATAGCGCAGGAATTTATTCAACAGACGGCAAAGGCTGTGGCAGTGGAAAGTTCTGCTCTGCATCCGACAAAGTTCGAGGCATTTGTCCACAGGGTTGGCATTTACCGACCACAAAAGATTTTTGGACTTTGATGGCCCATGCGAGCGATAAGCCTCTAAAATGGAAAGACGATTTAAACAATCTCTATTTTAGACACACTGCAACCCAGTATACCACCCAGTATTATGGAGGTAAAGCGTTGACTTCTTGCTATTGGGCATCCACCGAAAAATCTGAAGAAACCGCTTCCCAAATGTGCATCGGCGCTGATGATGGATCCTTGTTTGCAAATTTTGTCAGCACGTCAGGAGGCGTCAAAAAGAATAAGGATAAACATACAGTACGCTGCATCAAGGACTCTGAATGATTCAAATTTACAAACTATTAATTGGAACTTTCTCCTTGGCAGCGATTTTTGTCGCCGATCCATGCGTTTCGCACATGGCGTCCCGGCACGGTTGCGGCTCGCCCCCACCGCTTCGTCAATCCTTTAGGCATCGGACATTCAGGTAGTTGCCCGATGTCATGGACGTTGCCGGGTAACCGACATTGAGTCCGTCAAAAACGAGCGTCCCGAATTCGCTTTCCGTGTCCGTCCATAGGTAGGCCGCCACTCCCATTGACACGAATTTCAGGGTGTTCCCGATGATGCTGTAGCGTCCTGCCGGGTAAAGGCTGAATCCGTAAAGATCGCTTCCGTTTCCGCTTTCCCAGCCTTCGGTCGTCCTGAGAGCGGTCATGTCGTTCCCCGTGTTGTTCTCCAGGTCTACAAAGTCCTGGGCGGACGGCAGCCGCCAACCCTCCGGGCAGGCCGTCTTGGCGTCGTCGGGAGAATACATCCTGCCGTATTTTTCGCAGTTCTCGTCGTCGTTTTCGTAGCAGTAACTCGTGAAATCCCCCTTGTATTTCAGGTTCTCGGCCAGCCAGGTCTGCGAGCCTATCGTCGTGGTGGCGTAAGTCCGCCCGTCGCGCTCGTCCGTGAAGGTCCCGGCGACAACCTGAGCTGGGTCCACGGCGTCCCAGGGAATATCCGTCGCCGCGCCCTTTATGCAGCGGAGCGATTCGAATGCGTATGACGAAGCCAATTCGACATTCGAGCTGGTATCGCCGAAAAGGAGTCTCCAATGCTGCGGGATTCCCATGTTCGTCGAAGCCATGATAAAGAATGCCCCGTAGCCGTAATACTTTTCCTGCCTTTCCGTTTCGGGCGGCAGAACGGAATAACCCGGGAACAGTGCCGTAAACCCGTAATCGTCCGTTCCCATGAACTCTTCTGCCGCCGCCTTTTTCCCGGCGACGTCGCGCCCGCCCATTTCTTCTTCGAGAATCTCGAAGTCGTCAAGGTTCGGCACGCGCCAGCCCTCTGGGCATATCCCCTGGACATTGCTCCCGATATCGCAGGGCTTTTCGGTACAGCCCACTGCCGCGGCCCATGTATAGAGCCGCCCGTATTTTTCGCAGTTGGCGGGATTTCCTTCCGGGCAGTAACTGAGGGAATCCATGGTTTCCGAAGAAGCCCGATAGGCGTAGTTCAGGTTCTCCGCCATCCACACCTGTTCGCCGATTTTTACCGTCCTGTACACTTGACCGTCCCGCTTGTCCACAAGGAGCGTGGAATCGGCTTCAGCGTCTTCTCCCGGGGCGTAGAACTCGGCAATGCAGATATCCTTCATTCTCTTGGCCGTAGCCTGCAAGTATTCATCGGCGGCAACTTTCGGCGTGAACTTCATGACGCATGTCAAGTGAAGCACGCTGCAACGGTCCAGTTTGAAAAGGTCCGTCACGGCCCCGCCGTTTTCGGCACAGTAGTCTGCGAAGGCCGTAGAATCCGCCCGGCAACTTGCTGTGGCACTGTCGCCGTAAGAATTGTCCAGGTGGTCTTCCACCATGGCATCCAGGGAGTCGCGGTTCAAAAATTCCGTATAGATGTTCTTCTTGTAGGTGCGAGTCAAGTTCATGCGGACACCGTTCTGTTCGGCATACAGGTTCACGGTGCAACCGTCGTCAACGGTCCCGCCCGCATGCTCGTAGTAGGGCTTGGCGGCTGTGGTAAAATCGACATCGAACCACGACAAGCCCCGTTCCTTGTCCTTAACTTCCACGAGCCTCAGGGCGACCTTGGGTTCCCATGTCATGAGCCTTGCATAGGCTGCGCTGTCCAGGCTGGCGTTCTGCTCTTCGGTGTAGCCGTTGGCGATTTCCTTTTCCGAATCGCTGCAGGCGGTGCAGAACAGGAACGCAAGGCAGGGGATGGATAGAATGTTCGGGGAAAATCTCATTTTTTTATCTCTTTGGTCAGCGGGAACAACTGCAGGTTCACCCTGTAAACCCTGTCGCAGTCCTCTGCGGCAGAAACGATTGCGGCTATCTTCTTGCGGCAGAAATCCAGTTCGCTTACGATCTGCGCGTACGCCGCCCGGTTTACGGCGACCGTCATTCCCGAAAAGTTGCGCTCCGTTACGGGGAATGCCTCGACGGCCTTCTCCGCAAGCCTTGCCATCTGCCTGTGCATGCCGCGGATTGCCCGCGGAATCTTCTCGGACGAGCCAAGGATTGCCTTGTCGGATTGGACATACCTGTTGCGCCGCTCCTTCAGAAACCCCGCCTGGACCAGGAAATCCAGGGATTTCTTCACGTTCTCGGGAGTTACGTTTTCGTGGAGCATGTTCGCGATTTTTGACGGCGTGGCATTGGCAATCCTGGGGGCAAGTTCCCGGAGCACCGGGTTCCACCAGTTCTTGAAGTATTCGTAGCCGTCGCCCCCTACGACCCTGACCCTGTCGTCCTTTGCCAGGGTGTGCATCTGTTCAAGGGCGGCCTGCCTTTTCTTTTCTACGGGGGAATTGCAGTAGGTGACCAGCGCCAAGAAGTAGGATGTCTGGATCTTGGAAAGGCCCATGACTTTTGACAGGCGGGCGGCGCCGACGCAGCTCAATTTCGACTTCCCGTCGCAAACGAGTTTCAAGAACTTTGTGCTGGCGTATCCGGCCATCTTGTTGAAGCCGCGCCACGACAGACCCGTCATCAACTTATGTTCTTCGTAGAAATCCCTGATAAAAGGGCGGTAGTCGTTGTAGTCGGATATCGGTTTCATGGGCTTTTCAAATTTACCTTATTGTTCCCGGGTTTGCAATTTCTTGAACCGGATAGGCCCCTGGATTGCCGTTCCTGTCATGGGAATCTTGAAGAATCTCCTATATGTCTCATACTGAGTCATATAGAAAATTTCTGTTAGAAAACCTTGAAAAAAGTTGTTTTTATGTGCGCTGAAGGCTTGCGGTGCAGGGGGGTGCTTTGTTATTTTTAGGGGGTAAGGTTTACGAAGGATGTTTTTATGAAGAAGTCTTTTTTACTGTCATCCTGGAGCCTGTCATTCTGGAGGGGCAGAGCCCCGATAGAATCAGCGGCGATAGGATCCTTCCTGACGGCACTTTGCCTTGGGTTTGTCCTGACCGCCTGTGACGATTCGTCATCAGCTAGTTCCGACGAAACAGGTGTTCCCAGTTCGTCTGTAGAGTCGCCAGATTCGAGTGTCACCCTGAGCGGAGCGTCAGCGGAGTTGAATGGGTCTAGTGACGAAAATATGGAAAAAGACAAGTCTTCCAGTAGTGTCAAGGGATCTGAGCCTGTCGAAGTATCAGGTAGTTCCGCAAAAGAAACAAAGAACTCATCTGACTCCAAAAGCTCCAGTTCCATAAAGTCGGGAGATTCTTCTAGCAGCAAGAAGGATGTATCTAGTTCGTCGGTGAGTTCGTCTTCAAGTATTAAAGATGGTTCTAGTAGTAGTTTTGATATAACGGCCCCATGCAAGTATGGCGATGTTTATATAGAAGAATCCGATGGTGAAAAAAAGGCGTATATTTGTTATGAGGATGGTTGGAAACGCTATATTCCAAATTCTTCGAGTTCTTCTATCGCCCATAGCAGCAGTAGCCGAGGCTATGAAGCCTTGCCGAGTCCTTTACGTTATAACTTGAGTTATGGTGAATATGAAGACACTCGTGATGGAACGAAGTATGCGACCATTGAAATAACCAACAAGTATGGCCCGGACAGCGTTCCTAAAATCACTTTTACCGTATTTGCGCAGAACCTAAAATACCATGAAAAGATAACGCTTGGTGCAAATGAACAGGACGATGACGACAAGGTTGAAATGTATTGCTATAACGATAGCGTTGAATATTGCAACGACTGGTGGGGCGGACTCTACCAGTGGGCCGAAATGATGGCGCTGCCGTATGAGTGCAATAGCAAGAGCTGTGCCGACCGGATAGATCCCGACCATGATGGGTTCCACCAGGGAATTTGCCCGAACGGTTGGCACTTGATTACAAGGATGGAAATGCTTGCCGCATCGTATGTTACAGGAGGTAGCACCTATATTGAAGACCGCATGAGTACACTCGCGTCGGAAGTATCTTTTTCGGTAAGTATAGGTTTGAATACGTCTGGAATGAGTTTTGTTGCTGCGGGATATAGAGGATATGATTATGAAAAAAGCATGGAAAAACAATTTGTTAATATGAAAAAAGGTGGTTATTATTCTTTTCCTGAAGAATATGTCAACACAATTACAGAGTGCTTTGGTGGTGGCGTTTCAAAATATGCTTCAATTGGTGCAAATACATACAAAACGAATGGAGTGTCTGTCCGTTGTGTAAAAGATTATTAAAAGGATTCAAAAGGCTGCAAACGTATCTATAAATTAAGAAACTCTAGAGGAATTCATTATGTCGAAAAAAGGAAAGATTTCTAATAATTATAGTGTTGAACCTCTTGAACCCCGTTGGATGATGGATTTTGCGGTATAAATTCCATATTCCATATTTCACATTGCTTGGTTTGTGGGTGGTGAAAATTTTTACAGGAGATAATGGTATGAAGTGTGTCAAGGGTCTTGGTTTCTTGTGGATGGCAGTGCTCGCGGCATTCTTCGCCCTTTGGGGCTGCGATGACTCTTCGTCGGCGGGGGGTGATAATGGTAGTGGCGGCAATCGTGGGGGTATTCCTGACACCGTCGAGACATTCATGGAACTGTCGGACTATGACTGCGGCAAGAGCCAGAAGTGTGTCGCCACCTATCTGACGGAATACCATGACATGGCTGTGTGCGATGGTAACAACGGCTGGGTCATCGGGACTCTCATCGAGAAGATGGACTGCGACTTCTCTTCATCGAGTGACAAGTCCAGCGACAGCAAGGATAGCCCTTCTTCGGCAGGAATATCGACCAAATCCAGCAATTCGAATACATCTGGAAATGACGCAAAGTCAAGCAGCTCTGCGGGCAAGGAGGTGTCTTCGTCTAGCGAAGAAATGAAAACCGCCTGGGATTACTTGAATCCGGACATCGATTATGGAGAGTTTACCGATGAACGTGATGGACAAGTCTATAAGACGGTTAAAATCGGAGATCAGGTTTGGATGGCACAGAACCTGAATTATGCCTACATCGATGTTCCCTATAACTTTTCCTATTACAATAATGTTTACATCTCCGATTCTACTAGCTGGTGCTACGACAACGACCCTGCCAACTGTGCCAAGTACGGCCGTCTATATACTTGGGCGGCGGCCATCGACTCGGTGAAACTCGCGACCGATGCGGTCAATCCGCAAGATTGTGGTTATGGCAGTATGTGTTCTGCCCTGAATGGTATTGTCAAAGGAATTTGTCCTAGTGGCTGGCACTTGCCGCAAAAAAGCGAATGGGATACTCTGTTCACGGCGGTGAGCGATGGTTCCACGGCGGTAGGGAATAAGTTTAAGTCCCGGAGCGGGTGGCTTAGCGACGGTAACGGTGATGATGACTTCGGTTTTGCCGCGCTACCTGCCGGCTATTACTTCAAAGGCGACATCCGTGATGTCGGCAAGCAGGCGTGCTTCTGGAGTTCTGTCATGTTCGATGATACTGTGTATGGCGCGCGCTTGCACCCCAATAACGTTGTGGGCCGGGGCGAAGCAGGCAATTACATGTACATGGGCTATTCCATCCGTTGCGTTAAGGACTCCGAGTAATTTCCAAAAGGTTTTCCCATGAAAAACACATTCGCGAAAAAGTTTATGGTCTGCGCCCTTGCGGGGGTGCTTGGTTTCGCCCTGACCGCCTGCGATGGCTCTTCGTCGGCGGGTGGTGAGGGCGGTAGCGGCGGCAATCGTGGTGGAGTTCCTGACACCGTCGAGACATTCATGGAACTGTCGGACTACGACTGCGGCAAGAGTCAGAAGTGCGTTGCCACCTACCTGACGGAATACCATGACATGGCTGTTTGCGATGGCGACAACGGCTGGGTCATCGGGACCCTCATCGAGAAGATGGACTGCGACTTCTCTTCATCGAGTGACAAGTCCAGCGATAGTAAGTCCAACGATCCCGCCGAAGTGACCGACAAGTCCAGCGATAGCAAGTCCAACGATCCCGCCGAAGTGACCGACGACTCCAGCGACAGCAAGGATAGCTCTTCTTCGGCAGGAACGTCGACCAAATCCAGCAATTCGAATACATCTGGAAATGACGCAAAGTCAAGCAGCTCTGCGGGCAAGGTGGAGTCTTCGTCGAGTAAAGAAAAGAAAATTGTATGGAATTATCTACATCCGAAAATTGACTATGGTGAGTTTACCGATTCCCGTGATGGTCAAGTCTACAAGACGGTCGCCATCGGCTCGCAAACCTGGATGGCTGAAAACCTGAACTACGCCTACACCGGCATTTCTTATAACTATTACGGATTCACCTTCGATTCCACCAGTTGGTGCTATAATAACGATCCTGCCAACTGCGACACCTGTGGCCGTCTTTACACCTGGGCTGCGGCCATGGATAGCGTTGGCACGTGGAGCACGAATGGCATGGGATGCGGCTATGGCAAGGAATGCTCGCCGATATATCCTGTTCGTGGTATTTGTCCCAAGGGCTGGCACCTGCCAAGTTTGAGCGAATGGGATGCCCTGATCACGGCGGTGGGTGACTCCTCTACGGCTGGCAGGGTCCTCAAGTCGTGGATGCGTTGGTATAACGTTTTCGATAAAGGTACAGACGTCTATGGTTTTTCCGCTTTGCCTGCCGGTCATATGGCCACCGGTATGGGCGCCGGAGTCGACTTCTACAGCAAAAGCTACTCGGTGTACTTCTGGAGTTCTACGGAGATCGATGGCTACGCGTACTACATGTACTTGCACTACAAATACAGCCACGTGAACCTGGGAAAACTCTCCAAGCAAGATGGCCATTCAGTCCGTTGCGTCAAGGACTCCGACTAAATCTCAAAAGGTTTCGCTATGAAAAATACATTCGCGAAAAAGTTTACGGTCTGCGCCCTTGCGGGGGTGCTCGGTTCTGCGTTTATCGGTTGCGGGGACGACGACTCGTCTTCACCGAAAGGGACGGGGCTCCCTGCCGAAGTGACGGACAAGACGGAACTCGAGACACATCGGCGAGAAGGTCTATGTGACCGAACTCGAAGAGAACTACGAATGCGACGGCGAAAAGTGGTTCAAGTCCTACGACCAGACAAAGCCGAGTTCGACTTCTACAAAGTCGTCGAGCAGCAAGAAGTCTGACGGGTCCAGCGACTCCAAGACTGCCGACAAGGAAGGTTCTTCGGGCAACGACAAGGAAGAGGCGACATCGAGCAGTTCCGCCAAGTCCAGCAGCTCGCGCCCCACGGAAATCCTTGAACCCGAAATCACCGTGAACGAGACCTGCACCGAAGTGGGAGCCTGTGACGCCATGGTCAAGACCGATGTCAGCACGTGGCACTTTGTGCGCAAGGACGATTTTGGCGACGACGCCGAATACACCTACACGGTGGACGGCAAGGACCTTATCGTTACCATCAAGAGTGCCGACGGCTCGACTGATTCTAAGACTTATTCTATGTATAATATGGAATCCGAAGCGGGCGTGGAGATGGCATTCAATGCCGCAAAGTCCACCTGCAAGAACGGCGGCGGGAACGACAACAAAATAAAGAGTTGCGTGAAGGACACGGTAAAGGCGTTGCCGGAATGCAAAGCGAGTAGGGAAGGATTTATCGGAAAGAAGGATTCTTCCTATGTAATTTGCAGGTCGGGTTCTTGGATAAAAGCTTCAGTTCTCGAATACGATACATATGGTTTAGAATGCTTTGATGATGGACGCGTGGTTACAGGAAATGTTGTAGATAGCAACATATATGTTTGCGAAAAAGGAGCTTTTCGTGTTGCATCGGAAAAAGAAGTTGAATTTTATAATGATACTTATGGATTAACATGTGTTGATGGACGAATCGTTACTGGTGCAGTAAACCCGACTAACAAATATATGTGTGAATCTGGAAGGTTTCGGACGGCAACAGAATGGGAAAAAGATACAGAAGGCCTTGACTGTATAGAGGGAGAAATTGCAAAAGGGGAGAAAGAGACTTATGTTTGCGAATCAGGAAAGTTTAGAATCGCGAATACTGTAGAAACACTATTAAATAAAGCCTGCACAGTGAAAAATGAGGGTGAAACCGTTATAGACTCTTCTTATTATTTTACATATTTCTGTAATGAGGGAACATGGCGTGATATAATGTTGTGGGAGTGGGATGTCACGAAGGAAGCCCGTTTTAATAAAGAAATTGATTATGGAGTGATGACTGATAATCGTGACAATAAGGTTTATAAAACTGTAAAAATTGGTAGTCAAATATGGATGGCTGAAAATTTGAACTATTATGATAGGGCGACAATGCCCTTGGATGAGATGACTTCGTGTTTCAATGATATAGATGAAAATTGCGATGTTGGAGGACGTCTTTATGATTGGGCTGCTGCTGTGGATTCTGTTACATTGGCAAAAACTATTGATTTTAATGCATGTAAAGGAACAATGTGCAAACTACCGTCGAAAATTCAGGGTGCTTGTCCTAATAATTGGCATTTACCTGATACATCGGAATGGAAAACTTTGTTTAATACGGTGGGTGGACTTTCAACAGCTGGTAAAGTGCTAAAATCTTTGACTGGTTGGGGACGTAGTACTGCCGATGGTCATTATGGTCTTAATGGGACCGATGTCTATGGTTTTTCTGTGTTACCTACTGGTTACGTAGAACAATGGGGTGGCTCCAAAGGGCATTATTGGAAGTATGAATATGAAAGTACTCAAGTTTTATTTTGGAGTACTACTCAATATGGAAATGGAGTCACTGCGTTCACGGTGGGATTTCATAGAAACTCTGATGCGGTTCTTATTGGTAATCATGTTAAGATGTGGTTCCGGTTGCCAGTCCGTTGTATCAAGGACTCTGAATAATTTACCCGTTCTCAAAATTGTTATATTGATGTCAGGATTATGCCACAAAATGACTTGACATCCTTGATTGCCCGTTATCGTGAATTGGGAATAGATTCGCAGATAGACTATAGGAAGTTCTATCTGTATTCGATTATTACCCATTCTACGGCAATCGAAGGTTCGACGGTCACTGAAATTGAAAACCAGTTGCTGTTTGACAAGGGGATTTCTGCAAAGGGCAGAACCATTGAAGAGCAGATGATGAACCTGGATTTGAAAAAGGCGTACGAAAAGAGTATTGATTTTGCTCAAATTCATGCGGAAGTCTCGATTGATTTGCTGAAGGAACTTTCTTCGCTCGTGATGAAAAATACCGGTAGTTCTTATCAGACTGTTCTTGGTAATTTTTCGAGTGCAAATGGAGACCTTCGATTGCTGAATGTGACTGCGGGTATTGGTGGGCGCTCCTATATGAGTTTCACGAAGGTGCCTGCAAAATTGGAAGCCTTTTGTGCGGAAATGAATGAGGCTCGACATCGTATAAATCCTCAGGACTTAAAATCTCTTTATGACTTGAGTTTTGATGCGCACTACGGGCTTGTCACTATTCATCCTTGGGCAGATGGCAATGGACGTATGGCAAGGCTCCTCATGAATCAAATTCAATTTGAATTTGATGCGATTCCGTCGAAAGTCCTGAAAGAGGATAAAGAAGAATATGTGAAGAGCTTGTCGCAATCACAGGAAACAGGCGATTCAAGGTTCTTCAAGGATTTTATGCACGCATCCCTTTGCCGTAACCTTCAGAAGGAAATCGATGAATTTCTCCGTTCTACAGAAATGGGGGGAGAAAATCTGGAAATGGGGGGAGAAAATGCAAAACGGGGGGAGAAAACTCGCGATGTTATTCTCCGTATCATTCGTGAAAATCCGCAGATAACGATGGCTGCACTTGCCGAAAAAGCAGGCATTTCTGCAAAAGCAATTGAAAAGCAGATTGCCCGCCTAAAGAAAGACTCCCTGTTAGTTCGTGTAGGCCCCGATAAGGGTGGCCATTGGGAAGTGCTATAGAATGGGGGACGCCCAAAAGATGAAAAACCAGAGGCGTGGGCATACTTGCCGCGGTGAAAATTTTTATTTTGCGGATGTATGGAAGAAAATCAGAATTTGGACGATTTGGCCGAAGAATCGGCGGAACTCCCGAAAGTCGAGAGCCAAGAGGATTTGGCCCGCATTATCCAGGCGCTGGTGTTTGCGTCTCCTGACATTGTGACGCTTAAAAAGCTGCGTGAAATTCTGGGTGATTTTCTGGATGCGCGCTTGGTGTCCGATGCTTTGATTGCGGCGAACGATTCGCTGAACAAGATTAATTCCCCGTTCGAAATCGTGGAACAGGCGGGCGGTTACCGTTTCCGCACGCGTGCCAAGTACTACCCGTGGGTGCGCAAGCTGTTCCCCGAAGCAAACGCCCGTAGGCTCAGCCAGGCGGCGCTTGAAACCTTGGCGGTCATCGCTTACCAGCAGCCGATTACCAAGGCGGCCATTGAGCAGGTGCGTGGCGTGTCGTCGGTGGATGGCCCGATCCGTAACCTGCTCGACAAGGGCTTTATTGCACTCGGTTCCCGTGCCGATACGGTCGGAAACCCCTATACCTACGTGACCACGCAGGAATTCATGAAGTACTTCGGCATCAACCGCATTCCTGAAGACCTGCCGCGACTCCGCGAATTCAGTGAACTTCTGGAAGCGGGTGCCTTGGTGCCGCAGTACGCGAAACCCGAATCGGTGAGCCCCGAAGAACCCAAGCAACCCGAAGAAAATCCGGACCAAGTTGAATTGTCGATGGGAGATGCCTAATGGCTGTGACCCCGTTAATGCAGCAGTATTACGAGATCAAGAAACAGAATCCCGGCTGCATCTTGTTTTTTAGAATGGGCGACTTCTTCGAACTTTTCGAAGACGATGCTGTAGTTGCCTCGAAGATTTTAGGACTCACGCTCACGAGCCGCAACAACGGCGCCTCGGGGGCAACACCCTTGTGCGGGTTCCCGCACCATGCTGCAGACCGCTACGTGCCTAAGATGGTGGCGGCGGGTTACCGCATTGCCATTTGCGAACAGGTGGAAGACCCGAAACTTGCGAAGGGTATCGTCAAGCGTGACATTGTGGAAATCATTAGTGCCGGCACCGCGATGGACGAATCGAACCTGAACGCGAAAGAGGCGAATTACCTTTGTGCGTTCATTCCCGAAAAGGATTCGGTCTCGTTTGCGATTGCCGACGTGACGACTGGCTACTTGGCCGCGTGCAAGAGCTCGGTGCAGGCTTTTGAATGTGAATTCTGCCGCCGCATGCCCAAGGAAGTTGTGGTGCCCGAAGGAACCGTGATTCCTAGCGGCGTGATGGACTTGATCCGCTCCGAAAACATTCTGGTGACGGAGCTTCCGGCTTTCCTGTTCGGCGAAGATTCCGCGAAGGACGTGCTGTTTACGCATTTTAAGGTCGAGGCTTTGGACGGTCTCGGCCTCGATGGGCGAGTGGTCGAAACGCAGGTGACGGGAGCGCTTCTCCAGTACCTGATGGACCAGAAGAAGTCAGAACTTTCGCATTTTACGACGCTCGAGATTCTGAATCTCGACGATTACATGACGCTTGATCCGAGTACGCTGCGTAACCTGGAACTGGTGCGTCCGCTGAATGCCGACGATATCAGCAGCACGCTTTGCTACGTGCTCGACTTTACGGTGACTGCCATGGGCGGGCGCAACTTGAAGGAGTGGGTGAGCCATCCGCTGATTTCGGTGGACCGCATCAAGGAACGTGAAGAAGCCGTCGAAGAACTTGTCAATAATCCGGTCGCTCTTGACGAACTGAAGGAATCGCTGACTTCGATTCTCGATATGGAACGCCTGATGGGCCGCGTCGGTTCTGGCCGCGCGAATGCCCGCGACTTGGCGGGCATGGGCCGTTCGCTTTCGCAAGCGTCCAAGGTGGCCGATGTTCTGGAAGGCTTGAATTCGCCGATTTTTGAACCGATGCGAGCGGCCCTCATTGCCGCCCGAGGCCGCGGCGAAGAACTCCTCTCGCAGTTTAACGATGACTTGCCGCTGACGGTTCGCGAGGGCGGCATGATTCGCGCGGGTGCTAACGCGGAACTCGATGCCATGAACGAAGACATCAAGGAACGCCGCGAATGGATTGCCTCTTTGGAAGTCCGCGAGCGCGAACGCCTCGGAATCCCGAGCCTGAAGGTTGGCTACAACCGCGTTTTCGGTTACTATATCGAAATTACTAAGGCGCAGATGGCGAAGGCGACCGCTCCGATTCCCGATGAATACATCCGCAAGCAGACGACGGTGAACGGCGAACGCTATATTACGCCCGAGATGAAGGAATGCGAATCCATCATCAGTAACGCCGAAGTCAACATTCATGCGCTGGAATACAAGATTTTCTGCGAACTCCGCGAACGCGTGAACAGCTGGCGTGCCGAACTGCAGGAAATCGCAAATGCCATTGCGCATGTCGATACGCTTTACAGCTTTGCCCGCGCCGCCCGCAAGTACAATTACGTTCGCCCCGAAGTCTTCGAAGGCTCGGGTATCGAAATCAAGGGCGGTTTCCATCCGGTGATTGTCGCGGTGAATTCGGACCTGGACTTTATCCCGAACGATGTGAATCTTTCGCCCGAAGCCACGCGCCTCATGCTCATTACGGGCCCGAACATGGCCGGTAAATCGACTTACCTGCGCCAGACGGGACTCATTGTGCTCATGGCGCAAATCGGCTGCTTTGTGCCTGCTGAAAGTGCCCGCATCGGCGTGGTGGACCGCATCTTTACCCGCGTGGGTGCCAGCGACCGCCTGAGCCGCGGCCTTTCGACGTTCATGGTCGAAATGATTGAGACCGCGAACATCTTGCGCAATGCGACCTCGCACAGCTTGGTGCTCCTCGACGAAATCGGTCGCGGAACGAGTACCTTTGACGGTCTCTCGATTGCGTGGGCGATTGTGGAAACTCTGCACGATGAACCGGCCCGCGCCGCCATCACGCTGTTTGCAACGCACTACCACGAACTCACTGGCCTTGTGGAAAGCCTTGAACACGCCGGAAACTTCCAGGTGGGCGTTCAAGAAAAGGGCGATAAGCTCATCTTCTTGCATAAGATTTTGGAAGGCGCTTGCGACTCCAGCTACGGTATTCACGTGGCCGAAATGGCGGGCCTCCCGAATAACGTGCTTCGCCGAGCCCGCAAGATTCTTCTGCGCCTCGAAAAGCAGAAGATTGACCCGAGCGATGGCGCGACCCACAAGAAGCTCATGGAAAAGCCGCAGGTCGACCTGTTCGCTCCCCCCGACGAATCCACGCAGCTCCTTAAAGAAGAAATCCGCCGCTTAAAGCCCGAAGAAATGACTCCGATGCAGGCGCTCCAGTGCCTGATGGACCTGAAGGAACACTACGGAAAATAATTCGGAATTCAGATTTCAGAATTATGAATTAAATTTTATATAGGTAATTCTGAATTCCGAACTCCGAAATCTGAATTAGATCTATGCTAGATTTTGCTGCCTTACAAGAGTTTGTCTATAGCAACCGAATCGTGGATTCGACGATTCATGGACTTTCTCATTGGCGGCAGGTGGAATTCAACGGCTTGCTTCTCGCACCCATTACTGGTGCCGACGTGACAGTCGTGCGGCTGTTCGCACTCTTTCACGACTGCAAGCGCGAAGATGACGGCTACGATGGCGAACATGGCGAGCGCAGCGCAGCTTTTGCCAAGGAATGTTTCGAAAAGGGACTCCTCGATATTACGCAGGAACAGTTCGACCAACTGTACCATGCCTGCTTCTATCACACTAAGGAACATCAGACTGATAATCCGACCATCAACACCTGCTACGATGCCGACCGCCTAGACCTCGGCCGCGTAGGCATGCGTCTGGACCCCAAAAAGATGGCGACGATGCCGGGAGCAAGAGTCGCCCACAAGTCCTTGCAGGCGAATGTCGATGTCTATGAAATGCGCGAATGGTTGAAGACGGTTAATCTTTAACTCGCGAAATTAACCGGCAAAATTCTTTCCGAGAATCGCAGAAACGTTCTTCAGAATGCCTTCTGCGACATCAGGCTTGTTCATCGAGTAAACGTGAACGTTCGTGATGCCGTTGGCGTACAGGTCAATAATCTGGTCGCTCGCGTAAATGATTCCGGCCTGCTTCATGGCTTCGGGATCGCTTCCGAACTTGTCGACCAGCGACTTGAAGCGTTGCGGCATGAAGGAGCCCGAAAGCTTGATGGCGCGTTCCACCTGGTTTGCGTTGGTAATCGGCATAATGCCGGGGAGCACCGGGCAGTTGACGCCTGCATCGCGCAACTTGTAGAGGAAACTGAAAAACAGGTTGTTGTCAAAAACCATCTGCGTGGTCAAAAAGTCTGCGCCGGCGTCCACCTTTTCTTTAAGGTGCTTGATGTCTTCGGCCTGGTTGGCGCTTTCGGGGTGCTTTTCGGGGTAGCAGGCGGCGCCAATGCAGAAGTCTGCATCGGATGCCTTGAGTTCGCGGATAAGCTCGACGGCGTAGTGGTAGTCGCAGTTGTCGCGGCCTTTTTCGATGAGTTCCGGGGTCAAGTCGCCGCGGAGAGCCATCACATTCTTGATGCCTGCGGCCTTCATGTCTTCAATGCGCTGGTGCACAGTGTCCTTGCTGCTTGAGACACAGGTGAGGTGGGCGAGCATCGGAATTCCGAACTTTTGTTTGAGGTTTTTGGCGATATCGAGTGTGAAATGGCTGACGCCGCCGCCTGCACCGTAGGTGACGCTCATGAATGCGGGGCCGAGCGCCGCAATGGATTCTGTCGCCGCCTTCACGTTTTCGAAGCTCGTCTCTTTTTTAGGCGGGAACACTTCGAACGAAAGGCTCATCTTATCTTGCTTCAGAATGTCTACAATCTTCATAATCTCTCCGTGGCCGGGTCAAACCGGCGTCCTAGGTTTATGCAAATATGTTGATACGTGCATAAATATAGATAATGTTTCTGAAAGCGGCAACTGGAATTATGAAATAGTCAATGAAAACTTGAAAAATTTTTTCTATATTTGCGCCACAACGCTCGAGTAGCTCAGTTGGATAGAGCAATTGCCTTCTAAGCAATGGGTCGTGGGTTCGAATCCCGCCTCGAGTATGAAAAAGGGTCCCCTCAAGGGGACCCTTTTTCATACTCGTTGGCGGGTGTAGTCGAACCTTGGTTCGACTACGGCGCAAGGCGAAGATGCGACGGCAAGCTAGCTTGCCGGCATATCTGAGTCGAAGCCGGAGCTTCTCCGCAAAGCGGAGAAGCATCCCGCCGAGAAAGCGCCTTTGCCGAGCAGACTCCCGCCTTCATAATCCAAATAATTTTTATACAAAAACGTCCGGTTCTTTGAACCGGACGTCCATAAGGAGTAGAATCTAGCGGCTAGCCGATTACATCATGCCGCCCATGCCCATGGACGGATCCATGGCAGGAGCTGCCGGCTTCGGTTCCTTCTTTTCTGCGATCACGCAGTCAGTCGTGAGGATCATCGAAGCGATGGAGGATGCATTCTTGAGAGCCGTACGGGTCACCTTGGCCGGGTCAATCACGCCAGCCTTGATGAGGTCTTCGTAGGTGTCAGTCTTGGCATTGTAACCGAAGCTGTCCTTGCCTTCCTTCACCTTGTTCACCACGACAGAGCCTTCGAGGCCAGCGTTGGTGACGATCTGACGGAGCGGTTCTTCGATAGCGCGGCGGATGATGGCTGCACCAGTCTTCTGGTCGGCGTTATCGAACTTGAGGGCGTCAATAGCCTTTTCGGCGCGGATGAGGGCAACGCCACCACCCGGAACGATACCTTCTTCGACAGCGGCGCGGGTTGCGTGCATGGCGTCGTCGACGCGGTCCTTCTTTTCCTTCATTTCGACTTCGGTAGCAGCACCGACCTTGATCACGGCAACGCCGCCAGCAAGCTTGGCCAAACGTTCCTGGAGCTTTTCGCGGTCGTAATCGCTGGTGGTAGCTTCGATCTGCTTCTTGATCTGGGCGATACGGCCCTTGATAGAAGCGGCGTCACCGGCACCTTCGACGATTGTGGTGTTGTCCTTCGTGATGGTGATGGACTTGGCTTGGCCGAGCACGGTCACAGGAGCGTCTTCGAGCTTGGCGCCCGTGTCTTCGGAAACCAGCATACCGCCCGTGAGGATTGCGATATCTTCGAGCATGGCCTTACGACGGTCGCCAAAGCCCGGAGCCTTGACGGCGGCGACCTTCAGGGTGCCGCGCATCTTGTTCACGACGAGCGTTGCGAGAGCTTCGCCATCGACGTCTTCGGCGATGATGAGGAGAGACTTGCCCTGCTTTGCCACGTGTTCGAGCATCGGCAGCAAATCCTTCATGGTAGAAATCTTCTTGTCGTACAGCAAGATGTACGGGTTTTCGAGGTTTACTTCCATGCTGTCGGTGTTAGTGACAAAGTACGGAGAGAGGTAGCCGCGGTCGAACTGCATGCCTTCGACAACGTCGAGAACGGTTTCAGCGGTCTTGGATTCTTCGATGGTGATGACGCCATCGTTGCCGACCTTTTCCATAGCGTTGGCGAGGAGTTCGCCAATTTCGGGGTCGTTGTTTGCAGAAATCGTTGCGACCTGGGCAATGTGTTCCTTGCCATTGATCTTCACGGCCATCTTGCCGATTTCTTCGATGACGGCGTCAACGGCGGCGTCCATACCGCGCTTGATGTCCATCGGGTTTGCTCCGGCGGCCACGTTCTTGAGGCCTTCGCGAGTGATCGCCTGGGCGAGCACGGTAGCGGTGGTGGTACCGTCACCAGCAGCGTCGCTCGTCTTGTTGGCGACTTCCTTGGCCATCTGGGCGCCGAGGTTTTCGTAGGCGTCTTCCAGTTCCACTTCCTTAGCGACAGACACACCGTCCTTGGTGACGTTCGGGGCACCGAAGGCCTTTGCGATCATCACGTTACGGCCCTTAGGACCGAGGGTGACCTTGACTGCGTTGGCGAGTTTGTCGACACCCTTCATCAGGGATTCGCGAGCTGCTACATCAAACTTAAGTTGCTTTGCCATTGTTGTTTTCCTTTTTTATTTAAAACTTTTTGTTGAAAGAGTAGGAAGTAGGCAGTAGACGGTAGACAGTTTAATAGCTAGGCGGCGAAGCCGCGATTGTAAATACTTTCTACTTCTAACTTCCTACTGTCTACTAACCACTACAGAGTAGCGATGACGTCCGATTCCTTCACGATCAGGTAGTTTTCGCCATCAACAGTGACTTCAGTACCGCTGTACTTGCCGTAAAGCACCACGTCGCCGACCTTGACTTCCATGGCAACGAGTTCACCCTTGTCGTTCTTGCGACCCGGGCCCACGGCCACGACCTTACCCTGCATCGGCTTTTCCTTGGCGTTGTCCGGGATAAAGAGACCCGAAGAGGTCTTCTGTTCGGCTTCTGCCGGCTTGACGACGATTCGATCTGCAAGAGGCTTAATCATTTTCACTTTTCCTTTTTTGCGGGCTTTTGCGCCCTGATTGAACTTTTTAGTCCATGTTGGACTATTTTTTTTTGTTTCGCCCTAAAATAAGCAATTTCTGTGCCAAGTTCTATTGGTGGGCGATTTGTGTCTATTTTGGTGTTTTTAGGCGTCTTACAGTATCGTTTTGAAACATTTTTGGCGGCTTTTAAGACTTTAAGGAGATTGTGTTTTATTTTGAAACAAAGCGTTTTGCTTGTGACGGGCTTGCGGGCGATTCCGTAGTTGTCCACACTTGACGGCATTAATGAAGAAATGTAGACTTTTTATTTTTATTACAATTTTTAAAATGCCAAATTGTCTATAAAATTTTTAAAATAATGTGGACTTTTTATAGAATTTTTGATTATATTTAGAAAAGGAATTGCTGTGGAGTCCTGTTGTCTAAAGACTACAACTAAGAATAATTTGCGTTCTGTTTTTAGCATTTAGAAATAGATTAGCAGTAAGGCCATAGAAAATGGAGTTTATATGGGTATTGGTTTAAAAACATCGACAGTTTTTGCAGGAGCAGTCCTGGCTTTTGGTCTTGCGTCGCCCTCTTTCGCGGCGACCCGCCAAATGGAAAATCTTTCGCGCGGTCTTGCTGTCACGAACACGGGCAAGGGTATGCTCGTGAGTTGGCGTCTTTTGGGTACCGACGCTCCGGATGTGGAGTTCAATCTCTATCGCGATGGTGAGAAAATTGCTTCCGTTGGTAAGACGGGTGGCACGAACTACCTGGACGCCGCCGGCAAGACAACTTCCAAATATACGGTCGCGGCAGTAGTTGGCGGCAAGGAAGGGGCCAAGCAGGGTGTTTCCGTGGTGCTCGACAAGACAGTCTCCAACAGCGGAAAGTCTTTCCCGTATAAGACTATTAAACTGGAAGTCCCCGCGGCACAGACGATGCCTGACGGCGAAAAGTGTACGTACACTCCCAATGACGTGAGTACGGCCGACCTCGACGGCGACGGCGAATACGAACTGATTTTGAAGTGGGATCCGAGCAATGCCCACGACAACTCACAGACGGGCTATACGGGTACGGTATTCATCGATGCCTACAAGCTCGACGGTACGCGCCTGTGGCGTATCGACCTCGGCAAGAACATTCGCGCGGGCGCTCACTACACGCAGTTCCAGGTGTTTGACTACGATGGCGACGGCAAGGCCGAAATGATCGTGAAGACTGCCGACGGTACCATTGACGGTACGGGCAAGGCGATTGGCGACAAGTCGAAGGATTACCGCAGCTCTGCGGGAACAATCCTCGATGGTCCCGAATACCTGACTGTTTTCCGCGGTGTTGACGGTGCGGCGATTACGACGGTCACGTACGAACCGAGCCGCAATATCTTGAGCCATTCTTCGCCCCAGGCCAAGGGCAAGTGGGGCGACAACTACGGCAACCGCTGCGAACGCTACCTGGCGGCAACGGGCTACCTGGATGGCGTGCATCCGAGCGCTATTTTCGCTCGCGGCTATTATAGCTCTGCCTACGTGGCTGCCTACGATTTCGATGGAAAGGACTTGAAGCTGCGTTGGCTCCACAAGTCCGAAGACCCGGACAAGGGGCTTTACGGCGAAGGAAACCACAGCCTCCAGGCGGCTGACCTCGATGGCGATGGTTACGATGAAGTGTTCTTCGGTGCTGCGGCCCTGAACCACGACGGCACGCTGCGTTACCGCACGGGACTTGGCCATGGCGACGCCCACCACATCGGTGATTTGGATCCGGATCTTCCGGGGCTTGAATCCTGGGATGTGCACGAACACAAGAATGCCCAGTACACCGAAGAAATGCGTGCCAACGATGGCAAGATTATTTGGGGCACTCCGCAGCCATCTGCCGAAGGTGTCGATAATGGTCGTGGCATGGCTGCAGACGTTGATTCTGAATATCGTGGCTATGAAATGTGGTCTGCGAAGGGCGGTGGAATGAAGACTGCCAAGGGTAAGCTCATTGGAACGCCTGCAGTGTCTCAGAACTTTCGCATTTATTTTGACGGCGATGAGTATGACGAACTCATGGACGGCGCTTTTGTGACCAAGTTCAATTCTACGTCGAAAAAATCTGAAACTTATTTCGATGGTCCATCTGCCCTCGGTGTTACCGGTTGCAATGGCACCAAGAATACGCCGAGCCTTGTGGCCGACCTCTTTGGCGACTGGCGCGAAGAAATGGTAGTGCGTAGCGAAAAGGATCCGACGTTGCTGTACATCGTTTCGACTCCGGTGACAAGCGAACACCGTGTTTATACCTTGATGCACGATGCCACCTACCGCACGGCGGTTGCGTCTCAAAATACGGCCTATAACCAGCCGCCGCACTTGGGTTACTACCTACCTGACATGGTGAAGTCGCTCAAGCAGCCGAGCATCTTCGTGGTGGGCGAGGACCCGGCACCTGCCGACACGACTCCGGTGGTGAACAACGGCAAGTCCGAACTGGATGCCTCTACCCCGAAGGATGGCAAGGGTGTGACGGAAACGACCAACGAGGGCTTCCTCAAGAACGGCTATTATAACTTTGACAATGCGCTTTCGAGCTACGGCACTTGGGAAATCTTCTCGAAGACCGAGGCGAAGACGACGCTTACGGTGCGCTTCACGAACGGTGGCACGACTTCCCGCAACATGGCGGTGAACGTGAACGGCGCTTCTGCCGGCACGCTCAGTTTCGCCTCGACTGGCGATTGGACGAAGTATTCCGAAGCGAAGGTAGATGTGAAGCTGGTCGCGGGCGTGAATACGATTACGTTTACCTCGATGACAAGTGACGGTGGCCCGAACTTTGACATGTTCACCTTCGGCATTGACGGTGTGGAGCTTTACGACGGTACGCAGAAGATTGATAATCCGACTGCACTTGCGGTAATTCCGTTCAAGAGTGGTGTGGCCTTCAATCCTTCCACAGGCGTACTCTTTACCCCGAGGGGCGGCTTTGCCGAAGTGTACTTCTACGATATGTCCGGTGCAATGCGCATGGGGGTGTCGCGGAACGTGAATGCAGGCTCTACGACGATTTCGCTTGACCGCGAAATGCTTCCGAAGGGAACTTATCTCGTTAAGGTAATGCTTAACGGAAAGGCTGTTTCGACGAAGAAATTCTCGAAGCTATAAACACCTCACTGCCTAGCCTTGGTCTTTCGAGTGTTGGACCGGGGCTAGGCGATTTTTGGTTTTGGTTATGAAAATGTTTAATAAATTTTGGCAATCTGCCGTAATCGCATCGATGGTCGTGGCGCCGCTCACATGGTCGGCAGTGACCATCTATATGTGTGGCGACTCCACCATGCAGGACTGGAACGAAGGCTACTATCCCAAGCAGGGACAGGGACAGGATTTCCATTTCTGGTTTGATCCGACCAAGGCTACGGTCGTGAATCGCGGCCAGGGTGGCATGTCGCTCGGTGGCGGCGGTCTTGACAAGAAGGGTAATACCGCTGTCGGCTATTACGATATGTTCTTCAAGAAAGGTTGCTCCAATGGCAACTGCATCGCTGAAAAACTCAAGGCGGGCGACTATGTCGTGATCCAGTTCGGTATTAACGACGTGAACTACAGTACCGAAGATTTCTTTGCTTCGAACATGAAAAAGATGGTGAGCGATGTCCGCGCAAAGGGTGCGTACCCGATTATCATGAGCCCGATTCGTCGTAAGTATTACGATTCCCCGACGCAGATTCACAATAGTTACCGCGGCTACCCAGCGCTGAACAAGAGCCTTGCCGAAGAACTCAACGTGCCGTTTATCGACATGAGCGAGATGGTCGCGAACTACATGATTTCTGTGGGTGAACGCTATGCGGAACAGTATGTCTTCAACTATGCGACCAAGTCTGAATACAGCAACTTGGGAAGCGACCAGACAGACGCCGTGCATTTGCAGATGAACGGTGCGAACGCTTTCGGGCGCATTATTACCGAACAGATGCGTGCGCATACGGACCCGATCGTGAAAAAGCTCGGTGACTACATGGCGCCCATGTACCAGGTGAGTGTGAAGGTAAGCCCCGAAGGTGCCGCAGAAGCGACTTCGATCAACGCCTATTACCCGCAGGGCATGACCGTGATGCTCAAGACCATCCCGAAGGAAGGCAAGAAGTTCTTGGGCTGGTACGACGGTAACGGCAACAAGGTGGGTGCCCCGAGCCGTTCGAACGTGAAGTCTCCTTACATTCATACGTTCGTGATGGGGAGTGCCTCGACGCAGTTCACGGCGGTTTACGAGGGCGGAACGGCGCAGAAATATACCGGCGATGGTGCTGCGTTAACCGCATTCCCGACCACGACCCCGAAGAGCCTTGACGATGTGACCTTTGTTCCGTTTACCCCGATTGGAGGCAGCACGCAGGATACGGTGAAAATTGACAAGGATATCAAGAAATTCTTTGATGCAAGCACTCCGGATACGGCTGGAATCGGCTGGACTCAGAACGAATGGACTGGCTTTACGGGCGAAGGCTATTACAATCTGGATAATACGAATGCCTCGTTTGCCGCATATAAGGTCAAGTTCCCAGGCGCAGGCTATGTGACGCTTGCGGTGCGCTATGCAAACGGTGGATCGTCGGACCGTATGTTCAACGCTTATTTGGATCATGATTACCTTGTGAGCGCGCCGCCGACGGGTGGTTGGGACAAGTGGGATACGGCCTACGTGGTGATGGATGCTCCGCAAGGTGAAGCCGAACTCAAGATTATGTCGCTTACAAGCGATGGCGCTCCGAATCTAGATGCCTTTGGTTTCAGTATCGACGGCGTTTGCCGCGTAAGCGAAGGCTGCACCGAAGATACGTCGACGACTATTTTGAATAAGGTTCGCGATGTGACTGGTTTTGCTTTGCATGGCGAAATGCTGCGCCTTGTTGGTACGGAACGTGCTCATGTGAATGTGTTCGATATGGGTGGTCGTCTGGTGGCAAAGCGAATTGTCGAAAACGCATCAGAAGTTTCGCTTGCAACGATGGTGAAGTCTGCCGGACTCTACCGCGTTGTGGTTCGCCAGGGCAGTGCCAAGTTTATCGCTAATTATGCGAAGGTAAAATAGAAGTGTGTAATGTGGGATTGATTATGAAAAAAATTGCCAAATTCCTTCTTGCTGCAGCGGTGTTCACGGGGGTTGCCGTAAGCGATTCCACCAGTTTCGCAATTTACGTGGTTGGCGATTCTACAGTTTGTACGTACAAGGATAGCGCCTACCCGCAAACGGGCTGGGGTCAGGTACTTGGTTATTTCTTTGACGCATCTCGCGTGAAGGTGAATAACTATGCCATCGGTGGCCGCAGTTCTAGAACCTTTATTGAAGAAGGCCGTTTGGACGAAGTCAAGGGCAAGCTCCAGAAGGGTGATTACCTGTTCGTGCAGTTTGGCCATAACGACCGCGACTACAGCAAGGCGGCCCGCTATGTGGAACCCTCCCAGTTTTCGGGCTATATCCAGAAATATGTGGATGCTGCCAAGGCGAAGGGGGCTAATGCCATTTTGATTTCGCCGATGAACTTGAACGGTAGCCGCAACGTGTTCTCTACCGGCGACAAAAATTACGATGCCCGCGGCATGATGCAGACGGTGGCGAAGAACAACAAGGTCCCGTTTGTGGATTTGAACATGAAGTCGTACAATACCTACAATACGACTTACAAGAACATGCCGGATTACGTGACACGTTATCTGTACAAGAAACTGGAGAAGGGCGAATATCCGAATTACCCGGATGGCGTGAACGATGGAACGACACATTTCCAGGAGATGGGCTCGATGGGCCATGCCCAGATGATTTGCGAAGAACTTGAAGAAAATCTCAAGAGCAATTCGAATCTTTCTGCCGATGCAAAGGCGGCGCTCACCACGCTTGTTTCTACTATCAAGAAACGTTACACCATCAAGGTGCAGACTAACCTTTCGAATTACAACGGTCTCATCACGCAGACGCAGTATTTCCCGGCGGGTTCCCCGATGACGCTCCGCGTGACTCCGAACGGTCAGACCTTCGAAAAGTGGGTGGACGACGACTGTAACGAAATCTCGAAGAACATGATTTATTACGGTTTCAAGACCAAGGCCCGCAATATCACTTATACGGCGATGTTCAAGGGCGGCTCCGAATGCAAGAAAATTGCTCACGATAGCGAAGAATCCGGCAACGAAAATCCCACGTCCTCTAGCTCCGAGGGTCCGGAATCTTCGAGTTCCATTGATCCGAAACTTTGCTTCGATGGTACAGCCGATGCAGCTTGGCCTTCTCCGATCGATATGGCAAGTCCCGAAATTGCAGATGGCTTGACTGAAACGAACCACGAAGGTTATACGGGCCAGGGCTTCTTCAATATTGAAAACAGCGCCTACAGCACTGCTACTTATAAGTTGACGTCCGACCAGTCTGCATCGAATGCCCGCGTCATGATTCGCTATTCGTTCCAGGGGAATACCAATCGCGACATGAAAATCACGATTGACAACGGAACGTATGATGTGGCATTCCCCTCGACAGGTAGCTGGGACAAGTGGGATACCGCCTACATCGAAGATGTCTGGGTAGACGCTCTCGATTTCAAGATGAAGATTGCTTCGACGACAAGTGATGGCGGCCCGAATATCGACATGATTGCCTTCGACATGAAGGGCGTGTACCGCACCGGTTGCAAACCCGCAAAGGTTGAAAACGATATTGAATCGTCTTCGAGCGGCACGACGATTGTCAGTGTACGTCCGGCTCCGAGCCTGCATTTTGATGCCCGAAACCAGACAATCACGACAGCCGGTGGAATGTTGATGGTTCAGGTGTCCGATGCAATGGGCAAGGTGGTTGCCCAAGAAACGCACAATGTCGCTCCCGGTACGGTTCCGTTGCTGCAAAATCAGTCGAAAATGACGTCTGGGCGTTATTTCGTGCGGGTTCAGCTCAATGGACAGGTCTTGATGTCTTCATTTTTGTATATTAAGTAGAAAACGGAGGCTTTATGAAGCTTTTTAAATTGATGGCATCTGTATGCGCTGTGTCCGCTGCATTTATGTTTGCTGCTTGCGATGATTCTTCGTCTGCAAGCTCCAATGACGAACCCTCTGCATCCAATGATTGCTCCGTCGAAGATGGCGTGAAGGTTGTTTCTCCCAAGAAGGGCGATTCCTTCAAGATGGGCGATACCATCACCGTGATTTATGGTTCTGACGTGCAAGGTTCCGGTTACCGTTTCGTCTTCAAGACTTCTGAAGAAGATGCTGGCCTTGATATGCTCGAAGAATCTGCCGGTCCCATGAAACCGGACGGCAAGAAGTGCTATGAACAGAAGGTCGTATTGACCGAAGACGTGGCAGAACCGACCAATACGGCAATCATTCGCGTGGTTCCGTACGAACAGACTGCCAAGGGCGCAAATTCCGGTACCTTCAAGGTGACCGAGTAATTTGAACTCGACTCTCGAATTTAAAGATTCTTCAATCACCGTAGCCCTTGTGGGTTGCGGTGGTTTTATTGGTAGCCACCTTTTGCGAGCCATCTTTGAACGCACGAGTTGGCGCATTTTTGGTGTTGATCTTGATTCCTATCGCATTCAGGAGCATTTGGCGAATCCTCGCTTTGAATTCCTTAGCGCAGACCTTGCAAACCCCGAGGTGGTAAAGCGTATTGCGCAGTATCCTGTAGTGGTCAACTTGGCGGCGATTTGTACGCCCGGGCGCTACATGGCCGAAGCAGCCGAGGTGATTCGCAGCAATTACGACCTTCCGCGGGCACTTGCAGACGCCTGTGCCCAAAGCGGCAGTTGGCTGATTCATTTTTCGACATCCGAAATATACGGCAAGACGGCGGCTGATTCGGGTGCGCTTCTCGAAGACGAGTCCGAAATTGTGCTTGGGCCAGTAGCGGCGAGTCGCTGGAGCTATGCGACGGCAAAACTCTTGACCGAACGCTACTTGGCCGGTCTGGACGGACTCCATTGGACGGTGGTTCGACCGTTTAATTTCGTGGGCCCGTTTATGGATTTCATGCCGGGGGTCGATGGCGAAGGGATTCCTCGCGTGCTTGCGAATTTCTCGACGGCACTTGTTCGTGGGGAATCGCTAAAACTTGTAAATGGAGGTGTTGCGAAACGCTGCTTTACCTCGGTGCACGATGCGGTGGACTTTATGTTCTGCCTGTTTGCTGCCGGGGAGTGCGCTTTTTCGCAGGCGTTCAATGTGGGCAATGCGGCAAACGAAGTCTCGATTGCAGAACTTGCTCAACTGATGCGCTCCGTGTATGCCGTTATTAAGGGTGTGCATGAAAACGAAGTGCCTGGAGTCGAGGTGATTCCGGGCGAAGAGTATTACGGGAAGGGGTACGACGATTCCTTGCGTCGTTTACCTTCTGTCGAAAAAGCGGAACGCCTGGTTGGCTTCAAGGCCAAGATTCCGTTGAAGAATGCTCTGGAAGAATCCTTAACATGGTTTGCACACCATTATGGCTAACGACTACTTTATATTTGTTCCTGCTTATAACGTTGCCGGTACGCTTGCGTCGGTTTTGGAAAAAATTTCTGATAACGTTTGGAACAAGTCTCTCGTCTTGATTATTGATGACGGTTCTACGGACGATACACGTAGCGCCTATGAAGATTTTGCGAGCTCGCTTGCCGAAGAGCAAAAGTACCGTTTACGCTATATGCGGTTTGAACAAAATAACGGCTACGGTGCTGTGGTCAAGAAAGGAATTGCCGAAGGGCTTCGTTCCGGTGCAGAACTGGTAGCCTGTTTGCATGGCGATGGACAGTACCCGGCAGAGCAACTGGATGAATTTTTTGACTATCTCAAGACGGTCAACAATGTTGACCACGGAGACGAAAGAAAGTTTGCCTTGGTGCAGGGCTCTCGCCATTTGACTCGTGGTGGAGCTAAAGCCGGAAATATGCCCTTGTACAAGCGCTTGGGCGGAACCTTCTTGACCTTGATTGAAAATTTTGCCTTTTACCAGAAACTCACGGACCGCCACAGCGGATTTATCGTGTACGATTCCGAGTTTTTGAGGACGCTTGAATTGGATAAATTGAGTTCTTCGTTCGATATCGATCTCGAGATTATTTCGATTGCGGATTCTTTGGGCTACAAGCTTGCGGAACTTCCGATTCCGACGCGTTACGCCGATGAAAAATCGAACTTGAATGTGGTTACCTATGGCTTGCGCGTATTGCGACAAGTCTTTAGACGATTTGCGACTCGTTTAACTGCTTAAAGTATATGCATATCGGTTGTCATTTATCTTCTTCGGCGGGCTTTTTGGCCATGGGGCAGACGGCGCTTTCGATTGGCGCTGATACTTTTCAGTTTTTTACGCGGAATCCTCGCGGCGGGTCGGCAAAGCCCTTTGACGCGGCCGATGCAAATGCGCTTGTCAAGTTGCTGAATGACAACCATTTTGCTCCGATTCTGGCGCATGCTCCTTATACGCTGAATGCATGCGCTGCTGACGAAGGCTTGCGGCAGTATGCGGTTGACGTGATGATCGATGACATCTGGCGTATGGATCACTTTCCGGGGGCGATGTACAATTTTCACCCTGGAAGCCATGTGAAGCAAGGTGTCGAAGTGGGCGTAGACTTGATTTCTCGCGCGCTGAACCAGATTTTAAAGCCGGAACAAAAGACGCTTGTGCTGCTTGAAACGATGGCGGGCAAGGGCTCCGAGGTGGGCCGTACTTTTGAGGAACTGCGTGCCATTATTGACCGCGTAGAGCTGGGCGATAAACTGGGAGTTTGCCTGGATACTTGCCATGTGTTCGATGGCGGTTATGATATTATTGACGACTTGGACGGCGTCCTTGAACAATTTGACAAGGTGATTGGCTTAAAACGTTTGAAAGCGATTCACCTGAACGACAGCAAGAACCCCATGGGTAGCCACAAGGACCGTCATGAGGTTTTAGGGGCGGGGTATATCGGCTTGGATGCGCTGACGCGGGTGGTGAACCATGCGGCGTTGAAGAATTTGCCGTTTTACCTGGAAACGCCGAATGAATTGCCCGGCTACGCAAAAGAAATTGCCTTGATGCGCGAAAGGGCGAAGTAAATAGCCTTAGGCTACACGGATTGTACTAAAGTACTAAATGCTAGGCTCGGAAATAGGCTTGCAAGCAATCCTGCTTCACTCGCCTTACGCATTTATCGTGAATCACTAACGTGATTCCTTTTTTATTATATATTTAGAATATGGTAAAAGAGCTGATAGATTCTTTAAATGGGGTTCTGCTGGGTAAATCGGACACGGTGGAACTTTTGGTGATGGCGCTGTTGGCGGACGGCCACGTGCTGGTGGAAGATGTTCCCGGCACGGGCAAGACGACGCTTTCGAAGGCGCTTGCGGCTGCGATTGGCGCGGACTTTGCGCGAATCCAGTTTACGCCGGATTTGTTGCCTGCCGATGTGACTGGCGGTGCAGTATTCAAGGCGAATACGGGTGAATTTGAAATCAAGAAGGGCCCTGTGTTTACGCAGGTGCTTTTGGCCGACGAAATCAACCGAGCCTCGCCGCGTACGCAGAGCGCCTTGCTCGAAGCGATGGAAGAACGGCAGGTGTCGCTGGAAGGCGAACGGTACAAGTTGCCAGAACTTTTCATGGTGCTGGCTACTGAAAACCCGGTGGAATTCCACGGTGTCTTCCCGCTGCCCGAAGCGCAGATGGACCGCTTTATGGTGCGTATTTCCGTGGGCTATCCGAGTGCAGAAACGGAACTTGAAATTTTGCGGGCGCATCGTACAAGTCGTCCGATTGATACTTTGAAGGCGGTAACGAATCCCGAAGAAATTTTGAAGGCCCGTGCCACGGTGCGCGGCATTCATATTGATGAATCGCTGGAACGCTATGTGATTTCGCTGGTGCAGGCGACGCGTAACGACGGTGGCGTGCGTCTGGCGGCTAGTCCGCGTGCAGGTTTGAATTTGGTGCGTATGGCGCAGGCGTGTGCGTATGTGAATGACCGCGACTTCGTGAATCCCGATGACATTCAGCGCGTGTTTTTCCCGGTGATGGAGCACCGCGTGTTCGCCAAGGACAGCGGCGACCCCGACGCCAGCAAAAAGATTTTGCAGGGAATCCTGAAGCAGGTGAACGTACCCAAATAAAAACAATGTGTAATGTGTGGTGTGTAATGACTAATCATTTCACATCCCACACCTTACATCTCAAAGGCGCATTGCGCCGACCTCATACCTCATACCTCACATCCCTACTTCCAACAATGTCCTTCTTCCACTGGTTTATTCGTTCTATTCCGCGGGCCCCGAAAAAATCGGGACTCCTGATGGCGGTATACTTCTGGTGGCTGGACTATTTTACTCCGGCGGGTCGCGCTTTAGCCTCGCTGTTTTTGCTGGCGATGTTTGCAGGCGCAGTGCCTGGATTCTGGGCGGCGTGGATTTTTGCAGGGATTGATTTTCTGCTGTTCTTGGGGCTAGTATTCAGCCTGTTCGTGACGGCGAAGCGGAGCAAGATCTGGATTGAAAGTGTCTCGGTGAATCGCGTGCGCGAAGGCGAAACGGCTACGGTAACGGCTTTTGTGGCGGTGCGCTCGACGATTGATTGTGTGACTTTGGGAGCGAACCGTTTGCCGCCCTCGCTTACAGGTTTTGAATCGGACCGCGAAAAGATTAAGAAGGGCGAGCCGCCGCGCAAGATGGAATGCCATGTGCGTACGACGCGCCGCGGCTCCTTTATGCTCAACAAGGTCTCGGCGAATGTGCCCGAAATCATGGGACTTTTGCGCTGGCCTTATGGCTTTAACGGCTCGGTCGAATTGCTGGTTTACCCGCGTGCGCTCAAGGTGCAGGAATTCCCGTTCCTTACGCAGGGAGCTTCGGGCATGGCGTTTGCGCCGTTTTTGATGCCGAGCCTTACGCGTGGAATGAATTTTATTGGCGTGCGGCCTTACCGCGAAGGCGATTCCCTGCGGGATTTGCACCATAAGGCTTTTGCCCGCTACGGAAAGCCTTTCACGAAAGAATTTGAAATTGAGCGTGGCGCTGGCATTATTTTGCTCCTGGATACGGCGACTCCGAATTTCAAGTCGCGGCAGTACCTGGAACAGGCGATTCGCATGACGGCGGCGGTGGGCGAGTGGCTCCTGGACCGCGAAATTCTCGGAAGATTTTTTATTGACAGCGAAGAAATTGCGCTAGATGGCGGTAGCGAAAGCCGCAAGAATTTGCTGGATGCCTTGGCGAGAATTCCGCCTGCATCGCTTGCGCATGCAAAACTGCCGGTACCTTGGGCACCTGCGGCGCGCCCGATGGACCCGGTGCTTCGCATAGGACTTTACGAAAACGAAGAACCGCTTGTAAACAAGCATATCGTGGTCGGAACGCAGCCTGCTTCGACGGATGATAAATTGCTGGTGGTATCGCCAGAAGAATTGGATGGTCTTGAACGCGGGGTGGTGACTTTATGATGGCTAGCGAAAAAGTTGACATCCGCTACGCCTTCAAGGTGTTATTCCTTTGCCTTGCTTCGGTGAATCTGGGGCATACGTTTGATTTCTTGTGGCTCGGTGTTTTATTTGCCATCTATTTTGTGGCTATCGGTGTGCTGAATGCGACGCGCCGTCGCGAATTTGCGAAGCGCCCGCGTTACAACAAGATTTTGGCTTACGGCGCGATAGTGCCGCTAGCGCTTTTCTGGGTGATGACGCCGTCCGTTGAAAACGGCGTGTCGCCTTATTTGATTTTCTTACCGGGAATTTACTTACTGTATTTGGCGGCTTTGCAGGAACGGAGTCGCGGAAACGGTGGCTTTGAAGTCTTTGTCGCCTTCGATGGCGTGGGCGCGTTACTCTTTGGAATGTACATGGTGCCGCACGGCTGGGGCTTTGTGGGCCTTGTAGGATTCTTGCTTGCGCTCTGTGCTTATAGCCGCCGCGGTACAGCGCCTTACAAGTACGGGCTCTTTTTGCTCGTGATAGCGGCCCTCGGCGCCATCTCTTACGGTGGTTGGCAATACTGGAAAACGCAGCGTTACCGCTACGGCGCGCAGATGGCCGAAAACTATTACCAGCGTGAACGAATGATGGGCTTTGATCCGGTCGCGGCATTGGGAAGCTTCGGGAGCAATTATAGTTCTCGCTACAATAGCCAAGTGGTGTTGCGAGTGTGGGATAAACAGCCGTCGCGTTACTTTAAGGCGGCAAGCTACGAAAAGTACGTGGCGGGCATTTGGAAGTTGCCGACAAAATTTGCGAAACGCCTTTATCCTGCCTACTATCAGGTGGACTATGCGGTGTTTGAAACTGCGGATTCGCTGACAAAGGCCGATTCCTTGCGCGAGGTAGAACAAATCTGGGTGCAATCGACGCTCAATAACTTTGGCTTTGTGTTTGCGCCGTACGGTGCCGTGGGCTTTGCGGCGAAAGATGTGGATTCGCTGACCTATTACGCGGGCGGCATGGTGCAGGGCTTGGACGGAAACGGAAAGCGTTCTGACTGGCATTATTTCAAGTGCAAGCCGGTTTCGGCGGAAACATCGCCGGAGGCTTGCTCGTTGCCGGATTCCTTGCTGGCTCCGGGTGCGGGCGACTTGATGGTGGGCGAGCGGTACTTGCCGCTGATTGATACGGTGATTGCTGCAATGGGATTGCGCGACACCGTTCCGACGGATTCTATCTCCGCGAATTCTGCTGCTACGGATTCGACGGCGCTTGCAAAATCGATGCCGGATTCTCTGGTGTTGCAGAAAATGCTGGCTTATTACTTCGTAAATTTCACCTATTCGCTTTCGGTACCGGGAATGACGCGCTGGAATGGCGCGAAGAATGAGCCGTTGGCTGTTTTCTGGCGTGAAAAGCAGGGCTTCTGCGAATACTATGCGACGCTTTCGACGCTGGTGCTTCGCCGCCTGGGAATTCCCTCGCGGTATGTGACGGGCTTTGCAAATCCCGAGGTGGTCGAGGGGCTGCCTTATAGTATTTTCCGCCGCAAGCATTCGCATGCATGGGTCGAAGCGTATGTGGATAATCGTTGGGTAATCTTCGACCCGACGCCTCCCATTTTGCCGCAGTTTGCGGAATCGCCCAGCTGGTGGAGCGTCAAATGGGAGGGCGTGCGCGGGCGTTTCGCCCGCGTGATGCATGCCCTTAAAGAAGGCGAGTGGCGCCGAGTCGTCGATAGCTGGCAGAATCAGTCGACCGCATTATTAGAAAGTCCGATTCTGTATGTGGTGCTCGTGATTCTTGTTGCAGGCTTTGCTGGCCGCAAGATTTACATTGCGTATAAATTAAGTACCAAGGATCGCGCCTATGTCTCGGCGCGGTCCCTGGAATGGACGAAAAAGCTTGACCGCGCCGAAAAAGCGCTTGCCTCAATCGGGCTCCGTCGTGCGCCCGGCGAAACTGTCGGCAAATTTGTGGCTCGTGTCAAGATTGCGTTTTCACACCTCGCCGAGAACCAAACCAATCTCAAAAAAATCCAGAAGGCAAAGAATGCTCTTGCGGTTCTAAATGATTATGAAAAAGAACGCTGGACAAAATAATGTGTAATGTGGGCGGCTGCGCCGCAATGTGTAATGTGTAATTCTTCATTCCACATCCCACATCCCACATCCCACACTTCACATCAAGCGTCTCGCAGTCTCATTCTTGCATTTTTTCTATCTTTCCTCCCAAAAACTAGGAGTTATTATGTCTGTACAAGTGATGGTTAATGGTATTCCGGGCAACATGGGCCGCATTGTGGCCGAAACCTGCGTGGCTCGCGGCCTCGAACTCGTCCCGTATTCTCTGACGGGTGAAATTATCGTTGAAAACGAAGCCGAAGTCGCCGGCAAGACCATCCAGCTTTTGAAGCCGAGCAATCGCGAGGCCCGCATTGGCGAAGTCCTTGAAAAGTACCCGAACCTCATTTGCATCGATTACACGCACCCGACGGCCGTGAACGACAACGCCGCTTTCTATGTAAAGCACAAGATTCCGTTCGTGATGGGGACCACTGGCGGTGACCGCGAAGCGCTCGCCAAGCTCGTTGCCGACGCAAATCACCCGAGCGTGATTGCCCCGAACATGGCAAAGCAGATTGTTGCTTTCCAGATGATGATTGAATTCTTGGCTAAGGAATTCCCGACGGCATTCAGCGGCTACAAACTCTCCGTGGTGGAAAGCCACCAGAAGACCAAGGCCGATACGAGCGGTACCGCGAAGGCCGTGGTGGGCGACTTCCAGAAGATGGGCTTTGATTTCACCGTCGACGATATCGAAAAGGTCCGCGATGAAAAGGAACAGATGGAACGCATGCACGTGCCCGAAGAATACCTCGGCGGTCATGCATTCCACACCTACAGCCTCGACAGCGCCGATGGTACGGTTCACTTCGAATTCCAGCATAACGTGTGCGGCCGCAAGATTTACGCCGAAGGCACCGTGGACGCTGTGAACTTCCTCGCATGCCACATTGCAAACGGAACGGCCAAACCCTTCAACATGATGGACGTGCTCCGCTCCGGCAAGATGCGTTAAAAAGTAGACAGTAGACGGTAGGAAGTAGACAGTTACTTCCTACTTCCTACTTCCTACTTCCTACTACACCATGCGTTCCTATATCCTCCGTCGCTTACTTTTGATGATTCCGACTCTCATCGGGATTTCACTGGTATGCTTTATTCTTATCCAGCTGTTGCCGGGTGGACCTGTGGAGGAAATGATTTCGCGTGCGCAGCAGGCCGCTGCGATGAAGGGCGGGGTAGATGCCTCCAAGGCACTCTCGCCTGACCAGATTGCGCAAATTCAGGCGTACTTCGGTTTTGATCAACCCGCCTGGAAGCGCTACTTGACCTGGCTCTGGAACGTGCTGCACCTGGACCTGGGTTCGAGCTACACCTACGGCCTCCCGGTATGGGACGTTATCGTGAGCCGTTTCCCGATATCGCTCTTCTTCGGGATAACCTCTTTCTTCTTGAGTTACCTTGTATGTATTCCCCTCGGGCTCTGGAAGGCGGTGCACCACGGAAGCAAGCTTGACTCCCTCAGCTCGGGTATCATTTTCTCGGGCTACGTGATGCCGGGCTATGCGCTGGGTATCCTCCTGATTATATTCCTCGCGGGAGGTTCGTACCTCGACATTTTCCCGCTAGGCGGCCTCACAAGCGATGACTTCGAGGACTTCACCTTCTTCGAAAAGATGGTAGACCTCGGGCACCATTTGATTTTGCCGATTTTCTGCTACATGATCAGCGAATTCGCGTTCCTGACTTTTTTGATGAAGAATTCGGCGCTCGAAGAACTGGGCAAGGACTATATGCGCACGGCGCTTGCGAAGGGCATGAGCTTTAACCAGGCGCTCGTTCGCCACGCGCTCCGTAACGCCCTGATTCCCATTGCGACTCGTCTTTCTGAAATCTGCACCTTGATGTTTGCGGGCGCGCTCCTTATCGAAAAGGTCTTCGACATCGACGGTATGGGACTGCTCTACTACAACTCCATGGTCAACCGCGACTACAACGTGGTCATGGGAGTTATCTTCCTCAGCAGCTTGATGGCGATGATCGGCCGCCTGTTCAGCGATATCCTCTACACGCTCGTGGACCCGCGCATCAAATTCTCGTAGCTTTAAGGCGTGATTTTTCTCTCGTCTTTCTTCTTTCGTCTCTCGTCTTTTTTATATTACAGACCATGAGTAACGAAATTGTTTCGCCTGTTATTGAAAAGTTTTTGAAGTCCCGCGGCTATGCCGACTACGAAGTCACCTCTATCGCCGGTGCCGGTTCGGGCCGTAAATACTACCGAATTGCCTCTGGTAAGCAGAGTGCCGTGTTGCAGGTTTCTGCCTCGGTCGATGAAGATTTTAAGCGTTTTGTGGATTATGCCGAAGCTTTCGGTTCTTTCGGACTTCCGGTTCCTAAGATTTATTGCGTAGACGAAGCTTCTTGCTCCGTGCTTCAGGAAGACTTGGGTGCCCACAACTTGCTTGACAACATTGTTTCGCCGGGTTCCGAAAAGAAGACGGGCAACGTTCGCATTCTTTACCCCGAAGTCATCGATTCTTTGATCAAGTGGCAGAACATTTCCCGTTCGCTTTTCAGTTCACGCTCTGACCTCTGGCTTCGTCGCTTTGATTTTGCCGCCCTCAAGTGGGAAACCGACTACTTTACCGAAAACTACTTGAAGAATTTCAAGGGCATTGCTGAAATCCCCGAATACGTGCGTCAGTTCTATTCCCTGATTGCGGTTTCTGTGGAAGCCCAGCACAAGGTACTGATGCATCGCGATTTCCAGAGCCAGAACATCATGGTGAAGCCAAATTCCGAAATCGCCTTCGTAGATTTCCAGGGCGCACGCCGCGGTGCCATGTTCTATGACTTGGCCTCACTCTTGTGGGACCCGTATGTGGAACTCTCGCTGACTGAAATCAAGGACTTCTTTGAATATTGGCGCGTTTCTTATCGCGAAACCAAGACCTACACCAAGGAAGACGCTTGGGAAGCCTTTATTCACGCTAGCTTGCAGCGCGTGATGCAGGCCATGGGTGCCTACTGCTTCCTCAGCAAGGTGAAGGGAATCCAGAAGTTTGAACAGTACATTGAACCGGGTAAGCGTCAGCTGCGTGTTGTCTTCGATGAATTCAAGAAGATTGCCAAGGCAACCTCGCCGAAGACCTTCGACTTCATGGACAATGCACTGGTATAAATGCAGCCTATTTACGTAAAACATTATGCAGAACCCGAATCCTTCGCTAGGGCTTTGGGTTTTGCTTACGATGCCCTGGTGCATGGCCCGGTCAAGTTCGACGCCATGGCAACTTGGAAATCCCTGTCAGAACGTATTGCTCAGGGAATCTACATGGGCGAGGGCTTGCTCTTGCCGCATACGCGCGTGCCTGGGCTTCCGCAGCCTCTGTTTGCTTTTGCCGTTTGCCCCAAGGGATTTACCGACATCGCTGTAAAGCAAGGGCAAGTGCCGCAATACATTTGCTTGCTGCTTTCTCCGGCAGAGTCTGCCACTTGTCATACGCAGTTTATCGCAAACATTGCGCGTAAGTTGCTGAACCCGGAGTGGCGTGCCCGGGCGTTAGATGCAAAAACTCCCGAGCACCTGAAAGCTTTATTTGAAGAGTAAGTTTAGTACTGCACGCTTCCTCCGACCATGGCGCGGAATCCTTCGTAATCACCGAAGTAACGGTCATAGCCCGCGCGGAATGTCATCCATTCCCACGGCTTGATTTCGATTTTACCGCCGACTTCCACGTAGTGCAAGGTGGTATTTTCGTTCAAGAATTTCTTGTCGGTTGCGCTTTCAGGCGTGTGCATGTCGGTAATATTTCCGCCGAAGGCCGTGTCTTTTGCGACGGCGCTTGCATGCAGCGTTCCTTTGAACAAGGCGTCTTTCAAGAGTCCGCTTTCGACTTTATAAAGTCCGCTGACTTCGCTATAGATTTCGCGGCTGTTCGGGCCGAGATCGGAGCCGAGGCTCTGGGAATAGCTGCGGTAAGTGTAACCGCCGCCCTTGTGGTGCGTGTATACCCAAGGTTCTACGCGGGTGTATTCCAGATACCAGTTCCAAAGCGTGCTGCCGAGTTTGAGGCTATCGCGGGCAATGCCGACCGAGGTGGCCCACTTGTTGCCCCACCAGCCGTCATCGAACATGCTCGTTGGCGATTTCATGTCGTCCCACAAGAGTTCTCCGTAGAATTCCCAATGCGGAATCGTCTTTACGCTCAAATCGAACGCGAGTGAAATGTTGTCCTGGTCTCCCTGCAGGTGCTCCTGGAAAACATAAGGAATGAATGGAATCACGTAAGCCCATTCGAATTCACGGCCTGTGCTGTCGGCGTCTTCGTTCGGGTTCGGGAATTCCTCGGTGGTGCTTCCGTAGAGCGCCGTTTCAGAAAGGCCGAATGTAATGTTCTTGGGCAAGTTCAAATCCAAGCGGTGTACGTGCATGTATTTGCCGAAGTTCTTTTTCTCGAAAAGCTTCATGGCGTACTGCGAGTAAACGATTGGGCCCAATTCAAACTGGTAGCCGAAATAAGGCGTGGGGGCGGGTTCGAAAATGCGGCTCGTAGAATCTTGCCACGGGCGGTAATTGCTCTGCTCGCCGCGCAAAATCACGTGGTTTCTGCGGGCGGGTCCCATGCTCAAATAATCAAATCCGGCAAGTAGCTTAACGGCGTCCAAGTCGTAGCTGGCGTTAGCTGCGAAAATATCCCAAGTGCGTTTGTTGTCGCTCTGCTTGTTGTAGGGGATTCCTTCGCTCGGGTTGTAAAAGTTGTCGTAGATTTCTTTATTCGTGTGGTCCGTGCTCACCTTGACGCGGGCATTGAACAGGAACCGTTCGGTAAAATGCCCGTTCAAGAACAAACGAACCGATGCCGAATTGTCGTAATGCGTGGGTGCATTCGTCAGGTTCGTAATCGCAAGGGAATCCACCAGCTGCGCACCAATACTCACCTCGTGGTGGCGAGCGGAATCGGTAAACGTAAAATGCGCCGGGCTATCGTTGAAAGAACCTGTGGCGTTAGCTGCATTCATAGAGACTGCAAAAAACAGTCCCCAATAAAGATTCTTATTCATGAATTTCATAGTAGCCACCGTTGTTTTCAATGAACTTTTTAAGTCTTTTCGTAGAAAGAGTAATTTCGATAATTTTCAGAACGCGATTGAGTTGGCAACGTTTTAGGCGTATTGCAAGCGAAATCAAGAATCCTGCCCAAATGCCGACAGGGGGGAATCCGTTGCGCTTGGCAAAGTGTATGCGGTTGCGAATCATCAGGCAATCGATAAAGAAGGGAACGCAGCCTTTGGCGTTTTCGCTCCCGGTGCTCGAGCCGATTCTGTGCTTGACAATGCTTTCGGTTGCCCAGGCAAGCGTGAACCCCGCTTTCTTTGCCCTGTAGCAGTAATCGCTTTCTTCAAAGTACAAGAAAAATTCTTCGCTCAGCAAGCCGACTGTCTTGATGCATTCTGGCGAAATCAGGAACGAAGCGCCTTCGATATAATCAAAATGCGGAACGTTAGAACCTTGGGGTGCTTGAGGGCGGCCGACCGATGCAAACTTTGCGTGTGCCGTTCCTGCGCCACCGATGTAGTTGCCTTTTTCGTCTACAATCAGTGAACCTGTAATGCCTGCGCCCGATTCGTTTGCTTTCTGCAAGAGCATTTCGAGGGCTGTTTCCTTGGGTTCGGTGTCGTTATTGATCAGCCAAACAAAGCCTTCGAATCCTTCTGCATGTGCCGCACGCACGCCTTGGTTGTTGGCTGCGGCAAAGCCTACATTGTGCTTATTCCAAATAAACTTTACTGGAATCGAAAAATCTTCGCTTTGGAAAACCTTTTGGGATTCTTCGCAAGTGGCGTTGTCAATCACATAAATAAGGTCGGGCTTGACAGTGCCCTGTGCCAGGGCGTGCAGGCATCGTACCGTCAAGGCCGCATTCTTATAGTTGACAAGGACTGCGCAGGTTTGCATTACGACCTTCCCATGAACTTGGCTGCAAATTTTGCCCCGATGATTCCGTACAGGATTCGCGGAAGCATCGCCGTTTTCGACGATACATGCGGGTAAAGCGCCTTAGCGTTCTTTATAATCCAGAAAAGGTAACCGGGCAGAATAAACTTTGTGAGTCTGCTTTCGACATAGGAAATATAGACGTTCAAAAATTTCTGGTCGGTAGCGCTCAGCTTCTGGTAATGTGGCGTTTCACGCAACATTTTGGCCCAGCCCAAGTTCAACTTCAGGTTTCCGGTCCAAGTGTGCGTGTGACCAAGCCCGATGGCGTTAGAACCATGAATGCGGTATTGAATGACGGGCGCCTTGATTGATGCGTAGCCGTTCCTTGCAGACGCACAGAATGTAATCCATTGGTCGTGGACAGGAACTGCAACAGGAATCGGGAGAATGTCCTTGAGAAGGCTTGCGCGGAAGAGGACCATGCAACCGGTCACGTCGGTAAAGCCGGTCATAATCGCTTGCAAAGAAAGGTGCTCGGGAATTTGCCCGAGGGCGCGCCAAGAATCGGCCGTCTTGTTTCCGTCGGCATCGATGACTTCGGCATCGCCAAAAACAAGATCCACGTCGCGGCTTTCAATTTCCTTAATCAATAGCTCATGCTTTTGCGGAAGCCAAATGTCGTCTTGGTCAGCAAGCGCAATATAATCGTTTTCGGCAAGAATCTTCTGCGCTTCTTCGAGTGCTCTTGAAAATGCGGCGCGGTGCCCCTGGTTGTGTTCAAACTTGATAATCTTTAAGGGGAGCCTGTCGACGTAGCTTTCGAGAATAGAGACGGTCGAATCGGCAGAGCCGTCATCAACGACAATGATAGAATCCGCTGGCCTTGTCTGGTTGACTAGCGAATCTAGCATTTGCGAAAGATATTTTTCGCCGTTGTACGTTGCCATTACGATGCAGAGTTTTGCCATAGCCCACAATATATAAATATAATGTTATATTTTAAGCCATTACCGGAATTTGACTATGAAGAAAATCCTGTTTATTTGCGATAAGAACGAATGTACCAGTTTTGGCCGCCTCACATTGAACTTGGTGAGGTCTGTAGCCAAGGAATTTGATACGCATGTTCTGTGGATGAAGACTCCCAAGTTTTTCCCGAATCCGGAACATACGGCAGAAGGCGGCAAGATTGTGGCCGATCCGAGCACGTATACGGCTCACGAAGTCTGGGTGAAGTCGCTATATACAGGTTTTCTTAGCTTGCGCAAGCCTGTTTACGATTGCGTCAGAAAAGTCAAGCCCGATGTCGTTTTCTTTATTCGCCCGGAACTCGGATTCCTGATTTCGTCTGCCAAGAAGGCGATTGAAAAGAACAAGCGCGAAGGCGGCCCTGATGCAAAGTCTGTCTTGTACCTGCACGATGACTTTGCCGAAACGCAGTATCCGCACAGCATCAAGTTTATCTTGCTGAACAAGTTCTATATCGATCCGACGATCAATGCCGACTGCTTCGTGTACAATTCTGAATGGACCAAGAATGCGGTGTGCAAGCACTTTGGCCCGAAAATGGCGAACGCTCCGGGTGCTGTTATTGGCTGCCCGATCGATGGAACCGTGTTCAAGCGCCTTGAAAAACCGAAAACCGCCGAAGAGCGTGAAGCGTTCCGCCGCAGCTACGGCATCAAGAACTACAAGGCCATGTGCGTGCATGTGGGCCTTGCCGAACCGCGAAAGAATGTGGAAACGTATTACGAAATGGCCCGCTTGCGCCCCGATGTGGCTTTTGTTCGCGTGGGTAAGTTGACTCAGCATTACCGCGATATCATTAACGCGAAAAAGCTTTACAATGTTTTTCATTTCCCTGAATTTAACGCCCCTGAATTGCGCGAATTCTACTATCATGCCGAACTGATGGTGTACCCGAGCCTTCTTGAAGGCTTTGGCCTTCCGCCTGTCGAGGCTATTAGCTGCGGAACTCCTGCAGTTGCCGGTGGAACGACGTCGCTTCTCGAAAACTTGGATGGCGTGTGCCCGCTTATTGACCCGCCAACCGATGCCGAGGCTTATGCCAAGGTTTTGGACCGAGTGCTCGCTGGCGAAAAGGTCGTAAACGAAGAAAAGGCCCAAGAACTCTTGGACCGTGTTTCAATCGAAGCTTATTCGAAGCGCGTTGTAGACTTCCTGAATTCTATTTCCGGCGCCACACCTTAATCAGGCTGTGATTCTTTCTGGTTGCAAGCCAGAGCGTGGGCCAAATCAGGATCAAGTCGCGAATTAGGCTTGTCCACGCCTCTGCCTTGTCGTGAGCGTTGCCGTCTTCAAGCTCGAAGCAACCGCAGGTAATGCCGAGGTCGTTGCCGAGCGCCCATGCGAGAGCAATGATAAAGCTTATGAACATCCAGAAAATGGCGAAGGCCGATTCACGTACGAACGGCGTTACAATCATGGCAAGTCCAAACCAGAATTCAAACTGCGGGTAAACCAGCGCAAAGAAGTTGTTCACGCTTTCCAAGTGCAAAGCGGGGAAGAACTGGTACTGCGCCACAAGGACTGCGAACTGGTGCGGGTCCTGAATCTTGTAGATGCTTGCGAAAATGAACATGCCGCCAATGCCCACACGGAACAAGGTTTCGAGCGCACGGATGGCAAAGTCCTTTTGCAGGCGGTAAGCCGGAACGCAAATGCCCGTGGCGATAATGATGGCGGCAAGGCCCACATGAATATTGTAGCGGTATGCCTTCGGCCAAATGTCAATCAGCCAATCCTGGTCGGTAAAAGTCAAGAACGATTCCGGGAACGAAATTTCGGCAACACCGAAAGCTACCAGAATCGAGGCTACAACGAGCAGTACTGCAGAGATAATCGTCTTCTTCATTACAGCACCTCGTCCGGCTTGGCAAGTATTTCCTGGCTGCCGATCCAGTCGACCGACTTGGAATCTTCAACGCGAATGTTGTTGATTACGGCAAGCGCAATGCAGAATGCGGCAATCCCCAAAAGGACAATCCAGTTCAGGGATTTTAAATAATTTTTGAGGTAATCGAATACTTTAAGAGCAATTGATTTCATATCCATAAGATACAAAATCTTCGGTCTTATTTAGTCCACAGGCTCTTTTCTTTTTCAATAAACTTGGCGAAATCTTCAGGCGCCACCGGCTTCGAAAAGAAATAGCCCTGAATTACGTCGCAACCCATTCTTCTGAGTGCGCGCAGCTGAGATTCTGTTTCGACACCTTCGGCAACGCAAGGAACCTTCAAGAATTTGGCGATATCGATAATCAGTTCCACCATCCTCTTGTTTTTTTCGTGTTTTTCCATGCTGCGGACAAAAGACATGTCGATCTTTAGAATGTCGATCGGAATTTCGGTCAGCATGCCGAGCGAAGAATAACCGGTACCAAAGTCGTCCATTTCGATTTTAAACCCTTTCTTGCGCATGCTGTCGAGTACTTCGATTAAGCCCTGTGCGTTTTCGGCGTAGGCACTTTCGGTAATTTCGATCATGTACTCGCTGGGCGAGAGGTTGTTCTCTTTCAAAATGTTGCAGAATTTGTTCTCAAGATCCGGATCGTAAATGTCAATACGCGAAACGTTTACCGACACGGGAACGGTAAAGTCATATTCGTCCTTCCAGCGGCGGATTTGGGCGGCGGCTTCTTTCCACACGTAGTAGTCAACCATCTGAATCAGGCCGTTCGATTCGAACAAAGGAATGAAGTCTCCCGGATTGATAAAGCCGAGAGTCGGGTGAATCCAGCGGATGAGCGCCTCGGCACTGCGCAGGTGCGGCTTGTCGCCTTGAATAGCGTACTTGGGCTGGTAGTACACCCTCAAGTCCTTGCGTTCGATCGCTTCGTAAACGTCCCTGATCAAGCGTTCTTCGCGAAGATGCTTACTGTGTAGTCCACTGTTGTATGTGGATACAGAAATTGTAAAGTTTCCGCTAATGCGGTCGCAAGCGCTCTTGGCACGGTCAAACCATGTTTCGGGGTCAATCATTCCTCGTTCTACGTAATGCCATACGCCCACACGGACTCGGATATTGCTTACTTTGATATAATGGGTAAGAATAGTCTGAAGCGCTGTCTGAAGTTCTTGGTAGTCATCTTGGTGAATGCAGTATACGTAGAAAACGTCTGCGCTTGCGCGGCAGGCAATCGCATTCAAGGTTGTAAGCACTTGTTGCAGGTAGACCCCGATTTCTGCCAGAACCAGGTCGCCGGTACCGCGTCCGTAAATTTCGTTAATCAAACGGAAATGTTCAATGTCAATGACAACGGCATCGCGGTCAGAACCCATGTCCAGTGGGAGTATCTGCTTCAGGTATTCAAAGAAATAGTCAATGGTATAAAGTCCCGAGAGCTTGTCCCTTTCGGTCTGTTGCACCAGGTTCTTGCTTTCGTATAAAGCTATGGTGCGTTCGCAGCGGGCAAGAATAATATCGGGGGAACTCAGGGGCTTGCGTATGAATTCATCTGCACCCAGTTTGTAACATCTGTTTTCATCGTTTTCTCCTGTAATGACGATAACGGGAATGTTCTGCAAAAAGCTTTGGGCGTTTCGTTGCTTTAAAAATTCGATACAGGTGTCGTCGGGTAGGTCTTGTTCCAGTAGAATAAGGGTATAGGTCGTGGGGGCGTCCATCAATAAAAGCAAAGCTTCTTGCGTGTTGCCGACAACAGTGATGTTGTAAGACTCTTCCAGGACATTCTGAAATGTTTCCTGACAATCTGGATCGTCTTCGATCACCATTATATTTTGTCTAGACTTGTACGACGACATTATTTTCTCACTTCCTCGTAAAGAATATAAAAAAAAGACGCTCGACGAATGCCGAGCGTCCCAAACTCTTGGTTTGAGTGGTTACTACCTGGAGTAGTATTCCACGACGAGCTGTTCTTCCAGCTTGACCGGAATCTGTTCGCGGAGCGGGAGCTTCACGAGCGTGCCTTCCATCTTGCCGGCATCGACAGTCACGTATTCAGGGACAGCCGGAGCGTTAGCAATGGCTTCCTTGATCTGAACGTGTTCCTTAGAGCCTTCGCGAACTGCAATCACGTCACCGGCCTTGATCTGGCGAGACGGAGAGTAGCTGCGGACACCGTTCACGGTGAAGTGACCATGAGCGACATACTGGCGAGCTGCAAAAATCGTGCGAGCAAAACCCATGCGGTAGACAAGGGCGTCAAGACGGGTTTCGAGCAAAATCATCAGGTTGTCACCAGCAGAACCGGCGCGACGGTTGGCTTCGTCATAAGCCTTGGCCAACTGAGCTTCGGAAATGTTGTAGGTGAAACGCAGACGCTGCTTTTCGACGAGCTGCTGCTTGTACACGGAAGAAGACTTCTTGCGGGTCTGGCCATGCTGGCCGGGTGCAAAGTTACGGCGATCGAGAGCCTTCTGAGTCTTCTGAGAGACGGCGAGTCCGAGAGAACGGGCTACCTTACCTTTTGGTCCACGGAAAGAGGACATTTTTACCTCGTTAAAGGAAGCTCTTTGGTTAACATGCATGTTGGCAGAGCTTGGCGCGACATGCACTCATTGGAGTCCCATATATAGCAAAATTTCATTTTTACGTCATTGCGAGCGAAGCGAAGCAATCCATTTTCGCTAGTTTTTCCGGAAAAACACCCCGAACCACCCCTAGAGGACAGAAAATGCACCATATACAATGTGTAATGTGAAGTGACAAATGTGAAATGAATAAACCCACATTTCACATTTCACATTCCACATCACTAACCACTGTCTACTATACTATATTATAGATATGACTTGGAACGAATCTCAACTGAACGAGCCGCAATTAATCGATATCCCTATTGCCCACGACCAGCGGGGTAACCTGAGTGTGGTGGAGGGGGGCGAACTGGTGCCCTTCGATATCAAGCGAGTGTATTACCTGTACGACGTTCCCGGTGGAACGACCCGTGGTGGCCATGCTCACAGGAATCTCCGTCAGCTGATCATTGCCGCAAGCGGCAGTTTCGATGTCATTTTGGACGATGGCAAAAAGCGCACCAAGTACTCGCTGAACCGTTCCTACCACGGACTCTATATTCCCACCATGCATTGGCGCGAAATCGAAAATTTCTCATCGGGTGCAGTGTGTATGGTGCTTGCATCGGAACATTACGATGCATCGGACTACATCTACGAATACGAAGAGTTTAAGAAGATAGTGAAAGAAATGTAGTGTGTCATGAGTTTTGAGTGGTGAGTTTTGAGTTTTAATAATTGCGCCTTCGGCGCCAAACTGTATACTGACAACTCACAACAGATAACTCATAACTCACCTCCCGTTTATCTCTCGTATCTGACATTTACGCTAGGCTTGGCTCCGAAAGCTTCTTTAAACCTGTATAGGTTTTCGTTTAGATAGTTTCCGCCGTTTTCGGTAGAAATACCCCAGGAAAACTTGGAAAAACCTTCTTGAACCGCTTCGCGTAGTGCGTGAATATGCATGGCTGTTGTCGGGTGGAAATCGGTAAAGGTTTCATCCGGCGAGATATACTGATCGTGGATGGTTCCTGTTTCGGGGAACAGGAACTGCATCATCCCGCATATATAGCGTTCGCCGAGCCAGAGGCTTTTGAACCGCAGTTTCTTTTTTAGACGTCGACGGAGATCGTGCAGGTCCGCGAGCGTATGGACTGGCTTGGTCTGATGCTTCGCTTTGGACAATTCTAAAAAATGGTAAAAGGTCTCGAAATCCTGATCACTTTCAAGTTCGCGGTATGTGTATGCGAAATTTTCTGATTCTTGGAACTGCTTGCGATGCTTGGCGTCGCATTGGCTGAGCGGATCGGTTCCTTTATATAGCGGTGTGTAGTTGCTCAGTTCCGTGTGACGACTGTAGCCGAGGTGTTCCAGTGTGTATTCAAGTAGGTCTGGATTCTCTTTTGAGAAAATGGCTGGGGTTATCTTGAGAATAACCTTGCTGTATTGCGAAAGGTGTTGTGAGGCTTCTTCCAAAAGTTCACGGAGCTTAGTTCCATTGTAGAATGCCTTGGAAACGATTGGCCCGCCGAAGGTAGAACCCTGATGCGAAATGAATTCGTTGTTGGCGGTCTTGACGCCCGGAAAATAGACAGCGATGATGCCGCTTTTTTGTAGTGCGAAACTTGCATCGGTAAAGCGCCCTGCGGGGTGGTAGTTTAAGAAACGCCTGGTTTGCAGAAAAGTTCCGTTGACCGATTCGTGGTTGACAAAGTGGTCGAATCTTTGGTCCAGTTCGGGGCTGTAAGGCAAAATTTCGTACATATTTCCTAAAATAGTAAATTCCTAACTACTAATCATTGTCTACTGTCTACTTTCTACTTCCTACTAATTTGCTATTTTCATCAAACAATGATGAATGTCCCGTTTTATTCGCTGGATTATGTGAATCGCACCCTGGGCGACGCCCTGCGCGAATCTTTTTCTGACGTCCTTGATTCTAAATGGTTTATTCGCGGCTCGCGTTGTGCTGCGTTCGAAGAGGCTTTTGCCGCTTATTGCGGTGCAAAGGTCTGTGTCGGTGTAGGGAATGGCCTCGATGCGCTGACTTTGATGTTGAGGGCTTCTATTCAACTGGGTCGCTTGCAACAGGGCGATGAGGTGATTGTTCCGGCGAATACTTTTGTGGCGACCGTTCTGGCGGTACGTGCTGCGGGACTTGTGCCGGTACTTGTGGAACCGAATCGCGACACTTGTGTGCTGGATACTTCGCGGTTGGCGGAAGCCTGCTCAGACAAGACTCGTGCCATTTTGGTGGTTCACTTGTATGGTCGTCTGGCAGATATGTCCGCGATTTGTGAATTTGCAAAGGCTCATGGATTGCTTGTGTTTGAAGATGCTGCCCAAGCACACGGCGCGCGGCTTGATCAACCTAAACTCTCGTCTAATGCAGCGGCCTACAGTTTTTACCCTACCAAAAACCTCGGCGCCATGGGCGACGGGGGAGCAGTGGTGACCGATGACTTGGAACTTGCCCAAGTGGTAAAGTCTCTCGGAAATTACGGCTCTGTCGAAAAGTACGTGAACAAGTATGTGGGTGTAAATTCTCGTTTGGATGAAGTCCAGGCAGCCATTTTGCTGGCAAAGCTCCCGCATTTGGATTCCTGGAATGCTCTCCGTCAAGAAATTGCGGCCCGTTATTGTGCTAAAATCAAGAACCCCCTGGTGCGTGTAACGCCTGTTCCTGCGAATCCGAAATCCCATGTGTGGCATGTGTTTCCGGTTTTCTGCGAACGTCGCGACGAATTGCAGAAGTTCTTGAAAGACCGCGGGGTTGAAACTCTGATTCATTACCCGATTCCGCCGCACCTGCAAGAAGCCTTTGACGGGGCTCTTTCTCGCGGTGAACTTCGCTACGGCCCGCTTCCGATTGCCGAAGAACTGGCTCGCACGGAACTCAGCATCCCGATGGGCCCGGCCATGACTGACGAACAAGTCACCTACGTCATCGAATCCATTAACGCTTTTGCTTGATTTACGATGTCCTCAGATTTGAAATTTGCGAAACTCTTTGCCGGCTCCGGAGCAGTCACGTTGTTCAACGCGCTTCGAGCGTTTGCTATTAACAAGTTGCTTGCTGTATTCCTGCCGCCGGCGGCGTTCGCCTGCGTGGGGCAGTTCCTGAATTTAATGAATATTGGCCAGGCCACGTCTTCGCTTGCTCTACAGAACGGTTGGACCGCTCTGACGGCGCAGAACAAGAATAACCAGGACAAATTGCTTGGCATTTGGCGTGGCGGTCTTCGTCTGACGACTTTTGCAAGCCTTTTCACGTTTGTCATTGCGCTCCTGTTCTGTTTTATGGCTCCGCTAGAAATGTTGTTGCCGGGGGTTCCTACGCGTCTTGCCCAGGCGGCAATCCTCTTTGCGTTGCCGGGAATCTTGGCGACAAACATCATCACAATTACTGCTGCCGTTATGAACGGCCTTGGCGAAAACCACAAGTGGGCGCTCATCAATATCGTGACTTCGGTGTGGCAAGTGCTTTGGGTGGCTTTCTTCCTTTATACGGGGCGACTCTCGGTGCTTTCGATTATCGCGACCCAGTCGATTGTGGCGGCCATTTTTGCGGGTAGAATCTCTAGTCGCGCCGGTTTTAGCGTCAATCGAATTTGGAAAACCGCTCTTGATACGCGCGGTCCGTGGCTTTCGTATGCGCTAATGGGCCTTGTACCGATGGTTCTTTCGCCAGTGGTGCTCACCATGATGCGAACAATGGTGGCCTTCCATTTTGGAAATGATGCTGCCGGCATCTGGCAGAGCGTCTGGAAAGTTTCCGACTTTTTGTTCATGGCCATGTCTGCCATTTTGACGGTCATTATCTTGCCGCGGGTTTCTGCAAGCATGAACCGCGGTGAATTTTTCAAGATGTTTAATCCGCTCTTGCTTCGCATTATGGGAATCTCGCTTGCAATGATTGCGGTTCTGTATTTTGGCCGCAGCATCCTGGTACAGGTGCTGTTTTCGCAGGCGTACATGGGGGCGGTTGATTACTTGCCCTTGCAGCTGGTGGGAGATTTCTTTAGAGCCGGTGGCTTCGCGCTTGCGTTGGTGCTGATTGCCCGTCGCGAAACGGTGGCGTTTCTGTCTGTAGAAGTGGGCTCTGAATTTTTGCTTGCCGCAGGCACTTTTGTGGGAATCAAGTTCCTGGAATTCAACGGCCCTATGGCGGCATATGCCTTTGAAAACTTCGTCTATTTTGTGGTGCTCTACATTTTGGTGAGGAGGCTTAAATGGAATACTCCGTAACGAACATGTTTGCACAGAAAATGACCGAAAATGTCTATGTGAAAGCTTTTGCCCAAGGTGAAGAGATGGAGCAACGGGAACTTCCGCCGGTCGTATCGGTGCTCCTAGCTAGCTATAATCATGAAAAGTACGTGGAAGCTGCGGTGCGTTCGGTTTTGTCGCAGAAGGGCGTCGCCTTTGAATTGATTGTCCTTGACGATGGTAGTAAAGATAAGTCTCCCGATATTCTGGAAAAGCTTTCCGAAGAATTCAAGTTCCGTTACATCCACCGAGAAAACAAGGGCGTTGTCGCAACATTGAACGAAATGTTGGAACTTGCGCGGGGAAAGTATTTCTGCACCTTTTCCTCCGATGACATCATGCCTCCGGACCGTTTGAGAAAACAGTTGGATTTTTTGCTCGCTCATCCGAATGCGGTGGCCTGCTTTGGACAGGTAAAGCCCATGAGCGAAGACGGTGTCGTTGCAGAACAAGTGGATTCCGCTTACTTGAAAGCGGTTCCTGAAATCCATTTTGAAGAATTCCTGTTGGGGCTAAAACCGCTCCATGGTTGCGCCGAGATGCTTTCCGTCGAGGCGGTTCGCCGCGTGGGCGGTTACGATTCTAGGTTCTTCTTTGAAGACTATCCGCTGTTCCTGAAGTTACTGTATGAGTACGGTCCGCAGCCCGTGACTCCCGATGTCGTGTGCTGCCATTACCGCACTCATGGAAACAACTTGCATGCCAATCACAATCGCATGTATGCTGAGTTCCTGCGCATTATTGAACTGTACAAGGACCATAAGCTTTACCCGCAGGCGGTTCGGAACTGGAAGGCGAACTGGTTCTCGATGTTGGCTTATGCGCAAAAAGGCGAAGCGCTCAGACGCTTGCCGCAATTGGCTTCGTTCAGTCCGGCATTCCTCAAACGCCTGCCCAAATTGTTTATTCCGAAGTTCCTGTTAAAACGGTAGGGCTAAAATGATTTCAGTCTGCATGGCGACATATAATGGCGGCAAGTTTATCCGCGAACAGCTGGAAAGCATTCTTTCGCAGTTGTCGTCTGATGCAGAAATTGTCATTGCTGACGACGGCTCGGCTGACGATACCCTCGCCGTAGTGAAATCTATCGGGGATGCCCGACTCCGCCTTTTGCCAGCCGAAAAGCATTTAGGCGTTATCTACAACTTTGAACGAGCCCTGCAGGCATCCAAGGGTGAAATCATTTTTCTTGCTGACCAAGACGATGTCTGGCTTCCGGGAAAAGTGGAAAAGGTTCTTGCAGCGCTGAATGAAGCCGACCTCGTGATTCATGATGCATGGATGCTTCGCCCTTCCGGCATATCGGGTTCTTCTTGGACTCGCACTGGCAAGTTGAGCGGTATTCGCGCCTACAAGAGTGGGGTAATCGCAAACTGGTGGAAGAATACCTTTACGGGGTGCTGCATTGCATTCCGCCGCAATATTTTGGATAAGGCGCTTCCGTTCCCTAAAAATCTTCCGATGCATGACCAATGGCTCGGCCTTGTGGCAGAAAAAAACTTTAAGGTGAAGTCTATCGACGAACCGCTAGTGGAATACCGCCAGCATCATGCCAATGCGACGCATATCGGGAATTCTCCCGCAGGCGTTTTTCAGAAAATCAAATGGCGGCTTGATTTGTTGAAGGCGATTATTTAATCGCTTGAACGACTTCGCCCCAACCCATTTGCACAATGGCGCCTGCGCGAACCAGGTTGCCTTGCGCTTCTTCGTATTCTTTTAGGATTCGGCTCCATTCAGACACGTCGCGGCGGAACTTGACATCCTTATGAATCTTCTTCATCAACATGTCCTGTTTCCATTGGGCCGCGGCAGAAAGTTTTTGACAAGAAACATCGAGCGCGTCCAAGTAGGCGGGAATGGCGTCAAGGAAAGTCTTTTCGAAAGGCTTTGCCTTGGACTTTGCCTGTAGGACCAAGTTTTTTTGGTTGATGGCGTTCTTGCGGATTTCGCTCATGAGTCGAACAATGCGTTCAAAATCCACTTGCGGCCAGAACAGGCTGAACGGCCACATTTTTTTCCAGTGGAATTTGAACATGGATTCGTGGGCTGTGTTTTTAGCCCTGATAAGCTCCTTGAGGTTTTCGAAAATGACCTGGGAGGGGAGCATTTCTTTGTTTTCTTGTTCGCTCATGGCCTGCAATATACTAAAAAAGGGGGTGTTTTCTGTAAAAAAGCCTTAAATTTCGGAAAGTTTGCTTGTTTTTTTTTATTTTGGAAGTAAATTCTATATGCAAAAAACTTGCAAAAGGATACTTATGGACAAAAAGAAATTCAAAATTTTGATGATTGTCGATATTGTGCTCATTATCGGCTTGTTTGCCTTGATGATGGTTCTGAAGGGCCAGTACAACGACCAGGCCCAGAAGACGGTGAAAGAACAGGTGGATGCCTACCTCGAACTTTCCAATGGTGCCGTTCAGGAACAGTGGAAGGCCGTGGACCAGTACGGTATGGCATGGCGCTTGGTTTATGCAACTCTGACCACTGCAAAGACCGAAGCTGCTTTTGATGCCGCAGTCAAGGCTATCGAAGGCGACAAGGATGCCCGTTTCAAGCAGCTTTCTTACATGTACGAAGCTGCCGGCATTCCTCCCCAGGCCCAGAATTCCATTTACGAAAAGGCCGGCCTTGCCGACAAGTTCCTCTTGAAGAACGAAGGCGGCGTCAAGGAAGTGGCTTGCGGTAAGAACTGCGTCATTTCGTTCACGTTTGCAAAGGGCAAGCTGAAGTCCAGCGACTACAGTGCTCTTGCCAACTACAACATGGCCGATCAATTTAAGCTCGAAGCCCCTGCGGCCTACCATTTTGAATAAGGAGTTGTGAAAATGAACGTAAAGAATATTTCGATTGCACTCACCGTTCTGGTTATCGCTCTCCTTGCGACACTTTTGATGCAGAAGGGTAGCTACGTGTCCCAGGCTACGGAACACTACACCAAGACCACCACCAATTCCTACAAGGGTGCCTCCAAGATCATCGAATACGTGAACAACTCTATCGATGTGAACAAGGGCGTGTGGTCCCTGGCTTGCGAAACCGTGCAGTCTGTAAAGACTTCTCAGGACCAGGCTCGTCTGGAATCCAAGTATTTCCCGTCTACCAAGGGCTCCATGAGCATTGCGAACATGACTCGCCGCTTTGAAGCCACGGGTGCCTACTATATCGTTTCCAAGTTCTCCAAGGTCGAAGTCGACAAGAAAACCGAAGTCAAATCTCTGGCTGGCCTCGTCTCTGTGAACGTGAACGCTCTCGTCGGTAATCCGGGCGAAGAAATTGAGGAAGCTGAGGAAGGCGAAGAAGGCGCTGAAGAAGCTGTCGAAGAAGCTCCGGCACCGAAGAAGGCTGCAAAGCCCGCCAAGGCTGCCAAGGGCAAGAAAGGCAAGAAGGGCAAAAAGCGCTAATCGCTTGACTCTCAACGAGTTATAAAAATGTAAGAAACGACCCGCTTTCCGGGCCGTTTCTTGTTGTGATTATTTCTGCCTACTTCCTACTTCCTACTGTCTACTAATTTCTAAATTTCCCCTCGTAAAAAATCAAACCGAGGTTAATAATGCTCATTCTTCGTGGTACGCCGGCTCTGTCGGATTTCCGTCTCCAGAAACTTTCTTCCGATTTCAAGAGCGCAGGCCTTTCTGTCGCTACTGTTTACGCTGAATTCCTGCACGTGGTGGATTTGTCCGCCGACCTGACCGATGCAGAAACCGAAACTTTGAAGAAGGTGCTGCATTACGGTCCGGCCCGCGAACCCAAGGCTCTCGAAGGCGAACTCTTTGTGGTGTGCCCGCGTCCGGGTACCATCAGCCCGTGGAGCTCCAAGGCGACCGATATCGCTCACATCTGCGGCCTCCCGGCTATCAAGCGCATCGAACGCGCAATCGCTTATTACGTGAAGTTTGAAGGTGCTGTTCCCGCCGGTGCCCGCGAAAAGATTTCGGCCAAGATTCACGACCGCATGACGCAGGCCGTTTTCACCGACACCGCCTCCTTGGAAGTGCTCTTCAGCAAGGAAGAGCCGCGCCCGCTGAACGTGATTCCGGTGCTTACCGAAGGCCGCGACGCCCTCGTGAAGGCCGACAAGGAAATGGGCCTCGCTCTGAGCTCCGACGAAATCGATTACCTGGTGAAGAACTTCACCGAACTCAAGCGTAATCCGACCGACGTGGAACTCTACATGTTCGCGCAGGCCAACTCGGAGCACTGCCGCCACAAGGTGTTCGGTGCCGAATGGACCATCGACGGCGTCAAACAGGACAAGTCCCTGTTCCAGATGATCAAGAACACCTACCAGCTCCACAATTCCAACATCTTCAGCGCTTACAAGGACAACGCCGCCGTGATGAAGGGCGCTGTCGCTGGCCGCTACTACGCCGACCCGCGCAACAACAAGTACGACTTCCACAATGAAGAAGTCGATATCTTGATGAAGGTGGAAACCCACAACCACCCGACGGCCATTTCTCCGTTCCCGGGTGCCGCTACCGGTAGTGGCGGTGAAATCCGTGACGAAGGTGCCACGGGTAAGGGCAGTAAGCCGAAGGCCGGCCTCACGGGCTTTAGCGTTTCGAACTTGAAACTGCCGGGTGCAGTCCAACCTTGGGAAAAGGACTTTGGTAGCCCGTCCCGTATTGCTTCTGCCCTCGACATTATGATTGAAGGCCCGCTCGGTGGCGCTGCGTTCAACAACGAATACGGCCGTCCGAACATCCTCGGTTACTTCCGTACTTTCGAACAGGAAGTCGATGCCCAGAACGGCAAGGAAGTCCGCGGTTACCACAAGCCGATTATGCTGGCTGGTGGTCTCGGTAACATCAAGCATGAACATATCGAAAAGGGCCACATCGATCCGGGTGACCACCTGATTGTGCTCGGCGGTCCGGCGATGCTCATCGGCCTCGGTGGTGGTGCCGCAAGTTCTGTGGCTAACGGTGCCGGTAATGAATCTCTCGACTTTGCCTCTGTGCAGCGTGAAAACCCCGAAATGGAACGCCGCTGCCAGGAAGTCATCGACCGTTGCTGGGCGATGAACGAAGAAAACCCGATTACCTTCATTCACGACGTGGGTGCAGGTGGACTTTCTAACGCCTTCCCGGAACTCGTGAACGATGGCGGTCTCGGCGGTAAGTTTGAACTGCGCAACGTGCCGAACGACGAACCGGGCATGAGCCCCTTCGAAATCTGGAGTAACGAATCCCAGGAACGTTACGTTATCGCAATCGCAGGCGACAAGCTCGACGTGTTCGACGCAATTTGTAAGCGCGAACGCTGCCCGTATGCAGTGGTGGGCGAGGCTATCCCTGAAAAGCACCTGACCTTGACCGACAAGTACTTCGGCACGACTCCGATTGACATGCCGCTCGGCGTGCTCCTCGGCAAGCCGCCCCGCATGATCCGTAACGAAAAGAGCCAGAAGCGCCCGCTCAATTCCACGGTGGTTCCGACCGATGCAACTATCAAGGACGTGGCTCACCGCGTGCTCGCGAACCCGACCGTCGCCGACAAGACGTTCCTCATTTCTATCGGTGACCGTAGCGTGACGGGTATGATTTGCCGCGACCAGATGGTTGGCCCGTGGCAGGTGCCTGTCGCCGACTGCGCCGTGACCAGCGCAACGCTCGACACATACGAAGGTGAAGTCATGAGCATGGGCGAACGCGCCCCGGTTGCCTTGATTTCTCCGGCGGCCGCTGCCCGCATGACGGTGGCTGAATCCCTCACGAACATGGCTGCCGCTTGCGTGCCTGACATGGGCCGCGTGAACTTGTCCGCAAACTGGATGGCCACGCCGAACTACGAAGGTGACGGTGCTGACCTCTACGAAGCCGTGAAGTCTATCGGTATGGAACTCTGCCCGGAACTTGGCATTACGATTCCGGTGGGCAAGGACTCCATGAGCATGAGCACCGTGTGGCAGGATGATAAGGGTAACCACCGCGTGACCGCCCCGATTTCTTTGGTCATCAGTGCCTTTGCTCCTTGTGCCGACGTGCGCAAGACGCTTACCCCGCAGCTGTTGCAGGATAAGGATTCGACGCTCGTTCTCGTGGACCTTGCTCGCGGCAAGAACCGCATGGGCGCCTCCATTGCCGCTCAGGTTTACAACAACCTCGGTGACAAGGCTCCGGATGTTGATTCCGCTAAGGAACTCCGCGCCTTCTTCGAAACCATCCAGAAGCTCAATGCGGCCGGCAAGATTATGGCCTACCACGACAAGAGCGATGGCGGCCTCTACACGACGCTCGCCGAAATGGCATTCGCTGGCCACGTGGGCGTGACGGTGAAGGCCGATGCCCTCAAGGGCTATGTCATCGACGCTCTCTTCAACGAAGAACTCGGTGCCGTGCTCCAGGTGAAGAATGCCGACCTCGCTGCTGTTAAGGCCGCTTTCGAAGCCGCCGGCCTCGGCGATACGGTTTCTGAAATCGCGACACTCAACGATACATACAACTTGGTCATCGGCGACTACGCCGAAGGCCTCTCTGACCTGCGTGCCATCTGGAGCGACACGACCCGCCGCATCGCGGCCCTCCGCGATAACCCGGATTGTGCCGAAAGCGAATACAAGCTCAAGTTGGAACAGGACAATCCGGGTATCACGCCGAAGGTTACCTTCGACGTGGCGGCGTCCGCCAAGATTATCAAGGATTACGCAAGCCGCCCGAAGATGGCAATCCTCCGTGAACAGGGCGTCAATGGCGAACTCGAAATGGCTGCCGCCTTCCAGAAGGCAGGCTTTGAATCTATCGACGTTCACATGACCGACATTCTCGAAGGTCGCGTAAGCCTCAAGGACTTCAACGGTCTCGTGGCTTGCGGTGGCTTCAGCTACGGTGACGTTCTCGGTGCTGGCGAAGGCTGGGCCAAGAGCATCCTCTTCAACCCGAAGGCCCGTAGCGAATTCGAGGCTTACTTCAACCGCAAGGATACCTTCACGCTCGGCGTCTGCAACGGTTGCCAGATGGTCTCTAACCTCAAGGACCTGATTCCGGGTGCCAAGCACTGGCCGCGCTTTGTGCAGAACCTCTCCGAACGCTTCGAGGCCCGCTTCTGTACGCTCAAGGTCGAAGATACTCCGGCTGTGCTCCTCAAGGGCATGGCAGGCTCCGTGCTCCCGATTGCGGTCGCACACGGCGAAGGCCGTGCGGAATTCGCTAGCCGCGAAGCCGCCGAAGCCTGCCTGAAGACCGGTCTCGTGGCGCTCCGTTACGTGGACGGCAAGCACGAATATACCGAACGCTATCCGCTGAACCCCAACGGCTCTCCGTTCGGTATCAACGGCCTCTGCTCTGAAGATGGCCGCGCCCTCGTGATGATGCCGCACCCCGAACGCGTGTTCCGTACCTGCCAGTACTCCTGGCACCCGGCAGAATGGGGCGAAGACGGCCCGTGGATGCAGTTGTTCCGCAACGGCCGAATTTTTGTAGCCGAAAAGGGCTAATGCTTAAGAATGATGTTTGCTTGGCCCTTTTCTCTCGCCTCCGCCCTCAACTTTCGCTTGAGGGCTCTGGCTCACGGTTCGTGGGCTAAATTTTTTGTAAGTTAGTATGAAAAATCTTTAGAGGATATATGAAGGCAAAACTTCTGACTCTCGTTTCATTAGCCTCGCTGTTTATATTGAACGGCTGTAACGGTATCGGCGACAAGGATACGCTCCTGGCTCGCATCGATGGTGAAAAGGTCTATCAAGAAGATTATGCACTGCTTCTGAAAAATGCAGGTGGGCTCAAGGCTGTCAAGAATCAGTACCTTTACGACAATCTGTATTCAAAGGCGGCTCTCTCGGCTAAGGCTGTTGAAGAATATCCCGAACTGGAAGAGCAATGGAAGGCTTACTACGCCGACCTCGACGCACGCGTGCTCACGATGGTCTACCAGCGCTACTACGTCTCAGAAAACATGACTTATAGCGATGCAGAACTCCGTCAGTTCTATGATGCCAACCGTAGCATGTTCCCCGAAGATTCTACCGGTGATTTCTTGTCGGTGCGTCCTCTGGTTGCAAGCTACTATTACGCTTCCAAGAACGCCGATGCTTTCGCAGCCTATATCAAGGATTCTCTCAAGCTTGAAAATCCGACAGCCGAAGATTCCTTGAAGGCGAAAAAGTCTTTTGCTGATGCTCGCCGTATCGCTCTGCAACAGGAATTGTCTACGGATGTTCTCGCAAAGCACAATATCGAAATCAAGGAACTTCCTCCTGTCGATCCGAAGGTGTATTACAACAAACATCAGGATAAGTTCATGACGGTTCCCGGCTACGAACTTTACCATGTGCAGGCGGATTCCGCAAAACTTGCTGGCCTGTTTACAGAAAAGCCGACTCTCGAACAGTTCAAGTCGGTGGCTGTAGCAAATAGCAAGAATGCAAAAACGGCCAAGGATAGTGGTTACGTAGGACATGTCAAGGTCGATTACGTGTTGCCTTATGGTATTGGTGTCGTGCCTCAGTTGATGCCGACGCTCAAGGACAAGGAACCGGGCTTTGTAACGCCGGTGCTCAAGGCAAGCGATAATACGTTCCATGTCTTCTACTTGGCCGGTATCGACGCTTCTCGGTTAAAGCCGTTTGACCGCGTCGATGTGGGTATTGCCAATGCAATCAAGGAGGGGTTCTACTTTGACGTAGACACTTCTGTCGTGCTGATTACCAAGGCCGGGGAGCCCGTGTTCACGGAAGCGGACATGATCCGCTTTAATGAAAAGTTTGTCAAACGTGCAATGAACCGCAACCTTCATGACCGCATTGTGTCGATGCTTGCCGAAGCGTTTGCCTTTGCGGATGCTGCAAAAGAAGCTCACTTGAACCATAGCTGGGAATACAGGGCCATGGTCCGCCAGTCTCGCTGGGATTACTTGAGTGAACATTACATCCAGAAAAAATTCGGTTGCGAAAATATTCCCGAAGACACGCTTAAAGCCTTGTATGACCGCACGGGTTCCCCGATTCATGTGGGTTACGATTACGAACAAGCTAAGGACGACCTTCGCAAGGTTGCGGCCTTCCCGATAAATATGTACAAGCATGAATATTACATGGGATACCGCATGCTCTATGTTGGCAAGACTTTCGAAGAAAGTATTCCTGTGGTTTATGCTCGCCGTTCTGACGAAGTCGAAAGACTCATGTCCGAAAGATTTGCTGCTGAAGCCTATTCCAAGGCGACGGTTCACCTTTATGACACGGGCGTTGCCGAGTATAAGCCGACCATGATTGCTAGCGTTCTTCTGGCTCGTGCCGATTCTCTCTATCAGGCCGGCAAGAAGTCTGATGCCTACTACGAATACCGTAAGGTCATGTTCGCTTATGCCGATAATGACAGCCTGTTCGAGCATGTCGCTTATGAAATGGCCCAGATCGAAAGCGAAAATGAAGAATTCCAGGATGCTGAAGGCGACTATTATGCCTATTACACCATGTGGCCGAATAGCCCTAATGCAGAAAAGGCCATGTTCAGTCGAGGCTTTATTCTCAATGAAAACCTGGGCCAGAATGAACAGGCTCTCGAAGTACTTGAAGCGTTCCTCCAGAAGTATCCGAACAGCGAACTCAAGGAATCTGCCCAGTGGCTCGTCGACAACATCAAGAGTGGCGGAAAACTCGCCGAAGACCTGATGAAGAAAATCGAAGCCGAAGAGTAGCTCGCAAAGCTCGCCGTAGACAGTAGACGGTAGGAAGTAGGCAGTTTTTTTGTCTTTTTACTTCCTACTTCCTACTTCCTACTTCCTACTAAAATCTATATTTCCCACATCTTAAAACAAAAGGTACCTACTATGGAAATGACATTTGCAATGATCAAGCCCAATGCAGTCAAGTCTGGCCTCATTGGACGCATTATCGACCGTTACATCGCTGCAGGCCTCTCTGTCTGCGCCGTGAAGATGCACCAGATGACCTCTGCCGATGCTCGCGGTTTCTACGCCGAACACGTGGAAAAGCCGTTCTTCCCGGAACTCGAAGCCTACATGACCAAGGGCCCGTCCGTGATGCTCGCCCTCGGCGGCGAAAATGCCATTGCCAAGGTTCGCGCTATCAACGGCGCCACCAATCCGGCTAAGGCGGAACCCGGTACCCTCCGCTACGATTTTGCCCCTTCCATGACCGAAAACGTCGTGCACAGCTCCGACAGTCCTGAATCCGCCAAGCGCGAACTGGACTTCTGGTTCAAGGAAGACGAACGCTACGCTTACGAAATGCCGAGCCTCAAGGCCTGCTGCGTCCTCTAAGTTTCAAAAATAACCCCCCTCAAGGAGACACAACTCAATGCAATGGATCGTCAAGTATCTTACCTCTTCCATCGGTAAGAAGCAGATCATGGGATGCACAGGCGCGTTCCTCGCCCTGTTCATCTTCGGCCACATGTGTGGTAACTTCCAGCTTCTGAATTTCGATCAGGCTGCGGCACAGGCATCTTACAATGCCTACACCGAATTCCTGACCGGATTCAACCCGCTCCACTTCCCGATCAAGATGATTTATCTTGTTGAACTGGTGCTGGTGGCTGCTTTCGCTCTCCACATCTTCCTTGCTATCAAGCTGAAGATCGAGAACAAGAAGGCTCGCGGTGGCATCGATTACGAAGTCAACGCTCGCAAGGGCAAGAAGACTTTCGCGACCTTCACCATGATCTGGTCCGGTCTCTTCATTCTCGGCTTCCTCGTGCAGCACCTCATGATGCTCAAGTTCGGCGAACACTACCTCTACGTGAATGCCGAAGGTGAAATCGTCCGCGACATGTGGCTCACCACCATCCAGATGTTTGCTAACCCGGCTTGGGCTGCATTCTACGTGGTCAGCATGTTCGTGATCGGTATGCACCTTTTCCACGCTATTTCTTCTGCCTTCCAGACCATGGGCATTGCTCACCAGAAGTGGACCCCGATTATTGATATCGCCGGTATCGCTTACAGCGTTATCGTTGCCCTCGGTTTCGGTATCACCGCCGTTGCTGCCTTCTACCTCGCTAACCAGCCGGGTACCCAGGCCCTCATCGAAAAGTCCCGCAGCCTCCAGCCGCAGTACGAACAGATGAAGAAGGATAAGGAAGCCGCCAAGACTTCTTTCGTGATTCCTTCTGTCGGCACCGTCGAAGTTTCTTTTAACGCTTAATTTTAAGGAGCCCACTAATGATTCTTGATTCTAAAATCCCCGGTGGTTCCATCGAAGAAAAGTGGACCAAGCACAAGTTCGAACTCAAGCTCGTGAACCCCGCCAACAAGCGTAAGTTCACGGTAATCGTGGTTGGTACTGGCCTTGCCGGTGCATCCGCTGCCGCTTCCCTTGCCGAACTTGGTTACAATGTCAAGTCTTTCTGCATCCAGGATAGCCCCCGTCGCGCACACTCCATTGCTGCCCAGGGTGGTATCAACGCTGCCAAGAACTACAAGAACGACGGCGACTCCGTTTACCGTCTGTTCTACGATACCGTGAAGGGCGGTGACTTCCGCGCTCGCGAAGCCAACGTGCACCGCTTGGCCGAAAACTCGAACCTCATCATCGACCAGTGCGTCGCCCAGGGTGTTCCGTTCGGTCGTGAATACGGTGGCCTCCTCGACAACCGCTCCTTCGGTGGTACGCAGGTTTCCCGTACGTTCTACGCTCGCGGTCAGACGGGTCAGCAGCTCTTGCTCGGTGCCTACCAGGCCCTCATGCGCCAGGTTGCCGCCGGTAAGGTGAAGATGTTCCCCCGCCGCGAAATGATGGACCTCGTCGTGATCGACGGCAAGGCTCGCGGTATCATCGTCCGTAACCTCATCACTGGCGAACTTGAAAGCCATGTGGGTGACGCTGTGTGCCTCTGCACCGGTGGTTACGGTAACGTCTACTACCTTTCTACCAACGCCCAGGGTTCTAACGTGACGGCTGCTTTCCGTGCCTACAAGCGCGGCGCCCTGTTCGCTAACCCCTGCTACACGCAGATTCACCCGACTTGCATTCCTCGCCACGGCGACCTGCAGTCCAAGCTCACCTTGATGAGCGAATCTCTCCGTAACGACGGCCGTATCTGGGTTCCGCGCAAGGCGGGCGACACTCGCAGCCCGGACCAGATTCCGGAAGAAGAACGTTACTACTACCTCGAAGAAAAGTACCCGAGCTTCGGTAACCTCGTGCCCCGTGACGTGGCATCCCGTAACGCCAAGCAGGTTTGCGACGCAGGTCTCGGCGTGGGTTCCACCAAGCAGGCCGTTTATCTCGACTTCGCCGACGCTATCCAGCGCATGGGCGTTGCAGGCGTGTCTGCCAAGTACGGCAACCTCTTCCAGATGTACGAGAAGATCACCGACGAAGACCCGTACAAGGTCCCGATGCGTATCTTCCCGGCCATCCACTACACCATGGGCGGCCTCTGGGTGGACTACGATCTGATGTCCACGATTCCGGGCTGCTTCGTTCTCGGTGAAGCCAACTTCTCCGACCACGGTGCAAACCGCCTCGGCGCTTCTGCTCTTATGCAGGGTCTCTCCGACGGTTACTTCGTCATTCCGTTCACCATCGGCGGTTACTTCGCGGGCACCAAGCTCGAGAAGGTTTCCGAATCCGATGCTGCGTTCGAAGACTGCAAGAAGCAGACTGAAGAACGCATCCACAAGCTCCTCTCCATCAAGGGTCACCGCACTGTTAACGATATCCATCGTGAACTCGGTAACATCATGTGGGAATACGTGGGCATGGCCCGTAACGAGGCCGGCCTGAAGACCGCCCTCGAAAAGATTCCGGCCCTCCGTGCCGAATTCTGGGAAAACGTCAACGTGCTCGGTTCCGAAGGTTCCTTCAACCAGAACCTCGAACGCGCCGGCCGCGTTGCAGACTTCCTCGAATTCGCCGAAGTCCTCACTCTCGACGCCCTGCACCGCAAGGAATCTTGCGGCGGCCACTTCCGCGAAGAAAGCCAGACTCCGGAAGGCGAAGCCAAGCGCGACGACGAAAACTTCTGCTACGTCGGTGCCTGGGAATACAAGGGCGACGGTGTCGCACCGGAACTTTCCAAGGAACCTCTTACCTTTGATAACGTCCACCTCGCTACTAGGAGCTACAAATAATGAGCGGACTGAATTTGACTTTGAAGATTTGGCGTCAGAAGGATGCCAAGACCAAGGGACAGTTCGAAACTGTCAAGATCAACGATGTTTCTCCGGACATGTCCTTCCTGGAAATGCTGGACATCGTGAACGAAGAACAGATGAAGCAGGGCAAGGAAGGCTTCGCCTTCGACCACGACTGCCGCGAAGGTATCTGTGGCATGTGCTCCCTCGTCATCAACGGTATGCCGCACGGTCCTGACCATGCGACCACCACTTGCCAGCTTCACATGCGCAAGTTCAAGGATGGCGACACCATCGTGATCGAACCGTGGCGCGCCGCCGCATTCCCGGTTATCCGTGACTGCGCCGTGGACCGTACCGCATTCGACCGCATCATCCAGGCTGGCGGTTTCATTTCTGTGAACACCGGTGCCGCTCCTGAAGCATCCACGATTCCGGTTCCCAAGGCCGATGCCGACCGCGCCTTCGACGCTGCCGCCTGTATCGGTTGCGGTGCCTGCGTGGCCGCCTGTAAGAACGCATCCGCAATGCTCTTCGTATCTGCCAAGGTTTCTCACCTCAGCTTCTTGCCCCAGGGCAAGGTTGAAGCTAAGAAGCGCGTCTTGGCCATGGTCGCCCAGATGGACAAGGAAGGCTTCGGCAACTGCACGAACCTTTACGAATGCCAGGCCGCCTGCCCGAAGGGTATCACCGTGGATTACATCGCCAAGATGAACCGCGAATACCTCGGCGCCACCGTGACCTACGCCGAAAAGGTGTACGGAAAAGACTAATTAGACGAGAGGACGCTTCGCCTTCGGCTCCGCTACAGACGAGAGAAGCATCACGCGTCATTGCGAACCCCGAATAGGGGTGAAGCAATCCATAAAATAAAGAATAAAAAAGAGGACTGCTTAACGGCTGTTCTCTTTTTTATTAATATATGTCAAAGAGAAAATGCAATATGTCCAAATTGTTCCTTTTTCTGCTTTTCCTTTTCGTATCATACGCAGCCGCAGCAGATGGCTGTGTTTCTCGTACAAAAGATGTTCCAAAAGAATGGACGTACGTTGGAAAGGAAAATATGGTATTCGACGGGAAAATTTTTGAAGTGGATGTACATAGGAAAATACAATCCGATAGTACTTTTGAAGGAGAAAAATTCGTCACTTTCTCAAAGCGCTCCGAAGACGATGCTATTTTCATAGATTCCATGGTATACTCCGATGGCACCTACAAAATATTTGGGACGGCGGATTTTTTTCCGATTCATATAGAATGGGAAAGATCAAGATCCGGAGTTGTCCAATACATTGTTTCGAAAGACAAAGGGATGGCGCTCGAGACAATAGACATTTATATTATCGGGCTTAAAAAAGAAGAAGTGTACGATGCCAATGGTAAGTTTAATCCTAGATATCGCGAAGTTCGTGGAGATACTGTTTTTCAGAATTTGAATTATAGAGAATACGGTGGACATGTTTTTACGGTGATTGAAACCGAATGATTTCGCTAATAAAAGAATCTGAATTAGAAAAATACTTATCTTTGTCGGAAAGGAGTTCAATATGAAAAAGTTTTTTGCTTCTATTTCTGCAGTGGCTTTTGCCGTGGCTCTTTCTGCCTGCAACGACCAGAAGGCCGAATCCAAGGCCGACGAGTCCTTGAACAAGGTGAAGGCTGCCGGCGAGTTTGTGCTCGGTCTCGACGATTCCTTCCCGCCGATGGGTTTCCGCGACAAGGACAACAACATCGTGGGTTTCGATATCGACCTCGCTACCGAAGTCTGCGCGCGCCTGGGCGTGAAGCTCAAGACGCAGCCGATTTCCTGGGATGCGAAGGAACAGGAACTGAACACCGGCAAGATTGACTGTATCTGGAACGGCATGAGCGTGGACAGCGCCCGCGCGAAGGCCATGAACCTGAGCGACCCGTACCTCAAGAACCGCATGATTTTCACGGTGAAGGACAAGGCACTTGCAAATCTTGCTGCACTCGCCGGCAAGAAGATTGCCGTGCAGAACGGTTCTACCGCCCAGAAGCTTTTGGATGCCTCCGAAGCGGGCAAGGCCGCCAAGGAAATCGTCCCGTTTGACGACAACCAGACGGCGCTCATGGATTTGGACAAGGGCGGTGTCGATGCCGTGTTCCTGGACGAAATCGTGGCCAAGTACTGGATTGTGACGAACGCGAAGGACTACACGGTGCTCGAGGAAGGCCTCTCCGATGAAGTCTACGCTGTGGGTTTCCGCAAGAAGGACCAGGCCCTGCGCGATGCCGTGAATTCTACCCTGGCCGCCATGAAGGCCGACGGCAAGTTCGACGAAATCTCTGCCAAGTGGTTCGGCAAGTAATGTCGGAATTGTCAACGCTTTTGCCTATCCTTTGGGGCGGCTTCTGCACGACGCTCGCCATTTTCGGGCTCACGCTCCTGTTCTCGATTCCGCTGGGCCTGCTCATTGCGGTCCTCAAGATGAGCAAGTGGCGCGTGGTGCGTTACCCGGTGTCGTTCTACATCTCGGTGATGCGCGGCACTCCCTTGCTGCTCCAGATTGTGGCGATTTACTTTGGCTCCTACTACCTGAGCGAATATGCGGGCGTGGATTTTTCGTTTGACCGCTTCCCGGCGGTGATTGTGGCGTTTTCGATAAACTATGCTGCGTACTTTGCCGAAATTTTCCGCGGGGGCATCCAGTCCATACCCAAGGGGCAGTACGAGGCGGCCTACATGCTGGGCATGACCCGCACGCAGACGTTCTTCCGCATCATCCTCCCGCAGGTGGTAAAGCGCGTGGTGCCAGCAAGCGCTAACGAAGTCATCACCCTGGTGAAGGACACGTCCTTGGCGCAGGTGATTGCGGTGACGGAACTTTTTGCGCTGGCCAAGAAACAGCAGGCCGCCTATGCGAGCATTTACCCGCTGTTCGTGGCGGGCGTATTCTACTATGTGGCGAACCTTTTACTGAGCGTGCTTTTTGCCTACGTGGAACGCAAGCTCAATTACTATAAGTGAGGCGTGGAATGGAAAACGTGAACGAATCTGCGCCGATCCTCAAGGTAGAACACGTCAAGAAGTCCTTTGGCGACTTGCATGTGCTCAAGGATATCTCGTTTAACCTGAAGGCGGGCGAGGTGCTCTCGATTATCGGGCCCAGCGGTTCCGGCAAGAGTACGCTTTTGCGTTGCCTTACCCAGCTCGAAACGGTTGACGGCGGCCTGGTGCAGGTCGACGGCAAGGACATGGTGGTGCCGAATGATTCGGCGAAGGGCGCTGCGGTCAAGTATGCTCCGGCTAAAACGCTTCGTGAAATTCGCCTTTCTACGGGACTCGTGTTCCAGAACTTCAACTTGTTCCCGCACCTGACGGTGCTCCAGAATCTTTGTCTTGCTCCGGTGCGTGTGCTGGGGGACGAACGCAAGGATGCCCGCGCCATGGGGCGGTTCCTGCTCAAGCGCATGGGCCTTGAAGGTAAGGAAAAGGCTTACCCTTGCGAACTCAGCGGCGGCCAGCAGCAGCGCGTGTCCATTGCCCGCGCGCTCGCGATGAACCCGAAGATACTTTTCTTCGACGAGCCGACCTCTGCGCTGGACCCGGAACTCACCGGCGAAGTGCTCAAGATTATCAAGAAACTTGCCGAAGACAAGATGACCATGGTCATCGTGACCCACGAGATGGCTTTTGCCCGGGACGTGGCCGACAAGGTCATCTTCATGGACGGTGGGGTCATCGTGGAGCAGGGAACCCCCGACCACGTGTTCCGCGAATCGGGCAACGAGCGCCTCGCGCAGTTCCTGAGCAGGTTCTCAAAAGCTTGATTTAACGCACCGCCAGGTGCCCACGCGAATTTTACTTAGGAATAAGGACTCTGCCGTCTGAGCAGTAGTACGACGAGATTGAGCCCTCGGTTTCGAGAGCTTTCATGTCGCAGGTCTCGGCAATCTCGCTGATTTTCTGGCGCACCTCGTTCCAGGCCTCTATGGAGGCGTCTTCGCGCTTGCCCAGATTGTCTTGCAGGTCCTTTGCAATCAGGGCCTGCTCCACAATCTGCTTTTCGCAGTCGGTGTAACCTTCGTTCGAGAATTTCTCGGTGTCGAATACTGGCTCGCAATCATTGGAATAGTCGTACGGGTCTTCGCCGCCGTATGCGCAGGCGATTGTCTGTATGGCAATGGAAGAAAGGAGCAGTTGTGCCCAGTACTTGCGGATAAACCTGAACGGATTCCCGCTTCTTGCGCCGTTCCCCCAGAATATGGAACATGCGAATACGCTGATTTTCCTGAGTAGCTTTCTCATGATATTTTCCTCGATCCCTATGAGAAAAATACAATAAATACAGAAAAAAGATGAGCTCGACTGAAAATAGTTTATATTTAAAGCAGGAGAAGATATGAAAAAGGTCCGAATTTGCATTTTTGCGCTGCTGTTTGCATCATTCGCCTTCGCAGAAGGTGCTGCTCAAGACAAATCGCATTATTTGGGCGGGCGTTTTGCCTTCGGGTTTGACTATGTGTGGGATAACGCTCCGGTAAAGGGCACGTTCGGCTCGGCAAAAGACGGTGTCGGGGAGGCTGCGTTGGGTAATTTTGGGGGAATGGGAATTGCAATCGGCGCTTCGTACATGTATCGGCTGAACGGCTTTGTCGGGTTTGTAGGCGAGGCGGAATTTAGTATGGCCTGGTTCAGGTTAGATGAAGATGTTTACAGCATCCCGCCCGAAGACCCCTATGGTGACCAGATGAATTTCGGGTTGTATGTGTATAGATTTGCATTTCCGGTTTTGGTTCGGGTCGTACCGATATCAAAGTTCTATCTTGAGGCTGGCGCCCAGTTTAACCTGAATGTTGATGGTGATATCGCTTCAATCGAAGATGATGGTGATGAATCCTTTGACTTCGACGTGGAGCCGTTCGGCTGGTCTCTTGTTGTCGGTGGTGGATTTAATATCGGCTGGGATTGTTTCCTTGGAATGCGCTTTGTCATGGACATGACCCGCATCGAAAAGGAGGGAATTGTCGAAATGACAAAGGGGGCCGCTTACCGAGAAGCGTCCCCCATGAAACTATGGAGCCTGCAATTTAGCGCAACAGCCTATTTTTTGTAGAAAAAATCTTATTTTTATGACGAAGAAGGATTGAAAAGTGAAAAAGATTTTTGCGTTTATTGCTCTTGTTGCCCTTGCTCTGGCTTCCGTTGGCTGTGAAAGTGGAGATGATTCCTACAAGAAGGTGATGGCGAAGGGCGAATTGGTCATTGGCCTCGATGCATATTATCCGCCTATGGGCTTTTACGACCAGGATGGCGACATCGTTGGCTTTGATATTGATCTTGCCATAGAAGTTTGCGCTCGCCTAGGTATCAAACTCAAGACCGTTCCGATTACTTGGGAAAACAAGGAACATGAACTGAATTCGGGAGCGATCGATTGTATTTGGAATGGTATGAGTGTCGATAGCGCCCGAGCTTCTTCGATGAGTTTGAGCGATCCGTACTTAAAAAATGGCATGTACTTTGTGGTGAAGGATTCTTCGCTTGCGAATATGGATTCGCTAATGGGTAAGAGAATTGCCTTGCAGAAGGGGTCCACTTCGCAAGATCATCTTGTCACGTCGAAGATAGGGATGTCAGCCAAGGAAATCATCGCGTTTGAAGACAACCTCAAGGCGCTTGCGGCTTTGGACAGCGGCGACGTAGACGTTGTGTACGTGGATGAGGTCATCGCAAAGTATCTGATCTATAAATACAAGAAAGAATACTTTTTTTGGGTAGACCCTCATATAAAAGAAAAACTTGCTGTCGGTTTCCGCAAGAATGACCAGGCGCTCCGCAATGCCGTAAATGACATTTTGAATACGATGAAAATTGATGGTCGTTTTGTGAAAATTTCGATGAAGTGGTTTGGCAAATAAGCATCTAAAAAAGGAAAACGTCATGAAAAAGTTTTTCTCGGTTGTTTTTGCGATTGCCTGCATTGTTGCTCTTTCTGGGTGCAATGAAAAAAAATTATCCCTGAATTCGGATTATTCCTACAATAGAGTAAAGGCTTCTGGAATCCTGGTGATGGGCCATATGGGGGATTATCCGCCCATGGTCTTTACCGATAAGGACAGCAATGTTGTGGGTTTTGATGTTGACCTAGCGCGTGAGGTTTGCTCTCGTCTGGGACTGAGACTTAAACTGCACTTGATTCCTTGGGCTGACAAGGAAAAAGAATTGAATATGGGAAATATTGACTGCGTGTGGAATGGCATGAGCGTCGACGAATCTCGAGCTTCGGCCATGAACTTGAGCGATCCTTACCTCACCAACAGACTGGTTTTCATGGTGAAGAATGAGGCCTACAATAGCTTGGATTCTTTGAAGGGTAAAAAGATTGGTGTCCAGTATGCTTCGACTGCTTGGTCGATGATCGAACAGTCTGAAATTAAAAAGGATGTCAAGGAAATCGTGCAGTTTGAAACTATGAACCTTGCGCTGGATGCTATGGTGCAAGATTCTGTCGATGCAGTGTTTATGGATGAAGTCGCTGCCAAGTATTGGAATGTCTTGAACAATAAAAACTATGCCATTTTGGAAGATGGCGTGTACAATGAATTTTATGCAGTCGGATTCCGCAAGGCTGACAAGGCTCTCCGCGATACAATAAATGCCGTCCTTGCTTCGATGAAGAAAGACGGCAAATTCGTTGATGTTACGGTCAAGTGGTTCGGTAAGTAGTTACCGGTACTGAGCGCTCCAGCGGCGCTTGAAGCGGGGCTCGTCCAGGACTTTAGCCCAGATGAATCCCTTGCGCACGTCGGCGAGGCTCTTGGTTGACACAAGGGGCGCGCGTCGCGGAGTCTGTTCAGTCCCGCTTGCGACATCGTTTCCCATGAATGCGGCTGCTGATTCGCGTGCAGACCTGGCGCGGTCTTCGAGAGCGTTCAATTCACGTTGGCGATCCAATTCGCGCTGTCGGGCGCTGTTTTCTTCGTCTGCTTCACGATTGTCGGCCTTTTTAAGGGATTCTTTTCTTTCTTGCTCGGCGATTTTTTCGTGATTGAGCAGGTTGTCGAGTTCTTCCAGATCGTGCACTAAAACGTCGCAGTCGCCTTCGCCCATGTCGTGGCCTACGATGCGGTGGGCCTGTAGGTCCATCAGCATCTCGGCGGCGGTGTTTTCGTCAACGTCGAATTCTTCCATCAAGAATTCCAGATTGACTTCATCGACTTCAATCACGACCTCGGCTATGTCGCGGAGCGTCAACTGCTCTGGGTGCTTGCGCTGCACGGGGGGAGTGGGGGGCTCGATGTTGCCTTGCGTCGCCTCACGCTGGGCATTTTCGAACTGACGGATCAAATCCTGTAACGAGCGCGGAGGGTGGTACCCTTGCGCCTGTTCTTCGGATTCGTCCAATTCATCGTCATCGTTTGGGTATTGCGGCGGCACTTGTTGTTCGCGTTGCTGTTGCTCCCTTCGGTTGGCCGCGACCTTCTTAATGACGATATCGAGAACCCATATCCCTATGAGAATGAGTAGTCCTTCCATAATAGTTGTCAGTTATGAGTTGTCAGTTGTGAGTTTGTTTTTGAAAGAGTGCATCATTTTTCTGATTTCAGTGATATTTTTGCTTAGTGATTTCCAAGTTTTTTCATTTATATATTTCAGGTCTTTTGCTAATATGAGTTGATACTCAACTTCAGATGATGAGCCTATAGCCATTTGGATAAAATGTGCAAAATCTTTATTTGTTTGTCTCCCGCAACCTTCTGCAATATTTGTTGGAATTGATGATGCTAATCTTCTTATTTGCGAAGTCAGGGCGAATAGTTCGTTTTTGGGGAAGTCATTCTCTGTAATTTTGTATATAGACAAAACCAATGAATGACTTTTTTTCCAAATTTCAAGAGACTGAAAATCTTGCACGATTACCCCAAGACTCAAAACTCATTACTCAAAACTCATTACTTGGCGGCTTCGCCGCCAGCTCCGATTTCTTTACGCATTTGCGTGTCGGCTTCGATATTCTTGAGGTTGTAATAGTCCATCACGCCGAGTTTGCCGTCGCGAAGGGCTGATGCCATGGCCATCGGGATCTGGGCTTCGGCTTCCACAAGTTTTGCCTTCATTTCCATGACCTTGGCCTTCATTTCCTGTTCGGCGGCGTACGCCATGGCGCGGCGTTCTTCGGCCTTGGCCTGGGCAATCTTCTTGTCGGCCTCGGCTCGGTCGGTTTCGAGGATGGCGCCAATGTTTTGGCCCACGTCCACGTCGGCAATGTCGATAGAGAGAATTTCGAATGCGGTACCGGCGTCAAGACCCGAAGCGAGCACCTTCTTGGAAATCATGTTCGGATTCTCGAGCACATCCTTGTGGCTCTTTGCGGAACCGATAGAAGACACAATGCCTTCGCCCACGCGGGCGACCACGGTATCTTCGCCAGCGCCACCCACCAACTTCTGGATGCTGGCGCGCACGGTAATGCGGGTCACGGCATGCAACTGAATACCGTCGAGAGCCACGGCGGAAACCTTCGGCGTTTCAATCACCTTCGGGTTCACGGACATCTGCACGGCCTCGAGCACGTTACGGCCGGCGAGGTCGATAGCGGCGGCTTCCTTGAAATCGAGCTTGATGTTCGCCTTGTTCGCGGCGATGAGCGCCTGGATTACGCGGAGCACGTTACCGCGGCTAAGGTAGTGGGCTTCGAGCAGGTTCGTGTCGACCGGGAGGCCTGCCTTGCAGCTGAGGATTCGGGCTTCAACAATCACCTGCGGCGGCACCTTACGCAGGCGCATACCGATAAGCTGGAAAATGCTCACGTTTGCCTTGGAGAACAAGGCCTGCAGCCATAGGCTGAAGAACTTGCCAATAAAGGCGAGCAAAACGATGACGGCAATCGCCGCGATGATGATTCCAACGATAAGAAGAGTATCCATTGTTTATCTCCATTTTTTGTTTTCTTTTCGTAATATACATAATTTGAGTAAAGAAAAGATTTATCTTTGATATAAGAATATTTGGACAAGGGAGGAACCTGGTCATGTATAGACTTTTTTTCAGAATAGTTGCATTTTGTGCTTTCATGGCTTTTGCCTGTTTATGCCTGAACGCCTGTCTCGAAGACGGAGGCTCAAGCAGCGTTGCAGCGAATGATGCTCCACAGAAGGAGAACGACTCGGATAAGGACAAAGATGGTTCAAAAGATCCGTTTGATTCGTCTATGTTCGCTGAAGTAAAATGTCCCGAGGTAACCTCCAAGTCGCAGTTCCTGAATCCCGATATAGACTATGGTGAAATGACCGATGAACGCGACGGCCAAGTTTACAAGACTGTGCAGATCGGCAATCAAACTTGGATGGCGGAAAACTTGAATTATGCTGCTGATCGTTCCATGTGCCCAGATAGCCTAGAAAGTAACTGCAAAATTTATGGAAGGTGGTATACAATGTCAGGTTCGTGTCCAGAAGGTTGGCATCTCCCTAGTGTTGCTGAGTGGAATGTACTCCTCAGATCAGTTGGTAAAGATGACAAAGTTGATGCTGCGATGCTGAAATCAAGGTTCGGTTGGGCTGATGGAAAACAAGGGGTGGATGCTTTTGGTTTCTCGGCGATGCCGATGAGTAAACGGAATTGTTCCCAGGTCTTCTTTTTGACTTCTGATTACTATGATAACGAAAATACGGGTGAACGGAGTTGCATAGCGTTTAATTATCGAGCTGGAGCTTATTATTACAATAACGAAACCTCTGTTATGGGTTGGTTTATGGGCTATTTCAATGAAGTTACTAGGGGTGTTCCCGTGCGATGCCTGAAGGACGGGAGTGGTCCTTACGAGAAATCTTTGCTGAATACCGAAAATCTCGCTTTATGGGATAAAGCAGACAAGAAAGATTTTTTCAATCCGAAAGTCGAGTATGGAGAAATGACCGATGAACGTGACGGTCAGGTTTACAAGACCGTGAAGATCGGTAATCAAACATGGATGGCGGAGAACTTGAACTATATCTATGCGGTAGATTCGCTTCTTAAGGAAGAAGGTGTATGTCCCATCTATTACGGCAACGATTATGTTTTTCCTGACGGCTTTAAAACTTGTGATTTGTATGGGCGCTTGTACCCGTTTGGCGCCGCGATGGATTCAGCTGGAGTCTTTAGTGATGACGGTTTGGACTGTAATGGGTTAGTGTGTAAGCCAAACGAACAGGTCCGTGGAATTTGTCCTGAAGGTTGGCGCTTGCCGGGTGACAGTGATTGGGATACCTTGCTTGATGCCGTAGGGGGTGCAGATGTTGCTGGCAAAAAATTAAAATCGCTAACGGGGTGGTTTTACGACGGCAATGGTTCCGATGAGTATGGTTTTTCTGCGAGGCCTTCTCCCGATTTGAGCGGCAGTAACAATCATACTCATGTTGGTTTTTGGAGCGTCGGCTCTCATCTAAACGGAAGGTATTTTAGTTTCTATAGCGATGCCGTTTATCAGGGCGCCGCAGATAAGTTGTACATTCGTTGCATAAAGGGGTACACTCATATTGATGATCCGAGCAGGTATATTCCGGGAATCTTGCCTTCCGAGGTGGAGGAAGGGGCAATGACGGATGCTCGTGATGGGCAAGTTTACAAGACCGTAAAAATTGGCGACAAGACCTGGATGGCGGAAAACTTGAATTACGACTACCAGGTGGGAGATTCCGTATCGATATATGGTTCTGTTTGCCTCACCGATAGCTTGGGAAACTGCGATTCTTCTTATGGCCGCTATTACACGTGGCCTGCGGCGATGGATTCGGCGGGAATCTTTAGTGACGGAGGCAAGGGATGCGGCTTTAGTGAATTATGCAACCCGAAGGGGACTATTCGTGGAGTCTGTCCGGAAGGTTGGCATTTGCCGGATACGACCGAATGGAACGCATTGTTCTCGGAACTGAACTGTGTTGAGGATGGTCAAAATAATTGTGGGCCTTTATTGAAATCTTCCCGGGATTGGGTGTCCCGCGGAGGTGGATTTGATTATTATGGTTTTACGGTTTTGCCTTCGAATATTGCAGATTGGCGTCAAGATTATACCAAGGAATGGTTCTTTGAATCGGTTCGAACTGCCCGCAATAATGCCCAAATTTGGCTGTCAAATGAATCGGAGAAAGACGCGGCGATGGTTGCTGAATTCACTATTTACAAATTTGTCCGTTTTTCGAAAACCCGGAAAAAATACGGGGCGTCAGTCCGCTGCGTGAAGGATTGACGCTAGCCTTCCATTTCAGTTTTAGCAACCGTCACCCAGATGTGGCCTTCTTGTACGGCGGTCACCTTGATGCGGGTGCTGGCTTCGATGATTTCGCCGTGGGTCTGCACGTCAAAAAGTTTTCCGTTAATAAGGGCCTGGCCGACCGGACGTAAGAATGTCTTTGCGATACCTTCGTCGCCGACAGAAACTTCTTGCACGGCTTCGGTAGGCGAGGCAGCGGTTTCAAGGTCGGTCTTGAGCATAGGAGTCCAGCCTTCGGGGAGTAGCGGAATCAGGTACTTGCTTGCGGCAATGGGGAACACGAGCGCTATCGCCGCGCAGGTTAGCATGTAAAGCAATCCGAACAGCCAGGGGGTGGCGTCAAAGGATTCTTCGACAGCTTCTGGGACGTACTCGGGAATGTCGGCGGGGGAGTACGACAGTGCAAGTGCCAAGATCATGCACGCGATGCCGCCTACGCCGAACAGGAACGTTCCGGGCATCACGAAGATTTCAACCAGGAACAGCACTACGCCCGCGACGAGCAGGATGGCCGGGATGTAGCCGTCAAGCTGCGGTGCGAACTGCCCGAGGAACACGATGCCGATGAGGATGATGCCGATGATGCCGAACAGGCCGAATCCCGGCGTCTTGAATTCGATGTAGAGCGCGCCGAAACCGAGAATCAAAAGGATTCCCGCGATAGCCGCGATGGCCGAGGCGATATCTTCGCCGAGGGTCGTCTCGACTTCGCTGCGGCTTTCGATGGCAAGTGCGGTCTCGAATTCGCTACGGTCCTTGAACGTTCCCTTCGAGAACCCGAGTTCCTGCGCTTCCTTGTCGGTCATGGTCAAAAGCTCGCCTTCTTTCACGAGAATCTTCGGGGCGCCCCAGAATGCCTTGGCGGCGCTGTCGAGGACGTTGTATTTGTCGCCTTCGATAATGAGCATGGTGTCGCGTTCGGTCTTTTTGCCCTTGTCGAGTTTTGCGGTGAGTTCGAGGACTTCAAGTTCCGGCGTCACGAAAGAAGAACTTAGCAGCTCCGGGTAGCCGTTACGCTGGGCAAGGTTCCTGAATTTGGCGCGCAAGGGCGACTGGATTTTTTCGCCGACGATTTGCGGAGTGCCGTCGCCGCCCTGCACGATGGGGGCGCAGTCGCCGATCGTGGTGGCTTCGAGCATGTAGAGTTTTTGGCAGGCGAGCGCGATAAGGCTACCTGCACTAATAGCCTTCTTTTTCACGAGCGCGATGGTGGTCGGGCCCTTGACGGCCATGATGGTATCGACAATGTCAAAGGCGGCATCGAGACGGCCACCGAAGGTGTTGATTTCAAAGATGATGTAGTCTGGGTTTTCTTGGAGGGCGTTGTCGATGGCGCGTGCGCAGAATTCAAACATGGACGGTTCTACGTCACCTTCGAGCTTAATCCAAACTGCATGCTTTTTAGTTTCTTGGGTGATGACCGAGTCGGTTGCCGTCTTTGTGGAATCGACCGGAGTGATTGATGTGGTGTCGGCAAAACAGAATGCCGCAAGCACCAAAAGGGTAGAAAAAATACGCTCAAACAACTTCATACCTTCAATATATGAAGATTTTGGCCTAAAAAGTGCAAAATTTCGCGAAAAACTCTTTAAAATGAGTGAGGGGGAGGTTTCCCCCTGGTTCGCACTACGTTGCTCTCCACTCCCTCGCCTAGGGGCTTCGCCCCTAAAACCCCAATTGTCACACGGATTGGGAATCACTAACGTGATTCCTGTTATGATAACCCAAAAGAGATAAAAATGCCGTTAGGCATTTCGAATCAGTGTGACAGTCAAATTTTTTTTTCAGATCGAAAAAGTCTGTAGATCGCTTCTATTGTCAAAAAATTAAGAACTTTTATATTTTTGAGAACATTTTAAATTGTAAAATCTTTAAAAATATCAAATAAATATTGAATTTTGTATTGCTTTTGTTGGGTTTTGAGTGTATATTTTGAGAAGAAATTTGAGAACATTTTCAAAAAGGGATGGATGAATATGGTTTCAACAGGTTCCAAAATGGTTTCTAGAGTAGCGCTCGGTGTGGCGCTTCTCGGATTTGCCGGGGCTTATGCCCAGGTGTCGATCAACAAGGCCGAAGGCTGGCTTGAATCAGCTTTTGCCGAATGGGCTTCCGATGGTTCGGACAGCTACAATGTCTATTATACGGGCGCCGGCGCAAGCAACGTCAAGGTGGACGGTCAGCTCATTCGCAAGTACGGTTCCAAGTACCGCGTCGATGTGGTCGGACTCAAGGCTGGTAGCTACACGCTCAAGGTGGCTTCGGTCAAGGGTGGCAAGGAAGGCGCTTCGACGACTTCGAAGTCCTTGGATGTCAAGGCTCATGATCGTGCGGGTTTCGCGTTCAGCAACAATCACGTTCCCGGCGCCTACAAGGCCGACGGTACGCTCAAGAGTGGAGCTGTTGTTCTCTACATTACGGAATCGACTAAGAATACGGTCAAGCTCGATGTAGTGACTAGCAGCAAGGGAGCTGTAACGGAATGCGTCGGCTGGCAGAACATCTTGACTGCTTACAAGAAAGGCTACGACACGCGTCCGCTGGATTTCCGCCTGATTGGTAACGTGACTGACCCCGAAGTAACCGACAAAGGCGATATCTTGGTTGACATGGGCAAAAAAGAAGGTATGTCCATGACGATCGAAGGTATCGGTAATGACGCTACGGCGAACGGCTGGGGCATCCGTGTCAAGAACGCTTTCGATGTCGAAATCCGTAACCTCGGTATCATGAATGTGGATTCCGACGAAGGCGACAACATCGGCTTGCAGCAGGACAACCAGTACGTTTGGGTGCACAACTGCGACTTTTTCTACGGTCATGCGGGTAGCGACAAGGACCAAGTCAAGGGCGACGGTGCCTTGGATTGCAAAAAATCAACCTACGTGACCTTCAGCTACAACCATTTCTGGGATAACGGCAAGTCCAATTTGCTCGGACTTTCCGAAGGCACGACCGACGGTCTCTACATTACTTATCACCACAACTGGTACGACCATTCCGACAGTCGCCATCCGCGCGTGCGCTTCTACAGCGCCCATGTGTACAATAACTACTACGATGGCGTGGCCAAATACGGCGCCGGTTCTACGAAGGGCTCTTCCGTGTTTATGGAAGCGAACTACTTCCGTAATTGCAAGTACCCGATGATGACGTCTATGCAGGGAAGCGACGTGTATGCTGGCGGCTCCACTCGCGATACCAAGAACAATCCGACATTCAGCAGCGAAGATGGCGGTACGATCAAGGCTTATAACAACCACATGGAAGGTTCTTACACGTTCATTCCGTATGGTGCAAGCAAGTATGTGCTCAAGGGCTCTGAAACGGCTGCGGGCTCCATCGATACCAAGGCCGACTTTGACGCCTACGTGGTTTCTAGCCGCAACGACAAGGTTCCGAATACGGTCAAGTCTTATGCCGGTGCGAATACCTACAACAACTTCGATACCGACAATTCCGTGATGTACAGCTACACGGCGGATTCTCCGGCGCAGGCCATGGCGAATGTGCGTGCCTATGCAGGCCGCGTGCAGGGAGGTGATTTCAAGTGGACCTTTGACAACTCGGTGGATGATGCCGCCTACGAAGTGAACCAGAAGTTGAAAGATGCTCTGATGGCTTACAAGGGGAGCAACGGCGAAGTCATGGAATATGCAAGCTCCAGTTCTGTGGCGCCGGTATCCAGCAGTTCCGTGGAATCGAGCTCGTCGGAGCAGTCTTCCAGCTCTGAGGCGAAGTCTTCAAGTTCCGAAGCCAAGTCCTCTAGCTCCGAAGAGGTTTCGTCTAGTTCCGAGGCAAAGTCCTCCAGCTCTCAGGAAGAAGTGGAAAGTTCTTCGAGCGAACAATCCCAGGCGATTGCCATTAAGATGCAGGTTGCTTCTCCGATGCGCTACATTGCTAGCGAAAGCCGTCTTGAAATCAATGCGGATGTGCGCCGCCTGAACATTTTCGATGTGAATGGCCATGTCGTAAAGATGTCGACCGAGGCGGTGTCGCAGTCCAGTGTGGATTTGTCCAGCCTTAAGCCTGGTGTTTACCTGGTGCGTCTAGTGGCGGGCGGCAAGGCCTACCAGCAGAAAATTGTGAAACGGTAGAGTGTCATCCTGAGCGGAGCCCATAAGGGCGAAGTCTCTTTGATCACTTAGCGCTTTAGCGCTTATGTGAGCATGATCCCCCTTGTGGGGAGAAGGATCTAAGAGTCGCATAGTTCTTGCCGCGTTTTCTGAGGTGTTCGGGACGGCGAGAACTTTGTGTGGAGAGGCGCGCGGATACGTATGTGTCCGTGCGCTTTTGTATGACTCGATAACCGACAGAAATGATTACGTCAAGGTTATAGAACTTTAGTAATCTTGTTACATTTCGGCTTCCTTCATGGGCAACTTGTAAATATTCCTTACAAGTTGAGCCTTTGTCTAATTCGCCTTCTTTATATATGTTTTTGATGTGAATTGTGATGTTCTGGGGGACTTTGCCGAACAATTCCGCCATCTGTGCTTGCGTGAGCCAGACCGTCTCAAAAATTTGAAGATGTTGCTAAAAGAATGAACATAAAATCCATTTGGACTAAGCATCCGTCACGAGGTGGTTGGCACAAACCGGTAATTGGCGGAAAGAAATCTAATCAAATTTTCGTAGAATTTCTTGAAGAAAATTGGATGAAGTAATTTCTTGGAAAATTTGGGCGGACTTTTAGCCCGCCCTTTTGCGTTAGGGGGCGTCGCACCTTTGTGGCGAGACGCGTAGCGGCTCGATGAGCCGAGTGTGCTCGGCGAGCAGTACCCGACCCGGCGAGTCGGGGAACGCCCACAAAATGAACCTTGCCTTTGTAAAAAATTGAGCTTTTTGCAAACAATAGATTGCAAAATGAACGGCAAACAGCTGTATTGCTTCTAAGGCTTCTTTCAAGAATGTAGTTTTGGGAGAAAATAGGGACAACAAAGCAGCAGAGGCTCTTGACAAATGTTTTATGTTTGGCTAGATTTATTGGCAACAGTTCCCACCTCGCCTCTTAACAATGCGTACCACGGTGGGACTTCGTTTTTTATGCCGTGGAGTAAGTATGGAATACTCTAAACGGCCCATCGACATTCCTGAACAAATATCAATTTTGACTAGTCGGGGATTAGTTATTGATAGCGAATCCTTTGCACGACAGCAGTTTTCAAATATCAGCTATTTTCGATTGGCGTCTTATTGGAAACCTTTTGAAGTTGACTCAGACACGCATGATTTGGAAAAGGGAACCTTGAGCAGAGCTTTGTTTCGAATTCATCTATCAAAGAACAATTGCAAGTATTACTTTCAAAGCAACCTCTATCAAAATTGAAGGCAATGGGTTTTCCTGAAAATTGGAGTAAACAGGGGCTTTGGAGCTAAGTTTCTTGAAAAAAAACAAGGGGACAGGGCTCTTGCCAAAAATCCCTACTTTTATTACCTTTCTGCACATGAACATGATTCTGGATCTACGACTTATTAACCTACTAGGACGTGCTCTCGGAGCGCAAGCCGGTTTTTAAGCATAGGTTCAAGACGATTTTAGAGTTTTAACCCAAGGATTTAAACCATAAGGCCCGCTCCAATGAGGATGCGGGTTCTTTTTTTAAGCCAAATTTCTATTTTTTGGACGTAAAAACGAACTTGAGCCTTGTTGGACAGGCAAGGAGATAAGGAAAAAATGAGCGAAAATACGAATGCAAGACAACCCTTCTTCTACGACGTCACGCTGCGTGACGGAAACCAGGCGCTCCCGAAGCCTTGGAACAATGCCCAGAAAAAGGACGTGTACCTGCAACTCTTGAAGCTCGGCGTGCAGGGTGCCGAAGTCGGTTTCCCGGCTTCGAGCGAGATGGACTTTGAATCGTGCAAGGAACTCGCGCAGCTCACAGCGAAAATGGCCGAAGAAGGCGACGAAGTCGCAAAGCGCATCGTGGTGTCGGGCCTGGCCCGCTGTGTGGAAAGCGATATCCAGCGCTGCTGGGAGGCTGTGCAGTTCGCACCGCACCCGCGAATCCATACCTTCCTCGCCACAAGCCCGCTCTCGATGGAACATGTGCTGCACATGACGCCGGAACAGGTGAAGGAAAAGGCGGTTCATTGCGTGAAGTTTGCAAAATCGCTCGTTGGCGACAAGGGTGACGTGGAATTCAGCGCCGAACATTTCGGTGACTGCCTCGAAAATATGGATTTCGTGATTGACGTGCTGAAGGCCGTGGTCGAAGCCGGTGCGACGACCATCAACCTGCCGAATACGGTGGAACGTTATCGTCCGTTCCTGTACGTGAATCAGATTAAGCAGGTGTACGAAGCCCTGCCGAAGGATATTACGATTTCGGTGCACTGCCATAATGACCTGGGTATGGCGACGGCCGCAACCGTCGAAAGCTTCTTCGTGGGTGCAACCCAGTTGGAAGTCGCGCTGAACGGCCTGGGCGAACGCTGCGGCAATACGAACTTCTACGAAGTCGCGGTTGCGCTGCATAACTCCGGCGTGAATACGGGCCTGCACATGGAGCGCATTTATGAAACGGCTATCTTGATTTCTCAGTGGTCGGGTATCAGCATCTATAGTCGCGCTCCGTTGATTGGCGCCGAAGCAATCGTGCACCGTAGCGGCATCCACCAGGATGGCGCCTCCAAGACGAAGGACATGAAGAAGGGTGCCTACCGCCCCATCGACTACTCGATTATCGGTCGCCACCAGAACGATTCGCTCAGCTTCACCAGCCAGAGTGGCCGTACCGCCGTGTACGAAATCATCACGAAGTTCGGTTACAAGATGTCTCTTGCCGAAGCCGCCGAACTGCAGCCGATTCTGAAGGCTTGCAGCGAAAAAGAAGGCGAACTGTCTGCCGAACGCGTGCTGGATGTGTTCCGCGAACATTTCGTGAATGTGAACGGTCGCCTGGTGTTCAACAACATCGAGGTTATCCCCGACGAGAATCGCTTCATTTTCCACTTCAAGAAGGATGGCGAATCTTTGGTGAAGTCCGTGACGGCCGAAGGCCCGATCGAGGCGGCCCTCATGCTCATGCGTGAAATCGGCATGCCGGTGGAACTCGTCAAATACCGTCAGCTCGTGGTGCCTGAAAAGGACAAAATGTGGGCGGGTCGAGGCCTCAGCCGCATTGTGCTGAAGGCGAACAACGTCGAAGTCGAAGGCCGCGGCGTCTCTAGCGATACGCTCAAGGCAAACATGCGCGCCCTCTTCGGCGGCGTGAATCTGCTGTATAAAAAGCTGTAGCAGTCTTTAAAAACTCTAGGGCAATGAAAGAAGGAGGATTTGTGCTACGAGTAATACTATCTATTATGGCGGTAGCCGTGGGGGTCTTTGCTGCAGAGTGGACTGATTTTGCCGCTCAACCGGCAGAAGTTTCTTTAGGCGGGAAATCTTATTACGAGATTTCTTCGGCTAAGGAACTGGCCTGGTTCTCGAAACAGGTCGCTTCGGGCAAAACCGCAATTAATGCTGTCCTGAAAAACGATATCGTCCTTTGGGATTCGGTGTCGGGCGATACCAATTATTGGAACCCTATCGGTCCGTCTGATTCTCTTGCGTTCGAAGGTATCTTCGATGGCGCGGGCAAGACGATTTTGGGGGCGCATTCCGAGTATTCGCAAGAAAATGTGGATTCCGTCTTTAACGGGTTCTTCAGGTTTGTCGGCGAAAACGGCGTCGTCAAGAATTTCACGCTAGAAAAGAGTGTCCTTCAGGTGGAACACCTTGGCTCTGATACGGTCTACTCTTTTGATGAAATCGCGAATATGCCGCTTTTCTATCCTTTTGTCGGGAACGTGGTTGGGGAAAACCGAGGCTTTGTCGATAGTGTCCGTGTGATTGATTGTGAGGCCGTAGCGAAAGGAACCTATTCTACGGAAATTGTGAAGTCCGCTACTACGGCAGCCTCGATAATGGTGAATGCTTATACGATGTATTTATATGTGGGCGGAGTTGTTGGACACAATCGTGGTTCGGTGACTCATGCTTACGTGAAAGATTTGATTGTGCCCCCTCATGGTTCGATGATTTCGTTGTTCATGGGGGGCGTCGTGGGTGCAAACGAAGGAACCGTTTCGGAATCTCGTGTTGAAGGCGACCTGAAGGATGATTCTCCTTTGGTGCTGGGAGGCATTTGTGGCATTAACAAGGGAACGCTTGACCATGTCAAGATGGTCGGCGATATGGAGACTGTTACTGGACTTGTTGCGGGCATTGTCGGCGAAAATCGTGGTTTTGTAGAGTGGGCGGAATATACGGGCTCTCTGGGACGTGCCGGTGACGGTGGCGTGGCGATTGGCGGCATTGCAGCCTATAATTTGGGAAAGATTTCTAAATCCTACTATGGTTCTATCGATGACTCCAAAGCGCTTCGGTTGTCTGCAAATCTTACGAATCCTGGTGGTATTGAAATTAGCCCCGCAGCCTATGCGGGTGGCATCGTGGCGAGACAGTCTGATAAAGGTGTTGTAGAGGATTGTGGTGTTCGAGCTTCATGGATTATTCTTGGAACCAAAGTTTCTAACACTGTTGGCATGTATACGGGCGGCCTTGTCGGAGCCGATTCGGGTAGCGTCTATAATTCGTACGCAGTGTTTTATAAAATCTCGGATGTTGGGAACAAGGCTCCGCTTTACAATGTAATCCTGGGTGGTGAGCATGTAGGCAATCATTATGATTCCGTGATGCTAGAAAAAGCTTTTCCAGGCGATACGACTGGGCTTGAAGAGTCCCTGATGGAGTCTCCGCAATTTGCGTGGATGTTGAATACGAAGTTCCAGACGGTATCTAACCGAAATATTTGGTGCCACAACGGGCGTTTCCCGGTGCTTGCCCTTGATGGCCGCAAATCTACATACGGCATTGTGCGCTATGTGAACAATATTGTGTTCGATACAGTCTATACGGATTGCGATGGTCATGCCGTTTGGGGCGATAGTATTTCTGACCCCAATACGGGAAAGAAGATTGGTAACTGGCTCCTCAAAAATGGTGACAAGACCCAGAATGTTGGACCGCAGTACGTGTTCTCTCGTGATACGAGCATATACACATCTGTAGAAAATGCCGACTGGCTCTTGAAAGAAAAGAGCTCCAGTTCCTCGCTGGTAGAAAGTTCGTCGAGTTCTGCGGAACTGGGGTCTTCGTCGGGAACGATTTCGATTCAGGTGCCTTTGGTAAGTGCGTCGTTGAAATATTCAGTGGAAAGAGGTCGAATCTATCTTAGTGGTTTGACTTTTGCAGAACCGGTTGCTCTGTTTGATGTGCAGGGTAATTTGATAAAGCGAGAAATTTCCTCGGGAAGTGATTTGTCTATTGCGCTTGAACACCGAGGAATGTATATTTTGAAGTATATGGGAACAAGTTACAGGGTCTTTGTTCCTTAAACGAACAAATGCCTAGAGGTGACCGATGCTTGAACAACTCAAACGCCCATTCAAGAAACGCTACGACAAGGTTCGCGAAAAAGCGAGCCAGTATGTCGGGCCTGTGAAGGAATCGGTGTCCAAGCTGATGGCCATGCTCCCGAAAATGGAAGCCTTTGCCGGTTTAGAAGACCAGGCTGAAGCTTCGGCCGAAGGCGCTGTCGTTGAAGGTGCCGAGGGAACCGCAAAACCCGGCCTGAAAGCGAAACTCAAGGAATTTAAGGCCTCTCTCAAGGGACTCACGGATTTTCAAAAGCTGATTCTCCTTACGATTGCAGTGGTGCTTCCCGCGGGCATTTTTATCGCAGTGGTGCTCGCCGGCATTTTCCACAGACATAGAAAATAATGCTTTCTTCCCGCTTGCCTAAAGATCTTTCGCCATCGCCGTTCTTTGCCGAATTGGAGCGTGCGAAGGCTGAGTCAGCGCCGTTTATTGACATGACGGTTTCTTCGCCTGTGAAGGCGGGACTGCCGGTGGAGCTGGATGCCGCTGTCGATGAAGGCCGCGAGTCTTTTGGTTGCTGGAATCCGGATGCGGCGGGTTGGAAGTCGGCCCGCGAAGCGGTGGTGGAGTATTACCGCGAACGCGGGGGCAATTTTACGGCTGGTCAGATTATCCTTACGGCGAGCACCAGCGAAGCGTATTCGGTTTTGTTCAAGACATTCTGCGATCCGGGCGATGTGATTCTGACGCCGATGCCCGGCTACCCGCTGCTCGATACGCTTGCACAGCTCGAACATTTGGAATGTGCGCCCTATTTTCTGCAACTTAGACGAGAGAACGCTCGTAAACTCGCTACAGACGAGAGACGAGAGGGCGCGGCGTTTAGATTCGTTCTCGATTCCGACAGCTTGTTGGCGGCTCCCGAGAAAGCGAAAATCCTGCTGCTGGTTTCGCCGCATAACCCGACCGGGCATTGCGTGTCGCGCGAAGAGTGGAATGCGGCGGTCCGTTTCTGCGAAGAAAACGACATGATTCTCGTGGTGGACGAAGTCTTCGGCGATTATGCGCTTACGGATAAAGTAAAGCGTACTTGGCAATACGTCATTGCGACCCCCGAAGGGGGGAAGCAATCCATTGAGGAAAAATCAAATAATCTATGGGATGCGGGCGGTAACGACTTCATCAACCTCCCGGAAGACGGTCCCAAGTGCCCCATCTTCTGGCTGAACGGCTTAAGCAAGGCAGTGGGTTCCCCGCAGCTCAAGCTCGGCTGGATGGCTTTTTACGCGCCCCGCGAACGCTTCGAAGAAATTCGCGCGGCGCTCGAATTCGTGGAAGATGCCTACTTGAGTGTATCTGCTCCGGCGCAGGCGCTGGGTACGTCGCTGTTGCCCGCGGCCGCCGCTTACGAATCGCGCGTCAAGGAACGCTTGCTTGCCAACTGGCAGACGCTCCGCGAAGCTTTCCCCTCCAAGTACTGCCCCGAGGTTCTCGGCGGTTGGTATGCGGTTGTTCGCCTCGGCGAAGACGACGAGGAACTCACGCTCCGTTTGCTCCGCGAAAAGCATGTGCTGGTGCAACCCGGGTTCTTCTTCGATTTCGACGAAGACGGCTGGGTGGTAATCAGCTTACTGCAAGAGCCCGCGATTTTCAAGGATGCGGTGCAGCGAATGAAAGAATTGTAATAGCAGATTTTAAAGCTACAGGTGAACTTTTAGCTTTTCGATAATTTCATCTACATTGGTGAAGGCGCATACGGGCAAGCTGATGGCTTGCTTTGAAACCTTTACTGAATTCGGGTCGGGATGTTCCTCTGGAATCCAAATGATGCCGCCCAGGGGTTCTTGGTAAAATTGCATAAAACAAGGCTGATTTCGCAGGGCGCTGGGGTAGTGGATGCAGTAAGGAATTTCGGCTGCGTTCAGTTTCTGGATGAATCCTTCGCGGTTCTCGGCCAAAACCGTATATTGGGCGTAGGTGCACTTGCATCCGGTTTCGATTTTTTGAGGAACAATCTTCTCGCTTGCAGCCGCGGTGCTGTTGTATTCGGTAAAGTAGGCGTCGTACTTGGCCGCATTTTGGCGCCTGACCGCAAGTTCTTCATCGAGGTGCCTAAGCTTGACTCTAAGGACTGCCGCTTGCAGTGCGTCAAGTCGGCTGTTCATGCCGATCATTTCGTGCTGGTAACGCCCGGTGCTCCCGTGGTTTGCAATCATGCGGATTTTTTTGGCGAATTCTTCGTTTTCGGTAAACAGGGCGCCGCCGTCACCGTAACAGCCGAGCGGCTTGCTCGGGTAAAAACTGGTGATGGCAATATCTCCGAATGTGCATGCCATCTGGTTGGTGCGGGCACCGAATGCCTGGGCGCTGTCTTCGATAATCCAGAGCTTGTGTTCGGTGGCGATTTCGCGCAGTTCCTTGAACGGGGCGCACTGGCCGAACAGGTTCACCGCTATAATGCCCTTGGTGCGCGGTCCAATCAGTTTCTTGACGCTTTCGGGGTCAATTTGCAAGGTTTCTCGGTCAATATCGGCAAATTGGGGGGGCCCGCCGAGAAGGGCGACGCATTCTGCAGGGGCGATAAAGGTGAAATCGGGGACAATTACTTCGTCGCCGGGGCGTAAATCCATGGCCATCAGGGCGATCGTGAGGGCGTCCGTGCCGCTTGCGCAGGTAATCGTGTGGATTTTTCCGCCCAGATACTCCGAAAGTTCCTTTTCGAGTGCCTGTACCTGGGGGCCTCCTATGTAACAACCGCTGTCCAACACCTCTCGTTCGGCTTTTTCCAGTTCAAAACGGTATTTTTCGCGTTGTGCAGTTAAATTTACAAAGGAAATCATGCGCCCAAAGATATAAATTTTTGCCCACCCCTTGAAAAATTTCCAATATTTACTAACTTTGAACCAACATTTTTAAGTAGGTTTTCACCCGGAGATAATAAGGTGCCTCAACACAAATCTTGCAAAAAGCGTCTGCTTCAGGCCGAAAAGGCCAATGCCATGAACCGTTCTACCCGTTCCGCTATCCGCACCGCCCTCAAGGCTGTCCGTAGCGCAACTTCTAAGGAAGAAGCCCTCAAGGCCATGCCGGCTCTGTTCAGCATGCTCGACAAGGCTGCTGCCAAGGGTCGTGCCGGTTTCTGCGCTAACCGCGTCGCTAACTACAAGGCCAAGGCCGCTAAGGTCGTTAACGGTCTCGCCTAATTAATCGCTAAGTCGATTTAGTGCGAATTTGAATAAGCCGATACACAGTGTGTGTCGGCTGTTCGTGTATATTCAATTTTCTATATTTGTCCACAATGGATTCGATTAGGCTTTTTCTAGAAACTCGTTTTGGCGGAGTGTTCGATCATTCCGTGATTCAGCGCCTGTTTATTGCGTTGCTGCTCCTGGTGGCGGCGCGCCTTCTTTTGATTTTCTTGAAGTATGTCATAAACCATGCAGAAAACCGGGGGCTAGATTCTTCGGCAAAACCGCTGGTCTATTCGTTATTCTCATACTGCATTTATATCGTTACTTTGTTGTTAGTGCTGCATGTGCTAGGCGTGAATACCGCAGGCATTGTTGCTCTTGTAGGTGCGGCGAGCTTGGCGGTGGGTCTCGCCTTGAAAGATGCCCTGGCAAACATAGCTTCGGGTCTGTTGCTGCTGTTTTTGCGCCCGTTTAAAGCCGGCGATTACATCGAATGCGGTAATATCAAGGGCAACATCGTGGGAATCGGCCTCTTTAATACCACGCTCCGTACTTTGGATGGACTTTATGTTTCAGCACCGAATACCTCCTTGTGGGGGCAGCCGATCGTGAACTTTAGCAAGAATCCGCTCCGAAGGCTCGAAATTACGGTGGGAATCGACTATGGAGATTCTCCGGAAAAGGCGCTCGATATCATGCGCGACGTGGTGGCGGGCGAGCCCCTGTTTATGCGCAAGCCTGAACCCCAGTTCTTTGTTTCGGGCCTCGAAGATAGCGCCGTGAACGTGACTTTCAGGGCCTGGACCCGAACCCAGGACTACTTCAACTTGCGCTGGAAATATACTGCTGAAATCAAGAAACGCTTTGTTGAAGAAAAAATTACAATTCCGTTTCCGCAGCGCGTCGTCCATTTCGTGGATCGCCCCCAAGGTCCTGTTTGACCGGTATTCCTGATTAGAATGCTAAAAAAGCATATTTTGTGGTCTACGAAATTAATTTTTTTATTAGATTTGAAGTAGATATATCAAGGATGTGTAATGTCTTCGATAAACTTTGCTACACGAGAAATTAGTTGTAAAGTCGTTTACTACGGACCGGGCCTTAGCGGTAAGACCACCAATTTGCAGGTGATCCACCAGAAGATGCCCCAGGACAAGCGTACCGACATGGTGTCCCTCGCGACTGAAGGTGACCGTACGCTCTTTTTTGACTTTTTGCCGCTGAACTTGGGGGATATCAAGGGGTTCAAAACAAGGTTCCAGCTTTATACTGTTCCTGGTCAGGTCTATTATAATAGTACCCGTAAGCTTGTGCTTCGTGGTGTAGACGGCATTGTTTTTGTGGCGGACTCCCAGAGGTCCCGTCAGGCCGAAAACCTGGAAAGTTTGCAGAACCTGCGCCAGAACTTGCAAGACTATGGCATGGATCTGGACGATATGCCTTTTGTGCTTCAGTACAACAAGCGCGATATGGACAACGTGTTCACGCTTGACGAACTGAATGCCGAACTTAATCCGCGCAATGTGCCTTTCTTCCCGGCTACCGCCCACAATGGTAAGGGTGTCGTGACGACGCTTAAGACGATTGCCATGCTCGTGATTGAAAAGTTTAACGTCAAGCAGGGATTCCTCCGTCAGGCGGCTGCCAATGTCGGTAATACCGGCGTTCACGATGTGTCGCTCACCAAGGAAGGTGTTTCGGTCCAGGCAACTCAGCCCGCTGCTCCGGCTCCGCATGCTGCCCAGCCTGCCGCCCCTGCACAGCCGGCATCCCCGTTCCGCATGCCTTCGTTTGCGGCAAGACCGCCTTCTGCAGCTCCTGCCCAGCCTTCGACTGCCGGCGCCGGTCTGTTCCAAAAGGGGGCTACGTCGTCGCCGTTCGGTCGCCCGCGTGCAGCAACTGCAGTACCTCGTATGCCGACCTTCGGTCGCGATGTCGCTAAGCCCGCTGCCGATGCCGATGACGAAATTGAATTGCGTCCGTACGTACCTAAGAAGAAGTAATTTAACGAGGGTGCATAATGAGCGATTTTACCATTTATTCCGATGATGCCGCCAAGGTCCAGCGTTTAATGACTGCATACCAGGCGAGCGTCAAAGCTGAATATATTGTTCTTTGCCATCGTGACGGATCCATTATTGCAGAAGTCGGTTCTTTGGGAATCGATGCTACTCCGCTTGCCGTGCTTAGCACGGCGTCTTTCGACTCTGCCCGCCAGGTGGGCATGATGCTCGGTGGCGAAAACTTCCAGGCTGTTTCTTTCAGCGGTGAATCCCGTTCCATTTACATTGCTCCTGTAGACCAGGCGCTCTTGTTGGTGCAGATTTTCCCGGGTTCCAAGCTTCCGAACCGTATCGAAGACTTTAACCGCCTGTTGGTCGAAAAACTGGTCGATGCTGTTCCTGCCTTTACGCAGAATACAAGCCGCCTGGTTCGTTAAACTTTTGATCTAGGACTGCCTTGTGACAAAACTTCCTCCGCTTCGCAATTTGCGGAAAACGACGATTGTCGTGATGGTGGTCTTTCTTGGCTTTTTGATTCACCGAATTGTGGTTGCCTTGCACGGCGCCGAAACCATTTGGAATTCTGCCGATACGGAACTTTCGATGGCGCAAAGCGTTGTCTGTAGCCATATTGTGAATGGCTCTCCGTTCGGTGTCGATAGCGTGTTCGAAGAGGGCATGCGTCTTTACTACTACTCCACGGTCTCGTCGGCGTTGCAACTCGGGGACGACTCCCTAATGCATATTTGGTTTAACGGAGCCGATACGGTGCAAAAGCTTGCTTGCGATATGTCGCAGGATGTATGTCTCACGACCATTGTTCCGAATCTTTTGAAGCCGGGCGAGTGGAGTGTGGACCTGGTGGCCGGGCGCAAGCTGCTTGCAACCCGCCAGTTTATCGTAGAACCTAACGAAAGGTAAGCCCCATGTCCCGGCAGTTCTGGTTGGGACTCTTTCTGCTTTCTGTACTCGCATGGGGTATGGATACGGATTCTTTGCCGGTATGGGATCCGGCCTTACTTGTCCGCGGAAATTCTTATGCTCAAAATGCGGATACTTCGGCCCGCAAGGATTCCCTTGAAACGCACGGCTACAAAATGGTCCAAGTGACTGTTGGCGATGGCGGTACGCAAGTGGATCAGGAATTGCGCCTTTCGATTACGGGGCGCTTGACCGACAGTGTGTATATTGACGCTTTGCTTTCTGATGTGGGGCGTCGCGCGGGCGACCAGACGACGGCGACTCTCCGCGAGGTGGACCAGATTTATTTTCGCGTGGAATCACCGCATTACTTTTTGCACTTGGGCGATTTGACCTGGGTGGATTCTTCGATGGGTTTCACCGGAATTTCGCGAGCGTCTCTTGGCGCCATGGGTGGAGTGCGCGGCGACTTTGGTGGCGGATACACGCAGGTGCGTGGCGTTATCGGTACTGACGAAGTGAAACATTTTATGCGGACGTTTAACGGTGTAAGTGGCCAACAATTGGGCTATTCGCTGGACGGCTCCGGCAGTTTTGTTGCGGTGGTGCCGCAGTCCGAAACCGTGTGGCTGAATGGCGTTAAACTCACGCGCGGTAAGGATTACCTGGTGAATTACGCGGGCGGCATGCTCGATTTTAAGGGCTCAGTGTTGCCGAGTTTCGATGACGAAATCCGCGTGGAGTACGACGCTTACGAAAATGACAATATCTACATGCTCAAGGGCGCTGCGGCAAACTACAGACACCCGAACCTGTATTTGGATGTGTCGGGCTTTAGACTCGAAAACGATGTAGACCGCTTAAAGCGCGGCGTGTGGACCGATGAAGATTATGCAATGCTTAAGGCAGACCGCGGTGACGATTTTGTGCGTGATGATACGTTGCCCCCTTTGAACAGGCCCGACAGGACGGAACGCATGAACGCCCGCATTCGTGTGCAACAGAATAGACAGTTCTATGCCGACTTTGAAATGGCGATGAACCGCACTGACACAAACATCGTATCAAAGCATGTTGGCGGAAACGAGGGCAAAGCCTTCCGTTGGTATGTATCGAGTGATTCTACCCGCGACCTGGTGCATTTCCCGATTGCGATGTCGGTGTACGGAAACCGCGTGCATCAGGGCTTTGATATTCTGAAACATCCGGGGGCTGATTTGGACTGGAACCTTTACGGCCTGCGCGATAGCTGGGACTTGGCGTATAGTGATTCCGCTTTCCTGGATGACGACTTGTTGCACGATGAATTCACGATGCGTGCGCGGTTTGCAAAAGAATGGTACGGGTCTGCGCAGTGGGGTTACCGCCGTAATGCCGGAGAAGACTGGAATTCTTCGCGTGTGCAGTTAGGCGTGCAGCACCGCAACCGGAATGCCTTGGGAGAACTCGCTTTGATTCGTGTGGCGAGTTTGCAAGAACGCGAAATGGAACGCTATCAAGGAACGGCGAATGCCGAATTCTTGCAAGGAATGGTTCGCCCGTTTGGTGCCGGCGACTTGCGTTTTACGAAAATCAATTTGGACGAAGTGGAAGACGAGGTGGTTTACGGCAAGTCTTCGAGCGGCTTAGGAATTTATTTTGACCGCGGCGAGATACGTGAAAGCGTAAGCGGGCGAATGGCCAAGCGCCGTGGCGATACCTATGGCGATGAATGGGCTGATTCCTTGTGGGCTGCCACCTGGGTGCAAGAGGCAAATTACAATAGCCGCTACTTTACCTTGGCGCACTTGCTGCAATACGAACGCATGCGCACTGATTCTTCGGAAAGCGAAAATAGCTGGCTCGCCAATTTGAATTCTCGCTTTGGTGGCGAAGAACTGGGCTGGCTGGGCAATGTGGCGTATAAATTGGGCTTGACCGAAGAACAGATTTATACAGCCGTCTACAAGGCGGTTGCGCCGGGTACGGGCGATGTGCGCTATGACAGCTTGACATCCAGTTACATTGAAGGAGTGGATAACGGCGACTTTGTGTACGAAGGCATGGGCCGCAACGATTCCGTGGGCGCCGTTCTTTCGTCAGATGCTGCATTCAATATTGAACTTCGTTTTAATCCGGGGCTTGTCTTTGGCGTGCGCGACGGATTCTTGCGCGATGTGACTTTCGGCGGTTCGTATGAGGGCGAAGGGAGCGATACTACGGGCAAAAAAATATACTTCCCGCCGGTCACGACTTCGCAACTGCACCGCATGACATCGGGCCGTATGGCGGTGGAGGGCTTGGTGGACTGGCAACATCCTTCGGGCGTTTCGCTTACGTACAAGCCGGGCGCCACATTCGATAAAAAACTTTCTTCGATTTCGTATTACGAGACCTCTTACTCGCATGAATTCGAAGCGGGCTACCGCATCAATCTGGATCATTTTGTGGGCGGCACGCTCCTGATTCAAGAAAACGAACTTTCGGCCATGCAGGAATGGAACTGGGATATTTACGACGGAACGCTGCGCTACCGCTTTGACTTTTTGCAGGGATTCTTTGTGCAACCGCTCGGGCGTTACCGCACTGGCGAAGGGGGCGATGGCTCTGGTCGCGAAGAAGGCCTGTTTGATGCCGACCTTTGGGAAGGTGCCTTGCGTGTCGGTTACAATCGCCAGAAAAAGGTGAATTCTTATGCGAACTTCTCGGTGGTGCAAGTCAAAAGCCATGGCGACATAATCCCGTACCAGGTGATGGATGGCTACAGCGATGGCCGTACGTATCGTTTTGAATTTTCGCTCTCTGTGGATTTGAATGATTTCTTGACGATGGGTTGCAGTTACATTTTGCGGTTTGGCGACGCCGAAGAGAATATCTTCCAGAAGCTTAGCACCGAAGCGAGGGCGTACTTCTAATGCGTAATTCGGAATTCAGAGTTCGGAATTTGTTTTGTGTGCATAGCATCTGTATGGTGAAGAGTTTCCTTTTTATTGCAACAATGCTTTTCGTTGTTGTTGCATCTTCTGCTTCGGAAGGGTGCCGCATTACGGCGGTGCAGTGGGTGGGCGAGCGCGAATTGTACGAAGAAACCCAAGTGCAGGCGCTGGTGGGCAAATCCTGCGAAAGTTGGCTGCTTATGCGAGACCGTATTGTGAGCTATTATGAAAATCGGGGATTCTTGTCGGCAAAACTTTCTGGCGAGCTGGATTCGGCTGGCGTGCTGACGGTTCAATTAGATCGCGGTATTCCTTGGGTCTGGGCAGATCCCGAGAACATGGATTCCTCGGGTAGCGACATCGAGGTGTTCCGCCGGCAAACGAAAATCGAACCGGGAAAACTCGTGTCACCGCTGGAATTGGAACGCTCCGACATGAAGCTTGCGAGCTTGGGCTATTACAACCGTACGGCTCCGGCACAAATCTTCCGTGACCCGGTGCGCAACCGCATAATCCCGGTGTACCACATGCAGGCGGCCGCCGTTTCCGAGGCATATGCGTTACTCACGTATTCCAGCGAAACCGACGAGTGGGAAGGCAACGTGAATGTGGCTCTCTATAACATTCGCGGAACAGCCCGCGACTTGACTCTAGAAGGCTATACTGCAGATAATGCCCGCAGGCTAGAAGGTTCGTACAAGGAACCGTGGATTTTCGGTTCTGAATGGAACGTGTTTGCCCGCGGCTATTTCGACGAAGATTCTTCGGAACGCGATGCCTACGGCGAAATCGGAATTTCCCGCGACATCGGCTTTGACTTTACCTTGGGCGTGTTCCTCGGCATCGGTAGCAACCGAAAAACATCGACCTTTGAACTCTCTTATGTGTCGCTTGACCGATTTGTATTGCCGCGCTCGGGTACGCGATTCAACGGCTCGATTGTTTGGAATATGGACCGCCCGGATTCCTTGGACAATTACCTGAAGGCGTCAGCCAAATTCTCGCGGTACTTGCCGATTTATGGCAACTGGATAACTCGCTTTAGCGGGGCTGCCGGCGGAATATTCCCGACCGATGCGGACTTGGACCGCTTCGATTATTTCGCGCTGGGGGGCATGGATAGCTTCAAGGGCATGGACGTACGCTTTATGCGGAGCCGCGCCTACGGGTATTCCGAATTCGCGATTCTATGGCAAGATGGCTACGACTTGAGCATCGAGGCTTTCTACCAGCCGGGGCTTTACCGCGCATTTGCGCCGGAACATGGCTGGAAGCGCGAACATGATTATGGTGTGGCCTTTACGCAGTACCGCGGCAACTGGAGCGTGAACCTGTATTACGCGCTACGCAACGGCGAGAATTACCTTGACGGCATTATAGGTTTCGGCCTAAAAACTTTATTTTAGGTGTGAGCTATGAGCTGCGAGGTCGATCGCCTCCGGCACGAGCTCATTGCTAAATAGGAGTTTTACTCTTCTCGCCGGCGATTTCTCGTACAAGTTTCGGCACCAGATAGCCGGGCAGCTTGGTGCGGATTTCTGCAATCAGCTCGCGGGCTTCGTCATCAGCTACTTCGAAGTGGGCGACCCCGTTTGCGTGGTCCAGCTGGTGCAGGTAGTAGGGGAGCACACCCTGCTCAAAAAGTTTGCGGCACAAGGCGGTGAGCTTGAGGGCGTCATCGCTGATTCCCCTTAGCAGCACGCTCTGGTTCAGAAGCGTCCAACCGCTAAAGCGCAGTTGTGCAAACACGCTTGCCGATTCTTCGTCGAGTTCGTCGGCGTGGTCTACATGCGACACCAGCACGCAGCTAAACCTAGCCGGCAGTTCGCGCAGCAGTTCAAAATGCTGCATCACCAGGTCCGGGCGCATCACGGGGAGTCTCGTGTGGATTCTGAGCGTGGTAACCGAGGGGTGCATCGCAATCGCTTCAATCAGTTCGCGGAAGGCGCCGGGACCGAGAGTCAGCGGGTCACCGCCCGAAAGAATCACTTCCCAGACGTCGGTATGGGTGTCGAGCCAGTGGCTCACCTGGCGTGCAACGTCGGGTGTGTTCTGGAACGGGTAGTTCTTGCGGAAACAGAAACGGCAACGGGCACCGCAGGTGGCGGTCGAGACAATCAGGGCTCGTTGGTCGTATTTCTGGATCACGCAGTCGGATTTTCCGGCCGGTAAATCGCCCACGGGATCGTCTACAAAGCCTTCGACCTTCTTGAGTTCGTCCTTGGTGGGCAAAATTTCGCGCAACAGGGCGGCTGGGTCGCCAGCCTTCTTGATCAGGTCGGCGTAATGCCTAGAACAAAGAAACGGAAACTTCGGATTCAGGTCAAGGTCGGCAAGTGCGGTCGTTTTGGCAATGACTGTCGCCAAATCGGATCCCAAATAGTCCAAAAAGTCAGGGATTTGCGTGAAAACTTTTGAGGAGTCGTCCATTATATTGCTAAATTTAGAATCAAAATCAACAAGAGGATAATATGGGTACTGTAAGCACCAACGAATTCCGCAAGAAACTTAAAATCATGGTTGATGGTCAGCCGTACGAAATCATCGAAAACCAGTTCGTGAAGCCGGGTAAGGGCCAGGCCTTTAACCGCGTTCGCATCAAGAACTTGGTGACCGGCCGCACCCTCGAACGCACCTGGAAGAGTGGCGATACGGTTGAAGAAGCCGACGTGACCTTCACCGAAATGACCTACCTCTACAATGACGGTTCTACTTGGTATTTCTTGAACAACGAAACTCAGGAAACTGAAGAAATCTCCAAGGAAGCTCTCAATGGCTGCGAAGTTTGGCTCCTCGACGGCGCTACTGTCGAAGTCACTTGGTGGAAGGACCCGAAGTCCGGCGCTACGCTTCCGATCGAAGTGATTCCGCCTACCTTCGTTGACCTCATGATCATCGACGCTCCTCCGGCAGTCCAGGGCAACACCAGCGGTAACGTGATGCGTGAATGCACCGTTGAAACCGGCGCCAAGGTGATGATTCCGCTCTTCATCGAGAACAACACCAAGATCCGCGTGGACACCCGCGACGGTTCTTACCTCGAAAGAGCTAAGTAATCTTTTATAAAAAACGACATTAAAAGCCTCGTCCAAGCGACGGGGCTTTTTTGTATGAGTGTCACACTGATTCGATTTTACTAACGTAAAATCTGATTTGAATTTTTTTCCCGACAAATGCGTAAGCTGAGTGTTGCGACAATACTTGTATTGTCATGACCGAAGCGAGCATTTGGTACAGGAACGAAGTGACTGTACAATTCGTGTGACGATAAACAGAATTTACTTCGTGGGATTAACTTTCTTTGTATGCATTGACAATCTGTCTATAAAATAAGGGCGCCGGGGGCGCCTTTTGTGTTTTTTTCAAGATATCTTTAAGAAGGATGTTTGAAAAAGAAGGGATGTCATGAGATTTTTAAATAAATTCTCAGGTTTCGTGCCGGCAGCATGTTTTGCTGCGGGCTTGTTGTCGTTCGGAGCAATTCTGGCGAATGCCGCTCCGGACCCGAATTTCCACATTTACATCGCATACGGCCAGTCCAACATGGGCGGCACTGCCGATGCCCAGAGCGCCGATAAGGTCGAAAATTCGCGGTTCAAGATTTTTGCGACGCAAAAGTGCTCGGGTAAGGGGCGCAACACGTTGGGTGAGGTTTATCCGGCGGTACCCTCGCTCTTCAACTGCGGCAACACGATTTCGATTGCCGACTGGTTCGGGCGCACGATGGCCGACAGCATGCCTGACGTGACCATCGGGATTATCCCGGTTGCGGTGGGCGGCGCTAGCATCAAGCTCTTTGATCAAGATCAGTATGCAAGTTACCTCGCGGGCGCCGAAAGCTGGCTCCAGAATTACGCGAAAGAATACGCCAGCGATGGCAATGTGACGAAGACGATTATCGATATCGCGAAGAAGGCGCAGCAGGTGGGCGTCATCAAGGGATTCATCTTCCATCAGGGCGAAACCGACGGCGGCTACCCGGACTGGCCGAAAATCGTGAAGAAGACCCGCGACGATATTCTGAAGGCGCTCAATATGAGTTCCGACACGGTGCCGTTCGTGGCGGGCGAGCTCCTGCGTTCGGGCTGCTGCTATTCCGACCGCGTGTCGAAACTCCCGAATACGATGGACAACACTTACTACGCGTCGTCCGAGGGCCTTGGCGGCAATGGCGTGGACCGCTACCACTTCGGTCACGATGCCTACGTGACGTTCGGCAAGCGCTATGCGGAGCAGATGCTCAAGGCAATAAACCGCGCTCCGGTGGTTCCCGAACCGCAAAAGCCTTTCAAGGGTAAGGCGTTTGAAATTCCGGGCAAAATTGAGGCGGAAGACTTCGACATTCCGGGTGTCGGCTCGGGCAATGACTCCTACAAGGAAAACGATTCCGAAGACCATGGCGGTAGCAATTACCGCGAAGGGACGGGCGTCGACATTTACAAGAAGGCGACGGGCTACATCGTGGGCTACAACCAGGAAGGCGAATGGCTCGAATACACCGTGAACGTGAAGGAAGCGGGCGAATATTCCTTCTATGCGTCGGTCGCATCCGCAAACGAGACTTCGGACTTCCAGATGTCGCTTGACGGCAAGAACATCACGGACGTAATCTCTGTCCCGAAAAACGAAGGCGAGGACAACTACGACGACTACAACAAGGTGCGGGCGACGGTGAACCTCCCTGCGGGCGAACACATATTGCGCTTTACGGTAACCGGTTCCTGGATGGACGTGGATTACTTTGTGTTCGGAGAGGATGAAGTCGTTTGCGTTGATGAATGCACAGCCTTTGTAAAGCCCGCGCTATCGCATGCGGCCGGAACCGAAAGCTACCGCATCTTCGACATGAACGGCAACTATTTGGGAAAGGTGCGAGCCTCTGGATTGCAGGAACTCCGTGCCAGCGCGAAAGCCCTCGTGAAAACTGGCGGCACGTTCATCGCAAAATCCCGCGCAGGCTCCACGACGATACGCGTGATGAAGTAATTAGCGTTCGCGCGTTCCGTTAGAGACTGAGCGATTTCCTGAACACCCGGGCGACTTCGTCCGGGTTGTCGCTTTTTAGCCAGCTGAGCGTTTCTGTGCCGCGGTAGCTCCACGCGAAGATGTTGTCGATACCTGCTTTGCGGCTTTCCTCGACGGCGATGGCTAGGTCGTTTTCGCGGCCGGCCTCGATCTGGTACGCCTTGATCCACATCTGCACGGCCTTGCCGTACTTGGCGGCGACTTCGGTCAGCTTGCGAGCAGTCTCGGCGTATTTTTCGCGGACCCATTCTTCGGTGGCACCCTTTTCCCAATACGGGTCAGATGCGACTTCGTCTACGCTTTCAAGGCCTGCAACGCGGCCCCAGTCGTCAAGACCTGCGGGGAACCACGGCGGCAGCATGCAAACGCAGTTGCGCTTGCCGCGGGCATGAACGTCCTCGGTCATTTCCCTCAAAAAGTCAATGAGCGAATCCTCGCGGAATTTCTTCACGTCGTCGGTGAGTTCGGCGGGCATCTCGTAGCCGAACTGGGCGCGGAACTTCTCGCGACAATGCGGGCAGCGGCAGCTCCAGTTGCTAAGCCCGCCCTTCTCAAAGTAAAAATGCGGCTCGTCCCAGAAAATCGTGCTCACTTTCGTGGCGCATACGCTTTCAATCCACTTGTGCATGTAGGCGCGGAACTCCGGATGGTTCGGGCAGGCGGCCACCTTGGGCTTGCCGTCGAGCGCCACCTGGCATAAGTCGTGGTTGCGTGCAGTCAGTTCCGAATACGCTTCACCGCCAAACACGCGGCCCACGCCCCATGGGTTCACGTAGACTGTCAGACCGAGGTCTGCGGACTGGTCCACGATATCCTTCATGGTGCCGTAGTAGTATTGCTGGTCTTCTTCGCTCCAGGTGTGGAGCACCGCGTTAAAACCCGCCGCCTTGATGTCTTGCATATCGGCAAGAACATGCTTAGGCGAACGCACGCCAAAATAACTTACGCCTTTAATCATAATGGGTAATGTAGTATTTAGAATTTAGAACTTAGAGCTTAGAACTTAGAAAATGTCTAAGTTCTACCAACTAAGCTCTACCAACTGTGCCGCAGGCACTAGTTATTAGCCCATTGGGGCGATCCGCTCTTGAGCAACACCTGTTCGAGCGTGCTGTACCATTCGTCTTCACTCACGGGTTTGCGGACCCAGTAATAATTTTCGTCGCACTGGGGGAGCGGCATGTTGTCGGGCACCAATTCCACAATCCACGATTCAGGAATGCCGTCGTGCAAGAGCTTGCTGAACTTGAGGTTCTGTTCGTGCGGGCGGTCTGCGTGGTCGAGAATGATAAGTGCGGGGGACTGTCCGATAATCAGGGCCGATTCCAGTAGGTTCGTTGCGTCTTCGATCGAATTGCAAGTGTACATGGTGGAATCTTCTGCCAAATCGCCGTGCTCCAAAAGCCAACGGAAAGTCCATTGACTGAGGCGGTCTAAGCTACCGGGGGAGGACGGAGCGATGAAGAAAATGTGTCCCATGGCCTAAAAGATAGGTAATTCTCCCAAATTGTGGATAGATTTTTTCGCTTTTTTCAAAAAATATTTTTTGTCAAAAAGAAACACTCAATTTATCAACAACTTACCGCCAAACTGTTTTTTTGAAATTTTTTTTAATAGAAAAAGTGGGGATGATAGTGAATAAAAAAGTGGTTTATGCGGAGAGGAAATGGAAGCGTCGGCCTAGGATGGGGAGCGTAAAAAAGCCCCTCCCTCATTAAAAATTATATTTTAAAGAAAAAGCTTTTTGATGATTTAAAAAGATGTTTCCTAATTTAGGTGAATTCAATTTTATTCAGGCCCTTTTAAAAGATGCTGCCGCCTTTAAAAAAGAACCTCCCGCAACAAGAGGCTGGCTCGGTGTGGGCGATGACTGCGCCCAATTCGACGGCTGGCTCGTGACCAAGGATTTGTCAGTCGAAAATACGCATTTCAGGCTGGATTGGTCAACGCCGGAACAGGCGGTCGAAAAGCATATCGTTTCGAACGTGTCGGACATTAATTCCATGGGCGGCATTCCGCGCTTTGCGGTGCTTGGGCTTTGTATCAACAAGAATTGGTCGCCGGAAACTCGCACCCGCATGCAGGCCGCTCTTTCGCAGGGCTTTGCGCGGCGTGGAATCGCCTTGATTGGCGGCGACACCGTGGTGGGCGATGTGGGAATGTTTTCGACAACGCTCTTGGGAGCGCTCGAAAATGAAAATTCGAAACCTCTGTTGCGCTCGGCTGTAAGACCCGGTGATACATTGTATGTAAACGGAACGCTAGGCAAGTCGGGTGCGGGCCTTTGGCTTTTGATGAACCACCCCGAGGCCAAAGACGAATTCCCGACGCTGGTGGAATACCACTTGGCTCCTAAAATTTGCGAATCTGCCGGGGCTGAACTTTTGCGTTTGGGGGCGGCCGGCGCATGCATGGACATTAGCGACGGACTTTCGTCGGAGTTGAACCATTTGGCGCTTTCTTCGAACGTAGATTTGCAAATTCTTGAAAACAAACTCCCGATAGACCCCGAAGTTACGCGCTTGTGCGAAAAATATGGCCAAAATCCCCTAAATTTTGCATTAAATGGGGGTGAGGAATATCACCTGCTATTTGCAAATTCTAGCCCAAAAAGTATATTTAAAGCAAATACCCAATTGGGCGAGGTGTGTGAAATTGGATTTGCCGTAGAAAAATCTGCGGGCGACCCGGTCAACATGCTTTGCAAAAATGGAGAAAAAATGCCCGTTCAACCTCGGGCGTGGTCGCATTTATGATAAATAGCAATAAGATGAACTTGGGCCAGTTGTTGCTTCGTCAAGGCGTATTGGACGAAGACCAGTTGGCTCATGCCATGGCCGAACACAAACGTACCGGACTTATGCTCAGTAAGATTCTGGTGCGCCTTGGCATGGTGAGCGAAGAAACGCTAACGAACATCCTCGGGTCGCAGATGCAGTCTTCGACCAAGATGCGTATCGGTGAAATGCTCCTCGCTCAAGGGTACATTACGCAGGAGCAGCTAGACAAGGCGCTCGAGACGCAGAAGACGACCGGCAAGCGCCTTGGCCGTACATTGGTGGACCTGGGCTACATGCCCGAGGAACGCCTTGTTGAAATTCTTTCGAGGCAGTTCGAAGTTCCGTATGTAAAGCTCGACAATTTCAATATTGACCCGAACGCCTATACCTTCTTGCCCGAAGACATGTGCAAGCAGTACAAGGTGGTGCCGCTGTTCGTGCAGAAGGGTGAAGATGATCGTCGTCAGGTCCGCTCCGTGATGACGATTGCCATGACGGACCCGACGAACATGCGCACGATTAGCATCGTGAAGTTCAAGGTCCGTATGGACGTGGACATCGTGATGGCCTCCGAAGCGGACGTGATGAAGGCCATTGAACGCGTGTTTGCAGGTCATGGTCCTACCGAAGAGTCTCTCGCCGAACTTATCAGTGAATCTAAGGACGGTGAAGAACTTGAAACCGTGGAACGCGGTCAGGGCGGTAATGACGAACCGGAACTGACCGACGAAGAAGGCCGCCAGGTGGTGCGAATCGTGACCACGCTGATTCACGAAGCCATTGCCCGTCACGCATCCGATATTCACCTGGAACCCCAGGAGACATTCCTCAAGCTCCGCTACCGTATTGACGGCGACCTGCAGGTCATGTCTCCCATTCCTGCCCGCTTGATGCCTCAGATTCTTTCCCGTATCAAGCTTCTTTCCAAGATGGACATCGCTGAAAAGCGTAAACCCTTGGACGGTCGTTTCACGGTGCGTTACAAGGGCTCCGAGGTGGACCTTCGTGTGAGCTCCTTCCCGATATCGCTCCGTAAGCGCGGCGTTTGCGAAAAGATTGTTATGCGTATCTTGGACCCGAACTCGGGTCAGTTCCCCTTGAAGGACATGGGCTTTGACCCGCGCGTACTCAAGCAGTTTATCGATGCGATTAATGCTCCTAACGGTATTGTGCTGGTGACCGGTCCTACCGGTTCCGGTAAGTCTACCACGCTTTACGCTTCTATTCGAGAAATTTTGGATTCCACCATCAACATCTCTACGATGGAAGACCCGGTGGAATTGAATATTGATGGTGTGAACCAAGGACAGATCAACAACGCCGCTGGCTTTACCTTTGCGGCGGGCATTCGCGCCCTCTTGCGTCAGGACCCGGATGTGATTATGATCGGTGAAATGCGTGACCAAGAAACTTCGTCCATGGCTATCGAAGCAGCTTTGACTGGTCACTTGGTCTTCAGTACGCTCCATACCAACGATGCTGCCGGTGCATTCCCGCGTTTGCTCGAAATGGGTCTGGAACCGTTCCTTGTGTCTACCGCTATTAAGGGCGTGCTTGCACAACGTCTTGTGCGCCGCATTTGTAAGTATTGTAAGGAACCTGTCGAAATTTCGCAGGCCATGCGCGACGAATTCCACTTGAGTCCCGACATGCAGTTCTACCATGGTAAGGGTTGCGACAAGTGCGATGGTTCGGGCTACAAGGGGCGTTGCGGTATTTACGAATTCCTGGTGCCGAACGAAACCGTGCGTAACCTGATTATCAAGCGTTCTTCGGGCGACGTTATCAAACGCGCCGCCATGCAGGAATGCGGCATGATTACCTTGCGTATGGACGGTATCCAGAAGGCACTTGATGGACACACGACGCTCGAACAGGCTATTGGCGCCTCTACGTCGGATGACTAGTCGAAGCCCCTGATTCAAATTTAAAGGAAGACTCTCTTCGAGAGTCTTTCTTTTTTTCTATATTGCACATATGTGTATTAAAAGGGACCCCCATGGCGAATATTGTAGATAATGCTGTTTTAGATAAAGAACTGAACCCGGAACAGGCCGCGGCGGCTAAAAAGATTGATGGCCCGATGCTGATTTTGGCGGGTGCCGGTTCGGGAAAGACGCGTTGCATTACCTATAAGATTGCTCACCTCGTTTCGCAGTATCGCGTGGAACCGGACCGCATTTTGGCGGTGACTTTTACGAACAAGGCTGCGCGCGAAATGAAGTCGCGTATCCAGAAGTTACTCGACAGCAACATGAACTTTGCCTGGATGGGAACGTTCCATTCCGTGTGCTTGCGTCTTTTGAAACTTTGCCTTTCGAAACAATCCGTGCTTGATGCCTTGGGCGGCACGTGGTACGACGGCAATTTCTCGATTTACGATGACGACGACCAGAAGCGTCTCCTAAAAGAAATCATGAAGGAACAGGTGGGCGACAATTTTGAGCCCTCCGAAGTCAAGAAAATGCATGGCGCCATTTCGAAGTACAAGAACACGATTTTGTACCGTGGAAAGGTCGCTCAGCTGCAGACTCCCGATGTGGCGCAGGAATTGGCAAACTTCCCAGACGAAGAGCTGCGTGCAAAGATTTACGCCGAATACCAGAAACGCCTTAAAGAATCTAACGCCATGGACTTTGACGACTTGTTGTTCAACACGGTTTACATGCTGCAGAAGATTCCGAATTTGGCAAGCCAGTTGGCGCAGCGTTTCCGCTATGTGGTGGTGGACGAATATCAGGATACGAACGACGTTCAGTACGAACTGTTAAAATTGCTGATAAACGAAAATAAGAACGTAACGGTGGTGGGTGACGACGACCAGAGTATTTATGGCTGGCGCGGCGCAAACATCAAAATTATCCGTAACTTCCACCGCGACTTTGCGCCAGTAACGATTGTCAAGCTCGAACGCAATTATCGCTCGACCGCAAACATCGTGAAGGGCGCAGGCTCCGTGATTGCGCACAACATTCGTCCGCAAGAAATGCAGAAGAACGTGTTCTCTAAAGAAGATGCGGGCGACTTGATTCACGTGCGCCACTTTATGGACGACCGCTCCGAAGCGTCTACCATTGCAGACACGATTGCAAAAGCGGGCGAGGATTTTTATGCCAAAACGGCCGTGTTCTACCGCACCAACGCGCAGTCCCGCGCCTTGGAAAAGGCGCTGAATGACCGCCGTATACCGTCGGTCATTTTTGGCGGCATGCGATTCTGGGACCGCAAAGAAATCAAGGACGTACTTGCATACTTGCGCCTGCTGGCAAACGAGCGTGACGATGCCGCCTACCTGCGCGTCATCAATACGCCGCCTCGCGCCATTGGAAAGACGACTGTCGAAAACATCTTGGAAAGAGAACGCCAAGGCGAAGGCTCCTTCTGGGATAACTTGCTTGCCGAAGTCAACAGCGGAAGCCGCTCGGCAATCAAGCTTAAGGGCTTTACGGACTTGGTGCAGGGCTGGAAATCTTTGCTTGCCGCGGGCGAAACTCCGCTTCCGATTTTGGCCGAAAAAATCATCAATGACGTGGGTTACAAGGAATTCCTGCGCAAAGAAGACGAACTCACCGCCGACGAACGCATCGGTAACTTGGATGAAATGGTGAACGCCATCCGTGAATTCGACGAAGAACATCCGGGGGCCACACTCGACGCATTCTTGCAGGATATTTCGCTACTCACCGATGCCGACAAGAAGGTGGACAATTCCAAGGGCCAGGTGACGCTCATGACGATTCACATGGCGAAGGGTCTGGAATTCAACACCGTGCATATTGCCGGCTGCGACGAAGAAATCTTCCCGCTGATTCGCGCGTCGTCTACTCTGTCTGGCGCCGAGATGAACGAGCAGATGGAAGAAGAACGCCGCCTGTTTTACGTGGGCTGCACCCGCGCCGAAAAGAAATTGTACCTGTATCATGCGGAACGCCGATTCTTCCAAGGGAACATTCGCCCGTTTGCGCCGTCCCGTTTTCTTAAGGAACTGGATCCGTCGGTAGTCGACTTTACGCCTTGCACCGATTCTGGTTTCGGCGGCTCGGGATTCGATTTCAATCAGGACTTTGCCGGTGGCTCGTCGGGATTTTCGCGCCCGCCGCGTCCGAACATTCCGTCTTATCCGCGTAGACCGTCCGGAAGCTTTGGCGGTGGTTACGGTGGAGCTTCGTCTCGCCCGAGCAATTTTGGCTCTTACGGTTACAACCGCTCCTCGGCGGTTCCGAATTCTGTCAAGAAAAATGACAAGCATATCGTTTACCGCAATCCGGTGAAGGTGGCAGCTCCTGTCAAGCCGGCGGAACCTTCGGGCCCGCGCGTGGTCTACGACGAATACAGCGAGAATCCGTACCATCCGGGCGTACGCGTGCGCCACATGAAGTATGGTGTGGGCACGATTGTCAAGTGCTATGGTTCTGGCGACAATGCCCGTGTAGATGTGCGTTTCGGTAGCGACCCGACGGTCCGTACGATTATTTTGAAGTATGCGGCGCTGCAAATAGTCGGTTAACTCGGAATGCGGAATTCAGAATTCGGATTTTTAAGCTGAAAATTATAATTCCGAACTTCGAAATCTGGAATCCGAATTGATTATGCAACTCTGGGTTGCTTTTTCGCCAAAATAATTTGCTATTTTGTGGACGTAAGAAAAGAGGTTTTATGCTCGAACGTGAAGAAGTTTTGAAACTCGCGAAGCTTTCCAGGCTCGAAGTTGCCGAAGAAGATATTGAATCCGTGAAGGGTCACTTGGACAAGATGCTCAACCACCTTGAAGCTCTCAAGGCCTTGAACCTTTCCGACGTGGAACCGATGACCGCTGTCGAAAACGGTGCGACGATTCTCCGCGAAGACGTGCCTGTGCCGGGTCTCTCGCTTGAAAAGGCCTTCATGAACGCTCCGGCTGTGGAAAACGATCACTTCGCCATTCCGAAGGTCATCGGCGGCTAAATTCTCGGCTTGAAAAATTAGCCCATGGCAGTTCATTGCGTTGTGCCAGCCCGAATGGGGTCGTCCCGCTTTCCGGGCAAACCCTTGATCAAGATTGCAGGCAAAGAAATGATTGTGCGCACCCTGGAACGTGCGCTTTTGGCCGAATGTTTTGAACGCATTGTTTGTGCTACCGATTCCGAAGAAATTGCAGACGTGGTTTCTCGGGCGGGTTTTGAATTTATCTTGACTCCAGATGCGGCAACTGGTTCTGACCGCGTCGCCTTTGCGGCCCGGGCCCTCGATTTGGACCTCGTGGTGAACTTGCAGGGCGACGAACCGTTGGTGGAACCTTCTGTGCTGTGCGAAGTGGCAATGATGCTCGAAAAGCACCCTGATGAATGGGTGACGGTCGCGTGCCCCTTGAATCCTACCGAGGCGGGACTCAAGACGGTAGTCAAGGTTTTGGTAAAAGACGATTACGCGGTGGACTTTACCCGGTGGGTGGCGAATGAGGACGCTCCCCGCTGGTTCCAGCACCAGGGAATCTATGCTTATTCCAGGGTGTGCCGCGACGAATTTTCGTCTTTGCCGCAAACCGATGTCGAAAAGGAACGCTCTCTGGAGCAGATGCGCATTCTGGGCAAACGCCCTATTCGCATTGTCCAGAGCAAGTACCCGTCGATTTCGGTGGATGTCCCTTCAGACGTGAATGCGGTGGAGGAGGCGCTTAAGAAGTCCTTTGGTCGAGGATAACCAACGGAGGTTGTCCTTATGAATGCACCTGAAAAAAACGTAGTCCGATTGGCGTTCTGCCTTTTGGTCATTGGAATCATTGTCCGGGTTCTCCCGTGGGGACTCCCGTCTATCGAGCATTTTGAGGTGGGGGAGACGTTCATTGTGGCGAACGAGGCCCCCCAGGCAGTCGTTAGGGACCGTGTTGCCGTAGATAGTTCGCAAGTGTCAAAAAATGACGCTAATTCGGTAAGTCGACCCCAAAAAGAGCGAAAACCGTCAAAAAAAGTGAATTTGCCTGTCCATGTCAATACGGCCTCCCTGGACGAACTTTGCGCCCTGAATGGGGTCGGTCCGAAGCTCGCCGAGAAGATTTTGGAGGTCAGAAATGCCCTTGGAGCCTTCAAAAATGCCGAAGATTTGCAAAAAGTGCCTGGAATTGGCAAGAAAAAATTGGAAAAGCTCCTTCCAGGGGTAATTTTTGATTAGTTTTAGAGTGTAGTTTTTTTCATAAGTCGTTGATAATATGAGTGATACGAAGATTTACATGGGTATAGAAGCAGGGGACGCTTCTCTGAAAGTTGCCCTTGTGGATGCGGCTGAACGCCGTGTTCTGAAGACGGCCGTTCTCGATACGGAAACCGCCCCCCTTGACGATGTCTATACTTTTGAAACCGTCCTCCAGGGATGGATGGAGTTCAACCAGATTGAATCTGTCGAAGCCGTTTCGGTGGCAATTCCTGCATTTAGGTCGATTATCCGCCAAATCTTTGTCCCGGCTGAAGCCACAAAGAACGTTGACGACTATGTAAAGTGGTATGTTTCGCTGATTACGAACGCTGAATCCAATGCGTATGTAATTGATTACAAAATCATGAGCGGTGACCCCGAACTCGGATACACGATTATGCTGATTGCTGTCCGTGAACAATGGGTCGATAATTTACGTAAAGGCTTCCGTAACAAGGCTTTAGCTCCTAAGGCCATGGATGTGGACGTGCTCTCGCTCATGAACCTGATGGATTATGCCGAAAATGTGTCCGAACTGACATGTATAGTCAAGGCTGACTATGCCGGTGTGACGCTCCTTTGGCTCACTAAGGACAACCTGCATGCGCTCCGCTGCGTGTCCACTCTTTCGCTGGTGAACAACACCAAGGAAGAAGCTTACCAGATTCTGGCTAGGGAAATTGCTGAACAGATTGCGGTTGCCCAACAGGAAAACGCCTCGGTCTCGACGAAGTCAATCCGTCTGTGCGGTGAAATGGCTAGCGATTTGCTGTTCGTGGAAGACGTCCGTGCTAAGTTGCCCGAATACCAGCTTTCTTTGATGGATTCTTTCTCTAACTTGAGGCTCCCGATTGAAGAAGAAGATTCTGCCGCCGTGCTTTCTTGCGCTGGTGCAATCGGGGCTGCCTTGAATGTGATGGAGGGTGTATGATTCATTTGAACTTGATTGACGCTGCCGAGCGCTTGGTCGAAGTCGAAACTGTGGCTCCGGTCAACGTGACAAGCGTCAAGGAACTGCAGAAAAAGTCTCGCAAGAAGGCTTTGACGGTTCTTGTGGCCGCCCTGTTTGTGTTTGTTGCATTCAGCTGCTTCTTGAGTGTTGCGGGCGTTCCCAAGCAGTTGCAGGGCTTGTTGCCGCCGCCTTATCTGGATTTGATTGGCGCCGAAGACCCGACCCGTTCCGCTCTTGCTATCGGTGCTGGACAGCGTACCTCCGCCGGTGGTTCGCTTGAAGCCGAAGCTGCTGCCGCTGCCGCCATGATCCGTCAGCGAGACAATGTGACGGTCAAGCAGGTCGTGGGCGAAATCAATCCGCAGGCCTTGTTCAACAACAAACGCTCGGATTACAATAGCTACTTGCCGCTGGAAAAGCTTTCGTTCCAGAAGGCTTCTGTCGGCCAGTTCTTCGCATTCTTGAATACGGCAACACCTGATGACGTGGGTTTCTCGGATTGTATTTACCAGGCTCCGAACTACTTCTATGTACGCGGCGTGGCCGGTAACCCGAATTCCCAGAAGGCTTTCCTCGATCGTATGCGCGCGGTCAGTTCCGATTTCAGGACTCCGCCTCTGCCCGAAAACGCTCCGGCTACCGACATTACCGCTTTCGGTATGTACAACGTGAACAACGTGAATCTGGCTGCAGTTTCATCGTTTGTACCGTCTTCCGAAGTGAACAACGAAATCAAGTCCATGAAGGCTTTGGCGGCAACCCAGAAGGTGCAGTTCTCCGGACTTGACAAACCGGCGATTGAAGAATTTGGTGTGTACAAGCGCTATACGCTTAAGGCTACCACGACTGCGGACTTTGCCGAACTCAACGGCTTTGTCACTGCGTTTGTGAACTCGCCGTCTCGTATCGGTATTCGCAATGTCGAAATGAAACTTGCCAAGAAGGATATGTTCACGACAGTCCTTTTTGAAATGCTTGTGATAAAGTAATACCAGATGCCTATTCGCATTACGGGTGGACTGATGCGGGGAAGGAACGTTCCGTCCCCGGATACCTCCAAGACAAGACCTACAGCTTCTCGTACAAGAGAAGCTCTCTTCAACATTCTGCAGGGTGTTGAAAAATTTCGCGTGCTCGACTTGTTCGCTGGTACCGGCATTATGGGAATCGAGGCTTTGAGCCGTGGTGCTGCAAGTGTGGTGGCTGTCGAAATGGCGCATGCTCAGGCGAGACTGGTGCTGCAGGCTTATAAGGCGCTGTCCCTAGAATCTAAGCTTACTTTGTTAGAAAAAAATGCCTTGACGCTTGATAAAGAATCTCTTTGCGCAAGTGAAGGCTTTGACTTGATTTATGCCGACCCTCCATTCAAGGACATGGATTACCCGGATCTGCGCCCCTATTGGGATTGGCTGAATCCGGGTGGCGTTGCCGTGTTCGAAGCCCCCAGCCGGAATTTACCAGCCTGGGTGAAAGAAGCTGACGAAACGGGAATGGTGCAAGTCCGCCGCTACGGCGAATCCTCGCTAGTGATCTATAGAAAGTAGACTGTAGACGGTAGGAAGTAGACAGTTTTTCTTGAATATAACTTCGTACTTCCTACTTCTCACTTCCTACTTTTCTAAATTGTAGTCATGAAGAAAATCGCCGTATTTGCAGGGTCGTTCGATCCGTTCACCCTGGGTCACCTCGATATCGTAAAGCGCGCTGCGGCGCTGTTTGACGAACTTTATGTGCTTTTGGCGGTGAATGCTTCCAAGAAATATTTGCTGACCGAATCGGCTCGAGTCGAAATTGTCAAAACGGCGGTCAAGGGAATTCCGAACGTGAAGGTGGATTGCTTTGACGGCTTGACGGTTGATTTTATGCAGTGTGTGGGAGCGAAGTTCCTGGTGCGGGGAATCCGCGGAAGTGCCGATGTGGAATATGAGCAGACCGTTGCTTGGAACAATAAGGTGCTTTACCCTGAATGCGAAACAATCTTCTTGTCGAGCGCTCCCGAACATTTGAATGTGTCCAGCACCGTGGTGCGAGAACTCTTGAAGGTGGGAATCGCCAAAACAAAGCAGGGCTGTGCAAAACTTGCGAAATACGTTCCCGCTGAAACTGTACCTTTACTAACCACCAACCACTAACCACTGTCTACTTCCAACTTCCTACTAACCATGAGACCTTTTAGATTTTTACCCAAAGTTCTGCGAGTTCTGCTGATTATAAATGCGGTTGTCTTTGGACTTGCTTTTGTAGGTGGCAAGATTCTTGGACTACATTTGAATTTACCGGGGCTCGGGTATGGCAGCCTTGCCGAATACATCGCTTACTTTGGAGCCTTCTGGCCGTTTGCACCGGAGCAGGCTTGGCGCTTTGTGACCTACATGTTCGTGCATGTGGATTTTTGGCATTTCTTGTTCAACATGCTCATGCTCTGGATGTTCGGTAGCGAAGTCGCCGACATGATGGGCGCCAAGCATTTTACGGGAATGTATTTCTTCTGCGGAATTTTTGCGGCGGTCTTTAGCCTGGTCATGTTCTGGCTCGGTATGACGAATGCCCCGATTATCGGCGCTTCGGGAGCCCTCATGGGTATCTTTGTGGCGTATTACAAGTTCTTCCCGAACCGCATGCTTTTGATGTTCTTCTTTTTCCCGATGCGAATCAAGTATGCCATGTGGTTCATGGTGGCAGTCGACGTGTTCATGGCGCATTCGGGAGATGGCATTGCGCACTTGGCCCACTTGGGCGGTGTCGTAGGCGGATTCCTTTACATGCACTTTTATGAACGCGGTTTTGGTAACCTTGGCAAGGCTTTCGCAAAATTCCGCGGTCCCAAGTTCAAAGTGCACCGTGGCGGCCGATCCGAAAGCGAATCCGGCGAAAAGTCTAGCGAGGATTCCGATGCCATCGAGGGTGAAGTTTTTTATGTGGACGAAAACAAGCGGATGGACGAAATCCTCAAGAAAGTCAATCGCGAGGGAATCAATTCGCTGAACGAGTCTGAACGTCAATTCTTACTACAGGCGAGCGAAAAGTTGCGCCGCCGTAGAGGAGGTTTCTAGTGAAGAAAGTTTTAGGTATGGGCGCAGCCCTCGTTGATATTTTGGCCAATGTGGATGACGCTTGGATTGCGGCCCAGGGCGTACAGAAGGGTGGCATGAACATGGTGGATTGGCCCCAGATGGAAAAGTTCCTGGGTGCCCTCCAGAATCCGCTGCGCGTGCCGGGTGGTTCTACCTGCAATACCATGGTCGGTCTTTCTCGCCTGGGAGGCAAGGCTGCCTTTATCTCGAAGATTGGCAACGACGAACTCGGCAACATTTTCAAGAAGCATTTGCAAGATAACGGCGTGGAATCGAAGCTCGGTCTTTCCGATGCCGCTACCGGTTGCGTCTTTAGCGCCGTGACGCCCGATGCGCAGCGCTCCATGTGGACTTACCTGGGCGCCTCCGATTTCCTGTCCAGCGACGACTTTGTACCGGCTCTTTACGATGGCGTAGGCCTGCTGTATGCCGAAGGCTACCGCGCCTTTAATGCCGACTGCTTCAAGAAGTCCTTTACTTTGGCCCGTAGCCTGGGTGTCGAAACCGCTCTCGACTTTAGCAGCTTTGGCGTGGTGGAGGCCTGCCGCAAGCTCTTTGACGAACTCTTTGCTGAAAAAATGATCGATATCATCATCGCAAACGAAGACGAAGCTTACGCCTATGCGGGAGTCAAGGAAGAAGCAGCTCTCGATGTGCTTGCCAAGAAGGCGAAAGTTGCCGTGGTGAAAATCGGCAAGCGCGGCGCCTTGATTGCCAAAGATGGCAAGGTGGTGCATGTGCAGGCGGGCCCTGCCAAGGCTATCGATACCACCGGTGCCGGCGACTTGTGGGCATCGGGATTCCTTTATGGCTACATGAACGGCTGGGATATGGAAAAATCGGGCAATTTGGGCAGCGTCGTGAGTAACGAAGTGGTCCAGGTGATGGGTGCCCAGATTCCGGAAGACGGCTGGAAGCGAATTTTAGCTACGCTTTCGTAAATTTTTGTATATATTTAAGGCTAGGAGAATATTATGTTTAAGAAAGTATGCCTAGCCGGCCTTACAGCCTTTGCGTTCTCTTTTGCCCAGGAAGAGACGGAAACCTATATTCGCAATATTTGCGATACGTTGTCCAATTCGGCGACTCCGAAGGTGGAACTCAAGCTGAATCGCGTTGAGGAAACCCTTTGGTATGGTTCCCGTGATTTGAAGAAGACTGATTCCGTTAAGGTGAATCTGCATGAAGATTATGGTTCTATCACGCCGATCATGCAGAAAATCAGTCTTAGAATTCCCTATTCTATCAATGCAGGCTGCGTAACTAGCAATTATAATCTTTTCAAGTATGGGGAATGGGACCAGAATGGCAAAAAATGGACTCTGAACGATGAAAATGACGATTACGGCTCATGGATTATAGATGTCAACCTCTATAATATTCCCGGCTTTGATTCAACCAATTCGAATAATGTCCTGGTGGTAAAAAAGGGTGGCGTCAATTCCGAGGAGCTTTCTTTCTCGGCTGAAGACTTGATGGTGTCTAGAACCTTTGAGTTCGCTTTTGATTCATGGCAGGCCATTGCTTTGGCTAGAGTGAAAAAAAGCGATGGGGGCGCTACGCTCTATTCTGGCTCGGCATTCAGGCTTGATTCTGCGGAAGCCGTTGCTGCCGCGCTTGCTTCTTTAAATAAAAGGACGGAAATTCCAGATACACTTTCTAAAATACAGGTTCAGGTTTTACGCTCGGTCTTGACTGACCCGAATAAAAAAGCGGTGAACAGTTCTTCTTCTGTGGCGGAGTCGTCTAGCAGTGTGGTGTCGAGTTCCTCTGTTGAATCCAGTTCCTCTGTGGAGCCGGCATCTTCGGAATCGTCGACAGCGATTGGCCGCTTGCAGGCAACTCCTCGCGCATTCGGCGCGGCCCGAGCGATCCGCAGGCTCGACGGTTCCGTAGTTAAGGCAGGTGAAGCGCTTGTACCAGGCGTGTATTACGTGAAGGGCTTTGACGGCCGCTGGAAAAAGCAAGTTGAATTGCCGTAAGATTTTGATCGCGTAAAATTCTTTTACGGCGAGTTCCCGGCTGCGTTTGCCGGGAACTTGTCTTTTTTTTGTATATTTACGGCATGATGCGTTTGATTAAAATTCTTGCGATTACCTTTTTGTTCTGTGGTTCAATGGCACTAGCCGAAGAACCTGCCGTAGCTTCTCAGACATCGACTGCAGAAACCGAATTGAAACAGGAACTTGCAGTGCGCGACAGCGTGATGCAGGTGCAGGGAGATGCCTGTACGCTTGAAAAAGATTCCTTGCGTTCTGTCATCGAATCGGAAAAAGCCAAAAGCGAAAATTGGGAAAAGAGCTACAATACCGTCAAGAAAGATAATGAAACTTGTGCCCAAATGCTTGTCACCTCGATTGGCATGAATGAAAAGAAGCAAGAAAAGGAGCAGGAGGATCGTAGGTCCGCTGCCATGGCGGCTTCGTCTTCGTTCTTGGGCGGTGTCGGTATCGGCCTGCTGATCATGTGGCTGATCATGAAATAATTGGATTTGTGTTGAGGAGTGAATGAATAAGATTCTTTTGAGTGCAAGCCTGCTTTTGTGCGCAGGCTTTTGTTTTGCTAAAAATGCAGTGCCTGCCGGACCGTTCCAGTGGGGGCATACGCTTAAACCGCTTTCGACGACTAAAATGTCTACGGCAGAAATTTCGGCTTATATGCCTGCCAAGAAAAAACTGTTTGTCGTAGGTGATGCTAATGTCGTCGAAGTGGTGGACTTGAGCAACCCGAGCGAAGCCAAAAAGATTTCTGAAGTACAGATTCCGGGTAATGCCTCTAGCGTGACGGTTCATGGAGACTTGGTCGCGGTCAGTATGCTTGAAGTCGAAGAATGGCGCAATGGCCAGGTACAGGTGATGCGTTACACGGACAATCTCGAAGTGCTTGGATTGTATACGGTCTGCAGCCAGCCGGACATGATCAAGTTTACGCCCGATGGCAAGAACTTGCTGGTGGCCTGCGAAGGCTCGCCGAGTACGGATTTTGCGGTAGACCCTGATGGCGGTATTGGATTCTTGACAGTTGCTAAGGCGGACGCCGAATCGTGGAAAACTGCGGAATTTGCTGTGGCCGGATTTGATCATCTCGACACGAATAGACTTAAGAATGCTGGCGTACGTGCTCCTGGAAATCAGGGCTTTTTGAAATCACTGGAACCGGAATACATTACGGTTTCTGACGATTCCAAGCTGGCGTGGGTGAGCCTGCAAGAAAATAACGCCATGGCGATCATCGATGTGCCGGCCAAGAAAATCAAGAAGGTTTTCCCGTTGGGTTTTGTAGACCATTCCAGAAATGGTTTTGCAATCGATGCCGTGAGCGACGGAAAGATTGATATCAAGAATTATTACCCGCTGCGTGGACTTCGCCAGCCTGATGGCATTGCCGCTTTTACGGCAGGCGACAGACACTTTGTGCTGACGGCAAACGAAGGTGCTCCTGTAAATGATTACAAGGCATGGACCGATGTAACGAGCGTGCAGGAACTTGTGGCACAGGGCCGTTTGGATGAAACCGTGTTTACGGAAAAGATAACGACAGACTTGAAGGATCTTTCTGTCAGCGCGCTGGAGCGTTGCGATGAGGGTAAGTACCGCACCCATAACGGCAAGTGTCCTTACGCCTATACGTTCGGTTCTCGCTCCGTGAGCATTTTTGACGGCGAAACGGGAAAACTGCTCTGGGATTCCGGAGAAATGTTTGAACGAGTTTTGGCAAAAATTGCGCCGGAATACTTTAACTGGAATTCCAAGAAAGGCAAGGCGAAGATGGACAAGCGCAGCTCGGATAAGGGTTGCGAACCCGAGAATGTGACCGTGGGTGAGGTCGATAGACGTCGCTACGCTTTTGTAGGCTTGGAACGTACGAGCGGTGTGGCGGTGTTCGATATTACGGACCCGGAAGCGCCTAAGCTGGTGGATTACTATTTGGATCCGCTAGATCGCGGCCCCGAAGGAATTCTCTTCATTCCTGCTGAAAATAGCCCGATGAAAGGCCAAGCATTACTTGTCGTCGGCTATGAATACAGCAAGACCCTGACGATTTATACAGTGAAATAGGTGCGAGGTCGATCGCCTTCGGCTCTCTTTGAGTGATGAGGTCGCCTTGTTATACAAGGCTTTGAGAAAAAGTTTGGTGACGATTTCGCGATAGAAAATGTTTTTTTGTAGAAAGCCTTGAACTCTAAGCGAAGCGACCTCGAAGGCACTATAGTGCCGTGCTCATTGCTCAATCCTCTCGGGCCAGGGATGCTTGGGGTAGCGACCGCGCAGCTCCTTGCGGACTTCGGCATAAGTGTTTTGCCAGAATCCGGTCAAGTCCCATGTCTTTTGAATCGTCCGGAAGTTCGGTGCCAGAATGTCGTACCGGACTTTTAATTTGCCGTCGGCGATTCTGTGCTCGCCGCGGAGCTGCATCAAGTCTTCGATGCGGGCCGAAATTTCGACGAGGACGCCTTCGATGCTTTGCACAGATTTTCCGTCGTCACTGACAGCGACTTCTTGATAGCTGTAGCGGGCGCGTTTGCCGTTGGGGAGCACGTAGTGGTCGGGGAATGTCTTGCCTAGCCATTGCAGCATGGACTTGCCAAAGTAATCTTCGACAATGTTCCTATAACGGTCTTCGTTTATGTCGCGGAGCAGGAACTTGCCTTCTGCGAATTCATCGAAGATGAGTTCCATGTCTTCTTCGTTGAATTCGGGAAGGCCGTATTCCGGATAGAGCTTGGCTGCAAGACGCATTTTGATGAGCTGCGTTTGCACGGCTTCGGTCAGGAACTTGCCGCTCCAGTTTTCTTTCTCGATTTTTTCGCGCCAGGCATCAACGGTAAGCTTCTTGAGTTCTTCAAGAACTTTAGGCGAAGCTTCTTGTGTGAGGATTTCTTTGCGGGAAAGTTCGGTAGTGGAGCCGTCGGCGTTTTCGGATTCGCTGATTTCGACACCGATGAATCTTTCTTGACCGCTGCGCCACAAGAGTTCGTAGCGGGTCTTGGCACTTTCGCCGCCGAGAAGTTCCTTGGCGATAGGTGCGTATAAATTAACTTTAAGTTCCGATTTGCTACCGCCGCCGGTACGGAGCATGCTGAGGGCGAGAATCGCATAAGGCGGTTCTGCAACTTGCAGGCGAATCACGTTCTGGTTGGCGAGCTTATAGGCGTTGCCGCTCGGAGTAGCGAGCCTGTCCGGGAAAGCCTTAAGAAGGCTATGCGCTATGAGGTCTGAGGTCGGTGCTTCGCACCTTTGGGGTGTGGGGCTTGCAATTTTTTCGCGGTAGTCGCGGAGCTGTCGGAGCGTAAAGCTGACTTCGCGGGGAATGTCGCGGCTTTTAGATAACGTGTCGCTTGCGAGAGTCAGAATGTCGTAGGCGACTTTGGACTTCTGCAAGAATTCGGTGCCGGAATGAATCCAGGCGAGCGCGGCGAGGAGCAAGTCGGGAAGGTCTTCTTTGTTTTTTGCCGATGCAAGGAGCAGCGCGAGCGGAATGCTGGAAACGGGCGTGCGGATTGCCTTGAGGCCAAGTTCGGTGATGGCGCCGTCCTGAAGCATCCCGAAATTTTCAAGGAGTGCTGTCGCCGTCTTTTCGCGGGCTTCCGGAATCGCCGTCGGAAGTACTATGCCATCTGTCATCCCGGACTTGATCCGGGATCTCCTCTCCTCGCCGAGATCCTCTAACGCCGCTTTCTGCAGAATCAATTCCGAGGGCTCGATTTGCAAGACTTCGGGCACGATTCCTTGAGGCATGCGCTTTTCGGATTCTTCGCTCCAGAGGCGAATGGCGCAACCGTTTTGCGTACGGCCGCTACGGCCGCTGCGCTGGATTGCATTCTGCATCGAAATGGGAAGCGTGCGCAGGACGTTCACCTTTTCGCTGTCGTCGTAGATGCTTACACGTTCGATACCGCTATCGACAACGCCCGTGACGTTTGGAACGGTGATGGATGTTTCGGCGATGTTTGTCGTGAAAATCACGCGCGGGCGTTCGGTGACTTCGAAGATGCGGTCTTGCGTTTCGCGGTCTTGGCCACCGTAGAGTTCCAGGAATTCGGCGCAGTTGTTGCCGAGTGCTTCGGCGGCGGCGGTGTGGCAGCGGGCGATTTCGGCTTTGCCCGGTAAGAATACCAGCGTGGTCTGCCAGATGTTGTTGCGGTAAAGTGTGCGGAGCGCCCGCACCACTTCGGCGTCAAGTCCAACGCCCGAAACAAGCGAATTCCCCGTGGCAGGCGTCTGGTTGATAATTTGCACGGGGTAGAGCGGGTGACCGAGACTCAGACACTTGACGCCGAGAACCGTTTCGAGTTCGGAACGGTTCAACGCCGCCGACATTACTGCGATACGAGGCCGTTCGGCTCTATTGTTACTAAAGCAATGTGATATCGCCTCACTCTCGCCTTCACGACCAGCTTCCGCTTGGTCGCTCTGGCTCACACGCGGTCCCTCTCGTCTCTCGTCTGTAGCGAGCTTGCGAGCGTTCTCTCGTCTAAAATACGCGAACAACAAGTCCATGTCAGCTTTGCGTTCGTGGTATTCGTCGAACACAATCCAGTCGGCGTCCAGTTTGCCGTGCAAGAGCTCTTGCAGAAAGTTACCGTAGGTCTGAAAGAGAATGCGCGTGTCTGCGCTTTTGCAGCTGTCTTGCCTGAACTGGTAGCCGACGGTCTTGCCGCAGGGCTCTCCGTGGAGTTTTGCCGAGAACTGTGCGAGTGCGAGCGCCGCAATGCGGCGGGGCTGCAGTACGACGACGCGGCCTTTGCAATGCTTGCTTAAAAAGTAGGGGATGAACAGCGACTTGCCCGAGCCGGTGGGCGCTTCAATCAATAAATTGCGAGAAGCCGCTATCGCGGCTTCCAGTTTGCCTTCTTCTTCGGCGAGTGCTAAGTCTTTGTAATTCATATTGAGGCGTGAGGTCGCTCCCCTAATGGGTCGCTTTGAGGTGTGAGTCCGGTTTCTTGAAAGAAACCTTTGGGTTTAATAATTGCACCTTCGGTGCTTTTTGCTCAGAGCGAATGAAATGAGCGGCCTCATAGCTCAGAGGCGCTTTGCGCCGTGCTCGCTACTACCTTGGGAACTTGAGCTTTTCGCCGGTGGCAACGTCGTTGTAAGGCTTCTTGCCTTCGTGGAACTTCTGGTTAATCACCAAATTGTCGATACGGCGGCGCAGGCCCTGTTCGGTCTTGCAGAAGAAGTAAGCGACCTTGTTGGTGCCGGGCACCAGGAACATGGCGAGCTTGTACTTCTGGGACACGGCGCGGCGGAAGAACTTGAGGTCTTCTTTCTTGGGCACCACGAGGTGAGAACCTTCCTTGACTTCGCAAATCATGTCGGCATCGGCCAGCAAGGCGCGGGACTTCTGCTTGAGGGCGGCAAAGTTGGGCTCGGTGTTCTTCTTGATGGTTTCAAGGCTGAATGCACCACCGCCTTCCTTGAGAGCCTTGCGGACACCGCGGAATGCAAACACGCCGAGCACGATCAGGACAAGGGCAATAATGAATGGCCAATAGTTGGCGAGAAAATCTAACATAAAAACCTCGGGATTCTGTTTTACGCTCGCAAATATAGAAAAGTAGGCAGTAGGCAGTAGACAGTAGACAGTGAAAAATAAGTGCTTGTTAAGGGAGATTTCTATATTTTCAAAAAGTGAAAGAATATGTGAAAATAGTTTGCCTTGCTTTTGGAATAGCTGCTGTTGCAGCCTTTGCTGATGTTGCGGCTTGTCCTGATGGTACGGTCATTTCGTCTATTCAGTACGAAGGACTGGAGCATACCAAGAAACGCGTGGTGGATCGCGAACTGTTGAATAAGGCGGGGGAGACGTTCTCTGCCGAAAAGTTTGAACTTGAAAAGCGCCGCCTGCAAGACCTGGACTTGTTTACGAGTGTCTCGGCTAGGTGTGATGGCGGAACTCTGACATACTCGTTCGTGGAAATCTTCCGCTGGATTCCGGCCCCGGCAGGTAAAACGACTGACCGCGACGGCCTGATGCTTGGCGTTGCGCTTGCGAACCTGAATGTGCTTGGCGAAGATATCCGTGCCGAGGTCCAGTACCGTACGGCCCTGGATCCGCTTTTCGACAAGAATGAATATGCGGTTTATGTCAGCTCGCCTTATTTGTTCGGGCTCCCGCTCGGCTGGAATTTTGAGTTCCTCGTGACCGACAGTTATGACGAGGTTCACGATTTTGAAGAAAAGAGCATCTTGGTGGACCTTGATTTGGACTACAAGATTTTACCGCACCTTTCGCTTTTGTGGACTGTGGCTGGCCGCGACTTGCAAGATGCCGCCTTCTTGCCGGAACTGGGGATGGGATTTGCCTTTGATTTTCGCGACTCTAAGTTGGATACCCGCAAGGGAGTTTACTTTGAATACATGCTTACTCACGTAGGCGAAGGCGACGATAGCGATTCCAATTGCCTTGTTGAGGAAGGTTCTAGCTGCAAGGGTATGGGGGGCGAAAACTTCTGGGAGCTCCTGACGGATGCCCGAGCCTATTATACCGTCAGTCGCTTTGTGACGGGGGCGACGGCGCTGGTGCGCTACCGCCCGGGCGATGTGGAATTCTATGATTATTTTTCGCATGGTGGCGTGAATACCTACCGGGGTCGTTATGCCGATGGCGAACGCCTGGGCGTGCATGAGGCTTTGCTCAACTTGGAAGAACGCTTTATCTTGCTAGACCGTCAGCCGGCGAGTATCGCGGGCGTGAATTTCTTCTATGGTCTGCAACTGGTGGCTGGCTTTGACGGAAGCCTGTTGTGGAATTCTGGCGGCCCTGGTTGGAAAAATTACGAAGGAGCCGTTTACGGCGGCGTTCATCTAGTGGTGCCCGCCGTGGACCGCTTGCGTTTCGAGGTGGGGTATAGTCCCGACAGGGGGGAACCCAAGTTCTTCTTTGGCATGATTGAAAAGGTTTCGACATCTCGCTGGCGCAGTAGATGACCATTTCCGACGTAAATAAAGTAAACAACCCTTTACAAATTTCTAATAAATACTAAATTAGGACTCATATTTATAATAAAAAGATAATATGGGCTCAAAGTGGGCCTTTTGGAGTATAAATGGCAATTAATTATCTGGATCTCCCGATTGGTCGCAAGTACCCGTTTGAAGTGGACTGCGTCGTGGAAATCGGTAAAGACACCAATCTCAAGTACGAATATGATGAACGCCTGCACGTGTTCCGCCTGGACCGCTGCTTGCTGAGCTCCATGAGCTACCCCTGTACTTATGGCTTTATCCCGAGCACCAAGGCCGACGATGGCGATGCTATCGATATGCTGATTTATAGCCCGGCTTCGATGATGACGGGGACGGTTTGCACCTGCCGCGTGATTGGTGCGCTTGACATGACCGACGGCGGTCGCAAGGACTATAAGGTCTTGGGCGTGCCCGTGTTCAATCCGCGCCCGATCAAGGACATTACCGACGTGGACCAGATGTTCCTGCGCATTACGCGTAACTTCTTCCAGAACTACAAGGAACTGGAAGGCAAGGACGTTCAGATTGGCGAATGGCAGAATGCCGCCTTTGCCCGCGAAAAGGTGATTGCCGCACACAAGGCCTACTTCCAGATGCAGGTTCAGGTGCCTGAAACTTGCTACCAGGAACCGGAAAGTGTCGACCACTTGCCGCCAGACGAACTGATTTAATTTTTATCAATTAAAAGCATCTTACTTTCACCGTCAATGCGTCGGTGATTTTTGTTTTGACGCTTTCCAGGAATTCCTTGGGCAAGGGTTCGACTCCCTTTAGCAAGGTGTCGCGGATAACCGTGTACAGCTGGATTTCAACAAGGTGGTCCGGGCTTGCGGAATGAATAGCTGCCAGGTTTTCGATGTAGCGCTCGATTTCCTGGTCACTCGGAATTTCGCCTTGCAAATCGCAGAGCATGGTCTGGATGCAAATCGGATAAATTTTGATCGCCTTAGTTAGGTTGTCTAAAATCTTGGATAAATGCAGGGGAGAACGGTTCATTTTCTTGAACCATTCTTCGGTGCCGGCGTCAAGCTTTGCCCAGATTTCGCCTTCACTTGCCAGCAGGTGAGAAAGCCCAAGTTCTACCGCAGGGCTTTCGAGATGGCTAGCGTTTGTTATGAGACGCAACTTAAAAGCACCTAGCTTTGGCGTGTATTCCTCTTGAATTTTGCGCATACGCTGGCAAATTTCCGGGAATTCCTTGACGATTGTGGATTCGCCATCGCCCGAAAGGCAAATGTCCTTGAGTTGCTTGTTCTGTTCAGGTACGTTTTCGAAAGCCTTGCACTTGAAAAATTCGCCGGATTCGTAGTAGTCAAGAAAATTGCGCAGTTCGCGTTCCACGGCATCGATGTCGACGGGAATGCGTTTGTGGCCCTCTTGCGGACCGCTCTGGCAGTAGGCGCAAGAAAAAGAACAGTGGTGGTCGGGGTTTAAGTTGACGCCCAAGGAAAGCCCGCCTGCACGACGGCTAATCACCGGGTACACCCAGGTGTTGTTTTCCCATTCGCGGGGGTGGCTGCTCCACGCTGCAATTAATGCCTTTTCCTGTTCATTCATGCGTCCAAATATAGCAATAAGCGTTATAAACTAGAACTATAACTGGCAATGCTAAATGTGAGATTCTCTCATTCCACATCACACATTACACATCACACATTTTTACTACATTTCACGTATGCAGTTTGTTTTGAAGTCCGCTTTGATTTCGCTTGTGCTTGTCGGGATTGTTTTGGCCGACGGCATCAAACCTGACGCTTTAGCTAAAGATGGTGCCGTCACGCGTGACCGTCACCTTACCGAAATCCGCGATATTATGCGCGGTGGGCGAGGCGGTTATATCGACTTTGGATTTTATTACACGCCGAGCCGTGAGCAGTTGCCCTTGGAAAGTCAGTATGGCGAACACGACGGCTTTGCTTTCAATCATCATTTTGCGGCCTTTGGCGCAGGCGAAGTGGCTAAAAACCGCCACATGGGTGCGCTCCTCTGGTTTGACCGTTCCGGCTGGGATGGCGAAGACTTCTTCCTTTTCCCGCAGTATAACGATTTCGGCCTGCAACGCTCGGTTGTTACTTGGGGCTTGACCTTTACAGATGCCCGCATGAATTGGACTCTTGCAGCCGGTATGCAGCACCAGAATCTGGAACACCACGGCAAACTTTACCCCGACGAAAGCGACTCCCTGGCTTACAGCTGGGCTCATTTGCGCTTTAGCAAGTTGAGCGCCCAGGCGAATTTCTACCGCACCGATTGGCGTCTGTTCCGTGTTTCGCTTGACTTGGAAAGCCGCGCCATTTACGGCGGCAGAAAATCCGGCCTGCTTACGTACTTGCCGAACGTGTCGCTTTCCATGTACAATACCGACGACGAAAACGATATCGATTCCATGCGCATTAATTGGGAACAGAATCTATACGACCAACGCCTTTATGCCGAAGTCGCGATAGACTTGAACGACACTTGGTTCCATAGCGCGGCCCTCAAGTTTTACCCGGATCCCTCCCGCATGATCGGTTTCGAGGCGACATGCTTGAACCGTGTCAGACATAAACAGCTTTCCGATGATTTCGTTGAAGAAGAAAGCGACTTGTTGTGGGGTGGTGCAATCGACTTGCTGTTTGCCCGCTTTGCCTACAATGCCGCTTACGATTACGAAAACTTCTTTGGCGCCAAGGGCACGTTCCTTGTTGAATTCAAGTTCAACCTCGCCACGATTGACGGCTGGTTGTTCAACCGCGGTGCTGCACGTAGCGCTCCGATGCAAACGGATGTCGTTAAGCAATTCGATAAGAAGGCCGGCTCCAACGAAATCACCCCGATTGGCTCTGCTAAGGGGGCTCCCAAGACTATCGAAGCCAAGGGAATCCGCTACGAAAAGGTCGGCTCTGAAGGAGGCAATTAATGAAGGGTGCAATGAAAAAGATTTCGGTGCTTGCGGTATTGATTGCCTGCTGCATTACGCTTTCGGGCTGCCTTACGCACTGGTTCCTGGATTCAACCACTCGACTCCAGATCGAAAACAAATCGTCTAAGACGGTTGTCGAAGTCGATATTCTTGCCGAAGACGGTTCTTACAGGGCATGGATTCAAGATACTCTCCGCACAGGCGAAAAGAGCCGCGTGTACGAAGAAGACTGGGTCGGAACGTTCACCTTGCGTATCAGGACTTTGGGCGCCGATTTCGACATTCAGAACTTGTCGTTTGACGGCGGAAGTGAATATATGGTTCTTTCGGATGACGAAGACGGTTCTCTACACTACGAATTCAAGTAGATCTTAAGCGACTCTGCTGTCGCAGACTTTTTCGAATTCATTTACAGTCATGGGCTTGGCAAAGAAGTAACCTTGGAAAAGGTTGCAGCCCATTTGGCTCAGCATGTTATACTGGTCTTCGGTTTCTACGCCTTCGGTAAGGGAAGAAAGTCCGAGATCTCCAGAAAGCTTTAACACGTTGCGCAAGATAATTTCTGCCTTTTGACTGTTCTTGGAACTGCTCAGGAACTTCATGTCGATTTTCAGGACGTCAAGCGGCATGTCCTTGAGCTGGTTCAGCGAGGAATAGCCGCTGCCAAAATCATCCATCTCGACGATGAATCCCGATTCACGGAAGCGGTTCAAAATGGCCATGCGGTTTTCGACTTCGGTCATCATCACGGTTTCGGTAATTTCAATGCGCAGGCGGGATGGTTCAATCTTGAATTCTTTAATCAAGGCGTTTATTTCAGCAAAGACATCCATGAACAAGAAGTCCTTCGGCGAAATATTGATGGAAATAAACAGGTTCGATTTTTTTCCGGTCCATGTCGAAAGGATTTCGCAGGCGCTTCGCCAAATGTACTTGTCCAGGTCGGCAATCATGCCGTTTCTTTCGAAGGTGGGAATGAATGTTTCGGGCTGCAAGAACCCTTCTTTGGGGTGATCCCAGCGGATGAGCGCTTCTGCCCCGATAATTTTACCGTCGCAGTCTACGATGGGCTGTAAATAGGGGTGCACTTGTTTTTCTTCGATGGCTTTTTCGATTTGTGCTGAAATCATCTGGTCCCACATCACCTGGTCACGCATTTTGTCGTCGTAAAAGGCGATATGCTTGTTGTATTCGTTCTTGACAGAGGCGAGGGCGAGCTGTGCGCGGTCGAACATGATCGATACGTCAATGTCGCGCTCGGTAATCTTGTAGATGCCCATGTGCATTAGAATGCGATGCTCGATGGATCCGTTGGAAATGACGTATCGAGTGAATCGGCGTTCAAGGTGCTGAAGGTTTGCGTCTCCGGCCGGCAGGCAAATGCCGAAGTCGTCGCCGCCGAGGCGCCCGAACACCCATTCCTTGGTGGAATTTTCGCGAAGCCAGGAGGCTACCTTTAGCAAAACGCTGTCGCCCATGTCGCTGCCGAAAATGTCGTTCACAATCTTGAAATCCTTGATGTCGAAGTATGCAATCCAGTAGTTGACATCGGGGTGCTTGGCGATGCTGTCCCTGATTTTTTCGAAAAGGGCTTCCTTGGTGTACAAGCCGGTCAATTTGTCATGGGTGACGTTGTAGATTTCACGCTGACGCTTGATAACCTTTTCTTTTGCGATGGAAGCTTCTTTCTGGAGCTTTTCAATGCGTAAAATTGCTATGATGATTAAGGCGGCTGCCGTAAGGTCTAGCATTAAATAGTTTCCAACGAAAAGTTGCAAAACCAGTAGCCCGACAGCCAAAAAAAGAAACGCAAACGATAAAATCTTACTCATAGATGTTTTTTTACTTTGTTCTATGAGAAGAATATAGACTAATAAAGTAAATTCGTTTGTTATAATTTTCTGTTCTAAAGATTATTTAATTTGTTTTTAATTCAATTGGAGCGTTTTTTGTCCAATTGCTGGGTGCCTAGAAGTTTTTCATAATCTGTAACAGACATGGGCTTTGCAAAGTAATAACCCTGGAACAGATTACAACCCATTTCGTTCAATTTCTTGTATTGATCTTTGGTCTCTACGCCTTCGGTAAGCGAGAAAAGTCCTAAGTCGTTGGAAAGCCTGAGTATATTGCGCAGAATGGTTTCTGCCTTGTTGTTGTCCTGGGCCTTGCTCAAGAACTTCATGTCGATTTTCAGGACGTCGAGCGGCATGTCCTTGAGCTGGTTCAGCGAAGAGTAACCGCTTCCGAAATCGTCCATTTCTACGATGAATCCGGAATCGCGGAACTTGCTCAAGATGGCCATACGGCTTTCGGCGTCGGTCATCATCACGGTTTCGGTGATTTCGATTCGTAGGCGCGCGGGGTCAATCCCAAATTCGTCTACCAGGTTCTTGATTTCTGCGTAGACATCCATGAAGTAGAAGTCCTTGGGCGAAATATTCACCGAAATAAAGAGCTTCGCTTTTTCGTCAGTCCAAGAAGACAGAATCTCGCAGGCGCAGCGCCAAATGTACTTGTCCACGTCGGCAATCATGCCGTTCTTTTCGAATATGGGAATGAACGTGAACGGCGGGAGGAATCCTTCCTTGGGATGAATCCAGCGCACCAAGGCTTCGGCTCCGATAATAACGCCCTCGTTGTCTACGATAGGCTGTAGGTAGGGGACAATCTGACGCTGCTTAATCGCGTCGCTGAGTTCTGTCGATATCTTTTGGCCCCAAAGCACCTGGTCACGCATTTTGTCGTCGTATATGGCGATGTGCGTGTTGTATTCGTTCTTGATGCTTGTCTGGGCGAGGTGCGCTCGGTCGAACATGATTGACACGTCGATACTCGGGTCGTTTACACGGAAAATGCCCACATGCATCAGGATGTGCTGGTCGATAGTGCCGTTTGAAATGACGAATTTCGCAAGTTTGTCTTCGATTAAAGGCAAGCGGACTTGGTTTGTCGGAAAACAAATACCGAAGGCGTCTCCGCCAATACGTCCGTAAATCCAGTTGTCTCTGGCGTCTTCGCGAATCCAGTTTGCAACTCTTACAAGCACGTTGTCGCCTACATCTTTACCGAAGATGTCGTTGACCATTTTGAAATCCTTGATGTCGAAGTAGGCTATAGAATAGTCGATATCTTTTTTGTTGTCAAGGTTGCTCCTGATGGCGTTGAACAGGTGCTCCTTGGTGAACAAACCTGTGAGCTTGTCATGGGTTGCCTCGTACATTTCTTTTTGCTGCCTGAGAATATCGGCAGTGTTGTCCTGAACGGTCAAGAACGATCCGATTTTTCGGTACTTTTCGTCTGAGACAAGGTGTTTTTTTAGTGAGAAATATCGAATGTCTTTTCCGGAACCTACGGTTTGCCTGGACGACCAACTGTCCATGCCTTCGCCAAAGTCGTCGAACATGGCCGCAAGCCTGTGCTGAACGCTTTCGTAGTTATCGCTACGGATAACGAGGAGCTTGCAGCCGTTGCTATTTGCCCAGATGCAACGATCGTTGGCATCAAAGAAGTAGATGGCTTCGGGCATTTGGGAGGCGATTTTGGCAAGCATTCGGTCCAGGAGCCTGTAGGGCCTAAAGAATAGCGAAAAATAGAAAATGAACATCCCGCAAACGGCCATGGCGATCATGGAACGGTCAATGGGTGTTCTCGAGAAGATGTAGTACGATTGCCATACCCCGGCCACGACCATGGTGAAGAAAATGACGTTGTACTTTTCGGCGTAAATGCGGGGAACGCGTATGGCCTTGATGCAGAATATGAAAAGCGATACGAAGAAAGCTAGATAGACTGCAATACGGTGGAAGAATTGCCCCATGTAAGGAATGAGCCTGTAGTAGGGGGATCCGTCTACCGTGATGGCTTCCATACCGAATGCTTGCCCTAGGAAGGGGTTAAAGAAATATTGGATGATGTCCAGGGTTAAAAGCGCATAGATGACATAGCATTTCTTTTTGTTTTTTCGCCAAGATATGCTGCAATAGGCCAAGGTAAAGTCAAACAGGCAGAACGCCATCAGGTCCATGCCTATAAAGTAGATGTAACTACCGATGGTCGAAAGAAGCTGGTTGGTGGAAAGGACAATAAAGAGGTTTCCCATAATGGGAACGATGAACGAAAACAGGAGAAGGGATACGGCGTATCCGATCGACTTTTTCGATTTACGCGCAATTACTCCAAAAACCCCTAAAAGGATTATTAGCAAGACATAAATAATTGCAAACGTAAGTCTCATGGAAAATTCGTCCTTCTTTAATATAATATATCTATTAGTTAGGTAAATTTTCTTTTTTTTACGAAAAACTTACTCCAAGTTGGAATATATTGGTGGAAAAGGCGATTTTTGGCCTTTTTTGCTTTTTTTCGCCCATTTGTACGGGAAAATCATTTTTATCTTTCGCCTTGAAGTGCAGATTACAAAACTAAAGATTTTTGGCTTTAAGTCCTTTGCGCAAAGGACCGAAATCAACTTCCCGACGAAGGGTCTCACCGCCGTGGTGGGTCCGAACGGGTGCGGTAAGTCGAACATTACCGACGCTATCCGCTGGGTTCTGGGTGAACAGAAGGCTGCATCCCTCCGTATGAGCAAGATGCAGGACGTGATTTTTAGCGGTACCGAAGAACGTGCCGCCATGAGCCTTGCCGAAGTTTCCATTGTCATCGATAACAGCGACGGCACCCTGAATTCAGAATATTCCGAAGTGATTGTGACCCGCCGCGTGCACCGAGACGGTTCGGGCGAATACTTGATTAACAACCAGGAATGCCGCCTGCGCGACGTGCATGCCTTGCTTTTTGACTCGGGCCTCGGTTCCAGCACCTATTCGCAGATGAACGCCGACATGATCAAGGCGGTTCTTTCTGACAAGGCGGACGACCGCCGCGTGCTGTTCGAAGAAGCCGCCGGCGTGAGCAAGTACAAGCAGCAGCGCAAGGAAACCCGCCGCCAGCTTGAGCGCGTGCAGATGGACATGGAACGTGTGGAAGACAACCTGCGCAGCGTGCGCCGTTCCGTAAAACTGTACGAAACCCAGGCCGAAAAGGTCAACGAATTTAAGCGCCTCAGCAAGCGCCTGCGCGAACTGGACCTCTCGGTCAGTATCGACAAGTTCGAGGACATGAAAGAGGGGCTTGCTACCCTCGATACCGCGACCCGCCGTCTGAACCACGATGTGGAAAATTCGAAGACGAATGCGACGGTGTTGCAGGCAAAGATTGACGAAAAGAAACTGTTGATTGCCGAAGACGAAAACGCCTACCGCGACTTGGAACGCGAGGTGCAGAAGGCGACCATCGAGCTCAACGACTTGAATAACAGCATGGGCCGCATTCGCGATACGATTTCGAACTTGGAAGCCGCGAACGAAAAGTCCCAGGAAGAAATTGACCGCAACACGGGCAAGGTGCAGGAACTCCTTTCTGAACGCGCCCGTTTGGAAGAAGAAAATGCGGTGCTTAGTTCCGACAGCGACGTCGATGAAATGAACGCGCTTTTGGAGCGCGAACGCGAAATTTTGCAGGTCATGCGCGACAAAGTGGATGACCTGCGTACCCAGTCAAGGGAGCTTGCGAACGAACGCCTGCAGAAGACGAACCAGGTGAACTCCCTCAAGAGCCGTTTCGAGCGTATGGACGCTGAATCGGGCCTGTTGCAAGCGAACCTCGCCAAGTGGCGTAGCGAAATGGAACAGGTGCAGTCGCAGAAGGCGAGCGCCGAATCGGCCCTGGCAGATATTAACGCTGGCCTTGAAGCCGCCGATGCCGACCTGGAACGCCTCACGGAACAGCGCTCGACGCGCGAAGAGCGACTCGATGCCGAACGCGCCGACTTGCTCGAAGCCCAGAAGAAACTGCAGGAACTGAAGAACGAGGTGGCAAGGCTCACCTCTCGAATCGACGTTTTACAGAGCGTTGCCAACGAGGGCACCGACGCAAGCCGCTGGCTCATGGAGCATAAGGCGGACCTGGTGGGCGGGCTCCTGTCGGAACGTATCGAAGCTGCTCCCGAATATGCCGCTCAAGTGGAGGCCGCCCTCGGTGACTTGATGGATGCCGTGGTCGTAGCCTCGGACGATGCCGCGATTGCCGCGGTCGATGCCATGAAGGGCGAAAACGTAGGCAAGGCGGTGCTCGCGCTGGTGGGTGCCGGTGCCGAACCCTATTCCGGCACGCTCCAGGGCGACGGCGTAGTGGGTTGCCTCAAGGATTACGTGACAGCCGACGAACAGATTGCAGGCTGGCTCAAGGCGCTGCTTTCTCGTTACTTTGTCGTAGATTCTCTCTCGACGGCGGTGCGCCTTGCGCGAGCCATGCGCGGCGAAGACCTTTGCTTTGTGGCGCCTGAAGGCATTGTGCGTACGAGCGGCCTCATGAGCAGCGGTACGGCGACGTCTGGAACGCTCAGCCGCAAGAACGAAATTGCCGAGGCGAACAGCCTGTTGGAAGGCGTGAACCTCGAAGTGGCTCAAGCTGAAGAAGAAATTGGCCGCTTGCAGGATCTGGTTGACGAAGACACGCAGATGCTTGCCTCGTTGGTCGACGAAATCCGCGAAAAAGAAGATATGAAGCGCGGCGGAAACGCCGGCATTTCGATCCAGAATAACATTATCGCCGGTTGTGACCGCAGACTTGCGCAGTTGCAGGGCGAAATGCAGAACGCCGAATCCAAGATTCAGGCGGCAGAAGCCTCTAAGAACAGCGACCAGGAACTCATGGACGCCCAGGCTTCTCTCGAAAAGATCGAAGAAGAATATTCCCGCGTGAACGACGAACTTAGCGAACAGGATACGATGTTCCGCGAAAAGGAAGAAGACGTTCGCGAACTGGAGCGCAGCGCCCAGGACAAGACCGCAAAGCTCACGCAGAATACGAACCGCCTGAATTACATCGCCGAACAGGTGGAATTCCTGGAAAACGCGATTCAGGGCCGCAAGGCAGAAATTGAAAAGAACCAGGCCGCCATCCAGAAGAACGAGGAAGACGGCAAGGGAGTCGCCGACCAGGTGCAGAGCAAGGATTCAGCCTTGCGCGAACTGGAAAACCAGCGCGACCTGGCCCGCGAAAAGTACGAACTTGTTTCGGGCGACCTCGAAGAATGGCGCAGCGAAGTCAACCGCCTCCGCGACGACATGATCGAGAAGATGAAGGAATTGAACGATGTGGGCCGCAGGCAGGAAGCCTTGCAGGCAAACCTCGACCGCCTCACCGAACGTATCACCAACGAATACAGCGTGGACCTTGCGAACCCCGACGACATCGAGCGCGTGGAATACAGCCAGCCCGAAGCCGACCGTGAAATTCGCGAACTCCGCGGAAAGATCAAGGAACTGGGCCCCATCAACGTGAACGTGATGGAAGACTACGAAGACGAAAAGAAGCGCCTGTTGGAAGTGGAAGCGCAGTTCGACGACTTGGATCGCGCACGCGCCTCGCTCGATCGCACCATCACCAAGCTCGACGACATTGCCCGCAGCCGTTACCTCGATACGTTTGCGCGTATTCAGAAGAACTTCCAGTTCGTGTTCAGTAAGCTGTTCCTGAACGGCGAAACCAAGATGAGCCTTGTCGAAAAGGTGGACGAAATGGGCAAGCCCATGGATATCCTCGACGCCGACATCGAAATCAACGTGCGCCCGACGGGTAAGAAGATGCGCGGTATCAAGGCGCTTTCCGGTGGTGAACACGCCCTGACTGCAACGGCCTTGCTGTTTGCCATTTACATGGAAAAGCCGTCGCCGTACTGCGTGCTGGACGAAGTCGACGGTCCGCTTGATGACGCTAACGTGGGCCGCTTCATGGCGCTGCTCCGCGAATTCAGCAAGCAGACCTTGTTTATCGTGGTGACGCATAACAAGCGTACCATGGCCGAAGCCGACATGCTCTACGGTGTGACGCAGGAAATCAAGGGTATTTCTCGCATCGCCAGCGTGCAGTTGGCTGATGCGACCAAATTTGCGATATAAGACCGTTCGGCTCTACATCATTCGCAAGAATGTGATATCGCCTCACTCTCGCAACCGCCCTCGGTTAACACCCGAGGGCTTTGTTGCTCACGAAAGACCGCTCGGTTCGTCCGAACTATTCTCTTATAAAAAACATCCCCGCATTTGCGGGGATGTTTTCATGTTCTAGTACAAATTCTATTCGCGGGTCGGGCAGTCTTCACGGAAAAGGATCCATTTCTTGGAACTCTCGCAATAAGAATAAACGCCAAATTCAAATACGCAGCGCCCTTCATGATTCGGGTTAAACGCTTCGCAATATACTTCTGCAGTTTCTGCTTTCTTATAACCTTGTTCTGTATTTACGTAGTATTCCGTTTGTTCGTAATACTTAAGAGTTGATGCCTCCAAATCATCACCTACGTGTTTTGGAAATTCACAGGCGTAACCTGTAGAATGTTTATCGCAATATTCTGCCACAGATTGCCACACGCTATCCAATTTGACGAAAGACTCGGTACCGACATAGCAGATTTTCTTGTCGGTTTCCGTTTGACATTCAAGACGTCCACCACAGTGAGACATACTAGAAGAATTAGACGAATTGTCAAGATACCCGCCATATGTCAAATTTTCACCTTTATTTTCGCAGTACTCATCAGAAGTAATCCACTGATACATGGATGATTCATCCTTGTACGCACAGACATAGATTACGCTTTCTTTGGTAACAGTTGCATCTTCGTTATCTCTGTTGCAAATCTGGTTGAGAGCAATGTCTGTGGAGGCGTCAACCCACTTACCATAGTCATTTACGACTTCTTTAGCTATAGAGCACTTGAAACTGTGGCTTTCGCCATCCTTGAGGGTTTCGCTCTTAATGTCGGCAATGTTTTTAGTATTACCTCTATCGGTATCGCAATAACCAAACTTGGCGTTAAGGTACTCATTTTCATCAATTTCTAGCCAATCTGTGGAGGAAGAACTTACGGGGATTCCTTCTGCGTTACCATTACTAAGACATTCATAGTATGCGTCACCGACTATAGCGGCATCTTTTTTTCGATTTCTCGTGCAAATTCCAAGCGTAGCGTCTTCATCCAAATCGCTTGCTTTAACCCAAGAGTATCCGCCGGAATAACCTCCAGAAATGTAGTTACACTTGTATTTTTTTCCTCCGTAAACTGCTACTTTGGTTTGATTTTTCATCTTATCTTCATCGCATTCGCCATAGATATCCTCAAAGCTAAGTTCACGCCATTCATGGATATGGTTACCGTTGTTGTCTAAATCCTCTACTGTTTCACAAACGTATTCATAACCAGGTTCAGTAACCACTTTTTTATCGACATTGCCATAATGGCAAGCTTCACCTAAAGCATTGTCACGCACTTCAGCAGCGATCCATTCGTATTTTTCCTGTTTATCAAGGTAATCGCACTTATAATATCCGGAACCAGATTCTGCCTTGACTTCGCCCTTTCCCATCACGGCTTTTGAACATGTTCCATATTTCTCGTCATGATCATCTTTCTCTCTCCATTTGGAGCCGTCGCATACAAAGGTCTTTTTGCTCGTTGTCGTGGCAAGTTCCGCATTCTTGGTGTCGAACAGCTTTTCTTTGCCTTCGTTTACAGTAGCGCTGCATTCACCGAGGTAAAGCTTGGATTCCGGATTGTTAGCCAGTTCTTCCGGAGTCATGCCGTCCTGTTCAGAATATTCACCGGAAGAACTCGAAGAACTAGGATCACCAGGCACAAGTCCAAGATTATTGCAAGCAGTAGAATCAGGCAGATTACATTTCTCTTTGACACACTCATACTCTTGAATTTCCCCGTCAAAGAACGCCGATCCCTTATCGCCTTCACTACGGCCCAAGCATACATTGTCAGTATATTGCCAGCCACAGTTTTCATCGTCGCATACACAAACGGCATTATCATCAAGACCGTCAAAGCTATAGAAGAAGGTCGAATTAACAGCGTCAGCATCGCAAACTTTTTCCACCGTTGCAACACCTACAGCCCAAAGTGTTACAGGATACCAACCTTGTTCGTTTTCGATATATTCAAAGTAATGGAAATATCCCCCTTTGACATCAGACTTATATACCTTGCTGCTATAGCCAGACGGATCATTGAAATCCTTTGCGTCTTCGACTTTAAGCTTATAGGCTTCCACAAATCCATTCTGCAAAATCTTGTAATAGACGGCATCCGTACCACTCCAGACATTCGTTTCAGCAGTAGAGTCGCCATGCTGCATTTGGTTCCACTTGAAGAAGTTCGCGTCGATAAGCAAAGCGAGGTAGTCTACAAAGAACATGCTGTGTTCCTTGCCTGCGTAAGTCGTATTGACGGCAGTGTTAAAGTTGCCGTTTTCGGCAAAGACATTGCGGAAAGCGTTATAGACCGGGTTAAAGCCCGGAGTCTTGTCCTTTTGGTCAATGAGGGCCATTACCCACACGATGCTGTTGAAGTTTTCGGCCAGGCCAATCTGATCGGGGGCATAATGTTCGAAAGACGGATATTCTTCGCTGTTTTCCAAATAAAGGGCGTGGGCAAGTTCCTTGTTTGCCTGCTCGTTTGCAACTCCAAAACCGTTACCATCGTCAACCAACTTCTTTACGCGGGCGGCCTTGTAGTCGGTCAAGAAGTCGATGACAACCGTATCGGACGCATCGGACAAGTCAGCATAGGCGTTGTAAATGACATCCGTTGCGTTCGAGCCAAATCCGCCAAAGGCGCCGAAAGCGTTGTTACTCAAGTTCAGCTTGACGCGGAGCTTCACAACCGGGGTCGTAAGGTTCGTGATGTCGAGATCCCCTTCGAGGCGTGCAACCTTGTATTCCACCGTCTTTTCGTTAGTTTCTTCGATTGTCACAAAGGATTTATTGGCAGAGGCGAACAAGTCCTGCATAAACACCTTGCCGCTCGGGGCGAACTTTTCGTCAAGGTCCGTCACGGTAAGTTCTGCATTGTCGCCACCCTTGAGGTTCTTCCAGATTTCCTCGTAGATGTCATCGGTTTTTGTTTCCTTGTTGGCCTGCACCGGGAAACGCACGACAACATGCTTCTTGTACACCTTGGCGAGGTTCTCGTTCACGGGCATGAACGGGATTTCCATCTCGGTTTCGGCTTCGCCGCACTTGATGAACACGGTGATGATTGCCGTTTCGTCGTTGCGTTCCGTATTGACGATGGCGCAAGACTTATTTTCAAGTTCTGCATTCCAGCTGCTGTAGGCGTCGTTGAACCTGTTGTCGATATCTTCGCCGAACTTGTTTGTTGCAGAGCTCAAGTTCTTGAGGGCGTCATCGATGTCCTTCAGACTTTGTGTAGAGGCGCTGCTCAGGCTCTTGATTGCTTCTTCGACATCCTTCTGGTTCTTGGCCGAGGCATTGTCCAGTTCATTAAGAGCTTTCTCAATTTCCTGCTGGCTTGCGTCAGTGGCTTCACTGTACTTTTGGATAGCGTCGTTGAGTTCTTTTTGGTTTTTTGTCGAGGTGCTGTTCAAGGCATCTTTGATAAACTTATTGATGGCGACCGTATCAGCACTTACACCGTTTTGACCGTCTGTGCCATTTGTACCGTTAGCACCATTTTTACCATTGGCACCATTCTTGCCGTCGGCACCGTCCTTACCATTGTAGACAATACCAATCGTATCGCCGTCGCAAATAATGGCAAATCCGGACTTGTCTTTCAGTTCCTTGGATTCGCAGCGGTACTGGATGGCTTCGTGATCACTCATGGCGACCCATTCGCCTTCGGAACAGATGTACATCGTGGCTTTGGGCTTCACGAAGTTCATGGTTCCTTCGGTTTTGTCGTTACAGTCTTCTGGATCTAGGGAACTGACGATACTGAGGTTGTCGTTAGTGATAGTTTCTTCGTTGCTACAAGATGTAACACTGATTGCAAATGCTGCGCACAATGCAGCCATTGAAAGGTGTTTAAAATTCACCTTATTCTCCTTTGTTCTGTTTTTTTGGACGCAAAGATAGAAAAATTTGTTTTACATTTGTTGTCGATTTTTATTTTTTGAAAAAAAAGAAGTAGTCTGTTATCTTAAATAATGTTATTTCTATTTTATCGGTATTGAATATGGTTGAGCGTGTGATTGCCTCTCTCAAGGGTTTTATTTTTGCAGCCATTTCGGCTATTTGCTATGGCACGAATCCGCTGGGTGCGCTCCACTTGTATGCACAGAACTATTCGCCCGAGACGGTGCTTTTTTACCGATTCTTTACGGCGGCATTGTTGCTGATGGTCGTCATGCTTTCCAAGGGTTCGCACTTTAAAATTTCGTTTCGCGAGTTCCGTGCGCTTGTGGCGTTCGGCTTCTTGTTTGCCGCGAGTTCACTCACGTATTACGCCTCGTTCAAGTACATGGATGCGGGGCTAGCCTCGACGCTCTTGTTCCTTTATCCGCTCGAAGTCTCGGTGCTCATGGCGGTTTTCTTCAAGGAAAAAATCAAGATCTGGACGGTTGTATCTATTGCGGTTTCTATGGCGGGCATAGCCCTCTTGTACCGCGGGGGAGATGGCGCAACGCTCAGCACGGTGGGGTGCCTGCTCGTGTTCCTGTCGTCCATCAGTTACGCCATTTACATGGTGATGGCAAATCGCATCAACTTGCAGATGGGGTCGGTCAAGATGACTTTTTACGCCATTTGCTTCTGCATGTTCTTTTTGTTACTTTATTCGGTGACGCTCGGTTCGGGCCTCCCGCCGGTGTTTACGCAGGCAAGTTCGTGGGGCTGGGGCTTTATGCTGGGCCTTGTGCCGACGGTGCTCTCGCTCATTTTCATGGTGAAGGCGGTGCGTATCGTGGGTTCTACGCCGACGGCGATTTTGGGCGCTCTGGAGCCTGTGACCGCCGTGACGATAGGCGTGACCGTGTTTGCCGAAACCTTGACGACACGCATCATGGCGGGCATCATCTTGATCCTTTGTTCCACCATTTTGATTGCGGTAAAGAAATAACCCTTTAATTCCCGTCTACTTCCTACCGTCTACTTCCTACTGCCTACTGTCTACTGTCTACTTTCTACTATTTACTATATTACCGACATGCAGTGCACATGCTCCGTTTGCAACAAGGAATTTAACGACAAGGTGGGGATGTCCCCGATGCAGAGCAACCTTGCTATCCGTGTTCGGAACAAGGTCGGAAATATTTGCCCGGATTGCCGTGCAGAAACATGCAAGACCAAGCGCGGTTGCTGGCGCATGTTCTTTTATGACCTGAAAATCGGGCTGCTTTGCCTTTTGCTGCTGTTGCCCGTATTCCTGCTCTTTGCGGGAATTATTGTCGTGCTTGCGCTTTATGTGCTGTAAAGCTTGAGTTCGTTTGGCTAGAGTCCGCCGACCGCGACGATGACGCCTGCGAAAACGAGACTCACCATCGTCATCAATTTAATCAGGATGTTCAGCGAGGGGCCTGCGGTATCCTTGAACGGGTCGCCTACGGTATCGCCGACAACGCCTGCCTTGTGACAATCGGAGCCTTTCCCGCCGAAGTTGCCTTTTTCGATATATTTCTTGGCGTTGTCCCAGGCGCCGCCTGCGTTGTTGAGCATGCAGGCGAGCGAGAATCCGCAAGCGAGCCCACCGGCGAGCAGGCCGAATACGCCCGCGATACCCATGAACAAGCCAACAACAACCGGAACAATGACAGCGAGGAGCGACGGCAGGAGCATTTCGCGCTGGGCTCCGTGAGTCGAAATTTCAACACATTTGGCGTAGTCCGGCTTGCCCGTTCCTTCCATGATGCCGGGAATTTCCTTGAACTGGCGGCGGACTTCCTTGACCATGGAAGAGGCTGCGCGGCCGACCGCCTTGATGGTCATGGCGCAGAAGACGAAGGCCATCATGCAGCCGATAAAGAGGCCGCCAAGAAGCATGGGGTTCATCAGGTTCAGGTTGAATGCGTTCATGAAATCGCCGAACGAAGCGTCTGCAATAGAGAGCGCTGCGAGCGAACCGTCGTTTGCGATGGCCTTGATGCCGCCTTCTAGAATTTGCCAATGCGAATTGTTTGTAGCTGCTCCAGAGGCGAGAGCCGTAGAGCTGCTGAAGAAGGTGACGCCACCGAATTCGAATGCGCCGTCGTGGGCGAATTTGCCGAGCCAGAGCTTGATTTCTTCGACATAGGAGGCAAGTAGTGCCATGGCGGTAAGGGCTGCAGACCCGATGGCGAACCCTTTACCTGTCGCGGCGGTCGTGTTGCCGAGCATGTCGAGTTCGTCGGTGCGTTCGCGGACTTTCTTGGGGAGTTCTGCCATTTCGGCGTTACCGCCCGCATTGTCGGCAATGGGCCCGAAGGCGTCTGTCGAAAGCGTGATGCCGAGGGTCGAAAGCATACCGACGGCAGCGAAACCGACTCCGTAAAGCCCCTGCGAAATGTTTTCGAAACCGCCCGCAAAACCGAAGGAGGCGAGAATGCCGAGAACGATAGTGATCACCGGGAGGGCGGTGGAGTACATGCCGACCGAAATGCCTTCGATGATGGTCGTGGCGGGGCCCATCTGCGTGCGCGAAGCGATAGCGCGGGTGGGCTTGTAGGCGTCGGAGGTGTAGAATTCGGTAAACTGCCCTATGATGACGCCAGCGGCAAGGCCCGCGACGACAGATCCGAAAATGCCCCACGAAATGAGTCCCAACTTGACAAAGACAAGGAGTGCCAAAAGAATAAGGATCGAAGATCCGAGCGTTCCGACGAGAAGGGAATGCAAGAGCGACTTGGTATTGGCGTCATCTTTGGTGCGCACCATGAAAATGCCGACAATCGAAAGGACAATGCCTATTGCCGCGACAAGCATCGGGGCAATGACATGGTGCATGCTCATGCCGGGGAGTGCCGCGCCGAGGGCCGCTGTCGCCAAGATGGAACCGCAGTAGGATTCGTAGAGGTCTGCTCCCATGCCCGCAACGTCTCCGACGTTATCGCCGACGTTGTCGGCGATGGTGGCGGGGTTACGCGGATCGTCTTCGGGAATTCCCGCTTCGACTTTACCGACCAAGTCAGCGCCGACATCGGCCGCCTTCGTGTAGATACCCCCGCCAACGCGGGCAAAGAGCGCCTGCAGCGAGGCTCCCATGCCAAAGGTCAGCATGGTGGTTGTCACCTCGGCCATCTTGGCGTGCCCGAAGGCGGAATTCGTAATCAAGCTGTCCGAAAAATCCATCGAAATCTTGCTTGCCAGGGTGGCTCCCATGCCGAAAATATTATGGTCGTAGATGAAGTTCAGAAGATAGAACCAAATGGAAATGTCTAGCAGGCCGAAACCGACGACAATGAGGCCCATGACCGCGCCGGAACGGAATGCCGTGACAAGCCCTTGGTTCAGGCTCTTGCTTGCGCCGGCGGCCGTTCTGGAACTTGCCTGCGTTGCCGTTTTCATGCCTAAAAATCCGCAGAGTCCGCTAAAGAAACCGCCGGTGAGGAATGCGACCGGAACGAAGGGGTTCTGGATTCCGAGGAATGCGAGAATCACGAAAATGAGGAACAGAATGGCGAATACGACCGAAACGGTTCTGTATTGGCGCTTGAGGTAGGCGAGAGCCCCTTCGCGGACATAACCCGCAATCTCTATCATGCGCGGCGTCCCTTCGTCCATTTTCATCATGGATTTGAAAAACAGGAATGCCGCTACAAGGGCAAGGATTGACGCTGCCGGAACAGTGTACCAAAAACCAGGAATGCTGAATGTTTCCATAAAAGACTCCTTTGATACCGTTTTGGGGGCGGATTTCTATATAAATCTATACTGAAAATGGCGGAATAGGAAAAAATAAAATGCTAAAATTATGCTATGGAATTCATTAAACTCGCTCAAAACCGTTACAGCTGCCGCAAATTTAGCGACAAGGCTGTGGAACCCGAAAAACTCTCCCTCGTGCTCGAAGCGGGGCGCCTTTCTCCGACAGCCGTGAATGGCCAGCCGGTGACGGTGAAGGTGCTTAAGTCCGAGGCCGCCCTAGCCAAGCTCCGCAGCATTACCCGCATGGCCTACAATGCCCCCGTGGTGCTCATGGTCTGCTACGACAAGGACAAGTGCTATTCTCCCGTGACCTACCACGACGATTTTGTAAGTGGCGACATGGATTCAAGCATCGTGACGACTTCGATGATGATGCAGGCGACCGATTTGGGCCTTGCGACCTTGTGGGCCCGTGGCTTCAACGCCTCTGAAATCGAACGCGCCTTCGATTTTCCGGCAAACCTGAAACTCGCGTGCTTCTTGGATGTGGGCTACGCCGACCCCGCCGAAGGCGGCCCCTCGCCGCGCCACCCCGTGCGCAAGCCCATGAGCGAATTCGCAGAAGAACTGTAAAAAGCAAAGGCGGTCAAATGACCGCCTCATTTTATTTCCAATGCATGGTCAGTTTGCGCTTGCATTGGGCGCAATTTGTCAGATATGAGTCGATGAGCGTCTGGTAAGGAATGCCGACTTCTTTCGCCATATTCTTGAAATATTCAATGGTACTTGAATTCAGACGAATCGTTATCTGTTTTTTCAATGCGGCTGCATAGGGATTTTTAACCGCCTTCATGCTCGCAAAATCATACTCCTTTTTCATAATCCGTCTCCTTTTCGTTCATTCCAATAGTATTGGAATTCTTTTTTCGTTGCCTTGCGAGCGCTGATGATTCGATTGACTATAATCTCGGCATCAAGAAGGTTTCGTTCCGTATAAACCACAATAAGAGTCCTAAGTTTTTCTGACAATCCAATCAGAATAGACCTATCCTCGTTTTTTGAATGTTCTACATCAAAGAAAACTCTAGCGTGTTCATCTTCAAAGCACGATTTGGCTTCTTCGAATGAAATTCCGTGTTTCTTTTGGTTTAGCGCATTCTTATGTTCGTCCCACTCGAATTCTACTTCCATGCAGAACCTCGCGGTATAATTATAATATAATTATATTTTTTGCAAAATGCAACAGAATACATGTTCATGTTCTATTTTTTCTTCGGGAACGCCCCCGCGGGCGAATAGAGACTGTCCCTATTCATATATATACACGCTAATTTGGGGCGTTTGTGGGCAAATTTTGGTGTAAAAATATGTTTGCGGTTTAAAACGAACAGCCATTTTCGTTGAGTTTGTTATATTTCGCAAAAAATCGGTGGGGCTTATTTGGAGGTCTTCTGTGAAGATTTTTACATTGCGTCATTCTTGGCCTGTCTTTCTCGAAGCGAAGCGTAGGGAATCCATACTTCTTGCCATGGCTCTTGCCTTTGCGGCGTTCACTGCATGCGACAGCAGTTCCAGCAGTGCCGACCCTGATCCGATTGCGGAAGTTTCGAGCAGTGGCGGTGATGACGAAAATCTCTCCTCGAGTTCCGTTACGGACAAAGGAACATCTTCCGGTGGCAGTTCGAGGTCTTCTAGCTCTGTGAAGCCAGGAGATGATTCGCATAAGAGTTCTAGTTCTAGCGAAAAAAGGAATAATTCCAGTAGTTCTGAAGAGGGGGTGGTTTCGTCATCTTCTAGTAATTCTGAAGCTATATGTAATGATGGTGATTTGGATACACTTCGTTCTGGGTTGTATATTATATACAGAAAATGTGAAAGTGGTACATGGGTAAAGGATCACTATGATGTTTTGACTCCATCAAGTTCCTCTGACGCCCATTACGATATGACGGAACAATTCTATTGTAACGGCTATCCGGATTGTGAATATGCATCGGAAGATTATACGGATCCAAGAGATAAGCAGGTGTACAAAACGCTAACGTACGTTTTCCTTGATTCGAGTCATGTTTATCGTGTATTTGCCGAAAATTTAAACTATGGTAAACAGATAATGAAAGGTTCTCTAAATTTTGATGACGATGCTGTAGAAAAATATTGCTACAACGATGATGAATGGTATTGTGATAACGGTTTTGGAGGTCTTTATACATGGAGTGAGGCAATGGGACTTCCCAAGGCATGCGATTCGCTATTTGTGGATAGTAGCAGTGCTTGCAAGGATAGCTTTGTTCCGCCTGAGGGACATTCGGAAAAATTTGGTTTTTATGTTCAACGTCAGGGCGTTTGTCCTGAAGGCTGGCATGTAATGAATGGTCGCGAATGGTTGCGTTTAAATGATGTGTCCTATAGGGGGTTGAGTTCCTCGGTTATTTGGCAAGGGTGGAATAGTAGCGGCTTTTCTGCGCTCCCTGTTGGTTATTTAAAGGATGGAGAGTACGTTAATTTTGGTGAATGGGCCATATTCTTTGAACCAGAAGAGTTTAATGTGACAGGCGCGAAAGGCCATTATATAACGGATCCGGCTCATCGTGAAGCGAATATCCGCAAGGATTATGCAGCGTCTGTCCGTTGTGTAGAAGACTACGAAGATCCTTTTTGGAAATAATCCCTTAAAATCACAAACATAACAATTAAAAAGAGTGTGCGCAGGGGTGCACACTTGGCAAACTTTTAACTTGGTAGGAGAACCTATGTCTAAGGAAAAGCGACGGCGAAAGGAGGTGCCGCATCAAGTGCGGCAAGACAACCGGAAATGAATGCCCTAAGGCGGAAGAAAATGTGTCGTTGAGCGAACATTAGAGGCCGAAGGCCGTAATGTGTCCGCGTGCGGAGCAGGCTGAGCCGGAGCGCTACCTGCTAAGCATTTTTCTCGGATGGGAAAAGGAGATGCCCGAACAAGTCGGGCATGACAAATTAGCGGTGGCCTGATTAGAGCCAGGGCGTTATGGGCGCGGCGATTGAGCGCCCGTTCGAGGGGGTGCTGGAAGACCCGGCTATGGATTGCTTCGTCGTTTTGCTCCTCGCAATGACGTGCAAGCCGAAGCGAATGTTGTTAGCAAGCGAACGAGTCACGGAATTTTCCGTGATAGTGAGCGGGTAACAACATCGCGAAGGCCATGCGCATAAGCCGGGGCTGCAAGCAGGGGGATTCGTCCCCCCTTTACAGACCGCTCGGCTCTTTTTCTTGTTAGAACCTATGATATCGCCTCGCTCTCGCCTTCAAAGACTCATTAATATGAGCTCTTTTTCTTGTTAGAACCTATGATATCGCCTCGCTCTCGCCTTCAAAGACTCATTAATATGAGTCTTCTTTGGCTCACGACAGACCGCTCGGCTCTATTTCATATAAGAACTTATGATATCGCCTCGCTTTCGCCAACACGACTCCTTAAGACGAGTCGCTTATGGCTCACAAAAGGTTGTGAAGTCTTAGAATTATGGTGTTCTACTAACTAATTTGCTATATTTACTCCGGAAAATTTTAAAAAGGAATAAAAATGCGTTCTTTTAAATTTGTTTCTCGCGGTATCCTGACGGTCGCTTTGGCTGCCGGTATCGCTTCTGCTCAGTTGTTGAATTCCAAAAGCATGGATGTAATCCGTGTGGAAAAAGTCGGTATTTCTGCAGGTAAAATCGATAGCCTCGCCAAGATGCTCGGCGAACAGCAGCTCCGCGGCAAGAAAATCGACGACAAGACCATGACCCAGCTCCGTTATGCCGTGATCGACAACCTGGTCGGTCAGGAACTCATCAAGCTCGAAGCCAAGAAGATGGGCATCAAGGTCTCCAAGGGCAAGGTCGACAGCCTGACCGCACTCTTCAAGTCCCAGTTCCCGAGCGAAGACGCCTTCCAGAAGGAACTCAAGAAGTCTAACACCACCATGGCCCAGTTCAAGGAAAAGATCGAAGACCAGCTGAAGAGCGAAGCAATCCTCGAAAAGAAGGTGCCGTACCCGAAGGATCCGACCGAAAAGCAGAAGGAAGCTTTTTGGGAACTCAACAAGACGAAGGTGGCCATTAACGATTCCATTAGCGGTGCCCGCATCGTGATTTACACCAAGGGCAAGTCCAAGCAGGAAATCGAAGACGCCAAGGTGATGTTGCAGGGCCTTGCCGCACAGGTGCGCAGCAAGAAGGCTACCTTTGCACAGCTCGCTGCCATGTACAGCGACGACCAGACCGCCAAGAAGACTGGTGGCGTGATGGCTAAGTTTGTTGCCAAGTCCAAGGGCGATGCTTTTGTGAAGGCCGTGAACAAGGTCAAGGTCGGCGAAATCACCGAACCGTATACCGACAAGGACGGTATCGCCATCTTTATGCTGACCGAAAAGAACGACGGCAAGTACGAAAGCTACAAGCATCAGATCGACTACATTCTGCGTGTGCAGGCCGAACAGGACCGTCAGGCTCAGCTCAAGGCTTACCTCGATGGCCTCGGAAAGGTCTACAAGGTGCAGTACCTCGATGCCAAGTACACTCCGCCGCAGGCTATCGGCGCTAGCAAGTAGAACTTAGTAATTAGATCTTAGAACTTAGAAATGGTGTCATTCTGAGCGAAGCGTAGCGAAGTCGAAGAATCTAGTCTGGTTTATTAGATCCTTCGATTTCGAACCTGCGGTTCTCCACTCAGGATGACACTTCTAGTAGAATAACTTGCTTTTTGAGGTGAATTGAATGGCATTCAATACTACGCACACCGGGCTGATTGACTTGCGTACGCGCATCGACAAGCTCTGGGGGTATCTTTGACTTAGAAGCCAAGACCGAAGAACTCTACGTTTTGGAAAAGGACTCCGCCGACCCGAACCTGTGGAATGACCAGGAAAAGGCGCAGTCCATGATGAAAAAAATCGGCAATCTGCGCGCCCTGCTGGACTCGTGGAAAGAAGTCTCGCAGAGCTGCGATGACCTCGCCGAACTTTATGAAATGAGCAAGGCGGAAGAATCCGCCGACCTGACGGCATCGATTGATTCCGACATCGCTGAACTCAAGTCGAAGATTGAGGCGATGGAATTCAAGAAAATGCTGAACGGCCCCGATGATGCCTGCAGCTGCCTGATGTCCATTCACCCGGGCGCAGGCGGCACCGAGTCGCAAGACTGGGCGCTCATGCTCTTCCGTATGTACACGCATTTCTTTGAACGCGAAAACATGGACTTCAAGGTGGTCGATTTCCAGGAAGCGGAAGACGCCGGCCTCAAGAGTGCGACCATCGAAGTCACTTGCGAAAACGCTTATGGGCTCCTCCGTTCGGAAATCGGCGTGCACCGTCTGGTGCGCATCAGCCCGTTCGATGCAAACGCCCGCCGCCACACGAGCTTTACCGCCGTGTACCTGTACCCCGAACACGAAGACATCGAATTCGATTTGGATATGGCCGATGTGCGTGTGGATACTTACCGCAGTAGCGGTGCCGGTGGCCAGTACATCAACAAGACGGATTCTGCCGTGCGTATGACGCACTTGCCCACGGGCATTATGGCGAGCTGCCAGACCGAACGCAGCCAGATCCAGAACCGCGAAACCTGCTACAAGATGCTCAAGACCATGGTCGCCGAACATTACCGATTGGAAGAAGAAGCCAAGCGCGATGCCCGCATGGCTGAAAAGAAAAAGGTCGAATGGGGTAGCCAGATTCGTAGCTACGTACTGCAGCCTTACCAGTTGGTGAAGGACTTGCGCACCGGCGTGGAAACCTCGGATACCGCGGGCGTGCTCGACGGCAAAATCAAGCCGTTCATCAACGCCTACCTGCTCAGCACCAGCGAAGGGCAGAAGTAGTGGTTGATAAAGTTGTATTTAGCTGAATTGTACAGGCTAAAATACGCTTGTGAGTGTGTTTGGCCTGTACAATTGGATTAAAACACCTGTTTTTGTTTCTGATAAACTAATTTTATACAGGCTAAAAGAGAGAATGATATCCTTTTGACCTGTATTGTTGAGTAAAAACACGTCTTTTTACTGTTGACAAACTAATTTTGTACAGGCTAAATAGGGGCTGTGCTCTCGTTTAACCTGTACCGACAAAAAAATGCAAAAAAAATTCCTGCAACAGATGTTGCAGGAATAAAGATCAAGAATTTGAATTTGTATTACTTCACCTTGAGGGCGCCGCGTTCGAGCTTGATCGTAAAGTTGGTGACGTCGCAAACTTCGCTCGGACCCCAGTACTGGATCGGACCCGGGTAGGTGTAGGATTCAGTCTTGGCCCAAACTTCGCGGTTCTTGGCGAAGAACTTGAACGGAGCACCGTCGAGTTCCACGAGAGCCTTTTGGATCACCGGCTTGTCGGCACCGTGACGACGTTCGATGTTCATCATCATGGTGATAGGAATGCCACCGGCAGTCCACTTTTCGATACCCTTGGTCAGGTCACGCACAGAGCTCATGTAGCCGTTCATCTTGTTGAAGGCGAGCACGGAGGCGGTGAAGCCCAGGCTGTAGCAGTAGTCGGCGTCGAAGTTCGACGGAGCGGCGCAGCGGCCTTCGTAACCGAAGAAGTGGTTGAGGGCAGAGAACTTGCCCTTGAAGGTCTTACGGCTCTTGAGTTCCTTCTTCACCATTTCGATGACGAGCTTTTCGGTTTCGATGAGGGAAACCTGCACGTTGCCGTGGCTGTCGCGGTCGAGCATCAGCTGGCCCTGAGTGGTGGCGGGGAGGCTCTTGAGGACTTCGGCAGAAGCCTTGGAAATCCACTTGCAGAGCAGTTCCACCTTGGCGGCGGTGTCGAGGCCTTCGACTTCCTTTTCGTGGTGGGCGAGGGCTTCAGAGAGTTCGGAAATGAGCACGCCCACATCCGGGATGAATTCGAGGAGGCCTTCCGGAATCAGGCAGACGCCGAAGTTCTTGCCGTCAGCAGCACGGGCAGCGACGATGTCTGCGACGTACTTGATGACCTGCTTCAGCTTCATCTTCTTGGCCTTGACTTCTTCAGAAATCAGGCAGATGTTCGGGTGGGTCTGGAGAGCGGCTTCGAGAGCGATGTGAGAAGCGCTACGGCCCATGAGCTTGATGAAGTGCCAGTACTTCTGAGCGGAGTTGGCATCACGCATGATGTTGCCGATGAGTTCGGAGTAGGTCTTGACGGCGGTGTCGAAACCGAAGGAGGTTTCGATGTATTCGTTCTTGAGGTCGCCGTCGATGGTCTTCGGGCAGCCGCAAACCACGCAGCTTGCGCCGTTGGCCTGGAAGTATTCACCGAGAACAGCAGCGTTGGTGTTGGAGTCGTCACCACCGATGATCACGATAGCGTCGAGCTTCTGGGCCTTGGCAACAGCCATGCACTTCTTGAACTGTTCTTCAGTTTCGAGCTTGGTTCGGCCGGACTGGATGATGTCGAATCCACCAGTGTTGCGGTAGGAGTCCATGATCTTTTCGTTGATCACGATGAACTTGCCGTTTTCGAGGCCGGACGGACCGCCGAGGAAGCCGAGGAGCTTGGAATTCTTGCTGATGCTCTTGATACCGTCGAAGATACCCGCGATCACGTTGTGTCCACCAGGAGCCTGGCCGCCGGAGAGCACCACGCCCACGTTGAGAGCCTTACCGGCAGCGGCCTTGGTAGCCTTCTTCATGCCGATGTACGGAGCGCCGTAGGTGTTCGGGAACAGGGCCTTGATCTTGGCCTGGTCACGGACGGACTGGGTGGGCTTGCCCTTCACGAGAGCAACTTTGAGAGCGCCGTCGCGGAGAGCGGCGGGGAGTTTCGGCTGGTAGGCCTTGCGGGCCTTGCCGAGGACGGACAGATTGTCAGCCATTGTATCTTCCTTTTGAGTTTGCGACGGCTTGCAAGATGCAAAACTCGTCGGCTTTGGGTTAAAAAATTTCGTTTTAAAATATAGTAAATGCGTTTTGTTTCGCCAACGACGAAAATGAAAATCTATATTTGACGTGATTAAAAAAACATGAGGTTAGGAATATGAATAAAAGCATTTTTGCTTTGACGATTTCGTTGCTATTTTCAATTGCATTTGTGGCTTGTGGTGACAGCGGTGCCGATGCCGGCGATTCCAACAACAGCAACTGGAAAAAGGATAGTTCTTCGGACCCGTCTGTGCTGATCGATGTCCGCGATGGCGAACAGTATCGCACGGTGCGAATCGGTAACCAGCTTTGGATGGCCGAGAACTTGCGCTTTTACGATACTCTCTGGAGTCCTACGCTTCCTGACAATTCCGAAGCCGATGAATACGGCCGTCTTTATACTTATGGCGCGGCGATGGCCGGGCATGATTATATCGATTCCGGCTACAACGAAGGCATTTGCCCCGTTGGTTGGCATTTGCCCTCTATGGCCGAATTTGACGTTTTGAAAAACTTCGTCTCTGAGTTTTGCCCGTCCGTCGATAGTTGCCTAAGGTCTACGGAGGGTTGGGATTTTGCGGGTAACGACAGGTTCGGTTTTAATGCAAAACATTCCTCTGAAACGAACATAGCCCGTTATTGGACAAGTAATTCGGCTGACGCCGGCATGCGTATCAATACGGACCACGGGTATACTTATAGATCCAACAGCAGCGATGCCGTGATGTATGTCTTGCGGGATTCGTACGGTTACGATACCTTCGGCGCTGAATTTGCAGCCAAGGGGAACCTGTTTTACGTGCGTTGCGTCAAGGGCAGCGAGGTGGACTCTGCAGCCTACATGGATAACTACCTAAAGGGCCGCGAGAATATGATTGAGTACTTGAGCAGTTCTGCCGCCTACCAGGCGTATCTCAGCAGTAGTTCTGCTGCCGAATGGGCGAGAGTGCAGCAAGGCGCAAAGAAATACTTTAATCCTGATTTGAATTATGGGGAATTTGTGGATACCCGCGACGGTCAGACTTATGGTTACTTGCAAATCGGTAACTATACCTGGATGGCCGAAAATATGAGGTATTTCTTTAAGGGACTGTATAACAGTTATTGTGAAGAGTACTTGGGTTGCGTAACGCGTTTCTATGCAGATACTGTCAAGTATTTCCAGACAGGACTTTATTATCCGGATACTTTGCTGGATGAAGTTTGCCCGGCTGGTTGGCATGTGCCTTCTAAATTGGAATGGCAGGACTTGCTTGACGTGGCTGACGGCTCTGGAAACTTGCTTGCGAATGATGGAAACTGGGTCTCTCAAGCCAAGGCGACCAATTCTACGGGCTTTACCGCCATTACGACGACTTCTAATGCTAAAGAACCCCCGGAAAACAGTCCGTTTAATGCAGCGTGGTTCTGGATCCGTGGAGATTCGGTGTCGGTGACATACAGGTTGGACACGGCTTATATAGTTGTCGATACGTTGGTCCCTGTTCCTGTTGATACCGTTGGCCTGGATTCAAGTGATGTCGACGTTGAACCTGCTCCGGCCCAATTTATGGTGGATACCGTACGTGTAGAAACCAAGTATCATATGTATTTTCAATATGAATGGGTGTACAATGCGTTTCAGTTCAAGGTGACAACAAACAACGATTATTCTTATGTCCGCTGCGTCAAGGACTACTAATCCCTAGACTTTGTAAGGTTGCTCGGCTCTGTCGTATTGAAGCAAGAGCGTGATATTATAAAAAAGGTGGAAACGTTGTGTTTCCACCTTTTGGTTCATATGAAAAGAGGGCCTATATGACATTTGGGTACCTAAATTTCTCGTAACCCTTTGATTTATAAGGCGTTGTAGCAAATTTTTCTTTTATGGGAAAAATTTGCTTTTTTTG